>NZ_JASTTH010000003.1:0-856045 GCF_032248595.1 Streptomyces winkii | reverse complement strand
CTCCTCCGGAGGAATGCCGCTAGCACACTTCGTGTGCTGCCGTCAATAACCGGGCTCCGCCCGGTTATTGACGGTGCATCAACCCTCCGGGTTGATCTTGTGGTGCCGATCCAGTCCAACTTCCCGAGTTGGGAGTAAAAGGCGCCGGCGCTTCGCGCCGGAAGCGGGCTACGGGACTGACGAGTTGCCTCAGCCCTCGCGAAATCCACTGATTTTCACGAGAGTTCGGCTCTCCCGTCCCGAATTGACCGGAAGAGCCGCAACGGACGATCGCTCCGCACGCATGGCACCGGAACCCAGGGGGTTGCTTGAACCTCTTTTGGTGCTCTACCAGTTCGTACCCTGCCGCACCGCAATTTCGATCGCCGGATCTTTCTGCGGGCTTCAGCTTGCTCCAACTCCCGCATGTTGACCCGTAGTCGAGGTGCACTTGTACCAGGGCGCGGCTGAGATCTGCGCGGTGGTCACCAAGTCATCAGGGGTGCTGTGACGTTGACGGCTCAGGAGAATCCTCGTACCTCCTGGCTTGCCTGCTCCCACAAGTACCGCGGCTCGGGCCGGCTTGAGGTGGACCCGCAGCGGGCTGGCTTGAAATGCCGCAGGTGTGCCGCCAGCTTTGCCTCGCGCACTGCCTGGATACGGGTTGGGTTTTCCTGGGCGCGCCATGGCCTTGAACTCGCTCGCCTACTGTGAGGTTCCTGTCGGGGCTCGCAGCAACCTGCTCGATGACGTTCCTGGCTCGGTTCACGAGAGACGACAGCACTTGCGCGCCACTTGGGGGGCGTCTGCCGTAGGGCGAGTCGATCGGTTCACGGGTTTTGACAGCACTCAGGGCCTAGCGGCCTCCGTGCAGGCGTTCATCCGGACAGATGTAGAAGAGCTCCGGGTCGCCCTCGTCGAGGCCGTGGAGAAGGCCGACGGGGCACCAATCGCTGTGCTGCAGCAGTTGCTGCATCGGGTGATTCGAGACGTTCGTCGAAGTGAAGAGCTTCGGGGTGACGCAGGTAGTCTCAAGAGCTCGTAGGAGGTGCGCCCCAACGCCGCGTCGGCGGGCTTCGGGCGCAACCATCAGCATCGTGATGAACCCTGCTCGAAGAAGGTGTACTCCAGCACGCCGTAGCCCAAGGGGTCGCGTGACTCATCGGCGATGATGAGGGAGCCCTCCTCGCACCATCGCCGGATGTTCGCGCACCGCGCTGCGTCGCCTCCTGCCGAGACGGGGTCGAGTTGGGTAAGGGCTCCCCAGTCGTGGGCCTCAGCGGGCCGCGTCTGGACTTCGCCGGGGTAGTCGAAGGTCATTCCAGCAGCGTGGCAGATCGCGGCAAGTTCGCTCGCCGGGTGCTGTGAGTTCTCATGAACATCGAACGGGGCGTTGTCTGCCCGCGTTTCGAAGCGACGATCAAGTGCTGTCGCTACTCGTGTACAGGGCCAACGTCCCCGGTCGGCGGAGCCTGAACGCGCCGCGGGCCACTGGCAGTTGGTGTTCACCGAGCGAGGCGCACAGGTCGGTCGCGCGTCCAGGCGGGTAGTGCCTCACCTGACAGCGGCACAGTCGGATCGCCCGCGGTCTGGAAACGGTCAGCCACGAGCAGGGCCAGACCCTCCGTGTCCGCGATGGACGTTCCGCATGTCGCAGCGAGATGGGCGGGCTCGCCGGATCGCGTTGTACAGCTTCCAGGACAGGCTGGGCGCGCCTGCTTCCTTGCCGTCCCGCGCGGCCTCCTGTGCAGCCGTACGGGTGTGTTGTGCGGTCTCGTGGGGAGGGTGGTGGCGCAGCGTGTCCGGTGTGAGCGTGGTGGCCAGTTGTTCGGCTCGGGTGACGGCGAGTTGCCGCTCGGTGTCGATGCTCTGGCACGGCGTCGAGGACGATGTCGGGGCGGAGTGTGCCGAGGGTGACCTCAGGTCGTCTGGGCGCTGCGCGCCGACGGGTAGGAGGGCGCGCCCGACTTGCTTGTTGCGGACGAGCCATGCTTCGGGCTTTGACAGCGCCGGCCGCGCCGTCGGGGCGGAGGGGGCGCGCGTCGGCGATTCTGCCTGTGTTTCCTCATCGTCGGTGCCGGCGGGGCTTGTCGGGTTGTCAGGCGGCGATGCCGACGCCGGAGACGTAGGCGTACGCGTCGTACTCCGAGCCGAGGTCGGTGATGATGTCGTCCCACTCGGCTTCGAGCCGGGTGGTGTCGCCGGCGTCCCAGGCGGCGACGATGTTGTGCCAGTCCAGGACCCGGATGGAGCGTTGCTGGACGTCGCGGCGGTGCGGGGTGCGGACGGCGGTCTGGTCGACGGGGTAGATCTCGAGGCGGGTGCCGGCGCCTGCCTGGTTGAGGCGTTTGGTCAGGGCGCCGGAGCGGAGCATGTTGTGGCTGCGCAGGTTCCGGTAGGCCTCTTCGATCCGTTCGCGCGACCGGCGGGAGGGCGAGGCTGTGCCGGTCTGCCAGCGGCGCAGCGTGGCGGGGCGTACGCCGGCGTTTTTTAGGGCGTTGCGGCCGGCGGGGCTGTCGAGGTAGTGGAGCCGGGCGCGTAGGCCGCGGCGGGTGGTGACGGGGCTGCGGATGCCGGTCTCTCGTACGATCCGGTCGAGTTCTGCGGCGAGGGCTTGGGCGCCGGGGATGCCGCGGGCGTGGTACTTGCTGTATTCGCCCCACTCGTCCCGCGCGGTCACTCAGCGGCTCCGAGGGTGTAGGTGCGTTTGGGCTTCATCTCCGACAGGTCTCTTCCTTCTGTGAACACCTGTCGCCAGTCGCCGGAGACGTGGAGTTCGTCGGTGCCGGTGACTTCGACGATGTCGAGCCCGGCCTGGTGCGCGCGGCGGGCTTTGAGCCAGAGGTTGGCGTAGGCCTGGGAGCGCAGGATGTGCATCCAGTCCGGGCGGCGGATCTCGCGGTTGTAGGTGGACTCCCCCATGGTGGAGACGAACTTGGAGTAGGCGGCCTTGAGGTATTCGGTTGTGACGTCGTCGCCGTGCTCGATCGCTTCGCGGCGTACCTGGGCGATGGTGCGGCGCAGCTTCTCCAGTACGTTCTCCGTGCCGCCGGACGTCCAGGACTCATGGATGGCCGGTGCGTCGCACAGGGTCTCCCGGGCGCAGCGCTGGAGGAGGCGGAGGGTCGGTTCGCTCACCCACACCTGGCCGGCTGTGCGGCGGTCTCCGAGGGGGGAGGGCAGATCGGTGTGGTCCCAGGCGGGCGGGGTGATCAGGTGGATGCCTGCGCGCTTGGGGTCGTGGGTGCCGCTGGTGTCCTGGGTGAGCTGTCCGATCGGCAGGTAGGTCTTGAACGCGGACAGGTAGGCGGCGTTGGCATCGAGCGCGACGACCTCGCGGGGGGTGGCGTCTGTGCGGATGTTCATGTTCTTCCAGTTCAGGCGGCCTTCCCAGATGGCATCGGCGCCTTTCTTCTGGCCTTCTTTCTGGAGCTGGGCGAGCTTGGGCGGGAAGCTGGAGTGCTCGTAGCGGGAGCCTTTGCGGGTGCGGTCGAACCAGGACATGACGTCGGGCACGGCTCGCTTGTCCAGCGCCTTGATCGCGGCGTCCGCGTCGCCTCCGGCGGCGTCGAGGGCGTCGGTGACGGTGGCGTGGATCTGCTCGATGACGTCGGTGTCGACGGAGCCCGAACGCGCCGCCGCAGGGCGGGAGTTGGGTGGCTTCGTCGGGGGCGCGGCAGCGGGCGCTGCCGGAGGGGTTTCCGGGGAGTTGAGCCCGGGGTGTGGTGCGGGGGCGGCGGGGAGCGCAGCCGCCGTTTGCGCGGCCGCTGGTGCAGGTGCGGATTCGGGGAGCGCCGCCGCCTGTTCGGGGGCGGGGGCGTCGAGGAAGCGGGCGCGCAGGAAATCCGGGCGCAGCCGCACCGCGGTCACGTCGTGGGGGTCGGTGCCGAAGTCGGAGTCGGCGACGGTGAGTCGGGCGGTCTCGCCGTCCCGCTCCAGGCGGAGGACGACGTCGGCGCGCAGCCTGGTCAGGACGGCGGGGTCGTCGGTGTCGACGGCCGCGAGCACCGGCAGCTGGTGTTCCCGGGCGAGGCGCACCAGCTCGCGCGTCGCCGCGGGCAAAGCGTCGCCGGACAGCGGCACGGCCGGGTCGCCAGCGGCCTGGAGACGGTCGACCACGAGCAGGGCCAGACCCTCCACATCGGCGACGGTGCCCGCGATCGCGCTGATGTCGAGGTCCTCGCCGTCGTCGACGAACAGCGGCACGTTACGGGCCGCGTCGACCGCGGCGCGTACCTCCGCGGGCGCGTCCAGGGTGCCGGCGCGCAGCAGCTGGTAGTTGGCGCCCGCGTGGGCCGCGGCGACACGGCAGGAGACGTCCGTCGCGGACGGTCCCGACGCCGCGTACAGGACGGTGCGGCCGTGCACGACGGCGGCGTCCCGGGCCGCGGACACCGCCAGCAGGCTCCCGCCGACGCCGGGCGCGGCGGCCACGAGGGCGAGGCGGCCGGGCAGCAGACCCCCGGTCGCGTCATCGAGCGCGGGCAGTCCGTAGGAGAGCGGGGCGCGGCCGGTGGTGGCCAGCGAGTCGAGCGCCGCCGCAGGAGCGGTCAACCGGCGGCGCCCGTGGGCGAGTTCAGCGGGAGCCGTCCGAGCCGGCGATACCGCACCGCCGGCGACGGCAACCTGCACCGAGGTCGCCGAGGTGGTGGCCGAGGTCGACGGGGCGGCCGGGGTCGACGGGGCGGCCGGGGTCGACGGGGCGGCCGGGGTCGACGGGGCGGCCGGGGTCGACGGGGCGTCGGCGGGAAGCAGAGCCGCCACGTCCCGTCCCCGCTTGGTCAGGCGCTGCGGAGCACCAGCGTGGGCCTGTGCGACGAGGTTCCCCAGGGTGCTCCGAGCCCGCGTGAGAGCGTGAGAGGGCCAGGACGCAAGCGCCGTGCGCTGCCGCTCGGACAGGGTCTGCAGTGGTGCGAGGACGGCGCGCTGCGACTCCCGCGTGATGACCACCTGCTCACCGGCCTCCAGCAGCCGGAACAGCTCCTTACGGGCCTGCTCGGTACCAACGGTCGACGCGTCAGGCATCCCGCCCCACTCCCACCACCAAAACGTAAGCACCACCCTAACATCCCGTAAGCCACAGGATGTTGACGTGCTAAAACCCCTGCCTTACACATTTCTGTAAGGACCGAACGGGCCTTGGCCGGAAGATCCCCGCACAACACCGCACCTGCGTGCCGCAAGACCGGAGCTGACACCTCACCAGCCCTGCCAGCACGGACAAGGAATCCAGGCGAAGGAATTGAGGCGAGGGAATCGAGGCGCCGCGACGGGAAGCGAACACGAGCAGCAGACCCTTCTTCTGCCGCCGCACGGACCCCGCACGGACCCTGCGGCCAGCGCGGGCCACGACGCGTACGGCCGCACGCCCGCCTCAGTTCCCGCGGAGCGGAAGCAGGAGCCGGTGCCGGCCGCCGCGCAGGCCGAGCCGGAGATCGCCGGGCAGCGGGTTCCCGAGCCCGAGCCACGCGAGACACGACGTACCAGACGGCCCCGCCCCCACCGCGCACCTCCCCTGACCCGGCGCACCGTATGCCACACGGCACACCGTCAAAGGCGCACGACGTCACCTGTACCGGGCCGTCAGGGGGCTTAGGCCCGCGATCGCCGCGACCGGAATCGTCGAGGGTGGATCTCGACGTGGCAGCCACCCTCGCGGCGCAGCGGGCGACTCCACGGGCTTCCCGGCCGACGCCGACGCCGTCGCGGTCCACGGCCTGGGCCAGCCGCCACCACCACCTGCACCATCCCCAGGCGCCACGAACGGCAGGGGCCATGTCCTGGGTCGCGTCTTCCGGAAGCTTGCCGGGTCCTCGCGGCAGCGGCTCGCACAAACACTGCGCAGCCTCGCCGGCCGGCTCGAACCCCCCGCTGCGACCCGGCGCTTCAGCCAGCTCGATCACCTCCATCATCAGCCGGGAGACGATCTCCCCTCTCGGCCCTCCTTGATGAATGCCGGCGGATCAGCTCCCCGCATCGCCCCCGTCACCCCGGGCGCCAACCAACGGCGGACAGGCCGCCGGCAACAAGGGCCAGGCGCGCGGAGATGCCGACCGAGGCGCATCGCGCCGAGCTCACCTCAGCCCGGACTTCACACCGTAGATGACGTCCACAACCACGCCGCACGCAGCGGCGGACAGGCGAGAGACCTCAGGCCCTTGCCCAGAGGGAAGCCCTCGGCCCTGACCCCCGCGCCCCTGAAGCGCGTCGAGCGGGCACGGCACACCTGGAGACCAAGGTGCGGTTGACCGCAGCGCGCGCCTCGCCCCCCGGTGGCCCCTCGAACCTCTCCACGAACTCCCGCTCCATGAACTCCCCTACGGCCCCGGCCATTTCACGGCAGTCGGCCCTCATCCACCCCGGGCCAGCCGATCCCGACACCATCCAGGACCTCACCAGCCAGCCCGGACGGAACCTCACCACCCATCCCCCGCTACCCCCTACGCAGACGTTCAACGCCCTGGCGACGAACGATTCGAAGCACAAGCAAGGCGGAAAGGGCACCAACATGCCGTATGCAAGACGCAGTCCGAACCCGCGCATCCCGGTAACGGCGTCCACATCCGGGGCCGAGAGTTCGCAGGGAACCTTCAAAAACGGGAAGGCGCGCGTGCGGCCAGTGAGACCAATTACACCCCGTTACAACGGTCGTGAGGCCGTTACCGCTGCACCCCACCCGGTCCGCTCCGTCATCGAGTCAGCCAGCATGCAGACCCGCAGAACAGTGCGCAGCATCGCAGCACGAACAGGTCCATCCGCCGAAAACGACTGCTGCCAGCTGCTCTCCTGGCAGCCCAACCCCTCCCAGAAGGCCTTCACTTCACCCTCGCCCGCCAGTGAATTCACCCGCACAAAGACCTACCTGCTCCGGGACCGAGCCGCGAGGAGCTCGTACGAACGCGCCGAGTGATCCTCTTGCCCGCGCCACGGTACCCACCACATGATCTCGGAACGCCCACGGACCGCTTGAGCCGTGTTGCGCCGGCCTGGGATACGGGCCGGACGGTGAACTGGAAGACGCTCGTCCACCGAGCCCGGGACACCCGCTCCACCCGCCAAACCCCGCCGCCGAGCCGCGGGAGATCTGCGCGCACCTCGCCCGCCACAGTGAGCAGCCGCGCCCACCTACACGCTCCAGCTGGGCCCAGGTGCGGTGGATCTCCGCCGCTGCCCGGCCTCATCGGGCAGGGGGCAAGGGCCGACTGATGCCGGCACCCGCCGAGAGGCACTGACGGTGCGGCAGAAAGCCGCACGGGCCGTGGCCGCCTGCTGGCACAGCCCCGGCGAGGCCCCCGCACGGCCACTGCAGTACGGCTCCCTGGCAGGGGAACGCGGCTTCACCCCGTGCCACCCGCCGTCCTTACCGCTTCGTTCAGCGACGACGTTCAGCCGCGGCGCTCGGCGACGGGAGCCAGCAGCAAAGAGGGGGGGCGGATCAACCAACGAACTCACAGAGAATGGCAGGGAGTTGAGAGCCACTGAGAGCCGTTGAGAGCCGCCGCCCCACCGCCAAAGGGGCGGCACGGTGCGTCTCAGGGCAGATACCCGGTCAGCCGGTCGACGAGTTCGACCGGGCGCGACAACGCGACCAGATGACCGCCGGGGACGTCGTCCGCGGTGATCCCCAGACGGTCGCGGGCGACCCGGCGCTGGAACCGCGGGGGAAAGAACCGATCCTCGGCAGCCGCAAGAACGCGTGTGGACACCTCCGGCCACCGTTCGATGTCGCAGGGCCGGCCGAAGACGACGCCGCGCCGGCGGCGGCGACCTCGGCCGGTACGTCGTGCAGGAAATAAGTGTCCAGATCGAACTGAACAGGGTAGCCGCCCGCCTCGGCCGCCGCGACGCGGGCCGCCTCCGACCCCGTGTTATCCCACCACTGCCCGGGAGTCTCGCCCGGCAGCGGAATCATCGCGTTGACCAGCACCAGCAGACCCACCGGCACCCGCGCACAAGCCATCGCAGCGGTGAAACCGCCCAACGACTGAGCCACCAGCACCACACCATCATGATCACCGATCGCACCGACCACCCGCTCGGTATACGCGGACAGCCCCGCAAACGCATCGGCACCCGGCAGATCAACCGCGACCGCCTCATGCCCCCGGACCCGCAACTCCGGCACCACACGATGCCAGTACCAGGCCGCCCCTCCCGCCCCCGGCACCAACACAAACCTGCCCACCCCTCACCCCTCCCGCCACACTCACCGCCCCAACAGGCCCATGAACCATGAAGACCCTCGCAAGCAGCAGGAATCACCGAAAACAGCAGACGTCGCCAGGAACAGCAGGACACCACCGAAAACAGCAGGAAGCCACCAGGAACAGCACCATCCCCTAGCCCCCCCCCGGCCCCGGCCCCGGGCCCGGCGTCGACTCCGGTTCGGCACGGCAAAGAGCGAGCTGAAACGGCTGAGCGCGGGACCTACGGTGTGGACCGCCGACCCCGCACTCGACCTTGCTGCCCCCACACCCGGCCAGCCCCACGCAACCCATCCACCGCCAGATCCCGGCGCGCCCCCCGTGACCCGTGACCCGTGAACGCCCCACCGTCACGGCCAGGGTTCGAGCTCACCCTCCACGAAGAAGCGACGCTGCCCCGCTCGTCTCCAACACCGGGGCAAGGCCAGCAAGACGCAAAACCGCCTCCAACCCCCGATATGAGCCGGGCGCCGCCCCCGCAGGAAGAACCAGGCAACGCAGCCCCACCCCAACCGCACCACCGTCCTTGGCGGGATGATCGCCCACCATGAGCGTCTCGGCAGGCTCGCTGCCAAGCTCCCGGCACGCCTGATGGAAGAGGAACGGATCCGGCTTCTCCGTGCCATGTTCGTAGGAATGCACCCAGGACGAGACGTAGCCCTCCACACCGTGATGAGCGAAAGTGGCCCGTAGATCCCACCCCACATCACTGACCACACCCACCACCACACCCCCATCCACCAGCCGGCCCAGCGTGGACGCGGCATCCGCGTAGGGGACCCAATACCCGGGGTCCTGGAGCTGGCCATAGAGCACCCCGGCGACAGGAGCAAGCTCCGGGAGATGCGGGAAGTGACGGGATCTGCAGCGAGTGGCTCATGCCGTCTTGGGGCCCCCGAGTTCGCGCTCGCGGCCCTTGCTATCACCGCTTGGTCAGCACTGCGCTGCTTCGCGTACCACCTTGATCGTTCGTGATTGCTGACACCGACCAAACAGGCAAACGGTTGTATACTCCGCATTTCGGTCATCGACTCGCTGTATTCAGAAAGCTAAGAGGTCTCTGGACTGGCCACCGCATGCACACGATTTGCTGCGCATGCGATCAATACCTTCGTGACATACGGCAGGAGAACAAGGCCATGACGACAACACTCATCACCGGCGCGAACAAGGGCCTCGGCTATGAAGCCGCCCGACGACTCGTCGCAGCAGGCCACACGGTCTACGTCGGTGCCAGGAGTCCCGAAAGGGGCCGCCGTGCTGCTGAGCAATTGGGTGCGCGTTTCATTCAGCTCGACGTCACCGACGACACCTCGGTCACTGCCGCGGCCAAGGCCATTGAGGCCGACGGCGTCCTCGACGTTCTGGTCAACAACGCCGGGATCGAGCCGCGCACGGCCGATGGTGGCTTCGTCCCCGCCACCGAGGTGAGCGCCGAGTTGCTGCGCACCGTGTTCGAGACCAACGTGTTCGGCCAGGTTCGGATGCTCCACGCCTTCCTGCCGCTGCTGCAACGCTCCGCTGCCCCGGTCGTGGTCAATGTCAGCAGCGGCGCCTCGCTGACGCGCGACCTTGCAAACCCGGACTCGCCTGCGCACTTCTACCCCGACATCGCTTACCCGTCCTCGAAGGCGGCGGTCAATATGCTCACGGTCCAGTACTCGAAGGCGTTCCCCGGCGTGAAGATCAATGCCGTCGACCCAGGGTTCACCGCCACCGACCTGAACCGCCACGCCGGCGCCCAGACCGTAGAGGAGGGCGCCGAGATCATCGTCCAGATGGCTCGCATCGGGCCCGAAGGCCCGACCGGCGGATTCTTCGACTCCAAGGGAACCATCGCCTGGTAGCCCCCTCCAGGGCCGACGTCCTGTCACGCCCCGGGCGCCCTGACCAGGCCCGACAGCACAAACCAAGAGGAGAACCGGGATGCCTGAGCACAACGCCAAGCCCGCAGTAGGGTTCATCGGACTCGGGGACCAGGGTGCGCCGATCGCCCAGGCGCTCGCCCAGGGCGGCTATCCACTTCACGTGTGGGCCCGGCGCCCGGAGTCGCTGAAAGTGCTGGTCGACTACCCCTACACCGCGAAGGCCACGATCGCCGAACTCGCCGCCGCGAGCGACGTCGTCGGGCTATGCCTCAGTCAGGACTCCGACAACATCGAAGTAGCCGTCCGAGGCGGGCTGCTGGAGAACATGCGCCACGGCGCGGTACTGGTCAACCACGGAACCGGCCTGCCGCAGGCCGCCCAAGAACTCGCGCAGCTGGCCGCGCCCTACGGGATCGAGGTCGTGGACGCGCCCGTCAGCGGCGGGCACGCCGTCGCCGTCGCCCGCCGGCTCACCACGATCGTGGGTGGCGACCAGCAGGTCGTCGAACGAGTGACACCGATCTTCGCGACGTTCTCCAGTTCGGTCATCCACGTCGGGCCGATCGGCGCCGGCCAGTACGGCAAGCTGTTCAACAACGCATTGATGATGATGAACCACAAGAACGTCGTCGATATGCTGCGCCTGGCCCAGGCGCTCGGCCTGCCGCTCCCGTCCCTGCTGGAAGTGGTCCGTTCCGGGTCAGCGACCAGCTTCGCCCTCCAGGCGATCGGCCCGTCCATCACCTCCGGGAACGTCCAGCACCTCCAGTCCCTGGAGCTCGTCGACGTGCAGCTGTTCAGCGGCGCCGTCGATGAAGTCGGTGGCCAGGCGGCGTGCGTCGTCGATCGCGCTACGGCCGGCGCACGGGAGCTCGATGAGCTCACCAGCCTCGTCGGAGCCTGAAACGACGCATGATCCGCCGCCAGCTGTCCGTCGAACCGGCTCAGGCCCGACCTGCCCAGTTGAACTCGTCCGGCGTGTCTTGACCTCCGAAAACGCCATCCTCTAGGGGCGTAGAGAACGACGTTCGTGTGCGGCCCCACCAGCAAGATCACGATCTACGGCTGGACTACCAGCCCCCCAGCTCCAGCCCCAAATCCCTTGCGTCCCATGCCTCTTGGTCCACGACCGTAGGCAACATACGACGTGACCCGGGAGTGTTGAAACTTCCCGGCCAGTGGCGCCGCTGCGTGGAAGTCCGCGCTGCGAGGACGCCGGGAACCGCATGTCAGGGGGACTCCCGCGCCGCAGCACGCCGCGCCTGACCGCCGGCCCGGGAGGGCGCGTGCAGGGGCCGCTTCGCTACGAAGAGGTCACGGGTGCAACTGCCGCCTCCCGCTGGGTCGTCTGACCGTGGTCAGTGGGCGAGGGCATGCGTCCCACATTCCGCTCATAGTCCTCGAGAGTCGCCGAAACGGTTAGCAACGTTGTCGCGTCACCCGCCACCGAGAGGCGGCATGCGATTCCGTGACCGACGTCGGCGCCAGTCGCCGACCGGAGGAGGCAAGGCAGTGATGAGTTCGAAGCGCGCGAGGGTGCTTGCGGGTGCGGCAGTACTGGCCGTGGTGGCAACCACCGGCTATATGACGACCGTTTACGCGACGGACAGCGCGGGCCGGCCGGTGACCGACGCGGGAGAGACGCCGGAGAAGATCGACTCTCGCATCATCAAGGAGACCGAGAACCGCACGGTGATCGAGCTCAAGGACAAGCGCCAGGTGTCCCTTGAGTATGTGCAGAAGAAGGGGCTGGTTGAGCGGCACAAGCCAGCCAAGGGCGGCGACTGGTCGGCGCCGAGCACGATCCACCAGACCAAGACCGAGTCCTGCCAGGGCATCGACGCACGTGCGCACGGCACTACGGTCACGGTAACGGCCAACTGGGGTCTGTACTGCTCGGACGGCGAGCCCCCGCAGGAGTCCATTGCCGCCGTGGGCGTCGGCGACCTCACCAAGTGGGAGACCGACCTGACCAAGGGCTTCGACGGCTGGCCCCCCGCCAAGATCTACGACGCCGGGGACAAGGTCCAGTTCGTGGACAAGAGGTGGGACGGCACCACCACGCTGACCTGGAAGAAGGGTGCCGGATTCGGCGAGCCGTCGGACGTTTACAAGCCCATCCCCAGGCGCTTCGTGGGCAGTTGGCGCGCGAAGGACGGCAGCCACCGGCTCACGTTCACACAGGCAGCCCCGCAGAAGCGCCCCTCGCTGACCATCGAGACCCTCAAGGGCAAGCGGTGCGTGGGGAGCGGCCCGGTGACCAAGAACTCTGTCACATCCGTCGAGTTGAGGGACTTCAAGGTCAAGGAGGGTACGGAGACCAAGAACTGCCCACCCGAGCTGCATGAGACCGTCTTCAACGTGGAGACGGCAGACGGCGCCATGCAGCTGATGGAGTTGGGCCAGCCTCCCAAGCCTCTGGTGACCTACGAGCGGGACGACAGCGGCGACTGACCGAGCGCGGTACATGTGCCGCCCGGTACGCATGTGTGCCGTACGCCGGACCGGCGCCGCCAATGAAGTCCCCACGGCCGGTGAGCGGTTACGAAGCAGCGGTCACACTCGCATCGTTTCTGCTCTGGGCCGGACAGGCCCTGGCGCGGCCGAGGAGCCACACCGTCACCCAGGTCACCGGCACCGGCTGGCTTAGGCCCGCGACCGGGCAGGCCGACGGGTCAGGCCGCAACCACCGGAGGGTGGAGCTGCGTTCCGGCGAGCCGATGCTGTCAGTTCTGGTGGACGCTGTCCTTTCCGGGACCTCCGGAGAGCTTGTCCTGTCCGCCGCCTCCGTGGATGAGGTCATTGCCACTGTTGCCGTAGAGGGTGTCGTTGCCGGCCCGGCCCAGGAGCGAGTCGTGACCGGGGCCGCCGGAGAGGGTGTCGCTCTCGTCGGTGCCTATCAGGGTGTCGTTGCCCGCGCCGCCGTTCGCCCCGTAGTCCGGTGACGTGAGCAAATCGTCGCCGTCCCCGCCCAGTTGGGATCCGCCCACGAAAGTGTCGTCGCCGTCCTCGCCGTAGAGGATCTCGTGGCCGGTGCCGTTGAGGGTGTCGTCGCCTGTGCCGCCGTGGACGGCGTTCTCGTTGCCCGCTCTGATGACGAGGTCGTCCTTCTGGTCACCCAGATCGGCATACACGTGGGTCCAGAAATCACCGAACTCGGTGAGGGTGCATACGACTTTGGTGAGGTCGGAGGTGTCGGGATGCACACAACCGGTGCCGGGCGTGATCGGCACGTCGTCGTCGATGGTGAATTCGGTCATGCCCTTGGAGTCGGTGATGACGACGTGGTTGAACTGGCCCTGGGCGGCCTTGAAGTAGACGGCGTGGCCGCCGTTGTCCGTGTGGGCGGTGGCAGTTGTCTCTGCTGTCTCTGCAGCGGCCGCGGCGGGCACCGTTGCCGCCATGAGCCCGGCAGCCACGAAGACCGAGATTCTGAGAGGTGAGATCCGGCGTGACATGAGATTCCCCCTGGTCGCGTCTGTTCATGTCCGGAGAGGTGTGCGCTACCTGTTCGGTGATGAACCGGTATCAAGACTGACAATTGGCGCGGCTCAATGGTTGCGCTCCGGATGTCGGGACCAGGTGAGCGTGCCGGGCGCCCTGTCCACCAGCCCCTGGTCGTAAGGCGTCGCCCACGATGAGGCCCGTCGACCGGGGGCGGCCCGGCACAAGCAGGCGCCAAGCTCCTTGCGGTGACCGCGTATCGAGACCGCGACAGCCGCCGTTCCGTCGACGACTCCGGCTCGCCGCCTGGCCGGCGCCGGGTGTCCGCTGTCCCCACTCCGCGGGCGTCTCCTGCGGCTGAGCGCGGGACCTGCGGTGTGGACCGCCGGCCCCGCGCTCGACCTTACTGCTCCCGGCCGCCCCCGCCGGGGCGTGGGTCACTCGTCGATCGCCGCTCCGAACTGCGCGTTGGCCACGGGCGCCCCGAGACGTGCCCCGTCGTAGGTCCACGTACCCGTGGCGACCAGTCCCGACGACGACGCGGGCAGGACCCATACGAAGCCGTCATTGGTGTTCTCGCCCGGCGCCGCCGCCAGCAGGCCGAAGAGGCCGTTCTTGTCGGCGTCGATGAGCCGCACCTGGGCGCCCCACCGGTCCGAGGCCTCCGCTGTGCCGGGGATGCCGGCGTGGTTCTGGTCGAAGCTGCGTGCCCCGGTCGCCGTCAGCCCGCCCGGCCCCCCGCGCAGTGTCCAGACCGCACCCGCGTCGGGCGTGGAGCCGATGTCCTCACCGGGTGCGCCGATCGCCAGGTCGGGACGGCCGTCGCCGTTGGTGTCGCCGGACGACATCTCCGAGCCCCACATGTCGCCCGCCTCGGCCACGCCGGGAACCCCCGCGGAGTCCTGCGTCCACGTCTGCGACGGGGCCGGGTCGAGACCGGAGAGATCGCCCTTGCCGAGGTAGACGGAGACGGAACCGCCCAGCGGCGAGCCAGAACCCGTGTTGCCGATGGCGAGATCGTCCTGCCCGTCGTGGTTGAAGTCGCTGGAGTTGATGCCTGGGCCGCCCTCGAACGTGCCGCCGTCTCCCATCGCGCCCACGTCCGGTGCGCCGTGCAGCACCTGCGTGACACCGGCGCCCGGCTTGTCACCGGTGGTGACCCCGGAGATCGCCAGGTCCGCCCAGGAGTCCTCGTTGTAGTTGCCGTGGCTGAGGCTCCGGAGCGCCAGGCCGTCGGCGGCAGGGGCAACGTCCAGCGCCCGTGATCCTCCGGCGGCCGGCTTCAGCTGCTGGGCCACAGCCCCCGGCGGGACGGTGAAGAACAGCAGTGTGTCGTTCTCCAGGACGGCGATGCTGTCGCGCAGGTTGGCGTCCGGATCGGCAGGGTCCGGGGCGAAGTACCGGGCCGCTTCGATGGCCCGCCCGAAGTTCGCGCCCGCTCGCGGCTGGTCGGGGTTCTCCAGCCAGATGCTGTCGCTGCCGTGCAACCCGGTCGGCGAGCCCCAGAAGACGATGGCGCCGCCCGCGTCGGACAGCCCGGCCAGGTCCTCGCCGGGGATGCCCACGATCGCGTCGTCGTAGCCGTCGTTGTCCAGGTCGCCGGAGGCCACGGCCCGGCCGAGGCCGTCGCCGGCCTCGGCACCGCCGGGGACGCCGGAGGTGTTCTGGTTGAGGACGCTCCTCTTGGTGGTGCTGAGACCGCTCGACGAGCTGTACTGCACGGTGACGTAGCCGGCGCCCGAGGCGCCGCCCACCGTGGCGCCGGGGGCTCCGGTCAGCACATCGTCGTAACCGTTGCCGTCGTAGTCGCAGTTGCGCTGCTGCCAGCCGATGGACGGGAAGGGCACGGAAGCCTGTGCGGCGGGCGCCGCAACAAGGGCACCGCCGGAGAGCGTGAACACTGCCGTGGCCGTGAGGGCCACGCTTCTGAAGTACCGCACAGGAGAGCCTCCTTGGTCCCCTCAAACTGCTGTGCCGTGCTGGTCAGCCGCTGTGGACTGTGCGTGGGCGGAGAGAGCGCGGCCGGGTCCCGGGAGGACCCGGGGAGCCGGCCGGCAGGTTCCCCGGAGAAAACGGTGACGCCGCGGCGTAGGCCGCGGTGCGGCGTCGGGTCCCTCCGCGGCCTCGCCCGTTGAGTGATGCGATGACAGCGATGACGGCAATGTCCGTATTGCAGTCGTCTAGAAGACACTCCAGGTTCGTCCAGGGTTGTACGGGACGTGACAGCAACGGGCTGCCCGGCGGTGCAGCCGGTGGACGAGCGCGGCCGGTGCGGCGGAGCGACCGCAGGATCGCCCGGCCGTCCGGGCTGCCAACAGGCCAAAGCCGCTTTCCGTCCCCGACCCGTGACCGATTGCGTGACCAAGTCCCTTTTTACTGCCCGGTCCCGCGGGCTGACGTGGCGGATTCGGCCGGCACGTCCCACCCGCGGCGTGGGCAGTGGAGGTTACGAAGGTCCGGGGCCGCCCGGCTAGGGAACGGCAGGGATCACCAGCGCGGGACGGCGGGGGTGACCCAGTCCGGGTCGGCCTTGCGCATGGCAGCGGCGTCGTCGCGGTCGCGCATGGCACCGTCGTCGTCCAGCCAACGCCGGTGCAGAGCGGCGAGCTTGCCGTGGTCGAGTTCGACGCCGAGGCCGGGTGCGTCGCTGACGTCGACGCACCCGTCGCGGAAGGTCAGGCGTCTGGTGAGTACGTCCTCGGCCTGCCAGGGGTAGTGACTGTCGCAGGCGTAGTCCAAGTTGGGGACGGTCGCGGCCACATGGGTCATCGCCGCGAGGCTGATCCCGAGGTGGGTGTTGGAGTGCATGGACAGACCGACACCGAACGTGCGGCACACGGCGGCCAGTTCACGAGTACGGTGAAGCCCGCCCCAGTAGTGGTGGTCGCTCAACACGACCTGGACGGCGCCCGCGCTGAAGGCCTCCGGTATTTCGGGGAAGGTCGTCACGCACATGTTGGTGGCCAGCGGCACTCCCCCCTTCTCGGCGACCTGCGCCATGCCGGCCATACCGGTGGTCGGGTCCTCCAAGTACTGGAGCACGTCCCGGAGTTCAGCCGCGACGTGCAGCGAAGTCGGCACGGACCAGGCACCGTTCGGATCGAGCCTGAGGGGTGCGCCGGGGAACGCATCGGCGAGGGCCCGTACGGCGGCGATCTCGTGATCCGGTTCGTGGACGCCGCCCTTGAGCTTGAAGGAGCGGAAGCCGTAGTCGCGGACGAAGCGGCGGGCCTGGCCGACGATGCCGGCGGGGTCGGCTGCCTCGCCCCAGCCGTCCGCCTCGCCCACACCGCCGGGGTGCCGCGCCCACCGGTAGAAGAGGTACGCGCTGTACTCGACGCGGTCCCGCATCTTGTGCCCGAGCAGCGCGTGCACGGGCAGGTCGCAGGCCTTGCCGAGAGCGTCGAGGCAGGCGACCTCGAAGGCCGAGGCGACCGAGAGGCGGAGCTTGTCGGCGGTCTGCACGCCGCGCAGCCCGCCGAGGTCGCCGGTCTCCCGGAGGCGCGCGGAGTCGACCTCGACCGTGGCGGCGAGTGCTGCCAGCCCGTTCAGATCGCTGACCCGGTGTCCTGGGAGGGCGTCCGCCAACGGACGGGCCAGCTCAAGGTACTTGGTGTCGCCGTAGGTCTCGCCGACGCCGGTGACCCCGCCTGCCGTGACGACCTCGACGATCAGCCTCGGTGCGTATGGCTGGTGCACGCCCTGTGTGTTGAGCAGCGGCGGGTCCGAGACGAGGACGGGGGTGAGCCGTACCTCGGTGACGGTCAGGTCGGCGGTCATGCGGCGGCTCCCAGTTACGGCGCGCGGGCACCTGCAGGGACGCGCTGCTCGGCGTCACCATCTCCATACATAGATGCCGTCTACGTATGCAAATGGAGGCTAGGCAGGGGACCAACAGCGGTCAAGACTTCGCGCAGCGCCGGCCGGCGTCACCACAACTCGCCTTCCAACCTCGGGGATTGGGCGAGGGCAGGTGAGTGTTACGGCATGCGTCCGGAGCTGCGCCCCGCGGCAATTCCCCTCTTTCCTCGGCGCGCTGATCTGTTCCAGGACCCTGCAACAGGCGACTCAGGAGGAGACGACCCCTTCGCGGCGGGGGCGGGTCGTGTCGGCTCGGTCGAGCTGCCGCAGTGCGAGCAGCCCGCCGATACCGGGGACGAGGGCCAGGACCTTGGCAGTGGTCGTGGCCTGCCCAAGGCGCCAGGTCGCGATCACGACGAACAGGTAGGCGCAGCCGTGGGTGGGGCCCGTCAAGGAGGAGACGGGCTTGAGGTGGACAGTGAACAGGTTGGCCAACATCACGATCAGCGAGATGAGTTCGGTCCTCGCCGCGAAACGGAGATGGCGCGGAAACCGCAGGTGCACGGTCAGCCTCCCGTGGTGGAGCCGGGGCGGACGATCATCAAGACGGTGACCGTGGCCCAGAGCAGATTGAAGATGCCGGTCAGCATGGCGAGACGGCCCGGTGCTGACGAACTGGAGCCGGAGCTCCCGACAGCGGCGAGCTCACGATCCTGGGCGGGCAGGATCAGCAGGGCCAGAATGCCGGCGGCCGCCGCGGTCAGCAGGATCGAGACGATCAGCCAGGTGTCCCCGAGCACGCCGAGACTGCTGGCCGTGGCGAAACCGAAAAGGGGAACGGCGATACCGACGCCCGCGTAGACCCGGCAGATGCGGTGCAGCATCCGCAGGGTCACGTGAGCGCCTCCGTCATCGGCGGCACGGCGCAACGCCGGCGGGAACATGCTCGCGGCGACGGTGACCGGGCCGACGGCCACGATGGCGGCCATGACGTGCAAGGAGAGCAGGAGCTTGGTCACGGCCGGCGCTCCTGGGCGGTACGACGCTCACCGGTGACCTTCGAGGCCGGAAGGCGGCCGGCCGTGGAAGTGCCCTGAAGCGTGTCGCCTTCGACGGTCACGTCGAAGGCGAGGTTCAGCCGCAGGGGCTTGGTGATGGCCTGCTTCCAGGTGAGCCGGTTGCCGTCGAGGACGACGTCGTGCAGTGCCACCTCCTCACCGGCTCCGTAGGCGGAGCCGGTCAGGACACCGTCCTCCCGCCGGAGTGCGATCACGGCGTTGATCTTGCCGATAGGGGTGGCCATGGACAGGTCCCATGTGCCTTCTGCGAACATGCTGCTGCTCTTCCTCACGGTGCCGTACGGATAGTTGACGAAGTGCGGGGTCAGAGAGTGGCGGGAGCCGGACCGTGGGCGCGCCAGACGGTGCCGCGCCGTTCATGGGCGAACAGGTCCTCGACGGCGTGCGCGATGCGGGGGCCCACTTCGCGCTCGAGCAGGTACAGCGCGAGATCGAGTCCGGAGGTGACGCTGCTGCCGGTGACGAGATCCCCGTCGTCGACGACGCGGGCACGGACCGCGTGCGTCCCGGTGGCGTCCAGCATGTCGAGGCCCAGGTGATGCGTGGTGGCGTGGCGCCCCTCCAGCAGGCCGCTCATGGCCAGGACGAGCGAGCCGCCGCAGACGGTGGCGACCGTCACCTCCGGGTTGTCCATCGCCGCCCTGAGCAGCGCGGGCAGTTCGGTGGTCAGCGTGCGTCCCAGCAGTACCGGGATGAACTCGTCCTGCTTCCACTCGCCGGCCGCCGCGTCCTCGTCGGGAACCTCGCCGGGTTCGCCGACGCGGCCCGAGGCGCCGGGGACCAGGACCAGGTCCGCGCGCTCCGGGTCGAGGGCGGCAGTGGCACGCAGGACCAGTCCCCCGGTGCCACTGATCACCTCTCGGGGTCCTTCCGCGGAGACCAGTTCCACGCTGACCGCGCCCTGTGAGGCCAGGCCGCCGGCATAGAGCACTTCGTAGGGGGCGATGGCATCGAGCGGGTCGAAGCCGTCGAACAGAACGACCTGAATGTGCATGGGTTTTCCTTCGGGGTGGTTTCGCCGGCGTCCCGAAGTCAACCGGCTCCCGGCGTGGTCGCCCAGTGGCATCAGTGACAGCTTTCAACGGGATAATGCCAACGGCTTCCCTCAGGGCTCAGAGCTGCTGTGACATGGGGTTTTCCAGATACCGGTCCGAGGGCATCGCACCGATGAGGAGGTAGGTTCCGGCCATGCATGCCGTCGCCGTACTCGCGCTGGACCAGGTGATCCCATTCGACCTGTCCACCCCGGTCGAGGTCTTCACGCGCACCCGCCTGCCCGATGGACGGCGTGCGTACCAGATCCGGGTGTGCGCCGAGCGGGAGGAGACGGATGCCGGCGCCTTCACCCTGCGTGCCCCGTGGGGTCTTGAGGGCCTCCGGGACGCGGACACGATCATCGTGCCGGGTGTCGCCGATCCTTCGGCCCCGCTCTCTCCGTCCGTCCGCGACGCGCTGCGGTCAGCCGCCGCGGAGGGGACCCGCATCGCCTCCATCTGCTCGGGCACCTTCCCGCTGGCCGCCACCGGCCTCCTCGACGGGCTGCGGGCCACGACCCACTGGCGTGCGGCCGGAACACTGGCCGCCATGTACCCGGAGATCGACGTCGATCCGGACGTCCTGTACGTCGACAACGGGCAATTCCTCACCTCCGCCGGCGCCGCCGCGGGACTGGACCTGTGCCTGCACATGATCCGCCGTGACTACGGGTCCGCCGTCGCCGCCGACGCCGCCCGGCTGTCCGTCACTCCACTCGAACGGGAGGGCGGGCAGGCCCAGTTCATCGTGCACGACTACCCGCCCACCCCGCAGGGGTCCGCGCTCGAAGCCCTGCTCACCTGGCTGTCGGACAACCTGAGCCGCGACCTCACCCTCGCCGACATGGCCGCGCAGTCCGGGACCAGCAGCCGGACCCTGATCCGCCGCTTCCGGGAACAGACCGGCACCACCCCGCTCCAGTGGCTCCACCGGGCCCGCGTCCGCCAAGCCCAGCACCTGCTGGAGACCACCGAGCACTCCGTCGAACGCATCGGCGCCCAGGTCGGTTTCGGCTCACCCACCACTTTCCGTGACCGCTTCAAACGCACGACAGGCGTCAGCCCACAGACCTATCGGCGCACCTTCAGCTGAACCGCAATCACCAGACCGGATACCGCTTCAAGTGGTTGGAGACACAGCGCCTCTGCCGTGGTGTCGCCTCGCCGGCCTTGTCGACGCCTGCACGAAATCTCAGCAACCACCCGAGCGGGCAAGGTGATCCGCCGTCGCGCGGGGCGGATGGATGGAGAGCTGCACGCCCTCGGCGAGCCGGTAGGGCCGTGTGGCCACGACGGCGCCGAGCAGGCGGCGGAGTCGGCTGACCTCCGCCCTCACGGTGACGAGGTGGTCGGGATCGCCGAACAGGGATCGGCTCAGCGCGGCCGCTGTCAGACCGTCCGGGCCGGCCGCGTGCAGCAAGGACAAGATCTCAGCGTGGCGTCGGGTGATGCTCCGGCACCAGCTGGAGTCGCCGGAACTCGCCCGCAGCACCGGTGTCCCCGACAGATCGAGATCGAACAGCACCGTGCGGGCGCGGCCCAACGGGCGGACGAGCCAGCCCCGGGCGAGCTTCTCCGGCAACCACGTGCCGAGGCCGGGCACGGCGATGGCCTGGCCGGCCCGCGGTGCGGCGATCCGGTCGCCCACAAAAATGCCCGTGCGGTGTGCGACCCAGCCGTTGTCGTCCACCACCATGGACGGTTCCGTACTTCCGGCCAGCAGCGGTTCGGCCAGCTGCCTCAGCGCGTCCAGCCGTTTCTGGTGGGAAAGCCACAGCTCTGCCTGGGCCAGCCGCGTTGCCGTCTCGACCAGCACCCCGACGGCGGGGTGCAGGGCGAGCGCGGGACCGCTGACGTCGATGACTCCGAGCACTTCACCGGTACGCGGGTCGTGAACCGGTGAGGCACTGCAATACCAGGCGTGCTGGCCCTGTTCGAAGTGCTCGCCGGCGAGGAGTTCGACGGGTGCGGCTTCGGCCAGCGCTGTTCCGATCGCGTTCGTGCCGACCTTGGCCTCGGTCCAGTCCGCGCCTTCGGTGAACTCGAGTTCGTCGGCCCGGCGGCGAACGCCCGCAGTGCCCGCCCGCCAGAGGACGGCGCCGTCGGCATCGGTCACCACGAGCATCATGGTCGCCGCGTCCGAGGAGGCGTTGAACATCTCGGCGATGCGGTCGACGACGTCGCGCAACGGCGAATCGTGACGCCGGCGTTCGACCTCGTCCTCAGTGAAGAAGTCGCGCTTGTTCACGCGGTCCGCGGTCAGGCCGAGCTGCTGCATCCGCGACCAGGAGTGAGACACGATGTCGCGCGGACGCAGCGGCGGTGGTGTGCCCGCCATGACCGCTTCATGCATACGGACCAGGTCCCGGGCATGAGTTGGGAGGTTACGGCCCTGTGGGACGGCACTGCGCACGCGCACCACCTCCGGGCTACCGCGCCGTCGCGTCAGCCGCTTCAGGATAGGAGCCGGCCGAGGCGATGACCACGGCCCTGCGTGCGTGCAATTCGATGCAACCCTTGTCGCCGGAACCCCGGTCGGCGTGTGATCGCACCACGGCATGAGCGCCGATCGGAGGGAGTCGCGATGACACAGACGATGGACGCGGCGCAGCGGGAGCGTTCCCCTCAGACGCGCGTGGACGACTGGCTCGCGCGGTTCGAGTCCGCACTCGTGGCTCGCGATGTGGGGGCCGCGGCCTCGCTGTTCGCACTCGACAGCTACTGGCGGGATCTGGTCGCCTTCACCTGGAACATCAAGACGGTGGAGGGGCGGGACGAAGTCGCCGACCTGCTCACCGCATGCCTCGGCGACACCGACCCGTCCGGTTTCCGTACGACCGAGACGCCGTCAGAGGCCGGCGGCGTCATCGAGGCGTGGATCGAGTTCGAGACCGCGGTGGGGCGGGCCACGGGCCACCTGCGGCTCAAGGACGAGGGCGCGTGGACGCTGCTGACCAGCCTCAGCGAACTCAAGGACTTTCCGGAACCGCGTGGCCATCTGCGGCCCAGGGGCACGCGACACGGAGCGATCGCAAACCGCCGGTCCTGGGCCGAGGAACGGGAACTGGAGCAGGAACAACTGGGTCATGACCGGCAGCCGTTCGCGGTCGTCATCGGCGGCGGCCAGGGCGGGATCGCGCTCGGTGCCCGGCTGCGCCAGCTGGGTGTGCCGGCCTTGGTCGTGGAGCGCAACGACCGGCCGGGCGACTCCTGGCGGAAGCGCTACAAGAGCCTGTGCCTGCACGACCCCGTCTGGTACGACCACCTTCCCTACTTGCCCTTCCCGGACAACTGGCCGGTGTTTGCACCGAAAGACAAGATCGCGGACTGGCTCGAGATGTACACCCGCGTCATGGAGGTGCCGTACTGGACGCGGTCGGAGGTCACTTCGGCCGCGTTCGACGAGACGAGCGAGACCTGGAAGGTCGTGGTGAACCGGGGCGGCGAGGAAGTCGTGCTCACGCCGCGTCACCTCGTGTTCGCCACCGGTATGTCGGGCAAGCCCAACCTGCCCTCGTTCCCCGGCATGGACGAGTTCGCCGGGGACCAGCATCACTCGTCGCAACACCCGGGGCCCGACCGGTACGCCGGCAAGAAGGCGGTCGTGGTCGGCTCGAACAACTCCGCGCACGACATCTGCGCGGCGCTGTGGGAACACGGCAGTGATGTGACGATGGTTCAGCGTTCCTCGACGCACGTCGTGAAGTCGGATTCGCTGATGGACCTGGGTCTCGGGGATCTGTATTCCGAACGCGCGGTACGCGCAGGAATGACCACCGACAAGGCCGACATGGTGTTCGCGTCGCTGCCCTACCGGATCATGCACGAGTTCCAGATCCCCATCTACGACCAGATCCGCGAACGCGACGCCGACTTCTACGAGCGCCTTGCCAAGGCCGGCTTCGAGCACGACTGGGGCGACGACGGCTCGGGCCTGTTCATGAAGTACCTGCGCCGCGGCTCCGGTTACTACATCGACGTGGGCGCAGCCGAGCTCGTGGCCGACGGCAAGATCAAACTCGCTCACGGACAAGTCGATCACCTCACCCGGACCGGTGTCGTGCTCGCCGACGGCACCGAACTGGACGCCGACCTCGTCGTGTACGCGACCGGGTACGGCTCCATGAACGGCTGGGTCGCCGACCTGTGCGGGCAGGAGATGGCAGACCGGGTCGGCAAGTGCTGGGGACTGGGCTCGGGCACCACCAAGGACCCCGGCCCGTGGGAAGGTGAACAGCGCAACATGTGGAAGCCCACCCGGCAACCGGGCCTGTGGTTCCACGGTGGGAACCTGCACCAGTCCCGGCACTATTCGCTGTATCTGGCTCTGCAGTTGAAGGCGCGCTACGAAGGCCTCCCCACCCCGGTCTACGGTCTTCAGGAGGTCCACCACCTCGCCTGAGCCGAGCCGGCCCGGCCGTCCCCCTTCCGGCCACGCCACTCCCGAGCGTTACCGTCGAGAATGGGAGGAAGGGGGACAAAATGTCGTCCCGGATACTGCATGACACGGCGCTGAGCGATCTGCGCTCGGGATTTACAGGCGCGCTGCTCACTCCCGGTGATCCCTCGTACGAAGAGACGCGTGCCGTCTTCAACGCGATGATCGACCGCTCCCCCGCGATGATCGCTCTTCCACACAACGAGGCCGAGATCGCCAAGGCGGTCGCCTACGGACGCACCGAGGGCCTGCCGATCGCGGTCCGCGGCGGCGGTCACAGCGTCGCGGGCGACTCGACCAGCGACGGGCTGGTGGTGGATCTGCGGCGCATGAACAGCGTGACCGTCGATCCCACTGCCCGCACCGTCCGCCTGGGCGGCGGTGCCACCATCCGTGATCTCGACGCGGCCACCCGGCCCTACGCGCTCGCCACGACCGGCGGCCGGGTCTCGACGACCGGTGCCGGCGGGTTCGTGCTGGGCGGCGGCTCGGGGTGGCTGGAGCGGGCCTTCGGTCTGGCCTGTGACAATCTGCTCGCCGCCGAGGTCGTGACCGCGGACGGCGATCTCGTACGGGCCACCGCTCACAGCAACAGTGATCTGTTCTGGGCGCTGCACGGAGGGGGCGGCAACTTCGGGGTGGTGTCGTCCCTGACGTTGCGCCTGCATCCGCTGCCCGCTCTGACCACCGCTCTGCTGGTGTGGCCGGAGGAAGCAGGGCCCCAAGTCGCCCGCGCGTACCGGGACTTCATGGAGACCGCTCCCGATCAGGTCGGCGGAGGGCTGATCTACCTCACGGGGCCCGAGGAGCCGTTCGTCCCGGAGGAGCTGACCGGGAAGCTCGTATGCGCCGTGCTGATCACCTACACCGGGCACGAGGCGCAGGCTCGTGACGTCATGGCTCCGATGCTGCGCCTCGGGCATGCGGGAGGGATGATCGCCGAGATGCCGTACGCGCAGTTGCAGACGATGCTCGACGACCCTCCCGGATACCGCAATTACTGGTCCGCGGAGCATCTCGACGCCTTTCCCGACGAGGCCGTCGACCTGTTCTGCGCGCGCGCTCACGACATGGTGGTGCCCTCGCCGTCCCAGCATGTGCTCTTCCCCCAGGGCGGCGCCGTCGCGCGGGACGCGGATCTCTATCCGCTGCCCTGGCGCACCGCTTCGTGGATCGTGCATCCCTTCGGTCTCTGGGACGATCCCGCCGACGACGCCCGCGCGAAGCAGTGGGCCCATGGCCTGCGCAGCGATCTGAAGCCGTGGGCGAGCGGCGCCGTGTATCTGAATTTCACCGGGCAGGAAGGGCAGGACCGGATCGTCGCGGGCTTCGGGCGTGAGAACTACGAGCGGCTGGCGGCGGTGAAGGCCCGTTACGACCCCGGCAACGTCTTCCGGCTCAACCACAACATCAAACCGGCCAGTTGAGAGGCGTACACCGCGAACTCTCGCCTCCTGTCCGCCCGTTACTCCTCACGCCGTATCGCGTCACCGCTCTTCGAGCGCCGCGACGAGCAGTTGGCGGGTGCTCTCCTCGACGTGTCCGGCGTAGTAGTCGTAGAGGGCCTGACGTCCCAGACGGGCGGCCAGGGCGCCGTCGCGGTCGCGGATCGCGGCGAGGACCTGCCGGTGGTGGGCGATGGAGCGCTCCATCCAGACAGTGGCGTCGGCGGCCACCGCGATCTTCCCCTCGATGACGTCGACGACGGCGTCGTGGACGGCACGCGCGCACAGCCCCAGCAGTGAGTTGCCGCTGGCCTCGGCGACCGCCTGGTGGAAGAGCGCGTCGGCCTCGCTGAAGGCGTGCAGACCGGAGTCGTCGGCGCTGAGGGTCTCCATCCGCGCGATCTGCTCCGCCATACGCTCCAGGTCGGACTCACTGTGCAGCCGGGCGGCGAGCCGGTTGCTCTCGGCGTCCAACACCATGCGGAACTGGACGAGTTCGCCGAGCGTCGACAGATGCGAGCGGGCGAGCCGCCCCAGCGCACGGCTGAGGTTGACCGGCGTGACCCCGAGTACCTCCGCGCCCAGCGGGTCCCCTGGGCGTGAGCGGACCAGCCCGGCGGACTGGAGCACGCGCAGAGCCTCGCGGACCGTCGAGCGCCCGACAGCGAACTGACTGACCAGCTCACGCTCGCCCGGAAGCCGCGAGCCCGGCGGCAGATCCCCGCTGAGGATGCGCTCCTCGATCTGCTCCGCGACACGCTGATAGGCGCGCACCGGCTCCACCGGCCGGAAGACCGCCCCATCCGCGGACATGTGTTCCCCCTGTTCCTCGCTCTTGTTCTCTGCTTTTCGCCGGCTTTCCGCCCGGGTCTCGCTCAGCCCTTCACATGCTGCGCGCACCGTCTCGGACGCCGGTCCGGGCGTACGAGCACGGTCTCACCTCTTGACCGGCGCGTGGGCGCGCTAGGACAGTACGGGAGATCGCCTGGTCTGACCAGTCCCCTGGCTCTCTGGCCAGGACTCTTGGAGGTTGCCGCATGCGTTCCAGTCCCGGTGCTCCGCCGCGTGACTCCGTCCTGGCCCACGCCGTCGACGCCGAGGCCGCCGTCCGTCTCACCCGCGATCTCGTACGGCTGCGCACGGTGAGCGATCCGGGCGCGGCAGACGTGGAGGGTCCGGCGGTGCGCATGCTCTCGGAGCTGTTCACCGAGTTCGGCTGGGAGCACGAGGTGACCGAGGTGGCTCCGGGGCGCCCGAATCTCGTCGCGGTCGTCGAGGGCGGCGGCGGTGACGGGCCGACGCTGATGTTCGAGGGGCACACCGACGTCGTGACGGAGGGTCGCGGCGAGGACTGGAGCGTCGACCCGTACGGCGGCGACATCCGCGACGGCAAGCTGTGGGGCCGCGGCTCCGCCGACATGAAGTCCGGCGTGGCCGCGATGATCCACGGTGTGCGGGGGCTGGAGCTGGCGGGGCCGTTCCCCGGCCGGATCGTCCTCGGCGTGCTGTGCGACGAGGAGGGGATGATGCTCGGCGCGAAGGCGTTCGCCTCGTCGCCGCAGGCGGACGGCGTGGACGGCGTCATCGTGTGCGAGCCCGAGGGCTACGAGGTGTGCACCTCCGCCCGTGGCGGCATCCGTATCCGCCTGGCGCTCACCGGTGTCATGGCGCACGGTGCGATGCCGCAGGAGGCGCGGTCGCCGCTGGTCGCCGGAGCCCGGATCGTGGAGGCGCTGGCCGGCGTGGAGGAGTGGGCGGTGCGGCGCTTCGGCACGCATCCGCACGCCGGGTCGGTGACCGTGACGCCCACGGTGCTGCATGCCGGGGACCCCGGCCAGCTCAACGTGATTCCGGCGCACGGACTGGTCGGCGTCGACGTGCGTACGGTCCCCGGCACCGATCACGAGGAGCTGATCGGCCGCGTGCGGCAGGCGGCCTGCGACGCGGCCGCCACGGTGGGTGTGACGGTCGCGACGACGGTCGTCGACGACCGGCCGGCCGTCGAGATCGGCGAGGACCACCCCGTGGTCGCCGCGCTGGTGGCGGGGCACCGCGACGAGCACGGACGCGAGCCGGCCATCGGCGCGGTGCCCGGCACCACGGACGGGACGATCCTCACGCGTGACGCGGGCCTGCCCACGGTGGTGTACAGGCCGGGCGGCAAGTGGATCGCGCACCAGAAGGACGAGTACGTCGAGGTCGCGCAGATCGGCGAGTACGCCCGGGTCTACGCGGCCGCGGCCCGGCATTTCCTCAGCGCGGGCGCCACTACGGACGCCGAGGGGGCCGCGCGGTGAGCGTCTCCTGTACCCCGGGCCCTTCAACTGGCTCTGATTCAAACGGTCTTCTGCCGCCCGGCGTCCTGCCGGAGCACCTGACCAGCACGCTTCCGGTCGGCGGGGAGTGGGTTCCCGCCACCCGCCGAGAGCCGGTGATCTTTCCGTACGACGGCAGCGTGGTCGCCCACGCCCCCGTCGGCGACGAGACGCTCGCACGGCAAGCGGCCGGGCACGCGGCGCAGTTGCGCAGGCAGGTCGCGAAGCTGCCCACCCGGGTGCGCAGGCGGGTGCTCGCCGGTGTCGGCGCCGCGCTGGAGGGGGTCGCCGCCGGCATGGAGGACCTGCTCGTCCTGGAGACGGGCAAGCCGCGCGCCGACTGCCGCACCGAAGTGGTGCGGGCCGTGGCCACTTGGGAGGCCGCGGCGGACGAGGTCTCCCAAGTGCACGGCGAGACAGTGCCGTTGGACGGGCTGCCCTCGGGCGACGGGATGACCGGGTTCTGGACGCGGCGGCCCGTCGGCGTCGTCGTGGGAGTCGCCGGGTTCAACTATCCGATGATGCTTGCCTCCCACAAGATCGCTCCGGCGCTCGCCGCGGGCTGCCCCGTCATCGTCAAGCCCGCGCCGGCGACGCCGCTGGCCACGCTGTGGCTCGTCGCGCTCGTACGGGAGCAGCTGAGCGCGGCCGGTGCCCCGGCGGGCGCGGTCCAACTGGTCACCGGGGACGGCGGTGTGGGACGCGCGCTGACGACGCACCCCGACGTGGCCGCGGTCTCCTTCACGGGCTCGGCGGAGGTCGGCCACCGCATCGCGCGGGAGGCGGCGCCGCGCAAGGTGGTGCTGGAGCTCGGCTCGAACGCGGCACTGGTGGTGGCCCCGGACGCGGATCTCGACGCGGCGGCCGACGCCGTGGTCCGCGGCGGCCTCTACGCCTCGGGACAGGCGTGCATCTCCGTACAGCGGGTGATCGCGGTGGAGCCGGTAGCGGAGGAGCTGGAGCGGAAGATCGCCGAGCGGCTGCCGGACGTCGTCGTCGGTGATCCGCGCGATGCCGCCACGAAGGTCGCGGCTCTCATCGACGAGTCGGCGACGGAGCGGGTGTGCTCGTGGATCGAGCGTGCCCGTGCGGCGGGGGCGCGGCTGGTGCACGGCGGTACGCGCAGCGGCACGTGCATCGAGCCGGCGCTGCTGACCGGTGTGCCCGACGGTGAACCCGCGTGGGACGAGGAGATCTTCGGCCCGGTGGTGTGCCTGCGCTCGGTGCCGGATCTGGACGCGGCGTACGCGACGGTCAACGCCAGCCGCTACGGACTGCACGCCGCGGTGTTCACCCGGGATCTGAGAACGGCGTTCGACGCGGTCGAGGAGCTGGAGGCCGGAGGCGTCGTCGTCAACGAAGTGCCCGGCTACCGCTGCGACATCGCGCCGTACGGCGGTGTGAAGGACTCGGGAATCGGCCGGGAGGGGCCGCGGTTCGCGATCGAGGAGCTGACGGTGACGCGGATGGCGGTGTTCCGCCGGTGAGGGCGGCACGGGAGGAGAGCAGGGTGGGGTACGCGGATCTGTTCCGTCTCGACGGGCGCCGGGTGGCGGTGGTCGGCGGGGCCAGCGGCATCGGCAGGGAGTCGGTGCGGGCGCTGGCCGCGCACGGCGCAGAGGTGCTGGTCGCCGACCGCGACGTGCGGGGCGCGGAGGAGACGGCGCGGCTGGCCGCGGCCGAGCGGCCGGCGCCGGGGTCGCGCACGGGGCATGTGGGCGTGTATCCCCTCGACGTACTCGACGAGGCCGCCGTGCGCGAATCGGCCGCGGACTGGGGTGCGTTGGACGGTCTGGTCGTCACGGTGGGCGCCAATGTGCGCAAGCGGATCGCCGACTACACCCTCGACGACTTCGACCGCGTCGTCGCGCTCAATCTGCGGGCGTATCTGACGCTCGTGCAGTCGGCGGTCCCGGCCATGGCCGAGCGGGGGCGCGGCAGCGTCGTCGGGATGGCGTCGATGCGGGCCTTCCAGGTGGAGGCGGGGCAGAGCGCGTACGCGGCGGCGAAGGCGGGGCTCGTACAGCTGCTGCGCACGGCGGCCGCGGAGTGGGGGCCGCGCGGGGTGCGGTTCAACGCGGTCGCGCCCGGTGTGGTGCGTACCCCGCTGACCGACCAGATCGCCGCCGACCCCGAGTGGTATGAGGCGTACGCGCGGGCGTCGGCGCTCGGGCGGTGGGCCGGCGCGGAGGAGGTCGCGGGCGCGGTGACGTACCTCGTCTCGGACGCCTCGACGTACGTCACCGGCAGCGTCCTGACCGTGGACGGCGGCTGGACCGCGGTGGACGGACGCTACGAACCCTCCGTGTAGCCCGGCCGGTTGGGCCAACGGCGCACGCATCGAGCAGCAGCACAGCACAGGCGGCAGCACAGAAGGAGCGATATGTCCGACAGCCTCTCAGACGCAGGACGGGAGAGCCCCGGCGGGCCCGGCCCGCTGCCGTTCGCCGCCCTGCCCGCGGCCAACAGGCGCCGCCGCTCGCTGTGGCTGCTGCTGGTGCCCGGTGTGCTGTACTGCGCGGCGCCCCTGGTGGCCAACAGCATCGAACCGCGGGTGTTCGGCGTGCCGTTCCTGCTGGCGTGGATCATCGCGGCGACCGTCGTCAGCCCGCTGGTCATCTGGGCCGTGGCGCGATCCGATCCGGCGTACCGGACGGGGGCTCTCGAACCGATACCCGTGGACGACGTCCCGGGCTCCGGCGAAGACGCGGGCGGCGACGGGCACGGGAATCGCGGACCGGACGCGGGAGGTGCGGCATGACCTCGTCCGCCGCGATCGCGACGACGATCTTCGGTCTGGCGATGGTGGCGACCATCGTCGTGGGCCTGCTCAGCGCACGCGGCCGGGACAAGGGGCTCGCCGAGTGGTCGGTCTCCAGCCGCGGGCTGGGCGTGCTGTTCATCTGGCTGCTGATGGCCGGGGAGACCTACACCAGCTTCTCGTTCCTGGGCACGGCCGGCTGGTCGTTCTCCTTCGGTGTTCCGATCCTGTATCTGGTGGCGTATCTGACGACGGGCTTCGCCGTGGCGTACGTCGTAGGGCCGGCGCTGTGGACGTATGCGAGCCGGCACCGGCTGATCTCCATCGCGGACATGGCCGAACACCGGTTCCGTTCCCGCCCGTTGGGGATACTCGTCGCCGTCGTGGCCACGGTCTTCATCGTCCCCTACATCCAGGTGCAGATTCAGGGGATGGGCGTGGTGGTCAACGCCATGACGTACGGGAGCGTCGATCTGCGCGTGGCGGCGGTGATCTCGTTCGTCGTGGCCGAGGTGTTCATCCTGGTGTCCGGGCTGCGCGGCTCGGCGTGGGTCAGCGCGCTCAAGGACGTCCTGGTGATCGCGGTCGTGGTCTTTCTCGCGGTGTACGTTCCGATGCACTTCGTGGACGGGCTGGGCGACTTCATGGACCGGATGGTCACGCAGAAGCCGGAGTGGCTGACCTTCCCCGGTCACGAGTCGGGCGGCCTGGACGGTACGTGGTTCGTCACGACGCTGCTGCTGAACGCCGTGACGATCACGATCTTCCCGACGACGGTCGCGGGCTATCTGAGCGCGAAGTCCCCGAACGCCCTGCGCCGCAACGCCGTTCTGCTGCCCTGGTACCAACTCCTGCTCTTCATACCGATGTTGGTCGGCGCGACCGCCCTGTTCGTGGTGCCCAACCTGGACAACCCCGATCTGGCGCTCTTCTCCCTCGTCACCGATGCTCTCCCGGCTCCGCTGGTCGCGGTGATCGGTGTGGCGGGGGCGCTCTCGGCGATCGTCCCGATGAGTGTGTTCATGCTCGCCATCGGAACGCTGTGGGGTCGTACCGTGCTGGGCGGCGGCAACGGCGCCGATCCGCGCGCCCGCCGCGCGGGTTCGGAACCGGCGGGCGACATGCGCGCCAAACGGCTGTCGCAGCTGGTCTGTCTGCTGGCGGGGCTGCTGGCGCTGGCGGGCAGCCTGTTCTTCCCCAACACCCTTGTCCAGCTGTCGGTTCTCTCGTACGAGGGGCTGGCGCAGCTGGTGCCCGCGGTACTGCTGGCGCTGTACTGGCGGCGGATGCCGGCGGCGGCCGCCGTCGCGGGCATGCTGGTCGGGCTGACGGTGATGACACTGCTGTGGGCCACCGGCAACGATCCGCTGAACGGCGTCAACGGCGGCGTCATCGCCCTGGCGGCGAACCTCGCCGTCACCGCGTCCGTCACCGCGCTGCGTCCTGCCGCCGGCGGCCCGCCTCGTACAGCGGTACGGGCCGGCACGGCGGATGCCGCTTACACCGGGGAGGCGTCATGACAGGCGGAATCGACGAACTGCGGCCCGTGCTCTACCGCGCCGCACGGATCGTCAGCCAGCAGGCGGGCGGCGGCCCGGAACCGGAGGCGATCGCCGTCGCCGGCGGCCGCATCACCGCCACCGGCACCATGGCGGGGCTGCGCGAACGCTTCCCCGGCGCCGAGGAGGTCGACTTCGGGGACGCCGCGCTCGTCCCGGGCCTCAACGACGCGCACATCCATCTCGCCATCGCCGCCGAGGACTTGCTGCACCTCGACCTCTCGGCGGGAGCCGTCGGCGACGTCGAGGACCTGCTCGGCCAGGTGCGCGCCGAGGCCGCCCGGGCGGCTCCCGGTGAGTGGATCCGCGGAAGCCGCTACGACGACACCAAGACCGGCCCGCTCACCCGCTGGGACCTGGACCGCGCCGCACCGGGCCACCCGGTGCTCGTCGTTCAGGTCGCGGGCCACTGGGGAGTCGCCAACTCGGCGGCGCTGCACGCCCTGCGCCTCGACGAGGGCTCCTCCCCTCCGGACGGCGGCGAGTTGGGGCGCGACGCGGACGGCCGCCTCGACGGGCGGCTCGTCGAGCGGGCCCTGATGAACGTCGTGTATCCCGCGACTGCCCGCGGCGACGCCTCTCCGCTGCGTCCCAGCTCGCCGCAGGAGAAGCTGCGGGGCCTGGCCCGGGCCCAACGCCAGTGGCACGCCGCCGGGTTGACGTCCGTGTGCGACGCGCTCATCGCCCCGGAGGACATCGCCCTGCTGCGTCAGGCACGTGCACGGGACGAACTGACGCTCCGCGTGGGCATGTTGCTGTCCATCGAACATTACGCGGCGGCGCAGGCGCTCGGAGTCGGCAGCGGCTTCGGCGACGACCTGCTGCGGCTGGTCGGGGTCAAGGCATTCGTGGACGGTGCGATAGGCGGACGCACCTGCCTGCTGGCCGAGCCGTACGCCGACTCCTCGGGGCACGGGCTCCAGACCACCCCCACCGAGGAGTTGTTCTCGCAGGTGCGCACGGTGCACGAGGACGGCAGCCGCATCGGCGTCCACGCCAACGGGGACGCGGCGATCCGCCTCGTCCTCGACGCGTTCGAGGCGGCGCACCGCGAGACGCCGCGGCCCGGGCTGCGGCACCGCATCGAGCATTGCAGCGTCGTCGACGAGGACATCGTGGAGCGGATGCGGAAGCTGGGGGCGATCGCGGTGCCCTTCGCGGGCTATGTCGCCTACCACGGCGACGCGCTGAACCGCTGGTACGGCCCGGACCGCACGGAGCGGATGTTCGCGCACCGCTCCTTCCTTGACGCGGGTGTCACCGTGGCGGGTTCGTCGGACTATCCATGCGGCCCGTTCCAGCCGCTGCTCGGCATCCAGTCGATGGTGACCCGAGAGGGCATGGACGACGGCGCGCAGGTCGGTGCGGCGCAGCGGATCAGCCCGGAGGAGGCGCTGGCCGTCTTCACGCTCGGCTCGGCGGAGGCGGAGGGCACCGCCCATGTGAAGGGCCGTCTGGCGCCCGGCTTTCTCGCCGACTTCACCGTGCTGGGCGAGGACCTGCGCACCGTCGATCCGCAAGGCATCGCTTCGGTGCCGGTGCGCGCGACGTACGTCGGCGGCCGGCGCGTCCACGAGGCGTGAACGGCCGCCTGGGCCGGCGCACTTGGAATCGTCCGCCGGCCCGGGCGTGCTATCGGGGACGCGGCTGAAGCGCCGGGTCGACGCAGCGGGGCGGTTCCAGCCGGTCCGCGAGGCTGCGCAGTGTCTGCGCGAGCCGCTGCCGCGATGACCGTACGGGCCTCGGCGGCTCGTCCGGGACCACGGGAGCGTCGGGCAGCGCGGAGTGAGCGAGGCTTCGCGTCGCGTCCATGGCGAGGGGACCTTCGATCGGGAACATGCCGTCTCCTTCGGGTTCGCTTCGGTACGGCCTGAGTTCGGTACGGCCTGAGTTCGGTGAGGCCCGGCTTCTGTGAGGCCAGGGTTCGGTGAGGCCGGGTTCAGAGGCCTCGGGTTCCGTACGGCCGCGTTCAGCCGCCTCGTGCTCAGGTGTCTCGTGTTCGGGGGTCTCGGATCGAGTGCGGCCGGGGCACGGAACCGCGTCCATGCGGCCCGGGTCGGGGAGGCTCGGAGTCAGCGCGGCACGGGGCCGGTGGTCGCGCGTACGACCAGTTCGGTGGGCAGCTTGATCCGCGGCGGCTTCTCGTCCTCCGGGGGTTCGAGCAGCAGCCTCCCTGCGATGCGGCCCTTCTCGCCCATGGGCTGGCGCACGGTCGTCAGGCGTGCGCGCGCCGCCTCCGGGACGTCGTCGAAGCCGACGACCGAGATGTCGCGTCCGGCCACGAGGCCCCGCTGCTCGCACGCGTCGAGCACACCGAGCGCGAGTACGTCGCCGATCGCCAGTACGGCGGTGGGCCGTTCGGCGACGTCGAGGAAGTGAGCCGCCGCGGAGGCCGCCGCCGAGCGGGAGTTGCGGCCCGCCGCCACGACGCTGACGCTCCCCCAGTCCACCCCGGCCTTCTCCAGCACGTCGCGGTAGCCGCCGAGCCGGCCGAGCAAGTCCCCACAGCCGGAGGCGAGTTGCTCCTCGATGCTGGCCGGGCCCGACGTTCCCGGAGCGACCACGTAGTCGACCATGACGGCGACGCGCCGGTGACCGAGCCGGGCGATGTGCTCCGCGGCGAGCCGGGCCGAGGCACGCTCGTCGATGCCGACGTACGGGATCGCCGGGTCGTCGCTCTCGTCGGTGGTCACCAGCGGCAGGCCCCGTGCCCGTATCAGCTCCTTCACGGGATGGAGCACGGGCACGCAGTACAGGCAGAAGCCGTCGACCACCGCGTTCCGCACGGCCGTCTCCGGATCGTCCGCGCCGGGCGGCAAGGGGATCAGGAGCAGGCCGGTGTCCGAGGCCTCGGCGACCTCGGCGACTCCGCGCAGGAATCCCACGGAGTACGGATCGGCGAAGGCGTACGAGAGCGTCTCCGTGAAGACCAGCCCGATCGCTCCCGCTCTTCCCCGCCGCAGCGAACGTGCCGACGCGTCCGGCCCCGGGTAGCCCAGGCGGCGCGCGGCATCGAAGATCCGCTCACGCAGAGCCTTGTTGAGCTGGTCGGGACGGCTGTAGGCGTTGGACACGGTCGTCCGCGAGACGCCGACCTCGTCCGCGACGGTCTGAAGCGTCGCCCGCTTACCCCGCGAATCCGTGACCCCCACCGCAGCCCCTACCGCTTCTGTATCGATTAAGTCTGTATCGATACAGTACGGCGCGGCCCCACGTCGTGTCCAACCATTTTTCCGCGCGACAGAAGCTCGTTCAGGCCGACTCGACGGCCGCCTTGATGCGCCGGCCGAAGTCCTCCGCGTCCTTGCGGGCGGCGTTCAGCGCGACTCCGGCGATCATCTTGCCGACGCCGTGGCCGGTCAGGGAGTTGAAGAGCCGGACGCGGGTGGTTCCCTCGCCGGTGGACTCGAGGTCGTAGCCGCCCTCCTCGGCGGTCACCAGGTTCTCCGAGGTCTCCGTCCAGCGGATCGTGGTGGGCGGTTCGAACTCGGTGATGCGGAACTCCCTGCGCGTGCGCACTCCGGCGTCCTTGACCGTGCTGCGGTAGACCGTGCCCACCGCGGTCGGGCCCTCGGTCACCTTGGTCATCTCCTGCACTCTCGGGCTGAATCGGGGATCGTTCTCGCCGTCGGCGAGGTAGGCGAAGACCTCCTCGATGGGGCGGTCGATCTCCGTCGTCACCTCGAACTGTCCGGCCATCGTCTCTCTCCCCTGCCTCGGATCACTCCCTCATGGCGGCGCATCGCTCAGGGCTGCTTGCGGGCCTGCCTGGTGGCCTTGCTCGCGGCGTCGCGCTCGGAGCTGGCGCTGGCCGTGCTCAGCGCACCGCCCGCGCTCTCCAGGTGGGCGCGGACGAACCACTGGAAGAGTTCGAGGCTGCGCAGCTGCTCGATGAGCATGTCCTGCGTGACCAGGTCGCTGTCGTCTGTGATCTTCACTGCCTCGCGGTGGTCCTCGATGACCCCGGTGTAGACGAGGTCCAGGGCGCCGAGGTGCTCGATGGCCTCCGCGCGCCCGATCCCGTAGTCCTCCCACTTCCGCTCCGCCACGAGGGCGCCCGGGGTGCCGTGCGGGGAGCCGCCGAGCGTGGAGATGCGCTCGGCGGTGGTGTCGGTCATATCGCGTACGGAGTCGACCTGGGGGTCGAGCATCTTGTGCACGGCGATGAAGTGCGGGCCCACCACGTTCCAGTGGATGTGCTTCAGGGTCAGGGCGAGGTCGTTCAGGGCATGCAGTCGCATGTTCAGGAGCTGGATGACGTCGCGGCCGTCCCGCTGCGTCATGCCGGGCACCGTGTACTTCGGTTCGGGCACACTGCTGGCCACGGGTCTCTCCCTCTCCGCCTGGACGGCCCGCCCCGGTCGGCGGCTTCTCCCCATGCCAACACCGGCGGCCTCCGGGCGCGCGCCGGGAGAGCGCCGAGTCGTCCATTCGGGAGGCGTGACGCCCGCCGGGTCGTACGCGGGGTGCGCACGGGCGGAGCCGCCGTCACTCCGGAGGTGCGGAGACGCTCCGTACGAGCGCGTTCAGCCGCTGGTCCGCGGGCGGCGCCAGGTGCGCCTGGTCCAGGGCTGTGAGCGCGGAGGCGGTGAGCTGGCCGATGCGCGCCTCGACAGCGGCGACCGCCCCGAGCCCGGTGAGGAGTTCGCGGATCTGCTGGAGTTCGCCCTCGTGCAGGTCGCGGTTGCCGAGGGCCGCGCGCAGCCGGCGTTCGGCCTCGTGCCTGCCGTGGGCGCGGGCCCGCTGCAACGCGATCGCCACCAGGTACGTGGAGTCGCCGTCCCGGATGTCGTCGCCCGCGGGTTTGCCCGTACGGGCGGAGGGGCCGAAGACGCCGAGCAGGTCGTCGCGCAGCTGGAAGGCGACACCGGCGCTGCGTCCCGCGCGGCGCAGCGCCGCGATGACGTCGGGGTCCGCGCCGGCCACGGCGGCTCCGAGGTGGAGCGGGCGCTCGACGGTGTAGAGGCCGCTCTTGAGGTAGGCCACGCGCAGGGACTCCTCGGGGGAGTCGACGCCGGTGCCCTGCCCGTACAGGTCGAGGTACTGGCCCGCGATGGTCTCGGTGCGCATGGCCTGCCAGGCGGGACCGACGGCGCGCCTCGCCCGGCTGTCGAGCCCGGCGGTCTCGAAGAGGTCGTCGGCCCAGACCAGGGCGAGGTCTCCGGCGAGGATGGCGGCGGAGACCCCGAAGGCGTCGGGGTTGCCGCGCAGTCCGGCCGCGCGGTGCTGGTTGGCGAACGCGACGTGCGCGGAGGGGGCGCCCCGGCGCAGCAGCGAGCCGTCCATGAGGTCGTCGTGGATGAGGGCGCATCCCTGGATCAGCTCCAGCGCGGTGGCGACCTTGAGCACCGCGTCGGCCGCGGAGCTGCGGGGCATGCCGCCGCAGCCGCGCCAGCCCCACCACAGGAAGGCGGGGCGGGTGCGCTTGCCGCCCCGCAGTACGACGTCGGCGAGCAGGTCGATGACGTCCTCGGCGAATCGGTCGCTGCTGCGCGCGGCCTCCTCGCGCCGCGCCGCGATGTGCCGGGACAGCAGCGCCTCGATGACGGCCGCCGTGTCGTGGTCGGGGTCGATGCCGAGCGCACGGACGTCCCGGACGTCCTGGTTCCCTTCGCGTACGTGTGCACTCGGCCGGCGCTGCATGGCGGCTCCTTCCCGGGAGGTCGGCCCGGCCAGCGCACAGCACGAGACTCGCGCTCGCGGACGGTGAAGGGAGATCTACCGAGAGTTTTTCAGCAGTACCCCGCGCCTGCACCTCGCACCGTGCGAGTGCCGCCTGCCTGCCGTACGGGAGCGGGGGACGCGGGCCCGCCGTGCGCCGGCCGGGTCTGCGGCATTCTCCGCAGCCGTCGGGGCACCCGCACCACGGAAGGCGCACATCAGGTGAAAGGCGGCATGTACCCATGTCGAGGGGCAGGAGGATCCACCGGCGGCGGGCCGTCCCGGCGGACGCACGGAGACGCGGTGCCGGGGAGCGTCCGTCGCACGACGGCCAGACGGGAGCACGCGCGGCGGCTCGCACCACGACCGCCGTCCCCAGCGGTCGCCTACGGACCGGAGCGGCGGGCGCGGACGGCTGCCCGGAGGACCGGCACCGGCGAGGGGGCGTGCCTCGTGAGTGACATGAAGCAGAGGGCCCAACGCGACGAACTCTTCTCGGACTTCGCGAGGGCCGTGAACCTGCCGGCGGGGCAGCTCGAACGCTGGCTGGAGACGGAGCGCTCACGCAACGTGGGCCGCCACAAAGGGCAGCGCGAGAGCCACAGCCACGCCGCGGGACGGCGCGTGCTGCGGCTTCTGCGGACGCCCAAGGCGGACTTCACCGCGGACGACCTGGTCCACATGCGCAAGGTGATCCACCACATCGACCGGCAGCTCAAGCACCGTCCGCGGGGAGACGTCAGCGACACCGACTGGCGCTACGCCCTCATGAACTGGGGACACGACCCACAGCGCTGAAGCCGCCCGGCGACCGCGGACGGTGGACGGCCGGACCGGTCAACCGGGAGCACCGGGCACGCCGGGAGTGAGCTGCCCGTTCCCGCAGGGCTGCGCGGCAGCCTCGGCGGAGTGAGGATGGAAGCATGCTGCTGGCCGACATCGCCCGCACCTCGAAACAGATCACGACCGTCTCCGGGCGCAAGGAGAAGGTCACGCTGCTCGCTGAGCTCTTCCGCGCGGCCTCGCCCGGCGAAGTGCCCGTGGTCGTCACGTACTTGGCGGGCCGGCTGCCGCAGCGCCGTACGGGGGTGGGCTTCCGCACGCTCTCCGAGCGCCATCCTCCCTCGCCCGAGGCACGGTTGACGATCGCGGACGTCGACGCGGCCCTGGAGGAGATCGCCGCCGTGAGCGGCAAGGGCGCCCAGGCGGAGCGCAGACGGCTGCTGGCGGCGCTGATGTCGGCGGCGACCGAGGAGGAGCAGAACTTCCTCTTCCGGCTCCTCACAGGCGAGTTGAGACAGGGAGCGCTGGACGCGTTCGCCGTGGAGGGCCTGGCGGAGGCGGTCTCGGTGCCCTCCGCGCAGGTGCGCCGCGCCGTGATGTTCGGCGGTTCGCTCGGCTCGGTCGCGAGCGCGCTGCTGGCCGAAGGCCCTTCCGCGCTCGACGCGTTCCGGCTCCAGACGGGGCGGCCGGTGCTGCCGATGCTGGCGCAGAGCGCGAAGAACGTACTGGAGGCGGTGGACAAGCTCGGCCCCTGCGTCGTGGAGGAGAAGCTGGACGGCATCCGGGTGCAGGTGCACAAGGACGGCGACAGCATCGGGATCTACACGCGCACTCTCGACGACATCACCGCCAGGCTGCCCGAACTCTCCGATACCGTGGGCGCGTTGGCGGCTCGGCAGGCCGTGCTCGACGGCGAGGTGATCGCGCTGGACGAGCAGGGCCGGCCGCGTCCGTTCCAGGAGGTCTCCCAGCGCGTGGGGTCGCACGCGGACGTGCCGACCGCGCGTGTGACGCTGCCGATCACACCGCGCTTCTTCGACGTCCTCTCCGTCGACGGGCGCGATGTGGTGGACCTGGACGCGGCGCAGCGCCACGAGGTCCTCGCGACGGTCGTTCCCGAGTCCCTGCGGGTGCGGCGTCTGGTGGTGCACGACCCGCACGCGGAGCAAGAGCGCCGCGCGGCAGAGGAGTTCGCGCGGGACGTACTGGAACAGGGCCATGAGGGCGTCATGGTGAAGGCGCTGGACTCCGCATACAGCGCGGGGCGCCGTGGCGCGTCCTGGCTGAAGGTCAAGCCGGTCTTCACGCTGGATCTGGTGGTGCTGGCCGCGGAGTGGGGCCACGGGCGGCGCACGGGACGCCTGTCGAACCTGCACCTGGGCGCGCGGTGGCCCGACGGCTCGTTCGCGATGCTCGGCAAGACCTTCAAGGGGCTCACGGACGAGTTGCTGGCCTGGCAGACGGAGCGGCTGCGCGGCCTCGCGGAGCGCGAGCACCCGTGGGGGGTGACGGTGCGGCCGGAGCTCGTGGTGGAGATCGCCGTCGACGGGTTGCAGCGTTCCACACGCTACCCGGCAGGGGTGACGCTGCGCTTCGCGCGCGTCGTCCGCTACCGGCCGGACAAGAGCGCGGCCGAGGCCGACACGGTCGACGACGTCCTCGCGCTGCGCCGGTAGACGGGCGGAGCACGGGGACGCCGGCGACAGGGTGTCCGGGCACTGTGCCGGGGCGCTGTCCGGGGCATTGCCCGGGAGCCGAGCCGTTGTACGCCCGGCCGCCCAAGTCCCGTCCCTGCGGGGCTCGTTCAGCCGCGCGGGACGACCATCGAGAGGACCTTCGGCAGCGGATACCAGTCGGAGGTGGCGAAACTGGCGTGTGCCGAGGCGAGTTGGGTGACCCGGTCGCGGGCCTCCTGCTCGGTCGGCTCGGTGCCGTCGATCTCCGGGGCGACCTTGTGGGCGTCGGTCATCACCGTGAGGTAGCCGTGCTCCTGGTACCAGGCCGTGTCGATGCCGTCGCCGGTGAACGCCGAGGCGTCGCCGTCGAAGACGACGAACCACGGGCGCAGCGCCTCGTCGTAGCGTTCGGTGCGGGGGTCGCCCTTCTCCGCGCCGTGCACGGCGGGGAAGGCGCCGGCCTCGCCCAACCTGCCCTCGGCGGCGAGGTCCTTGAGGTTGGTCGCGTACTCCTCGTCCGTCCACAGGTCGTCGGCCGGGTTCTGCTCCTCGACCGTGCCGGGGATGAGGTCGACGACGAACTTGCCCGCCATGGCGTCCCGGCTGGGCCAGCCGCTGCTGCCCACCGCCTCGTCCAGGTTCGCGTGGCTGCCGGTGACGTCGGCGGGACGCAGGAGCGCGTCGCCGAGCTTCTCCCGCAGCAGGGCGTCGAATTCGTCGGGTCCGCGGTCGGCCTTGTCGTAGAAGCCGTCCTTCATCTCGACCTTGATGAGGATCGGCGGATGCCCTGGGTGTGCGTCGTGCCAGGCGCGCATGTCGGCGAGGCAGCCGTCGAGGCTCTGGTCGCGCTCCTTCGTGCGCAGTTCGTCCGCCGACGCGGCGTTCTCGCAGTTGTTGTCGTTTCCGGTGGGGTTGCCGTGGGAGACGCGCCAGCCCTTACCGACGACGTTGGTCCACACGTCGAGTTCGAGGAGGGAGGCTCCGGAGTCGAGCGCGTCGGCGAAGTACTCGTACTTGTCCTGCTCGTAGGCGTTGTGCACGCCGACGCCCGTGGTGTCGCCGTACGTCGAGGCCGCCGCCTCGTGGGGGCCTGCCTGGGCCGTGACCGGGACGGCGAGAGCGGTGGCGGCGGACAGCAGGGCGGCCGTCGATATGGCGAGAGCCAGGCGGGATCTGCTCATGAGCTGATTCCTTGGTGGTGTGGGGGGTCCAAGTGAGCATCAGCGTAGGGCTGTTCGCGCGCCTCGGATACGGGGCGCGGCGAAAGTGAGCAGCACGGGAGCGACGGGCCAGGGCCATGTGAAGGCCCCCTGCCGGACGTCCGCCCGGGCAAGGGGCCTGCGTTCAGGGCGTGTTCACCGTATGGGCGTGTACCTGGGCGTGCCGCGCGGGCTCAGCGGCGGCCCCGCTTCGAGCGGTCCAGTGCGGAGACGCCGAGCGCGGCGAGGACCAGCTGGATGAGCCACTCGATCCAGTCGACTCCCCTGGTGTCGGCCACTCCGAAGTACGTGGCGATCGCCGTGCCTATGAGGGCCGCGACGATGCCGACCCCGATCGTCAGCAGTATGCCGACGCGCTGACGCCCCGGAACGATGAGCCGCCCGAGCACGCCGATGACGATCCCGATCACGATGGCGCTGATGATGCCTGAGATCTCCATGATCTCCCCTTGCCGGTCGTCGTGTTGCCGGTCGTCGTGTCCCCTTCTTGTGCCCGCTCCGCCGACCGGCACTCGGCGGCTACGGCCGGGGCGGCGTGCACCCGTACCGGCGGACCGGCCGACTGCCGTGCCGGGCCCCCGCGTCCGGTTTCCGCCAGAAGCTCACATGCCGGGCTGCGACACTGGCCGGTGTCCGGCCGCGCTCCCCGCGCCACAAACCCCCTGCACGAAGAGGACGGAACAGGATGGAGGTCTCGCCCGTGGACGCCCTCGTCCCCGTCCCGCCGTCGCGGCCCGCGCCCGGCGCGGTGCATCTGCCCGGCTGGCTCGGCATGGATGAGCAGCGCCGTCTGGTCACGGCGTGCCGCGAGTGGGCGGCCGGCCCCGTACCGCTGCGGCACACGCGTCTGCCGCGGGGCGGAGTGATGTCGGTGCGGACGGTGTGCCTGGGCTGGCACTGGCAGCCCTACCGCTACACGCGCACCGCCGACGATGTGAACGGACGCCGCGTCGCCGACCTCCCCGGCTGGCTGGCGGAACTGGGCCGCCGGGCGCTGGCCGACGCGTACGGCGGCACCGCCGAGGCGCAGGCGTACGAGCCGGACACGGCGCTGATCAACTTCTACGACGGCAGCGCGCGCATGGGGATGCACCAGGACAAGGACGAGAGGTCGGCCGCGCCGGTGGTCTCGCTGAGCATCGGCGACACGTGCGTCTTCCGCTTCGGGAACACCGCGTCGCGCGGCAGGCCCTACACGGACGTCGAGCTGTCCTCGGGCGACCTGTTCGTCTTCGGCGGACCGTCCCGGTTCGCGTACCACGGCGTCACGAAGGTCTTCGCGGGTACGGGCGATCCGGCGACGGGGATGGCGTCGGGGAGGCTGAACCTCACGCTCCGGGTCACCGGGCTGACGGACTGAACCGGGCGTACGGGCCGAAGCGGCCCTACGGGCAGACGGAGCGGCTGCGCCGCCGCCGCTGGCCGCCACGTACGCCATGTATAAGTCGCACGTTGCTGCGTACCCGGGCGCCATGGACGAGAGGTATCCCGATCCGGACGACCCCCGGCACATCCCCGGCCTCGAGCCCGGCGGCCAGGTCCCGCCCGGTGAGACGCCGCCCGGGGAGGACAGCACCGGAGGCGCCGGCCCCGACGAGCGCCACAACCCCGCGAAGGGCTGGTCCAAGGGGCCGTTGATCGTTCTGGCGCTGCTCGTCGCGGTCTTCTTCGTCTACTTCCTGGCCTGGGCGATCGAGCTCTGAATCGCGCCCAGGCGAAAGCAGCGGGGCCCCGTCGCCGGGGCCCCGCTGTTCATCTGTCGCCCGCTCTCTCCGAGCCCGAGCGGCGGTCTCGCGTCCTCACGGCGCGGGCGGCGCCGGCTGCGGCTCCGGCTCGGGCGGTACGGGCTCGGGCCCTGGCGCCGGCGGAATCGGGTCGGGCGCCGGCCCCGGCGGCGGACTGGGTGTCGGCGCCGGCACCGGGTCCGGAGCGGGCCCCGGCCCGGGACCGCCCGGCCCGGGCGGAGGCGTGGGCTTGGGCGGAACCGGGTCGCGCGCCCGGACGGGCGCGATCGCCGTGCCTGACTGCTGCGCCATCACAACTCCAGCGGTCTCACGTAGCGGCGTATCCCTTGTTCCCATTGCGGGTGCCCGGTTGTCGGCACGGCACTCCCGGCCACCGGCCCCGGGCACCTCCCCCGGGGTCCGCCGTCCCCGAGGCCGCGGTCAGTCCGCCGACACCTCGCTGCGGTCCCCGCCCCAGAGGGTGTGGAAGGAGCCGTCACGGTCCGTACGCCGGTAGGTGTGCGCCCCGAAGAAGTCGCGCTGCGCCTGCGTGAGCGACGCCGGCAGACGCGCGCTGCGCTGGGCGTCGTACGAGGCGAGGGCCGCGGAGAAGCCCGGTACGGGGATGCCGTGCGCGACCGCCGTGGCCACGACGGTGCGCCAGTCCGCCTGCGCCTCGCCGATCTCCTTGGAGAAGGTGTCGTCGGCGAGCAGCGTCGGCAGATCCGGCCGGGCCGCGAACGCCGAGCGGATCCGGTCGAGGAAGGCGGCCCGGATGATGCAGCCCGCACGCCAGATGGCGGCCACTGCGCCGGGGTCGATCTGCCACCCGTACTCCTGGCTGCCGCTGCGGATCATGTTCCAGCCCTGCGCGTACGAGGTGATCTTCGAGGCGTACAGGGCCTGTTCGACCTGCTCCGCGAACCGCTCGCCGGCCTCCGGGCCGAGAGGGGCCGGCGTGGGCCCCGGCAGCCCGGCGCTGGCGGAGCGCAGATCGGCGTGCCCGGACAGGGAGCGGGCGAAGACGGCCTCGGCGATGCCGGAGACCGGCACTCCGAGGTCGAGTGCCGTCTGCACGGTCCAGCGGCCGGTGCCCTTCTGCTCGGCCTCGTCGGCGACGATGTCGACGAAGGGCCTGCCGGTCGCGGCGTCGGTGTGCGACAGCACCTCGGCGGTGATCTCGATGAGGTAGGAGTCCAGGCGGCCGGTGTTCCACTCGCGGAACGTCTCGGCGATGCGCGCGGGGGTGTATCCGGCGACGTCGCGCAGGAGGTGGTAGGCCTCGCCGATCAGCTGCATGTCGGCGTACTCGATGCCGTTGTGCACCATCTTCACGAAGTGGCCCGCGCCGTCGGGGCCCACGTGCGTGGTGCAGGGGGTGCCGTCGGGGGCCTTGGCGGCGATGCTCTCCAGCATCGGACGGAGCGAGTCGTAGGCGTCCTTCGATCCGCCGGGCATGATGCTCGGCCCGTGCAGCGCGCCCTCCTCACCGCCCGAGATGCCGGTGCCGACGAAGTGGAGGCCGCGCTCGCGCAGTTCCTTCTCGCGGCGGCGGGTGTCGGCGTAGTGGGCGTTGCCGCCGTCGATGATGACGTCGCCCGGTTCGAGCAGCGCCGCGAACTCCTCGATGACGGCGTCCGTCGGGCCGCCCGCCTTCACCATGATCACCAGCCGCCGCGGCCGCTCCAGCGCGGCGACGAACTCCTCCGCCGACTCCGCGGCGATGAAATCCCCCTCGTCGGAGAAGTCGCGCACGAGGTCGCGCGTGCGGGAGACGGTCCTGTTGTGAAGAGCGACGGTGTATCCGTTGCGGGCGAAGTTACGGGCGAGGTTGCGGCCCATGACGGCGAGGCCGGTGACGCCGATGTGTGCGCTGGTGCTCATGGTGACGCTCCTGGAGTGAGCGGACCCGGGCCGGGTCCGCCCGGATCGGGGTGGACGGTGCGGGCGTTGGCGTTGCGCAGGCGGCGCGGTGCGCGCCGCTGCTCAGGCTGTACGGGGCGGAAGAGGCAGGGGAAGCGCGGCGAGCCCGTCGAGGCTGACCCCGACGTGCTCCTTCGCCTCGCAGTATGCGGCGAACGACTCGTCGGTCTCGCGGAGGAAGCGCTGCGTGTGCAGCGTCCGGTCTCCCTGGTACTCCATGAACGGCACGGCGAAACCACAGGTGTCGCTGATGCGTTCCGCGCGGACCGTGATGACGGCCCGCAGGTCCGTGCGCCGGCGCATGCTCTCCGCGAAGTGCGGGAGGAGCTCCTTCCAGCGCGGGTCGTCCCGGAAGACCGGCGTCCCGGTGCCGTGGACGCGCACGATCCGGGGCGGCCCGCCGAAGGCGCACCACATCAGGGTGATGCGGCCGTTCTCGCGGAGATGGGCGATGGTCTCGGCGCCGCTGCCGCCGAGGTCGAGGTAGCCGACCGTGGTCTCGTCGATGACGACGAACGACCCCGCCAGGCCCTTCGGGGAGACGTTGACGTGGCCGTCGGCGGCCAGGGGCGCGGTCGCGGTGAAGAAGACGTGCTGTTCCTCGATGAAGGCACGCAGTCGTCCGTCGATGCGTTCGTAGATCTTGCCCATTCCGGCATTGTCGGCCGGGAGACGGCCGCGTGAGCCGGATTCGCAAAAGCACGCGGTGCCCGTACGCCCATGGGCCCGTCCGTCCGTCTCCGCGCCCGCGCCCCGCCGAGTCACCCCAGAGGCGTGCCGTCCACCACTGTCTCGATGCCCTCCGCGAGGAAGCACAGGTACCCGCGGGCCCGCATCGCCGCCTCCAGCGGCTGCTCGTAGCACCACGCCGCGTCGTGGATGACGCCGTCGGCGGTATGCAGCGACCGGTACGAGGCCCTGCCCTTGTAGGGGCAGTGGGTGTGGGTGGCGCTGGGCCGCAGCTGCTCGGTGCGGACGTCCTCCGGTGGCAGGTAGAAGCGGTTGGGCAGCCCGGTCTCGGAGAGCAGATAGGCGCGGCGGCTCTCCGCGACCTCCGTGCTCCCCGCCCTGACGACCACATGACGGCTCGTGCGCCGTACGTCGACGCGGTGGTACGGGTCGCGCACGTGCCCCTCGACCTCTTCGTCCTCGTCGAACCAGGCGTCCATGGCGGACCAGTACAGAGCGGCGTGCCCCTTGAGCCACTCCGCGCCGTCCATCGGTTCGGGATAGCTCCACACGGCGTTCTCGGCGAGGCGGTCGCCGACGCGCACGTTCCAGTAGTGCGCGTCTCCCTTGAACGGGCAGTGCGTGCGGTGGCTGCTCTCCTCCAGCAGGTCCTTCCGCAGATCGTCCCAGGGCACGTACAGCTGGGGCAGCAGATTGCTCTCGTGCAGCAGCTTGGCGCTCTCGGAGTCCAGCACCGTCTCGCTGCCCAGCAGCGCGCGTACGCGGCGTACGAAGGGATGCCACAGCAGCCTGTGCGCCGGGCCCTCGATCGTGTAGTTGACGGTCTCCGGGGGCCGCGACGCGAGCGGGCCGCCGCCGAGCGTGAGGGTCATGTCTGCGCCTCCGGGTCGGTGTGGCGATGGGTGCGCAATCCACTCTCGCACCCCCGCTTGCGCGCCGCCCCCGGCGCACCGCCTCACCGGATGGCGGCCCCGGAGACCGTACGGGCGATGACCAGGCGCTGGATCTCGCTCGTACCCTCGAAGATCGTGTAGATGGCGGCGTCGCGGTGCATCCGCTCGACGGGGTACTCGCGCGTGAAGCCGTTGCCCCCGAGGATCTGCATGGCCTGGGCGGTGACCGTCTTCGCCGTCTCGCCCGCGTACAGCTTCGACATGGAGCCCTCGGCGGAGTCGAACGGCTTGCCCGCCGCGGCCATCCACGACGCCCGCCACACCAGCAGCCGGGCCGCGTCGATGCGAGTACGCATGTCGGCCAGCTGGAAGGCGATGCCCTGGTTGTCGATGATCGGACGCCCGAACTGCACGCGGTCCTTGGCGTAGTCGAGCGCGACCTCGTACGCGGCGCGGGCGATGCCCACCGCCTGCGCCCCCACCGCCGGGCGGGACGCCTCGAAGGTGGCCATGGCCGCGTTCTTCACGCGCCCGCCCTGCTTGGCCCTCTCACGCGCGCGGGCCAGGCGCTCGTCCAGCTTCTCCTTGCCGCCCAGCAGGCAGCTGCCGGGAACGCGTACGTCCTCGAGGACGACCTCGGCGGTGTGGGAGGCGCGGATGCCGTGCTTCTTGAACTTCTGCCCCTGCGAGAGACCGGGCGTCCCCGGCGGGACGATGAAGGAGGCATGCCCCTTGGAGCCCAGCTCCGGGTCGACGACGGCGACCACGACGTGGATGTTGGCGATGCCGCCGTTGGTGGCCCAGGTCTTTGTGCCGTTGAGCACCCACTCGTCCTTGGCCTCGTCGTAGACGGCCCGGGTGCGCATGGCCGCGACGTCGGAGCCGGCGTCGGGTTCGGAGGAGCAGAAGGCGGCGACCTGCACGTCGTCGGGCGAGCCGTACATCTGCGGGACCCAGGTGCCGATCTGCTCCTCGGTGCCGTTGGCCAGTACGCCGACGGCCGCCAGGCCCGTGCCCACGATGGACAGGGCGATCCCCGCGTCGCCCCAGAACAGCTCCTCCATCGTCATCGCGATGCCGAGGCCCGTGGGGTCGAAGAACTGCTGCGCGTAGAAGTCGAGCGAATACAGCCCGATCTTCGCGGCTTCCTGGATGACGGGCCAGGGAGTCTCCTCACGCTCGTCCCATTCCGCGGCAGCCGGCCGGATCACGTCGGCGGCGAAACCGTGGATCCACTCACGGATCTCCTTCTGATCGTCATTGAGATCGAGCGCGAATACGGAGTCGCCCATGACCGGTCCTTCCAGCAGCTGAGTTACCAATGGTAATGGCAAGTCTGTTACTGGTCGGTAATCAATGTCAACTCCCGGTCGCCATCGGCCGTCCGCCCTTCTCGGGTGTTACGTTTCGCAGGGGTAGCGATGATGAACCGGGTGGGGAGGCGCCATGGAGACCACACAGCCGGCCGAGCAGCGCAGCGGGGCGGAACGCCGCCGCAAGGAGCTGCTGGAGGCCGCGGACCGCGTGGTGCTCCGCGACGGCCCCGGCGCCTCGATGAACGCCATCGCCGCCGAGGCCGGAATCACCAAACCCATCCTCTACCGGCACTTCGGCGACAAGGACGGGCTCTACCGCGCGCTGGCCGTACGCCACACCGACGCCCTGCTCAGCGCTTTGCGCGCCGCACTCGACGCCCCCGCGGAGAGACGCCGGCGGGTCGAGGCCACCCTGGACACCTACCTCGCCGCCATCGAGGCCCGCCCGCAGGTCTACCGCTTCCTGATGCACCCCTCCGAGGCCGGCTCCGGCAGCGAGCGGGGCTTCGACGCCGGGCAGCACTCGGCCCCCCTGCTGCGCCGCCTGGGAGACGAGCTGGGAAAGGTCATCGAGGAACGGCTCGACCTCGGGCCCGGCGGCACCGAGACGGCACGCATCTGGGGACACGGCGTCGTCGGAATGGCGTACGCCGCCGGAGACTGGTGGCTGCGCGAACGCCCTTGCACGCGGGCCGAGTTGGTGACCCAGCTCGCCGACCTGCTGTGGGGCGGGCTGGCGATGGCCGAGGACCGTCCCGGCTCTCCCGGGCGACTCTGAGCGAAGGACGCCCCCGGCCCGTACGTCCTACGGCGTCCCGCTCCGTACGGACGGCGCCGCGGGCGCGTGCAGCGCGCGCCCGGCGGGTGAGGCGGTTCGGGCGCGGCGGCGGACCTCGGTAGGCTGCTCCCTACCGAGGGGCAAGGAGGAGCAGGACGATGGCAGGCAACCAGGAGCCGCTGTCTCCGCGGGCCAAGCTGGCCGTGACGGCGGGGAAGGCCGCGGCGGCGGTATCGCGGGCGGCGGGTCGCGGCAGCGGATCGGTGATCGGCGGCAGGGTCGCGCTCAGACTCGATCCCGACCTGCTGGCTTCCCTGGCCCATCACCTGGATGTGGTCCTGGTCTCCGCGACCAACGGCAAGACCACCACCACCCGCCTGATCGCCGAGGCGCTGCGCGCCAACGGCGGCGTCGTCTCCAACGCGCTCGGCGCGAACATGCCCGCCGGGATCACCTCGGCGCTGGCGGGCGGATCGGACGCGCGGTACGGCGTGATCGAGGTGGACGAGAAGTACCTCGACGCTGTCGCACGCGATGTGACGCCCAAGGCGATCGCCCTGCTGAACCTCTCCCGCGACCAGCTCGACCGCGCCGCCGAGACCCGCATGCTCGCCGAGCGCTGGCGCGAGGGCCTCTCCGGCACCAAGGCCGTCGTCGTCGCCAACGCGGACGACCCCCTCGTCGTCTGGGCCGCCTCCTCCGCGCCGAACGTGGTGTGGGTGGCCGCGGGCCAGGAGTGGAAGGACGACGCCTGGTCCTGCCCCGCGTGCGGCGGCGTGATGCAGCGGCCGGACGACGACTGGTTCTGCGGCGAGTGCGGTTTCCGCCGCCCCACGCCGAGTTGGGCGCTCTCCGGCGACGAGGTGCTGGACCCGCACGGCTCGGCCTGGCCGATCAAGCTTCAGCTGCCCGGGCGCGCCAACAAGGCCAACGCCACCACGTCCGCGGCCGTCGCCGCGGCGTTCGGCGTTCCTCCGCAGACGGCGCTGGAGCGGATGCACTCGGTGACCGCCGTCGCCGGCCGCTACGACGTCGTGGACTACCGGGGTCGCGAGGTGCGCCTGCTCCTGGCGAAGAACCCCGCGGGCTGGCTGGAGACCTTCTCCCTCATCGACGCCCCGCCCGCCCCCGTCATCCTCTCCGTCAACGCCCGCGGTGCCGACGGCACCGACACCTCGTGGCTGTGGGACGTGGACTACTCCCGTCTCGCCGGCCACCCGATCTGCGTGATCGGCGACCGCAAGCTGGACCTGGCCGTGCGTCTGGAGGTCGCCGGCGTCGACTTCCAGGTCTGCGAGAGCCCGGCGGAGGCGGTCTCGGCGTGCCCGCCCGGACGCATCGAGGCGATCGCGAACTACACGGCGTTCCAGGATCTGCGCCGCGTCGTCGGCAACTGAACCCATCGACCCGCTCAAGGAGTTGGCAGCATGAGTGACACGGGCCTGCGGGTGGTGTGGGTCTACCCCGACCTGCTCAGTACGTACGGCGACCAGGGCAACGCCCTGGTGGTGGAGCGGCGCGCGCAGCAGCGCGGGCTGAAGGTGCAGCGCACCGACATCCGCTCCGACCAGCACGTGCCCACCTCGGGGGACATCTACCTGATCGGGGGCGGCGAGGACCGGCCGCAGCGGCTCGCCGCCGAGCGGCTGCTGCGCGACGGCGGCCTCAAGCGCGCCGTCGACAACGGCGCCATCATCTTCTCCGTCTGCGCCGGCTACCAGATCATCGGCCGGGAGTTCGTCAACGACCTCGGCGAACCGCAGGAGGGCCTCGGCCTGCTGGACGTGGTCAGCACCCGCGGCGAGGCCGATCGCTGCGTCGGGGACGTACTGGCCGACATCGACCCGGAGTTGGGCCTGCCGGAGCTGACGGGCTTCGAGAACCACCAGGGGGTCACCCGCGTCGGGCCCGGAGCGAAACCGCTGGCGCGCGTGCGGCTGGGCAAGGGCAACGGCACAGGCGACGGCACCGAGGGAGCGTGGAACGACACCGTGTTCGGTACGTACATGCACGGCCCGGTTCTCGCGCGCAATCCGCAGATCGCGGACCACCTCATCAAGCTCGCGCTGGATGTGAACGCGCTGCCCTCGGTCGACGACCGCTGGTATGAGGCGCTGCGCAAGGAGCGCATCTCCGCGGCGCTGCAACCCGCCTGACCGCGGCCGCGCTTCTCCCCCGTCCCGCCGAGATCGCGGGGCGGGGGTTTCGCATTCTGAGGGCCCGCGAACCGGGGTCCCCCCGCCTCCGCCGATACGGAGGGGAATACGCTTGTCGGGCAGAACGCCCATGTCAGGAGAGAGCGCGGATGGACCACGGCGGGCACGGCGGCCACGGCATGACGATGGATCTGCCGCCGTTCACACTCGGCCGCGGCCTGGAGTTCACCGGTGAGCCGTTCTTCCTGGTGGGGTGCCTTCTCGCGCTGGCGTTGTACGCGGCTGCCGTCGTGCGGCTGCGCAGGCGCGGCGACTCGTGGCCGGTGCCGCGGACCGTCGCGTGGGTGCTCGGGGTGCTCAGTGTCGGCGTGACGATGTGCACGGCTCTCAACGAGTACGGCATGGTGCTCTTCAGCGTCCACATGGTGCAGCACATGATCATCAGCATGCTCGCGCCGATCCTGCTGCTGCTCGGGGCGCCGGTGACGCTGACGCTGCGTGCGCTCCCCTCGGCGGGCCGCGGCCGCAAGGGCCCCCGGGAGGTGCTGGTGGCGGTGCTGCACAGCCGCGTACTGCGCGTCCTCACGCACCCCGGCTTCACGATCCCGCTGTTCATCGCGAGCCTTTACGCGCTGTACTTCACGCCGGTCTTCGACTTCCTGATGCGGTCGACGGCAGGCCACCTCGCGATGATGGTGCACTTCCTGCTGGTGGGGCTCGTCTTCTTCTGGCCGATCATGGGCGTCGATCCTGGCCCGCACCGGCCCGGTTATCTGATGCGGATGCTGGAGCTGTTCGCGGGGATGCCCTTCCACGCGTTCTTCGGCATCGCGCTGATGATGGCCTCGGAGCCGATGATCGCCACGTACGCGCACCCGTCGGCGTCGCTGCGCGTCACGGCGCTGTCGGACCAGACGATGGCGGGCGGCATCGCCTGGGCGTTCAGCGAGATCCCGTCGGTGCTGGTGCTTCTCGCGCTGGTCTTCCAGTGGCACCGCTCGGAGGAGCGCGAGGCGCGGCGCCGGGACAGGATGGCCGACCGCGACGGCGACAAGGAGCTGGCCGCGTACAACGCCTATCTGGCCTCACTCCACGCCCGTCAGCGCTGACCTCCGGGCAGTGGCGCCACCGCGCCCTCGCGAGTGACGATGGGGGCAGACCCGGTCCTTTTGTACGGGAATCCCCGTCACCGGCCGGGCCCGGGAGGAGGTGCCGACATGCCTGGCTCCGCGAAGGCTCTGACCATCGGCACGGTGACGGCGCTGGTGGTCGTGACGGCCTACACGGTGACCATGGGCGCCAGCGGGTGGCTCTGGTTCGCATGGGTCGTGCTGGGTCTGGCCACGCTGGGGGCGGTCTCCTCGCGGCGGAACTGATGCCGTCTCCGGTGGGCCCCCTCCCCCACCGGCACGCAGCGGGCTACCCTGCGATCTCACCGGAACGCATGGGGGAAGGCCGTAGCGTGTTCTACAACTTGTTCAAGTACGTATTGCTGGGGCCCCTGTTGCGCCTGTACTTCCGTCCGCGGATCGAGGGGCTGGAGAACATTCCGGACGACGGGGCGGCCATCGTGGCCGGCAACCATCTCTCCGTATCGGACCACTTCCTGATGCCCGCCATCCTGCGGCGGCGCATCACGTTCCTCGCCAAGTCCGAGTACTTCACGGGGCCCGGTCTGAAGGGGCGCCTCACGGCGGCGTTCTTCCGCAGCGTGGGCCAGATCCCGGTGGACCGCTCGGGCAAGGGCGCCGGACAGGCCGCCATCGACGAGGGCCTGGGCGTCCTGCGCAAGGGCGAGTTGCTCGGCATCTACCCGGAGGGCACGAGGTCCCACGACGGGCGGCTGTACAAGGGGAGGGTCGGCGTCGCGTCGATGGCGCTCCAGGCGGGGGTGAAGGTGATCCCGTGCGCGATGCTCGGCACGTTCGAACTCCAGCCGCCGGGGCGGAAGATGCCCCGCTTCGGCCGCGTGACCATCCGCTTCGGGCAGCCGCTGGACTTCTCGCGGTACGCGGGAATGGAGGGCGAGCGCACGGCGCTGCGAGCGATCACGGACGAGATCATCCACGAGATCCTTCAGCTGTCCGGCCAGGAGTACGTCGACATGTACGCACCCGAGGCGAAGGCCTTGCAGGAGCAGGAGCGCCAACAGGAACGCGCCCGAGGGCGCAGCGAGGAGCGCAAGAAGAGCTGAGCCCGGGCCGGACCCGGTTCCGGGCGCGAAGGCCCGGGCCGGCGGCAGCCGCAGACCGCCCCGTACGACCGTGCCGTTGCCGTACAACCGCCGACGGGCGGGGGCCGGACGAACCTCCGTCCGGCCCCCGCCCGTCGGGCGCTTGCGGCTCCCCGGGTCAGCGCGGTGCGTGCAGCCGGGCCGCGCTGGCCTTGGTCTCCGGCTGCGTCAGGCCGGAGACGATCTGCGGCACCGGCGTGGAGTGCGGAGCGCAGGTCACGTCCTTCGTCCCCGCGTCGCCCTCCAGGAGGTACGTCTCGACGCGCTTGTTGATGCAGGGGTTCCGGACGTTGGTGATGCCGTGCGAGCCCGCGTCCCGCTCGGTGATCAGACGCGATCCCTTGAGGCGCTTGTGCACCTCCAGGGCGCCGCCGTACGGGGTCGCGGCGTCCCGCTCGGACTGCGTGATCAGCACGGGCGGCAGCCCCTTGTCCGCGCCGACCTCGACCGGCTGCTGCTGCTTGACCGGCCAGGTCGCGCAGGGCAGGTTCAGCCACGCGTTGGACCAGGTGAGGAACGGGTACTTCTTGTGCAGCCGGGTGTTGTCCCGGTCCCATTTCTCCCAGCTGGTGGGCCACTTGGCGTCGGTGCACTCGACGGCCGTGTAGACGGCGTTGCCGTTCTCCGCGGCCTTGTTGCCGGCCTTGTCGGACATGTCGGGGCCGGCCGCCTTGACGAGCGGCTTCTCGTCACCCTTGACGTAGTCGGACCAGGCCTTGGCGACCTGGGCCCAAGTCTGGTCGTAGTACGGGGCGTTCTGGAAGAACGCGAGCAGCTCGGCCGGTCCGACGACACCGCCGATGGGCTTCTTCTTCGCCTCGGCCCGCAGCTTCTTCCACTGGTCGTCGACCTTCGCGGCGGTGTCGCCGATGCCGTAGGTGTCGTCGTGCTCGGCGACCCACTTCGTCCAGTCCTCCCAGCGCGTCTGGAAGGCGACGTCCTGGTCGAGGTTGTTCTTGTACCAGATCTGGTCGCGTGAGGGATTGACGACGCTGTCCACGATCATCCGGCGCACGTGCGTGGGGAAGAGCGTGCTGTAGACGGAGCCGATGTACGTCCCGTAGGAGACCCCGAGGTAGTTCAGCTTCTTGTCGCCGAGTGCGGCGCGGATGACGTCCAGGTCGCGAGCCGTGTTCGGTGTCGTCATGTGCGGAAGGAGGTCGCCGCTGCGCTCCTTGCAGCCGTCGGCGTACTCCGCGGCCAGCTTGCGCTGGGCGCTCTTGTCCGCCTCGTCGTCGGGCACCGGGTCCGGCTTCGGCGCCTTCACGAACTCCTGGGGATCCATGCAGGAGATGGGCGAGGAGTGGCCGACGCCGCGGGGGTCGAAGCCGACGAAGTCGTAGGCCCTGGCCGTCTTCATCCACAGCGGGTTGTCGTCGGTGACGCGCGTGGGGAAGGACATGCCGGAGCCGCCGGGTCCGCCGGGGTTGTAGACCAGCGAGCCCTGGCGGTCCTTCTCTCCGCCGGTGCTCTTGGCGCGGTCGACCGCGATCTTGATGGTCCGTCCGCTGGGATCGGCGTAGTCGACGGGGACGGTGACGAATCCGCACTGGATGGGCTTCTCGATGCCCCAGTCCTTGGGACAGTCCTTCCAGTCCACGCCCTCCTTGGCGGCGCGGGCCGCCGCGGCCTGCACGCCGCGGGCCTCCGCTCCCCCGCCGGGCCGGGCCTGGCCGCGGTGGCCGTCCGCGAACGCCGAGGGGGCGGCGATGAGACCGGCTGTGAGCGCCGCCGCTCCGACGGCGGCGATGCTTGCGTTGCGTATCTTCACGTGGGGTGTTCCCCCTTGGGGTGGCTGGCCGCTGGAGGCAGACAGTGATCGACGATCACAGTCACCGACGATCCTTCCGGTCCACAGCGCGCACGGGACAGGGCGCGTTGGCGATCTTTACCAAGTCGTGAATCTACCGGGGCGGGAGGGCGAACGCCTCACCAGCGGGGCCATCCGTGGCATCGCCGCACGTCGCGCGCGTTCCGTCCTCGGCCGTGCCGGGTGCCTCACGCCCCTTGTGGCGACGGGGTGTTGGGGCCGCGTCACTCCGCCGGATGCTCCCCACCGCGCATCTCGGGCACGGTCATGGTGACCAGCGCCCGCAGGCCCTCCTGGAATCCGTCCGGATCCATGCCGCCGAAGAGCGCCTGCTGCACGAAGTAGCCCTGGACCGTGCCGATGAGAGTGCGCGCCACATGGTCGGGATCGGCCTCGCGGTCCACCCAGCCGCGCGCCTGGTACTCCTCGATGAGCTCCACCCACTGCCCGCTCAGCGCCTGGTAGCCGTCGGCCAGCACCCGTGCCAGGTCCGGGTTGCGCAGCGTCTCGCCCCACACCTGCATCAGCAGCTGCGGCAGTGCCCGCTGGTCGTCGGAGTCCCCGAGCGACTTGCGCAGCCGCGAGAGTACGGACGCGAAGAGCACGTCCGGAGTGGGCGGGGGGTCGGCGGCGGCGACGGCCGCGTACGACTCGCGGACGCTCTCCAGCGTCTCGGCGGCGACGGCGGCGACGATCTCGTCCTTGCTGCGGAAGTAGCGGTAGACCGCCCCGGCGGACAGGCCCGCCTCCCTGAGCACGTCCTGCATCGACGTGGCATGGAAGCCGTTGCTCGTGAAGCAGCGGCGGGCGCCGTCGAGGATCTGCCGTCTTCGAGCGTCGAGGTGCTCCTGGGATACCCGGGCCATGGTGAAACAGTAAAACGAACGTTCATTCTTGACAACCGCGAGGCGAAGAGGGACGGTGTGTGCGCACTTAAAACGAACGATCCTTCTCTTTAGATCAGGAGGGCCGCCGCATGTCCGGTTCCTCGCCCCAGCGCCCGCCCCGTCCGCGCTTCCGCGCGCTCGTCGCCGTCCTTCTCCTCGCCCCGTTGGTCGTCGGCCTCGCCTTGTGGGCCTTCGCATGGCCCGCGGCACGGACGGCACCCCGCGACCTGCCCGTCGGCGTCGCGGGTTCGCCCGCCGCCGTCGCGGCCGTCGAGCAGAAACTCAGCGCCGACGAGGACGCCTTCGAGGTCCACCGGTACGGCGACGAAGCCGCCGCCCGCGACGCCATCGAGCGGCGGGAGATCTACGGAGCGGTCGTCGCGACCCCGAAGGGGCCCCGCGCGCTGACGGCGAGCGCCGCGAGCCCGGTGGTCGCCCAGGCTCTCCAGCAGATGGCAAGCGGGCACCCCCCGTCCGGCACGGCGCCTGGCACGGCTCCCGGCGCCGCATCCGGGGCAGCCGACGTGGTGCCCGCCCCCAAGGCGGATCCGCGTGGTGCCGCGCTGAGTTCGAGCGTGCTGCCGATGGCGATCGGCGGGGTGGCGGCGGGCGCGATGGTCGTCACGCTCGGGCTGCGCGGCACCCGTGCCTTCGCCGGGCTGCTGGGCGCGGCGGCACTCGTCGGCGCCGTCGCGGCCGGGATCACGCACAGCTGGCTGGACGTGCTCACCGGCGACTGGTGGGCGGAGTCCGCCTCGTTCGGACTGATCTCCCTCGCGGTGAGCGCGGGTGTGGCCGGTCTCGGCACGCTCCTGGGACCGGCGGGCATCGGATTGGGGGCGATGACCATGGTGCTGTTCGGCAATCCGTTCTCGGGTGTCACCTCCGCGCCGGAGATGCTGCCCCGGCCTCTCGGGGAGGTCGGCCAGTGGCTCCCGCCGGGCGCCGGCGGAACGCTGCTGCGCTCCGTCGGCTTCTTCGACGGGCAGGCCGTCGACTCGCCCGTGCTGGTGCTCACCGTGTGGGCCGTGGCCGGGCTCACGCTCGTGACGATCGGCGGACTGCGGCGGCAGTCCCGCCCCGCGGCCGAGGAGGAGACGCCGGTACGGGCTCAGCCGGCCGGGGTGCCCGCGGCCTGAACCGCCGGGCCTTCGGCCCCGAGTACGGGCCGTACGCCGCCTGTTGGAGGGACGGGCGGCGTACGGCTCCTCGCATGTGCGTACGTCCGCACGTCGGGCTGCGGTACGGCGTCGCGTGCGTCTCGGGCCCCGCCGCGACTCTCCGTATGCCGCAACCCCCCGTCCGGTAAACGCTCTTGACGCCGCACCTGCCCCCGGATGATTCTCATGTGGACGCACGACCCAGCAGTAACTTCGAATCCCCCCACAAGCATCGGAGTACCTGTGTTCCGCAAAGAGAAGCGTCGTATTCTCCTGGTCGCCTCCGCGAGTACCGCGTTGGCGGCCTCTCTTCTCGGGGCCGGTGCAGCTCAGGCGGTCAAGCCCGAGCGCGCAGCCGCACCCGACATCAACGTGGACAGCGTCCAGAAGGACCTGAAGGAGCTTCAGTCGATCGCCGAGGAGAACGGAGGCAACCGCGCCCACGGCGAGCCCGGCTTCAAGGCGTCCATCGACTTCATCAAGAAGAAGCTGGACGGCGCCGGATTCAAGACCAAGGTCCAGGAGTTCGACCAGGGCGGCAAGACCGGTTACAACCTCATCGCCGACTGGGACAAGGGCGGCTCCGCCGACGACACGGTGATGGTCGGCTCCCACCTCGACTCGGTCGGCGACGGCCCCGGCATCAACGACAACGGCTCGGGCTCGGCCGGCGTGCTGGAGGTCGCACTCGCCGTCGCCGAGGCCAAGTTGGAGCCCGGCAAGCATCTGCGCTTCGCGTGGTGGGGTGCCGAGGAGGAAGGCCTGGTCGGCTCGCAGAAATACGTCGACAGCCTCTCCCAGGACGAGGTCAAGAAGATCGGCACGTACCTCAACTTCGACATGATCGCCTCGCCGAACGCGGGCTACTTCGTCTATGACGACGACGAGGCCGTGGCGAAGGTCTTCAAGGACTGGTTCAAGTCGAAGGACGTCACGACCGGGACGTCCCCCGAGGTCAACGGGCGAAGCGACCACGCCTCGTTCAAGGACGCCGGAGTCACCGTCGGCGGCACCTTCACCGGCGCCGGCGAGACGATGACCGAGGAGCAGGCCAAGCAGTGGGACGGCAAGGCGGGCGAGCCGTACGACAGTTGCTACCACTCGGAGTGCGACGACATCTCGAACATCAACGAGAAGGCGCTCGACCTGAACAGCGACGCCATGGCCAACGCGGTGTGGGAGCTGAGCTCCTGACCCCGGAGGCCGTCCCTCCGAACTGAGCCGCGGCGGGACCGCCCGCCCCGGTCAACTCCCCCGGCCCGGCCGCCTGTTACCGGCGGCCGGGTCGCGGTGTTCCGCGGCGATGCCGAAGCGCTGACGTTCGCCTTGAGCGGACGAGACATCGCGCACGGAGGAGACCGTACTGATCACGCCCTCCTCCGCGGCGCCGTTCAGCTCCTCCAGTCTCTCCAGGTCAGCAGCCGATACGAGCGCGACCAGCGGCTTGCCGTGGCGGGTGACCACGACGCGTTCGCCGCCGTAGACCACGCGGTTGATGAGGTCGGCGAGAGCCGCGCGTGCTTGCGTCACCGGAATCTCGTACGTCATGCTCCCAGCATAACGTCATGTACGTCCTGTACATTTTTGACGTAGGGACCCCTACCGAGGGAGAGGTGGCGTGATGCCAGACCGGCCGTCAGCCCGCTACGTACTGCCGGAGCTGACCGAGCGCACCAGCGGCGGCGTCCGCACGCTCGATCCGTACTCCAAGCTCCTGGACGAGCGGATCATCTTCCTCGGCACACCGATCGACGACACCGCCGCGAACGACGTCATGGCCCAGCTCATCCATCTGGAGGGCGCGGCTCCCGAGCGGGACATCTCGCTCTACATCAACTCCCCCGGGGGCTCGTTCACGGCGATGTCCGCGGTCTACGACACGATGCGGTACGTCAGCTGCGACATCGAGACCGTGTGCCTGGGGCAGGCGGCCTCCTCCGCGTCGGTGCTGCTGGCCGCCGGAACTCCCGGTAAGCGGCTGGCACTTCCGGGTGCGCGCATCGTCATCCATCAGCCCGCGTTCGCGGAGCCCGTGCAGGGGCAGGCCGACGACCTGGCGATCCAGGCGAGCGAACTGCTGCGCACGCGGAAGCTGCTGGAGGAGATGTACGCGCGGCACACGGGGCAGTCCCTGGAGACCGTCCGCGCCGATCTGGAGCGGGAGAAGATCTTCGACGCCGAGAGCGCCGTGGCGTACGGACTGGTCGACCGGCTCACGGCCGGCCGCAAGGCCGACGGCGCCGGCCGCCCCCGCACTCAGGGGTGAGGCTGACGTGCTGCCACCCGAACTGCCGCCGCTGCCCGCGCTCACGCGCGCCGAGGGCCAGGTCGTCGACGCGTATCTGGAGGTGCTCGACGTGCTGGGGCGCATCAACCCGGCGCGGGGCGACCGTACTTACAGCGGAGTGCGGGCGGCACAGGCGCTGGTGGTCAAGGCGACCGCGCTGCGCGACGCGCTGACGCTCATGCACGAGCGGGGCGAGAGCGAGCTGCACAGCGCGACGCTGGCGACGGCGCTGCGGGTGCTGGACGGCGAGCGGCGCGCCTCGCACGTGCTGCTTCCGCCGGCCGGGCCGCGGACGGGGTGAGGCCCGGACCGGCCGAACAGGCCGCAGTCGCACGAGGGTTGTCATGGGTGCGGGAGGCGCACCGCCCGTTCAGCGCGCGCCGGGCGGTGCGCTCCGCACGACCGTACGGGCCGCCGACTCCAGTTGCGCGTCGCTCAGATCGGCCCGCGCCGTCAGACGCAGCCGGGAGACCCCGTCCGGCACCGACGGCGGGCGGAAGCAGCCCACTTGGACTCCGGCGGCACGGCAGTCCGCGGCCCAGCGCACGGCGTCCTCGGGCGTGGGCGCGCGTACGGAGATGACCGCCGCGTCGGGGCGGCCCGCGTGCAGCCCGCCCGCGCTCAGCCGCTCGTACAGGGTGGCGGCGGCGCGACGCACCCGCACGGCGCGCTCCGGCTCACGCCGCAGGATCCGCAGCGCGGCGAGCGCCGCCCCGGCCGCCGCGGGAGCGAGCCCCGTATCGAAGATGAACGTGCGGGCGGTGTCGACGAGATGGCCGATGACGTGAGCCGGTCCGAGCACCGCGCCGCCCTGGCTGCCGAGGGACTTGGAAAGGGTGACGGTCGCGACCGTGCCCGCGGAACCTGCGAGACCGGCGGCGTGCACGGCTCCCCGGCCGCCGTCGCCGACCACTCCGAAGCCATGGGCGTCGTCGACGACGAGCGCCGCGCCGTGCGAGCGGCAGATCGCGGCGAGGGCGGACAGCGGTGCCGCGTCGCCGTCGACGGAGAAGACGGAGTCGGTGACGGCCAGCGCCCGGCCGTCGTGGCCGTCCAGCACCTTGCGAACGGCGTCGGGGTCGGCGTGCGGGACGACGGCGGTCTCCGCCCGCGAGAGGCGGCAGCCGTCGATGAGGGACGCGTGGTTGCCGGCGTCGGAGACGAGGAGGCTGCCGCGCGCGGTGAGAGCGGTGAGGGCGGCGAGGTTCGCCGCGTAGCCCGAGGAGAAGACGAGCGCCGCCTCGAAGCCGCAGAACGCGGCGATCTCCGCCTCGAGTTCGGCGTGCAGGGCAGTGGAGCCGGTGACGAGGCGCGAGCCCGTCGAGCCCGCGCCCCATTGGCGGGCGGATCCGGCGGCGGCCTCCGTGACCTCAGGGTGGCGGGCCAGCCCGAGGTAGTCGTTGCCCGCGAGGTCCAGCACGACGGAGCCGGCCGGGCGGGGCCGCAACTCGCGCACCAGCCCGGCCCGTTCCCGCGCGGCCCGGGCCTCGCCGGTCCAGGCGAACGGGTCGGCGTACGCGTCGCGGGGCGGCACGGGCGGCCCAGGCGGCGCAGGCTCCCCGGAGGCACCGGACGCGCCTGACGAGCCGGTGGCGGGGGCTTCTGGCTCATCGGGCATGGCGGTGTCCTCCTCGGATTCCGTCCGGTCCGCGGCGGGCGGCGACCGGACGGCACCGGGGTCCCGGAACGCGCATCCGGAACTCCGGCACGTGCTTTTGTCGGCAGTCCATAGACCGTAATCCCTGCCCGGGCGGCCTGTGATGTGGCGATACACACACCCTCCGCGGGCGGTGTTGTGCGTTCTCTCCTTGGCCTTGAGCGGGGAAATCGGCAAGGATCGCCGTCATGGACCTGCTGAACACACTGGTGGACAAGGGCCTGCGACGCGAACTTCCGGAACGCGACGAGGCCCGCGCCGTTTTGGAGACCTCCGACGACGAACTGCTCGATGTCGTGGCCGCCGCGGGGAAGGTGCGGCGCCACTGGTTCGGCCGGAGGGTGAAGCTCAACTATCTCGTCAACCTCAAGTCGGGCCTGTGCCCTGAGGATTGCTCGTACTGTTCGCAGCGGCTCGGTTCGAAGGCCGAGATTCTCAAGTACACGTGGCTGAAGCCGGACGAGGCCGCCTCGGCCGCCGAGGCCGGCCTCAAGGGCGGTGCGAAGCGGGTCTGTCTGGTGGCAAGCGGACGCGGGCCGACCGACCGCGACATCGACCGTGTCTCGCAGACGATCTCCGCCATCAAGGACCAGCACGAGAGCGTCGAGGTCTGTGCGTGCCTCGGGCTGCTGTCCGAGGGCCAGGCGGCGCGGCTCCAGGAGGCCGGGGCCGACGCGTACAACCACAACCTCAACACGTCCGAGGCGACGTACGCCGACATCTGCACGACGCACGACTTCTCCGACCGGCAGGAGACGGTGCGCCAGGCGCAGGGCGCCGGCCTGTCGGCCTGTTCCGGGCTGATCGCGGGCATGGGCGAGAGCGACGAGGACCTGGTGGACGTGGTGTTCGCGCTGCGCGAGCTGGACCCGGACTCGGTGCCGGTCAACTTCCTCATCCCGTTCGAGGGGACGCCGCTCGCGGACGAGTGGAACCTGACGCCGCAGCGCGCGCTGCGGATTCTCGCGATGGTGCGCTTCGTGCATCCCGACGCCGAGGTGCGGCTCGCGGCCGGACGCGAGGTGCACCTGCGCTCGATGCAGCCGCTCGCGCTGCACCTGGCCAACTCCATCTTCCTCGGCGACTACCTCACCAGCGAGGGGCAGGCAGGCCAGGCGGACCTCGACATGATCGCGGACGCCGGGTTCGTGGTCGAGGGCACCGACACCACCACCCTGCCCGAGCACCGCGAAGGCGCCGGGAACCGCGCCGGGGACCTGGTCGCCGTGCGCCGGCGCGGAGCCGGCACCGCGCTGCCCCCCAATGCCTGAGACCGGATCGCCCATGGCCCGCACCGCCGCCGCTGCCGCCCTCGCCGAGGGAGCCGCCGAACACCCGCTGAGCGCGGGCGAGTTGCTCGACCTGGACCGGCGGCACGTATGGCATCCGTACGGGCCCATGCCCGGCCGCAGCGCGCCGCTGGTCGTCGAGTCGGCGGCCGGGGTGCGGCTGCGTCTGGCCGAGGAGTTCTGCGGGCACCGGGAGCTCGTGGACGGGATGTCCTCGTGGTGGTCGGCCGTGCACGGCTACAACCACCCGGTGCTCAACAAGGCCGCCCGCTCCCAGCTGGAGCGGATGAGCCATGTGATGTTCGGCGGGCTGACGCACGAGCCTGCGGTGCGGCTCGCGAAGCGCCTCGTGGAGATCACCCCGCAGGGTCTGGAGCACGTCTTCCTCGCGGACTCCGGATCGGTCTCGGTCGAGGTCGCGGTCAAGATGTGCCTCCAGTACTGGCGTTCGCGGGGGCGGGGTGCCAAGCGCCGGCTGATGACGTGGCGCGGCGGATACCACGGCGACACGTGGCAGCCGATGTCGGTGTGCGATCCGGAGGGCGGCATGCACGAGTTGTGGTCGGGCGTGCTGCCGCGGCAGGTCTTCGCGGACGCGCCGCCCGGCGGTTTCGACACCGCCCCGGACGAGAGTTACGTACGTCATCTGCACGAGACGGTCGCCGCGCACGCCGGCGAACTGGCCGCGGTGATCGTGGAGCCCGTGGTGCAGGGAGCGGGCGGCATGCGCTTCCACTCCCCCGCGTACGTACGGGCGCTGCGCGAGGCGTGCGACGAGCACGGCGTACTGCTGGTCCTCGACGAGATCGCCACCGGATTCGGCCGCACGGGAGCCCTGTTCGCGGCGGAGCACGCCGGGGTCACACCGGATGTGATGTGCGTGGGCAAGGCGCTCACGGGCGGCTACCTCACGCTCGCGGCGGCCCTGTGCACGCCGCACGTCGCCGAAGGGATCTCGCAGGGCGAGGTGCCGGTCCTGGCGCACGGCCCGACGTTCATGGGCAATCCGCTGGCCGTCGCCGTCGCGGACGCCTCGATCGGGCTGCTGCTCTCCGGGGGCTGGGAGGACGACGTGCGCCGCATCGAGGACGGGCTGCGCAGGGGGCTGGCCGGTGCCACGGAGTCGCCGGGCGTGACGGACGCCCGGGTGCTGGGCGCGATCGGCGTGCTCCAGCTGGACCACGAGGTCGACGTCGCCGCGGCGACGCGGGCGGCGGCGCGCCACGGCGTGTGGCTGCGTCCGTTCCGCGACATGGTCTACGCGATGCCTCCGTACGTCACGGGCGACGAGGACGTGGCGGCGATCTGCGCGGCGATGCGCGCCGCGGCGGCGGAGGGCTGAGGCATGCGGGGAATCACCGTCGTCACCGGGACGGGCACGGAGGTCGGCAAGACCGTCGCCACGGCGGCGATGGCCGCGGCGGCTCTGGAGCGGGGGCTGTCGGTGGCGGTGCTCAAGCCCGCGCAGACGGGTCTGGCCCCCGGCGAGCCAGGAGACGTCCAGCACGTGCGGCATCTCGCGGGCGGGGAGGTCACCGTCGCCGAACTCGCCCGCTATCCCGAGCCGTTGGCGCCCGCGACGGCCGCACGGCGGGCCGGTCTTCCGTACGTCGGGCCGGTCCAGATCGCCGGGGAGGCGCGGCGGCTCTCGGAACGGCACGACGTCGTCCTCATCGAGGGAGCGGGCGGGCTGCTCGTGCGGTACGACGAGGCGGGCGCGACGCTCGCCGACACGGCGCGGCTGCTGGAGGCCGGGGTGGTCGTGGTCGCCGCCGCCGGTCTGGGCACCCTCAACGCCACGGCGCTGACGACGGAGGCGCTTCGCTCCCGCGGCCTGCGCACCCACGGGGTGGTGATCGGCAGCTTCCCCGCGGAGCCCGACCTGGCGACGCGCTGCAACATGGACGACCTGCCGGAGGCCGCCGGCGCCCGGCTGCTCGGCGTGCTGCCCGCCGGGGCGGGCGGCATGGCACCCGCCGACTTCCGTGCGGCGGCGCCGAGTTGGCTCGACCCCGCACTGTGCGGCAGCCACGAGGGACGCTGGGCCTCTCCCGCCCACCTCCTCCTCCCCTGACCGCCGGACGGGCAGAATCGGAGGCATCCTGCCGCGCAACCCGGCGCGGCAGGCGTCGACGGAGGAGACGGCCATGCCCGCACGGAACGAGGAGTCGCCAGGCAGGACCTCTGTCCGTCACCCGTTGTTCGCGCGCTTCTACGAGCGGCTGAGCGAATCGGCCGACGCGCGGGCCGGGGTGCGGGCGCACCGGCAGGAGCTGCTGGCCGGGCTCACCGGCCGCGTCATCGAGATCGGGGCGGGCAACGGCCTCAACTTCGCGCGCTACCCCGAGGGCGTCTCGGGGGTCACGGCCGTAGAACCCGAGCCGCGTCTGCGCGCATCGGCCGTCGAGGCGTCCCGCAGCGACCGCGTACGGGTGCCGGTGCATGTGGTGGCGGGCACGGCGCAGGCACTGCCCGCGGAGGACGAGTCGTACGACGCGGCGGTCTGCTCGCTGGTGCTGTGCTCGCTGCCGGATGTCTCCCTGGCTCTGGGCGAGGTGCGGCGGGTGCTGCGGCCGGGCGGGGAGCTGCGCTTCTACGAGCACGGCCGCGCCGAGGGGCGGCCCGGCATGCGGCGGTTCCAGCGCGCTGCGGACGCCACGGTGTGGCCGCTGCTCTTCGGGGGCTGCCACACGTACCGCGACCCGGTCGGGGAGATCGAGGCCGCGGGCTTCACCGATCTGTCGTTCCGGCGGCTGCGCGTGCCGGAGGACGGGCCGGCGCTGCCGGCCTCGTTCCACGTGCTGGGCAGTGCGCGCCGGCCCTGAACGCCCGGATTCCGCGGGCCGGTCGGGAAAGTGCCCCGGCTGGCAGGGGGCGCCGTGTCAGCGCGTCCAGCCGCGCAGTTCGAGGGCGATGTCGCGCACGCCCGCGGAGCCGTCCTTGACCAGCCAGGCCAGGTCGCGGATCTTCTCCGGCGAGGTGCTGACCGACAGGCCGCTCGCGACGAGGTAGCCGTAGGCGACGGCGGACGCGAAGAGGGCATTGCCGCGCTCCAGCGCCGGGACGTGGAGCAGCAGTTGCAGCAGCGCGGCGGCGCGGTCGTGCGGTTCCGCGTAGACGGGTCGCTCGAATATGGTCGCTTCGTGCCTGCTCACGGCCGCGACGAGGGCACCGTAGTCGGTGACCCGGGGGTCGCCCGGGGCCTTCGCCTCCGCCACCATCAAAAGCCAGGCGAGGTCGATGCGGAGAGTCACGTACGCGGAAGGCCCTCGCTCTCGCGCCGGCCGGGTTCGGGGAATTCCTCCGCGAAGACGGACTCATAGCTCTTCATGAAGTCCGACGCCGCTTCAACGAACGTCTGGCCCGCCTCGCCCGCGTCCCGCTCGACGAGCTCCTCGATGTAGCGGTTCATGCTCACCCCCCGCTCCAGGGCGCGCTCGCGCGCGGTCTGTGCGGTCGCCTCGTCCACGCGGACGTTCAGCTGAGTCTTCGACACGCCTCCACGCTAGCACCGATCCGCTAGCAACGGCCAGGGCGCCTGCGCGGAGGCCTCGGCGGCCGGGCCACCGGCCGGTGTCAGTGCCCGGCTCTAGTGTTCTGGGCCTCGGGGAAGCTGCGGGGCCGATCCGCCGGACAGGCGGGAGGCAGAGGGGGAAGAGGCGTGCACTGGGCGGGATGGATCGTGGTGGCGCTCGTCGCGGTCACGGGCGGGTGGATGCTCTTCGACGGGCTGCACGCCCTGATCGCGGGCGACTTCGTGACGCCGGGCAGCGGCGCGCACGCCGGGCGGTTGGGCCCGTGGGCGCAGCTGGTCTCGGGCGCCGGGCTGGAGCCGCGGTCGCTGCTGGTCAAGTGGCTCTTCGTCGGCTATGCCGCGGCGTATCTCATATCGGCCGCCGCCTTCGCGGCCGGGACGGCGGGGGCATGGTGGGCGATGACCGTCCTCGCCGTGCTCGGGCTGTGGTATCTCCCCGTCGGGACGGTCGCGAACCTCGCGGTGCTGGCGCTCCTGCTCACGCCGTCGCTGCGGATACGCGGCTGACGGACCGCGCGGCCGCACCGGCTGCCATACCGGAGCCCGAGGCGCGTGGATCCTCCGGGCGGGCGCCTGGTCCGGGCGCATATTGGCGCCGTTCCCGGGGAACTCGCCGCCGCACTGTCCGGCTACGATGAACGACCGACGTCACTGCACCGGCTCACCCCAGTGACGCCCGCGCCGCCGCGCTCAGCGGGGGCGGCCCTGACCGAAAGGTGTGAGAGTCCGCCCATGGGCGACCCTCCCAACAGCACACAGCACCAGCGGCACCGCGTGCCCGCCACCGACAGCGCCCCGCCGCTCTCCGCGTCCCGCCCGGCCTTCCCGTCGGCAGTGGAGGCGGCACCGTGACCGAGGTGCTCTTCCTCGTCGTCGCACTTCTGCTCGCCGTGGCCTGCGGTGCCTTCGTCGCCGCCGAGTTCTCGCTGACGACGGTCGAGCGCGCCGATCTGGAGCGCGCCGTGCAGCGCGGCGAGCGGGGTGCGCACAGCGCCATGGCGGCCGTCCGGTCGCTGACCTTCCAGTTGTCCGGGGCTCAGCTCGGGATCACGGTCACCAACCTCGTCGTCGGCATGCTCGCCGAGCCGTCGATCGCCAAGCTGATCGCGGGCCCGCTCCGGGCGGCCGGTGTGCCGTCCTCGGCCGCGCCCTCGGCCGCGCTCGTCCTCGGCACCGCCCTGTCCACGCTCGTCCTCATGGTGATCGGCGAGCTGGTGCCGAAGAACTGGGCGATCTCCCGTCCGCTGCCCATCGCCAAGGCGGTCGCCACACCGCAGCGCGTCTTCTCCGCGGTCTTCCGCCCCCTGATCCGGCACCTGAACAACACGGCCAACCGGATCGTGCACATGATGGGGCTCGAACCCACCGAGGAGCTGGCCTCGGCCCGCTCACCGCGCGAACTGGCCGCGCTCGCACGCCACTCGGCGAAGGAGGGCGCGCTGGAGCCGGACACCGCCGACCTGTTCGTCAGGACCCTGCACCTGGCGGAGCTGACCGCGGAGAACGTGATGACGCCGCGAGTGCAGGTCACGTCGCTGGACGTACGGGCCAACGCCGAGGACGTCGCCAACGCGACCCGCGCCACGGGCCTGTCCCGCTTCCCGGTGGTGCGCGGCGGGCTCGACACCGTCGTCGGGATCGTACGGATCAAGGACGTGCTGGCGGTGTCCGCCGACGAGCGTCCCCGCTATCCGGTGACGGAGCTGATGACGGAGCCGCTGCTCGTGCCGGAGTCGCTCACCGTCGACCGGCTGCTGGACCGCATGCCCGGCGGCGAGCGCAGCATCGCCGTCGTCATCGACGAGTACGGGGGCACGGCGGGCGTTGTCACCCTCGAGGACATCATCGAGGAGGTCGTCGGCGAGGTCCGCGACGAGCACGACCCCCAGGAGCCCCCGGACCTGGCCCCCGCGGGCCACGATCCGGACGGGCGGCGGGTGTTCGACGCCGACGGCGCCACCCGCACCGACCATCTGGAGGCCATCGGCATGCGCGCCCCGGAGGGTCCGTACGAGACGCTCGCCGGGCTCGTCGCCACCGAGCTGGGGCGGATCCCCGAGCGCGGCGACGCCCTCGATGTCGCCGGCTGGCACATCGAGGTCGTGGACGCGCACGGGCGCCGGGCCGCCCGCGCGCAGCTGACCGCTCCGCCGGAGCCCGACGACGAGGACGAGACAGGCGCGGAGGAGGAGCGATGACCGCGGTACAGCTGTTCATCGGCCTGCTGACGCTCGTCGCCAACGCCTTCTTCGTGGGAGCCGAGTTCGCCCTGATCTCGGTGCGCCGGGCGCAGATCGAGCCGCGCGCGGAGGCGGGCGACCGCCGGGCGCGCAGCGTCATCTGGGGCCTGGAGAACGTCTCGGCGCTGCTGGCCGCCGCGCAGCTGGGCATCACGCTGTGCACGCTGGTGCTCGGTGTCGTCGCGGAGCCCGCGATCGAGCATCTCCTGGAGCCGCTCTTCCACTTGATGGGGGTCGGCGACGGGCTCGCACGGATCATCTCCTTCGTCATCGCGCTGGCGGCGGCCACGTACGCGCACATGCTGCTGGGCGAGATGGTGCCGAAGAACGTCGCGCTCGCGGGTCCGGAGCGCGCGGCTCTGCTGCTGGGGCCCTCTCTCGTCGCCCTGTCGCGAGCGCTGCGGCCGGTGATCTTCACGGTCAACGCGTTCGCCAACAGCCTGCTGAAGCTGCTGCGGGTCGAGCCGAAGGGCGCGGTCGAATCGACGTTCTCGGACGACGAACTGGCGCAGATGGTGGCCGACTCCAGCGAGGCGGGACTGCTGGACGAGCGCTCCACGGAGCGGCTGCGCGACGCGCTGGAGCTCGGGCGCCGTCCGGTCGGCAGGATCGCGAAGCCGACCGAGAACGTCGTCGCCGCGCGCCTCGGGGTGACCCCGGAGGAGCTGGAGCAGCTGTCGGCCAGCTCGGGCTTCTCCCGCTTCCCCGTCGTCGACAGCAAGGGCCGCGCGCTCGGCTATCTCCACGTCAAGGACGCGCTGGACGCCCTCCCCCGCGACGCCGCCTTCCCGGCGACGGCGATGCGCCCGATCGCGCGCGTCCGCGCGTCGATGCCGCTCGACGACGTGCTGGGAGCGATGCGCTCCAGCAGCACGCATCTCGCGGCGGTGATGGGAGAGGACGGACGCACTTCGGGTGTGGTCACGATGGAGGACGTGCTGCGCGAACTGGTGCGCCGCAGGCCGGAGGACGTACCGCAGTGAGAGCGGTGAACGGCCGCTCAGCGCAGGCGGATACGATGGCCTGCCGTGACCAGCACGCAGGACTCTCCCAGGCCCAACGATTCCACGGGACCCGCCGCGACCCCCGTCCGGAGCTTCGTCGCTCTCGGGGACTCCTTCACGGAAGGCATGTCGGACCGGCTGCCGGACGGCAGCTACCGAGGCTGGGCCGATCTGCTCGCCGCGCGCCTCGCGGCCCGTGCCGCCGAGGCTCCCGGGCGCGCTCAGACGTCCGGGACCGGCAAGGCACCCGAGGGCGGCGAGACGCCCGACGACGCCGGGAGCACCGAGGACGGACGGGCCTTCCGGTACGCGAATCTCGCCGTGCGCGGCAAGCTCATAGGGCAGATCGCCGCGGACCAGGTCGACGCCGCGGCGGCCATGGACGCCGATCTGGTCACGCTGGTGGGCGGCCTCAACGACACCCTGCGTCCGCGGTGCGACATGGCCAGGGTGTGCGGCGTACTGGAGGAGTGCGTCGAGAAGCTCGCTCCGCGCTGCGGCCGGCTGGTGCTGATGCGCAGCCCGGGCCGCGAGGGCCCCGTACTGGAGCGCTACCGCGCGCGCATGGAGCAGCTGTTCGCGTTCATCGACGAGCTGGCGGAGCGGCACGGCGCGACCGTCGTGGACCTCTACACCGGTGCGCCGCTCGCCGATCCGCGGCTGTGGGCCGACGACCGGCTGCATCTGAGCGCCGAGGGCCACCGCCGGGTCGCGGAGGCGGTGTGGCAGCGGCTCGGCTACCCCGCCCTCTCGGACTGGCGTACGCCGCTGCCGCCCTCCCCCGCGCCGTCGTGGCTGGCGCGGCGGCGTTCCGATCTGCGCTTCACGCGCGAGCACTTGGTGCCCTGGATAGGCCGGCGGCTGACGGGCCGCTCCAGCGGCGACGGCCGCGCCCCCAAGCGCCCGGAGCTGACGGCGCTGGCCTGCGAGGACACCCCGTAGGAGGCCGGGCGCTACCCCGTAGAATCGGGCGGTGTGACTGACAAGCCGCGCATCCCCGACGTACTGGCCTCCCGCTACGCCTCCGCCCCCCTGGCCCGGCTGTGGTCCCCGGAAGAGAAGGTGGTGCTGGAGCGGCGGCTGTGGCTCGCGGTGCTGCGGGCCCAGCGCGATCTGGGCGTCGACGTGCCGGAGACGGCGGTCGCCGACTACGAGCGCGTGCTCCACGACGTCGATCTGGCGTCCATCGCGGAGCGGGAGCGGGTCACCCGGCACGATGTGAAGGCCCGCATCGAGGAGTTCAACGCACTGGCGGGGCACGAGCACGTGCACAAGGGCATGACCTCCCGGGATCTGACGGAGAACGTCGAGCAGCTCCAGATCCGGCGCTCCCTGGAGCTGGCCCGCGACCGCTGCGTGGCGTTGCTCGCGCGGCTGGGACGGCTGGCCGGCGAGCACGCCGAGACCGTCCTCACCGGGCGGTCGCACAACGTCGCCGCGCAGGCCACCACCCTCGGCAAGCGCTTCGCGACGGCTGCCGACGAACTCCTCGCCGCGTACGGGCGGTTGACGGACCTGCTCGCGCGCTACCCGCTGCGCGGCATCAAGGGCCCGGTCGGCACCTCGCAGGACATGCTGGACCTGCTGGACGGCGACGAGGGCAAGCTGGCCGAGCTGGAGCGCAGGGTCGCCTCGCACCTCGGGTTCGCGCACGCGCTCACCTCCGTCGGGCAGGTCTATCCGCGCTCGCTCGACTTCGAGGCCGTCTCGGCGCTCGTGCAGCTCGCCGCCGCGCCGTCGTCGCTGGCGAAGACGATCCGGCTGATGGCCGGGCAGGAGCTGGTCACGGAGGGCTTCAAGGAGGGCCAGGTCGGCTCGTCGGCGATGCCGCACAAGATGAACACCCGCTCGTGCGAGCGCGTCAACGGGCTGATGGTCGTGCTGCGCGGCTATGCGTCGATGACGGGCGAACTGGCCGGCGACCAGTGGAACGAGGGCGACGTGTCCTGTTCCGTCGTGCGGCGCGTGGCCCTGCCGGACGCCTTCTTCGCCTTCGACGGGCTGATGGAGACGATCCTGACGGTCCTGGAGGAGTTCGGCGCCTTCCCCGCCGTCGTGGAGCGCGAGCTGGACCGCTATCTCCCCTTCCTCGCCACGACGAAGGTGCTGATGGCGTCCGTACGTGCGGGGGTCGGCCGGGAAAGCGCACACGAGGTCATCAAGGAGCACGCCGTGGCCTCGGCGCTGGCGCTGCGCGCGGGCGCCGAACGCAACGAGCTGCTGGACCGGCTGGCCGGGGACGAGCGGATCCCGCTGCGGCGCGAGGAGTTGGCGGCCCTCATGGACGACCGCCTCGCCTTCACCGGCGCCGCCGCCGGTCAGACCGCCGCGGTGATCGCCCGCATCGAGGAGATCACGAAGGAGCACCCCGAGGCCGCGGCCTACGCGCCGGGGGCGATCCTCTGACCGGCGATCCCACGACGCCGCGCGCTCCCCGCGGCTCCCCCTCGGTTCGCCGGGAAGTGCCCCGCGGGGAGGAGCTGGAGGCCGCCCGCGGCAAGCTGGTCCCGGATGTGGCGGCGGAGGGGCTCCGTGTGCTGTTCTGCGGCATCAACCCCGGCCTGATGTCGGCGGCCACAGGGCACCACTTCGCCCGGCCCGGCAACAGGTTCTGGCCGGTGCTGCACGCCTCCGGGTTCACACCGCGACGCCTGCGGCCGGACGAGGAGCGCGAGTTGCTCTCGTACGGTCTGGGCATCACCAACGTCGTCCCGCGGGCCACCGCCCGCGCCGACGAGCTGAGCGACGAGGAGTACCGGGAGGGCGGACGGCAGCTGGCCCGGAAGGTCTCCCGGCTGCGGCCGGCGTGGCTGGCCGTGGTCGGCGTGACGGCCTACCGGACGGCCTTCGGCGAGCGCGGCGCTCAAGTCGGGCCACAGGAGCGGCTGTTCGGCACGACGCGGGTGTGGGTGCTGCCCAACCCGAGCGGTCTCAACGCGCACTGGACGCCGCAGGCGATGGCGGAGGAGTTCTCCCGCCTGCGGGATGCGGCGGACGCTCAGGGGACGGCGGAACGGCAGGCCGGGGCTACGGAGCCGCCGGCCGGCGCCGAACGCCCCGCCTAGGGCGGGTCGTTGACGGTGACGGCGGCGATCAGCTGGAACGGCAGCTCGCGGTCCTGCTGCGAGACGCCGACCGCTATCCACCGTCCCTCCGCCCGCCACAGCTCCACGTACGGAATGCCGGCGCTCATGCCCTGCCAGGGCTCCGGTATCTCCTCGCCCTCCGTACTGCGGATCAGGGCGCTGTTCAGGCTGAAGCGCTGCGGCTCGCCCCAGCGTCGGGTGAGCAGGGCGCTGAGCGCGCCGCACTCCGCCTCGTACTGCTCCTCGGCCGCGAGCCGCCCCGTACCGTCGTCCTCCCAGAACTCCTCGCTCGTGGACAGCTCCGCGAAGTGATAGCCGGGACCGCTGACCACACCGTCCTGTCTGCCGTGCCGTGCCGGGAAGGCACGGGCACGTAACAGCTCGATCGTGGCGAGGTGTCGGGCGAGATCGCACATGCTCCAAGTAAACCGTCCGGGGCCGACGATGGGCAGGTCACCGTACCTGCGTGCGACGGCACGGGGGCGCTCGCCGGTCGCACGCTGACGGGAACCCCGTACTCGCGGTAACCGCGGGTACCCGATACGATCCGGCCCAGGGCACAGGCAGGGAGGCGGACTTGGCGCGGCTCTCCGGCAGAGACCCTTCTCTGCTGCGACGTATCAACTCGACCGCCGTGCTGCGCGTGCTGCGCTCGGAGTTCGGCCGGGCGCCGCTGACTCTGACGGACCTCGCCCAGGCCACCGAGCTCTCCCGGCCCACCGTCGAGGGCGTGATCGAGGGACTCGTCGACGCGGGTCTCGCGGCGGAGGCGCAGGAAGCTCCGGGAGGCGGCGAGCACGCCGCGCGGCGCGGGCGTCCCGCGCGCCGGTTCCGCTTCCGCGCGGAGGCCGGCCACGCGATCGGCGTCGAGATCGGATCCCGTCGCATCGCCGCCGTGATCTCCGATCTCACGGGCGGGATCACCGGCAGGGTCACACACGACGTCGACGAGGAGGCACCGGCGGCGGAGCGGCTGCAACAGGCGCACAGCACCGTCTCCGAACTCATCAGCGTGAGCGAGGTGGGCTGCGAGTCGCTGCGGGCGGTGGGCGTGGGCACCCCCGGCGTCATAGAGGCCGACGGCACCGTGCGGCTGAGTACGGCGCTGCCCGGCTGGACCGGGCTGGCGCTCGGCGAGAAGCTGCGCGAGGCGGCCTTCGACTGCCCGGTGATCGTCGAGAACGACGCCAACGCCGGTGTCCTCGCGGAGCATTGGCAGGGCGCGGCGGCCGGCGCCGAGGACGCCGTCATGGTGCTGGTCGGGCTGAGCCCCGGGGCCGGTTCGCTGATCGGCGGCCGGCTGCACCGCGGCTTCGGCGGTGCGGCCGGGGAGATCGGCGCACTGCATCTCCTGGGACGCGAGGCCACCCCCGAGCGGCTGCTCTCCACCACGGGCGAGCCGCTGCACCCCCTGGACGAGACGGCCGTGGCACGGGTCTTCGCCCTGGCACGCGCGGGCGACGAGCGCGCCGAGCGGGCCATGGAGCGGTTCGTGCAGCGGCTCGTCCACGACGTGGCGGCGCTGGTGCTCGCCCTCGATCCGGAGCTGGTCGTCGTCGGCGGCTGGGCCTCGGGCCTGGACGACGTACTGGAGCCGCTGCGGGGCGAGTTGGAGCGCTACTGTCTGCGGCCGCCGCGCGTGGCCCTGTCGATGCTGGGCGAGGCGGCGGTGGCGACCGGCGCGCTGCGGCTCGCTCTCGACGAGGTCGAGAGCGAGCTGTTCAGCGTCAACGCCGACTGAAGAGTCAGATCCGGCTGAGCCGTCAGATACGGCTGAGCCGCGCTCCGGGGCGGTGCCGCCGGGGAGCCGACTCGTGCGCGGCGCCCTCGGAAGCGGCCCTGACCGGCTCGGGCACCCTGTCGCCGAAGGTGAGGCGGCAGGTGTCGGCGCGGTAGGTGGAGACCGCCACGGCCGCGGTGGTGCCGCCCTGCGCGACGTAGCGCGTGGTCACGACGAGCACCGGGGCTCCGGGCAGCCGGTCGAGCTGGCGTGCGTCGTCGGCGCGTGCCGAGCCGAGCTCCACCGTCCGCTCCTGGCCCGCCAGTTCGAGGCGTTGCAGCTCGCGCAGCACCTCACGGCCGCGCGCGGCGCCGCCGGCGGACGCCGAGGCGGGCAGCCCGGGAACCGAGGACTCCGGCACGTAGAGCAGCTCCGTCGCGACCGGCTGGCCGTGCGTCATGCGCGTACGGCGCACGGAGTGCACGGTCTCCCCCGTGTCCTGGCCGAGGAATTCGGCGACGTTGGCGGGCGGCGCGATCTCCTCGCTCTCGCCGGTCTGCCACGCGTCGTCGGGAGTGCCCGGCCAGCTCTGGTCGACCGACCCGACGTCCACGCCGAAGCGCGGCGGGGCGACGGTGGTGCCGACCCCGCGCCTGCGCTGGAGGCGGCCTTCGAGTTCGAGCTGTTCGAGCGCCTGCCGGAGGGTGGCGCGGGCGACGCCGAAGCGGGCCGCGAGTTCGCGCTCGTTGGGCAGGATCTCGCCGACCGCGAACTCGGAGTCCAGCGCGTCCGACAGCACGGTCTTCAAGTGCCAGTACTTCGGCTCCGGCACCGCGTCCAGCTGTGTGGTCCCCACTGTGGCTCCGCCTTCCCCTGCATTCGCTGCATCCGCCGGCCCCGTGTGGGCGGGCTTTGTGCGTGCTTGTTTTTTAAAGGTCCTTGCGTATGCCCCGACCCTAGGGCTGGCCTGCTGGTTGGTCAAGACCAATCTGCCTGGGGACAGGGCTGGCCGCCGACTGTCCCGGGTGACATGATCGATCATCGTTCAGAAAACCCGGACATCGGGGAGGTCCTCATGGCTGACACTCCGCGGATCACTGTGGTCACGGGCGCGAGCCGGGGCATCGGTGCGGCCGTCGCCGTCCGCCTCGGGCGCGACGGGCACCACATCGCCGTCGGATACGAGCGCGCCCGCGGCGCGGCCGAGGAGACCGCGCGCGCCGTTCGAGCCGAGGGCGTCCCAGCGCTGCCCGTACAGCTGGACACCAGCGTCGAGGAGGACGTGGACCGTCTGTTCGACACGGTGCGCGAGGAGTTGGGGCCCGTGACGGGGCTGGTGAACAACGCCGGAGTGACAGGCCCCCTGGGGCGCTTCACCGAGACGTCCCCGGACGTCATGCGCCGCGTCCTCGACGTGAACGTCCTCGGTGCGCTGCTGTGCGCGCGGCGCGCGCTGCGGGAGATGTCGACCGCGCACGGCGGCGCGGGCGGCTGCCTGGTGAACATCTCCTCCGGGGCCGCCACCCTGGGCGCCCCGGGCGAGTACGTGCACTACGCGGCGTCGAAGGCCGCCGTCGACGCGATGACGGCCGGCCTCGCCAAGGAGTTCGGAGGGGAGGGCGTACGGGTCAACTCGGTGCAGCCGGGCGCCGTCCTCACTGGGATGCACGCCACGATGGGCGACCCGGACAGGCCGTGGAAGAAGGCGGAGGCGGCGATCCCGATGCGCCGCCCCGGCGAGCCGGAGGAGATCGCCGCGGCAGTGGCGTGGCTGATGTCGGACGAGGCGTCGTTCACGAACGGCGCCGTGCTGCGGGTCGCCGGCGGGGCCTGAACGGCGGCGCGCTCACGGGCTCCGCTGCCCCCCTTCAACCGCGTACGGCCCGTGTCGGCCGCCCCGTCAGCTCCCCTCAACTGGCCCGCAGGTGGCCGATCTTGTCCGGGTTGGCCAGCAGATAGACGCACTGGATGCGACCGTCGGCCACGTCGAGGAGCATCACGGCCGCGGGCTCGCCGTCGCGCGAACCCACCATGGCGGGCGCGCCGTTGAGCTCGGTGAGCGCGAACCGGAGGTCCGCCGCGCCCTGTTGGGCGATGCCCGCCATGAAACGGCCCACCTTGTCGGCCGTGGTGATGGTGCGCAGGGGGGCCTTGGCCTTGCCGCCGCCGTCGCCGACGAGGCGGGCGTCGGGTGCGAGCAGGGAGAGCAGCCCGTCGATGTCCCCGCGGGAGGCGGCGTCGAGGAAGCGACGGGTCAGCTCGCGCTGCTGCGCCGGGTCGACCTGGTAGCGGGGGGTGCGCTCGGCGACGTGTGTCCGGGCGCGCGCGGCGAGCTGCCGTACGGCCGCTGTGCTGCGGTCCAGCGCGGCGGCGATCTCCTCGTGCGGGAAGCCGAAGGCCTCGCGGAGCACGAAGACCGCGCGCTCCAGCGGCGAGAGGGACTCCAGCACCACGAGGACGGCGAGGGAGACGGACTCCGCCAGCATCACGCGCTCGGCGCCGTCCGGAACCGGCTCGGTGCGGACGTCGGTGGGCAGCGGTTCTGGCAGCCACGGGCCGACGTAGGTCTCGCGGCGCGACTGCGCGGAGCGCAGCCGGTCCAGGGCGAGGCGAGTGGTGGCACGTACGAGGAACGCCCGGGGCTGCCGCACCTCCGCGCGGTCCGCCGAGGCCCAGCGCAGCCAGGTGTCCTGGACGACGTCCTCGGCGTCGGCGACCCGGCCCAGCATGCGGTAGGCCACGCCCAGCAGGACCGGCCGGTGCTCTTCGAAGACCGCGGTCCCGTCGCTCTCTTCGGCGTCCACGCGCCCATGATGTCACCTGGTCCGGGACGGCCTTCACCCGGTACGTCCGTGTGTGGCCGCCCCAGGAGTCTTCCGTGACCGGCGACTTGCTGACATTGTGTCTACGAACGGGTGGGCCCCGCACAGGCCGTCCGGTGTCCGACGTACGAGAAGACCACCAGGAGTGGACCATGACCGCCGTCACCTCCCCCCACACGCCGGTGCCCGTCACCGAGTCCTTCGTGCATGTCTCCCCCGAGGGCAGGCCGGACTTCGACCTCGCCTACGAACGGCGCGGCAGCGGCGAACCGGTCGTCCTGCTGCACGGCATCGGGCACCACTGGCAGGCGTGGGAGCCCGTGCTCAGCGTGCTGTCCGCCTCCTGCGAGGTGATCGCGATCGACCTGCCGGGCTTCGGTGCCTCACCGCAGCTGCCCGACGGTGTCTCGTACGAACTGGACAGCGTCATACCGCTGTTGAGCGAGGCGTTCACCGCGCTGGGGCTGGAGCGCCCGCACGTGGTGGGCAACTCGCTGGGCGGGCTGCTCGCGCTGGAACTGGCCCTGCACGGGCACGCCCGGTCGGTCACGGCCCTCTCTCCCGCCGGATTCTGGAACGGGGCGGAGCGGCGCTACGCGTACGCCGTGCTGATGGGCATGCGCGCCGGTGCCAAGGGCATTCCGGACGGGCTCCTCCAGCGGATCGCGCGCAGCGCGGCCGGACGGGCGGCGCTCACCAGCACCATCTACGCCCGGCCCGGGCGCCGCTCGCCCGAGGCGGTCGTGGCCGAGACCCGCTCGATGCGTGCGGCCACCGGGTTCGCGCCGACGCTCAAGGTGGGGCGGAGTCCGAATGTGATCTTCGACCAGGACATCCCCGATGTGCCGGTCACGATCGGCTGGGGCGAGAAGGACCGGCTGCTGCTGCGCCGGCAGGGCACGCGCGCGAAGAAGGCGATCCCCGGGGCGCGTCTGGTTCCGCTGCCCGGCTGCGGCCATGTGCCGATGAACGACGATCCCGCCCTGGTGGCACGCGTGGTGCTGGAGACGGTGCGGGCCGTCTGACAGGTGAGGGCGGCGCTGGGCGGCGGGCCGAGGTGATGGCCGTTCCGGCGCCGGCTCGGGGCCCGGCGGGTGTGCCGGGCCCCGCACGCCGTCGTCAGGGCCTGTGCCCGGCGGGCACCTCTTCCCCCGCGGGCACGGAACCCGGCGGTGTGCCATCCCCGAAGGGACGCCCGCCCAGCTGCTCGCGGTGGTGCGGCGTCAGCCAGCCCGCGAGATCCGGGCCCGCGGGGACGATGGCCGTCGGGTTGATGCCGGTGTGCACCTGGTAGTAGTGCCGCTTGATGTGGTCGAAGTCGACCGTGTCGCCGAAGCCGGGGGTCTGGTAGAGGTCCCGGGCGTACGCCCACAGGACGGGGTCCTCGGTGAGCTTGGAGCGGTTGCATTTGAAGTGGCCGTGGTAGACGGCGTCGAAGCGGACGAGGGTCGTGAACAGGCGGATGTCGGCCTCGGTGATGGTCTCCCCCACCAGGTAGCGGCGGGAGACGAGCCGTTCGGAGACCAGGTCGAGGCGGCGGAAGACGTCGCCGTAGGCCGCCTCGTACTCCCCCTGGCTCGTCGCGAATCCCGCGCGGTAGACGCCGTTGTTCAGATCGCGGTAGATCCCGTCCATCACCTCGTCGATCTCGTCGCGCAGCGCGGCCGGGTACAGGTCCGGGGCGCCGGCGCGGTGCAGCCCGCTCCACTCCGTGGCCAGATCCAGGGTCAGCTGCTGGTAGTCGTTGGTGACCAGCCGCCCGCTGGGGACGTCGACGACGGCGGGGACGCTGACGCCGCCGGGGTACTCCTTCTCGCGTGCGTCGTACGCCTCGTGGAGGTAGCGGATGCCCAGGACCGGGTCACGGTCTCCGGGGTCGAGCGTGAAGCGCCAACTGCGGTCGTCCTGAAGGGGATCGGTGACGGCGAGCGACAGCGCGTCCTCCAGGCCCAGCAGCCGGCGTGAGATCGCCGCGCGGCTCGCCCACGGGCAGGCCCTGCTGATGACGAGCCGGTAGCGGCCCGGCTCGACGGGCCAGCCGTCGGCGCCGTCGGCGGTGATCCGGTCCGCGAAGTGGCTCTTGGACCGTTTGAAGGGCTTCTTGCCCAATGAAGTGTTGCTCCGGGCCGTGTCGCCGTTGGTGCTCGCCTCGCCGCTGCGGCTCAATGTGCGTTTCCTTCCGTCTCGGTCTCCGGTGATCCTTTACCCCGGCGCGGGCGAACACACCGCCGCAGGGCCGGGCGTTCACGGACGCGGGCGGCGGCGCTTCAGCCCGTACGGTCGTTGGACCAGCCGCGGGTCGAGAGCACCAGGCGGTAGCCGTCCGGGTCCTGCACCGTCACACCCCAGGTGTCCCAGTACGGGTTGCGGGCGGGCACGCGGGTTCCTCCGCACTCCTCCAGACGCTCGACGAGGCCGTCCGGCACCGGGCCGTCCAGATAGACCACCAGCAGGTCCTCGTCCGTCGGGGCGGGTGCCACCGGGGCGTGCGGATCGAGGGCGAGCTCCAGATGCCAGGACGCGTCGCGCCAGCCGGCCATCAACAGGGCGTACCGGCCGGCGTCTTCGCCGGGCCGCGGCGGCGTCGCCGGCGGGGCGGCGCGGTGGAGTACGTCCATGCCGAGCCCGTCGGCCCAGAAGCGCTCGGCGGCGGCGAGGTCCTTCGACGGACGTGCGACGCGGATGTGGTGACGGCCGTGCACGGCGGCTCCCTGGCTCTTCGGTGATGGCGGCGGTCGCCGCCGGGGGGGCGGCACACCGGCACCGTAGGCGCAGGGTCCGGCCTGGGCATCGGGCGCCGGTTCGAGGAGACCTCGGACGGTGGACCGGGGACCGGCGACCGCGCCGGGCGGTGCCCGTGCATCCGGGCACCTGCTCCGCGCTCGTTCCCGTCAGACGATCTCGTCGCTCATCTCGGCGAGCTCGCGGTCGCCGCTGCCGCTGCTGAAGGTCGGCGTCGTGTACGTGCCGCGCCCGGCGACCGCCCACCACAGCGACGCCAGCCCCAGCACGCAGACCAGCGCGATGGGCGCGTAGTTGAAGGAGTCCACGTCGACCGGGCTGGTCTGCGGGAGGCAGAAGAGCACGCTGACGAAGGCCACCCACACCACCGCCGTCCAGCCGATCGGGACGCTCCAGCGGCCGAGGTTCCACTTGCCCTGCCGGAAGCGCTCCTTGTACCGCAGCCGCAGGAAGACCGGGATGACGTAGGCCGGGGTGATGCCGATCACGGCGATGGCGGTCACGGCGGCGTACGCCGCCTTGCTGTAGAGCGCGGGGAGTGCGAGCAGCGCGGCCACGACGACGGTCAGCAGGACGGCGCGGGCGGGTGTTCCGTTGCGGGCGCTGACGCGCCGCCACTGGGCGGAGAAGGGCAGCGCACCGTCGCGGGAGAAGGCGAAGACCATGCGGCTGGTGGCGGCGACCTCGGCGTTGCCGCAGAAGAGCTGCGCGACGATCACGATGAGCAGCAGCAGCTTCGCACCGGTCAGGCCCACGGCGTCGAGGAAGATCTGCGCGGGCGGCACGCCGGTGGCGCTGTTCTGGGTGCCCGCGTAGTCCTGGATGGCGAAGGTGACGCCCGCCAGCAGGACGAAGCCCGCGACCCACGACCATCCCACGGCGCGGACGATGCCGCTCGCGGCGCTGACCTCGGCGTCGGTGGTCTCCTCGGACAGATGGGCGCTGGCGTCGTATCCGGTGAAGGTGTACTGCGCGAGCAGCAGCCCGATCATCACCACGTACAGCGAACTCGACCATCCGGTGTCGTTGACGAACTCCCCGAACACCCAGGACGTGGCGCGGTGTTCGGACGGTACGAACCACAGCGCCGCGACGATGACGGCGACGCCCGCGAAGTGCCACCACACGCTCACGGAGTTCATGAGGCTGACCAGCCGTACACCGAAGAGGTTCAGCGTCGCGTGCAGCACCAGGATGCACAGGAAGATCACCATCACGACGCCGGGCGTCGGGTCCAGGCCCCACTGGAGGTTGAGCAGCGCACCGGTGAACATGGCCGCGCCGTAGTCGATGCCTGCGAGCGTGCCGAGCAGCCCCAGGAGATTCAGCCACCCCGTGTACCAGCCCCACCGGCGGCCACCGAGCTGGTCGGCCATGTAGTACAGCGCTCCGGAGGTGGGATAGGCGCTGGTGACCTCGGCGAGCGCGGCTCCGACGAACATCACCATGAGCCCGACCAGCACCCAGCCCCACAGCATGACCGCCGGCCCGCCGGTGGTCAGCCCGAAGCCGTACAGCGTCATGCATCCGGAGAGGACGGAGATGACGGAGAAGCTGATGGCGAAGTTGCCGAAGGGACCCATGCGCCGGATCAGCACTGGGTGGTAGCCCAGATCGCGCAGCTTGGCATCGTCGTCGATCCGGTCGTCACGACGCTGCCGGACGGTGGGGCTCAACTGAACCTCCTGGGTGGTACGAGGGGACGGAAGCGGGGGCGTGAGGGATGTGGACGGTCCCGGACTGGCCGGGCGGCGGGGAGACGGATGCGGCGGCGGCGCGGGTGGGGAGGTCAGCTGTCCGCCGCGAAGGCTTCTTCGCGTGCCCGGCAGTACTCCGCCCTGGCCGATTCGGGACGTTCGGGATCCTCGGCGACCTGGAGCCAGGGCTGCTGCGTGAAGTACGGGCCCAGCGCGGCGAAGACACGCGCCGCGTCGGCCGCGCGGTCACCGGCCCACAGGGCGTGCGCCAGGTGGTTGAGGTCCAGGACGGACTGGCTGGTGGGGTCGGTGTGGTCGAACCAGCCGTGCAGCGCGGTACGGGCGTCGAGCGCGATGGGGTCGTGCGCCCACTGCTGCCGCAGCAGCGGATCGTTCCGTCCTTCGGCGATCTGGCGCCGGTACTGCTCGACGTAGGCGTAGAGCGGGAGCGCCAGCAGCGCCGAGCCGGCCGGGGCCCACGAGGAGACCCAGCGCACGAAGTCGACCGCGGAGGCTCGCGTGGAGAGGCTTCCCTCGGAGTGCGAGTGCAGGAAGTGCAGCATGCGGTGGTGCGCCTCGCGGTTGTATCTGTCGCGTTCGTAGACCCGGTAGAGCAGCCCCCACGGGCCCGGCGGCAGCATCGGCTCCGCGGCGCGCTCGCGGTGCTCACCGCGCTCCTGGCGCTCGTCGAGGCGGGCCAGCGCGAGGAGGCACACCCACGGCACCGGGTCGGCGGGGAGTGCTTCGGCGGCGGCCTGGCACTCCTGACGCGCCGTCTTCTCCAACTCCCCCGCGCTGTGGTGGTGTTCACGACGGCCGCGGAACGCGCGCTCCACCGCCACCCGCGCGAGCATCATCTGCGCGTCGGGGCTGCGGGGGTCCTCCTGCAACCAGGCCTCCACCACCTGCGAACCCGCCGCCACGACGCCCAGCACCTGCGAGCGGGCCGTGCGCAACCCCCATGAGGTGCCCGTACGTTCGAGCAGCAGGCGCATGGCCATCCAGCGGCCCGCCCTCAACTCCTCCAGGGCGCCCCGCAGTTCGTTGTCGAAGCCGGCCGGGCTGTAGACGGGGCGGATCCCGCGCCCATGGCCCCCGGTCGTCCGCCGCATCAGCCGTGCTCCGTGCCCGCCCGGCGCGACGGTGAACGGCGCGGCACGCGGAGGGGCGAGAGCGGCGGGGGGTGCGGCATCACAGCGGTTCCTCAAGGACAGGCGCGGGGACCGCGGCAGCCTCCCGACGGTGCACGCCGCGCGAACGGGAATGCGTGACCACGTGTCCCGGATTCATCACCGAACCTAACTCTTCGGAGGTCACGAGCCGACACTGGGGAATGTGACGGTCCTGCGCCGAAAGCCCGCGACCGGAAGGGGATTTGGTGTTCTGGCCGCTTCTGCTGCCCTGTGCGCCGGGCTTCATTCCCGCTGCGGCCCGCGGGCGGAGTCAGGGTGTGCGGTCACGGGCGTCGTGCGCACGCGAAGCCGCACCGACGCCCCAGGTCAGGAAGCATGGAGAGAGCTTGAGGGCAGAGGGGTCGGCCGTCAAGCCTCCGGCAGCGACGCTTCCCTGTGGCAGTCGGGCCCGCGGGACGGACCGGGCGAACGCGGAACCCTTTCTGCCGTCGCGGCGTCGGTGTTCACTGAGTCCGGTGTTCACCGCCGCGCTCGCCGAGGTGTCGCGTGCACCGCTCACGAGGCGGTGGTACGTATCGCCCCGGACGCCCGTACCGCACTGCTCCGTCCATCCGGCCTGCTCCGTCCACCCGCGATCCAGGAGGCACGTCCATGGCGCACGAGGACCCCATCTCCCGCACCACCGGCGGCACGGCACCGGGACGGCGAGCGATGCTCCGCGGCTCAATCGCCGCGTCGGCCGCGCTGTCGCTCCCCGCGCTGTCGGGGGCGGCCCCGTCGCAGGCGCTCGCCGGACGCCCGCAGGCGAAGTGGGGCGTACAGGCGGGCGATGTGACGACGTCTTCGGGTCTGGTGTGGGTACGGTCCGACCGCCGCGCGCGGATGCTCGTGGAGACCTCCGCGACGGAGACCTTCCGCGGCGCGCGCCGCTGGCACGGTCCCGTCGTGGGGCCGGACACGGACTACACCGGCGTCACGACGGTGCGCGGGCTCCCCGCCGGCGAGCAGGTCTTCTACCGCGTCACGCTCGCGGACCCCGACGACCCGCGGCGCACGGGGAAGCCCGTGAGCGGGACGTTCCGCACCGCGCCGGACGGGCGGCGGCAGAGCGTGCGCTTCCTGTGGTCCGGCGACCTCGCGGGGCAGGGCTGGGGTATCAACCCCGACCGGGGCGGCTACCGGATCTTCGAGGAGATGCGGAACCTGGACCCGGACTTCTTCCTCAACAGCGGCGACACCATCTACGCGGACGCGCCCATCCAGGAGAAGGTCGAGCTTCCGGACGGCGGCGTGTGGCGCAACGTCACCACGGAGGAGAAGTCCAAGGTCGCCGAGACCCTCGCCGAATTCCGCGGCAACTTCCGCTACAACCTGCTGGATGAGAACCTGCGGCGCTTCCAGGCCCAGGTGCCCTCCATCGTCCAGTGGGACGACCACGAGGTGCTCAACAACTGGTATCCGGGCGAGATCCTGGACGACGACCGCTACGAGGTGAAGGACGTCGACACCCTCGCCGCCCGCTCGCTGCGTGCCTTCGCCGAGTACCACCCGATGACGACGCTGCCGGCCGGGGACCAGGACGGACGCGTCTACCGCGTCGTCCACCACGGCCCCCTGCTGGACGTCTTCGCCCTCGACATGCGCACGTACCGCAACGCCAACTCCCCCGGCACGCAGCAGCACGATCCCCAAGGCATCCTGGGCGAGGCCCAGTTGACGTGGCTGAAGAAGGCGCTGTCGCGCTCCCGCGCCGTGTGGAAGGTGATCGCGGCGGACATGCCGCTGGGCCTCGCGGTGCCGGACGGCAAGACCGACTTCGAGGGCGTGGCGCAGACCGACCCGGGCGCGCCTCTCGGACGGGAGCTCCAGATCGCCGAGCTGCTGCGGCACATCAAGCGCCGGCGCATCACCGGCACGGTGTGGTTCACCACGGACGTGCACTACACCTCGGCCCAGCACTACGACCCGTCACGGGCGGCGTTCAAGGACTTCGAGCCGTTCTGGGAGTTCGTCTCGGGGCCGCTGAACGCGGGCGGCTTCCCGGCACTCAAACTGGACGGCACGTTCGGGCCGTCGCAGCCCTTCGTCAAGGCGCCGCAGAAGGCCAACACGCCGCCGAGCGACGGGGGTCAGTACTTCGGTCAGGTCGACATCGACGGCGGCAGCGGCGAGTTGACCGTACGGCTGAGGGAGCAGGGCGGCGAGGTGCTGTACACGAAGGTGCTCCAGCCGGGCCGGGTCGGCCAGTGAGCCGCTGGCCGGTGAACGCCGGGCCCGTGAGCCGGAGCCCGTCGGCAGGGCACATGTGAGCAGGAGCAGGTGAGCAGGGGGTGGGCGCCGTGACCGGCAGCGCGGAACAGTTCAACTACCCGGGTGTCGGCGCCACTTCGCACGGCCCGGAGGTGTGGCCGGCGGGCTTCCGCCGGCTGCGCGTGAGCAGCCGGGTGGGCGACGGCGACGAGGACTTCGCCGTCGCGGCGGACGCGGTGATGACGTGGCGGCTGCACCGGGCCGCGGGGGTGCGCTTCGTCACGGACGCGCGCCGGGCGGCGCCCGAGGCGGTGGTCGTCGTCGGCCTGGGCATCGGGCGGCTGCGCTCGCGCGCACCGTGCCGCGTGGTGTGGACCCTGGACCGGCCGCGCCGCACGGGATGGGCGTACGGGACGCTGCCGGGTCATCCGGTGCGCGGCGAGGAGGCGTTCGTCGTCGTCCAGGACGAGGACGGCTCGGTCCGCCTGGAGGTGCTCGCCTTCAGCCGCCCGGCCGCCTGGTTCACGGTGGCGGCGGGCCCTGTGCTGCCGGTCTTCCAGCGCTGGTACGCCCGCAGGTGCGGGCGGGTGCTGCGGCGGCTCGTACGGGAGAGCCGGGCCGCCGCCGGACGGGGCGAAGGCGCCTTCGGCGGCGGCACGGGTGAAAGCGGTACCGAGCGGACAGAACATCCTTAACTCATCGGTCACAAGGCGTTCTTGATCGGGCAATGCCGGTGCGTGAGGGTGGTGGCATGACTGACATGTCACAGAACGAGCAGCCTGGCCGGCAGGGACTCCGAAGCCTCCTCTCGGGCGGCCTCGGCAGCTGCCGGTGGCTGCTCCGCCGACACCGACCGCAGTCAGGATCGCTGCACACGGGGGCCGACGCCGCGTCCGGCTCGACGTCCGAGGCGAAGTCCCGAGCAACGGGGGCGACTTCGCTGTGGCGCATGCGCACCACGGTGCCCGACGAGCCGGGCATGCTCGCGCGGCTGTGCGGGGCGTTCGCCCGGGAGGGGGTGGACATCGTCTCGTTGCAGACCTATCCCCTCGGGCTTCGCCCTGGGGAGACCCCAAGCCTCGGGCTTCGCCCCGGGGAGACCCCAAGCCTCGGGCTTCGCCCCGGGGAGACCCCAAGCCTCGGGCTTCGCCCCGGGGAGAGTGACCGTACGGAGAACGGGGACGGCAGCCGGACGGAGAACGGCACCGAGACGGCGAACGGGGGCGCTACGGGGAGCGCGGAGGCCGCGGACGCCGGGCAGGTGCCCGCAGGCGTCCTGCCCACGGGCGAGGAGGCCCTGGACGAGTTCGTGCTGCGCGCACCGGGGGAACTGGACGCCGACGCACTCGTACGGATCGTGAACGACGCGGGCGGAAGCCGCACTTGGGCCGAGCGCGCCGACGCGCACGACCTCGTGGACTCCCCGACCCGCGTGCTGCGCCTGGCCGCCCGTACGGCCCTCGACAGTGCCGAACTGCCGCTCGCGCTGCGGCAGTTGCTCGGCCGCTGCACCGTGCGCTCCGTGCCGCCGGTCTCGCCGTACTCCGGCGTGCGGTCGTTGCTGGAGGTGCCGCCGGAGGGCGTGTGCGAGGAGACCGTGCTGCGCCTGCCCGACCCGGCCGGGGGTGTCATCGTCATCGAGCGGCCCCAACTGCCCTTCACACCGGCAGAGTTCGCACGGGCCGGCGCCCTGGTGGAGCTGGACCGCGTGCTGGGCGCGGGCGCCCGCGTGCCCCGCTCCCCCGACAGGCTGACGCTGCCCGACGGCCTGCCGGTCACGGTGCGCCGGGCGGACACCAGCGATCTCCAGGCAGCGCTGGACATGCACGAGCGGTGCTCGAAGGAGACGCTGGCCCAGCGGTACCACGGGCCCGTCAGCGAGGCCCACCGCTATCTGCGGCATCTGCTCTCGCCGCGCTTCGGCCAGACCCTGGCCGCCCGTACGGCGTCGGGGAAGCTCGTGGCGCTCGGGCATCTGCTGTGGGACGGCGACGAGACCGAGGTCGCCCTCATCGTCGAGGACGACTGGCAGCACCGGGGCATCGGCAGCGAACTGCTGCGCCGCCTGGCCCGGTTGGCCCGCGAGGCCGGTTCCACGGACGTCTACGCCGTCACCCAGGCGTCCAACACGGCCATGGTCGCGGCGATGCGCAAGCTGGGCACGCCGCTCGACCACCAGGTCGAGGACCGTACGCTCGTGATCACCGCCCGGCTGACCGGTGCCGGGGCACCCGCCCGCGCGGCTTCCGCTTCGGGTTCCGCTTCCGCACCGGCCGCCGCGTCGTCCGCCTCCGACGGCCGGAACTGAGCCGGCCCCGGCAGGGCGGGCGGGCACCCGGGCCCCCGGCACAGTTGATGCTGATGACGCCGGGGGCCCGCGCGTACCAGGATGGGAGCATGTCCGATCCCATGAACCCCACCCCCCTGCCGCGACAGGTGGCCGACGCCTACGTCGACGCCCTCGTCGAACTCGACCCGATCACCGGCACGTACCTCGGAGTGCCCCAGAGCCACAGCCGTCTCCCCGACTTCTCGCCCGCGGGTCAGGAGGCGCTCGCGGAGCTGAGCCGCTCGACGCTGCGGCGGCTGGCCGAAGCCGAGGAGCGGCCCGGAGCCGACAGCGACGCGGAACGGCGCTGCGCCCGCCTGCTGCGGGAGCGGCTGACGGCGGAACTGGCGGTGCACGACGCCCAGGAAGGGCTGCGTGCCGTCAGCAACCTCCACTCCCCCGTTCACGCGGTGCGGGGGATCTTCACGGTCATGCCGTCCGAGACGCTGGAGGACTGGACAGCCGTCGCCGAGCGGCTGCGCGCCGTCCCCGACGCGCTGGACGGCTACCGGGAATCGCTCGCGGCCGGGCTGGAGAAGGGCCTCCATGCGGGGCCCCGGCAGGTCTCCACCGTCATCGGGCAGTTGGACGAGTGGGTCGGCGACGGCGAGGACGGCGACGGCAAGGGCTGGTTCGCGGCGTTCGCGGCCGAGGGCCCCGACGCGCTCACCGAGATCCTCGCGTCGGCCGCCGCGGACGCGACCGGCGCCGTGCGCCGGCTGCGCGACTGGCTGCGCGAGGTGTACGAGCCGGGCGTCGCGGGATCGCCGGAGACAGTGGGCCGCGAGCGCTACGCACGCTGGGCCCGCTACTGGAACGGCGCCGATCTGGATCTGGACGAGGCGTACGCGTACGGCTGGTCCGAATTCCACCGTCTGCTGGGCGAGATGCGCGTCGAGGCGGAGAAGATCCTGCCGGGCGCGGCCACGCCGTGGGAGGCACTGCGTCACCTCGACACGGAGGGCGAGGCCGTCGAGGGAGTCGACGAGGTCCGCGAGTGGCTCCAGGGGCTCATGGACGAGGCCATCGACAAGCTCGACGGCACGCACTTCGAACTGGCCGAGCGGGTACGGCGCGTGGAGTCCCGCATCGCTCCCCCGGGCAGCGCGGCCGCTCCGTACTACACGCAGCCGTCGCTGGACTTCTCCCGGCCGGGCCGCACGTGGCTGCCCACGATGGGAGAGACCCGCTTCCCCGTCTACGACCTGGTCTCCACCTGGTACCACGAGGGCGTGCCCGGCCATCACCTCCAGCTGGCGCAGTGGGCGCACGTCGCCGACGAACTCTCCCGCTACCAGACGACGGTGGGCATGGTCAGCGCCAACGCCGAGGGCTGGGCGCTGTACGCGGAGCGGCTCATGGACGAACTCGGGTTCCTCGCCAACGCCGAGCAGCGGCTGGGCTATCTGGACGCGCAGATGATGCGGGCGACACGCGTCATCGTCGACATCGGCATGCACCTCCAGCTGCGGATTCCCGACGACTCTCCCTACCATCCCGGCGAGCGGTGGACGCCCGAGCTCGCGCAGGAGTTCTTCGGGATGCACAGCGGGCGCCCGGCGGACTTCGTGGAGAGCGAGCTGGTGCGCTATCTGGGCATGCCCGGTCAGGCGATCGGCTACAAGCTGGGCGAGCGCGCCTGGCTGACCGGCCGCGAGGCGGCACGCGAGGCGCACGGCGAGGAGTTCGACCCGAAGAAGTGGCACATGGCGGCGCTGTCGCAGGGGTCGCTCGGGCTGGACGACCTCGTCTCGGAGCTGTCCGCGCTCTGAGCGGCGATCCGCTCCCTCGGGGACGGAAGCGTAACTGAACGCGCGGTGTGCGACGGCCGGTTGAGGCGGTCGCACACCGCGCGTACGTCATGAGAGTCGGGTCTATGGAGCGACTTGGCGACAAATCGGCCCGTCGACTGGTCGGTTCATTGACCACTCCCCCCTCGGCCACCGCGCTCGATCAACGGGCGAAGCCGTTCTCGGAGTTGATGACCTCGCCGGTGATCCACGCCGCCTCGTCCGTGGTGAGCCAGGAGACGAGCCGGGCGGGATCGTCGGGCACGGCCCAGCGGCCGCCCGGGAAGAGCGCGGCCACCGCGGCGTGGTCCTCGCCGTCCCGGTAACCGGTGTCCACGGGGCCGGGGTTGACCGCGTTCACCGTGATGCGGGGCGCCAGCGCGGTGGCGAGCGTGCGTACGGACGAGGCCAGGGCGCCCTTGGCGAGGCCGTAGCAGATCTCTTCGGGCATGCCGCCGCGCACGTCCTGCCCCGAGGTCATCACCACGACCCGTCCGCTGGGGGCGTCGTCGGGGCGGGGCAGGCGGGCGAACGCCTGGATCAGCAGGATCACGGAGCGCGTGTTCACAGCCCAGTGGGCGTCGAGCATCTCCGCGTCGACGGAGTCCAGCGGGCCGTCGCTGCCGCTGAGGGCGTGGTTGGCGACGAGGATGTCGAGGCCGCCGCCGCCCAGCGCCTCCGACGCCCGGGCGATCAGGCGTGCCGGTGCGTCCGGCTCGGTCAGATCTCCGGGGCCGTGGGCCACGGTCGCGCCGGGTGCGGCGCTCTCCCGCACGGTGTCGGCCAGCGCTCCGGGACCGTCGGGGTCGGTGCCCCAGGGCTGTGCGGAGTCGTGCGGGCGGTGGTGGTGCGTATAGACGCTCGCGCCGTACGCGGCCAGGCGGCGGGCGACGGCATGGCCGATGCCGGCGCGGCGGCTCGCGCCGGTGACGAGTGCGGTGCGGCCGCGCAGCGGCAGCGGATCACGGTGGAGCGGCGGGGAGGAGTTAGGCATGCGGGACAGCGTGGTGTGCCGCCCCCTCGGCCGTCAGCTGAATTTCCGCCGCCCGGCGATCGGCGGCGGGTGCCGCTCCCCTCAACTGCGGGCGGGTGCCGAGCGGTGGCGCAGCGCCGAGCCGTGCCGGGACTTGGTGACCTCCAGCTGTACGGGGATGCGCTGCCGCAGGTCGGCGACGTGGCTGACGATGCCGACGCACCGGTCGCGCTCCCGGAGGGAGTCCAGGACGTCGAGGATCTCGTCGAGCGTCTGCTCGTCGAGGCTGCCGAAGCCCTCGTCGATGAAGAGCGTCTCCAGCCGTGTGCCGCCGGCCTCGTCGGTGACGACGTCCGCGAGGCCGAGCGCGAGGGCGAGGGAGGCGGAGAAGGTCTCGCCGCCGGAGAGCGTGGCCGTGTCCCGCTCGGCGCCCGTCCATGCGTCGATGACGTGCAGGCCGAGCCCCGAGCGTGCGCGCCCGCCCGCGCGGGCGTCGGAGTGGACGAGGGTGTAGCGGCCGGCCGACATCCGGGCCAGCCGCGCGCTCGCGGCCGCGGCGACCTGTTCGAGCCGCGCGGCCAGTACGTAGGACTCCAGGCGCATCCGGCGCTCGTTCTCCGTGGAGGTGCCTGCCGCCAGGCCCGCGAGGCGTGCGACGCGCTCGTGCGCTTCGCGGACGGGCGCGAGCTCCCGTGCACCGGCGAGCGCCTGCCGGGTGAGCCCGTCGAGCTCCGCGCAGCAGGTGCGGGCGGCGTCCTCGGCGGCCGAGGCAGTACGCAGCCGGCGGGTGGCCTCGTCGGTTGCGCGCTGCGCGGCATCGGCGTCGGCGGGCGGCAGCGCCGCGGCGGCGGCCAGCTCGGGGTCCTTCAGCTCCGCGCCGACGGTGACCTCGATGGCCCGCCACTCCTCCAACCGGGCCTCCATGACGCCCTGTTCGGCATCGCTGAGCGTTGCCGCGGCCACTGCCGCGGGGTCTTCGAAGCCTGCCTGGGCCGCGGCGCGGGCGAGTTGGGCGGCGGTCTCCTCGACGTGCCGCCCGCTCTCGTGCGCCCTGCGGGTCGCCTCCGCCGCCTCGGTGAGCAGGCCGGTGCGCTGCCGCAGGGTCTCGGCCCGCTCGGCCACGCTCGATGCGTCACCGCGCGCCTGCTCCAACTCGTCGCTGAGCGTGGCCCGTTCGCGCTGAAGCGCCTCCCGGTGCGAGGTGCGTGCCGCGAAGCGCCGCTCGGCGGCCTGCTGCTGGGCGAGGCGCTCGGAGTGCTCCCGCTCGGCGCGCGCCAGGGCCTCGCGGGCGGCGTGGGCGTCGGCCGCTTCGTTGTGGGCGCGGGCATGCGCGTCCTCCCACTCGGCGACGGACGCGGCCAGCGCGTCCGTCTCCTCACCCGCCGACTCGGCGCGGGCCGCTGCGAGTTCCTCCCGTACACGGTGTGCCGCGGCGTCCGCCTCCTCGCGGGCCGCGTCGGCGCTGCGGTACGCGGCGAGGGCTCCGTCCTCGGCGGCCTGGCCGACGGCTCCTGCCTCGGGCCGGGCGGGGTCGGGGTGTGCGGTGGCTCCGCAGACGCCGCAGGGCTCGCCCTCGCGCAGTCCCGCCGCGAGTTCGGCGGCGATACCGCGCAGCCGCCGGTCCTTCAGCCGCAGCCACTCCTCGTGGGCGTCGGACGCGGCTTCGCGCGCTTTCAGCAGTTCCTGCTCGGCGTCCCGGCTGTGCTGCGTGAGTTCGTCGCGCCGCCGGGCCGCGGCCAGGCGCCGGCGCGCGGGCTCCAGCTGCCCGGCGAGCTGTTCGGCACGGGTGGCGGCTTCGTGGGCGGCGTCGACGCGCCGCTGGAGCGCGTGGCGTTCGCTCTCCCAGCCGGAGAGCCACTCCGAGGCCTCGCGCAGCACCTCGTCGTCCGTACGCGATTCGCGCTCCAGCGCGGCGAGTTCGGAGTCGACGGCGCGGAGGCGCTGTTCCGCGCGGCGGGCGGCCTCCAGGGAGCCGAGCTCCTGGCGGTACTCCCCCGCGAGGCGCGTCAGCTCCTGCGCGGATTCCTCGCGCAGGTCCAAGGGCAGCAGGGCGCGGTGGTGCCGCTGCGCGGACCGGGCCTTCTCGTCGGCCGCAGCGGCCGATTCGTGCAGGGCGACGGCCGGGGCGACTCCTGCGGCGGCGCGGGCCCGGTCGAGCCGCCGCCGCATCTCCTCGCGCTCGCCGGCGCGGGCTTCGAGCTCGCGGGCGCGCCGCTCGGCGTCGGCGAACTGCCGCTGCTTCCGGGCCAGTTCACGCGTCTCCTCCAGGCGCGACATGGCCGCGGCGTGGGCGGCCTCGGCGGTCGCCGAGGCGACGGCGGCGATGTCGAGGCGCTCCCGTGCCGTCGTACGGGCCAGGGCCGCCCACTCCAGTACGGCCTCGGTCAGGCCGGGGGCGCCGGGCGTCAGCACGTCGTCGTTCGCGGTCTGCCCCTGCGGGGCGCGACGGCGCTGCTCCGCCCGGCGGGCGGCGGGGTCGCGCTGGCCCGGCAGCCCGGACGCGCCGGACTCGCCCGGGACACCGGTCTCCCCCGAGGCGCCGGGGGTTCCGGGTGTCTCGGCCTCGCCGGCGAGCAGGACGCCCGCGCCCGCGAGGGCGTCGGGGCCGCCGCCGGTGCCGAGCGCCTGCCGCATCCGGTGGAGCAGGCCCAGCAGCGCCTCGTCCCCGGCACGCACCTCGTCCTGCGCGGTGCGGCGCATCCGCGCCAGCTGCTCCTCCGCCGCGGCGAACCGGCCCGTGTCGAAGAGCCTGCCGAGGAGCTTCGCGCGGTCCTCGGCGCTCGCCCGCAGGAAGCGGGCGAAGTCTCCCTGCGGAAGCAGCACCACCTGGCAGAACTGGTCGCGGCTCATCCCGGTGAGCTGCGCCACCTCCTCACCGATCTCCTGGTGGGAGCGGCTCAGGGCGCGCCACTCGGCGGCCCCCGCGTCGTACTCACGCAGCCAGGACTGGGGGCGCTCGCGCGTGCTGCCGCTGCCGCGCCGCTTGGGGCGGTTCTGCTCGGGACGGCGCGTGATCTCCAGGCGGCGGCCGGAGACGGTCAGGTCCAGCACGACCTCGGTGAGGGTGCCCGGTGCGGCGTGATCGCTGCGCAGCGTGCCGCCCGGCTGCTGGCGCGCTCCGGGGACCGTGCCGTAGAGGGCGAAGCACACGGCGTCGAGCACGGAGGTCTTGCCGGCGCCCGTCGGGCCGTGGAGCAAGAAGAGCCCGGCGGCGGACAGTTCGTCGAAGTCGACGTGCTGGGTGCCGGCGAAGGGCCCGAAGGCGGTGACCGTCAGCCGGTGCAGCCTCATCCGCGGGCCTCCGCCTGCTCCGGGAGGAGCCCGTCCGGGCGGGGCCCGGAGTCGTGCCGGGCGCCGGTGCCGTGGTCGGCGCGGGCACCAGGCGGCGGGCTGTCGCGTGCCGCCTCCGCCGCGTCCTCGGCGCGGGCCGCCTCCAGGGCCTCGCCGAGCATGCGCCGCTCACGGCTGTCGGCTTCCCGGCCCGTACGGACGTGGCCCACGAAGTCCTCTGCGATCTCCTGGTCGCTGCGCCCCTTCAGCCGCCGTGCGTACGAGGCGGGCGCCCGTGTCTCCGCCCCCGGCTCCGGGTCGAAGACGAGGCTCACGATGTGCGGGAAGCGCTCGGACAGTTGGGCCATCGGGGCGTGCGGCCGTGCCGCGTCGGTGAGCGTGGCCTCCACCCATGCCTCCTCGTACGGGGTGTGGACGGGATCGTTCAGCAGCTCGTCGAGGCCGCCGCGCAGCCGGGCCAGGGGCCGCGGGACGGGGCAGTCGATGCGCCGTGCCTCGACGCCGCCCGCCGCGTCGAGGTCGACGAGCCACATCGACTTGCGGTGCGCGGCCTCGGAGAAGGAGTAGGCGAGCGGGGAGCCCGAGTAGCGCACACGCTCGCTGATCGTCTGGCAGCCGTGCAGATGGCCGAGCGCGGCGTAGTGCACGCCGTCGAAGACGGACGCGGGAACGGAGGCGACTCCGCCGACGGTGATGTCCCGTTCGCTGTCCGAGGACTCGCCTCCGTGGACGAAGGCGTGGGCGAGCACGACGGAGCGGGTGCCGGGCCGCCGGGTCTCGAGATCCGCGCGCACCCTGTCCATCGCGGCCCGGAGCACCGCCGTGTGGCCGCCGCCCTCCGCGCCGAGGGCGGCGGAGACGAGCGCCGGCTCCAGGTAGGGCAGCCCGTAGCAGGCGACGTCGCCGTGCGCGTCGGAGAGCAGCACCGGGGTGCCGCAGCCCTCCGGGTCCGTACGCAGATGGACACCGGCGTGCTCCATCAGCCCGGAGCCGACGCCGAGGCGCCGGGCCGAGTCGTGGTTCCCGGAGATCATGACAGTGGGCACGCCCAGCTGCGCGAGCCGGTGCAGGGCATCGTCGAAGAGCGAGACGGCCGCCAGCGGGGGGACCGCCCTGTCGTAGACGTCTCCCGCGACGAGGACTGCGTCGGCCTGCTCCTCCTCCACGGTGGCCAGCAGGTGGTCGAGGAACTCCCGCTGTGCGTCGAGCAGACTGACGCGGTGAAAGCTGCGCCCCAGATGCCAGTCCGATGTGTGCAGCAATCTCACAGCACTGCTCCCGCCCGCACGCGCGCTCCTCCTGATCGTCAGGCCGACTGAACACCGACTGGTTTATCAGCAGGCACTGACAACGCAGGAATCACCTCGTACGGCGGCGAGTTCGCCGCACCTCTCCCGGCCTCGGTCCCAACGGCCGTGCGGCGCGGCAGAACTGACCGGATTTCAGCGCTCGGGACCGCCGGCAACGCCGGCAACGTCCCGGCAACAACCCGCCCCGGGCCCAAGCGCCTTCGCCCCGGGCCGAGTTCGACTCGCCGAAGCCCTCACCCCGCCGCGGGCCGCAGCCGCAGCCCCTGCATCCCCCCGTCGACCGCGAGTTCCGTCCCCGTGGTCGCACCGGCCGACGGCCCGGCGAGGTAGCACACCGCGGCGGCCACCTCGCCGGCGGAGACCAGCCGTCCCGTCGGCTGCCTCGCCTCCAGGGCGGCCCGCTCGGCGCCGGGATCGGGAGCGGACTCCAGGAGCCGCCCGATCCACGGGGTGTCGACCGTCCCCGGATTGACGCAGTTGACGCGGATGCCCTCGCGGATGTGGTCGGCGGCCATCGCCCGCGTGAGGGCGAGCACGGCGCCCTTGCTCGCGGAGTAGAGAGCGCGCTGGGGCAGGCCCGCGGTCGCGGCGACGGAGCAGGTGTTGACGATGGCCGAGCCGGTGCCCGGACCCGCGCCGTCGCCGTCGCCCGCGGCGGCTCGCCGCAGCAGCGGCAGGGCTGCCGCACTCGTACGGGCCATGCCGGTGACGTTGACGTCCAGGACGCGCCGCCACTCCTCGTCGTCGTTGTCCTCGACGGTGCCCTGCGCGCCGATGCCGGCGTTGTTCACCAGGACGTCCAGCCGCCCGAAGCGCTCCTCGACACCCTCCAGGGCGGCGTTCACCGACGCCCTGTCGGTGACGTCGCAAGGCAGCCCGAGGAGCCCTTCCGGCAGCGCGTCTCCCGCGATGTCCAGGACGCACACCCGCGCGCCCCGCCGCGCCAGTTCCCGGGCCACGGCCAGACCGATGCCGGAGGCGCCCCCGGTCACGGCGGCGACCCGGCCGCCGAACTCGCCCTCGGTGGATGCCGCTTGCTGTGCCATAGCCGCTTCGCCGTCCGTCGTTCGTACGTGCTGACTCAGGAGAGCGTAAGGGCAGGCCCGTACATGTCGATCCAGAGGGCGATGTCGAGAGCGTGCTCCAGACCGTGCCTGCGGGCGGGGGAGATCCCCGCGGCGTCCGTCTCCACGGCACGCCGCAGCCAGTCCCTGCTGACGAGGTCGAACACCGGGTGCGAGGGCGCGGCCAGCACCTCGGCCGCGGACTTCTGCACAGCGGTGACGTAGCCGGGGTCCTGCGTCGAGGGGTACGGGCTCTTGACCCGGTCGTAGACGGAGCGCGGCAGCACGTCGGCGGTGGCCTCGCGCAGGAGGCTCTTCTCCCTGCCGTCGAAGGACTTCAGGCTCCACGGCGCGTTGTAGACGTACTCCACGAGCCGGTGGTCGCAGAAGGGGACGCGCACTTCCAGCCCGACGGCCATGCTGGCGCGGTCCTTGCGGTCCAGGAGCACGCGGACGAACCGGGTCAGGTGCACATAGCAGATCTTCCGCATGCGGAACTCGAAGTCGCTCTCGCCCGCGAGGCGTTCCACGCCGGAGACGGCGTCGTCGTAGGCGTCCTGGGTGTAGGAGTCGAGATCGAGTGCCTTGCGGGTCTCGTCGGTGAGGAACCCGCCCTGTTCCCCGGCCATCTCCTTCAGCCGCACCAGCCAGGGGAAGGTGTCCGCCCGCTGCGCGGCCGGGTCGAAGAACTGCTTGTAGCCGCCGAAGACCTCGTCGGCGGACTCGCCGGACAGCGCGACCGTCGAGTGCTCGCGCACCGCCTTGAAGAGCAGGTACAGGGAGGTGTCCATGTCGCCGAAGCCCATCGGCAGGTCGCGCGCCCGTATCATCGCCGACCGCAGCCGCAGATCGGCGAGTTCGCCGGAGCCGAGGACGATGTCCTCGTGCCGTGTCGCCGCGCTCTTCGCGACGTCGTGCACGAACGGCCCGTCGGGGGTGTCCCGCAGGGCGTCGGCCACGAAGTTCTCCGTGTGCCCGACGAAGTCCACGGCGAAGCTGCGGACGCTCTCGCCCTGCGCGGCGAGCTGCTGCGCGGCCATCGCGGTCAGCGCGGAGGAGTCGAGGCCGCCGGAGAGCAGGGTGCAGCGCGGTACGTCGGCGACGAGCTGGCGGCTGACGATGTCTTCGAGCAGGTCGCGTACGTGGGCGACGGTCTCGTCCCTGCCGTCGGGGTGCGGCCTGGTCTCCAGGGACCAGTAGCGCGTCGTGCGGATGCCGCCCTGCCCGACGGTCACGACGGTGCCCGGCTCGACCTCGCGCATGCCCTCCCAGATCGCCTGCCCCGGCGTCTTGACGAAGGTGAACAGCTCGCGCAGTCCGTCCGGTCCGACCGCGGGGCGGGCCAGCGGATTGGCGAGAATCGCCTTGGGCTCCGAGCCGAAGAGGACGCCGTCGTCCGTCGGGTAGTAGTACAGGGGCTTGATGCCCATGCGGTCGCGGATCAGCACCAGCTTCCGCTCGCGCTCGTCCCAGACGGCGAACGCATACATGCCGTTGAGGCGTTCGGCCACCGCCTCGCCCCACTCCAGATAGCCCCGCAGGACGACCTCGGTGTCGGAGCCGGTGCCGAAGTGGTGGCCGCGGGAGCGCAGTTCGCTGCGCAGGCCCTCGAAGTTGTATGTCTCGCCCGAATACACCATGGCGGCCGTGCTGTCCGACGACGCCTCGGCGCTCATGGGCTGCCGTCCTCCGGGCAGATCGATGACCGCCAGCCTCCGGTGGCCGAGCGCGGCCGGCCCCTCGATCCAGGTGCCGCTGTCGTCGGGGCCGCGGCAGGACATCGTCTCCGTCATCGCCTCGACGGTCTCGCGTTCACGCGACAGGTCGCGCTCGTACGAGACCCAGCCGGCGATTCCGCACATGCTCTCCCCCTCCGGGCCGGCCGCCCACGGGCACCGGCCGCTGGACAGTTGTATTAGGCAACTACATCGCCAGCATCAGCCCGGACCGCTCTCCGGGTCAACTCGGCCCCGGCGCCGACCCGTTCGTTTCCGGACGCTCGCGGCGCGCGGCACTCCGGCCTCCGTCCGGCCGGTGCGCGCTCACGCCTCCTCCTCGGCCCCCTCGCCCGTCGTACGGCCGGCCACCAGGTCTTTCGGGCGCCCCCGCTGGTACAGAAGAGCCGAGACGACCAGGCCCGTCGCGAAGAATCCGGTCGCGGTCCAGTAGGCGACCGCGAAGCTGTGGACGTTCGCCCGCGCCATCAGGTCCGGGGTGCGCGGGTGGCTGCGCACGTAGTCGGTGACCGCCTCGGCCGCCATGGTGTTGAACAGGGCCGTGCCGACCGAACCGCCCACCTGCTGCATCGTGTTGACGGTGGCGGAGGCGACCCCCTGGTCCCGCTTGACGATGCCGAGCGTGGCCAGGCTGATCGCCGACGGCATGACCAGCCCGAGCCCCACTCCCAGCACGAGCAGCGGCGGCAGCACGTGTGCCGCGTAACTGCTGTGCAGGCCGAGGGCGGTGAGCCAGATCAGCCCGGCCGACGCCATGCCCATTCCGGTGGGGACCACGGTCTTGGGCCCGATGCGCGGGATCAGCACGTTCGTCGAGAGCTGCGCCGTCGCCATCAGCGCGCCGACCATCGGCAGGAAGGCCAGACCGGTACGCAACGGCGAGTAGTCCAGCGTCCGCTGGAGGTAGAACGTCAGGAAGAGGAAGACGCCGAAGATGCCCGCGCCCGCGATGAAGATGCTGATGAAGGACGCGGCGCGGTTGCGGTCCCGCACGATGCGCGGCGGCAGCAGCGGATTGTCCGCGCGCGACTCGTGGACGACGAAGGAGGCGAGGAGCACGGCGCTGACGGTGAGGGACCCCCAGCACCGCCAGTCGCCCCAGCTCTCGGTGTCGGCGCTGGAGAAGCCGTAGACGAGGCAGAACAGGCCGCCGCCCACGAGCGCCGTGCCCGTCAGATCCAGCGTGGGACGGCGCGTGGGCCGGTGCGGTGGCAGGATCGCCATGCCGCACACCACTCCGACGACGGCGATGACGACGTTGACGTACAGCGTCCAGCGCCACGTCAGATTCTCGGTGAGCACGCCCCCCAGCAGGAGCCCGATGGCGCCGCCGGAGCCCGCGATGGCGCCGAAGACGCCGAACGCCCGTGAGCGCTCACGTGGTTGCGTGAACGTGGTGGTCAGCAGGGACAGCGCGGACGGCGCGAGCAGGGCCCCGAACATGCCCTGGAGGGCACGGGCGCCCACCAGCGCCATGAAGCTCCCCGCGGCGCCGCCCAGGGCCGAGGCGGCGCCGAATCCGATGAGGCCGACCACGAACGTACGGCGGCGCCCGATCAGGTCCGCCAGCCGGCCGCCGAGCAGGAGCAGGCTGCCGAAGGCCAGCGTGTAGGCCGTGATGACCCACTGGCGGCCGTCGTTGGAGAAGCGCAGGTCCCGCTGCGCGGAGGGCAGCGCGATGTTCACGATCGTCGCGTCCAGGACGACCATCAGCTGGGCCAGGGCGATCACCGTGAGCGCCCACCAGCGGTGGGGCGTGCGGTCCTCCTCGCCCGGGGCGGCGGGACCGGGGTCTGAACCGGAGTCGGGGCCTGAACCGGGGCCAGGGCCGGGACCACCGGTGCCGCCGCCGGCAGACGGTCCGGTCGGTCTGGGGGGCATCGGCGGACCTCTCGGCTCCACGGCTGACGGAACGGGGCACCTTGGCGGTATTCGTCACGCTATGTCCGTATCGAGGGAGCCGCAAAAGATCGGACGCCGGGGTGGGGAGGCCGGTTGGGCGGGCGCGGACCGGAGGCTGGTGAGGGCGGAAGAGGTCAGGGGCTGCCGTAGGTCTCGCCGCCGACGGCGAGGCGTGCCGTACCCGCGGTGCTGTCCGCCAGCCAGCCGCGGAACTCCTCCAGTTCCGACTCGGGCAGGCCCAGCCCGATCGTGACCTCCGCCCCGTAGTCCACCTCGCGGACCGAACGCCCGGCCGCGCGAAGGTCGTTCTCCAGCCGCCCCGCGCGCTGGTGGTCGGTGGTGACGGTCACCAGCAGGTGGCGCTGCCGGACGCATGTGCCGACGGCGTCCAGGGCCTCGCCGACGGCGCCGCCGTACGCGCGGATCAGTCCGCCGGCGCCCAGCTTCGTACCCCCGAAGTAGCGCGTGACGACGGCGACCGCGCAGCGGATCCCGCGGCGCGTGAGCATCTGGAGCATGGGCAGGCCCGCGGTGCCGCCCGGCTCTCCGTCGTCGTCGGACTTCTGCACGCCGCCGTCGGCGCCGATGACGTACGCCCAGCAGTTGTGCGTCGCCCCCGGGTGCTTCGCGCGCACCCGCGCGATGAAGGCCTTCGCCTCCTCCTCGGTCGCCGCGGGAGCCAGGGCGCACACGAAGCGCGAGCGGCTGACCTCCGTCTCGTGCGTGCCTTCGGCGGCGACGGTGACGTACTGCTCCTGCATACCGGAACCCTACGTGCGGCCCCGCGGCGGCAGCGGCCGGGAATGAGCGGGCCGCTGACGCCCGTTGAAGAGGGCATGTACGCAGACGCGGAGACGGTACGCAGGATTCTGACGGAGTCGGGCGACACCTGGGCGGTCGTCGGCCTGTCCACGAACAGGGCGCGCGCGGCGTACGGCGTCGCAGGCGTGCTCCAGCGCTTCGGCAAGCGCGTGGTGCCGGTGCATCCCAGGGCCGAGACGGTCCACGGCGAGCAGGGCTACGCGACGCTGTCCGACATCCCGTTCCCCGTCGACGTCGTGGACGTCTTCGTCAACTCGGAACTGGCGGGGAAGGTCGCCGACGAGGCCGTGGAGGCGGGAGCGAAGGCCGTCTGGTTCCAGCTGGGCGTGATCGACGAGGCCGCCTACGAGCGCACCCGCGCCTCGGGGCTGGAGATGGTCATGGACCGCTGTCCGGCGATCGAGATCCCGAAACTCGGATGAGCGGCACGGGCCGCCGTCGCTAGGGTGCGTGGCCGTGATCAGCACACGGATGGCAGGCCCGGACGACGCCCCGGAGCTGGTGCGGCTGCGCCGGCTGATGTTCCTGGGCATGCACGGGCGGGACGAGCCCGGCCCCTGGGAGCGTGACGCCGAGCGCATGGCCCGCCGGCGGCTGCGGCCGGACTCCGCCGGCGAGACCACGCTGGGCGCCTTCGTGGTCGACGGCGACGAGCCGGGCCCGCCGCATCTGGCCGCGTGCGCGGTGGGCACGGTCGAGGAGCGCCTTCCCGCGCCGGAGCATCCGGCCGGACGCTTCGGGTTCGTCTTCAGCGTCTGCACGGACGAGCGGTACCGGGGGCGCGGCTACGCGCGGGCGACGACCGAGGCGCTTCTGGACTGGTTCGCCGAGCGGCACGTGACGCGGGTCGATCTGCATGCGAGCGGGGACGCCGAACACCTCTACCGGGCAATGGGGTTCGCCGAGCACTCCATCCCGCTCTCGCTCGACCTGACGCGGCGCGGCTGACGGCGCCCGGGCCCCGGGACCGGACCTTCGAGGACCCGGAACCCTGGCCGCTCAGATGCCCAGGTCCTCCATGACGACGGCTCCCGGCAGCCCGGCCAGCGCCTTGCCCGGCACGATGAGCTTTTCGCGGCGGCGCCCGCTGCCGATCAGAGTCCACGTCAGATCGGCGACCGCCGCGTCGACGAGCAGGGGCCAGCCCTCGGGGAGTCCGATCGGCGTGATGCCCCCGTACTCCATGCCCGTCTCCTCGACGGCGGTGTCCATGGGCGCGAACGACGCCTTGCGCGCCTGGAGTTGGCGGCGGACGGCACCGTTGACGTCGACGCGCGTGGTGGAGAGCACCACGCAGGCGGCGAGAGTGCGTTCACCGCCGCGCTTCGCGGCGACGACGACGCAGTTGGCCGACGCTCCGAGGAGGTCCTCGCCGTAGTGCTCGACGAAGGCGGCCGTGTCGGCCTTGGCGGGGTCGGTGTCGACGTAGAGCAGCTGGTCGGCCGGAACTGCGCCCTTCCAGGCGCGGATCGCGTCGGCCGCCGGCCCGGTGAAGTGCTCGGTCCGCCCGGCGGGAGCGGCCGAGTCGAAGTCTCCGATGGGTGCGCGCATGCGCGGCACGTTAACACCGGGCGGCTAAGCGCGGGAGCGCCGGTCAGCGGGGGGCGGGCACGGAGATGGCCATGGTCATCTCGACCGGTTCGGCGCCCTGGTTGCTGTAGCCGTGCGGCACGTGCGCCTCGAAGGAGGCGGAGGTCCCCGCGGGCACCTCGTAGTCCTGACCCTCGACGCTCAGCGTGAGGCTTCCCTCGCGTACGTGCACGAGCTCGGTGGTGCCCGCCGGGTGGGGATCGGAACGGCTGCCCTCGCCGGGCATCAGCCGCCACGACCACAGCTCCAGCGGGCCCGGAGACTCCGCACCCGCCAGCAGCGTGCTGTGGCTGCCCGCCTCGGTCGACCACAGCCGCACCGCCTGCTCCGCCGGTACGAGCCGCACCTGCGGCTCCTGGTCGAAGTCGAGCAGGGTCGTGATGCTCACGCCGAGTGCGTCGCCGACCTTGACGATCGTGCCCACGCTGGGGTTCGTGCGGCCCTGCTCGATCTGGATGAGCATCCCCCGGCTCACGCCCGCCCGGGCCGCGAGGGCGTCGAGGGTGTAGCCGCGTTCCTGGCGCCTGCGCTTCAGATTGCGGGCCAGGGACTGCGTGAGGTGGTCGAGGTCCGTCACGGGCTCCGTACACCGTCCAATATTCTGGATGACAGAGTTCAGTTTCGTAAACTACGGTGAGCTGTGCTTCCGTCTTCGCGCTTGTTCGCGCTCGTTCACGTCACAGTACTGCGAGGTGCTTCATGACCGCCGCACTGGCCCTGGTCACCAGCCTGATGTGGGGGCTCGCCGACTTCGGGGGCGGGCTGCTGACGCGGCGCATGTCCGCGCTGACCGTCGTCGTGGTCTCCCAGGCGCTCGCGGCCGTCGTGCTGCTGGCCATCGTCGTCGCCACGGGCGGCTGGAGCGAGTGGGGCGGGCAGCTGTGGTTCGCGGTCGCGGCCGGAGTCGTGGGGCCGGTGGCCATGCTCTCGTTCTACAAGGCGCTGGCCCAGGGCCCGATGGGCGTCGTCTCGCCGCTCGCCTCGCTCGCCGTCGTCGTTCCCGTCGCGGCCGGGCTGGCCATGGGGGAACGTCCCGGCTGGGTCCAGGCCGCGGGGATCACCGTCGCCGTGGCCGGTGTGGTTCTCGCGGGCGGCCCCGAGCTGCGGGGTGCGCCGGTGCAGCGCAAGACGATCGCGCTGACGCTCGTCTCGGCGCTGGGCTTCGGCGCGGTGATGGCACTGATCGAGCACGCGGGAACGGGCACCATGGCGGGCCTCTTCCTCGCGCTGTTCGTGCAGCGTGTATGCAACGTCGCCGTGGGAGGCGCCGCTCTCTGGGCGCAGGTCCGGCGGGGGACCCCGGCGCTGCCCGCGGACGGAGGCGGCCGGGCCGTGGCCGCCGCGCTGCCCGCCCTGGCCTTCGTCGGCCTCGCCGACGTCGCCGCCAACGGCACGTACATGCTCGCCGCTTCGTACGGGCCGGTGACCACGGCCGCCGTGCTCGCCTCGCTCTATCCCGTCGTCACCGCGGTCGCGGCGCGGGGCGTACTGCGGGAGAGGCTGCGCGCCGTGCAGACCGTCGGGGCGGGTCTCGCGCTGATCGGCACGGTGCTGCTGGCCTCGTCCTGACGCCCGAGCACGGCGCGGGCACTCGCGGCCGGCGTACGTCCCGCGGGCTCTACTCCCCTTCCCCCGCGGCGAGTTCGGAGGCGGCCAGGAGCTGCTGCGGCGTCACGCCGTCGGGCACCGGCGCCGGCGCGGGCGTCCGCAGGGGCGGCTGCCAGCCCCGCTCGCCCTCCCAGCGGCGGACGATCCGCGCGGGAGCGCCCGCCACCACGGCGTGGCCGGGCACCTCACCCCGTACGACCGAACCGGCGGCGACGACCACGTTACGGCCCAGCCGCGCCCCCGGCAGGATCACCGCTCCCGCGCCCAGCCAGCTGCCGCTGCCGATCTCGACGGCGGCGCTGCGCGGCCACTGCTTGCCGACGGGCTCGTGCGGATCGTCGTAGGAGTGGTTGGTCGAGGTGATGTAGACGTACGGGCCGCAGTACACGTCGTCGCCGAAGGTGACGGCGCCCTGCACGTCCGCGATGACGTGGCTGCCCCGGCCGAGCACGACCCCGTTGCCGAGCGTGAGGAGCGCCTCCGGGCCGAGGTCCAGGCCCGGCAGCATCCCGGCTGCGAGCGTGACCTCCTGTCCGACGACGCAGTGGTCCCCGAGCTCGATCCAGGGCGTGCCGAAGACCGTGCCCTGCGGGAAGGCGAGCCGGGTGCCGGTCCCGATGCGCCGGAAGGCATACGGTCCGGGGCGCTCGGCCGAGATGGCACCGGCGTACTGCGCCCGCCGCCATATGCCGTGCACCGCGCGGGACGCGAGCGCGGCGAAGGGTTTCCGGATCGATGGCACGCCGTCACGGTAGTGCGGCCCGCCCCGGGCGGGACCGCGCAGCCCGTGTGATCTTCCGCCCACCCATCGCATACGGTTCAGGGAGGGGGCCGGTGACGATCCGGCCGGGGATCGAGCGGAGACGAGACGATGACCGAGCAGCGACCGGTGATCGCGGCAGTGAGCGGCAAGGAGCCCAAGCTCGACGAGGACGCGTATGCCGCACCGACGTCGGTGGTCGTGGGGTCCGTGACCTTGGGTGCCGCCTCCAGCGTCTGGTACGGGGCCGTGCTGCGCGGGGACTGCGACGTGATCACGGTCGGCGACGGCTCCAACATCCAGGACAACAGCACTGTCCACGCCGACCCGGGCTTCCCCACGCACATCGGCGCCCGCGTCTCCGTGGGGCACAACGCGGTGCTGCACGGCTGCACCGTGGAGGACGACGTCCTGGTGGGCATGAGCGCGACCGTCCTCAACGGCGCCCGCATCGGCTCGGGTTCGCTGATCGCGGCGCACGCACTCGTACCGCAGGGCATGCACGTACCGCCGGGGTCACTCGTCGCGGGCGTACCGGCGAAGGTCAAGCGGGAACTGACGGCGGAAGAGCGGGAAGGCATCAAGGCCAACGCCGAGCTGTATCAGCACCTGGCGCGCGAGCACCGCGACGAGAGCTCGCCGGCCGGCGGCTGAGCGGAAGGGCCCGAGGCCCTGCGGGCGCCGCCGGATACCGTCAGTCTCCGGTACGGGCCGCGCCCGAGCCGGCGCGGTCCTCCTGTCCGGCCCCGGCTCCGGGTTCGCCCGCTGCGGCCGCCGCGGCCGCATGTTCGGCGTCGGCCTTACGTGCGCGCCGCCGCAGCACGATCATGGAGCCGAGCCCGAAGAGCAGGGCGACCAGGAGGCCCATCCAGGAGAAGCGCTTGAGCCAGGCCTCGGCGACGATGCCGACGTAGTAGATGACGGCGGTCGTACCGCCGGCCCAGACGATGCCGCCCAGCACGTTCGCCGTGACGAACTTCCAGTACGGCATCCGCAGCACGCCCGCGAGCGGCCCGGCGAAGATCCGCAGCAGCGCCACGAAGCGCCCGAAGAAGACCGCCCACATCCCCCATCGCTCGAAGGCCCGTTCAGCCGTCGCGACGTGGTGCGGCCCGAAGTGCCGTGGGAACTTCCCGCCGAGCCAGGTCAGCAGCGGCTTGCCGCCCTTGCGCCCGATCGCGTAGCCGATGGAGTCCCCGATGATCGCGCCCGCGCTGGCGCAGGAGCCCAGGATGAGGGGGTCGATCTCGCCGTGCTGGGAGGCGAGGAGCGCGGAGCTGACGAGGACGATCTCGCCCGGGAGCGGAATGCCCAGGCTCTCCAGCCCGATGACCACTCCGACCAGGAGGTAGACGCTCACGGCCGGCACGCTCTCGAGCCACTCCTGGACGTGCAACTGGGCTTCCTCCCGCCGGTGTTGGGCGCGGGGAGGCGTCGGTCGGCCGCGTCCCGCGCACGCGCCCGGAAGTCCGCGGGCACGTGTGCGGGAAGCCTACTCGATGCGATGGAACGAAGGTCGGCGCCGCGGACGGCCGCAGCAGGTCAGGGGCTGCGCCCGGCGGCGGTTCCGGCTCGTCGGAGCCACTTAGAAGCAGCGGGGCCGCGCGGGCTCAGCCGTGCGGGCGCAGCGTCCAGACGATGGTCATCTCGCCCGTGACGGCGCCGTCCTCGCGGGCGATCTCCACCTCCACGGGGAATTCGGGCCGCTCCCCCGCGTCCAGCTCCGCCAGTACGTCCGCGACCGGCCGGCCCAGCACGGCGGTCGCCGTCACGCGCCCCATGGCCAGCTTCTTGTATCCGATCTCGGCGCGTACGGCCAGCGGAACCGCGCGCTGCAACTGGTCGCCGAACGCGGCGAGGACGATGGCCCCGCTGGCCGACTCGGCGAGCGTGAACATGGCGCCGGCGTGGGGCCCGCCGACGTGGTTGTGGTAGGCGCTCTGGTCGGGCAGCGCGACGACGGCCCGCTCGGCGCCCGTCTCGATGAACTCGAGTCCGAGGGTGCGGGCCATGGGCACCGTGTCCGCCATCATCTGGCCGATGGACGGAAGGGAGTCTGTGGACATGAAGCGAAGTTACCACTCAGTACCTATGTGCGGCCAGGGCGGCTCTGCCTGAGCACCGTCGTCCTCAGCCGATGGTGAAGGCGCCGTCCGGCGGCTCCGGGGAGGGTGCCGCATCGCCGTCCCCGACGGGTGCGGCCCCGCCCGTCAGCCGCTCAAGAGCCGCCCCGTGCTCGACCCGTGCCGGGAAGACGTCCGACGCGGCACGACGGGCCAGCGCGTCGACGGGGAACGGCTCGTGCGACGCCACCAGCACGATGTTGCCGAAGCGCCGGCCGCGCAGCACGGACGGCTCGGCGACGAGGCACGCATGCGCGAACGCCGTCCGGAACGTGGCGACTTGGGAGCCGGCGAAGCGGAACGGCACGGCGTCGGCCACGTTGACCACGCAGACGCCGCCCTCCCGCAGCACGCGGCGGACGGCCCCGGCGTAGGAGACCGTCGTCAGATGCGCCGGCACATGCACTCCGCCGTAGACGTCGGCGATCACGACGTCCGCCGACGCGGCCGGCGACGCGTCGAGGAAGTCGCGCGCGTCCTGGGCCGCCAGCTCGATGCCCGACGCCGGCGGCAGCGGCAGGTGCTCCTCGACGAAGGCGAGCAGCTCCGCATCGGTGTCGGCGACCCGCTGCCGTGAACCCGGCCGGGTCGCCGCCACGTACCGGGGCAGGGTGAGGGCGCCGCCGCCCAAGTGCACGACATCCAGGGCCTGTTCGGGCGGCGCCGCCAGATCCAGCACGTGGGCGACCCGGCGCGCGTACTCGAACTCCAGATACGTGGCGTCCCGCAGATCGACGTACGACTGGGGCGTGCCGTCGACCGTGAGCAGCCAGCCGCCCTCGTGGTCGACGTCGGGCAGCAGCTTCGCGGTGCCGCCCTGGACGGCACGCGTGACGGGTATCGGCTCCTCGTCCACCGTGCCATTGTGCCGCCGGCCCGGACGTGCGAAGCCATGCCTGCACACGTCCGGGCCGGGGTCACGCCGGGCGACGGCCCGGATCGCCGCCGCTCATTCCTCGCCGACGCCGGTGACGGTGCCGGCACCGACGGTGCGGCCGCCCTCGCGCACGGCGAAGCCGAGACCTTCTTCGAGCGGCACCTCGTAGCCCAGCTCGACGGTGAGCGTCACGGTGTCGCCGGGCAGTGCGACGCCGTCGTCGCCGAGCGTGACCTCGCCGACGACGTCCGCCGTGCGCAGATAGAACTGCGGACGGTAGCCGCTGTGCACCGGGGTGCGCCTGCCGCCGTCCCGTGTGGAGAGCAGCCGGACCCGCGCGGTGAAGCGCCTGCGCGGCGTGAGGCTGCCGGGCACGGCCACGATGTGACCGCGCCGGACCGCGTCCCGTGGCACGCCGCGCAGCAGCAGCGCGACGTTGTCCCCGGCCTGGGCCTCCTCCATCGGCTTGCCGAAGGTCTCGACGCCCGTCACGACGGTCTCGGTGCCGGCCCCGAGGACCTCGACCTTGTCGCCGACGCGCACCGTGCCGCGCTCGACGGCTCCGGTGACGACGGTGCCGCGACCGGTGATGGTCAGCACGCTCTCCACCGGGAGCAGGAAGGGCGCGTCGAGATAGCGCTCCGGGACGGGGACGTAGGTGTCCACGGCGTCCAGCAGCGCCTCGATCGCTCCCGTCCAGCGCGGGTCGCCCTCCAGCGCACGCAGCCCGGAGACCCGTACGACGGGAAGGGTGTCCCCGGCGTACCCGTGTGCGGTCAGCAGCTCGCGCACCTCCAGTTCGACGAGCTCCGTCAGCTCTTCCTCTCCGGCGTCCGCCTTGTTGAGCGCGACGACGATGTGCTCGACGCCGACCTGCCGCGCGAGAAGCACATGCTCGGCGGTCTGCGGCATCACGCCGTCGACGGCGGAGACCACGAGGATCGCGCCGTCGAGCTGGGCGGCGCCGGTGACCATGTTCTTGATGAAGTCCGCGTGACCCGGCATGTCGATGTGCGCGTAGTGCCTGGTCCCGGTCTCGTACTCGACGTGGGCGATCGTGATCGTGATGCCGCGGGCCGCCTCCTCTGGCGCCTTGTCGATGCGGTCGAACGGTACGAACGCGCCGCTGCCGCGGTCGCTGAGGACCTTGGTGATGGCCGCCGTGAGGGTCGTCTTGCCATGGTCGACGTGGCCCATCGTGCCGATGTTCAGATGCGGCTTGGTGCGCACGTACGCCTGCTTGGCCATGTTCTTCGTTCTTCCTCGTCAGATGCGCCGCTCGGCGCGAGGTGGGATCGGGACCCCTGAAGCCGGCCGACCCTCCCCCTGAGGGGTCCTCGGTGCGATCCGGGAAGGGTCAGCCTCGGGCGCCGTCGGCGGCCATGGCGGCGGCAGCGCCTGCGGCCGAGGCGGCCGTGACGCGGCAGGTGATCGAGAAAGCGGCAGCCCTCGGCGTGCCCGCTGCCGCGGGCCGTGCCGTGTAAGGGGTCTGCCGGAACATGACCATGATGGTGGCGCCCCAACGGCCGTACGTCGACTGATTTTTCTCACGCCCGGACCCTCGCTGCCGGGCCGTCCGGCCGTACGGCGAAGCCGCCGCTGAGAGGGGGTGCGGTGCGTCGCAGGCCCGTCCCGGCCGTCGCAGCTTGTGACCGCTTCGCACCGGAGCGATGCGGTTCTCGCCCGGCGGGCGGCCGCATCTGTCGGTTACGCTCGCCGCGTGTCCGTCCCCTCGCAGCAGTCAGGCGGTCTCCCCAACCGGTTGGCGCAGACGCTGCTCTCCCCGAGGTGCCGGCTCGTGGTGTTGCTGGTACTGCTGTGCGCCGCGGGGATATCGATGCTGGTGTACGAGCCGCAGCGGTTCGTCACCCACGGACTGCCGGCGCATCTCTCGGGCGGCCTCGCCGGCGTCCTGTTCACGGTGGCGTACGGGCTGTGCACCGCTGCCTTCGTTCCGCGTCCCGTCCTCAACGTCGCCGCCGGAGCCCTCTTCGGGGCACAGGCCGGCACGGTCGCGGCCGTCGCCGGTACGGTCATCGGCTCCGCGCTCGCCTTCGGGCTCGGCAGGATCCTCGGCCAGGACGCGCTCCGCCCGCTGCTGCGGGCCCGCTGGCTGACCGCCGCCGACCACCAGTTGAGCCGCCACGGCTTCCGCTCGATGCTGATCGTCCGGCTGCTTCCCGGTGTCCCCTTCGCGGCCTCCAACTACGGTGCCGCCGTCTCCCGCATGGGATGGACGGCCTTCCTGACCGCGACGGCCGTGGGCGTGGTGCCCAACACGGCCGCCTACGTGATCGCCGGCAGCCACGCCGCCGCACCCACCTCGCCCGTCTTCATCGCCGCGTTCGGCTTCATCGCGCTCTCCGGTCTCGGAGGCGCGGTCCTCGCGTGGCGCAAGCGCGCGCTGCTGAGGGTGGCCGCGCCGCACCGTACCGCCGTCGACGGGAGCCGGTACGGCGGGGACGTCTCCCGTTCTTGAGGCCGCGTCAACACGCCATCCGGGTGGCTGTAGTCTGCTGCGCGTGATCATTGCCGCGGCGAGGACGGGTCAGCGTAAATGTCTTGGTTCGAATCGTTCATTCTCGGGCTCGTCCAGGGACTGACCGAGTTTCTCCCCATCTCCTCGAGCGCCCATCTGCGGCTCACCGCGGCGTTCGCGGGGTGGCACGACCCGGGTGCCGCGTTCACCGCCGTCACGCAGATCGGCACCGAGGCAGCGGTCATCATCTTCTTCCGCAAGGACATCTGGCGGATCATCTCCGCGTGGTGCCGCTCCCTGGTCGACCGCTCGATGCGGCACGACCACGACGCGCAGCTGGGCTGGCTGGTGATCATCGGCTCCATCCCGATCGGCGTTCTGGGGCTGCTGTTCAAGGACCAGATCGAGGGCCCCTTCCGCGATCTCCGGCTGATCGCGACCACGCTGATCGTGCTGGGCGTCATCCTCGGCATCGCCGACCGGATCGCCGCCCGCGACGCGAACAAGGACAAGGGCCGGCACGGGCGTTCGCGCAAGACGATCGAGGAACTGTCCGTCAAGGACGGCCTGCTCTACGGCTGTGCCCAGGCGCTGGCGCTGGTCCCCGGCGTCTCACGGTCGGGCGCGACCATCAGCGGCGGACTCTTCATGGGCTACACGCGCGAGGCCGCCGCCCGCTACTCCTTCCTCCTCGCCATCCCGGCGGTCATGGCCTCCGGCTTCCTGGAGCTGACGGAGATCGGCAAGGGGCACGTCTCGTGGGGCCCGACGATCTTCGCGACGGTTCTCGCCTTCGTGGTGGCGTACGCGGTGATCGCCTGGTTCATGCAGTACATCTCCACGCGCAGCTTCATGCCGTTCGTGATCTACCGCGTCCTGCTGGGAGTCGTGCTGCTCATACTCGTCGCCACGGGCGTCCTCACCCCGCACGAAGGCGCCTCGTCGGGCGGTGGCGGCGTCTCCTCGGGCGGCTGAGCGCGGCTCGGCGGCAGTCGGGCCCGGTCGGCCAGTCAGCCCTGCGGTGCACATGAGTCCGCGTGTGTACTCCTGAGGCCGTACGGCAGGACTCACCCGCCGGACGAGGACAGCGCGCGGAACACGAGGCATCGTTGACGGTATGAACCGGATGTGGACATTCCGCCTGGATCGTCCGTGAGTGCCCTTCTGGCAGCGGTGCTCCTGTCGGTGGTGTCGGCCGTCTGCTACGCCACCGCAGCCATCGTCCAGGAACGCATCGCGGCGACGACACCGCCCAGCCGGTACGGGCTGCTGCGCTCGCCCCGCTGGTGGGGAGCGGTCGCGCTGAACAGCCTGGGCGCGCTTCTGCACGTGGGGGCGCTGGGGCTGGGGCCTCTCACCGTCGTGCAGCCGCTCGGGGTCCTCACGCTGGTGCTGGCGGCGCCTCTCGCCGCCGTACTGGTACGACGTCCGGTCAGCGCCGCGGCGTGGCACGGCATCGTCATCGTCTCGGGCGGCCTGGCCGTGCTCCTCGTGCTCACCGGATCCACGCCTGTACGCGGTCTCGGCGGGGCCGAGCAGTTCGCCCTGGCGCTGGCGGTGGCCTGCGCGCTCGCGCTGCTGCTGGTGACCGCGACGACCGTGGGACGCCGGGTACGGATGCTACGGTCCGTCACGCTCGCGGCGGCGGCGGGCGTGGCCTACGGCGCCGCGTCGGTATTCATCAAGACGGTCGCCGACACCTGGCACGCCTCCCTCCCGGGCTTCCTCGCCACCGCGCCCCTGCTGGCGCTGATCGGCGTGCTGGCGGCGGGCGGGCTGGCGGCCTCGCAGGCCTCGTACCGGGGCGGCGGGCTGGCCGCGCCGCTGGCGACGATGACGGTGGTCAATCCGGCGTTCGCGGCCGCCGTCGGCATCATCATGCTCGGCGAGGGGTTCCGGTTCGGGACGCCGGGCGCCGTGGGGGCGCTGATCGCCGGCGCCGTGACCGCCTGGGGGCTGCTCGTGCTGTCGGCCGACAGCGCCGGGCACAGGCTGAGACGGTCCAGACGTCCGCAGGTTCCCGTCGAGGGGCCCGGCCCGGTGGTCATCCGCGCTCCCGGACGGCTGTCCGGCGCGGTGCATCAGGCCGTGGACCGGATGCCTCCCGTGCGGCCGCACATGCGAACGCCCGCGTCGCGCCGCTGAACACCCGGAATTCCGGCGGCCGTTCCGCGGTCGCCGGGGCATTCATGTACCGGGGTCGCTGACGGCCTGCGCGCAACACTGCGGGCACAGGATCTTCACACTGAGTTCATATTCGCTGCGTCCGGTGACGGGCGGCGCCGACCGCGTGCCGAATGTCGTGTTTCAGTGGATGCCTCCCCTTCATTCGGGCTCATAGAATTCGTCTCCGAATGAGGGAAAGAAAAGCTCTTTTCCGCAAGAAGGGTTACGCCAGGTATTCGCAAGTTCCTTGTGGAATTCGGGCCGGACTCGCAGCAATACATGGTGGGGGTGACCCGCCGGTATAGACCGATCGCTTCAAGCCAAAGTCCTGGGGCGGTGCGGCCGATTCACGTCGAGGCGACCACCTGTCAAGTCACCATGAAAAGGGCAGAACGGGATGGCATCCGTATGCGCTTCCGCGGTCCGCACGGCCTCGGTCCGACTACCCGCCCGGTGCGCTCAATTCGCCTCTGAACAGGGGTTCTTCGGCATCTCGGGCTGCTCCCCCGGACACCGGAAACCGACACGGAGAGCCCGTTCGTAAAGTCGCCGCGGTGTGCCGGGGCGGATTTCCGCGCCACCTGTCCTCAGCTTGTCGCTGCGGTCAGGACAAGCCCTTCGTTCCGCACCCCAGCACACGGCAGCTCAAAAGCGGCATCATGCCGTGAGGGGACCGGGGGGAACCGACCAGCCCGATCAAGAGTGGTGGACCATGCGATTCAGAAGACTTCTCAGCGACCCCCCGACCAGGGCGACACAGTTCACAGATGGATTACTGAATCTTTCCGCGTCGCTCGTGTTCTCGGCTGGCTACACTCACGCCCCATGCGATCCATGAACCACAGCCGGCGGAGGCGTGCAGACGAGAATCACCCGATATTCATTGCCAGTTCAGGTCGGCGGAGACGTCTCGTCCGATATGCGGCAGTGACGGTCGGGTGCGCCTGCACCGGGTACATGGCGCTCTTCGTAGCTGTGTTCGGTGGCGTGCACCAGCCGTCGGGGAATCAGCCCCCGCGTATGGACGAGCCGCTGCCGAGCAGCTCTTCACAGGACGACTCCGATGTACCGGCGGGTGCGCATTTCCCGGCCCGCTCAGCCTCCCCCCACAATTCGTCCTCCCCCCACAACCCCTCCCCCCACAATCCCCCGGGTTCGACCAAGCCCGGCGGCAAGACCACACCCCCCACCCCCTACACCGGCCACGAGCCTCAACAGACCACCCCCACGCCTGCCACCTCGGCCCGTCCCGGCGGCTCGTCCAGGTGAGCCGGCACGCGCTGCGACGCGACCCGCGCGGGCACTGGCTGCTGCTGGTGCTCTTCCTCCCCGTGGTCACAGCGGCCCTGCTCTTCGAGGGCTGGACCAACCACGAGGTCGACGCCGCACGCAGCAAAGCCCCCTGCAACACCCCGATTCCCCGTGCCGCCGACAACGGGGACCCGGTTCTGCGCCTCGACGGCGACAAGGTGCAGACGGCCTCGATGCCGGCCCGCACCGCCGCACTCACGTTCAACGGCGGGCCGGACCCGGCGTGGACACCGCGCATCCTCGACCTCTTGCGCGATCACCACGCCAAGGCCACGTTCTTCGTCTACGGATCGCAGGCGACCCGCCATCCCGAACTGGTCCGGCGCATCCGCGCCGAGGGCCACGAGATCGGGTCGTACACGTACACGGGCGGCGACCTCGGCATCGCCTCGCCCATCCGCTCCCAGCTGGAGCTCTCGCTCACCCAGACCGCGCTCGCCGGCACGGCGGGGGTGAACACGAGTCTGCTGCGCCTCCCCCACACCAAGGCGGCGGACACGATGTGCGGAAAGGAGTGGACCGCGGCACAGCGCAGTGCCGAGCAGGGCTATCTCCTCGTCGCCACCGACCACAAGTCCCGCAAGCCCTCGCAGGGAGTGATACGGCAGTTCAGTCACACGGATCTCGGTTATCACGAAGCTGAGCAATTGCTGGGCAACCGGAACGTGGACAAGTTCACCACCGTCACAGGGGGGTTGGGGCAGCAGTCCTCGATGACGACGGTGACCGCGGACGAGCGGCTGCGGGGTGAGGGGCTGATATGGGCGCGGACCCTGGGCAGCTTCTTCACCAGCGCGATGGCCTGGGCCCTGGGCATCGCCGGAGGTCTCGGCGTGCTGCGGCTGCTGATGCTCGTCCTCTTCGCCCGGGTCCACATGCGGCGCCTCCAGAGGTTCCGTCCGGGCTCGCCCTGGCTGCGGGAGGTGACCGAACCGGTCACGGTGCTGGTTCCCGCGCACAACGAAGAGGCCGGGATCGAGGCCACGATCCGCTCGCTGCTCGCCTCGACGCACCCCTACCTCCAGGTCGTCGTCGTCGACGACGGGTCCACGGACCGGACCGCTCAGATCGCCGAGGGCGTGCGCGACCCGCGCGTGACGGTCGTACGGCAGCCCAACGCGGGGAAGCCCGGAGCGCTCAACACCGGTCTGGGCTACGCGCGTCACGACATCGTCGTGATGGTCGACGCGGACACCGTCTTCGAGCCCGACGCGCTCTACCGCCTCATCCAGCCGCTCGCGCATCCCGCGATCGGCGCGGTGAGCGGCAACACCAAGGTCGGCAACAGGACCAGGCTGCTGGGCAGATGGCAGCACCTGGAGTACGTCTTCGGGTTCAACCTGGACCGGCGGATGTTCGAGGTCCTGGAGTGCATGCCGACCGTGCCGGGCGCCATCGGTGCCTTCCGCCGCGACGCCCTGATGGGCATCGGCGGCGTGAGCGACGACACCCTGGCCGAGGACACCGACCTGACGATGGCGCTGTGGCGGGCGGGATGGCGCGTCGTCTACGAGGAGTCCGCGATCGCCTGGACCGAAGTCCCGGCGAGCCTGGGGCAGTTGTGGCGGCAGCGCTACCGCTGGTGCTACGGCACGCTCCAGTCGATGTGGAAGCACCGGCGCGCCGTACTGGAGGTCGGCCCGGCCGGGCGCTTCGGGCGCAGGGGGCTCAGTTATCTGGCGCTGTTCCAGATCGCCCTGCCTCTGTTCGCGCCGGTCGTCGACGTTTTCTTCCTGTACGGAGTCTTTTTCCGCGACCCGGCGCAGGCCGTGGGAGTCTGGCTCGGCTTCATGACCGTCCAGATGGTCACGGCCGCGTACGCGCTGAAGCTGGACAACGAACGGATGCGCGAGCTGTGGGCGTTGCCGCTCCAGCTGTTCGTCTACCGGCAGTTGCTGTATCTGGTGATCATCCAGTCCGTGGTGACCGCCATGCTCGGCAACCGCCTCAAGTGGCAGCGCATGCGCCGTACCGGCACGGCCGACGAGTACCTGCTCAGCGAGCCCGTACAGCGCAAGAGTCTGATGTCCAAGTGAACGACCGCACCTGACCGAATCGACGTGACCGAGGGAGAGTCGGACCATGAAGGACCCACTTGACCAGTGGGCCGAGGGTGAGACGCCTGGCGCGTATCAGGGGGATTCTCCGGGCCATACCGCCGAACTGGCCGGCGAGTGGAGGCACTACGGGCCCGGGGGCGCGAGCGTTCACGGGTGGAGCGGCACCGGCCAGGGCTGGGCCGTCTCGGACCCGGTGAACGTGAGGGGCCCGTCGCGTCACGGGGATTCGGACGTGCCGCTGCGCCCCTCGTGGGAGACCCGGGAGACGATCAGGGGCGAGGTGGCCGGATCGCGGACGGAGCCGGCGGGACGTCAGGCCGCCCCTCCCGTCCAGAACCCGGTGCCCGCCCCGGGAGCGGGGCAGCGGCCGCACCCCGGCAGACCGGGCGGGCCCGGTGGGCCGGTCGGGCCCGGGGGGCCAGGCGGCCCCGGAGGCCCCGGCGGACCTGCCGGCGGCATGGGGGGCGGGCCTCCCGCCGCCCGCGAGAACAACGCCCGCTTCGGTCCCACTCCCCCGCGCGCACCGCGCCGCCCCAAGCGCCGGAGGCCGATGCGGCGAGCGGCCATCGTGCTGCTCGCGACGATCCTCGTCGGCTCCGGCGGTACCTTCGCGTGGGCCGAGACGAAGCTCCAACGCGACGTGAACCTCGACAAGTTCAGCGGCCGCCCGGCCCCCGGCAAGGGCACCAACTACCTCATCGTCGGGTCCGACAGCCGCGAGGGCCTGTCCGCCGCGGACAGGAAGCAGCTGCACACCGGTGTGTTCGGGGGCCGCCGCACCGACTCGATGATCCTCATGCACAAGGGCGCGCACGGCACGACGATGATGAGCCTCCCGCGCGACTCGTGGGTGACGATCCCGGGGTACAAGCGCCCCTCCACCGGCAAGCGCTCCGAACCCGCGAAGAACAAGCTCAACGCCGCCTTCTCGCTGGGCGGTCCGGAGTTGCTGATCGCCACCATCGAGCACAACACCGGCCTGCGCATCGACCATTACGCGGAGATCGGGTTCGCGGGGTTCGTCAACATCGTCGACGCGGTCGGCGGCGTTCCGATGTGCATCGAGCGGGACATCAAGGACGACGACTCCGGCGCCGATCTGCGCAAGGGCTGCCAGACGCTCAGCGGGGCGCAGGCCCTCGCCTTCGTGCGCCAGCGCCACCAGGAGGCGCAGGGAGACCTCGGGCGTACGCAGAACCAGCAGAAGTTCCTCTCCGCCCTTGCCCGGAAGGCGACTTCGCCGCGCACGATGCTCAACCCGTCCGACATGTACCCGGCGCTCAGCGCCGGTCTGGACACGCTCGTCGTCGACCAGAACATGAGCATGCACGCGCTCACGACCATGTTCCGCTCCGTCCAGGGCGTCACGAAGGGCGGCGGGCAGCAGGTCAACGTGCCTACGGCGGGCGGCATTTCGACGCCGAAGGGCAGTGCGCTGCGCTGGAACACGGTGCAGGCGAACAAGCTGTTCGATCAGCTGAAGAACGACAAGCCGGTGACCGCGCCGCCCAAGTGACCGCGGTGGGCGGCGCGTTGCCGCCCACCCGGCGTCCCCGGCGTCTCAGTGCGAGTGGCGCGGCACCTCGCTCCCGCTGCCGCCGGTCAGGAAGTCCAGATCGGCGCCGCGGTCGGCCTGCATGACGTGGTCGGTGTACAGCTTCGCCCAGCCGCGCCGGGCTCCGCCGGGCCCGCCCCCGTCCGTACCAGCGCCGCTGCCGCTGCCGTCCGCGGACGACGCCGCCGCCTCCGCCTCGGCGCGCGCGGCCAGTTCGGCCTCGTCGACGCACAGGTCCAGCCGCCGCCCGGGAACGTCCAGTTCGACGGTGTCTCCCGTCCGTACGAGCGAGAGCGGGCCGCCCACCGCCGCCTCGGGAGCGACGTGCAGGACGCACGTGCCGTACCCGGTGCCGCTCATCCGCGCATCGCTGACGCGTACGACGTCCTCGATCCCGGCCTCCAGCAGCACTTTCGGCACCGGTACGTTCCCCACCTCGGGGAAGCCGGGATACCCCTTGGGGCCCGCGTTGCGCACCACGATGACGGTGGAGGCGTCGACCGGCAGTTCGGGGTCGTCGGCCGCCGCCGTGTAGTCCTCGATGCGGTCGAAGACGAGCGCGCGCCCGCGGTGGGTGAGCAGTCCGGGGTCGGCCGCGGAGACCTTGAGCACCGCGCCGTCGGGGCACAGGCTGCCGTAGAGCACCGCGGTCCCCGCTCCGGCCGGCATGAACGGCTCCGAAACGGTGCGTATGACCTCGCGGTTGAAGCACTCCGCGCCGGCGATCTCCTCACCGATGGCCCGTCCGGAGACGGTGACGGGCTCCTGGTGCAAAAGTGCGCCCAGTTCACGCATGACGACGGGCAGGCCGCCCGCGTAGTAGAAGTCCTCCATCAGGAAGCGGCCCGAGGGCATCATGTCGGCGAGCACCGGGACTTCGGCGGTCAGTTCGTCGAACTCCCCGAGTTCCAGGGGCACTCCGACCCGTCCGGCCAGCGCCAGCAGATGGACGACGGCGTTCGTCGAGCCTCCGAGCGCCGCGTTCACCCGGATCGCGTTCTCGAACGCCTCGCGCGTGAGCACCTGCGAGGGCCGCAGATCCTCCTCCACGAGCCGGACGGCCTGCCGTCCCGACGCCTGCGCCAGCGCGTACCGCCGCGCGTCGACGGCGGGGATGGCCGCGCCGCCGGACATCTGCATGCCGAGGCTCTCGGCCATGCACGCCATCGTCGAGGCGGTGCCCATCGTCATGCAGTGGCCGCGGCTGCGCGACATGCAGCCCTCGGCCTCGCGGAAGTCCGCCTCGGTGATCTTTCCGGCGCGCATCTCCTCGCTGAGCTTCCACACCGCGGTGCCCGAACCGATGTCCCTGCCGCGGAACTTGCCGTTGAGCATCGGTCCGCCGGTGACCATGATCGAGGGGATGTCGACGCTCGCCGCGCCCATGAGCATGGCGGGCGTCGTCTTGTCGCAGCCGGAGAGCAGCACGACGCCGTCGAGGGGATTCGCCCGCAGGGTCTCCTCGACCTCCATGGCCATCAGGTTGCGGTAGAGCATGGTGGTGGGCCGCATCAGTGGTTCGCCCAGCGACATGGCCGGGAACTCCAGCGGCAGCCCGCCTGCTTCCCACACGCCGCGCTTCACGGCGTCCGCCACCTCGCGCAAGTGGGCGTTGCAGGGGGTGAGTTCGGACCAGCTGTTCCCGATGCCGATGACGGGCCTGCCGTCGAAGACCTCGGGCCCGAATCCCTGGTTGCGCATCCACGAGCGGTGGATGAAGCCGTTGCGGCCCTCTGCCGCGAACCAGGCCGAACTGCGGCGGGCGGCTGCGTCGTTGCTGCTCATGCTCACTCCCTGGTGCTGCTCTCGTCGGCGGCGCCCCCGGGTCAACGACGATCTTGGTGTGCGGCCCACCGCCGGGTCAACGGTCGCGTCCGTCTCCGCCGGTCCCGCCGAGCGGCGGCGGGGCGTCCTGCGCGCCGGTGCCCCACCGCGAGGGCTCGGAGCCGAGCCGGAAGTCCAGCGAGCCGCCGCGCCGTATGTCGTCCGTGCTGATCCAGGTACGGGAGATCTGCGAACCGCCGGCCGACACCGAGCGGATGTAGCGGTCGGTGTCGTCCCCGCGCGGCGCGCGGATGGTGAAGCGGCCCCGCGGATACCACTCGCGGTCGAGGGTGAGCTCCACGCGGTCGAAGGCGGGCGCGCTGAGCCCCCAGGTGTCCGCGCCGGGGGCGACCGGGAAGACTCCCATTGCCGAGAGCACCATCCAGGACGACATCGTGCCCAGGTCGTCGTTGCCGGTGACGCCGTCCGGGGCGTCGGTGAAGCGGCACAGTGCCGCGTCGACGACGTCCGTGGTCTTCCAGGGCGAACCGGTCGAGAGGTAGGTGTACGGGGCGATGAGGTCGTGCTCGTTCTGCGGGTTGTAGTTGTCGGACGTGTAGTAGTCGTACGGGCCGTCGACCCACTCGGCGCTCGCCGGCGTCCGCGGGTCCTCGGCCAGCCGGTCGTAGTCGAAGAAGTCGTCCAGGCGCCGCTCGGCGGCCCCGCGCCCTCCGAGACGCGACACCAGACCCGGCACGTCCTGCGGCACCATCCACATGTACTGCGACGGCGTCCCCTCGTGGAACCCTTCGTTCCCGGCGCGGCCGGTGACCGGGGCGAAGGTGCCGTCCGCCTGCCGGGCGCGGAACGATCCGGTACCGGGGTCGAGGATGTTGCGGTAATTGCGGGAGCGTTCCGCGTAGCGGCCGGCGTCCGCGGTGTGGCCGAGGTCACGCGCCATTCCGGCGAGTGCGGCGTCGGCGACGGCGTACTCGAGGGTGGCGGAGCCGCTGTGCGTGAAGTCCGGACTGCCTGGTTTGGGGCGTTTCCTCTCCGGGTCGTACGGGATGTATCCGTCCTCGATGTACTCCTTGTTGGCCATGCGCCCCAAATAGGGGGAATCGGCGGGAGGTACGCCGTCGGCGTTCTTCTTCAGCGCCCGGTACGCCCGCTCTTCGTTCCCCTTCAGCAGGCCCTGCTGATAGGCGTTGGCGAGGAAGGGCGTGACCGGGTCGCCGGCCATGATGTTCGTCTCCCGCGTCGCGTACCCCCATCGCGGCAGCCAGCCGCCCTGCTCGTCGACGTCCAGCAGCGAGAGCGCCATGTCACGGGACTCGCGGGGCGCGACCAGCGAGAGCAGCTGCGCCTGCGTGCGATAGGTGTCCCACAATGACCAGTTCTGGTAGTAGGTGTGACCCTTCGCGCGGTGGACCCGCTGATCCCAGCCCCGGTAGCGCCGGTCCACGTCCTCCCCGGTGTTGGGGTGCAGCAGCGCCCGGTACAGGGACGAGTAGAAGACGCGGAGACGATCCTCGCTGCCGCCGGAGACCTCGACCCTGCGGAGCCGCTCCTGCCAGGCCCGGCGCGCGGCGTCGCGCGTCTCGTCGAAGGAACGGCCGTCCGCCGCGTCGAGATTGCGGGCGGCGCCCTCGGCGTCGACGTACGACAGGGCCGTCACCGCCTCGACGTCGCGGTCGCCGTCGCGGGTGTCGAACCGGGCGTACGCGCCGCGCCTCCCGCCGCCGGCCGAGGAGTCGCCGCCCTCGGTGATCTGCTCGCCGTCCCACGTGCCGTGGGAGTCGAAGGGCCGGTCGAAGCGCGTGACGGCCCACACGGTGTAGGGCTCGGTCCCCTGGCAGAAGCCGCTTCCGGTGACCTCCGTGGCGATGGTGCGGTCGTCGAGGACGCGCACGCTGCTGCCGGTCACCTTGTGCAGCGCCTGACCGGAGTTGAGCAGGACGTTGGCCTTGCCGGTCCGGGGGAAGGTGTAGCGCTGGTGGCCCGTGTGCGTGCCCGCGGTGAGTTCGGCCGTGGTGCCGCCGTAGTCGTCGAGGGCGACCTTGTACGCCCCGGGCGAGGCGCTCTCGGTCTCGTGGCGGAAGCGGGAGGCGTACTCGTTGTTGTCGGTGCTTTTGATGTCGCCGGTGGTCGGCATGGCCGGCAGGTCACCGCCGATGCCGCATCCCACGCCCGACAGGTGTACGGCGGAGAAGCCGCGTATGCGGTCCTCGTCCCAGTCGTAGCCCGTATTGCTGCCCGTGGTGTCGGGCGAGAGCTGCACTTTCCCGAAGGGGACGGCGGCCCCGGGGAAAGTGTTGCCTTCGTCGCGGGTTCCTGTGAAAGGGTCGACGTACGCGGCCGGGTCCGTCACCGGACCCGCGTGCATCCGCCCTCCCCCGCATGGGGCGTCGGGCGGCGAGGCCCCGACGAGACCCGCACAGAGCGTCGCAGCGGCCAGGCCCAGCAGGGTCTGGATCCGTCTCGCTCGTAGCACCTGGGCCTCCGGCCGGGACATCGTTGTCGAACGGCCCAGGGTTGCGACAGCACCGGCGGCTGTCTATGCCCCAGGTCACAACCGGTCCGTACGGTCCTCCCGGGTGCATGCGCTCTTCTCCGCCGGGGAAGCCCTCCGCACAGTCGCCGGTCCGGTCACGAAGGGTGGAGGCGAGGCATGGCCCCAGGGCGTGAGGGTGTCCCCCGTGCCGCGCGACGGAGACCTCGCTGGGTACGCCCGGTGCTGGCCGCCCCGGCGGGCGCCCTGCCCGCGTTCGCCTTCCCGGCGCCGTCCCTGTGGGGCCTCGCCTGGGTGGCGCTGGTGCCGTGGCTGCTGCTGGTGCGGGGTGCGCCCTCCGGCCGTCAGGCGGCGGTGACGGGCTGGATCGGCGGTGCCGCCTTCATGCTGACGGTGCACCACTGGCTCCTGCCGAGCCTGCACGTCTTCATCTTCATACTGGCCGCCCTGCTGGGGCTGTTGTGGGCGCCGTGGGGGTGGCTCGTGCGGCGGCTGCTGTACGGGCGGCCCGGTCCGGGCCGGCTCGCGGCGGCCGTCGTCCTGGTGCCGTCGGGCTGGCTGATGGTCGAACTGGCCCGTTCCTGGGAGTACTTGGGAGGGCCCTGGGGCCTGCTCGGCGCGAGCCAGTGGCAGACCACCGCGGGGCTGCGGCTGGCGTCGGCCGGCGGGGTGTGGCTGGTCTCCTTCGTCCTGGTCGCCGTGGACACGGCCCTCGCGGGGCTCGTGGCTCTGGCGGTGACGCGTTTCAGCACGGGCGGCCGCGTGGTGCCCTCGGCCGTCGCGGGAGCCGTGGCGCTCGCCGTCTGCGGCGGCGGTGTGGCCGCCGCGTGGGCGTGGGCCCCGGTGCCCCGCGCGGACGGCGAGCAGCGCATCGCCGTCGTCCAGCCCGGAGTGGTCAAGGGCCAGCGCGCCCGGCTGGCGCGCAGCGAGGAGCTGACCCGCGAGCTGGAAGGGCGCCGTCTGGATCTGGTGGTGTGGGGCGAGAGCAGCGTCAGCTTCGACCTGGGTGCCCACCCGCGGCTGCGCGAGCGCCTCGCGCGGCTCTCCTCGCGGGTCGGATCGCGGATCCTGGTCAATGTGGACGCCCGGCGCTCCGACCGGCCCGGCATCTACAAGAGTTCGGTGCTGATCGGGCCGGGCGGCCCGGTCGGGCCCCGCTATGACAAGACGCGCCTGGTGCCCTTCGGCGAGTACGTCCCCGCACGCTCCCTCCTCGGCTGGGCCACGTCGGTGGGCCGCGCGGCGGGAGAGGACCGGATCCGCGGCGACGGTCCCGTGACGATGAGGACCGCCGGCGTGACGTTCGGGCCGCTCATCTGCTTCGAGAGCGCCTTCCCCGACATGAGCCGCCAACTGACGCTCGACGGCGCCCGGTTGATCGTCACCCAGTCCTCCACGTCGTCGTTCCAGCACGGTTGGGCACCCGAGCAGCACGCCTCGCTGGCCGCGCTGCGCGCCGCCGAGACGGGGCGGCCGATGGTGCACGCCACACTCACCGGCGTCAGCGCGGTGTACGGGCCACGGGGCGAGCCCGCGGGCCCGTGGCTCGGTACCGACCGCAGCACCGCGCACGTCTACACGGTGCCGCTCGCCACCGGTACGACGCTCTACGTCCGCGCGGGCGACTGGATCGTGCACGCGGCGGCGGCCGCGCTCGTGCTCTTCGGCGCCGTGGCGGCGGGGCGGGCGCTGAGCGGTCGCAGGCGCGTGAAGAGCAACAGGTCCGAGGTCTCACCCCCGGCGCGCCGCTGACGGGCCGTCCGCGGACGCGCTCTTCCCCCGTCCGCCCGTGAACTCCCCGCCCTCTTCCGGCTCTTCGGACGGCCCGGCGGGCTCGCCGTGACCGGGCGGGCTCCAGTCGGCGATGCCGTCGAGTGCGCGCAGTGCCAGATGCGGCCCCAGCCGGTTGACGGCGGCCATCGCGGCGTCCCGCAACGCGCAAGCGGGCGCCGAGGTCATGGTGACGAACCGTCCGACCCGTACGGCACGCCGCACCACCTCGCTCGTACGCGGCAGCCGGTCGCGCGTATAGGCGGCCAGGGCGTCCGGAACGTCCGCGCGGGGGTGGGCGTGATGGGCCAGGACGACGGCGTCCTCGATCGCCTGGTTGCCTCCCTGGCCGAGAGTCGGATTCATGGCGTGGGCGGCGTCGCCGAGGAGGGCCACCCGCCCGCGGTGGAAGGCGGGCAGCGGCACGGCGGCCTGGTACACGTCGTTGCGCAGGACGTCGCCCGGTTCCGCGGCGTCCAGGATCGCCGGCAGCGGATCGTGCCATGTGCCGAATCGGCGCCGGAGTTCGGCGAGTTCGTCGTCGGGCGCGCGCTCGCCCGCCGGTACGGCCGCGGCGGCGTACGCGTAGATGCGTCCGTCGTGCAGCGGCTGCGTGCCCCACAGCGTGCCGCGGCCCCAGGTCTCATGCGGTACGTAGGCCACTTCGGGTGCCGGGATGACGAGCCGCCAGGCGGTGAACCCCGCGTACCGGGGAGCGGGGCTGTGGGGGAAGAGGGCGGGCCGCGCCGCGGAGTGAACTCCGTCGGCGGCGACGACGAGTTCGGCCTCCCACTCCCGTTCGCCGCCGCGCACCCGCGCAGGGCGGTCCGCGGCTCCGGGGTCGGCGACCTCGGCCACCGCGCCCGTGCGCACCGCGCCCTCGGGCAGCCGGGAGTGGAGCAGCGAGATGAGCGTGGATCTGTGCAGCGCCACGACCGGGCCGCCGAACCGTTCGGCCGCGGCGTCCTGGCTCGTACGGGAGAGCCACCGGCCGGAGGGGGTGCGCAACCCGCCCTCGGCGTTCCACGCGCGCATGGACCGGACGGTGTCGCCGAGGCCGATCATGTCCAGCGCCCGCAGGGAGTTGGGGGTCAGGCCGAGGCCCGCGCCCACGGCCTCGATGGCCGGGGCGCGTTCGAGGACGGTGACCTGCCAGCCGTGCTGGTGCAGCGCGACGGCGGCGGTCAGTCCGCCGATGCCGGCGCCGATGACGAGCGCCCGGGGCTCGTGCCCGGGCGGGGGCTGGGCCGGAGGCTCCGGCCGGGTCAGGTTCCCGGGCTCCGCGTCCACTCCCGCGTCCACTCCCGCATCCGCCTCCGGCTCGGCGCCGGAATCGCGCCCGGACTCGGCTCGCGGCATGGGCGGCCTCCTTCTGCATCGGGTGACCTCCGGCAACGGTCACTACATGTGTAGTCTACTACGCCTGTAGTGCCTGCCTGTCGGCGTCCGCACGGCGTCGTACATTTGCTGCCATGACCGCCCCCCGTTCCTCCACTCCTCCCGCCCGCTCCGAGATGATCGCCGACGCCGCGATCGCCCTCGTCGCCGACCGCGGGCTGCGCGCGCTGACCCACCGGGCCGTCGACGAGGCGGCCGGTCTCCCGCAGGGCTCCACCTCCAACCACGCCCGTACGAGGGCGGCTCTGATCGAGGCGGCGGTGCGGCGCCTGGCGGTGCGGGAGGCGCAGGTGGTCTCGGTCGAGGAGATGCCGAGGGGGGAGGACGCCGACGAGCTCGCGGACGGGCTGGCCCTCGCACTGCACCGCTATCTCACCCGGGACCCCTCGCTCCTCATCGCGCGCTACGAGCTGGCGCTGGAGATCACGCGCCGGCCCGAGCTGCGCGCGATGTACGTGCGCACCGGGACCAGCGCGTTCCGGGAGCCGTTGACGGCGATGCTGAGGCAGGCCGGGTCCGCCGATCCGGAACGGCACACGCTGTCGCTGGTCGCGTGGTGCGACGGCATGCTCTTCTCGTGCACGGCGGGCTCCTACGCCGAGGAGGTGCCCACGCGGCAGCAACTGCGGGAAGGACTCGGCGAGTTGCTGGGCGGAATGCTCGGCGGCTCCCCCGCCGGAGCGACCGGCCGGGGAGCCGTCTGAGGACGCACTCACCGCCCGGCCACCCGCCGGGGTCCGGGCTCAGGAGATCAGCCCGGACCCAGCCGGCTCTCCAGCCTCCCCACGGCGGCCCTGATGCCCGCCCCGTACTCGTCGTCCGCCAGGGAGCCCAGTGCGCCCTGTGCGCGGCGCAGTTCGCGCCGCGCGGCGCCGCTGTCGCCGAGCTTGGCGTGGTCCGCGGCGACGTTCAGATAGAGCGAGGGATACAGGGAGCGCACCGCCAGGGAGTGCTCCCCCCACTCCACCTCCTCCTCGGTCAGCGCGTCTGCCGCGGCCAGGGCGCGCAGGTCCCACTCCAGCTCGGCGCCCGGGTCGTCCTGAGTGTCCGCCATGTAGTGCGCGATGGTGCAGCGGTGGAAGAGGTCGCCCTCGCCCGTCGTCTCGGACCACAGCAACGCCAAGCGGTTGCGGGCCTCCTCGCGGTCTCCGGCGCGGTGGAGCATGATCGCCTGGCCGATCCGGACCATGATCCCGTCCGGGGTCGTCTCCTGCTGCGGCTCGGTCACGCAAGCCTCCTTCACCGGGCGCCGTCTGCGGCTGTCACCTGCACCGACGACGCTAGCCGCAGGCACTGACAATCGCGCTCAGGCGCGTGCGCCGGTCTCCGGGATGCGCCAGTCGACGGGCGTGTGGCCGGCGGCCGCGACTGCCTCGTCGATGCGGCTGAAGGGCCTGGAGCCGAAGAACTTCTTCGCCGAGAGGGGCGAGGGGTGCGCGCCCTGCACCACCGTGTGCCATGCGGTGTCGATCAGCGGGAGCTTCTTTTTCGCGTAGTTCCCCCACAGCACGAAGACCGCCGGAGTCTCCCTGGCCGACACGGCCTTGATCACGGCGTCCGTGAACGTCTCCCAGCCCTTGCCCTTATGGGAGTTGGCCTCTCCGGCCCGCACCGTGAGCACCGCGTTGAGGAGCAGCACGCCCTGCTCGGCCCAGGGCATCAGATAGCCGCTGCCGGGAACGGGATGGCCGAGGTCCTCCCGCATCTCCTTGTAGATGTTGCGCAGCGACGGCGGCGTACGGACGCCGGGCCGCACGGAGAAGCACAGGCCGTGGCCCTGGCCCTCCCCGTGATAGGGATCCTGGCCGAGGATCAGCACCTTCACCCGCTCGTACGGGGTGGCGTGCAGCGCGGCGAAGACCTCGTCGCGCGGCGGGTACACGGGCCCGCGCTCCCGCTCCTGCTCGACGAACTCGGCGAGCTCCTTGAAGTAGGGCTTGCCCGTCTCCTCGCCGAGGACCTGCTCCCAGGACTCCGGCAGCGTGCCCAGCATGTCGCTCAACTCTCGTACCTCCGCGGCGGCTTCGCGTCTCGTCATTGCCGTCACGAAAGGTACCTGCCGGCGCCGACACTCCCCCGGGCCTCACCCTCCGGGCCGGGCCCGTCCGGCGCGTCAGCGAGCGGGCGCGTCTACCAGCTGGACTTCTTGTGCAGCTCCCACAGGCGCGGCAGCGTGGAGGGGTCGAGGACCCACTCGACGCCGGCCACGTCCTTGAGCGACGCCACGTACACCCTGCCCTGCCACAGCGGCAGCAGCCTCGCGTCCTTCGCGATGATCTTCTGGGCCTGGGTGAAGGCGCGGCTGGCCGTCGCGCGGTTGCTCTCCTTGCGCGACTTGGGGAGCAGCTGATCGGTGATCTCGCGGTTGTCGTACGGCGTGCCGAGCGCGTTGTTCTTGCCGACGAAGGGGGCGACGTAGTTGTCGGCGTCCGGGAAGTCGGGGAACCAACCGCGGCCGAAGACCGGGTACTTGCCCTTGCTGTAGCCCTCGACGAACTCGGACCAGGGACGGCCCTCGACAGTGACGTCGAACAGCCCGGACTTGTTCAGCTGCCGCTTGAGCTCGGCGAACGTCTCACCCGTCGTGGAGCCGTAGCGGTCGGTGGTGTACCAGAGCTTCAGCGGCACCTTCTTGTTGATGCCCGCGTCCGTGAGCGTCTTCTTCGCCTTCTCCCGGTCCGGCTCGCCGTACCGGTCGTAGTAGGCGCTCGTGTGGCCGGTGATCCCGCCCGGGACCATCGAGTAGAGCGGGTCGGTCGTGCGGTTGTAGACGTTGCGCACGAGCGCCTTGCGGTCGATCAGCTCGGCGATCGCCTTGCGCACGGAGGCGTTCCCCGCCATCGGGTCCTTGGGATTGAAGACGAGATAGCTGATCTCCGAGCCGAGGAGTTCGGTCAGCTCGATCTGCTGGTCGCCGTTCGCCTGCGCCTTCTGGAAACCGCTGACCTGATCCGGCGTCAGGCCGCGGTATGCGACGTCGATCTTCTTGTCCTTCAGCGCGGTCACCATCTTCTTGGAGTCCTGGAAGTACTCGATGGTGACGACGTCGTTCTTGGGCTTCGCGGGACCGCGGTAGCCGTTGTACCTCGTCAGCTCCGCGCTCTTGCCCTTTGCGTAGGACTTCAGGGAGTACGGCCCGGAACCCACGAGTTTGCTTCCCTTGCGCAGTTTCTTCGCGGGGTAGACCTCAGGGTCGACGATCGCGGTCGCCGGGGTCGCGAGAATGAACGGGAACGTCGCGTCGGATTTCTTCAGATGGAAGACGACGGTGCGCTTGTCCGGAGCCTCGACGCGGTCGAGGCTTCCCATCAGCCCGAGCGGGCCCGACTTCGCCTTGATCGTCATCACGCGGTCGACCGAGTGCTTGACGGCGCGGGAGTCGAGAGGGTTCCCGTTGGAGAATTTCAGTCCGTCCCGCAGCGTGCACCGGTAGACCCGGCTCGCGGAGTCGGTGAAGCCGCAGCGCTTGGCCGCGTCCGGCTCGGGGGAGGAACTGCTGCTGGGGAAGGAGAGGAGCGTCTGGAAGACGTTCTTGTAGAGTTCCCACGATCCGTCCCAGGCAGCCGCCGGATCGAGCGTGCTGGGGGCGCTGGTGGTGCCCGTGACGATCTCGCGGCGCTTCTCCTCGCTGTCGCTGCCCGACATCGAACTGCACCCAGCGACCATGGATGTTGCTATGACAACGGTCGCTGCGATCCTCAGAGATCCGTTCCGGTCGAACACCTGCGCGCTCCTAGTCGGCGGGGCCACTACTGCCGATGCAGTTGCAAAAGGGAAATGCCGTCGGCCGGTCAAATGCGTTGATTGCGTTTCTCACCGTCGTACGAAGTACAACGGTGCCCTACGCGGACCCGCTGGCCGAGAGGCGAGAGAGACCCTACCTCAGCATCCGACCCCGGGAACATGCACTGGTCAACCATTCGTCAATTGCCAACAGGACGCGGAGCATTCCGATGACAGCGGGTGCCGGTCCGACGACGGACCGGCACCCGGAATCCCCTCTGCGGCAGTGCGCGCGGTGCTTCGTTATCCCCTACTCGACTCCGGCGTTGAGCGCGAGCCCGCCGTCGACGACCAGAGTCTGGCCCGTGATCCACGCGGAGTCGGCGGATGTCAGGAAGGCGGCGGCCCCGCCGATGTCCTCGGGCACTCCGAGCCGGTTCATGGGGTAGCGCGCGATGGCGTCCTGCTCACGCCCCTCGTAGAGGGCCGCGGCGAACTTCGTCTTCACCACGGCCGGAGCGATCGCGTTGACCCTGACGACCGGCGCGAACTCGTGCGCCAGCTGCTGTGTGAGATTGATCATCGCCGCCTTGCTCATGCCGTACGCGCCGATGAAAGGCGAGGCCGACATCCCGGCGATGGAGGCGACGTTCACGATCGTGCCGCCGTGATCCCGCTGCCAGGCGGCCCATGTGGCCTGCGCGAAGCCCAGCGCGGAGACCACGTTGGTCTCGAAGACCTTGCGGGCCACTCCGAGGTCCAGTTCGGCTATGGGCCCGAAGACCGGGTTCGTGCCCGCGTTGTTGACGAGGTGGTCGACCCGTCCGTAGGCCTCCATGACCTGCTCGACGGCCGTGCGCCGGTGCTCCTCGTCGTGCGCCTTGCCCGCGACGTACATGGCGCGCTCGGCGCCGAGGGACGCGACGGCCTCCTTGAGGGCGTCCTCGTTGCGTCCCGTGATGCACACCCGGTGCCCGCGGGCGATCAGTGCCTCGGCGACTCCGTAACCGATGCCCCGGCTGCCGCCGGTGACGATCGCGACCTCGCCGCTCTCCTGCGGTTCTGCGTTCTGCTGTGCCATCTTCCGCGACCCTCCCGTCAGTTGAGCGGGCCGCCGGCCACGTACAGGACCTGGCCGGAGACGAACCCGGCCTGCTCACCGCTGAAGAAGGCGATGGCGCCCGCGACGTCCTCGGGCCTGCCGACACGCTGTACGGGGATCTGCGAGGCGGCCGCGGTCTGGAACTCCTCGAAGTCCATGCCGACGCGCTCCGCGGTGGCGGCCGTCATGTCGGTGACGATGAAGCCGGGGGCGACGGCGTTCGCGGTGATGCCGAACTTGCCCAGCTCCTTGGCGAGGGTCTTGGTGAAGCCCTGCATCCCCGCCTTGGCCGCGGAGTAGTTGACCTGCCCGCGGTTGCCGAGCGCCGAGGAGGAGGACAGGTTCACGATGCGCCCGAACCCGGCGTCGACCATGTGCTTCTGACAGGCGCGGGACATCACGAAGGCGCCGCGCAGATGCACGTTCATGACCGTGTCCCAGTCGGCGTCGCTCATCTTGAACAGCAGGTTGTCCCGCAGCACGCCCGCGTTGTTCACGAGCACCGTCGGCGGCCCGAGTTCGTCGACGACCCGGGCGACGGCGGTCTCCACCTGCGCGGAGTCGGAGACGTCGCAGCCCACGGCGATCGCGCGGCCGCCCTCGGCTGTGATCTTCTCGACGGTCTCCTTGCAGGCCGACTCGTCGAGGTCGAGCACGGCTACGGCGCGGCCCTCGGCCGCGAGCCGTACCGCGGTGGCCGCGCCGATGCCCCGCGCCGCACCGGTGACGATCGCGACGCGCTGGTCGGTGGTGGACATGCTGTTCTCCTCGCCCTGATTACGTGGTGAGCAACCGCTTAGTACCTGTGGCAGTCGTGACGCTATGAGGACGGACACCGGCTGTCAACGGGTGCCCCGCCACATGAGATTCACCGCACCAGCAGCTCCAGCAGCCGCTCGGCCTCCGCCTCCGGGTCACAGGTCAGTCCCGTGTGCACCGGCCCGGGCTGCACCACGGTGCTGCGGGGAGCGACGAGCCAGCGGAAACGGCTGCCCGGCGTCTCCCCCGCCGCCTGACCGGCCGCGTCGCCGCCGTCGCAGACGCCCTCGGCCGCGTGCAGCGCCGCGCGCACGCCCTCCAGGTCCGCCCGGGGGTCGAGGGCGCGCAGCCGCTCCTCGTCCAGGTGCGTACGGGCGATCACGACGGATCGGGCGCGGCAGTAGAGGACGACTCCGGCGTTCATCGTCTCGCCGCGCTCGACGCGCGGCACCACTCGCAGCAGCGCGTACTCGAACACGTCGCGCCCGGCGCGCTTCTCGTCGCTCACCGCCGCGCGCTCCTCCTGCTCCGCTGCCCGTGCGGCCACCCTCCGGTCAGCCAGCCCGGCGCCTTCGAGGGGCCGTCCTGGCTCGGCTCGCCCAGCGTGATGCGCTCGGCGAGGCCGGGAAGGCGCGAGGAGAGCGCCGCGACATACGCGCCGCGCAGCTCGCCGGGGTCCGCGAACCCGGGCTCGTCCGTGAGCCACTCGTCGGGGACCTCGTCGGCGCACTCGGCCAGCAGCGAGTCGGTCACCAGCGGCGCCAACTCCGCGCCCGCGGCGGCCACATCGGGGCCGAACGGGGCGAGCACGTGATCGGACGCGTCGTACGGCTTCCCCGAAGCCGCCTGCGCGGAAGGCCAGTTGTGGTGCCAGATCATCGTCGCGCCGTGGTCGATGAGCCACATGTCGCCGTGCCACACCAGCAGATTGGGGTTGCGCCAGGACCGGTCGACGTTGCCGACGAGCGCGTCGAACCACACGACACGCCCCGCCTCGGCGGCGCTCACCCGGAACGCCAGCGGGTCGAGGCCGAGCGAGCCCGGCAGGAAGTCCATGCCGAGGTTGAGGCCGCCGCTCGCCTTCAGCAGCGCCTGGACCTCTTCGTCCGGCTCGCCCAGACCGATCACCGGATCCAGCTGGATGCGGACGAGTTCGGGGACGCGCAGGCCGAGCCGCTGCGCGAGCCTGCCGGCGATGACCTCCGCCACGAGCGTCTTGCGGCCCTGCCCGGCGCCGGTGAACTTCATGACGTACGTGCCGAGATCGTCCGCCTCGACGATCCCGGGCAGCGAACCGCCCTCCCGGAGCGGGGTGACGTAGCGGGTCGCGGTGACTTCGCGCAGCATCGGCCCAGGCTATCCGCCCGCGGGGCAGGGCACCGCGCAATAAACCGGGGCCCCGGCGGCGGGGCCGGTGGCATGGTTCGGCCATGACCAATCCTTCCGGTGCTTCCGGTCCCTCCGGTCCTTTCGGTCCTTCCGGTCCTTCCGGCGCCTCCGGTGTTCCCGTGCCGCCCGGCGCCTCGGGCTCTTCCGCCTCGTCCCGTCCGTCCGGCGCCCTGGACGGGGCCCGCCACGCCTACTCCGAGGAGGCCGTCGCGGCCTTCCCCCGGCAGTACGCCCGCACCCGCCGCTTCTCGCTGGGGGCGGTGCGCCACACGGCGCTCTCACCGGACGGGGAGCGCGTGCTGTTCCTGCGCACGCGCAGCGGCAGCGACCCCGTCGGCGGGCTGTGGATACGGGACTCCGGCGGGGAGCGCCTGCTCGCCGATCCGGACGCCCTGGAGACAGAAGCCGCGCCCGGGGCCGCCGTCACCCCGGAGGAGGCGGCGCGCAAGGAGCGGGACCGCGATCTGTCCACGGGCGTGACCGCCTTCGCCGTGGACGACGCCGCGGAGCTGGCGGTCTTCGCGCTCCGCGGCACGCTGTGGGCGGTGCGCACGCGGGACGGCGCTCCCTTCCCCGTACCGGCGGCCGGCCCCGTCGCGGATCCGCGGCCCTCCCCCGACGGACGGCTCATCGCGTACGTCACCGCCGGGGCGCTGCACGTCGTGCGGACGGACGGCAGCGGCGACCGCCGCCTCGCCGGCCCGGAACAGAGCGAGGAAGGGACGGTGACCTACGGGCTGACCGACCACGTCTCGGATGAGTCCATGGGCCGCAGCCGCGGCTACTGGTGGGCTCCCGACGGCAGCGCGCTGCTCGTGGCCCGCGTCGACTGCGCGGCCGTGCGGCGCCGCTTCCTCGGCGACCCGGCCGACCCCGGCGCCCCGCCGCGCACGCAGCACTATCCGGAGGCCGGGACGCCCAACGCCGACGTCTCCCTCCACCTGGTGCTCGACGGGCCGGCCACCCAAGTGGACTGGGACCGCGGCGCGTTCGAGTACGTGGCCGCGGCGGGCTGGGACGCGCACGGCCCCCTGGCCACCGTGCAGAGCCGCGATCAGCGCACCGTGCTGACCCTGGCGATCGACCCCGGCACCGGAGCCACGCGCGAACTGGCACGGCAGCGCGACGAGAGATGGGTCGAGCTCCTGCCCGGCGCGTACTGCCGCACCGCGTCGGGCGCCCTGGTGACGCCGGCGGAGAGCGACGACACCCGGAGGCTGCGGGTCGGTGAGCGCGTCGTGACGCCGCCGGGCCTGCACGTCTCCCAAGTCCTCGGCACCGAAGGGGAGTCGGTGCTCTTCGCGGCGAGCGACGACCCGCTGGAGACGCATGTGTGGTCCTGGTCCCCGGCCACCGGGTGCGTCCGCGTCAGCGACGGCCCGGGGCTGCACTCGGCCGTGGCGCGCGGCGGCACGACCGTGCTCGACAGCATCACGCCGGACGGACCCCGCGTGAGCGTCCTGCGCGACGGCGAAGCCCCCGGCACCATCGCCACTCTCGTCGAGGAGCCGTCGATCCTGCCCCGCCCGGAACTGCTCGCACTCGGCGAACGGCGGCTGAACAGCGCGCTGTTCCTTCCCAGTTGGTACGAGCCCGGGTACCCCGGCGCCTCCCGGCTGCCGGTGCTTCTCGCCCCGTACAGCGGCCCGGGAATGCGGCTGGTGGTGCGGGCGCGCATCTGGCCGGCGCTCGTCGCGCAGTGGTTCGCGGAGCAGGGTTACGCGGTGCTGGTGACGGACGGGCGGGGCACACCCGCAAGGGGCCCCGCGTGGGAGAAGGCCGTCTGGGGCGACCAGCTCACCCCCGTACTGGAGGACCAGATCGACGCCCTGCACGCCGCCGCAGCGGCACGCCCGTATCTCGATCCCGGCCGGGTCGGCATCCAGGGCTGGTCGTTCGCCGGTGCCCTGGCCACGGCCGCCGTGCTGCGCCACCCGGAGACGTTCCACGTGGCGGTCGCGGGCGCTCCCGCCGTCGACCCGCGGCTGTACGACACGCACTGGAAGGAGCGCTTCCTGGGGCACCCGGAGGAACACCCGGAGAACTACGACCGCTGTACGCCGGTCCTGGAGGCCCATCTGCTGCGGCGTCCGCTGCTGCTGGTGCACGGCACCGCCGACGACAACGTGGCCTTCGCGCATACGCTGCGCATGTCGGCGGCTCTGCTGGCGGCGGGACGGGAGCACTCGGTGCTGCCTCTGCCCGGGCAGTCGCACATCGTAAGCGACCCGGTCACGGCCGAGCGGCTGCTCTCGGCTCAATTGCTTTTTCTTGACAAAGCCCTTCGCGGCTGAAGGGCGCCTGTGCAGGATGCCCAGGGCAGAGGCAATGCGTGCAGTCCCAACAGAACAGGATCTTCTCCATGTCAGCATCGACCACCCGTAGGTCCGTGCTCGCCGCCGCGGGCGCCGCCTCGGCCGCCGTCACTCTCGCCGCCTGCGGCTCCGGCGGCAGTGACAGCTCCGGCAGCGACGAGAACGCCGGCGGCGACGGCGGCAGCGAGGAAGGCGGCGGTGGCGCCAAGGGCGAACTCGGCAAGGCCGCCGACATCCCGGAGGGCGGCGGCAAGGTCTTCAAGGAGCAGAAGGTCGTCGTGACCCGTCCGAGCGGGTCGGAGTACAAGGCCTTCTCGGCGACGTGCACGCACAAGGGCTGCTCCGTCTCCGAGGTCAAGGGCGGCACGATCATCTGCCCGTGCCATGACAGCAAGTTCGACATCTCCGACGGCAGCGTCAAGGGCGGCCCGGCGACCAAGCCGCTGCCTCCGGCCAAGGTCTCCGTCAAGGGCGGCAGCATCCACCTCGCCGAGGGCTGAGCCTCCGCGCACGCGACGCGCACGCGGCTCCGGCGCGAGGGCCGCTGTCGCGACACGGCCCACGGGACCGCGTTACGGCCGGTCGCCCGACGGCCCGGCTACGGCGTGATCTCGCGTGCGGCCTTCTCCAGGGCGGCCACGGCCGCCCGGATCGAGGGCCTGCGGTCGGCGTCCGTCCGCCAGACCGCGTGGATACGTCGCCGCAGGGTGTGGTGTACGGGCACGAGCGCCACACCCTGCGGCACGGGCCCGCGCCCGAGGCGCGGGGTGACCGCGACGCCCATCCCGGCCGCCACCAGGGCCAGTTGGGTGTGGTGCTCCGCCGCCTCGTGCGACAGGCGCGGCTCGATGCCCTCGCCGCGCAGCGTCCGCATCAGCCAGTCGTGGCAGAACTCCCCCTCGGGCCAGGAGATCCACTCCTCGTCCGCGACCTCCGTCAGCTCCACCCTTCGCCGGCCGGCGAGCGGATGGCCGGAGGGCAGCGCGAGATCGATGGGGTCCTCCAGCAGCGGCGCCCTGCTCAGCCCGGCGGGCAGCGACAGCTCTCTGTTGTGCCAGTCCAGGACGAGCGCCAGATCCGTGGTGCCGCGCACCAGCCGCGGCAGCGCCACCTCGGCCTCCGACTCCGTGAGCCGCGGCCGCAGTTGGGGATGCTCGCGCCTCAACTGCGCCAGGGCGGCGGGGAAGAGACCGCGCGCGGCCGTGGGGAACGCGCTCAGCATCAGTTCACCGGCCGCCCGGCCGCGGTGCGCCTCCAGGTCCGCCTGCGCGACCTCCAGCAGGGAGAGGACCTTGCCCGCGTGGTCCGCCAGCAGGCGCCCCGCGTCGGTCAGGCGGATCCCCCGGCCGCTCCGGAACAGCAGTTGCTCCCCCGTCTCCCGCTCCAGCTTCGCCATCTGCTGGGAGATCGCCGACGTGGTGACGTACAGGGCCCCGGCCGCACCGCCCACCGTGCCGTGCACGGAGATCTCGTGCAGCACGCGCAACCGCTCCAGATTGAACATGTAAGCGATGCTACGTCTTCACGTCTACTGATTCTCGCTTGTGCTAAATCATGCGGGACGGGACCGTGGGGCGCATGACCACCTCGCCGCGTCCGTCGGGCGGTGCGCCGCACCCGACGGCTCCCCCGCCCTCAGCACCGCAACCGGCCGGCCCACCGCGCGGACCGGCGGGCGGACCGCCGGATACGGCACCTCCCGCGACGCCTTCGCACCGGCTCGACTGGCGCGTGCGCTTCGCCGCGCTGGCGCTCGTATGGGGCTTCAGCTTCCTGTTCATCAAGGTCGGCACCGAGGCCTTCGCCCCGCTCCAAGTCGCCCTGGGGCGCATGGTGTTCGGCGCGGCGGTGCTCGCCGCCGCCCTCGCGGTGAAGCGCGAGCGGCTGCCCGGCTGCGTACGGATCTGGGCCCATCTGTCCGTCTCCGCGTTCTTCCTCAACACGCTTCCGTACTCGCTCTTCGCGTACGCCGAACTCACCATCTCCTCCGGCCTCGCGGGCATCTGCAACGCCACCAGTCCCCTCTTCGGCATGCTTCTCTCGCTCGCCGCCCTCTCCGAGGACCGCCCCACGCGGCGCAGAGTCGCGGGCCTGGTGGTCGGATTCGGCGGTGTGCTGATCGTGCTGGGCGCGTGGCGCGGCTTCTCCGGACAGGACCCCGCCGGTACGGCCATGGCGCTGGGTGCCGCCGCCAGCTACTCCGTCGGCTGGCTGTACGTACGGCGCAACGTCGCCGGCAGCCCGCACTCGGCACTGTCCATGTCGGGCGGGCAGTTGCTGCTCGGCTCCGCTCAACTGCTCCTGCTGACGGGGCTGTTCACGTCGCTGCCGGCCCGTTTCCCGGTCGTGCCGCTGCTGGCGGTGCTGGCGCTGGGCGCGCTCGGCACGGGGCTCGCCTTCCTGATCCAGTACGGAATCGTGGCCGAAGTCGGCCCGACGACGGGGCAGATGGTCACGTACTTCATCCCCGTCATCGCGACGGCGGCAGGCGTGATCGTGCTCGGCGAGCCCCTCACCTGGAACACTCCGGTGGGAGCGCTGATCGTGCTGCTCGGCGCCGCCCTCACGCAGCTGGCTCCGGCGCGCCGGACGCGCCCCGCGGGCGGGGCGGAGAAGCCCGAACGGCGCCTCGGGCGCGGGAAGTTCCGTTCCCGGCTCCGTACCCCTCAGTCGTAGCGCCGGGCGGCGGCGGGGCGGAGGGCGGCGGCGACCGCGTCGGCGACCTCCTCGGTGCTGTCGGCTGTCAGCGGGGAGACGGTCAGCCGCACTCCGGGCGGCGACGCCATCCGGAAGCGGGCCCCCGGCGCGACGGCCCAGCCCGCGTGCAGGAGGCGTGCGACGACGCCCGTCTCGTCGGGCACGGGGACCCATACGTTCATGCCGCTGCGCCCGTGCGCCTCGACGCCGCGTGCCGCGAGCGCCCGTACGAGTGCGTCCCGCCGCCTCCCGTACGAGCGCGCCACCGCGGCCACGTCGACGGCCCGCGTCTCCCACAGATGCAGCACGGCGTCCTGAAGCAGGTGGCTGACCCAGCCGGGGCCGAGGAGCTGGCGGTCGCGGACCCGGTCGAGGGTGAGGGCGTCGCCGGTGACGACGGCGAGCCGCAGATCCGGCCCGTACGCCTTCGCGGTGGACCGCACGACAGCCCAGCGATCCGTGGGCCCCGCAAGGGTGTTGAGCGCCTGGTCGACGATGCCGTGGCCGTGGTCGTCCTCGATGAGGAGGGTGCGGGGATGTGCGGCGAGCACGTCGCGCAGCAGGCCGGCACGCTCGGCGCTCACCGCGGCGCCCGTGGGATTCTGGGCCCGGGCGGTGACGATCAGGGCGCGGGCCCCCGCGCCGAGGGCGCGGGCGGTCTCTCCGGGCAGCGGGCCCTCGTCGTCGACGGCCACGGGCAGCGTCTTCAGCCCGAGCGCGGGGATCAGATCGAGCAGGCTGCCCCATCCCGGGTCCTCGACGGCGACCGCGTCGCCGGGGCGCAGCTGTGCCGAGAGCACGCGGTCGATGGCGTCGAGCGCCCCGGAGGTCACCGCGACCGGCCCTTCGGGGACACCGTCGTCGTCGAGCCGGCCACGTGCCGCCCGCGCGAACTCCTCGCTCACCGCGGGGTCTCCGTAGAGCGCGCTGCGCCGGGCGGCGTTGGCGGCAGCCGACGCGAGCGCGTCGTGCAGCCCGGGCAGCAGGGCGGTGTCGGGGTTGCCGGTGGAGATGTCCACGCATCCCGCGGGCACGTCGGGACGGATGGCCTCCCGCGAGGTCCCGGCGGGCCGCCCCCGTACGCGGCTGCCGCGGCGGCCCGCCGTCTCGATGACCCCGCGGTCGCGCAGGCTGCGGTAGGCGGCCGCGACGGTGTTCGCGTTGACCCCCAGCTCGTTCGCCAACTCCCGCAGGGGCGGGAGCAGTTGACCGTGCCCGAGGCCGCCGCTGTGCACGCCGCGCTCCACGCTCGCCGCGATCTCGGCTGCGCGCCGCCCTTCGATCCGATATTCTCCTAGCACAAAGGAGATTATGCACTAGTTCAAAAATCAGCGCAAGGGAGAGTTCCTTGGCCCGCACCGTCCCGTCCCCCGGCCCCTCCTCGGACGCGTACGTCCGCACGGAGCGCAGCGTCCCGACCCGCCACCGCGAACGCGCCTCGTACGACCGCGAGTTGGTGCACTCGATCCTCGACGAGGAGTACGTCTGCCACCTCGGCTTCGTGCGCGACGGCGCACCCGTGGTACTCCCGACGCTGTACGTGCGCAGGGGCGAGCGCATCTATCTGCACGGCTCCACCGGTTCGCGCCCGCTGCGGGAGGCGGACGGCCCGCAGGGCCTGCCCGTCTGCGTCACGGTCACCCGCGTCGAGGGGCTCGTGCTGGCGCGCTCCGCCTTCCACCACTCGCTCAACTACCGCTCCGTGCTGGTTCACGGGACGGCGCACCGGGTCCCGGAGGGCGAGGAGCTCGCAGCCGCTCTGGACGCGCTGGTCGACGGCGTGGTCCCCGGCCGGGCCGCCGACTCGCGCCGCGCGGACGCCAAGGAGCGGGCCGCCACCGCCGTCCTCCGCCTCGACCTCGCGGAGGTCTCCGCGAAGGTGCGCGAGGGCGGCCCCGTCGACGACCCAGAGGACCTCGCGCTCCCGCACTGGAGCGGCGTCGTCCCGGTCAGCCGCACATACGGGACACCGGTGCCCTCCGAGGACCTGGCTCCCGGCACGGCACTGCCCGGATATCTCAAGGGGCGTTGATCCGGGGCGAGTTCAGGCTCCGGCCCCGGGCTCGTCGGGCGCGGGCGCCGCCCGGAAGGTCGCCGGGCGGGCCGCGCCGCCGGCCGCTCCGCCCGACGCCACCGGCTCGTCCTGCTGCCCCTTCGGGGCCGAACTCTGCGCGATGAGCGCGCCCAGCAGCACGACCGCGCCGCCCACGAGCTGTACGGCGGCGAGGTGTTCGCCGAGGAGCACCCAGGCGAGCACCGTCGCGATCACGGCTTCGAGGCATGCCACGACGCCCGCGACCTGCGGGGAGAGCCTGCGCACCGAGACGACCCCGGTGAGATACGCGGCGACCGTCGCCACCAGCACGATCCAGCCGAGCAGCACGACGGCGGGAAGCGTCCTGCCGTCCATGGACGCCTCCCCGGCCAGGACGCGCCACTCCATCTCCCAGGGCCTGGCGATCACGGTCAGCACGAGGGCGCCGGTCAGCAGTCCGTACGCGATGACGCCCAGCGGATCCGTGGGGCGGCGTCCGTCCGCACCGTCGCTGCCGTGGTCCGACAGCACGAAGTAGCCCACCTGGCAGCAGGCCGCGCCCAGCGCCAGCAGCAGCCCCGCGAGATCGAGCGTGAGCCCCGACCACACCTGCACGACGCAGGCCAGTCCGCCCACCGCGAGGACGACTCCCACCCCCGCGGCGCGGCTCACCGGCCGCCGCTGCACGAAGCGCACCCACCCCAGAACCATCGCCGGCGCGAGGTATTCGATGAGCAGCGCGACGCCGACCGGGATGCGGGAGAGCGCCGCGAAATAGCACGCCTGGACTCCGGCGACGGCCAGCAGCCCGAACCCCGCCAGGAGTACGGGGCGTTCACGCACCAGCCACCGGTAGCGCCAGGCGAGCGGAAGCATGACGCAGGCGGCGCCCGCCACCCGCAGCCACGTCACATGGAGCGGTTCGAGACCGGCCTCGATGAGTGGTTTCGCGGCCGGTCCCGAACCACCGAACGCGAAGGCGGAGATGAGGGCGAGCGTGAGGCCGAGACTGCGGCCGCCGGTGGACGCGGCCGGCTGTGGAGCGTCGTGCATGCGCCCATCATGTCAACCCTCGACAGGAGTGTCACATGCCAGACCCCTGACACCCCGGGGAGCCTCGGACAGCAACACGGCGGCTCCGACGTCGAGTCCGAGTGCGAGCCCCCGCACGTCGACTCCGGCGATACGCAGCACCTCGGCCGCGCGGCACCCCTCGTCGGCGGCCAGCCCGGCGAAGAGGTCGACACCCTCCGCGCGCACGGCGCCCCGCACGGCGGCACGCTCCAGCGCCACCTCCAACGCCCCCGCGGCGGCGGGCGACCAGCCGGGCAGCAGGCCGGTGTTCACCTTCCCCGCACGCGGACCGGCGGCCTTCTCGACCGCGTGGCGCCAGCGCAGCCCGTAGCCGATGGAGCGCTGGGCGAGATAGCCGAGCAGCTTCGCGGTCTGCGCACCGCCTCCGCCGAGGAACGCCCGTACGACGGGGTCCGATTCGAGAAGGCTGTGCAGGAGATGCGCCGTGTCCACCTCGCGGTCGCCCCCGCGCGAGGCCCGCCGGCGCGCGGTCGCGGCGACGGCGGCGAGCTGCTCGCTCAGCCGGTCCTCGATCACCGCGCCTGCCGTTGCGCTGGCGGGCCTGGGGGGCGTACTGATGTCCACATCACCACCACATCACACGCACAACCCGGCTCACATCCGCGCTGCGGGGCATATGTCGTACCCCGGCAGGAGCGTGGGTGCCGGACCGGCCCTCCTCCCTGAGGATGAGGCCGTATCGGGGAACCCACGGAGGGCGTCCGGGAACCGAATGCCCGGAACGTCGCGTCTTGTTCTTCAACAGCCCCCCATACGGCAGCACTTGGAGATTTCCATGGCCGTTCACCATGCACGCTCCGTTCTCGCCGCTCTCGCTCTCGGTGCCGCTGTGACCGTCAGCGGATGCACCGCGGGCTCCGGGTCCTCTTCCAACTCGCCCGCGTCCGTGGACGGCACGGACTCCGGCTCCACCTCGTCACCCCGTCCCTCCGCGCCCGGCGACGCCGGCCCGAAGGGACCGGAGGCGCAAGGTGCCGAGGACGACGGCGGAGGCCGGCCCGGCTCCGGCGACGCGGCGAGCCGAACCCGCTGGTGCACGACGAAGGCGCTCTCGGTCTCGCTGCGCCCGGGGCAGCCCGCCGCCGGCAACCGCTACGCGGACCTCGTCCTCACCAACTCCTCGTCCGCGGCCTGCCGTACGCAAGGCTGGCCGGGCCTCCAGCTGACCGGCGAGGACGGCGAGAAGATCCCCACCGACGCCGTACGGGATCACTCCACGCCCTCGGAGCCGATCACCCTCTCCCCCGGCGGACGCGCGTCGGCCCGGCTGCACTGGACCGTCGTACCGGGCAAGGACGATCCGGCGGACGGCAAGTGCCCCGGCCCGGCGGCGCTGCGCGTGATACCCCCGGACCAGCGCACCGCGAAGTCCGCGGCGTGGAAGATGGGCGAGGTGTGCGGCGCCGGCCAGATCGACGTCCGGCCGCTGCTGCCCGGGTAGGCCCCTCGGGACGGCAGCGGCCGGAGTCCCACCGGGCACGGAGCACCCGTGCCCGGACGGTCACTCGTCCTCGGCGAGGATCAAGTACAGCTTCTTGCGGGCGTCGTTGACGACCTCGACGGCCTTGTTCCGCTGCTCCTGAGTGCCGTTCGCCCAGACCTGCTGGAACGCGCTGACCAGACCGCCGCCGGCCTTGCGGACCTCGTTCATCGCATCCCAGTCGATGCCGCGCCCAGCGTCCTCCCACGGGGCCTCCGGGCCCGCGTCGGCCTCCTCGCGGCCGGCGTCGGTGAGGGAGAAGAGGTTCTTCCCGCCCTCACTGGCGCTGCTGATCAGACCCTCGTCCTCCAGCAGCTGGAGCGTCGGGTAGACGGAGCCGGGGCTGGGCTTCCACGCCCCGCCGCTGCGCTCGGCGATCTCCTGGATCATCTCGTAGCCGTGCATCGGGCGGTCCTTCAGGAGCGCCAGGATCGACGCCCGTACGTCACCGCGGCGGGCCCGCCCACGCGGTCCTCCGCGGCCCCGGCCCCTGGGCCCGAAGGGCGGACCGTCGCCGAAGGGAGGGCCGAAGGCCCCGAAGGCCCGCCGCTCGGACGGACCGAACCCGGAAGGCCCGCGGTGTCCCGGGCCGTGACCGCGCCCGCGGCCACCGAATCGTTCTTCTTCCTTACGCATTGCGTCATCCTTTCGGTGAGCTGTCTTCGACAGCCCATTGACTTGTCGTGATGGGTCAACGATATATCGGCGATGCTCGTATGGCAATGCCCACCGGTCTCCGGATCTGAGAGACCGGCCGGCGCCGCGTACGGTCCGCGTCCACCGGTACCGGTCCACCTGCGCCGCATTGGCCGTCGTCCTCCCGGCGCCGCGTCGTCTAGCCTCCCGGCGCATGAGGATCCGTACAGTCGACGCCTTCACCGACCGTCCCTACTGCGGCAATCCGGCTGCCGTCGTGCTGCTGGAGGAGTCCGCCTTCCCGGCGGACCGGCGCCTCCAGCAGGTCGCCAACGAGATGAACCTCTCGGAGACCGCCTTCGCACACCCGCTCCCCGGCGACGAGGACGCCGACTGGGCACTGCGCTGGTTCACGCCCACCGCGGAGGTCGACCTGTGCGGCCACGCCACGCTGGCTACGGCCCACGTGCTGCACAGCGACGGCCTCGGTGGCGGGACGGTCCGCTTCCGCACCCGCAGCGGCGTGCTCACCGCGGCCACCGCTCCCGGCGGCGCGATCACCCTGGACTTTCCGACGGCTCCGCTCACGCCGGTGGCGCCCCCCGAAGGGCTCGCCGCGGCGCTCGGCGCGGAACCGGTCTCCGTGCACGACACGGGCCCTCTCGGCGACCTTCTCGTCGAGGTGCCGGACGAAGGGACGCTGCGCGCCCTCGCCCCCGACGGGGCGGCGGTGGGCCGGCTGCCGCACCGGGGCGTCATCGTCACCGCGCTCGCGGACGGCGGCGGCGAGGACGACGGCAGCGACAGTCAGGACTACGACTTCGTCTCGCGGATGTTCGCTCCCTCGGTCGGCATCCCCGAGGACCCGGTCACCGGCAGCGCCCACACCGCGCTGGCGCCGCTGTGGTACGCACGGCTCGGCCGGGACTCGCTGACGGGCCTCCAGTGCTCCGCGCGCACGGGCCTGGTGCGTACGACGCTGCGCGGAGAGCGCACGGAACTGACGGGCGAGGCGGTCACGGTGCTCGACGCGCAGCTGTGCGTCGAATGGTGAGAGCGGGGCGGCCCCGCCGTGTCACTGCGTGGGAAGCCAGCCCACCTTGCCGGCGAAGAGCGCGTAGCCGGTGAAGGCCACGATGTCGATCAGCGCGTGAGCCACCACGAGCGGCCCGACCCGTCCCCACCGGCGGTACAGCACGACGAAGACGGCGCCCATCGCCATGTTTCCGAGCAGACCGCCGACGCCCTGGTACAGGTGGTACGAGCCGCGCAGCACCGAGCTGACCCCGAGCGCCGCCCACGGTGAGAACCGCAGCTGCCCGAGCCTGCGCAGCAGGTAGCCGACGACGATCACCTCTTCCACCACGGCGTTCTGCACGGCGGAGGCGATCAGTACGGGGATCCGCCACCACACATGGGGCAGCGACTCCGGGACGACCGTCAGATTGAAGCCCGCCTGGATCGCCGCCAGGTACAGCGCGAGCCCGCTGCCGCCGATGGCAGCCGCCAGCAGCGCTCCCCACCCCAGGTCGAACCCGGGCTTTCTCCGGTCGAACCCGAGGGAGCGCAGACCGCCGGTGCCTTCGCGCATGAGCAGATGTGCGACCAGCGCCACCGGAACCAGTGCCGTGGCGATCCCGAAGAGCTGCCAGGCCAGGTCGAGCCACGGCCGGTCCGGAGCGCGTGAGGTGTTGAGCCGTGCCGCCTGGTCGGCGAGGACTCCGGAGGCGGTCAGCGAACCCACGAAGCTGATCAGGGCCGATACGGCACTCGCCCCGAGCGACAGCGCGAGCACCAGCAGCGTCTCGTGCCGGAGTGCGGGCGCAGGCAGCGTCTCCCCGGACGCCGGGGACCGAGCGGGGTCGCTCGCTTGCGACTGCACACATGCCTCCAGTTCACCGGTCCGCGTCAGCCGGGGACGTCCATAGCTTGCCGGACGGCACGGCGCCGCGCGAAGCGGGGTGGGGCGTCGCCGGAAACCAGGGGGGCGACCCGGCGGCCGGGGAGCGGGGCGGCGGCGTCGCCGGACCGGCTACGCGCCGGGCGGCCAGGTGTGCACCGGCTCGCCCGTGCGCGCGAGTTCGCAGTAGCGCCGCGTGACCGCCGCGAGCGCCTTCTCCCGGTCGAGGCCGGAGTCGACGGCGCGGTGGTAGGCGGCGGCCTGCCACGAGGCCCCGTTGACGCGGCGCCGGCAGCGCTCCTCGATGATGCCCAGACAGCGCTCGCGGTCGCCCTTCTCCACTCCCCACGCCTCCAGCCCGGCGGCCGCCATGGGCAGCAGTTCCTCCTGGACGAGCCGCGCCGCGGGCACCGTCGCCAGCCCGCCGGTGCGCCCGGCCCGCGGCCACGTCAGCTCTGCCTCGATGCCGTGCCGGCAGGCCGCGTCGAAGTTCGCGGACGCCGCCGCGAACGGCAGCCGTGACCAGACGGGGCGCGGCTCGTCGGCGAGGCTGCGCACCAGCCCGTAGTAGAGCGCGGTGTTGGCGAGTACGTCCGCAACGGTGGGGCCCGCGGGCAGCACCCTGTTCTCCACGCGCAGATGCGGCACACCGCCGGTGACGGCGTACACGGGTCTGTTCCAGCGGTAGACGGTGCCGTTGTGCAGGACGAGTTCGGGCAGCGCCGGGATGCCGCCGTCGCCGAGTACGCGGTGCGGGTCCTCGTCGTCGCAGATGGGCAGCAGGGAGGGGAAGTAGCGCAGGTTCTCCTCGAAGAGGTCGTACACGGAGCCGATCCACCGCTCGCCGAACCAGGTGCGCGGCCGGACGCCCTGGGCGCTCAGCTCGGCCGGCCGGGTGTCGGTGGCCTGGAGGAAGAGCGGGATGCGCGACTCCCGCCACAGCTCGCGGCCGAAGAGGAAGGGCGAGTTGGCGCCCATCGCGACCTGCACCGCGGAGACCGCCTGCGAGGCGTTCCACACATCAGCGAAACGTTCCGGCGTCACCTGGAGATGCAGCTGCACCGACGTGCACGCGGCCTCGGGCGCGATCGAGGCGGACGTACGCGTCAGCCGCTCGACCCCTTCGATGTCGAGGACGACCTCCTCGCCGCGCGAGGCCATGATCTGGTCGTTGAGCAGGGTGTAGCGGTCCACGTCGGTGAGGTTGGAGGAGACGAGGTCCTCGTCCGTGAGCGTCGGCAGGATGCCGATCATCACGATGCCCGCGCCCTCCTCCATGGCCTGGCGGTCCGCGTAACCGAGCCCGGTGCGCAGCTCCTCGGCGAGCTGGTCGAACACCCGCCCTGCCAGGCGGTGCGGCACGATGTTCACCTCGAGATTGAACTGCCCGAGTTCCGTCTGGAAGTCCTTGCTGCCGATACGGCGCAGCACCTCGGCGTTCATCATGCGCGGCATTCCGTCGGCGTCCGCGAGATTCAGCTCGATCTCCAGACCCATGAGATTCCGCGGGCGCTCGAACCGCCCCTCGTCCAGGAGCACTCCGAACGCTTCGAGGCACTCCTTCAGTTTCCGCCTGTACCGATGCCGAGCGGACAGGTCGAACCCGTCGGAGACGACCTTCTCACCCATCGGGGTTGTCCCTCCTCGATACGGCCGCGTGGTGTCAGCGATGATGCCCGTACGGCCGGCGGATAACGCCTCAGCAGCATCCCCGTACCCGGCTGCCGGTCACCGCTCACCTGCCCGGGGCGCACGTTCCTCTGGCATGACGCAGCGGTCCAATCCCATCCGCACAATCCTTGTGGGAAACGCAGACGGGATCCGGCCGACCACGGCAGAGCTGTTTCTCCAGGCAGCGGGACCGGACGGTCCCGCACATGCGGTCAAGTACCGCGCAATACTGACCGGATAACGTCTCGCGTGAGAAAGCACGACGTGTTAGTCGAAATGGGGATGTAACACGCTTCGTATAAACTCCGGTCCAGGCTGAGACGCGGTATCACCGGTCGGCCGGTGCCCGCAGTCGACGCCTCCGCCGCTGCTTCGCGGCCCTTCTTTCGCATTCTCACGCCGACACTGCCGTCCGCGCCATGCCGAGCACCACGAGTCTCCAGCTTGAGAGGTGGCGACCCATCATGCCGCTGCATGTCCTTTCCGCCCCGGCTCCCGCATCACGCAGCGTTCTCGCGGCACTCCGCTCCCCCGCCGCAGTGCACCGGGGCGGCAAGCCGTCCGCCACGGATGCCGCCGACGCCGCGGGGCGCTCACTGGAGATCGAACTTCCGCTGCCCGTCCACGAATTGACCGGTTCCGGTTCCTCCGGGGCGGGGTGGAAGACGCGACTGGCGGGCTGGCGCTTCCTGCTGAGGGAAGCGGGAGCAGCCGCCGGGTCGGACGCCGTCGGCGCCGCGGAGACCCTGCTCACCGCCGACGGCTGGGCGTTCGCGTACTTCTGCGGCGGCCCGTACGTCGCCTCGTCCCAACGCGCCCTGCGGCAGGCCGAGTCGGTGCCCGGCCTCCATCAGCCGCGGCTGCTGTCCGTGCCCGGGCTCTACATGCTCACGCTGTGGCTGCACGCGAACACCGCCGCGGACGTGGGCGAGGGCACTCCGCAGCGCTCCGACGTGCTGATCCCGCTCGCTCCCGCGCCGCCCGGCATCGCGGCCCATGTGCCGCATCGGGCCGGTGCCCTGCTGCCGCTGCTCACCAGCCGTTCCGTCCCGGCGACTCCCCTGCTCAGCAGCGGGGCGTGAACCTCCGCGGGGCAGGCGCATCAAGCGGGGGTGCCCCTGGGGCGTGTGCGCCCCCGCTTCCCCGTGTATGAATACGGCAAATCGCCCGTAAAGCCTGCGTAGTTGACGGCAACCACCCGCGCGGGTGAAGCGTCTGTCCTGGTTGAGTACCGGTGACACGAAATCCCTGCGGAATCCACTCCGCTTGGGAACACTGGGACACGCATCAGAACGGGGGGCGGCCATGAAGACCGTCACGAGCCGCAGCACGGACGACACAACACAACGGAAGACGACAGCGACAATGTGCCAGCACCAGCCACCGTGCCCGACAGCCGAGTCCGCCGACCGGGAGGCCGCCCATCCTGTGGCCCACTTCCCGGAGCAGGGCTGGAGCCTGCTGTGCAATGGTGTTCTGCTCTTCGAGGACACGGGCGAACTGCTTCCGGACGGCAAGATCATCGATCCGCACCGTCCTCTCGACAGCCGTAACATCGCCACCGCTGCCTGAATCCGCAGCGGCGAATGGCCAGGGCCGGCCCGGTGTTTCCACCGAACCGGCCCTGACGTACGCGGTATTGCCCGCGTAGCTCCGAGAACGCCGTCAGCCGTCGTACTCCTCGACGGGCGGGCAGGAGCACACGAGATTGCGGTCGCCGTAGGCGCCGTCGATCCGCCGCACCGGCGGCCAGTACTTGTCCGCGGAACCGACCCCAGCCGGGAAGGCCGCCTCCTCACGTCCGTACGGATGGTCCCAGGCCCGGCTCAACTGCCCCGCCGTGTGGGGTGCGTTGCGCAGCGGGTTGTCCTCGGCGGGCCACTCCCCCGAGCCGACCTTGTCGATCTCACCGCGGATCTCGATCATCGCCTCGCAGAACCGGTCGAGTTCCGCCAGGTCCTCGCTCTCGGTGGGCTCCGTCATGAGCGTCCCCGGCACGGGGAACGACATGGTCGGCGCGTGGAAGCCGTAGTCGATCAGCCGCTTGGCCACGTCGTCGATGCTCACGCCGGTCTGCTTCGTCAGCGGCCGTACGTCGATGATGCACTCGTGCGCGACGAGTCCGCGCGGACCCGTGTAGAGCACCGGGTAGTGCGGCTCCAGGCGCTTGGCGATGTAGTTGGCGCCGAGCACGGCCACCTGCGTGGCCCTGCGCAGCCCTTCGGCTCCCATCAGCCGGACGTACGCCCACGAGATCGGCAGGATTCCGGCCGAGCCCCAGGGCGAACCGGAGACCGGGCCGATGCCGGTCGACGGGCCCGCGGCGGGCTGCAGGGGGTGGTTGGGCAGATGCGGTGCGAGGTGCTCGCGCACGCCGATCGGGCCGACGCCCGGTCCGCCGCCGCCGTGCGGGATGCAGAAGGTCTTGTGCAGGTTGAGGTGTGAGACGTCGGCGCCGAACTTGCCGGGACGGGCGAGCCCCATCAGGGCGTTGAGGTTCGCCCCGTCCACGTAGACCTGCCCGCCGGCGTCGTGCACGGCCGCGCAGATGTCGGTGATGTGCTCCTCGAAGACGCCGTGCGTGGAGGGGTAGGTGACCATCAGCACGGACAGTTCGTCGCCGTACTGCTCGATCTTCGCGCGCAGGTCGGCGGTGTCGACGTCGCCGTCCTCGCTGGTCTTGATCACCACGACCCGCATCCCGGCCATCACGGCGCTGGCGGCGTTCGTGCCGTGCGCCGAGGACGGGATCAGGCACACGGTGCGCTGGTCGTCCCCGCGCGAGCGGTGGTAGGCGCGCACCGCCAGCAGGCCCGCCAGCTCGCCCTGGGAGCCCGCGTTGGGCTGCAACGACACCTGGTCGTATCCGGTGATCTCCGCGAGCTGCTCCTCCAGCTGCCGGATCAGCGCCAGGTAGCCCTCGGCCTGGTCGCCCGGCGCGAAGGGGTGCAGCGACGCGAACTCCGGCCAGGTGACGGCCTCCATCTCGGCGGTCGCGTTGAGCTTCATCGTGCACGACCCGAGCGGGATCATGCCCCGGTCGAGCGCGTAGTCCCGGTCCGCCAGCCTGCGCAGGTAGCGCAGCATGGCCGTCTCGGAGCGGTGCTCGTGGAAGACGGGGTGGGTCAGGTAGTCGTCGGTACGCAGCAGCGCCTCGGGCAGTGCGTCCGGGAGCTCGCCGTCCACGGCGCGGTCGTCCAGCTCCCCGGCGTCCGCCTCCACGCCGAAGGCGGCCCAGACAGCCTTCAGCTGGGCCCGGCCCGTGGTCTCGTCGCAGGCCATCCCGACGTGGTCGGCGTCCGTCTCGCGCAGGTTCACGCCCGCCTCGCGGGCGCGGGCGACGATCTCGGCCGCACGCCCCGGGACCCTGGCCGTGACGGTGTCGAAGTAGCTGCCGTGGACGATCTCCACGCCGCCTCCGCGCAGCCCCTCGGCGAGCAGCGTCGCGTAGCGGTGGGTACGGCGGGCGATGCGGGCCAGGCCCTCGGGCCCGTGGTACACGGCGTACATCCCGGACATCACCGCGAGCAGCACCTGTGCGGTGCAGATGTTGCTGGTCGCCTTCTCGCGGCGGATGTGCTGCTCGCGGGTCTGAAGGGCGAGGCGGTAGGCCTGGTCGCCGTCGGCGTCCTTGGACACTCCGACGAGGCGGCCGGGCAGGCTGCGGGCGTACTTGTCGCGCACCGACATGTAGCCGGCGTGCGGCCCGCCGAAGCCCATGGGCACACCGAAGCGCTGGCTCGACCCCACGGCGATGTCGGCGCCGAGGGAGCCGGGCGAGCTGAGCAGCGTGAGGGCCAGCAGATCCGCGGCGACCGTCACGACGGCGCCGAGCTCGTGCGCCTGGTCGATGACCGCGCGGTGGTCCCGCACGGCGCCGGACGCTCCCGGGTACTGGAGCAGCATCCCGAAGACGCCGCGTTCGGCCACCTCCGCGGGGATGCCGTCGGTCAGGTCCGCGACCACGACCTCGACGCCGGTCGGCTCGGCGCGCGTACGGATCACGGCGACGGTCTGCGGCAGGCAGTCGGCGTCGACGAGGAAGACCCCCTGCTTGACCTTGCCCACGCGCCGGGAGAGCGCCATGGCCTCGGCCGCGGCCGTGGGCTCGTCCAGGAGCGAGGCACCGGAGGTCGGGAGACCCGTCAGATCGGCCACCATGGTCTGGAAGTTGAGCAGGGCCTCCAGCCGTCCCTGCGAGATCTCCGGCTGGTAGGGCGTGTACGCGGTGTACCAGGCCGGGTTCTCCATGACGTTCCGCAGGACGACGGACGGCGTGAACGTCCCGTAGTAGCCGAGGCCGATCATGGACGGGAGCACCCGGTTCCGGGAGGCGAACTCGCGCAGCTCGGCGATGACCTCGGCCTCGGTGCGGGCGGGCGGCAGGTTCAGGGCCTCGTTGCTCTTGATCACTTCGGGGACGGCGGCCGCGGTGAGCTCGTCGAGGGATCCGTACCCCACTTGGGCGAGCATCTTGGCCTGAGCACCGGCGTCGGGGCCGATGTGCCGCGATTCGAAGGGGGTTCCGCGTTCCAGATCGGCGAGAGGGATGCGGTTGGCAGTCATCTGCGGGGGCCTCCTGGTCACTGTGACCTTCGGGGACACCACGGCGCTGGTGCCCGGACGCCCTCCCCCTCTGTCATCGCGACCTGAGAGTTTCACCGGCCCGCCCCGGCTGAGCGGCGGCCCGGCTTTCACCGTCGGTGAGGAGGAGCCCAGGCACTGCTCGGCCCGCCCTGCTTTCCAGAGTGACCTCACCCGCGCGGTACGTGAGCCTGAGAGATTCCGGGGAGGAGTTGCTCCTTCGGCGCCCCCGGCTGACGCCGGAGGACTCTCCCGCTCGGGGTCCACAGCCGGTTCCGAGCCTACCAGCGGTTCCTGTCACAGGGGCCCCGAGGTGCACTCGGGTGGCCAACCGCTGAAATGTGCCTTTGGGTGGTAATACGGCTTGTACGACCGGCTCTCGGCGTCCTCGGCGCCCCCGCAGCTCGCCGTTGCGCGGCAGTACGGCAAGGCCGAGGGAGGGGTTCGTCAGACCACCAGACCCAGGGCCGGCCTCGTCGCGCGACGCACCCGGTGCCCCGGTCAGGACGACTTGGAGGGACCGTGCAGAACGACATCGATCCACGGAGCCTTATCGGGCGCAGAGCGCTCGACAGCAGCGGCTGCAAGATCGGGACCATCGGCGAGGTCTACCTCGACGACGCGACCGGCGAGCCCGAGTGGGCGGCCGTGCGCACGGGGCTCTTCCGGCGCGAGGCCCTCGTACCGCTGGAACCGAGCGAGCTGGTCGGCGGCGTCCTCCGCGTCCCGTTCGAGCGGGCTCTGGTGCGCAGCACACCGGTCCTGGGCGTGGGCAGGCATCTCTCTCCGCGCCAGGAGCTTCAGCTCTACCTCCACTACGGGCTGGACGTGCCGCCTTCACCGGAGGCCGGGGGCCCCTCGGCCTCCCCCTCTGCGAAGTCTCCGGGCTCGGCCGCATCGCCCTCGTCCCCCTCGTCGCCCCCTGCCGACAGGGACTTCGGACGGATAGCGGGAACCGAGAGCTGAGACGGTTCTTCCGTCGCTTCCCCTGCCGGGTCCGGCGGATCCGCACGGCCGTGCCGCGACATCGCGGCGAGCGGCGGCGGCTCTGCCGGCTCCAGAGCGGGATCGTCGACCGAGAACGTACGTACGCGCCCGGGCCGCGATCCCGGGTCCTCGAACCGCACGGTGACCCGTCCCAGGCCGCTGCCCTGCACCCAGCCGTGGCCGTGTTCCGTGTGCCGCACGTCCCGTCCGGGGACCCAGCGCCGGCCGCCGCCCGGCAGCTCCGCCGTCTCCGCTACCGCCGCCGGTCCCTGCCGTGGCCGCTCCGGGGCCTCGGCCCCCGTTTCCGTGGACTCACCGGTGCTCGCCGTCGCCTGTGCATGTGCCTGTGCGAACAGATCCTCCTGTGTGAAGTCCGCCAGGCCGCTCACGCCGACGCCGAGCAGCCGCACGCCCGCCGTGGTGTCCACGGTGTCGATCAGCCTGGCCGCGGCCTCGCGCACCACACCCGAGTCGTCGGTGGGGCCGCGGAGGGTCTCCGAGCGCGTCAGGGTGGAGAAGTCGTAACTCCGCACCTTGATCACCACCGTGCGGCCGGATCTGCCCGCAGCGCGCAGCCGCTCCGTACAGCGGTCCGCGAGCCGTGCGACCTGGGCCTGGACGAGCGCCCGGTCGGTGAGATCGACGTCGAAGGTGTCCTCGACCGACACGGACTTCGCGTCGCGCTCCGCGATCACCGGCCTGTCGTCCCAGCCGTTCGCCATCGCGTACAGCGAGGTCCCGTGGGCCTTGCCCAGGAGCCTCAGCAGCTCCGCCTCGCCGGCCTCTGCCGTGTCCCCGACCGTGGTGATCCCGGCCCGGCGCAGCACCTCCGCGGTGGCAGGGCCCACCCCGGGCAGCGTCCGTACCGGCATCGGAGCCAGCAGCTCCCGCTCCGTACCGGGTTCGATGACGACGAGCCCGTCCGGCTTGGCCTCCTCCGAGGCGATCTTGGCGAGCATCTTCGAACCGGCCAGGCCCACCGAGCCGTTGAGGCCCGTGCTCTCGCTGATCTTCTTCCGCAGACGATCGCCGACGACCCGTACGGCGGCCGAGTCCGTGCCCGCCGTGAGCTCGTCGCCCGCCTCCAGGTCCACGAACGCCTCGTCGAGGCTGAGCGGCTCCACCAGCGGCGACATGGCGCCGAGGATCTCCATCACGGCGTCGCTGACCTCGCGGTAGAGGCTGAAGCGCGGCACGAGGTAGGCGGCGTTGGGGCACAGCCGCCGGGCCTGGGCCATGGGCATGGCGGAGTGGACACCGAAGATCCGCGCCTCGTACGACGCCGTCGCGACGACTCCGCGGGGGCCGAGACCGCCCACGACGACGGGCTTGCCCCGGAGGCTGGGCTTGGACGCCTGCTCGACCGCGGCGTAGAAGGCGTCCATGTCCAGATGAAGGATCGTCGGAGCGCTTCTCACGCTCGTCGATGCTGCCGCATGGGACTGACAGTCTCAGCCGGCGCGGTTGCGGCGCCGTGCCAGCTCGTCCCCGGGGTGATCGCCGACGATGGTCTCACCGGTGTCGACGTGCTCGCCGTGCAGCTGTGCCAGCGCCCCCTCGACGTCCTTCCACACCACGCCCACCGCGATCCCGAACACGCCCTGCCCGGCTTGCAGCAGGTCGACGACCTCGTCGGGCGACGAGCACTCGTACACGGTGGCGCCGTCGCTCATCAGCGTCATCTGTGCGAGGTCGGTGCGGCCCCGGGAGCGCAGATGCTGGACGGCGGTGCGGATGTTCTGGAGCGAGACTCCGGTGTCCAGCAGCCGCTTGACGATCTTGAGGACGACGATGTCGCGGAAGCTGTAGAGCCGCTGACTGCCCGACCCGTAGGCGGGCCGGATGCTGGGCTCCACGAGCCCCGTGCGCGCCCAGTAGTCGAGCTGGCGGTAGGTGATGCCGGCGGCTGAGCAGGCGGTGGGGCCGCGGTATCCGATCAGGTCGGGCGATTCCCCGGCGGAACTCTCCCCCTGCTGCGGCTCTGCCGGGGCACCTGGGGGTGGGGATTGGTCCGCTGCCATACCGTCGCCGGTACTTCTCACGCCGACCTCCGTCCTCCACATCCCGGGGCATACCCCGGAACCTGCCTCACCGAAGGTAGGCAGTCACCGGTGGTGCGTCAACGATCGCCGCACTCGGCACGCCGGGTGATGATGCCCCAAGGTGTGGTTTGCCGTAACCACAAGCGGGGAAGACGTGGCGCTTCGCGTTCGGGAGGGGACGTACGGGGAGTGCCGGAGCGGCCGGATCACTGGCTGCTCGTGCCGAAGTCCTCGGGCGAGATCTGGTCGAGGAACTCGCGGAACTTCTCCACCTCGTCCTCCTGCTCGTCCGGGATCGCGATCCCCGCGTCGTCGAGCACACCCTCGCTGCCGTAGATCGGCGTACCGGTGCGCAGTGCCAGCGCTATGGCGTCCGACGGGCGCGCGCTGACCTCGACCCCGCTGGCGAAGACCAGCTCGGCGTAGAACACGCCCTCGCGGAGGTCGGTGATGCGGACAGCAGTGAGCTCCTGCCCCACCGCCTCCAGGACGTCCTTGAAAAGATCATGGGTGAGCGGGCGAGCAGGCGTCATGCCCTGCTGCGCGAAGGCGATCGCGGTCGCCTCCCCGGGGCCGATCCAGATGGGGAGGTACCGGTCGCCACCCACTTCACGCAGCAGCACGATCGGTTGGTTGGAGGGCATTTCGACCCGGACACCCACAACGTCGAGCTCGTTCACACAGCAACCCTAGGCCGTGCCCCGCCTGTTTGGGTAGTCGGGACCCGCGCCCCGAGCCGCCGTATGAACCTACTCACTCGGGCAGCACCCCGCCCTCAGACCGCTTTTCGAGCGGCAGCCGAGCGCCGCCTGCAGGAACGCCGCGTGCAGCTGGGCGCAGAGGGCCGCTGGTCGCGGGGCCGTGGGTCCGCGTCCGGTGCGGTCGCGGCGTCGGTACCGATGTCGGTACGGGAACCCGGACGCGAATCCGTACCGGAATCGCGGTGCCGTCTGAGCGGGACCAGCGCCCTCCCCAGCATTCCGGCCTCGTGATCGGCGGCGGCCTGCACGGAGCGCAGCTGCCGCGGTGGGATTCCGTAGCCGCCGAGGTCCGAGACCATGCGGGCCACCGTCATGCAGGGCGAGGAGGCCCTGCGACCCCCACTCGGCCAGCTCCGCCTCCGTTACCGCGGCCGTCGCCAGCGGATGCGGTCGCTCACCGCGGGCCACAGCTTCGAGATGCTCTCTGATCACCTTCAGCGGGACGTAGTGGTCGCGCTGCGTCCGCAGGACGCAGGCGAGCCGCTCGACGTCGGCCGCAGTGAACCTGCGGTAGCCCGAGGGGGACCGCGCGGGCTCGATCAGGTTTTCTGTCTCGATCGAGGAAACGGATCTTGGAGGCCGTCACTCCAGGAAACTCCTCACGGAGCACGTGCAGCACGCCTCCGATGCTCAACGACCCGCTGCCCGCCCCGGCGGCACCACCGTCGGCACCGGCGGACGGTATGCCCCTCCATCGACCTCCCCGGAGGTCAGACGGCTCGCTTGCTGGCGAAGAAGACCAGTCGGAACTTGCCGATCTGGACCTCGTCGCCGTTCGCCAGCGGGACGCCGGCCTCGATGCGCTCCCGGTTGACGTACGTGCCGTTGAGGCTGCCGACGTCGGAGACGGTGAAGACGCCGTCCGGACCGCGCCGGAACTCCACATGGCGCCGCGAGACGGTCACGTCGTCCAGGAAGATGTCGCTCTCGGGGTGACGGCCCGCGGTCGTCAGGTCGCCGTCCAGGAGGAAGCGGCTGCCGGAGTTGGGGCCGCGGCGCACCACCATCAGCGCGGAGCCCAGCGGAAGAGCGTCGACGGCGGCCTGTGCCTCGGGGGACAGCGGCGGTGACTGCTGACCGGTCGCCTCCGCCTCGTAAGCCTCCAGGCCGGAGATCGAGATGGTCGACGTCGTCTCGGAGGAACCCTCGCCCGCCGGGACCCCGCCGCGCAGCGGTGCCCCGCAGTTGGAACAGAACCGGCTCGCCTCGGCGACCTGGGTCCCGCACCTGCTACACACCGGCACGGCAGATCCTCCACCTGTACTCGAGGTTGATGGTGCCCCGGAACCTATGCGGCCCGACGCTGCGGGGTCAACAGAAACCCCTCCCTGACCACCCGCATGGCCACCGCCGGGGGCAGAGACCTCGTCACGGAACAACGGCCGCCCTGCGCCCTCGTCGTCGGGGCCCGCGCCCGGCTCGTGCTGCCGGAAGGACCGGCGCCGCGCGCCACCGCCGTGATCCTGGCGGCCCTTGCCGAACAACCTTGCAAAAAAACTCACGGGCGATTCCCCTCGCACGAAACAGACCCGCCCGTGGGGCAGGACAGACCCTCGATGCTCTCACTCCGCTTGATCCGACGCCCAGACAACGTCCCCGGCCTACGGACAGTTTCCCTCACGCGATGGTCACCGGGGCCGCCGACCCCCCGCAAGACTCCGCCGCCACCTCACCGTTGGGATGACCGAGCGTAATCAGGCCGCTTCGCAGAGCGCAAGGCGTCCACGACGATCTTCTCCGAGGGCTGAACCGAGGCGTCAGCCTGCTCCTTGCGCAGTGTCTGCACCACGCCGCCGGGGATGTTCAGCGCCGGCTCAAGGTCCTTGGGCTTGCCGATCACCTGAAAGCGGTACGGCGGACTGATCTTGTGGCCGTCGACGCTCACGCCGCCGGCACTGTCCGAGAAGTACGTATTCGCAACCACGCGTACGTTGTTGACCTCGATCGCTTCGGCGCCGGCCGCGCGGAGTTCCTGCACGGCGTCGAGCAGCATGTCGGCCTCGACGGACTTTCCGGGGTCGGTGATGGTCAATTCGATCCCCGTGCCCTGCGCGCCCACCGTCCCGGCGAGCACGCCGAGTTGACGTGCCTTCTGACGTGTCTGCTTGCGTGCCTCCTCGGCCTGGTCCGAGCTGTTCTCCAACTCGGTGCGCTGGCCTTCGAGGCTCTGCTTCTCGTCCTCAAGTCGCTTGGTGCGGTCGTCCAGTTCGTCGAGGATGCGGACCAGGTCCTCCTGGCGCGCGCCGCGCAGCGAGCTGTTCTCGCTCGTCGAGCGGACCTGGATCGCCAGCCCGAGGCCCAGTACGAACAGCAGGAGCGCGACGATGAGTTGGGCTCGCGTCACGCGTGGCGGCCACACGGCCTGGGCAAGCCGCTGCCTGCCCGTGCGCCCTGACTCCTCTTCCGCGGCCGCGGACTCCGCGGGCGGCCTCCGCTCGCCGCCGCCGGCCGGGCCGTTCGCCGGCTTCTCCTCGGAGCTCTCCGCCGCTCCGTTCGCGGCTGCCGCCGAGTCGCCCGAACTCGCCTTCGGCTCCCGCGAGTCGGCGTTGCCTGCCTCGCGGTCACGCGGCGGCCTGGCTCCGTTGCCGCCAGCGCCGTCGCTGTTCTCCGGCCCGTCCGGCCGACCGCCGGGTCGGTTGTTCTCCGCGCCCTCGGCAGGGCCACGACCGGGCTCGCGCTTCCGCGCCGGTTCCTCGGGAGGCAGTTCGCCGGGGTGCTTGCCGGCCTCTCCGTCGCTCATCGGCCTCACGCCCGGAAGACGTGCCGTCGGATGGCGGCCGCGTTCGAGAAGATGCGGATGCCGAGCACCACGACGACGCCGGTGGACAGTTGGGCCCCGACCCCGAGCTTGTCGCCGAGGAACACGATCAAGGCGGCGACGACGACGTTCGACAGGAACGAGACGACGAACACCTTGTCGTCGAAGATTCCGTCGAGCATTGCCCGCAGCCCGCCGAAGACAGCGTCCAGCGCCGCGACGACGGCGATCGGAAGGTAGGGCTCGACAATCGTCGGGACGACGGGCCGGACGACGAGCCCTGCCACGACCCCGACGACGAGGCCCAGTACGGCGATCACTATCTGCTGCCCTCTCCTGTCTGCACCGGCTTTGCCGTTCGGACGATCAGGCTCGGCGCGGCCGGAAGCCGCACCTCCCCCTGGGTGCTGATGCTGGTGCGCACACCGTAGTTCTCCTGCAACACCTGCAAGTACTGCCCGTCTGCGCTGTCCTGGAACGCCGTGCTCAGCTTTTTCCCGGGCCCCAGTGCGAGCAGAGTGTACGGAGGCACCAGCGGCTTGTTGTCGACGAGTACGGCATCGCCGGCGGCCCGGATCGCCGAAAGCGACGTCAGACGCTGGCCGTTGACGGACACGGCCTCCGATCCCGACTCCCAGAGCCCGTTGACCACGCGCTGGAGATCCCGGTCGCGGACCCGGCCGTTGTCCGAGAAGTCACTGCTCTGCCGCGGGCCGCCGGAGTCGCTGGCCTGGGTGTCCTTGGCGTCGTCGACGACGAGCTTGATGCCGGGCCCGTGCACGGGCAGCGCGCCGGAGAGCAGCCCGGCCACCTCCGCCTCGTTGCCGCCGTGCTTCTCCAGCGCCTTGCGCTGCCGCGCCTCGACGTCCTTGCGCAGGTCGTCGACGCTGCGCTGGAGGGAGTCGGCCCGGCGGTCGCCGTCGTCGATCCGGGTGATCAACTCCTGCCGTTCCTTGGCGAGTTCGGGCGCGGACACCCGCGCCTGCGCCGCTCCGACGGTCACGACGAGCGCGGCGAGGACCAGTCCGGCGGCGAGCCAGAGCTTCGCGCGGACGGTGTCCGGCATGCCGGACCGGCCCTCGACGCCGCGGCGGGCGGCGGCCTGCGCGTAGCCGTCGTCGAGGCTGTGGTACATCGCGTTGTTCAGCAGCGACATGGAGGCGTCGGGCCGCGCAGGCCGCGACGCGGTACTCCGTTCGGGGTGCTGCTGCGACATGACGCACATCGTCGCACGGCAAGGTCACAACCGCGGAACGGGCCCGCCTTCTCCGGCGGTCAGCGGCCGGCGCTGTCGACCACCGCGGACCATTCGTCCAGCAATGCCTGTGCGGAGGCGTCGTCGGGGCCCTCCGCCCACAGGTGAGTGACCGCCTCCGCCGGGTCCGGGAGCACCATCACCCACCGCCCGTCGGACTCCACGATCCGGATGCCGTCGGTGGTGTCCACGGTGCGGTCGCCCGCCGCCTCGACGACGGTCCGCATGACGAGTCCCTTCACGGCCCAGGGCGTCGCCAGGTCGCGCTTGAGGACGTGCGCCCTCGGGATGCGGGCGTCGATCTGGCTGAGCGTGAGCTGTGCGCGGGCGACGAGGCCGATGAGCCGTACGAAGGCGGCCGAGCCGTCGAAGACGGAGCTGAACTCCGGGGTGATGTAGCCGCCGCGGCCGTCGCCTCCGAAGACGGTCGTCTCGTCCCGGCCGACGCGCGTCAGGTCGTCGGGCGACGTGGTCGTCCACTCGACCCGGGTGCCGTGGTAGGCGGCGACCTGCTCGGCGATGCGGGTCGTGGTCACCGGCAGGGCCACCTTGCCGCTGCGCCGCTCGGCGGCGATCAGGTCGAGCATCACCAGGAGCGCCCGGTCGTCCTCGATGATCCGTCCGCGCTCGTCGACGAGGGAGAGCCGGTCGCCCACCGGGTCGAAGCGGATGCCGAACGCGGCGCGCGCCGAGGAGACGATCTCGCCGAGGCGGACGAGTCCGAAGCGGCGCTCGTCGGCCGTCTCGGTCGGACGGGACTCGTCCAGGCCGGGATTGATGGTCAGCGAGTCCACGCCGAGCCGCCCCAGCAGGCTGGGCAGGACGAGCCCCGCGCTGCCGTTGGACGCGTCGACGACGACCTTGAGGCCGGAGTCCTCGACTCCGGTGGTGTCCACGGAGCGGAGCAGGGAGCCGGTGTAGGAGTCGTACACGCTCGACGGGAACCGCAGGTCGCCGATCTCGCCGGGGAACGCGCGCCGGTACTCCTGCCGTGCGAAGACCCGGTCGAGCTTGCGCTGCGCGGCCTGGGAGAGGTCGGCGCCGCGCTCGTCGAAGAACATGATGTCGACGTTCTCCGGCACTCCCGGCGTCGTACGGATCATGATGCCTCCGGCGCTGCCGCGTGCCGTCTGCTGGCGTGCGACGGGCAGCGGCACGTTCTCCAGGTCGCGCACGTCGATGGCGCTGGTCTGGAGCGCGGAGATCATGGCCCGCTTCAGGGCACGGGCACCGCGGGAGTGGTCGCGGGCCGTGGTGACGGTGGACCCCTTCTTCAGCGTGGTCGCATAGGCGCCGGCCAGCCGTACGGCCAGCTCCGGCGTGATCTCCACGTTCACGATGCCCGATACGCCGCGGGCGCCGAAGAGGTGGGCCTGGCCCCGCGACTCCCAGATGACGGACGTGTTGACGAACGCACCGGCCTCCACGGTCTTGAAGGGGTATACTCGCACGTTGCCCTGGACGATGGACTCCTCGCCGATGAGGCACTCGTCCCCGATGACGGCGCCGTCCTCGATGCGGGCGGCGCGCATGATGTCGGTGTTCTTGCCGACGACGCAGCCACGGAGGTTGGCCTGCGGCCCGATGTAGACGTTCTGGTCCACGACGGCGCGGTGGAGGAAGGCGCCGCTCTTGACGACGACGTTGGAGCCGATGACGGAGTGCTCGCGGAGCTCGGCGCCCGCCTCGACCTTCGCGTAGTCACCGATGTAGAGCGGGCCGCGAAGTACGGCGTCGGGGTGCACCTCGGCCCCTTCGGCCACCCACACGCCCGGAGAGATCTCGAAGCCGTCGATGTCGACCTCGACCTTGCCCTCCAGCACGTCGGCCTGTGCCTTCACATAGCTCTCGTGCGTGCCCACGTCCTCCCAGTAGCCCTCGGCGACGAAGCCGTAGATGGGCTTGCCCTCCTTCATCAGCTGCGGGAAGACGTCGCCGGACCAGTCGACGGACACGTCGGGTTCCACGTAGTCGAAGACCTCGGGCTCCATGACGTAGATCCCGGTGTTGACGGTGTCCGAGAAGACCTGACCCCAGGTGGGCTTCTCCAGGAAACGTTCCACCTTCCCGTCGTCGTCGACGATCGTGATGCCGAACTCGAGGGGATTGGGCACGCGCGTCAGGCAAACGGTGACGAGGGCGCCGCGGCGCTTGTGGTAGTCGATGAGTTCGGTCAGGTCGAAGTCGGTGAGCGCGTCCCCGGAGATGACGAGGAACGAGTCGTCCTTGAGGGCCTCTTCCGCATTCTTGACGCTGCCCGCCGTGCCGAGCGGCTTCTCCTCGTTGGCGTAGCTCAGCTCCATGCCGAGCTCTTCGCCGTCCCCGAAGTAATTCCTGACGAGCGACGCCAGGAATTGCACGGTCACTACGGTCTCGCTGAGCCCATGGCGCCTGAGCAACCGCAGTACGTGCTCCATGATGGGGCGATTGGCCACGGGCAGAAGCGGCTTGGGCATGCTCGCGGTCATGGGGCGAAGGCGGGTGCCCTCACCGCCGGCCATTACGACGGCCTTCATATCGGAAGCGTCCTCCTCGGTAAGACGACGGTCATACCGACTTCCCCGATCGGGGAAGACCCACACATTGCCGTGGCGCGAACCAGTCGTTGCGGCTCGGAAAAGCCTCAGGCCGCCGCCGTTCCCGCCTTGATCAGACGACGTACTTGGACCACGTACAGGATGCCCGCCCACCAGTAGAGCGCGGTTCCCCAGCCGGCGAAGGCCCATCCGAAAATCGCCGCCAATGACGCGATCCAGCCGCTGCCGTCGCTGAGAAGCAGGAGCGGAAACGCGTACATCAAGTTGAACGTGGCGGCTTTCCCGAGGAAGTTCACCTGCGGCGGCGCATAGCCGTGCCGGTCGAGAAGCCACACCATCACCAGGAGGAGCAGTTCACGGGCCAGCAGCGTCGCCGTGAGCCAGAGCGGCAGGATGCCGCGCCAGGTGAGCCCCAGCAGGGTCGAGAGGATGTAGAGCCTGTCGGCCGCCGGGTCCAGAATCCGGCCGAGGTTGCTGACCTGATTCCAGCGGCGGGCGAGCTTCCCGTCCAGGTAGTCGCTGACGCCGCTCAGCGCGAGGACGAGGAGGGCCCAGCCGTCGAGGTTGGGACCGTGGAAGACCGGCCACAGGATCAGCCACAGGAAGACCGGCACGCCGACGAGGCGGGCCATGCTGAGGATGTTCGGGATGGTGAAGACCCGGCCCTCCTCGGACTTCCTGTCCTGGACCTCCAACGGGGCCTCCTGTGAACCTCGCGCCGACGATGCACCCAGACACTACCGGCAGCTTCGTGCCCCGGGTACAGGGGCCCCAGCGGTGCGCAGGGGCCCGTCGGCGCGGTGTACGGGCCTCCCGAGGGGGCTTCCGCGACCGGCGGTTCGGGGGCCCGTCGGAGAGGCAGGACCCCGGCTTCGGGGTGCGGAATTCCGCCGGGGATTTCCCGCGCTCTTATTGCGGCTGAAATGACGGAATCGGTCATGCAATGGTCGGGGGATTGTTCAGACGCGTCACTGCACGCAGTGCGCTCTTCCGGTGGGGCCTGAACCGCGGACGCGTTGTCACATTCGCGTGTCACCCCGGTTTCATGGCCGTGCGGCCGATGTGCATGCACAAGGCCCGGGAACGCATTCGCCGCCGCGGTGAATTGGAGCCGCACCGCCGGGTTGCCGGTCTTTCTCCGCCGTGCGCCGGGCCGTACCCGGGACTCGGAAACGGGAGCACTTTGCTTTCCCGGGGCGGCGGGCGGGGCCGCGGCAGTGCACACGCCACGCGCTTACGCTCGCACTGAGCGCGCGGTTTCGATGACTTACGCTTCTCAACGATGCGCCGTCCAGGACAGGTCGGGGACGGCGAACGTTCCGTTCCCTCACCGGGAGGCGCCATGACCACCGTTACGTCCCCTCTGGCCGGAGTCGCCATCGGGCTTTCGGCGGTGCCCGATCCCGTCTTCTCCACGGCGATGGTCGGCCCCGGTACCGCCGTGGATCCGGTGCGGCGGCCGATCGAGGCCGTCTCCCCGATCGACGGGATCATCGTCTCTCTCCATCCCCACGCGTTCGTCGTCGTGGACTCCGACGGTCACGGACTGCTGACCCACCTCGGCATCGACACGGTCCAGCTCAACGGCGAAGGGTTCGAACTGCTTGCCGCCAAGGGCGACACGGTGGAGCGTGGTCAGGCGCTCGTACGGTGGGACCCGGCCGTCATCGAAGAGGCCGGGAAGTCCCCCATCTCTCCGGTGATCGCGCTCGAGGCTTCCGCTGACTCGCTTGCCGCCGTCGTCGAAGAGGGTGTCGTCGACACCGGTACGACGCTCTTCAAGTGGAAGTGACGCCCGTACCCGCTCCAGCGCAGAGGGTCCGGGAGCCGTGAAGCACAGCGGTGGACGTGCTCACCGCGCCAACCGGAGATGAGTGAGATGGACGCAACCCTTCGAGGTGTCGGCGTAAGTCATGGAGTGGCGATCGGCGAGGTCCGCCACATGGGGACCGCTGCCGTGGAGCCGCCCGCCAGACAGATCGCCGAGTCGGAGGCGCCGCGGGAGCAGGAGCGGGCGCGGCGTGCCGTCGAGGCCGTGGCCAACGACCTGTCGGCGCGGGGCACTCTCGCGGGCGGCGAGGCCCAGGCCGTGCTCGAAGCGCAGGCCATGATGGCTCAGGACCCCGAGCTGATGGCCGACGTCGAACGCCGCATCACGGTCGGGAGCACGGCGGCACGTGCCGTCTACGACGCGTTCGCCGCCTACCGCGCGCTGCTCGCCGGGGCCGGGGAGTACCTCGCGGGACGGGTCGCCGATCTTGACGACGTACGGAACCGCATCGTGGCGCGCCTGATGGGGGTGCCCATGCCGGGCGTGCCGGACAGCGACCAGCCGTTCGTGCTCATCGCCCGTGACCTGGCCCCGGCGGACACCGCACTGCTCGACCCGGGTCTGGTCCTCGGTTTCGTGACGGAGGAGGGCGGCCCGACGAGCCACAGCGCCATCCTCGCGCGGGCGTTGGGCGTGCCGGCGGTCGTGGCCCTGGCCGATGCCTGCGAGGTGGCGGAGGGCACCGTCGTCGCGGTCGACGGCAGCTCCGGCACGGTGCGCATCTCGCCGAGCGAGGCCGAGCAGGCCGAACTCCTCAGGGAGGCCGAGGACCGCAGGGCCGCCCTCGACGCCGCCAAGGGGCCGGGCGCGACGTCCGACGGCCACAAGGTGCCGCTGCTGGCGAACGTCGGTGGTCCCTCGGATCTGAGCGCCGCCCTGGAGGCCGGCGCGGAGGGCGTCGGACTCTTCCGTACGGAATTCCTCTTCCTCGACGACAGCACGAAGGCGCCCTCAGAGGAGAAGCAGGTCACGGCCTACAGGCAGGTGCTTGAGGCGTTCCCCGAGGGCCGGGTCGTGGTGCGGGTGCTGGATGCCGGGGCCGACAAGCCGCTGGACTTCCTCACCCCCGGCGACGAGCCGAACCCTGCGCTGGGCGTGCGTGGCCTGCGGACGCTGCTCGACCACCCCGAGGTGCTCCAGGGACAGCTCACCGCGCTCGCGAAGGCCGCCGACGGACTGCCCGTCTACCTTGAGGTGATGGCGCCCATGGTGGCTGACCGCGCCGACGCCCGCGCCTTCGCGGAAGCCTGCCGGACGGCGGGTCTGGAGGCCAAGTGCGGCGTGATGGTGGAGGTGCCGTCGGCGGCGCTGCGGGCCCGGTCGGTGCTTCAGGAAGTGGAGTTCCTCTCGCTGGGGACGAACGATCTCGCCCAGTACACCTTCGCCGCCGACCGCCAGGTCGGGGCGGTCTCGCGGTTGCAGGACCCCTGGCAGCCCGCGCTGCTGGATCTGGTGGCGCTCGCGGCCGAGGCCGCCTCGGCGGAGGGCAAGAGCTGCGGCGTGTGCGGAGAGGCCGCGGCGGATCCGCTGCTCGCGTGCGTGCTGACGGGCCTCGGGGTGACCAGCCTGTCGATGGGCGCGGCCTCCATTCCGTACGTACGGGCCACGCTCGCGAAGCACACGCTGGCGCAGTGCGAGCGTGCCGCCTCGGCGGCGCGGGCGGCGGACAGCGCACACGACTCGCGCATCGCGGCGCAGGCCGTGCTCTCCGGGGAGTGACCGGAAGCGCGCCCTCGCAGAGGTGCGCGGAGGCCGAACGTGCCGGGTCAGCAGTGCAGTTCACCTCCCGGGTGCGGCAGTGCCTGACCCGGTGCGTGCTCGACGCCGGGCTCGGGGGCGACGGGCTCCCACGTGGACGGATCGGTGCAGTACGCGGCGAAGACCTCGGCGGCGCTGAGCGGGGTCAGCCAGCATCCCGCCGGGTCGAGCCGCCATCCGCGGACGACGTCGGGCACCGCTCCCCCGCCCTTGTCACCGTCGCCGCGCCCTTCGTCGTGCTGGGCCCCGCCGCCTTCCGTACGGAGCACGAGGCCGCCGGGGCTGCCGGTGGCGAAGCCCGCCGCGAGCGCGGTGGTCAGCGCGAGCGCGGCGGACTCGTGGGCGTGAACGGCGCCGTCACCCACGCGGCGCACGTCGAGTGACGTCACGAGGGCGGCGCCCGGAACCGCGACGCTGGCGACCAGATGGTGCGTGCCCGTTCCGGCCGCGTCGAGGACGGCGCTCAGCGCGCGGGCGGCGCGGTCGAAGGCCGCCTTCCCGATGTCGCGCCCGCAGCGCGCGCACGAGCCGGCCCGTGCCAGGATCTCGACGCCCGCGTGCCAGGTCAGGCGGCACGCGTGTGCGTCGCGAAGCTGCGGCAGCAGCCGGACCAGGGACTGCCCTCCGTACGGCACTGTGGTGCCCGAGGCGGCGACCTCCGCGACATAGCGCCCGCGGCTGACCGCGGAGTCGGCGTCCAGCCCGTGCTCCTGGCAGAACAGCTCATAGTCCACGGGGTCGAAGAGCGCGACGCGGGCGTGCACTTGGTCGGCCGTCAGCGCACGCAGCAGCCCCTCCGTCTGACGCAGATAGCTGCCGTGATCGTCGAAGGCGAAGGATCCGTACGCACGCATCCGCGCGAAGTGCGCCTCGTCGGCCAGGACCGGGACGATGCTCGGTGCTTCGCGGCGCAGGGTGCGGCGGCGGCTGCGTTTGCGGCTTCTGGTGTGTGCCATGGGCTCCCCCTCAGGCCGTACGGATCACTTGCTCACTCACCGTAATCGGGGGGTCTGACAACGGCAGCCGTCGGCCGGTCCGGGCGGCCCGCGCGTACCGCTCGCCGTTCAGCCGGCGCGGTCCTGGGCCAGCCGTTCGTAGAAGCGGAGGAGTTCGACGTCGTCCACCGAGCCCGGGTTGACGGCCTTGTCCAGGCGGGCGCCCTGGAGCAGCCGCTTGACGGGGACTTCGAGACGCTTGCCGGTCAGGGTGTGCGGCACGCCCTGGATCTCGATGATCTCGTCGGGGACGTGGCGGGGCGAGAGTCCCTCGCGGATGGCGCGCTTGATGCGGTCGCGCAGCGCGTCGTCGAGCACGGCTCCCTGCGCGAGGTGGACGAAGAGAGGCATCCAGTAGCCGCCGTCGGCCTGTTCGACGCCGATGACGAGCGATTCACGGATCTCGGGCAGCCGTTCCACGGCCTCGTAGATGTCGGCCGATCCCATGCGCACGCCCTGCCGGTTGAGCGTGGAGTCCGAACGGCCGTGGATGACCACGGAGTTGCGGCCGGTGAGGGTGATCCAGTCGCCGTGCCGCCAGACGCCGGGGAACATCTCGAAGTAGCTCTCGCGGTAGCGCGAGCCGTCGGGGTCGTTCCAGAAGCGGATGGGCATGGACGGCATGGGCCGGGTGACGACCAGTTCGCCGACCTCGTCCGTGAGCGGCTTTCCCTGCGGGTCCCAGGACTGGAGGTCCGTGGCGAGCGCGGGGGCCTGCAGCTCGCCGGTGTGCACGGGCAGAGTGGGCACGGCTCCGGCGAAACAGCTGCACACGTCGGTGCCGCCGCTGACGGAGGCGATCCACATGTCGTGGGAGACCTCGTCGTGGATCCAGCGGAAGCCGTCGGGCGGCAGCGGCGAGCCGGTCGTGGCGACGCACTCGACGCGGGAGAGGTCCAGGTCACGGCCGGGATGGATGTCCGCTTTGCGGCACGCCATGATGTACGCGGCCGAGGTGCCGAAGAACGTCGTACCGGTACGGGCCGCCACGTTCCACTGGGCGCTGATGTCCGGGTGGCCGGCGCTGCCGTCGTACGTGACGACGGTGCAGCCGGTCAGGAGGCCGGAGACCAGGAAGTTCCACATCATCCAGCCGGTGGAGGTGTACCAGAAGAAGCGGTCGCCGGGGCCGGTGTCGCAGTGCAGGCCGAGCTGCTTGAGGTGCTCCAGGAGGATGCCGCCCTGCGACTGCACGATGGCCTTGGGCAGCCCCGTGGTGCCGGAGGAGTACAGGACCCACAGCGGGTGGCCGAAGGGCACCTGCTCGAAGACCGGGGCGCTGTCGGTGGAGCCGGCCGGCGCGTCGGTGAGGGCGGACCATTCGAGCGTCCCCTCCGGAGCGGGGGTGCCCAGCAGCGGGACGTGAACGACCGCGCGCAGACTGGGCAGTTCGCGGCGGAGTTCGGCGACGGTCTCCCGGCGGTCGTGCTCCTTGCCGCCGTAGCGGTATCCGTCCACGGTGAACAGGACGACGGGCTCGACCTGCTGGAAGCGGTCGAGGACGCTGCGGGCGCCGAAGTCGGGCGCGCAGGACGTCCACACCGCTCCGACGGCGGCCGTCGCCAGCAACGCGACCACCGCTTGCGGGATGTTGGGCAGATAGCCGCTCACGCGGTCGCCGGGCCGCACGCCGAGGCGGCGCAACTCGGCGGAGAGGGAGCCCACTTGGCGCCGCAACTCACCCCAGGTGACGGGGCGGGGCTCGTGCTCCTCGTCGACGTGCAGCAGCGCGGGCTCGTCCGCGCGTGCCGGGTCCTCGGCGGAACGCAGCGCGTGCTCCGCGTAGTTGAGCGTCGCTCCGGGGAACCAGTCGGCGCCGGGCATGGCGTCGTCGGCCAGCACCGTCTCGTACGGGGCGGAGAACCGTACGTCGAACCACTCGGCGAGCGCCTGCCAGAAGACCCGCAGCTCCTCGACGGACCAGCGGTGCAGTGCGGCGTAGCTCGCTTCGGGGTCGCCGGGGACCGCTGCGGGCGCACCGTGGTGCTCCGCGGCCCACTCCTGGAAGCGCGTGATCCGTGCGCCGGCAACGCGGTCGGTGCCCGGCTGCCAGAGGGGTTCCGGCGTGACGGGCTGCGGCTGCGGTGCGCTGTGCGCTGTGGTCATGGCGGCTCCCGGTCCGGCTGTGCTGGATGTCCTGGGTGTGCTGGCGGCACGATGTGCGGGCGTACGTGTGGCTGTTCTGGACGATGCCACGTGATCAACACTCACGCCAGGGCGCACACCACATGCCCGCCTCGCAGCGAATGTGGCGGGGCCACCCTCTGCGCGTGACGTGAACGGGCGCGGGCACCACACGTCGGTCCCGGGTGCGTGTGGAGGCGCAGGGGGCGCATGGCACGAGCGGGTGGTCGCTGAGTGAACTCCGGTTGAACGCCGATGACGCCGGCTCCGCCCGCTGGCACGCTGAACTGCATGGACGGTCGTGGCCTGGTGGGGACGGTGAGGGCGGCGGGTGTGGCGTGGCGGTCGAGGCCGGGACGGCGTTCCTGGGGGCTCAGGCGTGCGTCGGCGGGCAGGCAGCGGCTCCCTGGGGGCGAACGGGCGCGGGTGCCGGGGCAGGTGCGGGGCGCGGAGGTCCGTCCGGGCGGCGGGGTGATCCGGTTCGGACGCTCGTCGCTCTCGGTACGGGTCGCTGTGGGCGGTGCCGTCTTCCTCGGCTGGGACGGTGTGGAGCCGTGCCCGTCGGACGCCCTGCCGGGGCCCGCTCCGAAGCCCGACACCCGTGCGGTGCTGGAGCCGGACAAGGACGGCGGGTGGCGGCTCGTCTCCGAGCGGCTGCTGGTGAACGTCTCGCGGCACGGCACCGTGGAAGTGCGGACGCCGGGCGGTGAACTGCTGCGCAGGGACCTGCCGCCGCGCTGGTGGGAGACGTCCGCGGCGCAGCGGGCCCATGCGCAGCGGGAGTCGGACGAGCGGCCGGACCAGGACCAGGGCCAGGGCCAGAACCAGGGCCAAGGCCAGGGCGAGGGACGGAGCACGGGCGCGGGCGCAGAGGGCGCCGCCGCGGGGACGGAGCCGCGAGCCGATCCGTCCGCATACGCCGGGGGCGGCCGCTGGATGCACCGCTCCGAAGTGCCCGCCGACGCCCGCTTCTTCGGGCTCGGCGGGCGCATCTGCGGACCGCGTCTGCCGGACGGCTCGTACGCGCTGCGCAGCGGCGGCCGTCCGGGCTCGGAGGACTCCGGCCGGGACGAGAGCGCGCCGCGCATCACCATGCCGGTGCAGCTGGTCGTCGCGGACGCGGGCACGCATCTGGTGTTCCACGACAACACCGGGGACGGCAGGGTGACGGTGCGCGAGGGGCTGGAGGGCCGCGGGTCCGGGCACGACCGGCCGGGGTGCAGCGAGACCCGCATGGACGGCGGGCCGCTGCGGTACTGGGTGATCGCCGGGCCGCCCGCGCGGGTGCTGCACGGCTGGGCGCGCTTGACGGGTGCGCCGGCGCTTCCTCCGGGCTGGGCGCTGGGGTATCAGCACACCGGGCATCCCGTCGGGGCGGGGCAGCGGTCGCGGGACGTGGCGGCGGGGTATCGGGCGCACGAACTGCCGCTGGGTGCCCTGCACTTGGACGGCCAAGGGGGGCAGAGCGGGCACCGGCTCCTCAGGGGCGACCGGGGACGGCCCGGCGATCTGCCGCGCCTGGCAGCCGAGTTGAGGGAGCAGGGCGTCCAGCTCGTCTCCGCCGGGGAGTCCGGCGCCAGAGCCGTCACACAGGACACGGCAGAGGACACGACAGAGGACAGGGCAGAGGACACCTCGAAGGACAGAGCGGGCGCCGCAGACGACACTGCCAGCGCCGACGTTCCCGAATCCGCCCGCGGCGGCGGTGAGTTCGCCATCTCGGGCTCCGGCTGGGCGGGCATGCAGCGCGAGGGCGGCACCTGGGGCGGCGAGGTGGCCACGGGATGGGCGGGGCTGCGCGAGGCGCTGTCGCTCGTCCTGGGTCTCGGGCTGTGCGGTGTGCCGTACGCGGGCCCGGCCATCGGCGGGTCCACCGCGGCCCCCTCCCCGGAGCTCTACCTGCGCTGGTTCCAGCTCTCCGCGTACTTCCCCCTCTTCCACTCCCACAGCGCCAAGGGGGCCGGTCCACGGGCCCCTTGGGCGTTCGGCGACGAGGTCCTCGCGGGATGCGCCGCCGCGATGGCCGAACGGGAGCGGCTGCGCCCGTACTTCACCACCCTGGCCCATCTGGCGCACCGCACCGGGGCGCCGTTCGTACGTCCCCTGTGGTGGCAGCATCCGCGCGAGCGGTCGCTGCGCGAGAGCGGCGACGCCTTTCTGCTGGGCGACGCGCTGCTCGTGGCACCGGTGCTGGAGGAGGGCACGCGAAGGCGGCGGGTGCGGCTGCCGTACGGCCGCTGGTACGAGACGGTGACGGGCGAGGCGCACGACGGCCCGGGCGAAGTCCTCCTCGACGCACCGCTGTCGCGGATTCCCGTGCTGGCGCGCGCCGGTGCCGCCGTGCCGGTGACCGGCGACGGGGGCGGCACGGAGCTGGAGGTGTGGACGCCCGCACCGGGGCGCCGGGGCAAGGGACTCGTCATCGCAGGCGCGGACGGCGGCGGCCGCGACGGCGGCGAACTCCCCGCGCCCGCCGAGCGGTTCTCCGTCATCCGGCGCGACGGGACCACCGTCGTCACCCGGGAAGACGGTGCGCCCGTGGGCTACCCGGTACGGCTGCGCACCTGATAGACGAATGCCCATGGCAGCTTTCAGAGGATCATTCAGCCGCACGGCCCTCCCCGCCGCGCTGCTCGCCCTGGCCGCTCTCGTCCCCTCCGCGCCCGCCGCCTCGGCCGCGGCCGGCGCCGCCCCGGACACCTCCGCTCCGCGCGACTCCCAAGACCCGTCCGCGCCCAGGGAGTTCGTCGCGCTGCGGGACGTGGCGCCCACCGTCCTCCAGGAGATCCGCTACCGCACGCGGCACAACTTCGTCGGCGACCGCGTGCACGGCTACCGGCAGGGCATGTGCATCGTCACCCGCGACACCGCCGAGGCGCTCAGGGCGGCCCAGCGCGCCGTCCTCAAGAAGGGCTACTCCCTGAAGGTGTACGACTGCTACCGCCCGCAGCGGGCCGTCGACCACTTCGTGGAGTGGGCCAAGGACCTGGACGACGAGCGGATGAAGGACGAGTTCTATCCGCGCGTGGAGAAGAACCGCCTCTTCGAGGACGGGTACATAGCGGAGAAGTCGGGCCACAGCAGGGGCAGTACGGTCGATCTGACGCTGGTGCGGCTGCCGGCGCAGCCGACGCGCCCCTACCGTCCGGGCGAGCCGCTGGTCTCCTGCTTCGCCCCGCAGGACGAGCGCTTCCCCGACAACTCCGTCGACATGGGCACCGGTTACGACTGCTTCGACACGCTCGCGCACACCCTCGATCCGCGGATCAAGGGCGAGCAGCGGGCGAACCGGATGCTGCTGAAGGGGACGATGGAGCGGGCCGGGTTCACCAACCTCCCGGAGGAGTGGTGGCACTACACGCTCACGGACGAGACCTTCCCCGACACCTACTTCGACTTCCCCGTCTGGCGCCGGGCGCTGAACGGGCACTGACGAGCGGGCAGTTGACCGTCCGTGCCGCCGTACGCCGTGGGGGCGGACGGCGGCACGGAGCCACCCCCGTCGGTCCCGTGCCGCCGTCCTGTCGTCGTGGACGGCGCTGACCTCGGGGAAGTTCGCCGCTCAGGCGCTCCGTATACTCGTGTGCACGTCCGGTGACGCGGCCGTGACATCCGGGACCGTACCGAGCCGTACGAATCTCAGAACGGGTAGTGCGCGTGCCGCGTGGCCAGGGTGACCCAGCGGGTGTTGCTGAACGCCTCGATGCCCCAGCGGCCGCCGAACCGGCCGTAGCCGGACGCCTTGAAGCCGCCGAACGGCACCTGGGGCTCGTCCGCCACCGACTGGTCGTTCACGTGCACGATGCCGGTGCGTATGCGGCGGGCGAGGCCGAGCCCGCGCGTGCCGTTCTCCGTGATGATTCCGCAAGTGAGGCCGTGCTCCGTGTCGTTGGCCAGCTCGACGGCCTCGTCGTCGTCGGTGAACGTCGCGATCGCGCAGACGGGGCCGAACGCCTCACCGTGGTACAGCTCCATGCCGGGGGTGACGCCGCGCAGCACGGTGGCCGGATGCACGGCGTTCTGCGGTGCGCCGCCGCCGGTCAGTACCTCGGCGCCCTTGTCGACGGCGTCCTGGACGAGCGCCGCGACCCGCTGCGCGGAGGCAGCGCTCACCAGCGGCCCGATGACGGTGGTCGGTTCGTCGGGTCCTCCGTGCGGGAGGGAGGCGACCTTCGCGGTGAACTTCTCGGTGAACTCCTCGGCCACCGAGTCGTGTACGAGTATCCGGTCGCCCGACATGCAGATCTGGCCCGCGTTCATGAAGACCGAGAACGTCGCCGCGTCCACCGCGTAGTCGACGTCGGCGTCGTCGAGGACGACGACGGAGTTCTTCCCGCCCAACTCCAGGACGGCGGGCTTGAGATGCTGCGCCGCGAGATTGCCGATGAGGCGGCCGACGCCCGTGGAGCCGGTGAAGTTGACGGCACGCACGGCAGGTTCGGCGATCAGCGTCGCGGCGACCTCGGCCGCGTCCTCGGGTGCGTTGCTGACGACGTTGAGCACGCCGTCGGGCAGACCCGCCTCCCGCAGCACGTCGGCCACGAAGTAGCCGCATGCCAGCGGGGCGTCCTCGCTCGGCTTGACGACGACGGTGTTCCCCGCGGCGAGCGGCGCGGCCACGGCGCGGGTGCCGAGGATCACCGGGGCGTTCCACGGGGCGAACGCCGCGACGACGCCGACCGGTTCGCGGACGGCGAGGCTCAGCGTCCCCCCGTCCTGCGGTGTGAGCACCTCGCCCTGAGGCGCGGTGACCGCCGCGGCGGCCTCGCGCAGCATCCCGGAGGCGAGCTGCACGTTGAAGAGGGCCCAGGGGCGGCTTCCCCCTGCCTCCTGCGCCATGAGCGTCGCGGCGTCCTCACCGCGGGAGTCGAGGATGTCGGCCGCCTTGAGGAAGACGGCGCGGCGCTCGGCGGGCCCCGTGGCCGCCCAGTCGGGGAACGCGGCCTCGGCGGCGGATACCGCGCGGCGCACGTCCTCCGGCCCGCCGGCGGCCACGGTCGCGTACACCTCGCCGGTGGCCGGGTTGCGGTCGTCGGCCGTGCGGCCGGAGACGGCGGGGACCTCCCGCCCGCCGATGAGCAGATCGCGGTGGATGGTCATGGCGGGTCCTCCCGAGGTGGCGGCAGTCCGGGCGTGCGGTCTCACACCGCCGCGACGGGGCGACCGCGGGCCGCCGGGCGCAGCGCGTAAGCCATGTTCGCCGGGCGAACTTTCGTTCAAACGGTGCTGGCCGGGAGTCTCCGGCCGCCCGGTGCCGGTGTCAACGGTCGGGCTGCGAGAGCGCACCCGGTGAAGGGCTCCGGGGTTCCGGGCGACGGTCCGGGTGGCGGTCCCAGGTAGCGGTCCCGGGTGGCGGTCCCATTCCGCGTCCGTACGGGCTGCCGTGCCGGAGCCGCCCGGGGTGTGATCACGGTGAGCGAGAGAGCAGCTCCGGCACTCTCCGTGAGGCCCGGTCCAGCGGTACGGACGGCGGTGCCGGCGGCCCGGGCGAGACGGCGGCTCCGGGTGCCCGGCGTGAACCCTCCGTCTCCGCTCCCTCGACCGGTCCCGCGGCGGCCCGGGAATCCGGGGGAAATGCGGAGCCGATCACTCCGACACGGCGGCGATGTCGATGACCTCCGCGGCCCGGCACGTCCATGATGTCAATGCCCTTGACGGTCCCTCAGCTGCGATGAACACTGCCAAAACGCTCGTCACGGAGACCGGGCGGGGTGGCGCGCCGGACCGTGATCAGCGGCCCTCTGCCCTGGCGCCGGCTCCGTGCCAGATCAAGCACCATCCCGAGACCACACCGGGGTGACCTCCCCGGTCACAGGGACAAGGAGCCGTCATGAGCCAGTTCTCCAACACGGACATCTTCGCGGGCGAGGTGATCGGAACCGCGATCCTCATCCTCTTCGGGGCGGGTGTCTGTGCAGCCGTGAATCTCCGGTTCTCCAAGGCCGCCGCTTCGGGCTGGGTCGTCATCGCCTTCGGCTGGGGCTTCGGCGTGCTCGCCGGTGCCTACACGGCGCTGCCGCTCTCCGGCGGGCACATCAACCCCGCCGTGACGGTGGCCATCGCCATCGACAGCGGCGAGTGGAGCAAGGTGCCGCTCTACATAGCCTCACAGATGATCGGCGCGGTGATCGGCGCGTTCCTGGTGTGGGTGGCGTACTACGCACAGTTCGCCGCCAACGCCGATCCCGAGTTCGCCCAGGGGACGCTCGGCAACTTCTCCACCATCCCCGAGGTGCGCAACCCGGCCGCCAATCTCGCCACGGAAATAGTCGCCACGATCGCGCTGGTGCTGCCGATCCTCGCCTTCGGCGCGACCGCGGCGCTCGCCAAGACGGGCTCGCAGGTGCTCATCGTCTCGCTGCTCGTCGTCGGCATCGGCCTCTCACTCGGCGGCCCGACGGGGTACGCCATCAATCCCGCCCGTGACCTCGGCCCCCGCATAGCCCACGCGTTGCTGCCCATCCCCAACAAGGGCGGGTCGGACTGGGGTTACTCCTGGATCCCGGTCGCCGGACCGCTCATCGGGGCCGTCATAGCGGCGGGCATCTTCAAACTCGCTTTCTGACTCCCGGGCCCGAAGGCCCCGGGGACTCTCTCCAGCACTCCGGTTCGGACAAGGGGACGTGACCATGTCGGACAAGTTCGTCGCAGCGATCGACCAGGGCACCACGTCAAGCCGCTGCATCATCTTCAACCAGGACGGCGCGCCCGTAGCCGTCGACCAGCGCGAGCACCGCCAGATCTTCCCCAAGCCAGGCTGGGTGGAGCACGACGCCACCGAGATCTGGTCGAAGGTGCAGGCCGTGGTGGCCGGGGCGATCGCCAAGGCCGGTCTGCGCGCCGACCAGCTGAGCGCGCTGGGCATCACCAACCAGCGTGAGACCACCGTCCTGTGGGACAGGAAGACCGGCAAGCCGGTGCACAACGCCATCGTCTGGCAGGACACCCGTACCGCCGCCCTGTGCACGGAGCTGGGCGGCTCGGACGGGCAGGACCGTTTCCGCGACCGTACGGGCCTGCCGCTGGCGAGCTACTTCGCCGGCCCGAAGGTCGCGTGGCTGCTGGACAACGTGCCCGGTCTGCGGCAGCGGGCCGAGAACGGCGAGATCGCGTTCGGCACCATCGACTCGTGGCTGATCTGGAACCTCACCGGCGCGACCGACGGCGGCGTGCACGTCACCGACGTCACCAACGCGGGGCGCACCATGCTGATGAACCTGGAGACCCTCCAGTGGGACCAGTCGATCCTCGACGCGATGAACGTGCCGGCGGCCGTGCTGCCGGAGATCAAGTCCTCGTCCGAGGTGTACGGAACGGCCCACGGGCAGGTCGCCGGCGTGCCGGTGGCCTCGGCGCTCGGCGACCAGCACGCGGCGCTGTTCGGCCAGACGTGCTACGACGTCGGCGAGGCCAAGAACACCTATGGCACCGGTTCGTTCCTGCTGCTCAACACCGGGCACCGTCCGGTCCCGAGCAAGAGCGGCCTGCTGACGACGATGGCGTACCAGCTCGACGGTGAGCAGCCCACCTACTGCCTGGAGGGGTCGATCGCCATCACCGGAGCCCTCGTCCAGTGGTTCCGGGACCAGCTCGGCATCATCAAGGAGGCCGCCGAGATCGAGACGCTGGCGGCGAGCGTCGAGGACAACGGCGGCGCGTACATCGTCCCGGCCTTCTCGGGGCTGTTCGCCCCGTACTGGCGCTCGGACGCGCGCGGCGTCATCGCGGGTCTGACCCGGTACGTCACCAAGGGGCACCTCGCGCGGGCCGTGCTGGAGGCGACCAGCTGGCAGACGCGGGAGGTCGTGGACGCCATGTACCAGGACTCCGGCGTCCACATCACCAGCCTCAAGGTCGACGGCGGCATGACGGCGAACAACCTGCTGATGCAGCATCAGGCGGACGTGCTCGGGGTGCCGGTGATCCGTCCCGTCGTCGCGGAGACGACGTGCCTCGGCGCCGCCTACGCGGCGGGACTGGCGACCGGCGTCTGGTCCGACCTGGACGAGCTGAGCACCCACTGGAAACGGGACGCGGAGTGGAGTCCCCAGATGGACTCGGAGGCGCGGGAGAAGGAGTTCCACAACTGGCACAAGGCGGTGGAGCGCAGCTTCGGCTGGCAGGAGGACGGCGACTGACCGGCTGAGCAGCACCGGTCGCACGCCGCCGGGCTGCCGCCGCCGCGCGGCAGCCCGCCCGGAGCCCCGTTCCGTCCCGGCGCGTTCAGCGCACCGGGGCGGGGCGGGGCTCCTTCTGCTGGGCGGCCACGGCATGGCGCATCGCGTTCTCGACGACGGAGACCAGGACGTCGCGGACGGAGTCGCGGCGACGGGCGTCGCACCCCAGCACCGGAACCGAGGCGTCGAGGTCGAGGGCCTCGCGGATCGCGTCCGGCGGGTAGACCTGGGCGCCGTCGAAGTGGTTGACGGCGACGGTGAAGGGGATGCTGCGGCGCTCGAAGTAGTCGATCCCGGCGAAGCTGTCCTCCAGCCGGCGGGTGTCCACGAGCACGACCGCGCCCAGCGCGCCCTGCGCCAGCTCGTCCCACAGGAACCAGAACCGGTCCTGGCCGGGCGTGCCGAACAGGTACAGCACCAGGCCGTCGTTGATCGTGATGCGGCCGAAGTCCATGGCGACGGTGGTCGTGGACTTCGCCTCGACTCCCGCGGTGTCGTCCACCGGACGGCCGGCCTCGGTGAGCGTCTCCTCGGTGCGCAGGGGTTTTATCTCGCTGACGGATCCGACGAGAGTCGTCTTGCCGACGCCGAAGCCCCCCGCCACGAGGAGCTTCAGCGTCACCGGTTCGGCGGGCGACGCGGCGCCGGCGCCTCGTTTAGAGCGCCCGAAGGCCATCGATAACCTCTCTCAGGATGCTTTCGTCCGGCAGTTCCGCCGGAGGGACGGGCCGGCTGACGCGGACCCAGTCCGCGTCGATGAGGTCCCCGATGAGGACGCGTACGACGCCGACGGGCAGGTCGAGTTCGGCGGCCAGCTCGGCCACGGACTGCGGAGCACGGCGGCACTGGACGACGATGTCGACGTGCTCCGGCGCGAGAGAGTTGTCCGCGAGCACATCGGCGTTGACGTGAGTGCCGCCGCCGGTCTCCGCACCGGCCGCGCCCGCGTGATTGTCGCCGTCGCCGTCGACGTTCTCGTCGGGCTTCGCGTCACCTTCACCGTCCCGGCTCTGCGCGATCACCAGTGCGATGAGGTCGAGACGTTCCTCATCGGAGCTGCTGCGGGTGCGGCCGCGCGTCATGGCGTACGGCCGCACCACAGGCCCTGCGGCGTCGTCGAACCAGCGGTCCGTCATCATCGAGTTCCGTTCGGATTCCGTCAGTTCCCGCCCGTGCGGCTCGGCGGACCCGACCGGGGGGCGGTGCCCAGGTGCGCACCGACCCGCTTGACCAGGAGGGTCATCTCGTAGGCGATCAGCCCCACATCGGCGTCCGCTTCGGCGACGACGGCCAGGCAGCTGCCGTCTCCCGCGGCCGTGACGAAGAGAAAGGCCTCCTCCAGCTCGACGACGGTCTGCCGTACGCCGCCGACGTCGAAGTGGCGGCCGACTCCCTTGGCGAGGCTGTGGAATCCGGACGCGACCGCCGCCAGATGCTCGCCGTCCTCCCGCGTCAGATTCTGGGACGCTCCGCGGGGCAGCCCGTCGCCGGAGAGCACGAGAGCCTTGCTGATGCTGCCGACACGCTGGACCAACTCGTCCAGGAGCCAGTTGAGTTCACCGCTCCCAGAAGCGTTGCTCTCCGTGCCTTTCGGTGCGGTCATCGACCGTCCCCCTCCGGTGTCGTTCCTGGTGCTGGGTCCGTCGCCTCGTCCCCCGATGCGCCGGCGTTGTGCTGGCGGCCGCGCTGCCAGCCGCGCTGGAGCGAAGCCATCCGGCTGCGTACCTCATCCGCGTCGCGGTTCGCCAGATCGCCGGGGCGGGGCCCGCGATCGCCGCGCCCCGGGGCCGCTTCGCCCGAGTCCTGTTTGAGCTGGGGTGCCAGGTTCGCCTGCCGGACCCTGCGGGGCAGTCCGCTGACCGTACCGGACGGCGCCGGTCCGGTGGCGGGCGTAGCGCTGGAAGCTGTATCGGCGGAGCGATCCGTGCGCTCCCGGCGGTCCGGCCGCGCCTCGCTCTCCTCGCCCTCCTCGGCTTCCTGGGCGTCCTCGGCCTCCTTGACGTCCGGCGCCTCCTGGCGCCCGACGGTGCGACCGTGGTCCGCGACCAGTACGGGAGTACGGGGGCGGCGGCGCGGCAGCGGGGCCAGCCCGTTCCTGCCCTCTCCCTGCGAGGACGACGTGGGCCGGGAGGAACCGTCTGGCTCGTCCTGCGCCTGCTGATGCTGCTCCAGGCCGGGCCTGGGACCGCCCAGCGCGACCGGGCCTCCCGCACTGCGCAGCGGCGCCGGCCGCTCGGTGTCCGCGTCCGTCCCGCCGGGTTCGCGGGTCTCGCGGCCGGGGCCCTTCTCCAACTCTCCGAGCGGCGCCTCCAGTTCGACGGGGCCGTCCAGGGCGGCACGCTGCCGCGGCGTCCCTCCCGGGGCCGGCGCGGCGGGACCGCGGGTGAGGGCGTCCAGCCGCGTACCGGAGACCCCCTTGCCCAGGCGCTCCTGGTCGCCGCGGTCGTCGTCGTGTCCCGAGGTCTCGGTGAGGATCCTGCCGGGGATGAGGACGACGGCCGTCGTGCCGCCGTACGGCGAGGGCTGGAGCGAGACGCGCACGCCCTGCCGCTGCGCGAGGCGGGAGACCACGAAGAGGCCGAGGCGGTCGGTGTCGGAGAGCTCGAACTCCGGCGTCTCCGCGAGCCGCAGGTTCGCCTCCAGCAGCGCGTCGGCCGCCATGCCCAGCCCGCGGTCGTGGATCTCCAGGGTGAAGCCGTTGGCGACGCGTTCGCCGAGGACCTGGACCGCCGTGTGCGGCGGCGAGAACACCGTTGCGTTCTCCAGGAGTTCGGCTATGAGGTGCGTGAGGTCGGCGACGGAGCCGCCGTCCACCGCGAGCCGCGCGAGGCGGCGCACCTCGATGCGCTCGTAGTCCTCGACCTCGGCGACGGCCGCCCGTACGACGTCCATCAGCTGTACGGGCTTGCGCCACTGCCGGGAGGGCGCGGCGCCGGAGAGGATGACCAGACCCTCGGCGTGGCGGCGCATGCGGGTCGTGAGGTGGTCGAGGCGGAAGAGGTCGGCGAGTTCGTCGGAGTCCTCGGTGCGCCGCTCCATGTGGTCGAGGAGGCTCAACTGGCGGTGCAGCAGTACCTGGTTGCGGCGGGCCAGGTTGACGAAGACCTCGGAGACACCGCGCCGCATGTCCGCCTGTTTCACGGCCGCTTCGACCGCCGCCCGCTGGAGGGTGTTGACCGCCTGGCCGACCTGTCCGGCCTCGTCCTGCGGGTACTCCAGCCTGGGCGCCTCGGTCTCGATGTCGACGGCCTCGCCGGCGGCCAGGCGCCGCATCACGCTGGGCAGCCGTACGCCCGCGGCCTCCTGCGCCTCCCTGCGCAGGGTGCGCAGATCGCGTATGAGTCCGCGGCCGACCCGGAAGGAGATGATCAGCGAGGCGACGACGGCGGCCGCGCCGAGCAGCGCCGCCGCTCCGGCCTGGATGATCACCTTGGTCGCGTCGGGCTGCACGCGCTGCTCGTAGCGGTCGCGGGCCTCGAAGTTCATGCGCTCGAGGTCGGTGAGGACGGTCGAGGTCGCCGACTGCCAGCGTTCGGAGTTGACGACGCCGGACGTGCCGCGGGGGCCCGCAGCGATGACGGCGTCCTCGTAGCTGCGCAGCGTGCGGCCGTCGGTGCCGTTCCAGTACGTCTCGAAGATCTGCCGCTCCTCGGCGGGCAGTTCGGAGAGGGTCGTCTCGTAGGTGAGGCTGCGCTCGGCGACGCGGTCCGAGAAGGCCCGGCGGTCGCCCTTGGTCATCTTCCCGGAGGCGAGCGCGGAGGCCATCAGCGCGTCCTCGCGGGAGAGATACTCGCGGGCGCGTGCGAGACCGACGAGGGCGCGGCCCTGCTTATCGAGGTCGACGTCGTCGAGGCCGCCGAGCGCGCTGAGGAACGTGTAGCAGGGGTCGATGAGTTCGTTGTACGCCTGGAAGGCGCCGCCGCGGGTGAGCGTGTTCTCCTCCGCCTTGCGGACCTTCCGCAGCCCGTCGAGCTTGTCCAGCATCGCGTCGAGACGCTGGTGCGCGTTGTCCGTGAGGTTCGAACGCAGGCCGGTGGCACCGGCGTTGGAACGCAGCCTCGCTATCTGCGCGTCCGTGTCCCGCTGCTGCTTCTTCAGCTGGGTCAGGGCCTCGGAGCCGCGCGGGTCGGCGAGGTAGACCATGACCTGCCGCCGCTCCCGCTGGAGCGCCTGCGCCGTGTCCTCCGCCGGATCCCCCACCTTGTCCACGGTGTTGACGACGTTGAGCAGCTCCTGCGCCTGACGGCCGGTGATGTACGTGGCGAAGGCCCAGATGGACACCAGGGACAGCAGCGGCACCAGCAGCAGCACCACGATCTTCCGGCGGATCGACCTACCGCGCAAGCGCATGGCCTCCCCTAGTCAACCCCGTCCGCCCGGGGGCGAGTTCCGACATCAAACGGCGTGAGCCTACTACTGACGCAGTACCGAGTCGTAGATGTGTCCGAGCGGGAAAACCGGCCGTCCAGGGTGCCTCATCCTGAGATGTCCGTCGATGCCCCAGACGCGTTCGCGGATTGTGGCGCAGTCCACTGACGTGGAAACGTGTGACGCTTGGGGGATTCTGAGGGGGGAGTGAAAGGATCATGTACGCGAGGCCAAGACTGCCGGACTCGGTCCGTTCGGCGGCGGTTCGCGCGCTCGTCATCGTCGCGGTGACCCTCGTGCAGTTGATGATCGCCGTGCTCTGTTCGCTCGCGCAGGTGTGGCTGGCCTTCCCCATGGTGATCTCCACCGTGGCCAGCACCGTGGTGGCGACGTGGGCGGTGCTCGATGTGTGGGTGACGCGCCAGGTGTGGCGGCAGCGGCACGGGGTGCTCTCCGAGCCGAGCAGCGCGGCCCGGGAGCGTGCCGTGGACCGGGCGCGCACGCGGACGAGGCGGAAGCCGGACCCGCAGCCGCAATCCCGGTCGCAGTCGCAATCCCAGCCCCAGCCGCAGGCACAGTCCCCATCGCATCCCCAATCGCAGCCGCAGTCGCAGCGATCCCGGCCGTCGGGGCAGGCGCACGCCCAGGCGAAGAGGCAGGCAGGCGCGAAGACGACGGCACGGGCCAAGGCCCGGAGGCGGACCCAGCACGACGGCCGCAACGTGTGAATTCTGTGAACTCTGCCTGGCCGCAGGGCTGTTGACGTTCGCGGGAGTTCCCAGCGGCCCGGGCGCGACGTGACGCCGGCCGGTCAGAGCTCCCCGCGAGGGCCCTCCGCCTGAGCCGGAACGCGCGGCTCGTGGCCGCCGTCCTCCGGCGGCCGCCGGAACATCCGCGTGGCGGTGATCTCCCCCTGGGAGGCCTCCTCTTCGGGATCCTGCTCCGGCAGCCCCGGACGCAGATGCTCCTCGACGCTGATGTACTTCAGCCCGGCCCGCAGGTCGGCGTCGTTGCGCAGCCGGATGACGAGCGGGAACTCGGCCAGGGCCGTGGTGTCGAACAGGCCCGTGGTGTAGAGCAGTTGGACGCCGAGCGCGTCGGCGACCGCGCGCTGCAACTCCAGGAGATAGGTGGCGTTGGCGCGCCCGATGGGGTTGTCGAGGAACAGCGTCCCTGCGTGCCGGTCCTTCTCCTGGCCGCGGTCGTTGCCGCGCAGCGCCGCCATCGTGCAGTACAGGGCGATGGCGGCGGTCAGCAGCTGGCCGCCGGAGAAGACGTCGCCCATCTGACCGACCGGCACCCGCTCGGCACGCAGCACCGCGTCCGGCTTGAGGATCTCCACGGAGACCCCGCGCGGCTCCAGCGCGGCGTGAACTCCCCGCAGCAGCAGGGACATTCCGTCCCGCCGCAGATCGGAGCTCTTCGCGACGGCGGTACGGGTGGTCTCGTCGACGACCTCGCCCAGCCGCTCGGACAGCACGGCCTGGTCGGGGTCGTCGAAGCGGATGCGCAGGAACTCCTGGCCCGACCACTCCCCCAGGCCCTCCGGCAGCCTGGAGAGGCGCTGCGCCGAACGCAGCGTCGCCAGCGACGACTCCACGAGACCGCGCAGCCGGTCGACGATGCTGTCACGGTTGCGCTCCAGCTGCTCCAGCTCGTCGCTGAGCACGCGGAGCCGCGGTGCGAAGGCCTCCGCCCAGGCGGACGCGTGCTCCGGCAGGGCGGCGGCGGGCAGTTCGCGGATCTGCTGCCGGGCGGGGGTGCGGACCTGCTCGTACCGGGTGGAGTTGGCGTGCCGTACGAGCACGTCGCACGCCTCGCGCACCGACTGCTCGGCGCCGGAGAGGTCGGCCGCGCAGCCCCGCAGGGAGCGGCGCGCCTCGGCCGCGCTCTGGCGGGCCTCGGCGAGCGTGCCGGGGTAGGGCTCGGGAGCCTCGGAGGCCTCCTGCGGGGCGGGCTGCTGCGGATCGCGCAGCAGGTCGCGCAGGAGCGCGGCCGTCTCGTCGAATCCGTCCGCGGCCTCCTCGGCGCTGCCGAGCGCCCGCACAAGCGCGGCGTGCGCCGTCCGGGCCTCCTCCAACTCGTCGCTGTGCGCGGCGAGTTCGGCGTTGGCCGTACGCAGCAGGCGCTGCGCCTCCTCGACGTCGCCCGGCTCCATGCCCGCCGGCAGCTCCGTGTGGCACTCGCCGTGGGCCGGTGCCAGCCGCTCGGCCTCGCCGCGCAGCCTGCCGAGCTGTTCGCTCGCGGCGGCGGCGCGGGACTCGAGCATCTGCACGCGCGCCTCGGCACGTGCCGCGGCGGCCTGGCGGGCGGGGCCGTCCGCGCCGTCGGACCCGTCCAGCAGCTGCGCGGCGCGGGTGCGGACCTTGTTGGTGAGCCGGTCCAGGGCCGCCCGTGCCGCGGATTCGTCGCTCTCGGCGTGCGCCTGCTCGGCACGCAGGTCCGCGCCCACACCGACCTTCTCGTACAGCCGCGAGGCCGACCGGTAGGCCTCGCGCAGCGCGGGCAGCGACGTGCCGCCCGGCGCCGGGAGGGTCTCGTCGATGTCGTCGGGGACGCCGGCGATCTGGGCGCGTTCGGCGCGCAGGGCACGGGCGGTGCGGCGCGCGTCGTCCGCCGCACGCTGGGCGGCCCGTCTGTCCTCGTCGCCCGCGCGTGCACGCGTCAGACAGGTCTCCGCCCGCTCTTCCGCCTCGACGGTCTCCTCTGCGAGGGCGCGGAGCCGGGTCAGCCAGCCGCCGCGCTCCCGCAGACGGGAGGCGAGGCCGGCAAGGGCGTCGGCGCCGCGGCGCGAGCGCTGCGCCTGTTCCTGCTGTTCGTCCCGAACGCGGGCGGCGTCGGCCGCCGCCTCCTCCGCCTCTTCGTGCGCCGTACGCGCCTGTGCGAGGTGTGTACGGGCCGCCTCCGCGGCGTCCCGGGTGCTCTCGGCCGCCGCCGCCAGCTCCGCGAGGCGCCCCGGGGGGCAGCCGGTGCGCCACGAGGCGAGCCGAGCCGAGAGGGTGCGGTCGGCGGAGAGGCGGGCGGCGAGGGTGCGGATCTCCTCGTCGCGGGCGAGCGCCCTGCCGCGCAGCTGCCTGCGCTCCTCGTCGGCGGCCTGCTCGTCGTGCATGGCCGGGTTCGGCGGTACGAGGAAGACGTCGTCGCGCCGCTCCGCGGAGCCCTCGCGGGGGACGGGCGCGAGGAGGGCCGCGGCGGTGCCGACCGCCACCGCGGAGCGGGGCAGCAACGCCGCGCCGGACAGGGCCTCTTGGGCCCGGGTGTGGCTGGCGGGGTCGGTGATGACGACGCCGTCGACCAGCTCGGGCCGGGCCGCCAGCACGTCGGCGTGGTCTGCCGGGTCGACGGCTTGTGCGAGATAGCGCCAGCCGGGCAGCGCGGGGATGCCGTGCTCGCCGAGGAAGTCCACGGTCGCGGTGACGTCGGGGGCGGGCGGCAGCAGGCCGCCGTCACCGAGGGCGCCCAGCATGCGGGAGTCCTCGGCCGCGGCGGTGCGCAGCTCGAACAGCTGCCGTTCGCTGCGGGCGACCGCGTCGTTGAGAAGCTCCGCCAGCGTCTCCCCCGCGGCATCCAACTCCTCGGCGGTGAGGGGGCCTTCGGCGCGGACGGCCGCGGGCGCCCCCTGCTCGTCGTCGCTGCGGGCCGTGCGCGGCGAGGGCACCGCGGGCGCGGAGGATTCGCCGTCCGGCACTGGACGCCCGGCCGTGTGCGGCATGCCGAGAAGTTCGGCGAGGCGTTCCTCCGTGCCCAGGGTCTCGGCCGTGCGGCGTTCGGCACCGTACGCGGCAGACGCCGCCGCGGCCGCGTCTTCGGCGCGGGCGGCGGCCAGTTCGGCGCGGGAGAGCTCAGCGCTCGCCTCGTGGGCCCGCTCGGCGGCGCGGCGTGCGGACTCGGACGACTCCTCCCAGGCCGCGGCGGCGCGCCGTCCGGCGTCCTCGGCGGCGAGGGCGGCAGCGGCGGGATCGGCCGTGCTCTCGCCGCCGCCCTCCTCAGGTGACTCGATCCACCCGGCGCGGACCGCCTCCGCCGTCTCCTGCTCCACCTCCGCGAGGCGCTGGCGCAGATGGCCCGTCTCGCTGCGGGCGCGCTGGGCCTCCGTGGCGGCGGCGGTGGCGTCCCGGTGCGCCGCCTCCGACTCGGCCTGGAGGGCGGCGGAGCGTTCCTCCTCCACCGCGGCCGTGTGCTCGGCCTCCTCGGACGCCGCGTGCAGGGCGCGTACGAGGTCGGCCGCGGCGGTGGCCCGGGCGGCGAGCGCGGGTGCGGCGTCCCGTTCGGCCTCGCGGATCGCGTCGGAGAGCCGTGCGGCACGGTCGGCGGCGGTGCGGTGCGCGAGCACGGTCTCGGCCGCCTGCCAGGCCGAGTGCAGGGTGCGGGCCTCGGTGAGTTCGCGGCGCTGCGCGGAGGCGGCCTTCTCCGCTCCCTCCAGCGCGGACGAGGCGTGTCTGTAGGCGAGTTCGGCAGCGATGAGGGAGGAGCGTTCGCGCGTGGCGGCGGCTCGGGTGACGGCCTCTTCCGCCTCGGCGGCCCGTTCGGCGAGCTCGGCGCTCGTGCGGCGTTCGGCGTCGCCGCGCGCCGAGAGGCGGCGCACCAGCGTGCGTGCGCGCCGTTCGGCGGCGGCGTGGATGTCGCGGGCACGCTCGCGCTGCTCCGCGGATTCGCCGATGCGGCGCAGCAGTTCGAGGGACCCGGCGGTGAAGTCGCGCTCCGCGGTGAGTTCGGTGCGGCGGCCGAGCTTGTGGGCGAAGCCGTGGACGAGGTCGGCAAGGCCGTCGGTGTCGCGTGTGTCGGTGACGGCCCGCAGCAGCAGGTCGGTGAAGTCCGAGTCGTTCTTGACGGCGAAGAGGCCGGCGGCCTCGCCCTCGTCGGCGTTCATCTCCCGCTGGTAGCGGAAGAGTTCGGGGTCGAGGCCGAGACCGGTGAGGCGCTCCGTCCAGCGTTCGTGCACCTCTTCCCAGGCGACGTCGAGGTTCGGGTACGCCTTGCCCGTCTCCGTCAGGACGTCCCGGAAGCCCTTCATGGTGCGCCGTCTGCCGCGCGCCGTGGAACCGCCCTCGGAGGCCGGGCGCAGCGCGGCCGACTCCGCGACGGGCAGCGAGTCGAGCGTCATGCCGGGACCGGGCCGGAAGGAGTACCAGGCCTCGGCGAACTTCCGCGGGTCGCTGGAGACTTGGCGTCCGCGCCACTCGCTGACCTTGCCGACGACGACCGTCTCGCCGGTGCGGGTGTGCTGCCACTCCAGGGCCACGTGCCCGCAGTCGTCGGCGAGCAGGAACTTGCGCAGCACGCCGGAGCTCGCACCGCCGAGGGTGTTGCGGTGGCCCGGCAGCATCACGGAGAAGATCAGCTTCAGCAGGACGGACTTGCCGCCGCCGTTCTCCAGGAAGAGGACTCCGGCGGGCGCGGGACGGCGCGGCGGTCCCGCCGGCTCGTCCTCGAAGAAGTCGGCCTGGGCGGGCGCCGGGCTGGGCACCGGGCCGCCGACTCCGCGCAGATCCAGCACGGTGTCGGCGTAGCGCGCACCGGCGGGTCCGATGGAGTAGAGGCGGATCCGGGACAGCTCGTACATGGCGGCGGGCTCTCGTGGTCGTGGTGGTCGGTGGTCTACGGGGTGGGGTTGGCGGTCGGTTGCCGGGGCCGGAGCGCGGGCTGACGGCAACGGGCGCTGGACATGCCGCGGTCCGCTCGACAGGGGCATACGGCTACGGGACGGGCCCGGCCCGGGGCGGCAGGGTCATGGACGCGAGCCGGATCACGCGTGGAAGTCCGGTTCACGAGTGGAAGGGGAGGGCCGCGTCGCCCGCGATCTGCGAGCCGTCGCCCTCGGGGGCCGGGAGGAGCGTGGCGGTGCCGTCGCTGACGGGGACGACGCCCAGCTCCAGCAGTTCGGACATCGCGGCGCTGCCCGCCATGTCGCGGACCTGGAGCTGGTAGCGGGCGGTGGTGCGGTAGGTGCCTCCCGCGTCGTCGCTCGTGCGCTGGAGGAATCCGGAGTCGACGAGGAAGGCGACGGCCTTGCCGATGATGCCGGTCGTCGAACCGGCAAGCCTGCGGGCGTCCTTGGTGGCGCCGGTGGCGCTGCGCCGTGCGTACACCCGCCAGGCGGCTTCGAGGCCGGGAGCGTCGGTGACCGGGTCGTGGTTCTCGCCCGCCTCCTCCGCGCGCTCCGCGAGTCGCCGGCACGCCTGCCGTACGAAGGAGTCCACGCCGTTGACCGAGATGCGGCCGATGTAGCTGTCGTCGGCGAGGTCTTCGGGACGGGGGAACGCCATTGCCGCGACGGCCAGATGGGCGAGGCCGTGCAGAAAGCGGTCGGCGGAGTCGGCGGCGGCCCGGCGCGCGTAGTCGCCCATCCGGACGGCGAAGACCGAGTCCTCCCCCGCGGCGAGGGCCATTCCGGCCCGGTGCGAGACCTCCAGGACGACGAGGCCCAGCCCCGTGGCGACGGCGTCGGCCAGGCGCGCGAACGCGGGCTCTTCGCGGTAACGCCGCAGCAGACCCGCGTATTCGGCGTCACGGGCGGGGAGCAGCTTGGGCTGCAGCCCGAAGGAGACGAGGCGCGCGGCGTCGGCGGTGTCGGCGGGCGTGACCGCCGCCTGTGACGACGGTGAGCCGGGACGGGAGCCGGAGGCGGCCGGGTTGCCCGCTCCGTCGTCCAGGTCCCCGCTCTGGTCGAGGTGTTCGGTCACGGGTGCGTCACTCCTGCGCCTCGGGGTCGGATGCGGGCGGGACGGGGACGGGGGTCGTGGCCGAGTGTCAACGCACCCGCCTCACACGGCAGTTCACGTCGGGCCGTGGACGGCGCGAGGGGCGGAACCGGCGTGCCCACGGCCGCTGTCACCGCGGCTCCCGCCGCCGTGGCCCGGCGCCTCATGCCGCCCCCTCCCGGCCGTCACGGCTGGACGCCGCCTCCGCCTCGTCGAGCACCGCCGTGCCCACGATCAGGTCCGCTCCCCCGAACTCCTCGTCGTCGAGCTCTTCGCCGTCGTCGACGGCGAAGAGCAGCGTGCGCTCGCCCTGGCGGTGGGCGGTGCCCACGGGCGGGCTCGCGGCGTGCACCGCCAGCAGCGAGACGAGATGGGGCAGTTCGGGATCGAGGCGCCTGGCGTCGGCCAGCAGCCCGGAGAGCCTGCGCGGCGCGTCCGCCGGGAGCGCCAGCAGCTCCATGGCGGACTCCAGCTGCTCCTCGCTGAACCTGCTGTCGTCCGGGGTGGCGATCAGATCCGGCTCCGGCATCTCGGCGCCCAGGTGTTCGCGCGGTGCGGGCGGCGTCAGCAGCATCTCCGTCAGATCGCCGAGGCGCGTGGCACCCGGCGTGCGCAGCCCCGCCCCGTGAGCGAAGAAGGCGTCCGTGACCCCGCCCGCGTGCTCCAGCGGCAACGGCAGGAGCGGCGCGAGCAGTTGACCGTACAGATCGAGGCCGGTGCGGGCGGCCGGCGGCGCGAACGCCTGACGGTCCTGCTCGGCACGGAAGAGCGGCCCGGCCGCCAGCAGCCGGGACTGGAGCTGGGTGTGGCGGCGGATGCAGTCCTTGACGATGTCGACGAGCTCGGCGGCGCGGCGCTTGTGGTCGGGGCCCCGCTCGGTCGCCGCCTCGTCGCGGGCGCGGCGGATGTTGGTGAGGATCGCGTTCTCGTGGCGGTAGCGCTCGGCGACGTGCTCCAGGGCCTCGGTGATCATGTCGGGCACGGTGCTCAACCAGTCCACCGCGCGGACGTCGCGCCGCGTGGCCTCAAGGGTGCGGCGCAGCGTCTCCGCATACTGCACCGTGCGGTAACGGGCTTGCTCCGCCGCGAGTTGGGCGTCTGCGAGGCGCCCGCGGCTGACGAGGACCTCCAGTTTGACCTCGGCGGCGATCTGGGCGCTGGTGACGTCGGTGTCGAGCGCGCCGACCAGGACGTTGACCGCCTCGTCGGTGGTACGCAGATACACGCTGCCGCCGGGCCCCGGGACCTCCTCGATCAGCTTGAAGTCGTAGTCCCGGCGCACATAGGAGCCCTCCGGCCCGAACGTGCCGTACACGGCGCGGAATCCGCGGTCGACGCTGCCGACGTTGAGCAGGTTCTCCAGCACCCAGCGGGCGACGCGCTCGTGCTCCGCGGCGGAACGGCCCGGAGCCTGGGCGGCGACGCGGGGCAGCAGCCGCGCCACGACGTCCTCATGGTCGGCGCCGGTGTCGAAGTCCATCTGGAGGGTGACGAGGTCGATGGCGCTGAGTGCGACCTCGGCCATCGCGTAAGTGCTGTACTCCCCCGCGAGGTTGGCCTTGCGGACGTCCAGATCGTGCAGCGGCGCGGTGCAGGCGAGAGCGCGCAGCCGCCGCGCCAGCCCCTCGTCGGCCGCGGGGCCGGGAGCCGGGGACGGGACGATCGGCGGGGCGTGCTCAGTCACGACGGACACACTATGCGGTGGCACCGACAACGCCCGGAACAGCCCCTGATGTCGCTTACGTGACCAGCGCGCGGTCCCGACTGCGCGCCCCCTTACGGCAGTTCACGCGAGAGTCCGCACCGGCCCCGCCGCCGCGGTTCCCTCGCCGTGGAGTACGCCGCGACCCGACCCGGCGTCAGCGCCCCGCCTCCGCACCCGTCCCCGGGCTGAGCCTGCCGCGCACCGCGCTCTGCACACCGGCCTCCTCGGCGGGATCAGCGGCGAGCCGCCGCAGCCGTTCGACAACGCGCTCGTCCCCGGTCGCGGCGTACTCCGCGGCGACGGCCCGCGTGGTCTCCTCGCAGTCCCACAGGCACTCCACGGCGAAGCCCGCGGCGAACGACGGATCGGTGAGGGCGAGCGCCCCCGCCGCACGGCCGCGCAGCTGTGAGGAGGCCGTCTCCCGGTAGATGTGCCGGAGCACGGGTGCGGCGCATTCCACGCCGAGCCGGCCGACGCCGTCCACGAGGGGCCAGAGCTCGTCGCTGTCGGGCCCTTCCTCGCGCACGGTGCGGCGCAGCGCGCCCAGAACCGCCTCCGCGTCCTGAGCCGCGCCGCAGCAGGCGAGCATCTCCGCCGCCACGGTCGTCAGACGAGCGGGCAGCGAGCCCGCGGGGGCGGACACCCACTGCCGGGCGCGGACGACGGCCGCCGTGCTGCGCATCCTCGCGAACGCGCAGAGCGCGGCCTCGGCGACGGTCTCGCTCGGCTCGGCGGCGGCCAGTTCGATGAGGTCGAGGGCGTCGGGATCGCCGTGGCCGGCGAGGTGGCGCAGCGCCGCCGCGCGTGCGGCCTCGCGCTGGCCGCGGGCCGCGTCGAGCAGCTCTGCCCGGTCCTCGGGAGCGGCCACGGCGGACAGGCACCGGGCGGCGGCCGCCTCCCGGGAGACCCGCGGGTGCTGCTCGTATCCGTCCTGCGCCCAGTCGAGGACTTCGCGCACGCTCCAGCCGGGCCTCGGCCCCTGGGCGTGCAGCTGCCGCTGCCAGCGGTCGAAGCAGCCCGCTTCGCGCACGCGGCGCAGCCGCTCCGCCTGCTCGGGACGTGCCGGGTCCTCCGCCCACAGACGCCACGGACGGGGCTCGAAAGCGTCCCTCGCCGCGGCGGCCAGCTCCGCGTCGCCCTCCGCGGTGTGCGGGAAGCGGGAGAGCACGGCGGGGCCCAGCCCGCGCAGGCCCTCGTCCTCGTCGCGTACGGCCAGTTCGTCCAGGGCCCACTGCCAGTTGGCGCCCGACGTGGCGTACCGGCGCAGGAGTCGCGTCGCGCCGGCGTTCTCGTACGAGGCGAGGTGGCCCAGCACGGAGAGCGCCAGCCCCGTGCGCATCTCGCAGTCGCCCGCGGAGGGGAGCCCGTCCTCCGGAGCGAAGAGGTGTTCCTCGATGTCGTCGAGCGAGGCGTCGAGCTCCATGTGGAGCCGTGCGTAGTAGAGCGAACGGTGCTCGATCTGCCAGTCCCGCCGGGGATCGTGGAGCACGCACTGCCTCAGCGCGGCGAGCGCCTCGGCACGGGGTGCCGCCAGCGCGTGCAGCGTGCCGTCGCCGCGGCCTCTCTGAAGGAGGCCGAGCAGCGTGCCGCTGGGCGCTATGTCTGAATCGACGGAATCGACGAACATAAGGGTCAGCATCCGGTGCGGGGTGTTCGACTGGCAACGGGATTTCCGTTGACCAGCATCCTTGCCGGTGGTCGCCGTTCTACTCCTGGTGCACGGCCGGGGCACAAGCGGAATGGAGAGACCTCCCGTACGGGCGGGGAGCTTACCGGCACTCCCGGCAGGGACCCAGCCGTGGTCGGGAGGCGGCGGGCGGCACCCGGGGCGGTTCGGCCTGGGGGCATATGTCGCGAGCACCACCGGATCGGGTATCGCGAAACCACTTACGGAGGGTCGCCGCCTGTGCAACAGTCGTAACCGAGCCCTCACTTCCCGTATCGGAGATCTCGATGCCCTCCCACCTCGATGCGGACCGCGCGGCCTCCCAGCCGCCCGGACACGGTGTGCTGGACGCCCTCATCACGCAGGCGCGGCACCTGCGCGGCGGTATCGACGCCGTGCGCCCCCGCGCGGCGGACGAGGACGGCGAGGGAGTCGAGGACCCGGCGCGACGCTGGCGGCGAGCCCTGTGCGACCTCGCCGCCCACCACCTCGACGACCTGGACGAACACCTGGGCCAGCTGCGGGCGGGCGCTCCCGTACCGCCCCCGCCGAGCGGCCCGTCGGCCGCTGCCGGTGACGCCACGGGAGGCAGGGCGCCCACGGACGCCCCGGACTCTTCCGGTGATCCCACGACGCTCACCGGCCGGGTGGGCAGCGCGGAGTGGAACCTGCTCACCGACGAGGTGTCCTGGTCCCAGGAGCTGTACGGGATCTTCGGCCGCGCGGCCGAGGACGGGCCTCTCTCCCTCGACGAACTCCCCTCCTGGGTGCTCCCCGACGACCAGCCCCTGCTGGCGTCGGCCGTGACGGACTGCCTCGTGGACGGCAGGCCCATCGACAAGGAGTTCCGGATCATGCGTCCGGACGGCGCGGTCCGCAGTCTCCATCTGCTCGGCGAGCCGGTGCTCGACGGCCAGGACGGCACCGCGGCGATGTGGGCCGTGCTCCGTGACGTCAGCGAGCTGCGCCGCAGCGAGCACGCCGTACGCGAGATCCGCGAGACGGTCCGCCACGAGCGGAACGCCGCGCAGGCCGAGCGGAGGCTCGCGGCCGAGTTGCAGGAGACGGTGCTCCCGCCCTGGCGGGGCTCGCGGCGGATTCCCCGCGGCGGCGGGCCGGGACGCACGGGCGCCGTGGGCACCCTCGACATCGCCTCGCACTATCTGCCGTCCGCGACGAGCACCATGATCGGCGGCGACTGGTACGACGCGCTCGAACTGCCCGGCGGCGCCACCCTCCTCTCCGCGGGAGACCTCACCGGGCACGGCGTCGCGGCCGCCTCCGGGATGGCGATGCTGCTGGGGGCGGTGCGCGGCATGGCCTTCGCGGGCGTGGAGCCGGGCGTGCTGATGGGCCATCTGAACCGGTTGCTGGAGGCCTCCGCCCAGCCCGCTCTCGGCAGCGCGGTGTGCTGCCGCTACGAGCCCGCCGACCGCACCCTCACCTGGGCCCAGGCGGGGCATCCGGCGCCGGTCCTCTTCCGCGGCGGCGGGGGCAGGGTGCTGCGCCCCCCGCAGGGCGTGATGCTCGGGGCGACCTCGGGTGCCGCGTACGGCCAGAGCACCGAAGTGCTGCGCCCCGGCGACCTGCTGGTGCTGCACACGGACGGGCTCGCCCCGCGCGCCGGGGGGCCGGGCACCGCGGGCGCGCAGCACACCGCGGCGGACCGCCTGCTGGACCTCGCGGGCCGCTTCGCCGGGACGCGCTCGGCGCACGAGTGCGTGCGCGTCCTCATCGAGGAGTTCGCCGGCGGGGAGCGTGAGGACGACGCCTGCGTGCTGGCCGCCCGCGTGAGCGACTGACCACCCGTAGGACCGTTACGGCCCGTGCGGCGGTCGACGCCGGTACCGGTACGGCGCTGACGTGCCGTCAGCAACCGGAGCCCGTCAGGGCAGCCCCACGGCGACGTCACATCGTCAACTACCGGCGCCCGCGGGCCTGTTGAGACGGCCGTGCCCCGAAGTGTCACCGGGTGCCTATACGGGACCATTACCGAGAAAGCGCCCGTGGGCGTTCATTCCTTGTAGTCACAACACTCACTCTTGACGTCTCGTTTCTCCGCCGCGAAGCTTTCGCTCACCCGGGACGTGGCCGTCCGACCAAGCGGCTTCACGTGATGAACTCATCGGGGCGCGGCGGTCGGCCGGCCCCCGTTTCTCTCCTCACCTGGAGGATGCGTGCGTACCAACTCCCGCCGGAACTTCCTGCGAGCAGCGCTGGTCGGGGCGTCGGCGATCGCCGCCCCGGTCCCGCTGGCGGGAGTGGCCCGGGCCGAGGCCGCAGGGGGAACCACGGGGACGGCCTCGGGAGAGGCGCCCGGCGGCCCGGGCGCGAGCGCGGCGTTCGCCCCTGCCGACAAGACCGGCTTCGGCACCTCGCGCACGAAGCAGAGCCCGGTGTGGTTCACGCTCCAGGGCGGCCGGATGAGCGAGACGTACTACCCGGACCTGAGCACCCCCGCCAGCCGGCAGACGCAGCTCGTGATCACGGACGGGAAGACGTTCGCGGAACGCCTCAGCGACGGCGAGTGCCGTACGGAGCTGTGCGGGCAGGGCGGCGCTCCCGCCTACCGGCTCACCAGCAGGGGCACGGGCTGGTGCGCGGTCACGCGGTACGTCACCGATCCTGAGCGCGCGAGCGTCCTCGTCGACGTCGAGGTGCGCTCCGAGACGGGCGCGCCGCTCCAGGTGTTCGTCCTGCACGACCCGTCGCTGTCCGGCGAGGGCAACGACGACAGCGCCTTCCCCCAGGACGGCGCACTCGTCGCGAAGGACGAGCACGCGGCGAGCGCGCTCGTCGCCCAGGACGGCTTCGCGGAGTCGACGGTCGGCTATCTCGGCGTGAACGACGGCTGGAGCGAACTTTCCGAGAACCAGGGCCGCTTGAAGCACCACTACGCCACCGCGGGCCCCGGAAACGTCGTGCAGGTCGGCCGGCTCCGCATGGACGGATGCGCCCGCACGCGGCAGACGGTGGTGCTCGGCTTCGGCGAGAAGCCCGCGGAGGCCGTGCGCACGGCGCGGCGCTCGCTCCGGCGGGGCTTCGAGGCGGCTTCGCGCGCGTACGGGCGCGGCTGGGCCGACTACCTCGCCGGACTGCCCAACTCGCCCGGGAGCCTGCGGAGTCCGTCCGACCAGGCCCTCTACACGGCGTCCGTGGTGGCGCTGGCCGCGAGCGAGGACAAGCACAACCCCGGCGCGTTCATCGCCTCGCCGTCCATGCCGTGGGCGTTCGGCACCGACCGGCACATCGCGCCCGAGACCGGTTCGTACCACCTGGTGTGGGCCCGCGACCTCTACCACATCGGTACGGGACTCCTGGCGGCCGGCGACCGCGACGCGGCGAACCGGGCCATGGACCATCTGCTGCGCAGTCAGATGTCCGACGGGCACTGGTCGCAGAACCACAAGGTCGACGGCACGCCGTTCTGGACGAACATCCAGCTGGACGAGACGTCCACGCCGATGCTGCTCGCCTGGATGCTCGACCGCCACGACGCGAAGACGCTCCGGCACCTGCGGCGCGGTGCGGACTTCATCCTGAAGTTCAAGAGCGAGGAGGGCTACAAGGCGCCCTTCAGCCCGCAGGAGAGGTGGGAGGAGCAGAGCGGCTACTCGCCCTCCACGATCGCCTCCGCCATCGCGGCCCTCGTCTGTCTCGCCGACCTGATGCGGCGCGGCGGCCAGGGCGCCGAGTCCGTGAAGTACCTCGAGGCCGCCGACAAGTGGCGGGATGCGCTGGACGGCTGGACGGTGACGACCAACGGGCCGCACTCCTCCGAGCCGTACTATCTGCGGCTCACCAAGGACGGCAAGCCGAACTCCGGCACCGCGTACGAGCTCGGCAACAACAACGAGGGCAAGGCCGACCAGCGCACCGTCGTGGACGCGGGCTTCCTGGAGCTCGTGCGGCTCGGCATCAAGCCCGCCGACGACCCGGTGATCCGCAACTCCCTCGCGGTCGTCGACCGCGAGCTCGCGGTCGACACCCCCTCCGGCCGGCACTGGCACCGCTACAGCGGCGACGGCTACGGCGAGCAGCCGAACGGCGACCCCTGGATCGTCGACCGTCCCGAGGTGAAGACGACGTACGGCCGCGTCTGGCCCATCTTCTCGGGCGAGCGCGGGGAGTACGAACTCCTCTGCGGCGACCGGCAGTCGGCGGCCCGGCGACTGCGCGACATCGCCGCCACGGCCGGCGAGACGCTGCTGCTTCCCGAGCAGGTGTGGGACGACCGCCCGCCCGTGCCGCGCGAGCCGTCCGGCAAGGGCACGGCGTCGGCCACGCCGCTCGCCTGGACGCACGCGCAGTACATACGCCTCGCGTGGTCCGTGGAGCGCGGGTCTCCGGTGGAGTACCCGACCGTCGTGGCGGAGCGCTATCTGCGCCGCTGATCCGGCAGCCGCCCCGTCCCCACGCCCGTACGGACTACTTGGGACGCGTCTCCAACGGGACCCCCGCGGAAGGTCCCCCGACCCCCAACCGGCCCGGCCGGCCCGGGGATTGCTGCTCGCTCAGACCGAGCGCAGCCCCCTGCTCCCGGGCAGCCGGGCCGGCTTGGGCTCCCGTGAGAGCTTCGGCTGCTTGGGCTGCTTCGGCAGGGCGTGCCGGATCTCCTCGCGGAGGTCCGCGACGGGGCCGTGCCCGGCGTACTGGCCCGTGAGCCGGTACATCTCGCGCAGCCGGTCCCAGGTGCGGTGCGAGGAGTTCTCGCCGATGCTCACCAGGGCCAACCGGGCGTAGCGGTCGGCCTGTTCGGGCTCGTCCGCGATGAAGTACGCCGACGCCAGAGAGATCCAGTCGAAGATCTTCGAGCGCTGGCGCCCGTCCTCCCTCAGCTCGAGGGCCCGCGTGGCGTGCGCCTCGGCGGCACCGGCCGCCACCGGATCGTGCTCGGCGAGCGTGCGGAACGCCAGGGCCTGCATGCCGTGCAGATCCGCCTCGTCGAACATCTGCATCCAACTCGGCGGCGGTACGTCGCCCTTGTCGGACGCGAAGAGCTCCTCGGCCTCCCCGAGCGTCCGCCGCATCTCCTGCCCGCGCCCCATCGACGCCTGAGCCCACGCCTCGATGGTGTGCAGCATGGCCCGCGTGCGCGGCAGCATCTCCTCGCCGGAGCCCGCCCGGGCCAGCTTCATCAGGTCGAGCGCGTCGTCGGGCCTGCCCAGATGCACCATCTGGCGTGCGGCCCGCGAGAGGGCCTCGCCCGCGCGTGGCCTGTCGCCGCCCTCGCGTGCGGCGTGCGCGGCGATGACGAAGTACTTCTGCGCGGTGGGTTCCAGGCCGACGTCGTGGGACATCCAGCCGGCGAGCACCGCGAGGTTCGCGGCCACCCCCCACAACCGCCGCTGGAGACGCTCCGGATGGTGGTAGGCGAGCATCCCGCCCACCTCGTTGAGCTGGCCGACGACCGCCTTGCGCTGGAGTCCGCCGCCGCGCGCCGCGTCCCAGGCGCGGAAGACCTCGACCGAGTGCTCCAGCGCCTCGATCTCCTGCGACCCCACGGGGGCCGCGTCGTACCTGTCGACGGACGCCTGGTCCGCGTGGCGCAGCTGGCCCGGGCTGCCCTGGTGGAGAACGGCGGCGGAACCCGGGGCGCCGTGGAGCCACTCGTACATGGCACTGCTGAGTGCCGATCCTGCGGTGAGCGCGGCACCCGCGCCCACCAAGCCGCGTCGGTTGAGCATGAGGTCCATTCCCGTGAATTCGGTGAGGACCTCGGCCGTCCGCTCGGGCGCCCACGGCACCCCGTCCAGTCCGGACTGCTGCCGTCTGGCGGACTGCCCTGGCTTGCTGAACCCGAGGTCCTCGATGGTCACGACACGGCCGAGTCGCTCGGTGAACAGGGCCGCCAGCACCTTCGGCACCGGATCGCGCGGGGTCTCCCCCATGTCGATCCAACGCCGCACCCGCGAGGTGTCGGTCGCCAGCTGCGCGTGGCCCATGGCCACGGACTGCCGGTTCACGAGCCTCGCGAGCTCGCCCTTGGACCATCCGGCGAGGCCGAACAGGTCCGCGAGACGGGTGTTGGGTCCCTTGGTCACGTCAAGCCCCCAGGTTCTCGGCTGAGTTGACAGTAACCCCCGCTCAACTGCCCTGCGAGTATTCGCCAGGGTTCGCCAGGGTCCGCCAGATGGTGTGCCACCCGCGCGCGGGTGTCCTGTAGGAACGCGCCACCCCGGTCCCGTCCGGCAGGCCACGCATTCCCCAGGGTGCGGGCCGCCGCCGGGCGGGCCCGGCGGGCGCGCGACCCGTCGGCGTACGAAGGGACTCTGCTCACATGCATCCAGCGACGTCCGCCGTGTCCGCACCGCTCCGGCCGCTCGGCACGCCGCCCTACGGCGGCGGCTCCCCCGCGGTTCCCTCCGCTGCGCGGACGGCCGCCGGGCGGGGCGGCGCCGCGCGGACGCGGCTCGCGACCGGTGCCGGATCTCAATCCGTCAGCGGGAGACTGGACTTGTCCGGCCCTCACGGTGCGCAGCTGCGCGCGGCCATCGCCTCCGTCCACCGCATCTGCCCGGAGTTCCACCCGGTGCAGGTGCTGCGCCGGGTCGGCCGCTCCGTGCTGGTGTCGGGGACGGCCGGCCGGAACGCCGTGGTCGCCAAGTGCCTGGTGGACAAGGCCGATTCGTCCGTCGAGCGCTTCCGGCACGAAATAGCGGCCTACCGCGCCTTCGTGCACAACCGGCCCCCGGTCCGGGTGCCGAGGCTGGTGGCAGCGGACCCCGAAGAGTGCGTGCTGGTGATCGAGCGCATGCCGGGCCGCGTGGCGGCGTTACGCCGTCATCTGCTGGACAGCCCGCCGCGCGCCGATCTGCGCGCCTCGCTGGGCGCGTTGTGCAAGGTCAACCTCTGGCAGCCGCCGTCCTCGGCCTTCACGCGTCCGATCGACTATCCGTCCCGCCTGGCCCGGTGCCACGCGCAGGGTCTGCTGACGGACCGTGATCTCGGGGACCTCCAGTCGTTGCTGCACGGGATCGCCAAGGCGCAGGGCGCGGGCGGCGGCACGCCCTGGCAGTTCTGCCACGGGGACGCCCTGCTGACCAACGTGCTCCTCGCCCCGACGGGCCCCGCTCTCGTCGACTGGGAGCACGCCGGCTGGTACCTGCCGGGGTACGACCTGGCGACGCTGTGGGTGGTGCTCGGCGACGCGCCGATGGCCCGCCGCCACATCAGCCAGCTCGCGCAGGCGCAGGGCGCGGCGGCCAGGGACGCGTTCCTGGTGAACCTGATGCTCGTGCTGACGCGTGAGATCCGTACGTACGAGACCGCGATCCAGCGCACCATGCGGGGACCGGCCCCGGCCGCACCCCCGGGCGGCGGCCAGGAGCGCCCGGGCGCCATGGCCACCGGCGAGCAGCAACGGCTGCTGCTGCGCCGGCTGCACGACGACTGCGGTCTCGCGCGCGGGGCGGTGCGTGCCGCCGTGGGCACCCGGTAGGCGGAGCCGGCGGGGGGTCCTTTCGGGGGCCCTGCCGCCGTCACCTGCGGGGCGTCACCGGTCTGGACAGGTGGCGCCCCCTGCCTGTCGCGGCGCACTTCGGCACGTCCTCAACACACCACGCTGACGTGCGACTTCTCCTCGCCGTACGGTCATTGACGGATGGTCGGGCAACCGATACCTCTGAGGCCTGCTCGCACCCGTATGCGACGAGCCCAGACCGAGGAGGCCGCATTGCCTGGATCATCTGGATCTTCTGGTTCGGTTCACGATGCTCTCGACCCGCTCAGACGCCTCGCACGGCGGGCGTTCGCACAGGACGGCCCGGGAGGCCGCCGCTCCCGCGCGCTGCGGGCCGCGGGCACCGGCGTCGCCGCGACGGCGCTGCTGCTTCCGCTGGTCTCCGCCAGTCCGTACGCGACGGCGGAGCAGCGGGGCACCTCACGGCTCCAGCAGCAGTTCGCCGACGCCGCGCAGGAGTACGGGGTGCCGGAGAGCGTGCTGCTCGGGGTCTCCTATCTCCAGTCCCGCTGGGACGGGCATGACGGCGCCCCCAGCGTCACCGGCGGCTACGGACCGATGCACCTGACCGACGCCGCCACGGCGCTCGCCCGGCCCGCCGCCGCCCGGCACGCGCACAGCCCCGGCACGGCAGGCGAGGAGGACGCCCGCGGCGACACGGCACGCGCCGTCCGCACCACCCACGCCGCCACGACGGGCCCCGGCGCACGCAAGCCGGACACCCGCCGTCTGCCCGCCCGGCTGCGCACCGCGGAGCGAGCGGCGAAGCTGACGGGTCTGAGCGGTACGGCGCTGCGCGAGTCAGCGGCAGCGAACCTGCGCGGCGGAGCGGCGCTGCTGGCGGCGGCGCAGAAGAAGCTGGGCCGTCCGCTCAGCTCCGACCCCGCCGACTGGTACGGCGCGGTGGCGGCGTTTCCGGCCACGTCCGACCGCAGCTCGGCGACGGCGTTCGCGAACGACGTCTTCGACGTGATGCGGTCGGGCGAGCAGCGCACCACGGACTCCGGGCAGCGGGTGCGGCTCGCGGCCGAGCCCGGTCTGCGTGCGGACACCTCGCAGACGGACGGCGCCGGGCTGACGGACCTGCGCTCCTCCGCGAAGGGTTCGCAGGAGAAGCCCGAGTGCCCGCGCAGCGTGTCGTGCGAGTGGCTGCCCGCGCCGTACGAGGAGTACACGGACGACGACGGCAATCCGACCTACGGCAACCACGACAAGGCGCGCCGGCCCGAGTCCGCCTCGATCGACTACATCGTCGTGCACGACACCGAGGGCAGCTGGGACACCGTGATGGACCTGATCCAGGACCCGACATACGTGTCCTGGAACTACTCGCTGCGCTCCTCCGACGGCCACATCGCCCAGCACGTACGGGCCAAGGACGCGGCCTGGCACGCCGGGAACTGGTACGTCAACGCCAAGTCGCTGGGCCTGGAGCACGAGGGTTTCCTCGCCGAGCCCGACGCGTGGTACACGGAGGCGATGTACCGCTCGTCGGCACGCCTGGTGCGGTACCTGGCCGGCAAGTACGACATCCCGCTGGACCGCCAGCACATCCTCGGCCACGACAACGTTCCGGGTGTGACCACCGCCAACATCCCCGGCATGCACACCGATCCGGGCCCGTACTTCGACTGGCGGCACTACTTCGACCTCCTCGGAAAGCCGTTCGGGCAGGGCTCGTCGGCGAAGAGCAGGCTGCTGACGATCCGGCCCGACTACGACAAGAACCGGCCGACCTACACCAAGTGCGACGACTCGGACGACCCCTGCCCTGAGCACGGCTCCGGGGCCGTGCGGCTGCACACCGCGCCCGACGCGGACTCCGAACTCGTCACCGACGAGGGCCTGCACCCGGACGGCGGGAAGTCCACGACAGGCGTCAACGACACGGGCGCCCGGGCGAGTACGGGCCAGCAGTACGCCGTCGCCGGCCGCAAGGGCGAGTGGACCGCGATCTGGTACCTCGGGAAGAAGGCCTGGTTCCACAACCCGAAGGGGCAGCCCACCGCGGTTCCTTCCCGCGGCAAGCTGGTCGTCCCCAAGGACGGCAAGGACGAGGTCGCCGTCTACGGCCGCGCCTACCCCGAGAAGGACGCCTACCCCGAGGGCGTCCCGGCGCAGGAACTCTCGCCGCTGCCATACAAGATCAAGGCGGGGCAGGCGTACGCGGCCGGGCTGAAGACGAAGGGCGAGTACCTCTACGCCAAGGAATTCGACCCGAAGGCGGAGAAGTTCAAGGTAGTGCGCGGTGATCTCACGTACTACCAGGTCCAGTTGGGGCACCGCGTCGCCTTCGTCAAGGCGGACGACGTGCGGGTGACCGACTCCGCCCCGTAAGGCGGCCGGGCCGCGGCGCATACGAGGGGCCCGGCGCCCCGGACGGCACTCAGATGTGACGTCCGGTGGTGCCGGGCCCTTCGCGCGTACGGGGCTCGATACCTCGGCTGTGCCTCAGCGGCGCCGCGGCGCGGTCACTGCTGGAACATCTCGGCGGGCAGCGGCTTGAGCAGCGCGTAGAGGTCGTTGGTGATGGGCCGGTCCCAGCTGGCGATGGTGACGAGCACGCCGTCACTCCGGTCGAACTGGACGCAGGAGATGCGCTCTTCGGAGCACTTGACGCGGCGCACGATCAGCAGGTTGTCCTCGTGCATCACGGGGTCGTCCTCGACGCCCGTGACCTCGACCGCCTCGTCGTTCTCCAGCGCCGCCATCAGCTGCGCCACTTCGAAGGGCACCTGCTTGCCGGAGACCTCGCGGGCCGGGGAGCCCTCCGGCAGATTCCCGATGATCATCGCGGGGCCGCGGCCGCCGAAGAGGTCGTAGCGCAGGAAGACGCCCTGGCACGTCCCGTCCGGCGCGGGCAGCAGGCCGGCACCGAGGTTGCCCGGCCAGTCGGTCGGGTCCATGGCCAGGACGTCGAAGTCCGGACCTGCTGGAACGGACGCGCTGCGACGGCGGAGGAACGACATGCGGACATGGTACGTCCCGCGACGCACGTCTCCTCCGGTGCACCTCAGCATGGTCACGGTCCCATCACCGCAGGCGGAGCGGGGGCACTTCACACGGCGTGGAAGCAGGCACGGCCCAGCGGCGGAGAGTCACGGCGGATGCGGAACGGGCGGCGGGGCTCCGGAGCTGCTAAGCTCGACGGTTTGTAACGGTCAACTCCCGCGCACACCAATCCTGTTGAGGAGTTTAGCAGCCATATGGACGAGCGTCAACCGGAAGCTGTTTTCGCCTCGGTGCTGGAGGCGGAGCAGGCCTACGTGGACGGACTGTACGCACGGCTCGACGACGAACGCACGGCGACCGCGGCCGCCCTGGCCGAGGTGCACGCCCGGGGCGCCGACGGGGGCACCCGGCAGGCCACGACCGAACGCGAGGCGCTCTCCTCCGAGTACGCGCGGCGGCTGGCGCAGCTCGACTCGGTCGACAGCGGGCTGTGCTTCGGCAGGATCGACACCACCGCCTCCGACAGCCACTACATCGGGCGGATCGGGCTGCGCAGCGAGAGGCGCGATCCGCTCCTCGTCGACTGGCGAGCCCCGGCCGCCGCGCCCTTCTACACGGCCACCCCGGCGGCCCCGGCCGGCCTCGTCCGTCGCCGCCGTCTGCACACCGCGGGGCGCTCGGTGACAGGTGTCGACGACGAGGTCCTCGACCCCGCCGCTCTCGGCGCGGACCCCGCGCACACGCCCGCAGGGGGCGGCCTCGTCGGCGAGGCGGCGCTGCTCGCGGCCGTGCGGCAGGCCCGTACCGGACGCATGACCGACGTCGTCGCCACGATCCAGGCGGAGCAGGACCGGGTCATCCGCTCGCCGCTCGCCGGAGTTCTCGTCGTGCAGGGCGGGCCGGGCACCGGCAAGACCGTCGCCGCCCTCCACCGGGCGGCCTATCTGCTCTACACGCACCGGCAGACCCTCGCCCGCCGGGGCGTGCTCGTCATCGGTCCCAACGCCGTGTTCCTGCGCTACATCGGCGAAGTCCTGCCCTCGCTCGGCGAGTCCGACGTCGTCCTCACCTCCCTCGGCGGTCTCTTCCCCGGCGTGCAGACGAGCGCCGAGGACGCCCCCGGCGCCGCCGTCGTGAAGGGCGATCCGCGGATGGCCGCGGTGCTCGCCGATGCGGTGCGGCTCCAACAGTCCGTCCCCGAGGGGGACTTGACGGTGCGGCTGGAGGACGCCGACGAGAGCGTGAGGGTGCCGCACGCGGTGTGCGTACGGGCGCTGCGCCGCGCGCAGGGACTGGGCGCCCCGCACAACATGGCACGGAAGCGCTTCGTCACCGACCTGCTGGACGCTCTCGTACGGGCGCGCGCCGACCTGACGGGGCGGCCGCTGGACGAGGAGGAGTCTCGCCACGGTCCCGGGGAGCTGTGGCGGCAGCGTTCGGTGCGGCGGGCCGTCGACGGGCTCTGGCCGCCGCTGAGCCCGCAGACTCTGGTGGACCGGCTGCTGTCCGACGCCGCCCTGCTGCGCTCCGCCGCCGGCGGACGGCTCGGCGCCCAGGAGCGGGCGGCACTGCTGCGCGAGCCGCGGGCCCCGTGGACCGTCGGCGACGTGCCGCTCCTCGACGAGGCGGCCGTGCTGCTCGGAGAGGACGACTCGGCGCGCAGGGCCGCCGAGCGGGCCGCACGCGCGGAGCGCGGCGAGGAGGAGCGCTATGCGCGGGGGGTGCTTCAGATCCTCGGACTCGACGGCTCCGGCCTGGTCGACGCGGCGCAGCTCGCCGGAGCGCACAGCGGCGGCGAAGCGGTGCGTACGACGGCCGAGCGTGCGGCGGCCGACCCGAACTGGGCGTACGGGCACGTCATCGTCGACGAGGCACAGGAGTTGTCCGCGATGGCCTGGCGGATGGTGATGCGCAGGGCGCCCGCACGCTCGATGACGCTGGTCGGCGATGTGGCGCAGACGGGCAGTCCCGCCGGGGCGCGCTCGTGGGCCGCGATGCTCGACCCGTACGTGGCGGGGCGCTGGCGTGAGGAGCGGCTCACGGTCAACTACCGCACGCCGGCGGAGGTGATGGAGCTGGCGGGGAGCGTGCTCCGTGCCGTCGCCCCCGGGATGGAGCCGCCGGAGTCCGTGCGTGAGGAGGGGGGACCTCCGCGAGCCGTGCGCGCTCCCGCCGGCGCTCGCTCCCTGTGGATTCGCACCGCGGAGACGGCACGGCGGGAGCTGGCGGAGCTGACGGCCGCCGGTGGCGGCAGACTCGCCGTCATCGCTCCGGACGGCGCGCTGCCCGCGCTCGCGGCCGCCCTGCCCGAAGCCGTCCGGGGCGGCGGGCCGGAGGTGCTGGACGCAGCCGTGGCCCTGCTGAGCGTGGCCGAGGCCAAGGGGCTGGAGTTCGACCGTGTGGTGCTGGCGGACCCGGCGGGCGTCCTCGCACAGTCACCGAAGGGAGGTCACGGCCTGTATGTCGCCCTGACCCGGGCCACGCGGCGTCTGACGGTGGTGTACGAGGGTGAACTGCCCGAGCCGCTGCGGCAGTTGGAGCCCGCCGGGGCCGACTCCGCCGGATGAGGCCCAACGGGGCCCAGATGCATCCCAGCTGAGGTCCCGGACGGGTCTCAGGTCAGGTCGAAGCGTCCGTTGCGCGCACCGAGCACGAACGCGTTCCACTCCCCCGGCGAGAAGATGACCGCGGGGATCTCCGGTGTCCGGCCGTTGCGCATCGCGATGTAGCCCTCCACGAAGGCGATCTCCACACCGCCCATCTCCTGGGTGCCCGACTGCCAGCGGGCGTTGGTGAGATCGAGGTCCGGCCTCTCCGCGGTGCTGGTGGTGGTGCGCTCGGCCACGTGCACTCCTTCTGTCTCTCTTCGGAAGGGAGTTCAGCCTAACGACCTGTGGCGGGCACCGGACAGTGCTCGACCGGGGTGGATTGCGCCCGGCGCCGGGGTACGGCGCCGGACGCCCCCGCGCTCAGACGATCTTGTTGCCGTTGAAGACCCCGAGGCGCTCGCGGTACAGCTCCACGGGCACGCCGTTGGGGTCGCGCAGATACAGGCTCTCCTCGACGCCTCGGTCGGGTCCGGCGTACTCGATGCCCGCCTCGTCGAGGGCGCTGCGCGCGGCCGAGTGCGCCTCGCTGCCCATCGACAGGGCGACGTGCTGCACTCCGCCGACGGTCTCGGCGAACGGCGGGTGGTCGTGGCCGGGGAAGTCGAAGAAGCCGAGCAGGTTGCCGTTGCCGATGTCGAAGAAGAAGTGCGTCGAGCCCCGGTAGTCGCGGTTCTCCACCAGCTCGACGAGGGGGAAGCCGAGCAGCTCCTGGTAGAAGCGGATGGTCTCCTCCACGTCCCGGCAGATGAACGCCACATGATGGAGACCTCTGGCCGCGGTCGCGGGCCGGTCGGGAACACGGGTCAGATAGCGGGACCGCAACGTCTCCCGCCTGGTGCGCAGTTCCTCCAATGCCGTCCCCTCGGGCTCAGCCATCTCGGACCTTCCTCCAGAAGTGCTTTGCTGTTCAACAATCACTCTAGAGGTGCGCGGTCCCGTGCGGCGAGCCGCCGCCGTCGTGTTCAGGGTCCGGGCGGCGTCACCGTGCCGGCGCGTCCCCGGCCAGGAACGTCTGCACGGCCGCGGCGAACTCCTTGGGCCGCTGCTCGTGCACCATGTGACCGCCGTCCTCGACGGTGACGAACGTGCCGTGCTGGACGCGCTCCGCGACAGCGGCCATGTCCTCCTGCGGAAGATGGCTGCCGGGTCCGCCGCCGACGACGAGCGTGGGCGCGTCGATGTCGCTCAGCCGCCGCCACCAGCGCGGATCGGGCTCGTTGCGCTGCCGGTTCCACTGCCGCCTGACCTCGAAGTCGAACTGCGGCTGCGACGGCGGCGGTTCGGGGATCTCGCGGGGAGGGTCGAGCGGCGTCAGCGCGACGGTCTCCTCCAGCACGAGCCGCTCGACCCGCGCGGGGTGCGCTCCCGCGAACACCCCGGCGACGGCCGAGCCGAAGGAGTGGCCGACGAGGATCACGCGTCCCAGGCCGAGTTCGTCCAGGAAGCACCGCAGATCCTCGCTGAGCGCGTCCAGTCCGTACTCCCCCGGCCAGTCGCTGCGGCCGTGTCCGCGCAGGTCCGGCGCGAACAGCGGGTGGGCGGCGGCGAGTTGGGCGATGAGCGGCCCGCGCCAGTCCTCGCCGTCCTCGCCCAGGCAGTGCAGCAGGACGACGGGCGTGCCGTCCGCGTTCTCCGTTCCCCAGCTGCGGTAGGCGATGCGGATCCCGTTCGCCCGGACCGTACGGACTTCGTCACTCATACGGGCGACGCTACTTCACGTCCTTCCCGTCCTTCCCGTACCCCGGCTGCTGACGGGCGAGTTCGGAGCGGCGGTAGGAGTAGCCGAAGTAGATGGCCAGACCGATCACCAGCCACACGCCGAAGCGGATCCACGTCTCCACGGTCAGGAAGGTGGTGAGCCAGACGGAGGCGGCCACCCCGAGACCCGGCACCCACGGCATCCACGGGGTGCGGAACGTACGGGGCAGGTCCGGGCGCCGGTAGCGCAGCACGATCACCGCGACGCACACCACCACGAAGGCCAGCAGGATGCCGATGTTGGTGAGCTCGGCGGCCTCCTCGATGGGCAGGAAACCGGCGATCACCGCGGAGGCGACGCCCACGATCCAGGTGACGCGGGTGGGCACGTGCCGCGTGGCGTGGGTCTTCGCGAACCACTTGGGCAGCAGGCCGTCGCGGCTCATGGAGAACCAGACGCGGGTGACGCCCAGCATGAAGGTGAACATCACGGTGAGGATGCCGATGATGGCGCCGACGGCGATGATGTCGGCGATGCCCGAGAGGCCCACGGACTTGAAGGCGGTGGAGAAGCCGCTCTCCTTGTCGATGTGCTTGAAGTTCTGCATCCCCGTCAGCACGAGGCAGGCCAGCACGTACAGCACCATCGAGATCGCCAGCGAGTAGATGATCGCCTTGGGCATGTGGCGCTGGGAGTCCTTCGACTCCTCGGCCGCGGTGCTCATCGCGTCGTATCCGAAGACCGCGAAGAAGACCGTGGCCGCGCCGGTGAAGGCCCCCGAGACGCCGAAGGGGAAGAACGGCTCGTAGTTCGCGCTGTTGACGTGGAAGAACCCCACCGCGATGACCAGCAGGACGACCAGCACCTTCAGCCCCACCACGACGGTCTCGAAGCGGGCGGCGCTCTTGATGCCGCGGGTGAGCAGATAGGCGATCAGCAGGCACAGCAGCGCCGCGAAGAGGTCGACGCGGTGGCCGTCGCCGGTGCCTGGCGCGCCCAGCATCCAGGCGGGCAGCTGCGCCCCCGCCTCCTGGACGAGGAAGGAGAAGTAGCCGGAGATGCCGATCGCGACGACGGCGACGATCGCGGTGTACTCCAGCAGCAGGTCCCAGCCGATGAACCAGCCGCCGAGTTCGCCGAGCACGGCGTAGCCGTAGGTGTAGGCGGAGCCGGCCTTCGGGATGAGCCCCGCGAACTCGGCGTAGGAGAGCGCGGCGGCGGCGCTCGCGACGCCGGCGATGAGGAAGGAGACGAGCACGGCCGGGCCGGCCGTGCCGTTGGCCACGGTGCCCGCCAGTGTGAAGATGCCCGCGCCGATGATGCCGCCGACGCCGATGGCGGTCAGCTGCCACAGGCTCAGCACCCGGGAGAGCTGTTCCCCCGAGGCCCCTTCGGCCTCCGCGATGTGCTCGATGGGTTTACGTCGCAGTACGCCTTGTGCACTCCAGAGACCGTTCATCGAGGACCTCCTCAGCTGACGGTGCCGACGCCGGCGACGCGCTCGGCGACGCGGTCATCATGGCGCGCACTCGTCGGCCGCGAAAGCACCCGTGCGGCCCACCCGTACGGACCGCCGCCGGATCGGGAGGGTGCGGGCCGGGAGAGTCCTCCGGGCTCACCGCGCCGGGGCCGCGCCCCGTCCCTCCTCCGCCTCCAGCACGGCCATCGCCGCGTTGTGCCCTCCGATGCCGCTGACGCCGCCGCCGCGTACCGAACCGGCCCCGCACAGCAGGACGTTGGGGTGTGCGGTGGTCACGCCCCAGCGCCCGCCGTCCTCGTCGGCGGCCCACGGGAAGGACAGGTCGCCGTGGAAGATGTGACCGCCGGGAAGGCGCAGTTCGCCTTCGAGGTCCAGCGGGGTCTTGGCCTCGATGCACGGCCTGCCGTCGGCGTCGAGGGCGAGGCAGTCGCGGACGGGCTCCGCGAGATGCCGGTCGAGCTCTTCGAGGGTGCGTGCCAGGGCCTGCTCGCGCAGCGCGTCCCGCTCGGCGCCGCTCGCGGCGTCGAAGCAGCCGGCGGGGGTGAGCAGCCCGAAGAGGGTGAGCGTCTGGCAGCCCTGCGCGGCGAGTTCCGGGCCGAGGATCGTGGGATCGGTGAGGGAGTGGCAGTACAGCTCGGACGGCGGCACGCGGGGCAGGTCTCCCGCCGCGGCCTGCCGGTGCGCCTCGGCCAACTGCTCGTATCCCTCGGCCACATGGAAGGTGCCGGCGAAGGCCTCCCGCGCGTCCACGGAGGGGTCGCCGAGGCGGGGAAGGCGGCGCAGCAGCATGTTGACCTTCAGCTGCGACCCGGAGGCCGGACGCGCACCCGCGCCGGTGCCGGTCCCCTCGCCGAGCATCTCCGACAGCGCCTGCGGCGAGGCGTTCACCAGGACTCTGCGTGCCGCCGCCGTGCCCTCGCCGTCCGCGGTGCGGTAGTGGACCTCGGCGGTGGTGCCGTCGGTGTCGATGCGGTGCACGGTGTGGCCCGTACGGATCTGGGCGCCGGCGGCGCGGGCGGCGTCGGCGAGGGCGTCGGTGAGCGCCCCCATGCCGCCGACGGGCACGTCCCAGTCGCCGGTGCCGCCGCCGATGACGTGGTAGAGGAAGCACCGGTTCTGCAGCAGGGTCGCGTCGTGCGCGTGGCTGAACGTGCCGATCAGGCCGTCGGTGAGAACCACGCCGCGTACCAGGTCGTCGGCGAAGTACTCCTCCACGGTCTCGCCGAGCGGCCGCTCGAACAGCGCCTCCCACGCGGCGTCGTCGCCGACGCGGGCCTTCAACTCCGCACGCGTCGGCAGCGGTTCGGTGAGAGTGGGGAAGACGCGCTGGGCGACGCGCTGCGTCATCCCGTAGAAGCGCTCCCAGGCCTCGAACTCCCGGTCCCCTCCGGTGAGCCGGGCGAAGGACTCGCGCGTGCGTGACGTGCCGTCGCCGACGAAGAGCCCGGTGACCCGCCCGTCGCGCACGGCCGGCGTGTAGGAGGAGACGCCGCGCTTGCGTACGGCGAAGCGCACGCCGAGATCGTCGATGATCCGCTGCGGAAGCAGGCTCACGAGATACGAGTAGCGCGAGAGCCGGGCGTCGACGCCCGCGAAGGTCTGCTCTGAGACGGCGGCTCCGCCCGTGCGGCCGAGGCGTTCCAGAACCAGGACGCGCTGTCCCGCGCGCGCGAGGTACGCGGCGGCGACGAGGCCGTTGTGGCCGCCGCCGACGATCACGGCGTCGTGAGCGCCGGCGGGACGCGAGGAGTCAGAGGGGTCGGAGGATTCAGCGGGGACAGAGCCGTGAGGGGTGCGGGAGGCGGCAGGCATGCCTCTTCGTAGCATGTCCCCGCCGCCCCGCACAGGTTCACTCGTCCTGATCGGGATCGAGTGAGACGTCCATCCCGAGCACTCCGGCGACGTGGAACATCTCCGAGGCCAGCTGCCGCACGTCCCCCGTGCCTTCGAGGCGCAGCAGCACCCGCGCGGTGTCCTCCACGCCTCCGCGCTCCGCTTCCGCGGGCTCCGCTCCCGGGCGCGGCACCCGGTCGACCCGGACGGCGAGGATGTGGAACCCCCGGCTGGTGCACATCTCCATCAGCTGCGGCAGGAGGGCCGCCCCGGTGCGGTAGCGCAGCCGGATCGCGGACTCGGTGGACGTGGGCCCCGCCGAGAACCGGGCGGCGAAGGACGAGTAGCCGCGGATGACCACGAAGTAGAGGGCGGTGGTCACGGCGGCCAGCACTCCGAGCCCGCCCCCGCAGGCCATGCCCACGGCGCAGGTGAGCCAGACGGTCGCTGCGGTGGTCAGGCCGCGCACGGCGTCGCGCCGTACGAAGATCAGGCCGCCGCCGATGAAGCCGATACCGGCGATGATCTGCGAGGCGACCCTGGAGGGGTCGAACGAGACGTCCTGCGTGCCCAGCACGCTGCTGAACCCGAACTGGGAGATCTGCATCATCAGGGCGCTGGCCATGCCGACCAGCGCGTGCGTGCGCAGCCCGGCGCTCTTCTGCTTCGAGCCGCGTTCCCAGCCGATCAGCGTGGAGAGCACCAGGGCGAGGCCCAACTGACCGAGCTGGGACCAGCCCTGATGGTTGTGCACGTCCCACAGCGGAGCCGCCAGTTCCATCGCACGCGCCTCCTCTCGCTCCGGTACGCCGGAGCCGGAAACTACCAGTAATCCACACCTTTCCGACTCTCCCGACACAGGAGGGTTCCGGCCACGGCGGCACGTCCGCTCCCGCGCTCTTCGGTTCCCGCTCTCGCGTTCCCGACTCCCGCGAGAATCAATGCAGTTCGCCATTCAACGTATTGGATTCCGCAGCCGTCTTCTTCGAACGCCCCTTCCACGGGCGCTACTTGAGGATCACTCGCGGCCGACTCCGGGCTGTGACCGGACGTGTGTACGGACACCCGCGGCGGTTCAACTCGGGACCCGGGCCGGCGCCCAACGCAAATGCCGCCGGGGGCAGCTGACATATGCTCAGCACATACCCCGCCCGGAGCGCACACGGGCAAAGCGGGGGCGGAACGGGCAGAAAAAGGCACCGCGGGGCCGGGGCGATGGGAATAGTGGTTCCGGTCGGTCATGACGCTGAGTAGGGTGTGCGTTGCTGCCGGGCACCGGACACGTTCCGGGTGAATTCGGGTTGCCCGAATTGTGCACATAGGCGCAGCATCCGCAGAGAGTGCAGATTCGGCAGGAGAGCATGACCGCTGGCTTTTTCGAGGGGCAGTACGTGTGGCACCCGGCGGCCGACGACCGCCAGCTGGCACGCGCATGCGTGGACGTGCGGGCGGGCCGCTACCTCAGCGCACACGAGGTGCTGAAGGACGCCCGCCGCGACTCCGGGCTGCGCGCGCACCGTTCACTCGTGCTCGCCTCCGAGGCCTGCGACTCCGACCTCGCCGAACGCTGGCTCGCGGAGGAGCCGAGCAAGGAGGCCGCGCTGCTGTGGGCGCGGGTCTCCTCGCTGCGCGCGCTGCGTGCGGCGGACGCGGGCGACCGGCACGCCGCCGATCTCGGCCGCATCGCCTTCGCCGCCTGCCAGCGGGCGGCGCTGATGGCTCCGAGGGACCCGACACCCTGGGTCACCCAGCTCTCCCTCGCCCGGCTGCAACGCCCGCGGGACCCGGCGCCGCAGGGTCTGCTGACCTCGCCGCCCGGCCCCTGGTCCCTCTTCTCGCACATCCTCCGGCTCGACCCCTGGCACCGGGAGGCCCATCACCGGCTCCTGTCCTTCTTCTTCGCCCGGTACGGCGGCTCGGCCAACGCCGCGTGGGACGTGGCCGCGTTCCTCGGCCAACGCGCCCCGACGTCCTCCGCGTTGCGGCTGCTGCCCCTGGTCGCCCTGATCGAGGAGCACGACCCGTCCTCGCTCCTGGCCGACCGCACATGGGAGCAACCGCAGTGGAAGGCAACGGCGTTGGGGGCATACCAGCACTGGCTGCCCGAGGTCGCCGAGTACGAGTTCACTCCCGTACTGGACCTGGCGTACCTGGCGCACGCGCTGATCATGGCGCACTGCGAGTTCGAAGCACGTCCCGTCTTCGCCGCCATGGGCCCCTATGCCTCGCGGATGCCGTGGAGCGCCCTGGGTGACCCCGAGGAGCAGCTCAGCAAGGCCCGCCTGGCATGCGGGCTTCCCGTGCCGGGCTCGCGCTGAGGGTGGCCCGTACCGCTGCGCGCGGGGCGCCGGCCGAAGGGTGGCCGGCTCCCGGCTGAACGCGGCGCGCGTCCCGTGCTCATGGCGGCGAAGCTTTCCAACTGTCCACACGAGAAAGGCCCGACCGTGTCCGACTCCTCTTTTGCAGGACGTACGAGAATCAGGCAGCGAGAAGCGCCTGTCGCCCTGGACGATGATGCCACGCTGCACGCGATGGGATATCCGCGAAAACTCACGCGCAGGTTCCGCGCGTTCGACAATTTCGCGATCTCCTTCACCATCATCAACATCATCTCCGGGATCTTCTCGTCGTTCGGCTTCGGGATGAATGCGGGCGGTCCCCTGATTCTGATATTCGGGTGGATCGGCGTCTCGGTGATGGTGCTCTTCATCGGCGCCTCGATGGGCGAGATCGCGTCCGCCTATCCCACGAGCGGCGCGCTGTACTTCTCCGCCGGAAAACTCGCCAAGCACAACAAGGGCGCCTGGTCCTGGTACACGGGCTGGCTCAACTTCGTCGGCCAGGTCGGAGGCACCGCCGCGACGGGTTACGCCGCGGCCACTTTCATCCAGGCGTTCATCGCGATGCAGTGGCCTTCCTATGACGTGACGGGCCAGCACACGGTGGTCATCACCGCGGTGATCCTGCTGCTCCAGGGGCTGGCCAACACCTACACGGTGCAGTTGGTGGCCCTGCTGAACCGCATCTCGGTGTGGTGGCTGCTGATCGGCATGGTGGTAATCGTCACCGCACTGACGGTGATGCCCGAGCAGCACCAGTCCGCGTCCTTTGTGACGCACTTCGCCAACAACACCGGTTTCACCAACGCCCTTTACGGCGGCATGCTCGGCCTGCTCGTCACCAGCTGGACCTTTACCGGCTTCGACGGCAGTTTCCACATGTCCGAAGAGACCGTTCAGGCCACGGTGAACGCGCCGCGTGGCATCATGCGTGCGATCGGTTACTCCGCGATCACGGGTCTGATCCTCATGCTGGCGCTGGTGTTCTCGATCCGCGACTACGGCAAGGAGGCCGCCGCGGACGCCCCACCCGTGCAGATTCTCGTCGACGCGCTTGGCATGGGCACAGCCAAACTTCTCCTGCTCATCGTGATCGGCGCGATGCTCTTTTGCGGTCTGGCGAACATGACCAGCAACACCCGCCAGATCTTCGCCTTTTCACGGGACGGCGCCATGCCCGGGTCCCGCTGGTGGCATTCGGTCTCCCCGCGTACCCGTACACCCGTGAAGGCCGTCTGGCTCGCCGCCGCCTGCTCGCTGGTTCTGGTCATCCCGGGCTGGTGGTCCGAGACGGCGTTCACGGCCATCGTCAGCGTCAACGTCGTCGGGCTCTTCCTCGCCTACGCGGTGCCCATCTATCTCCGCCTGCGGCTGAGCGACTTCCAGCCCGGCCCGTGGCACCTCGGGCGGTGGGGCAAGCCGATCGGGATCGTCGCGGTGGCGTGGATCCTCGTCAGCAACGTGCTGTTCATGCTTCCGCACGCCTCGCCGATCACCGTGACGACGTTCAACTACGCGCCGATCGCACTGGCCATCGTGCTCATCATCGCCACGGTGTGGTGGTTCGCCACCGCCCGCAGGCGATTCCAGGGCCCCGTCAGCTACGGCCGCCCCGACGAAGTGGCGGCCATGGACCTGATCTGACGCACCCGAGGCGGGCCGGCCGCCGCCGGCCGGCCCGCCGGGCCGACACCATCCACGGAACCGTTCAGGGACCGTTCACGGAAAGGACGGACACAAGGCATGGAACCTCTCGGCGACGACGCCCCGCATCAGCCCCCGCCGGCGGGGTCCCCCGCGGCACCATCCGCCGCGACCGCCGCGCGGGACGGCGCGGGCGCGGGCGAACTCGGCGTCGCCCCCGCCTCGTTGGAGGAGTGGCTCCAGGTCGAGGAGTGGGCGGCCGAGGAGCAGTGGAACCCGGGCCTGGGCGACACGGGCTGCTTCCATCCCACCGATCCCGGCGGCTTCTTCCTGGGACGCCGCGACGGCACACCCGTCTCCGCCGTCTCGGTCGTCAACTACTCCGACGACTTCGCCTTCCTCGGCTACTACCTGGTCCGCCCGGAGGTGCGGGGCACGGGGCTCGGCATGGCCACCTGGAACGCGGCACTGCCGCACGCCGGCGCCAGGACGGTCGGCCTGGACGCGGTCCTCGCACAGGAGGAGACCTACCGCCGCTCGGGCTTCGCCGCCGCCTACGGCACGGGCCGCTACGGCGGGCGCCCCGCCTCCCCCGGCTCCCCGTCCCCCTCCGTCGTACCCGTGACGGAGGAGCACTTCGAGGCGCTCGCCGCATACGACGAGCAGTGCTTCCCCGCCTCCCGCAGGGGCTTCCTGCGCCGCTGGCTCGCCGCGCCCGGACACCGTGCGCACGTCTTCCTGCGCGACGGGGAACCCGCCGGCTACGGCGTGATCCGGCAGGCCAGGGACGGTCACCGCATCGGCCCCCTCTTCGCCGACGGCCCCGAGGCGGCCGAAGCCCTCTTCGACACGCTCACCGCCCACCTCAGCCCGGACGACGAGGTCCATGTCGACATCCCCAAGAACCATGAAGCGGCCGTCTCCCTCGCCACGAGCCGCGGCCTCACGCTCGGCTTCGAGAGCGTACGCATGTACAAGGGCACGCCCCCTGTCCTGCGGGCCGAGCGGGTCTTCGGCGTCACGAGCCTCGAACTCGGCTGACGCCTGCGCGGTTCCGGGCGAAACCCGCCGCGAAGGCCGCGCGGGTCTCGGCGCGGGCGGCGGCGTGCGGCAGGCTGTAGGCGTGCAGCCGGACCGGGTCCCGCTCCGTGTCGCCGAGGGTCTGCTGACGGGCGGTCAGGGACACCTCGCGGCTCGGCGGGAACCCTCGCGCCGAGCCCGTACCGCACGGCCGGTACGGCGCCGCCTCTCACCCGCGATCTCGGTTCTGACCTGTAGTAATACTGGCCAGAGGGACAGTGCTACGCTCACTCGGAGGTATCAATGAAGATGCTGATCAATGTGCCGGAAACCGTCGTCGCGGACGCGTTGCGAGGTATCGCCGCGGCGCATCCCGAGCTGACGGTGGACGTGGAGAACCGCGTCGTGGTGCGCCGTGACGCTCCCGTGGCCGGCAAGGTGGGCCTGGTCTCCGGCGGCGGCTCCGGCCACGAACCCCTGCACGGCGGCTTCGTCGGCCGCGGAATGCTCGACGCCGCCTGTCCCGGCGCCATCTTCACCTCCCCCGTGCCCGACCAGATGACCCGGGCCGCCGCGGCGGTGGACAGCGGAAACGGCGTCCTGTTCGTGGTGAAGAACTACACCGGCGACGTGCTCAACTTCGACATGGCCGCCGAGCTGGCGGAGGACGAGGGCATCCAGGTCGGCAAGGTCCTCGTGCAGGACGACGTCGCCGTCACCGACAGCGAGTTCACGGCCGGCCGCCGCGGCACCGGCGGGACGCTCTTCGTCGAGAAGATCGCCGGAGCACTCGCCGAGGAGGGTGCCCCGCTGGAGCGGGTCGAGGCGATCGCGCGTCAGGTCGCGGACTCCTCCCGGAGCTTCGGCGTGGCGCTCGGGGCCTGCACGACGCCCTCGAAGGGCAGCCCCACCTTCGACCTTCCCGCCGGGGAGCTGGAGCTGGGCATCGGCATCCACGGCGAGTCGGGCCGCGAGCGGCGCCCGATGATGACCTCCGGAGAGATCGCCGACTTCGCGGTCGACGCCGTCGTGACCGACCTGGAGCCCGACGGTCCCGTGCTGCTGCTCGTCAACGGCATGGGCGCCACACCCCTGATCGAGCTGTACGGCTTCTGCGCCGAGGTGCAGCGCGTCCTGGACGAGCGCCGCGTGCCGGTCGCCCGTACCCTCGTCGGCAACTACGTCACCTCGCTGGACATGGCCGGAGCTTCGGTGACACTGTGCCGGGCCGATGAGGAGATGCTGCGGCTGTGGGACGCACCGGCGAGCACACCGGCGCTTCGCTGGGGTTGCTGAAGATGAGTCATGAGCACCGGGCCGAGCTGGGCCCGCCGTTCCGGGAACGGCTCTCGGCCCTTGTGAAAAGGGAGTTGTCTTGACCGACCTGACCGATGAGCTGGACGCCGGTACCGTCTTCCGCTGGCTCACCACCGCAGCCGCCTCCGTCGAGCGCGAGGCGGACCTGCTCACCGAGCTCGACTCGGCCATCGGGGACGCGGATCACGGCAGCAACCTTCAGCGGGGATTCGCCGCCGTCGTGACGGCTCTGGGCAAGGAGTCGCCGTCGGCCCCGGGTGCCGTACTGATCCTCGCCGGGCGGCAGTTGGTCTCCAGCGTCGGCGGTGCGTCCGGCCCGCTGTACGGGACGCTGCTGCGCCGTACGGGCAAGGCCCTGGGCGACGCGGAGCAGGTGACGGGCAGCCAGCTGGCGGAGGCGATGCGCATCGGCGTCGACGCCGTGGCGCAGCTCGGCGGTGCGGCCCTGGGAGACAAGACGATGCTGGACGCGCTCTATCCGGGAGTCGAGGCGCTCGCGGCGGGCGGGCCGCATCCGTACGGCGCGGCACGCACCGCGGCCGACGAGGGTGCGCTGGCCACCGTGCCGATGCGGGCGCGCAAGGGCCGGGCGAGCTACCTCGGCGAGAGAAGCGTGGGGCACAAGGACCCCGGGGCGACGTCCTCCGCGCTGCTCTTCACTGCCCTGGCTGCGGCGGTCGCCGATGAGTGAGCAGCAGGACACTCCTCCGAAAGTCGGGATCGTTCTGGTCTCGCACAGCAAGGAGGTCGCCGACTCCGTGGCCCGTCTCGCCGTCGGGCTCGCCGCCGGGCGGGACAGCGCTCCCGTGGAGGGGGCGGGCGGCGGGCCGGACGGCGGCCTGGGCACCAGTGCGGAACTCATCAGCTCCGCCGCGCACAAGGTCGACTCGGGGGCGGGCGTGGCCATCCTCGTCGACCTCGGCAGCGCCGTGCTGACGGTGAAGGTGCTGCTGGCCGAGGGTGACGAACTGCCCGAGAACGCGCAGCTGGTGGACGCCCCGCTCGTCGAGGGGGCGATCGCCGCCGTGGTCGCTTCGGCGGGCGGCGCGGATCTGGCGGAGGTCGCGGCGGCGGCCGAGGAGGCATACCACTTCCGGAAGGTGTGAGGCAGGCCGCGGCTCCCGCCGCCACGGGCGCGGCCGCCTCGCATGTGCCGTCTCGCATGCGGTCGTCGGACGCGGGCCGACTCGGCGCTCGGCCCTCTCACATGCGGCTCCGCCTCAGGTATCTCCGCGGAGCCTGGGAGCGGCCGGTGCCTCCGCCCCGGACGCCGCCGCCCCTGCCGCGTCCGCCGCCTGCACCGCATCCTCCGCACTGCGGGCCGTCGTACGCGCCCAGTCCGCGAGCCCGCCGACGTCGATGCCGTGCGGCGGGCTGCTCCGGAACGGCTCGACGCCATCGGCACCGCGCAGCAGCAGACGTGCTCCGCCCTTGGTGTTGCCGCGTGCGAGATGGGTGATCCCGACGGCGAGCTGCGCGAGGCCCTTCCACAGCGGCGCCTCCGCCTCCGGTGCGCTTTTCCACGCGTCCTCCAGCACCTCGTGTGCGTGGAAGGGCATGCCGTCGTCGAGGAGCCGCTGCGCCTCCTCCAGCGTGCGGCCGGGAGTTCGCACCACGCCCTCGGGCTGCCGGGCGACGCCCTGCTGCCCGTACGGAAGCGGCCTGCCCAGCCCGTCGCGGGGACGTGCGTTGCGGGCTTTCCCCTCCGGGTCGCGGTCGCGCGAGCGGGACCGCGCACCGGTGCCGGAGCCGGCGCCGCCGCGAGCAGGGCCGGGAGCAGGGCCGGGAGCGGCGTCAGAAGCGGGGGCGGGGACCGTACGGGCGGTCTGCGGATCGTGGCCGCAGAACTCGCAGTCCGCGCGGGAGGGGTCCTCGCGGACGCGGCCGCACTCCTCGCACACCTGGTTGAGCCAGCACGCCGGTTCCCCGCCCTGCTGCTCGTGCTCGTACCGCACCTGGCCCCCTCGCTCTCTCTCGCCGTACGCCGGCGCCGCCGTCACCCTTCAGCGAAGACCTCGGTGAGGGGCACGCCGACGTCACCGAGTTTCGCCGCATCGACCGGCAGACCGGAAGTCACCAGGGTCCGCACCGGGCCGGTGACGTCCCAGACGTTGACGTTCATCCCCGCCAGTACCCGGCGCTCGGTCAGCCAGAACGCGATGAACTCGCGGTCCGCGGTGCTTCCCCGGAAGACGACCTGGTCGTATCCGCCGCGCCCCACATGGCCCGTGTACTCCATGCCCAGGTCGTACTGGTCGGTGAAGAAGTAGGGGAGCCTGTCGTACGCCGCTTCCTCGCCGAGCATCGAACGGGCCGCCACGGCGGGCTGGTTGAGGGCGTTCGCCCAGTGCTCGACCCGGATGTGCCTGCCCAGCAGCGGGTGGAACGCGCTGGCGACGTCGCCCGCGGCCCAGATGTCCGGATGCGACGTGCGCAGTGCGGCGTCGACCTTGACCCCGTCGTCGACCTCGAGACCGGCGTCGGCGGCGAGCGAGGTGTTGGGCGTGATGCCTACGCCGACGACGACGGCGTCGGCCTCGATCCGCTCGCCGCCGTGCAGCAGCACGCCGCTCACGCGGCCGTGCTCACCGGTGATCTCCGTGACGTGCGTGCCGCAGCGCAGATCCACGCCGTGCGCGGTGTGCAGGTCGGCGAAGACCTGCGCCGCCTCGCGGCCCAGCACCCCGAGCAGCGGCAGCTCCCCGGCCTCCAGCAGCGTCACCTGCGCGCCCGCCGTGCGCGCGGCGGCCGTCGTCTCCAGGCCGATCCAGCCGCCGCCGATGACGACGACCCGCGAGGCGTTGCGGAACTCCTCCTTGAGGCTGTCGCTGTCGGCGAGGCGCCGCAGATAGTGCACGCCGCCGAGGTCCTCGCCCGGCACCGGAAGCCGGCGCGGCGAGGAGCCGGTGGCGAGCAGCAGCTTCGAGTACGGCACGGAGTCGCCGTCCGCGAGCGTCACCATGTGGCCGTCCGGGTCGATGCCGCTGACGGCGGTGCCGAGGCGCAGCTCGACGCCGTTCTCCTCGTACCAGCCGCGCGGGTGGACGTAGACGTCCTCGCGCACCGACGTGCTCAACAGGTACCCCTTCGACAGCGGGGGACGTTCGTACGGGCGCTCCTCCTCGTCGCCGACGAGGACGACGCCGCCGTCGAAGCCCCGTTCCCGCAGCGCCTCCGCGGCCTTGGCTCCGGCAAGTCCTGCACCGGCGATCACGACGGGTGAGTTCGCGGCCATCTTCTGCTCCTCGGCTGGGAATCGGCGGGACCGGCCCGACGCCGCAGATCCTCTCACCGTGCCCGGGCGGCGCCGCCGAGACATCCCGGGCCGCGGAGGTCAGCCGGGCCGCTTCTTGGAAGCGGCGCCGCGGAGCTCCTTCTCCAGCGTCCCGTACAGGTCGCTCCAGGAGTCCGCGAACTTCGTGACGCCCTCGTCCTCGAGGGTCGTCACCACATCGTGGTACGAGACGCCTGCCACGTCGAGGTCGTCCAGGATCTGCTGCGACTCGGCGTACGTGCCGCGGACGGTGTCGCCCGTGATCTCACCGTGGTCCTCGACCGCGCGGAGAGTCGCCTCGGGCATGGTGTTCACGACGTCGGGCGCGACCAGAGAGACGACGTAACGCGTGTCGTCGAAGGACGGGTCCTTCACACCGGTCGAGGCCCACAGCGGGCGCTGCGGCCGCATCCCCGCGGCCTCGAGCGCCATCCAGCGGTCGCCCGCACGCGCCCGCTCGAAGTGCTCATAGGCGAGGCGGGCGTTGGCCAGGGCAGCGCGGCCGCGCAGCGCCTGCGCCTGTGAACTGCCCATCTTGTCAAGGCGGTTGTCGGTCTCGGTGTCGACGCGGCTGACGAAGAAGGACGCCACGGAGGCGATCGCGGACAGGTCGCGCCCCGCCGCGTGGGCCTCCTCCATGCCCGCCAGGAACGCGTCGATCACCTGGTCGTAGCGGTCGAGGGAGAAGACGAGCGTCACGTTGACGCTGATGCCCTCGGCGAGGGCCGCGCTGATCGCTCCCAGGCCCTCGCGGGTGGCCGGGATCTTCACGAAGAGGTTCGGCCGGTCCACCAGCCACCACAGGGCGCGGGCCTCGGCGAGCGTGGCCTCCGTGTCATGGGCCAGGCGCGGGTCCACCTCGATGGAGACGCGCCCGTCCACGCCATGGCTGGTCTCGTAGACGCCGTGCAGGACGTCGCAGGCCCAGCGCACGTCGTACGCCGTCATCAGACGGGCGGCCTCGGCGACGTCCACTCCCCGCCGGGCGAGGTCGGCCACCTGGGCGTCGTAGTGCGGTCCGTGCCCGATCGCCTTGTCGAAGATCGTCGGATTGCTCGTGATGCCGACGACGCCCTGCTCGCTCACCAGGCGGGCCAGCCCGCCGCTCGCGAGCCGTTCGCGGTTCAGATCGTCGAGCCAGGGCGCCACGCCTTCGGCGGCGAGCCGCTCCAGGGTGTCGTTCATGGTCTTCTCCTCGGGTCGTCTCCCCCCGAGCAGCCCATGCTTCCAACGTAACGCCGCGCGCCCGCACGCCCATGGCCTGCGAGAACTCCGCGGAGCCGGGACGGCTCAGCCGCTCCCGGCCTCCTCGAACAGGGTGGGCCCGTCCCCGGCGGCCAGCTTGATGCGGGCGACGACGCCCTCCGACATGGGCGGCAGCGCATCCAGCCCGAACCAGCCCACGTCGAGCGACTCGTCGTCGTTGACGCGGGCCTCTCCCCCGGTGGCGCGGCAGCGGAAGCAGATGTCCATGAACTGGCAGACGTCGCCGTTGGGGTAGGTGACCGACTCCTCCAACGCCTGCACGAGGACGATGCGTTCGGCGACGCAGACGACCGCCGTCTCCTCCTCCACCTCACGCCGGGCCGCCGCCGCGGGCTGCTCGCCGGGCTCGGGGATGCCGCCGATGATCGACCAGTACCCCGTGTCGGCCCGTCTGCCCAGCAGCACGCGCCCCGCGTCGTCGAACACGACGGCGCTGACCCCCGGCAGATAGAGCAGCTGGTGACCGGCGGTGGCGCGGATGCGGCGGATGAACTCGGGTGTCGCCATGATCCCGAGCCTACGTGCTCCGTGCGGTTCCCTCCTGCGGCGCCCTTCACGGAACGCACATCTCTCCGGTACGACGCATCCACAATCCGGGCCGTACGCACTACCGTTGAGCCGCGAGGTCGCGGCCCGTCCCGTTCCCGGGGAGGCGGAGCGGTACGGGGTGCGCCGGTTTCGGGGGGTCGCAGGAATGACGTCGTCTGTGCTCGGATCATCCGCCGTGCGTGATCGCGAGAGCGGCTCCGCGGATGTCACAGGGGTGCTCGTGCTCGGGGCGTGCGCCGGCTGGGCCCTGATCACCGCGGCCGGCCGGGACGCCCGGCCGGAGGGGCTGCTCCTCGCCGTTCTGGCGGTGGGCGCCGGGTACGCCACCGGGCGCATCGCGGGCTCCCTGCTGCCCGCCGGTGCCGCGGCGGGAGCGGCGGTCGTGGGCGTCTTCCTCGCCTTCTTCGGCCCGTCGTCCTCACGCGTGATGCCGGGCGGCGTCGACTTCGCGGGCCCGGCGGGGCGTTCGGGGGTGACCGCCGCGCTGCTCACGCTCGCGGTGGGCGCGTTCTGCTGTGCGGCGTGGGCGGCCCGTGCTCGCGCCGTGCGGGTCGTCCTGCGGCTGCTGGCGGCCGGGACGGTGGTGTGCGCGCTGCTCGTCGGAACTCCGGTCGGCTTCGCGGCCGCCCTCGGCGTTCTGGTGTGCTCGCTGGTGGCGGGTCCGGTACGGCGGCGGCCGGTCTGGCTCGGGGCCTTCGCGCTGTCGGCCGTGGCCGTCACGGGCGTCGCCGTCGCGGTGGCCCACGACGGGCTGCCGCGCGGGACCTCCGCCGTACTGCACGAGCAACTGACGGACCACCGCGTGGAGTTGTGGCGGGACGCCCTCGCGATCACGGAGGAGCACCCGCTGTTCGGCGCCGGTCCGGACTCGTTCAGGGAGCTGAGCGTCACCGCCCGGGCGGCTGGGACGGCGCGGGCAGCCGTCACCGGGCTGGACACCGGACAGGCCGATCAGGAAGCGCGGGAGGCGGCACCGTCCGACGGCAAGCCGCACTCGGCACCGCTCCAGGTCGCGGCCGAGCAGGGGCTGCCGGGGCTGGCGCTGCTCGCGGCGGCCTTCGGGTGGCTGCTGCTGGCGCTGTGGACCTCGCCGCGCTCGACGCCGGTCGTGCTCACCGCGGGCGCCGCGCTCACGGCACTCGCCGCGCTGGCGGCGATAGGGAACGCGCTGAGCTTCACGCAGGTGACGGTGGGTGCGGGGCTGCTCGCGGGCATCGCCTGTGCGCGGCGGCTCAGCTGAGGCGGGTGCCCCCGGTGAGGTGCCCGCGGATGGCCCGTACCGCGGACTCCGCGTCGTCGACGGTGAAGGTGAAGGTCTCTCCGTCCTCCAGCCGCAGCCGTACGCCCTCGCCGCGCCGTACGACGAGGGCCGTGCCCTTGCCGGGGAGCCATCTGTAGCCCCAGCCGCCCCACTGGAAGGGCGTGACCCCGCGCACCACATCCGCCGCGAGGACCTCGCCGAGCGGAATGCGGCGCCGCGGCACGCCCGCGTGCCCGCAGCGCAGTTCGAGCGCTTCGCTGTCGACCTTCACTCGTACGTGTACGAACGAAAGGGTCCCGAAGAGGCCGAGCAGGCCGGCGGCGAAGCAGCCGACGACGGACATCACGAGCGGTGCGCTGTCCAGCTGCCACGAGGCCCGCGCGGCCAGCACGACGCCCAGCCCCACGAAGGCGGCGCCCAGCGGTGCCAGCAGCCACTGGGTGCGGTTGGTGGCACCGCCGGTCCAGACACCGGCGGGCTCCGGTGGGGCTCCGGGGCGCTCGCTCATGCAGCGCAGATTACGCCCGGCGACCGGTGCCGGGGGCCCGTGCCGATGCCCGTGCCAGTGCGGCTGCCGGTATCCGGCTTCACGGGGTCACGGGGTCACGGGGTCACGGTGGCCCCGGCCAGCAGCCTGCCCTCCGCGTATGTGGCCGCCGCCTCGGGCAGCCGGGCCGTGCGGCCGCCGAGCAGCACGGTCAGCCCGCCGGTCGGGGCGGCACCCGGGTCGGGGCGGGCGCCGATCCTGCGCAGGGCCTGCGCGGCGACCGCGTCGGCGGAGCCGAAGAGCGCGGGCGCTGCCTCGCCGGAGCCTGCCCCGCCGGGACGTGCCTCGCCGGGACGTGCCTCGCCGGCCTCCGCCACCGCGGCGCGGATGCGCTCGCCGACGAGTTCGTAGTGCGTGCAGCCGAGGACGACGGCGCGCGTGCCGCGCGGCGTCAGCGCCGCGGCCGCGCCGACGGCCACGTCGATGGCGTGCTCCTGCGCGGTCTCCACGGCGTCCGCGAGACCGTGGCAGGGCACCTCCGTGAACTGCGCGTCGTGTCCGAAGTCCGCGATGAGACGCCGCTGGTAGGAGCTGCCCGTGGTGGCCGGGGTGGCCCAGACGGCCACCGGACCGCCGCTCTGCGCGGCCGGCTTGACGGCGGGCACGGTCCCGATCACGGGCAGGTCCGGTTCCAGCTCGGCGCGGAGCGCGGACAGCGCGTGCACGGACGCGGTGTTGCAGGCGACGATCAGCGCGTCGGGCGCGTGGGCGCGCGCTGCCTTCGCACAGGCCAGGGCGTGTGCGGTGATGTCGTCGGCGGTGCGGGGCCCCCACGGCATGCTGCCGGGATCGCTGGAGAGGACGAGGTCCGCGTCGGGACGTGCTCTGCGTACTGCCGCAGCCGCTGCGAGAAGGCCGATGCCGGAGTCCACGAACGCGATCTTCACGGCACGCAACTCTAGTCGATGGGCCGTACGGGCCATCCGCCTCGTACCGCCCCACAGCCGGCCCCGGCGTACCGGCTCCGGCGCCCGCCGTGCGGCAGACTCCGTCGGATGAGCGCGCTGACCTGGATCGCCGGGGGATCGCTTGCCGCATGGGTGTGGCTGCTGCTGGGCCAGGCCCGCTTCTGGCGTACGGACATCCGGCTGCCGCCCGGCGAAGTGCCGGAGCGCTGGCCGACGGTGGCGGTCGTCGTGCCCGCGCGGAACGAGGCGGAGGTGCTGCCGCTGAGCCTGCCCGGGCTGCTGGCCCAGGAGTATCCCGGGCGGGCCGAGGTCTTCCTCGTGGACGACGGGTCCACGGACGGCACCGGCGAGCTCGCCGGGCGCCTGGCCAGTGAACTGGGCCCGCGCGGCCTGCCGTTGACGGTCACCTCCCCTGGCGAGCCGGAACCGGGGTGGACGGGAAAGCTGTGGGCGCTACGCCATGGCACGGCTCTCGCGCGGGAACGCACCGGCGCCGCGTTCCTCCTGTTCACGGACGCGGACATCGCCCACGCGCCGGATTCGCTGCGGGACCTGGTGAGCGCCGCGACCGGCGCCCGCCTCGATCTCCTCTCGCAGATGGCACGGCTGCGCGCCGACAGCGCGTGGGAGCGCCTCATCGTGCCCGCCTTCGTGTACTTCTTCGCGCAGCTCTACCCCTTCGGCCGGGTCAACCGCCCGGCGTCCCGCACCGCCGCGGCTGCCGGGGGCTGTGTGCTGCTGCGCACCGAGGCGGCCGAGCGCGCGGGGATTCCGGAGAGCATCCGCGGCGCCGTCATCGACGACGTGACGCTGGCGCGCGCCGTCAAGCGCGCGGGCGGGCGGATCTGGCTGGGGCTCGCGGACGGCGTGGAGAGCGTGCGCCCGTACGAACGGCTTCCGCAGCTGTGGCGGATGGTGGCGCGCAGCGCGTACGCGCAGCTCGGAAACAACCCCCTGGTGCTCCTGGGCACCGTCGCCGGGCTGACGCTGGTGTATCTGGTGCCGCCGCTCACGGCGCTCGCGGGGTCGCCCGTGGGCGCCGCGGCGTGGGCGGCGATGGCGCTGACGTATGTGCCGATGCTGCGCTACTACCGGCAGCCGCCGTGGCGGGCGCTGGCGCTGCCCGTCACGGCGGCCCTGTATCTGCTGATGACGCTGGACTCGGCGGTGCGGCACCACCGGGGGCGCGGCGCCGCCTGGAAGGGCCGCACGTACGCGTGACCCGCGCGTCCGCGCCCCCGAGGGTCACCGCCCCATGTCACCGCTTCAACACCGGTGCGCGGTACGGGAGTTCACTTGCGCCCGGGGGTCCACTGCATTCCCCAGCCGTATGCGGCGTCCACGGTGCGCTGCGGGCTGCTGCCGCGCTCGACGACGAGGTAGCGGGCCTCGCGGTGGACGACGAGGTCGCCGCTCTCGTTGGTGATGAGCGCCAGTGCGCAGACATTGGAGGCGACGGTGCACTCGTCGAGCGAGAACTCCACGGGGGCGCCGTGCTGGGGCTGGAGGGTCACGGTGCCGTCGACGCCCTCGAAGCTGCGGGCGCCGGCGTAGATCGTGACGAAGACGAGGATCCGCCGAAGGGCCGAGGCGTGGTCGAGGTTGACCGTGAGGTTCTCGCCGGAGGCGTTCGCGCCCGTACGGTCGTCGCCGTCGAGGTGGATGTACGGCGGCTGGTGCAGCGAGCCGAAGGCGTTGCCGAGCGCCTGCACGACGCCCTTGCGTCCGTCGGCGAGCTCGTAGAGGGCGCACAGGTCGAGGTCGAGGCCGGACTGCCCGGTGAGCGCCTTCCCGAGCTTCCGGCCCAGGCCCCCCGGACTCTCCTTGGTCATCCGCCAGTTGAGGTTGACGCGCAGAGCGCCGCCGGTGCCGCCCTGCTTGGTGAGGGAGACGGAGGGCGCCTGCTTGGTCAGCGTGACCTTGGTCAGCCGTACGGGTTCGGACGCGGGCGGTGCGGGCGGATGGGGCGCCGCGGGCTGTGAGGGCATGGCAGAGGCTGGGGCTGCCACCGCGGGCGCAGGCGCGGCCGGGGGCGCCTGGTTGCGCTCCGATGCACCGGTGTCCGTGTGTCCGTCAACGCTGATCCCGAAGTCCTCGGCCAGACCTGCCAGTCCGCTGCCGTAGCCCTGGCCGATCGCGCGGAATTTCCAGCCGCCCTGCCGGCGGTAGAGCTCGCCGAGGACGAACGCGGTCTCGACCGTGGCGTCCGTGCTCTCGAAGCGGGCGATCTCCGCGCCGCCTGACGCGTCCACGAGCCGGATGTACAGCCCCGGGACCTGTCCGAACGTGCCGCCGTCCGCGGAGGCGGCGAGGACGATCCGGTCGATGCCGGGCTCGGTGCCGTGGAGGTCCGCCCTCAACACATCGCGTACCGCGGCCCCTTCGGTGCTCTTGCCCTCGTGGGCCACGGCGCCGGAGGGGTGCCGGGGCTGGTTGTAGAAGACGAAGTCGTCGTCGGAGCGGACCTTGCCGGAGTCCGCGAGGAGCAGTGCCGAGGCGTCGACGTCCACGGGCCGTCCGCCCGTCCCGTCCGACGACCGCCACCCCAGTTCGATACGGACCGACGCCGCCGCGACCCCGACGTTGGTGCCCTTCTGCATCGTCATCCCACTCCACTCCCCCTCGTTCCGCTCCGCACCGGCGGGACCGCCGATCCGCCCTGAAAACCGCGACGTGCCTGCGACGGGCGCATTCCGTTACAACATCTCGACACGACTTCGCGACCGATTTTGACGGTTTCGCTCCTATTGGTGATGGGGCGTCACGGCAAGCACGAGAAACCGCTCCATGACCGGGGTCCCCAACGGCCACATTTTGGGCTTACCTTATGGGCATGACCTCCCCCCGCTACTCCCCTGGCGGCTACTACGCTGGCCCTTCCTACCCCGACACCCCGATCTACGACATGCTCGTCAACGAGCGTGGCACACCGCAGATCGCTCCCATCCGGGTCCCGTCGGCGTACGAACCCCTGCCTTCTCTCGCCGCACTGCCTCCCGCTCTTCCGGCACTTCCGGCCGGCCCGAGCCACCAGCAGCAGCCCGCGCCCCCGCAGGGATATCCGGGTGGCATGGGCCAGCAGCCTCCGCCGCCCGGCATGGCGCAGCCCGCGCCGTTGCAGTCGGCTCCGCTCCAGCAGACGCCCGCGCCCTACATTCCGCAGCAGGCGCCACCGCAGCGCGGCTACCCGGATCCGCGTCAGCAGCCGCAGCAGCAACAGCCCCAGCCGCCGCAGCAGATGAGGCCGGTCGCACCGCCCCGCCCTGCCGCGCCCCGGCCCGCCGCACCCAGCCCTGCCGCACCGCGGCCCGCCGCGCCCCGGCAGATGCCGAACTCGTACGACGACCCGTACGGAGGTCACCAGTACCCGGGTCGCGGCTACTGAACTGATCCGGTCGTCCGGCCGTCCGACCCGGGTGGCAGGATGACCGCATGACGTCCGCGAGGCTGGCATCGCTCCACTTCTACCCTGTGAAGGCACTGGCGGGGATCGCGCGTGAGGAGTTGAGGGTCGAGCCGTGGGGCCCGGCCGCGGACCGGCGCTGGATGCTGACGTCTCCCGACGGAGGCCAGATCACGCAGCGCGAGCACCCGAGCCTCGCGCTGGCCCGCGCGACGCCGCTGCCCTCAGGGGGAGTCAGGGTGGCGGCTCCGGGGAGGGAGCCGCTCGACGTCGCCGTGCCGAAGCCGGACCAGGACGCCGTTCCTGTACGGCTGTTCGGCAGGGAGCTGGCGGCGGTGCCGACCGGGGCGGAGGCCGACGAGTGGTTCTCGGCGTATCTCGGAACTCCGGTGCGGTTCGTGCACCTTGACGCTCCCGAGCGGCGCCGCCGCATCGACCCGCGCTACGCGCTCAACGGCGAGACCGTCTCGCTCGCCGACGGCTTTCCGCTCCTGCTCACGACGGTGTCCTCGCTGGACGCGCTCAACTCGCTGATCGCACAGGGCGATCACGCCGACGAGGGCCCGCTGCCGATGAACCGGTTCCGGCCCAACCTGGTGGTCGCGGGCAGCGCCCCGTGGGCCGAGGACGGATGGAAGCGGCTCCGTGTCGGCGAGATCGTCTTCCGGGTCGCCAAACCGTGCGGGCGCTGCGTCGTGAGCACCACCGACCAGACCACGGGCGAGCGCGGAAAGGAACCGCTGCGCACCCTCGCCCGCCACCGTCGCTTCGGGGACCAGCTCGTGTTCGGTCAGAACCTCATCCCGGAGCAAACGGGCAGGGTGCGCAGCGGCGACTCGGTCGAGGTGCTCGCCTAGGCGGTGCCTGTGCGGCACCGGACAGGTGCCCGGGCGAGCGCCTCCTCTCCGTGGTCTCCGGCTTCCGGTCCCTCCGGTCCCTTTGTGGTGCCGGGTCCCCGGCCCGTCCGCCGGTTGTCCCCAAGATCCTTCAGACCGGGGCTACTTCAGCCGTCGTCCTCCATCAGCCGCGAGCGGATCAGGAAGCGCACGCCCTCGGGCGCTTCGAGCGAGAACCCGCTGCCGCGTCCCGGCACCACGTCCACCGTCAGATGGGTGTGGCTCCAGTACGCGTACTGGCTCGCGGACATCCAGAACGGCACCGGCTCGTCGACGCCGTCCACGTGCAGCTGCTCCAGCAGCACGTCCGCATCGCCCGTGCGCAGCTCGCCGAGCTGATAGCACATCGGAGAGCTGCCGTCGCAGCAGCCGCCGGACTGGTGGAACATCAGCGGCCCGTGCTGCTTCGTCAGCCGCAGGATCATCGCGGCGGCCTCGTCGGTGAGGCCGACCCGCTCCGGCGCCGGGGCCGCCGCCCGGTCCTCTGCCTGTTCCGTGCCTGCCATCAGAAGAACCCGAGCTTCTTCGGCGAGTAGCTCACCAGCAGGTTCTTGGTCTGCTGGTAGTGGTCGAGCATCATCCGGTGGTTCTCGCGGCCGATGCCGGACTGCTTGTACCCGCCGAACGCGGCGTGCGCCGGGTAGGCGTGGTAGCAGTTCGTCCATACGCGGCCGGCCTGGATGGTGCGTCCGGCGCGGTAGGCGGTGTTGCCGTCCCGCGTCCACACGCCGGCGCCGAGGCCGTAGAGCGTGTCGTTGGCCGTCTTCATGGCGTCGTCGAAGTCGGAGAAGCCGGTCACGGCGACGACCGGTCCGAAGATCTCCTCCTGGAAGACGCGCATGCTGTTGTCGCCTTCGAGGATCGTGGGCCGCACGTAGAAGCCGCCCTCCAGCTCTCCGCCCAGCTCGGCACGGGTGCCGCCGGTGAGCGCCTTGGCGCCCTCCTGCTTGCCGATGTCGAGGTAGGAGAGGATCTTCTCCAGCTGGTCGTTGGAGGCCTGTGCGCCCACCATGGTCTCGGTGTCCAGCGGGTGCCCCTGGACGATCTTCTCCGTACGGGCGATGCCCGCGTCGAGGAAGTCCCGGTAGTGGCCGTGCTGGATGAGGGCGCGCGACGGACACGTGCACACCTCGCCCTGGTTGAGGGCGAACATGGTGAAGCCCTCCATCGCCTTGTCGTAGAAGTCGTCGTCGGCGGTGGAGACGTCGTCGAAGAAGATGTTCGGGCTCTTGCCGCCGAGTTCGAGCGTGACGGGCTTGAGGTTCTCCGAGGCGTACTGCATGATCAGCCGGCCCGTGGTGGTCTCGCCCGTGAAGGCGACCTTGGCCACGCGTGCGCTGCTGGCCAGCGGCTTGCCCGCTTCCGCGCCGAAGCCGTTGACGATGTTGACGACGCCGGGCGGCAGCAGGTCGGCGACCAGGCTCATCCAGAAGTGGACGGAGGCCGGGGTCTGTTCGGCCGGCTTGAGGACGACCGCGTTGCCCGCGGCCAGAGCGGGGGCCAGCTTCCACACGGCCATCAGGATCGGGAAGTTCCACGGAATGATCTGCGCGACGACGCCCAGCGGTTCGTGGAAGTGGTAGGCGACGGTGTCCTCGTCGATCTCCGACAGCGACCCTTCCTGCGCGCGGATCGCTCCGGCGAAGTAGCGGAAGTGGTCGATGGCCAGCGGGATGTCGGCGGCCAGCGCCTCACGCACCGGCTTGCCGTTCTCCCAGCTCTCGGCGACGGCGAGTTCCTCGAGGTGGTCCTCCATCCGCTGCGCGATGCGGTTGAGCACCGCGGCCCGCTCGGCGGCGGGCGTGCGCGCCCAGCCCGGGGCGGCGTCGTGGGCCGCGTCGATGGCCCGCTCCACGTCGTCCGCGGTGCCGCGGGCGATCTCGGTGAAGGACGCCCCCGTGACCGGTGTGGGGTTCTCGAAGTAGCCGCCCTGTTTGGGGGCGACGTAGGCGCCCCCGATCCAGTGGTCGTAGCGGGACTTGTAGTTCATGACGGCCCCGTCGGACCCGGGCGCGGCGTAGCGGCTCATCTCTGCCTCCCCTTCGTGAGGGCGACCCGCCTCATCCCTCGGCGGGTGCGATATGCGGCAGAGCCTAGGGACGGGAACGTTGCCGATACGTTGCGTGCGCCTCCCTGTCCGCTGCGTACGGACCGGCGCCGGCCGACCGCAGGGCGCTCTCCAGCCCGTAGGCGCGGCGCAGTTCGCGCACCCGGCCGCTGAGCGCCGCGGTGCCGCTCGCTCCGGGCTGCCGACCGGCGAGCAGGGCCTCCCACATCTCCAGGTCGTCCTCGCCCCAGGGCGTGCGGACCCAGTCCTCCAGCAGCGCGGTGTCACGGGACGCCAGCAGGGCGCGGCGCAGCCGGTCCTCCAGCCGCCTGCGCAGCCGGACGACGCCGGGCGCCTCGGACAGCGGCAGCAGCGGACCCCGGTAGGCGGCGAGCGCGGCACGCAGGTCGCCCTCGGCCAGGGCCTCGCCGACTGCGTCGTGATCCGTGTGGGGCACGGTGCGCAGACGGTAGGGACGCGAGCCGAGCAGCGGGCCCAACAGGCCGCGCAGACGGGAGAGTTCGGCGCGCAGGGTGACGGGCGTGACGGCCCGCTCGCCGTAGAGCTCCAGGGCGAGCCGCTCGCCGGTGAGCCCCTCGGGGTGCGCGGCCAGGAGCACCATGATCTCGCTGTGCCGGCGGCCGAGGCGCAGGGGTGCGCCGCCTCCCGCGTCCAGGAGGGCCTCGTCGCAGCCGAGGGCGTTGAGGACGGGTGCGCCTGCGGTGGACGAGCCGCCCGCGGCGGCCAGTTCGGTGAGGTAGGCCTCCGCGGCGCGGGCCGTGGCCTGCACGAGCGCGAGGCTCTGCGGCGAGGCGAGGTGGTCGCCGCCGGTGATGTCGATCGCGCCGATGAGGCGGTGCGTGCGCGGATCGTGTACGGGGGCCGCGGCGCAGGTCCATGCCTGCACGGGGCGGCAGTAGTGCTCGGCGGTGAAGATCTGCACCGCGTGGTCGACGGCGAGGGCGGTGCCCGGGGCGTTGGTGCCGATGTAGCGCTCGGCCCAGCGGGCGCCGGGCACGAAGTTCATCCGCTCGGCGTGGCGCTGGACTTGGGAGTGGCCCTCGACCCACAGCATGCGCCCGTTCTCGTCGCAGACGGAGAGCAGATGGGCGCCGTCGTCGGCGACCGTGCCGAGCAGTTCACGGAAGAGCGGCATGACGCGGGCGAGGGGGTGCGCGGAGCGGTACGCGGCGAGATCGGCGTCCGCGAGGTCGATCCGGGCCACGCTCTCCGGCTCGACGGAGGCACCGGCGCAGCGCTGCCAGGACTCGGCCACCACGTTCCGCACCTGGGAGCCGATCGCGCCCTCGGTCACGAACTCCTCGTGCGCGCGGCGCACCTGGCCCGTCCGCTCGGCCGCGTCTGCCCCTGTCTCCAGCGCCAGCCATGGATTAAGCACACCGTCATCGTGCCGTGCGTCACAGCCCCAGGCAACGCCGGGGAGCCGGACAATCCGCCACGGTTCGGGATACTCCCCGGCCCGCCCGCGCGTCCGTCGGGGCGGGTGTCAGGCGGCGCGCACCCTGGTACCCATCCGGAATGCACACGCACCCCGCGCTCACCGACGCCGAAACGGCCCAGCTCGACGCCCACTGGCGGGCCCTGAACTACCTGTCCGCGTGCCAGCTGTATCTGCGGGAGAACCCGCTGCTCCGCGAGCCGCTGCGCGCGGAGCACATCAAGCCGAGGCTTCTCGGGCACTGGGGAACCTCGCCCGGGCTCGGGCTCGTCTACACCCACCTCAACAGGGCCGTACGGGAGCACGGCCTGGAGGCCATGTGCGTCTGGGGGCCGGGCCACGGTGCGCCCGCGGTGCTCGCGGGGGCCTGGCTGGAGGGTACGTACGGCGAACTGGAACCGGACCGTTCGCGCGACGCCGCGGGCATGCTCGGCCTCTTCCGCGCCTTCTCGCAGCCGGGCGGACTGCCGAGCCATACGGCACCGGACGTACCGGGCTCGATCCAGGAGGGCGGCGAGCTGGGGTACGCGCTGGCACACGCCTACGGCGCCGCGTTCGACAATCCGGACCTGGTGGTGTGCGCCGTGGTCGGCGACGGCGAGGCGGAGACCGGGCCCCTGGCCGCCTCCTGGCACTCCAACAAGTTCCTCGACCCGGTGCACGACGGCGCGGTGCTCCCCGTACTGCACCTCAACGGGTACAAGATCGCGAACCCCACGGTGCTGGCCCGGCTTCCGGAGGACGAGCTGGACGCCCTGCTGCGCGGCTACGGATACGACCCGTTGCACGTGACCGCGCACCCCGGAACCCCGCATGCCGAGACGCACCGGGCGCTGGCCGGCGCCTTCGACGTCGCGCTGGAGCGCATCGCGTCCAGTCAGCGCGAGGCCCGCGCACGTGCCGCGGTGCCCGGGGAGTCCAGGGAGCCCGGCGAGTCCGGACAGCCGGGCGAGCCCGCGGGCCCGGGGCACCGGCCGCGCTGGCCGGTGCTCGTGCTGCGCACGCCCAAGGGCTGGACGGGCCCCGCCGAGGTGGACGGCGTCCCGGTGGAGGACACCTGGCGCTCTCACCAGATCCCGCTGACGGGTGTGCGTGAAGACCCGGAGCGGCTGCGGCAGTTGGAGGGCTGGCTGCGGTCGTACCGTCCTCAGGAGCTGTTCGACGCCGAGGGCAGGCCGAGCGAGGAGGTCCTGGCGTGCGTGCCCGAGGGAGAGCGCAGGCTGGGCTCCGTACCGCACGCCAACGGCGGGAGGCTGCTGCGTGAGCTGCCGGTGCCGGCGCTGGAACCGCACGCCGTGCAGGTCGAGCGGCACGGGCACACGCTGCACCAGCCGACGCGGGTGCTGGGCGGAATGCTGACCGAGCTGTTCGCCGCCACGCGGCACCGGCGCGACTTCCGGCTGTTCGGGCCGGACGAGACGGCCTCCAACCACCTCGACGGCGTCTTCGACGTCACGCCGCGCGGCTGGCAGGCGCAGACGCTGAAGACCGACGAACACCTCGGTGCGCACGGCCGGACGCTGGAGGTGCTCTCGGAGCACATGTGCCAGGGCTGGCTGGAGGGTTACGTACTCACGGGGCGGCACGGGCTGTTCGGCTCCTACGAGGCCTTCACCCACATCGTCGCCAGCATGGCCGGACAGCACGTGAAGTGGTTGCAGAGTTCGCAGGACGTCCCGTGGCGCAGGCCGCTGTCCTCGCTCAACTATCTGCTCACGTCGCACGCCTGGCGGCAGGACCACAACGGCTTCTCCCACCAGGACCCCGGGTTCATCGACCACATCATGAACAAGAGCCCGCAGATCGTGCGCGTCTACCTGCCGCCAGACGCCAACACGCTGCTGTGCGTGGCCGATCACGTGCTGCGCACCCAGGACACCGTCAACGTCGTGGTCGCGGGCAAGCAGGAGTGCTTCGACTGGCTGTCGCTGGAGGAGGCCCGCGGTCACTGTGCGCGCGGGCTCGGCGTGTGGGAGTGGGCGGGCACCGAAGTGCGGGGCGGCGAGCCGGATGTGGTGCTGGCCTGCGCGGGCGACGTCCCCACGCAGGAGACGCTGGCGGCGGCGTGGCTGCTGCGCGAGCGGCTGCCACAGCTGGCGGTACGGGTGGTCAACGTCGTCGACATCGCGCGGCTGCTGCCGCGCTCCGAGCATCCGCACGGGCTGCCCGACGCGGAGTTCGACGCCGTCTTCACCCGCGACAAGCCGGTGATCTTCGCCTACCACGGCTATCCGTGGCTGGTGCACCGCCTCGCCTACCGGCGGGCCGTGCACGATTCGCTGCATGTGCGCGGCTACAAGGAGATGGGCGCCACGACCACGCCGTTCGACATGGTGGTACGCAACGACATGGACCGGTACCGGCTCGTGATGGACGTCATCGACCGCACCGAGGGGCTGCCCGTGCAGGCGACGGGGGTGCGCCAGGCGATGGAGGACAAGCGCACCCGGCACCACTCCTGGATCCGCGAACACGGAACGGACCTGCCGGAGGTCGCGGAGTGGAGCTGGTCCGCGGCCTCCGGCTGAGGTCCCTCCTCCCCACCCGGGTCTGCTGGGATCCCGCGCGTGCGGGATCGCGGTGCCCCCGCGCTCAGACCTCGACGTCCTCCAGCACTCCGAGGGCGTCCGGCACGAGCACGGCGGCCGAGAAGTAGGTGCTCACGAGGTAGGAGATGAGGGCCTTGTCGTCGATGCCCATGAAGCGGACGTTCAGGCCCGGCTGGATCTCGTCCGGGATGCCCGTCTGGTGGAGGGCGACGACGCCCTGGTTCTCCTGGCCGGTGCGCATGGCCAGCACACTGGTCGTACCGTCCCGGCCCACGGGGATCTTGTTGCAGGGAAGCAGCGGGATGCCGCGCCAGGTCCGTACGAGGACGCCGTTGAGTTCAGTCTGCTGGGGGTAGACGCCGCGGTCGCTGCACTCGCGGCCGATGGCGGCGATCGCCTTGGGGTGGGCGAGGATGTACTGCGTCTTGCGGCGGCGTGAGATGAGTTCGTCGAGGTCGTCGGGGGTGGGCGGGCCGGAGCGGGTGTGGATGCGCTGGGAGAGAGCCGCATTGTGCAGCAGCCCGAAGTCCCGGTTGTTGACCATCTCGTGCTCCTGACGCTCCCGCAGCGCCTCCACCGTCAGCCGCAACTGCTCCTCGACCTGGTTCATCGGGTCGTTGTACAGATCCGCCACCCGCGTATGCACCCGCAACACCGTCTGCGCCACACTCAACTCGTACTCACGCGGAGCCGGCTCGTAATCCACGAACGTCCCCGGCAGCAACGCCTCCCCCGCATGCCCCGACGCCAGCTCGATCGCCGCCTCACCGCGCTTGTTCTGCCGGGGGATGGCGCGCGAGAGGTAGTCGTCGAGGTACGAGCGCAGGGCCGGTGAGCGGTCCGCCACGTCGCGGAACTCGTCCGCGCGCAGGGCCAGTACGGTGCACTTCGTCAGCGCGGTCAGGGTCTGCTCCCACTCCCCCGGATCCGGGGTGAGGGCCTGTTCGCCCGTGTGGTCGCCGCCGGCGAGCACGCCCAGGGACATCTCGTCGCCGTACTTGCCGGTGCCGGTGCGCCTGACCTTGCCGTGGGCGACGAGGAGGAGCTGCGCCGGGTCGCCCGGCGAGACCACGGTGTCGCCGGCGCTAAACTCCCGCTGCTCGAACCGCCCGGCGAGGGCGCTGAGGGCAGCCTCGTCGGTCAGGCCGCGCAGCAGCGGGATCTCGCGGAGCTCCGCCGGGATCACGGCGATGTCGGCGCCGGTGACGACGAATTCGATCCGTCCGTCGCCGAGGGTGTGCGTCAGGCGCCTGTTGACACGGAACGTGCCGCCGGTGGCCTCGACCCACGGCAGGACCTTCAGCAGCCAGCGGGAGGAGATCCCCTGCATCTGCGGGGGCGTCTTGGTGGTGGTGGTCAGGTTGCGGGCCGCGGCGGGAGCGAGGCTGAGGCTGTGCTCCGCGGCGCGGTCGGGTGTCGGACCGGGCTGGGTGGTCATGGACCGGGAGACCTTCCGTGCTGGGGCGTGCGCTGGAACCGGCGCTGGTACGGGGGCAGGAGGCAGGGCCGTGGAAGAGGACCGGAGACGGGACCGAGGACGGTTCGGAGACAGGGCCCGAGACGGAGCCGGAGTCAGGGGAAGAGACAGAGCCGGACAAAGGGCGGGGCACAGAACCGGATAGCGGGCCGGAAATGACGCCGCCTTACGGCGGCCGCCGCTCCGTCAGCGGAACTTCAGTGCCCGATTTCGACGTCTTCGAGGATTCCCAGGGCATCCGGGACGAGTACGGCGGTGGAATAGTAGGCGCTCACCAGATAGGAAATGAGGGCCTTTTCGTCGATGCCCATGAAGCGCACCGACACCCCGGGCTGGAATTCGTCGGGAATTCCCGTCTGGTGGAGGCCCACGACTCCTTGCGCCTTCTCTCCCGTACGCATCACCAGCACCGAGGTGCTGCCGGAGCCGGTGACCGGGATCTTGTCGCAGGGCAGCACGGGGACGCCGCGCCACGCGGGCACGCGGTGCCCGTCCAGCTCGGCGCTGTCGGGGTGGATGCCTCGGCTGTTGCACTCGCGGCCGAAGGCGGCGATCGCCTTGGGATGCGCCAGCACGACGCTGGGCTCCTTCCACACGGTGGCGAGGAGTTCGTCGAGGTCGTCGGGGGTGGGCGGGCCGGAGCGGGTGTGGATGCGCTGGGAGAGAGCCGCATTGTGCAGCAGCCCGAAGTCCCGGTTGTTGACCATCTCGTGCTCCTGACGCTCCCGCAGCGCCTCCACCGTCAGCCGCAACTGCTCCTCGACCTGGTTCATCGGGTCGTTGTACAGATCCGCCACCCGCGTATGCACCCGCAACACCGTCTGCGCCACACTCAACTCGTACTCACGCGGAGCCGGCTCGTAATCCACGAACGTCCCCGGCAGCAACGCCTCCCCCGCATGCCCCGACGCCAGCTCGATCGCCGCCTCACCGTCGGGAGTGTGCCCTTCCGTCGGGGCGGAGGCGGCCGACTCGATCTGGGCGCGCAGGCTCTCGGACCTGCCCGAGATCTCCTCGAACGACTCGCGCGCGAGCGTGAGTACGGTGCCGCTGGTCAGCGAGGTGAGGGTGATGTCCCACTTGCCCGGCTCGCCGGTGAGCCGGTCGGACCCAACGTGGTCGCCGTCGGCCAGGACCCCGACGACGCTCTCGCCGCCGTACTTGCCCTCGGTCGTCTTGCGCAGCTTGCCGTGCGCGACGAGCACGAGCTGGTCGGCGGGGCGCCCGGCCTCGACGATCGTCTCTCCCGGCCCGAAGTCGCGCTGTTCGCAGCGGTTCGCGAGCGCTTCCAGCACGGCACGGTCCTCGAAGCCGCTGAGCAGCGGGAGTTCGGTCAGCTCCAGCGGGACGACCTTCACCTCGGCCCCCGTCGTGGTGAACTCGACCCGGCCGTTGCCGAGGGTGTGCGTCAGGCGCCTGTTGACGCGGAACGTGCCGCCGGGGACGTGGACCCAGGGAAGGACTTTCAGCAACCACCGTGAGGTGATTCCCTGCATTTGCGGGGGCGTTTTGGTGGTGGTGGTGAGATTGCGCGCGGCACCTGTCGCAAGACTCGACTGTGCCTGGGCCGCCTCCTCGCCGCCGGAATTCATCTCCACCGCAGTCGCCATATGGATACCGCCAATCTCCGTGTCCGCACCGACGATTCGCTCGTTGCGCAACCGAAGCTAAGCCGCCGGGCTCACGGCGGGCAATCGCTCAAAAGAGATCGCATTCCGCGGAATGCGACGCCAATTCGCTGGGTAACGGAGCCGATTCGCCGGCGAAGGTGCTCCGGAAGGGGCCTGACACCCGGTGCCTCTCCGAGGGCACCCCTCCCCCCGACTCCGCCGCCGCGGGGAGTAGGGTCGAAGCTCCACGAGGGGGTGGCCACCAGCCCGGGCGATGACCACGTTGCGGGTGATTTGAGTCTCTTTGGCCTGTTCCCACGCATGTACCTCTCGCCATGAGGTACTTACGGACGTGGAGAAGGGGGTGAGAAGTTATGCGCGCGATCGTCGGCCTGTGGCGCTGGCGCGGCAACCCGCTGTGCCGCCGCAGCGACCGCCGCGAAGCGTGGCTGGCACTAGGTGCCATGGTCCTTGCCGTCGTCCTCGCTCCGCTCGCCGGGTGGCTGGGAGGCTCCGCGGCGCAGGGAGCACTGCTCGAGAACGCGAAGGAACAGCAGCGCCGTCACCACCAGGTGTGGGCGACGGCCGAATCGGTCCAGGACCGGGCTCCGTTGGACGCCGATCCCGAGTCGGCCTCGCAGCAGCCCGACCGCCGTCACGTGGTCGCCCACTGGGCGGGCCCGGACGGCAGCGCCCACAAGAGCACCGTCACCACGCAGCACAAGGTCCAGCCAGGTGAGCGTTTCCGGATCTGGACGGACGCGCGCGGCATGCCCGCGAACCGTCCGATGGCCCCGGAGACCGCGCTCTCGTACGCCGCTCTCGCCGGGCTCGTCACCGCTGCCGGTGCTGCCGGAGCAATGGAGGCCGGACGCCGGCTGACCATGCGCCAGTTGCTGCGCCGCCGGTACGCCGTATGGGACGCGGAATGGTCCCGCATCGGTCCCGACTGGGGACGCACGGGGTCCAACAGCTGAGACTTCCGCTTACCCGGGCTCCAACCCCCGGGAGTCCGGCGGCCGATCGGCCCTGACCGGCGCCGTGCCCCGTCCGAAACCGGTCCGCAGCCCGCCCGAATCCCGTCTGAACGCACAAGCAGCGGACGGACGGTGGTCATCGTGCGCCCGAAGTGCGGACACGTGACCGCGCGCTCCCGCGCGCACGCTACGGTGGTCCGACTCCGGTGCGTACCTTTGTCAACGCACCACAGGTACTTCGAGGTTGGGGCACAACTGTCCATGGCACAGGGCTCGGTGCAGGTGACGCACGCCGGTTCGTCGCGGTGGCGGCGCCGCACAGGAGAGTACGGCTCTGTGTCGGCCGCCTTGGAGGCCGCCACCGACGGTGATGTGATCACCCTGGCGCCCGGCACGTACCGGGAGAACCTGGTGCTGGAGCGCACCGTCACCCTGCGCGGCCCCGAGCGCGCGGCCGCGGGCTCGGTGCGCATCGCCCCCGCCGAGGGCGTGGCCCTGACCGTGCGGTCCTCCGCCGTCGTGCAGCATCTCCAGATCGAGGCGCAGGACGCGGCCTCGCCCGCGCTGCTCGTCGAGGACGGTGCCGCGGAGCTCAACGGCCTGCGGGTGATGACGCGTTCGGCCTCCGGGATCGAGGTTCGCGGCGGCGCCCGCCCCACGGTGCGCCGCTGCACCGTCGACAACCCGGCGGGTGCGGGCATCACCGTGACCGGCGGCGCCGGCGGCGTCTACGAGGAGTGCGAGGTCGTCTCGGCAGGGCAGTCCGGGGTGTCCGTGCGCGACGGAGCGCATCCGCGGCTGGAGCGCTGCACTGTGCACCACGCGTCCGGCGCGGGGCTCTCGCTGCACGGCGAGGGCAGCGCGGCCGAGGCCGTCGGCTGCGAGGTGTACGAGATCAAGGGCAGCGGCGTCCAGGTCGTCGCCCGCGCCACGGGGCATCTCACCGACTGCCGTGTCCACCGCACGACGGCGGACGGCGTCACTCTCGACACCGACGCCGTCCTCACGCTCGCCGACTGCGACATCCACGACATCCCCGAGAACGCCCTGGATCTGCGCTCCCGTTCGGTGCTCACCCTCACGCGCTCCACGGTGCGGCGCTTCGGCCGCAACGGCCTGTCGGTGTGGGACCCGGGCACCCGCGCCGACGCCAACAGCTGCGAGATACACGACAGTACGGGCGACTATCCGGCCGTGTGGATCAGCGACGGCGCGAGCGTCGTACTGGACTCCTGCCGCGTGCACACCGTGCCGGACGCGCTGTTCATCCTCGACCGCGGCTCGCGCGCCGACGTCGTCGACAGCGATCTGGCCCAAGTTCGGGGCACGGCCGTCTCGGTGAGCGACGGCGCGACCGTGCAGCTCGACGACTGCCGCATCCGCGAGGCCGCGACCGGCGCGTGGTTCCGCGACCACGGCAGCGGCGGCACGCTCGCCAACTGCACGGTCGACGGCGTCGCGACGGGCTTCATCGTCACCAAGGGCGCCGACCCCGACATCGACAGGTGCACGGTCACCTCGCCCTCCGAGGCCGGTTTCTACGTCTCCGCCGAGGGCCGCGGCACCTTCCACGGCTGCCGCGTGAGCGGCTCGCAGGGGTACGGCTTCCACGTCATCGACGGCTGCCGTACGACGCTGCGCCGCTGCCGTACGGAGCGGTGCGCGCGCGGCGGCTTCGAGTTCGCGGAGCAGGGCCCCCTCGTCGAGGACTGCCGCAGCGACGACACCGCCACCGTCACGGCTCCGGGCGACAAGGGCGCGGCGGAGTCCGGCGGTGCGGCACCGCCGACGGCTCCGAAGGGGTCCGCGGACGGAAAGGGCGCGCCCCCGGCCCTGCTGCCCGCGACGGCCCCCGCCGCACAGCAGCAGCCCACCGCGCGCAAGGCGGCCGACGCCCGCAAGTCCGGCCCGGCGGCCGGAGAAGAGGCGGAGTCCCCCGCCGTACCGGCCCGGCCGGCCCAGGAGGTCCTCGGCGAACTGGACACGCTTGTGGGCCTGGAGAGCGTCAAGCGCGAGGTGCGGGCGCTCACCGACATGATCGAGGTGGGACGCCGCCGCCAGGAGGCCGGTCTCAAGGCGGCGTCCGTGCGCCGCCATCTCGTCTTCACCGGCTCCCCGGGCACGGGCAAGACAACCGTCGCCCGGCTGTACGGCGAGATCCTGCACGCCCTCGGAGTGCTGGAGCGCGGGCACCTGGTGGAGGTCTCCCGCGTCGACCTCGTCGGCGAGCACATCGGCTCCACGGCGATCCGTACTCAGGAGGCGTTCGACAGGGCGCGGGGCGGAGTGCTCTTCATCGACGAGGCGTACGCGCTCTCTCCGGAGGACGGCGGGCGCGACTTCGGCCGCGAGGCCATCGACACCCTGGTGAAGCTGATGGAGGACCACCGCGAGGAGGTCGTGGTGATCGCCGCGGGCTACACGACGGAGATGCAGCGCTTCCTGGCCGTCAACCCCGGTGTGGCGTCCCGCTTCTCACGGACCATCACCTTCGGCGACTACACGCCGGAGGAGCTGCTGCGGATCGTGGAGCAGCAGGCCGAGGAGCACGAGTACCACCTCGGGGAGGCCGCGACGGAGGCGCTGCTGAAGCACTTCACGGCGCTGCCCAAGGGCCCGTCGTTCGGCAACGGACGCACGGCGCGGCAGACGTTCGAGTCCATGGTCGAGCGGCACGCGGGCCGGGTGGCGCAGCTGTCCGACCCGAGCACCGAGGACCTCACGCTCCTCTACGCGGACGACCTGCCCGAATCGGTCTGAGAGGCCGCGGCGTCCGCCCCGGCCTCATCGGTTCCGTCGCCGGTTCCGTCCGGGCTGTCCGTGCCGGCCGTGCCGTCTTCCGCGGCGCCCTGCCTCGGTACGGCTCCCTCCGTGCCCTTCGCCGCACTGCCGGCCGCGGGCTCGTGGCTGCGCAGGCGCAGCAGCAGGCGGTCCCTCTCCTCGTCGAAGACGGGGTCGGCCTGGTACTCGCCGTGGCCGAGAATCGGTGCGGGCAGCGGGTGTTGGAGGGTTCGGCCGTATTCGAGGGGGTCGAGCAGCGGCCCGTGGTCGACGTCGGCGCCGCCGTTGACGCGCACGGGGCCGCCGATGGGATCGGTCAGCCGCCACAGATTGCGCCAGCAGTCCACCTGCTGATGGAGGTCGTGGAGCTGCCGCGGCCCGAAGTACGCGGGGAACCAGCGCCCGTAGAGACGTTCCAGCGGCGAACCGTACGTCAGCAGCGCGATCTGACCGCGGGTCACGCGGTCCAGGTGCCAGACGGCCGCCGCGGCCAGCACGCTGCCCTGTGAGTGCCCGGAGATCACCAGCCTTCCCCCGGTGCTCTCCGTCCAGGTGGCCATCCGCCAGGCCAGATCCGGGACGGCGCGCTCCGCGTAGCAGGGCGGCGCGAAGGGGTGTGCGGCGCGGGGCCAGAAGGTGCCGACGTCCCACAGGATGCCGATCGTCCGCCGGGCGGACGGGTCGCGGTAGGCGCGGCGGCCCCAGGTGATGAACAGGACGAAGGCGAGGCCGATGAGCCACGAGCCGAGCACCTGGACGGTGTCGGCGAAGCCGTCGAGGATCGCGGGCAGTCCGTCCGCGGCGCGCCCCGGCACCTCTCCGGTGAGCCAGGCGCCGAGCACTCCGGCGCCGCCGAGAAGGAGCGTCGTCGCCGCGATGGTGCCGGTCAGCCGGGGCGCCGCGTCGGTGAGGCCGGCCAGCGCGATGGTGGAGGCGATGCGGCGGGAGCGGGAGGCGTCGGGAACGGCGCCGGGGTAGCCGCGCTCCACGTCGTCGGTCATCTCCCGGCTGCGGCGGGAGACTTGGAACAGATACCACAGCGCCATCGCGAGTGCCGCGCCCAGCAGTACGGGGATGGCGGCGGACTGCCAGGTCAGCAGCGTCGGCGGGCCGTCGATGAGCCCGCCGCCCATGCCGGAGGTGCCGGGCCCGTCCAGCCAGTCGCCGACGCGCTGCGTGACACCGCCGGACATCACGCCGCCCAGCGCGCACGCGACCATCGCGACCGACGCGGAGCCCAGTCCCCTCAGCGCCGTACGGTCCGCGGGCCGCCGCCGGTGCAGCACGACGCCGAGCACGCCCATCGCCGCCACCAGCAAGCCCTGCGCGACGGCCAGCACCCCGAACGTCTCGTCCCCCGGCAGCTCACCGCCGCGCGAGACCCACTCCGGCCGCGACCACGCCGCATGCACGACCGCCAGCACCAGTACGCCGACCGCGATGCCGGGGAGTGCGCGCACGGTGAACTCGTCGAGGGCGTCGTCCGGTTCGCTCTCCTTGCGTCCGCGGCGGCACACCACGTACAGCACCCACAGCGCGCACGCGACGAGGAGGATCTCGGTCAGCCACCCCACGGCGTCCAGTGCTGCGCTGCCGCCGGGCTTGCGGTCGTGGCGGGTGGCCGCGGCGGCCACGGCGGCCGCGACGGTGAGGAACCCGGCGGCGGTGTGCGCCGCGCGCAGCCGCGCCACGAGCCGCTTGCCGTACCAGAAGCCGGGCAGGCACAGCGCCGGACGGTCGCGGGCCTCGCGGTCGTACTCGTCGACGGGCCTGCGCAGCGGCGGCTGCGACTCGTACGCCGCCCAGGTGCGGTGCGAGAGCCACCACAGCAGCAGCGTCAGCGCGGCGGGCACCACGGCGGCCAGCGCCAGCCGGCGGCCCGGCTGGCTCCACCAGCCGCCGTCTCCCGAAGGGCCCTGCGCCATGAAGGCCAGCCACGAGTGCTCCTCGGCGCACCCGGCGGAACCGGCGCACTGCCAGGCCACGAGATCGAGGGCGACCTCGCAGGCGGCGGCGACCAGCAGCACCGTGAGGCTGAGCGCGATCAGACGCACGAGCACGCCGTGCACGCGCGCCAGCAGGAGGCGGGGACCGTAATCCGCGGGCCGCATCCAGTGCGCGAGATTGGCGACCATGAACGGCAGCAGGATCAGCCACAGGGCACGGGCGCCGTTTCCGGACGTCAGGTTGGACCAGGAGTACGCCTCGGCGACCGGCCGGTCCCGGTAGTCCTGCGGACGGGCTTCCGCGTCGACGTCGTCGGTGCGCCGGTAGACGGCTGCCGTGGTGTCGCCGGTCACGCGCTCTATGCGCGGGTCCCCGAGCATCTCCTGCGGAGTCGTGCCGCCCACGCCGTGGACCAGCAGTTCCAGATTCAGACCCGGCGGCGGCTGGACCCCCGACTCCCCCGGGACGCTCCGTGCGACATCCTCCGCCGGCCCGTCGCCGCTCTCCACCGTCTGCAATTCTCCGCTCCCCCGAGCCTCTTCGCTCTCTGCCCTGCCGATGCTGCACCCTCCAGCATCCTGCCCGTGACGGGCCCTCACAGCCCGCCCACACACAAGCCACGCGAAATCGTGACGCGCGCTCCCATCTTCGGCGGTGGCAGTATGACCGCGCGGGAGAGCGCAGCGGCGAAGGGACGGACGGCACGGTGAACTCGGTGGGCGACAACCAGAACCTGCTCGCGGAGCAGCGGCGTGCGCTCATCCTGGAGGAGGTCCGCGAGCGCGGCGGGGTCCGGGTGAACGAGCTGACGCGGAAGCTGATGGTCTCCGACATGACGGTCCGCCGCGACCTGGACGTACTGGCCCGGCGCGGCGTGCTGGAGAAGGTCCACGGCGGCGCGGTGCCGCTCGCGGACGCGAGCACGCACGAGCCGGGCTTCGAGGCGAAGTCGTCGCTGGAGCAGTCCGCGAAGGAGGACATCGCCCGCGCCGCGGCGGCGATGGCCGAACCGGGCGGCGCGATCGCCCTGTCCGGCGGCACCACGACGTACGCGCTGGCCCAGCAGCTCACAGAGGTGCCCGACCTGACGGTGGTCACCAATTCGGTGCGGGTCGCGGACGTCTTCCACGCCGCACACAGCCGCCACGGAGGATCGAGGACGCGCGACGGTGCGGCCACTGTCGTCCTCACCGGCGGTGTGCGCACGCCGTCCGACTCGCTGGTCGGCCCCGTCGCGGACGCCGCGATCCGCACCCTCCACTTCGACGTGCTCTTCCTCGGCGTGCACGGCATATCCACCGAGGCGGGCCTGTCGACCCCGAACCTGGCGGAGGCGGAGACGAACAGGCACCTCGTGGGCTCCGCACGGCGGGTCGTCGTGGTCGCGGACCACACCAAGTGGGGGACGGTGGGCCTGAGTTCGTTCGCGTCCCTGGAACAGGTCGGCACGCTCGTCACGGACGGCGGCCTGCCGCACGCGGCACGCGAGCGGATACGGGAGCGGATTCCCGAACTGGTCGTCGCGGGCGGGACGGAGAGCGAACCGGCGGCGTCCGAGGACTGACGGCCGCCCTTCCCGGACGGCGCCGCCGTCAGCCCGTCCAGTCGCCCGTCGCCAGGAAGGTCTCGATGGTCTGGCAGTACGGGGCGATGTCGAGGCCCTGCTCGGCGAGCCAGTCGTCCGAGTAGTACTTGTCCAGGTAGCGGTCGCCGGGATCGCAGATCAGCGTGACCACGCTGCCCGTACGTCCCTGCTCCGCCATCTCCGAGACGATCTTCAGGGCGCTCCACAGCCCCGTACCCGTGGAACCGCCCGCGCGCCGGCCCATGGCCCGCTCCAGCGCGCGCACCGACGCCACGGCCGCGGCGTCGGGGACCTTCATCATGCGGTCGACGGCGGACGGCACGAAGCTCGGCTCCATGCGCGGGCGCCCGATGCCCTCGATGCGTGAACTGCCTTCGCAGTACGCCTCGTTGTCGCCCGTGAGCCAGCCCTCGAAGAAGCAGGAGTTCTCGGGATCGGGAACGCACACGCGGGTGTCGTACTGCATGTAGCGGACGTAGCGCGCGATGGTCGCGGAGGTGCCGCCGGTGCCGGCGGTCGCCACGATCCAGGCCGGTTCCGGGAAGCGTTCGAGCCTCATCTGCTCGTAGACGGACTCGGCGATGTTGTTGTTGCCGCGCCAGTCGGTCGCGCGCTCGGCGTAGGTGAACTGGTCCATGTAATGGCCGCCGGACTCCGCCGCGAGTGCGGCGGACACCTCGTACACCGTGCGGGGATCGTCCACGAGGTGGCACCGCCCGCCGTGGAACTCGATGAGCCTGGTCTTCTCACGGCTGGTCGTGCGCGGCATCACCGCGATGAACGGGACGCCGATCAGCTTTGCGAAGTACGCCTCGCTCACCGCGGTCGAGCCGGACGACGCCTCGATGACGGGCCTGCCGGGGCGGATCCAGCCGTTGCACAGCCCGTACAGGAACAGCGACCGGGCCAGGCGGTGCTTGAGGCTTCCGGTGGGGTGCGTCGACTCGTCCTTGAGGTACAGGTCGATGCCCCAGGCCTCGGGCAGCGGAAAGGACAGCAGGTGAGTGTCGGCGCTGCGGTTGCTGTCCGCCTGCACCTTGCGGACGGCGTCCTTGAGCCAGCCCCGGTACTCCGCGTCGCTGCGGTCCACGTCGAGGGTGGCGGCGGCGGCTCCGGGGGCGGTGACCGCCGCGCTGATGGAGGGCTGGGCGGGCTCCGGGGCGGAGGGCGGCTCGGTGGTGCTCACGCCGCCGATCATAGAAGGGCCCTCTGGTGGAGCCCGCAGCTTGCGGGCACACTTCACAGAGGGTAGGGGCGGCCGGCCCGGGGCACCCGGGGCCGCGAGGACTGGTGGGAGGCAATCGTGGCGGAGCCGGAGTACGACGCTGGCGGGGTCCGGATACGGCGGATGCTGCGCTCACTCACACGTGCGGGTCATGTCCTTGTGCGGGACGGGCAGTTGGTGCTGATGACCAGTTACGGAAGCGAGATCGACAGCGCTCCCGTCGACAAGGTCCGCATCAACGGCTACGGCCCGCCGGACAGCGCGCTGGCGACGCTCAGCGGCACCCGCTATGTGCTCCAGTTCGGCCTCGGCCACCGCGCCGGGCTGCTGAACGCGGTGCGCACGGCGCGGGCCAAGGCCGCCGCGGACCAGGGCACGCTCGGGGCCTGAGCGCCTCGCCGGATGCCTGCCCGGAACACGCTCCGGGTGGCCGGAGAGCGGTCTGCCAGGAGAGCGGTGGGCCAAAGGCGCCTGTACGAGGGGCGCCGGGAGAGCGGCGGAAGGGCGGTCCCGCTCGCGTTGCGGGACGCGGGGTGCCGTCTCATCCTGAGCGTGTGTCTTTCATCACATACTTTCTGTTTGTCGCTGTTCGCTCCCTGACCGCCGTGTCCGGGGAGCCGCTGCCGTGACCGCCCGTGCCACCGGGAGGTCGCGCACCCACTGCGCGGTCGAGTTCCAGGCGCTGCCCTCACGGATCGGGCAGGTGCGCCGCATCGTCACCGCGCAGCTGCGCTACTGGCGGCTGGAGCCGCTCATCGACGCGGCCGCGCTCGGTGTCACCGAGCTGCTCACCAACGTCCACAGGCACACCGGTTCCGACAAGCACTGCACCGTCGAGCTCGTCTTCCGCCGGGACCACCTGACGGTGTCCGTACGGGATCACGATCCGCGGCTGCCGCGGGTGCGGACGGCGGAGCCGTCGGCGACCAACGGCCGGGGGCTCGCGCTCATCGAGGCCGTGAGCGCCAGCTGGGGCATGCGCGCGCAGAACGACGGCTCGGGGAAGATCGTGTGGTTCACGCTGCCCGTCGGCATCGGCACGCCGCCCCAGCGCGGGGTGGCCGTGCCCTCGGAGCTGCCCGCCGGCTCGGCACTGCCCGACGGCTCGGCGCTGCCCGCGTTCGCCGCGGCACCGGGCGGCGGCACGGGAGGCGGGATGCCGGACGGCACGGCCGGGCCCGGACGAGGTCCGGGGTACGACTCGGCAGGCCCGGGAGCCGCGTCCCGTCCCTGAACCGGGGGCCCGCGACGCGAAGGACGCCGGAGACGTGCGGGACCGCCGCACCCGGTCCAGGTGCGGCAGCCCCACTCGTTACCCCCCGGCGCCCGGGTCCGGGCGGCCCGGCGTCACTCCGTGGCGACGGCGCGCAGCACGTTCATCCGCGCCGCCCTGCGGGCGGGCCGCAGCCCCGCGACGAGTCCGGCCGCGACGCCGACGAGCGCGACCACCGCGAGACGCAGCGGCGGCAGATCGAAGGTGCTGGTCCCGGCGGAGTCCGCGGCCCGTACCAGCGCCCAGCCGAGGATGCCGCCGAGGAGCAGCCCGCCCAGCGTGCCGAACGCCGCCACGAGCAGCGACTCCCAGCGCACCATCGCCCGCAGCTGCGGGCGGGTCTGCCCGACGGAGCGCAACAGCCCCAGCTCCCGGGTGCGTTCGTGCAGGGCCAGGGTCAGGGTGTTGGCGATCCCCAGCAGTGCGATCAGTACGGCCAGCGCGAGCAGCGCGTAGACGAGCGTGAGCATCATGTCGATGCCGCCAGCGGAGCTCTCCGCGTACTCCTCGCGCGTCTGCACCGACGGATTCCCGTACGGTCGCGCGGCCTCGGTGACCGCCGCCTTGCCGTCCGCCGGCGTGACGCCGTCCTCGAAGGCGACCGCCAGCAGCGTGTCGGAGTCCTGGGTGCGGTGCGGCGCCCAGGCCGAGCGGCCGACGACGTAGTCGCCCGCCAGCTCGTTGCTGTCGTAGACGGCCTCGACGGTGAAGCGCTGCCGGTCGCCGTCGGTGAAGCCGAGCCGGACGGTCGAGCCGGGCCGCCAGTGGTGCTTGTCCGCCTCGCCCGAGGAGACCGCGATCCCGTCCGTGCCCAGGGAGTCCAGCGATCCGCGCACCCCGGTCAGCTCCAGGACGTTCTGGAGGCGCGCCGGGTCGGTGACCGTCAGCTCCTTGCCGGCGCCCTCGACCCGCGCCACGCCCTTGCCGAGACCGAGCGCCGTGTCGACCTCGGGCAGCCGCTCGACGCGGGAGGCGAGCCGGGGGCTGAGGCCGCTGCCGCCCGCCCCGAACGCGGGGGCGCTGACGGCGACATCGCCCGCGAAGGAGCGGGAGACGGCCGCGTCCATCGTCGACTTGAGCGAGGACGCGAAGACGGTGAACAGCGACACCACCGCGACTCCCGTCATCAGCGCTGTCGCCGTGGCGGCGGTGCGCTTCGGGCTGCGCAGCGCGTTGCGCTGGGCGAGCGCGCCCGTCACGCCGCGCAGCCTCGCGACCGGGGCGCCCATGACCCGTACGGCGGCCGCGGCGGCGGCCGGTCCGAGCACGAGGAAGGCGGCGAGCAGGGCGATCGCTCCGCTCCCCGTGAGCCACAGCGAAGGGCTGCCGCCCGCGGCGCCCCACACCGTGCCGGCGACGCCCGCCACGGCGAGCGCGGCGCCCATGGCGGTACGGCCGCGCGGCACGCGCGCCGACTCGGCGGACGTCTCGCGCAGAGCGGCGAGCGGCGCCGTGCGCGAGGCCCGTACGGCTGGCGACAGCGCCGATCCGGCGCACACGAGCACGCCGACGCCGAGCGGCAGCGTGAGCGACAGGCCGCTGACGACCAGGGCGCCCTCCGGGAAGGGGAAGCCGATCGCCGGGAAGAGCGCCTGAAGCCCGGCCGCGATGCCGATGCCTCCGGCGAGACCGGCGGCGGAGGCGACCAGCCCCACGACGGCGGCCTCGGTGAGCGTGGCGCCGAGCACCTGCCGCCGCGAGGCGCCCAGGGCACGCAACAGGGCGTTCTCCCGGGTGCGTTGGGCGACGACGATGGCGAAGGTGTTGTGGATGGAGAAGACGGCGACGAGCAGGGCGATGCCGGAGAAGACCAGCAGGAGCGTGGTGAAGAGGGTCAGGAACTGACCGGAGATCATCTCCTGGTCCTCCTCGGCGACCTGCTGGCCGGTGACCGCCTCCACGCCCTTCGGCAGGACGGGCCGGAGCGCGCTCACCAGCTCCTCCTGACCGGTTCCGTCCTCCGCGCGCACCTGGATCGCCGCCGCGCGGTCGGCCTCGGGCATGAGGTACTTCTGGGCGTCGGCGAGGGTCAGCCCGGCGAAGGTCACCTGGCCCATGCCGTCCTGGCCGCCGAAGGACGCGAGCCCCACGATCCTGATGCGGACGGGGCCGGGCGTGCGCAGCGTCGTGGTGTCGCCGATGCTCAGGCCGCCGCGCCGGGCGGCGCCCTCGTTGAGCACGGCCTCTCCGGAGCGGCGCGGGGCCCGTCCCTCCGCGAGCGTGTACGGGTTGAGCCGCGAGTCCCCGATCCAGTTGCCGGCGAGCGTGGGCGGGCCCTGGCCGCCGACGGGCTTGCCGTCGGCGCCGACGATCTGCCCCATACCCTCGACGGACGGCTCCGCCGCGGCGACGCCCGGCACCTTCGCGATGCGGGTGAGGACGCCGGTGTCGAGGGGCTGCCGCGTGCCCTGCGCGTTGCCGGAGGTGGTGATGACGCTGTCGCTGCGTACGACGGCGTCGGTGCCCTCGGCTGCGTTGCCGAACATCGTGTCGAAGCTGGCGCGCAGGGTGTCACCCATGACGAGCGTCCCCGCGACGAAGGAGACGCCGAGCAGCACGGCCGCGAAGGTCCCGGCGAACCGGCGCCTGTGGGTGCGCAGCGAGGAGAAGCTGAGCCGGAGCGCGGCCCGCACGCCCCCGCGGCGTCGCGGAGGCTCGCGGCGGGCGGTCCCTCCGGGACTCCCGGGGCCGCCGGACGCGGCGGCGCGTCCCGTACTCCCGGTCGTACGGCCGGACTTGGTGACGGTGCTCATGCCGGCACCCCCGCCGCGTCGAAGGCCTTGAGCCGGTCCAGGACGCTCTCGGCCGTCGGCGAGACCATCCGGTCCACGAGCCGCCCGTCGGCGAGGAAGACCACCTCGTCGGCGTGCGCCGCGGCGACCGGGTCGTGGGTGACCATCACGACCGTGCGGTGCGTCTGCCGCACGGCGTCGCCGAGCAGCCGGAGCACCTCCTCGCCGGAGCGGGAGTCGAGGTTGCCGGTCGGCTCGTCCGCGAAGACGACGTCGGGCTCGCCCGCGAACGCGCGGGCCACGGCGACACGTTGCTGCTGTCCGCCGGAGAGCTCGGCGGGCCGGTGGTGGAGCCTGTCGCGCAGGCCGACGACGTCGATGAGCGCGTCGGTCCACTCGGTGTCCGCCCGCCTGCCCGCCAGATCACGCGGCAGTCTGATGTTCTCCGCGACGGTCAGCGTCGGCACCAGGTTGAAGGACTGGAAGACGAAGCCGATCCGTTCCCGGCGCAGCAGCGTCAGCTGCTTGTCGCTGAGCGCGCCCAGTTCGGTCTCCCCGATGTGGGCCGTCCCGGAGGTGAGGGTGTCCAGCCCCGCCGCGCAGTGCATGAGGGTGGACTTGCCGGAGCCGGAGGGCCCCATGATGGCGGTGAAGCGGCCGGCGGTGAAGCCGAGGGTGACGCCGTCCAGCGCCCGCACCTCGGCCTCGCCGCTGCCGTAGACCTTCACCGCGCCGGTGACGCGTGCGGCGAGATCGCTCATGCCGGACCGTCCTTGTACGGCCGGCCGCCCTTCTGGAGTACGGAGAGCCGGCGCCAGTACTCGTCCTCGTCGATCTCGCCCTCGGCGAAGCGCCGTCCGAGCAGATCGACGGGAGAGTTCTCCGCCCGCGGTCCGCCTGCGGGTGCGGGGCCGCGCCCGTGACCGCCCCAGTGCCAGGGCCCCCCGCGGCCGCGCCAGACGGTGCGGCGGAGCAGGACGACCACACCGGCGATCACCGCCGCCCAGATCACGGGGAAGAGCAGGATCCACGGGCCGGGGCCCGCTCCGTCGTGCCACTGTGCAAGGTCGAACATGCCGGTCAACTCCTCGGTCGCGAAGCGGTTCTGCTTCTGTTCCTTCGCTACCGAGAGTCGTCCTGGGAGGGGGTCCGCGTCGTCGTACGGCCAGCGGCTCCTCGGCTACCTCCCGGGGAGTATCAGCGGGCCGGGCGGCTGCTTCCGCCGGGCGCGGGGGTGCTCGGCGCGCCCTCCAGCGCCGGTGTCACAGGGTGACGGCGATGCCGATGTGCGGGCGCTTGCCGAGCCTGAACAGGGCCGCGCCGGAGTCGGTGAGGCGGAACTGCCATCCGTACTTGCGGGCCATGGCCCGGCGCACCCGGTCCAGTGCGCCGTCCTCCGTCATCAGCCGCGCGGTGCCCTCGGCGGGCTCTGCTCCCGTGGCCGTACGGCCACGGGCGTCGCACGGGGTGACGGTGACGCGGGCGCCGTTGCGCACCCGCTTGACCTTGCCGCTGTCGTCGCGGGTCCACACGAGCAGTTCACCGTCGTCCTCGACCGCCCAGACGGGCGTGGCGACGGGGGTGCCGTCGCGCTTGAAGGTCGTGAGGCTGACGTAGCGGCTGTCCGCGATCCGGGGTGTCATCACGTGCCGAGGCTAGTGCCCGCGGCTCCGGATCGCTGTGCGCCCGGGCCGAGTTCGCGGCGCATGCACACCCGGGGCCAGCGGTCCAGGCCCGCGCGTGCCTCCTCCGCGCGGATGCGGCGCAGGCCCGGCGTGAGTTCGTCCTCCGGCAGCACGCGGAAGCCGCAGCGCTCGTAGTACGGCGCGTTCCACGGCACTTCGGCGAAGGTGCACAGCGTGAGCGCGGGCAGGCCGGCGGCCTCCGCGCGGCCCGCGACGTGCTCGATCAGGGCACGGCCGATGCGTCGGTGCGCGCTGTCGGGATGGACGGACACCTGCTCGATGTGGGCGTTGCCGTCCACGAGTTCGGTCAGCAGGTACGCGACGGGACGGTCACCGGCGTCGTGCGTGCCGTGGGCGTGGTGCGTGCCGTGGGCGCCGGACTCCCGGTCCGGGCCGCCCGCGCCGTCCGCCGCGTCGACGGCGACCCAGAGACCGCCCGTGTGCGCGAAGCGGCGCAGCACGGGAAGCGGGGGCGGGGCGTCGTCGGCGACCCGGTCCATGCCGAGTTCGCGGAAGACGCCGCCCGCGGCGCGCTCGATGTCCTGAAGGCGCCGCAGATCCCGCTCGGCGCCGGCTCTGATGTGCACGGTCCTCATCCCGTCAGCGTTCCGAGGGGGTCGTCGAGCACGGGCTGCCATGCCAGTTCGGCGGCGCCGACGAGGCTGTTGTGCGCGAGCGAGCTGGGCAGTACGGGCACGCTGCCGGTCCTCCCCCACAGGCTGCTGTCGGCGATGACCGCCCGCAGGCGTTCGCCGTCCGTCTCCAGCAGGGTGCGGTGCAGGCCGCCGAGGACGATGCGGTCGGGGTTGAGGATGTTCACGAGGCCCGCGAGGCCCAGCCCGAGCCGGTCGATGAGGGTCTCGACGGCTGCCCGCACCGCGGGGTCGGTGCCGTACTCGGTGCGGATCAGCTCCTGGCTGCGCTCCAGCAGCGAGACCTCCGGCCCGGGTTCGCAGCCGGCGGCCTCCAGGAAGGCGAGCGGGTCGGTCTCGACGTCCAGGCAGCCGCGGCTGCCGCAGTGGCACGGGCGTCCGCCGGGGTCGACGGTGAGGTGCCCGACCTCCAGGGCGAGGCCCGAACTCCCGGTGTGCAGCCGCCCGTCGAGGACGAGGGCGCCGCCGACGCCGCGGTGCCCGGTGCTCACGACGAGCAGATGCCGCGCGCCGCGCCCGGCGCCGTGCCGGTGCTCGGCGAGGGCGGCGAGGTTGATGTCGTTCGCCGCGTAGCCCTCCCCCTGGGCCATTGCGGCCCGGGTGGCGCCCCCAGCGGTTTCGTCTCCGGACGTACTGAAGACGCCGGCCTCGGCCAGCGCCCGCGTGAAGATCTCCCGTACGGGCGCGCCCACTTCCCAGGCGAGGTGCAGCGGATTGATCGCGGTGCCCTCGGGCTCGGCGACGGCGGACGGCACGGCGAGCCCGGCTCCCACGCAGCGGCGCCTCGTGCTCGCCAGCAGCCCGGCACCGACCTCGACGACCTCGCCGATGATCCGCGCGGGATCGGCCGCGACCGTGCCGGAGCCGGTCGCCGTGGTGGCGATGTGCCCCCCGAGCCCGACGAGCGCGGCACGGAATCCGTCCGCGTGCACCTGCGCCGCGAGCACGACCGGGCCCTCCGGGTTCACCGCCAGCCGGTGCGAGGGACGCCCCTGCGTCCCCGAGGCGGCGCCCGGCCGCGAGTCGACCGTGATCAGGCCGAGCGATTCCAGCTCGGCGGCGACGGCTCCGGCGGTCGCCCGCGTCACGCCGAGTTCGGCGGTGAGCGCGGCGCGCGTGGGTGCTCTGCCGGTGTGGACGAGTTCCAGCGCCGGACCGAGGGCGCTACGGCCTCGCTCCAATTTGGTTGTACGCGTCGGGGTCACCCCTCTATTCTCGCTTTGTGCCGACACTGAACAAAATACGGTCGGCGCTGGCCGGCGCGATGGGGCTCGGCAGCCGCGGCGAAGCCGCCTCCCCGCGCCCCGCCCTGCGCCGTCTCCGTACCGCGATCACGGTCTTCTTCGCGCTGGACGGCTTCGTCTTCGCCGGCTGGGTGGTGCGCATCCCGGCGATCAAGGAGCAGACGGGGGCCTCGCCGAGCGCCCTCGGGCTGGCGCTGCTCGGCGTCTCCGCGGGCGGCGTGGTCACGATGATGCTCACCGGACGGCTGTGCCACCGCTTCGGCAACCACCCCGTGACCGTCGCCTCGGGCGCACTGCTCTCGCTCAGTGTCGCCTTGCCGCCGCTGACCCACTCCGCCGTGTCCCTCGGTCTCGTCCTGCTCGTGTTCGGTGCAGCCTACGGCGGTCTGAACGTGGCGATGAACGCCGCGGCCGTCGATCTGATCGCCGCACTGCGACGGCCCGTCATGCCGGGATTCCACGCCGCGTTCAGCCTCGGGGGCATGGCGGGCGCGGGGGCGGGCGGCCTGGTGGCCGGGCAACTGACGCCGACCCTCCACCTGCTGATCCTCACCGCGGCGGGACTGGCCGTCACGGCGCTCGCGGGGCGGGTGCTGCTCACGCACGCGGCCCCGGCCGCCGGGCCGCCGTCCGGGCGCCCGCCCGTTCCGCGGCAGCAGGGCCCCGGCGTACGGGACGCCGCAGCGGATTCCGGCCGGACGACCGGGCGGGAGTCCGGCCCGGATTCCGGTCGGGACGCCGGGCGGAAGGGCGCGGAGACGGACGCCGGGAACGCCGCGCGGGCGGACGCGCGCACGGATGCGGGCACCCGTACGGCACCGGCCCGTGCGCGCCGTCTCGTCCTCGTGCTCGGGCTGGTCGCGCTGTGCACGGCGTACGGCGAGGGCGCGCTCGCCGACTGGAGCGCCCTGCACCTCGCCGAGGACCTCCACGCGGGCCCGGGCGTCGCCGCCGCCGGATACTCCGTCTTCGCGCTCGCCATGACAGCGGGCCGCCTCTGCGGGACGCGGCTGCTCGAACGCCTCGGCCAGAGCCGCCTGTTGACGGGGGGCGGCGTCACCGCGGCCGCGGGGATGCTGCTCGGGTCGCTGGGGCCGGAGGTCTGGCTGGTCCTCACCGGTTTCGTGATCGCCGGGCTCGGGCTGGCGAATCTCTTCCCCGTCGCCGTCGCCCGCGCGGGGGCGATCGCGGGCCCGGACGGCGTCGCCGCCGCCTCGACTCTCGGCTACGGCGGAATGCTGCTCGGCCCGGTGGCCATCGGCTTCCTCGCCGAGTGGTTCTCGCTGACCGCCGCCCTGACCACCGTCGCCCTGCTCGCGGCGGTCGCGGCGGCGGTGGCCCGGTCCGTGCGCGGTGCGCTCGCCGCCGGAGGGGAGTGAGCGCGGCGCGCCCGTGCCCCTCCGGACGCGGCCCGGGAGCGGACCGCGCCACACATCAGCGGATCAACGGATCAGGTGAGGGTGAGCGTGGTGTGCAGCCCGGCCTCCGAGCTGCCCCCGGCGTAGATCCCGAACTCGCCCGGCTCGACGAGGAGTTCGCCTTCCGGGTTGTTGGTGTGGAAGCCCAGGTCGCCGGCTCCGAGCTCGAAGGAGACCGTACGGCTCTCGCCCGCTTCGAGCGTGACCCTCTCGAAGCCGCGCAGCCTGCGGACGGGCTGGGCGATGCTGGCGACCTTGTCGTGGATGTAGAGCTGCACCACCTCGTCCCCCGCGCGGCGTCCGGTGTTCTTCACCTTCACCGTCACCTTCACGCTCGCCCCGCCGTCGCGTACGGCCTGTGCGCTCACGCTCTTCTCGCTCAGTACGAGGTGCGAGTAGGCGAAGTCGGTGTAGCTCAGGCCGTGCCCGAAGGGGAAGAGCGGACCGTGCGGCAGGTCCAGGTACTTGGAGGTGTACTTGTTGTCCGGGTCGTAGGGGCGGCCGGTGTTCTCGTGCGCGTAGTACTCGGCCAACTGCCCTACGGCGCGCGGGAATGTGGCCGGCAGCTTGCCGCCGGGGTTGACCTCGCCGACGAGCACGTCCGCGACGGCGTTGCCGCCCTCGATGCCGGGATGCCAGCCCGCCAGGACCGCCGGCGCGTGCTCGACGATGCCCGACAGCACCAGGGGCCGCCCGGCGAGCACCACGACGGCCAGCGGCTTCCCCGCCTCGGCGACGCGGCGGATCAGCTCCTCCTGCACGCCGGGGAGCGTGATGTCGCTGCGGGCGGCGGCCTCCCCGCTGTGGCTCGCCTTCTCGCCCACGACCACGACGGCGGCGTCCGCAGCCCGTACCGCCGCCTCGGCCTCCTTGAAGCCGCCGGTGTCGTCGCCCGTGACGTCGCACCCGCGGGCGAACGTCACCTTCGCGTCGGGCAGGGCCTTCTTCAGCCCCTCCACGACGGACACGGCGGGGAACTTCCGGGCGCCCGGCCCGGCCCACGTGCCGTGCAGCTCCTGGGTGTCGTCGCCGAGCGGGCCGACGACGGCGACGGAGGCGGTGTCCCTGGCGAAGGGGAGCGTGTGCTCGTCGTTCTTGAGCAGCACCGCGCAGCGGGCGGCGGCCTCCCGGGCCTGCTTGCGGGCCGACCGGGTGGGCTCGGCGATCTCGCCGTCCTCGTCGGTGTACGGGTTCTCGAACAGGCCGAGCCGCGCCTTGATGCGCAGGACGCGCGTGACGGCGTCGTCCAGCCGCTGGCGGTCGATGCGGCCGGACTCCAGCAGCTCCTTGCCGTTGTCGGCGTAGGTCGTGCTGACCATCTCCATGTCGACGCCGGCACCGAGCGCGAGCGCCGCGGCGTCCGCGCCGTCCGCGGCGACGCCGTGCGGGATCAGCTCCTGCACGCCGTTGTAGTCGCCGACGACGAAGCCGTCGAAGCCGAACTCCTCGTGCAGGACGCCGGTGAGGGTGTGCCGGTTGGCGTGCGCCGGAACGCCGTTGACGGTGTTGAAGGACGCCATCAGCGTGGCGACTCCCGCGTCCACGGCCGCCTTGAACGGCGGCAGGGCGATGTCGCGCAGCCGCCTCTCGGAGATGTCCACGGTGTTGTAGTCGCGGCCGCCCTCGGGGAAGCCGTAGCCCACGAAGTGCTTCGCGCAGGCGGCGATCCGGCCCTCTTCGGAGTAGTCCTCGCCCTGGTAGCCGCGCACCTTCGCCGCCGTCAACTGCGCGGTGAGATACGGGTCTTCGCCGCTGCCCTCGGCGATCCGGCCCCAGCGCGGCTCGCGGCTGACGTCGGCCATCGGCGCGAACGTCCAGTGCACGCCCCACGACGCCGCCTCCCGGGCGCTGACTTCGGCGTCCGCCGTGACGACGTCCGGGTCGAAGGAGGCTCCCTGTGCCAGCGGCACGGGAAACGTCGTCAGGAAGCCGTGGATGACGTCGAGCCCGAAGACGAGCGGGATGCCGAGCCGCGACTCCTCGACGGCGTAGCGCTGGAGGTCGTTGCACTCCTTGGCGCCCGTGATGTTGAGGACGGAGCCCAGCTTCCCCTCGGCCGCGGCCTCGCGCGCCTTCTCGTTCTGGCCCTCGCCGGGCCCCGTGTCGGGGTTCCACGTCAGCTGCTGGAGCTGCCCGAACTTCTCCTCGTCGGTCATGCGCGCCAGCAGCTTCCGCACCCGGCTCTCGACCCGGGCGTCGACTCGCTTACGTGCGGCGGCGGTTGCGCGGCGTTCGGCACGTGCGGTCTCGGCGGATGCGTCCGAGTGCCCGGCCGGGGCGGCAGCGGCGGGGCCGGCCGCGAGTGCCGGGAGCGACGCCGACGAGGCGAGGACGGCGGCCCCCGCGGAGGCCCTGAACACGCTGCGACGGCTGGGGTTTCCGGCCACTCGGGACTCTCCTTCGACAGACTGACGAACCAAGGTCACATGGCTCCTGGATCTTGCCGGAGTGCAGTCAATCCGGCGCCGCAGGGGCGGTCAAGGGACGAAAGGGAAGGCCGCCCGGATTTTTGGAAGCGCATACATGGATGGGTCCGGGAGCACCTCCGGAACCGCCTGAGCGGACGCGCGCGTGTGTGAAGACAGCCTGCGGGACGGAGCGTTCGTCAGGGGTGCCACGCCTCGCGCCCGGCGGAGGACCACCGCCGGGAACCGGACCGGCACGAGGGGGAGAGCGATGAGGGGGCCACGGACACAGGCCGAACGGGACGCCCAGACAGTGGAGATCGGCTTCGCGCTGCTGACCGGAGCGCTGATGGCCGGGCTCGCCCTGCTGGTCTTCCTCGGCCTCTTCGCGTTGATCGCCGTCGGCCTGGGCCTGCACTCCCCGACCTACGGCGGGACCTTGCTGAAGCTCGCCGCGTGCGGCTGCGTGACCGTCTTCGTCTGGCGCGTGGCGCGCGTACTGCTGCGTGCGCCGGGCGGCCGCCTGGGTGACGGCACTTCGGGTGAGGACGGCGCGGCCGGGCACCCGGACCGCGAGGGCGCGGAGCCCGTCGGCGGTGCGGCCGCGGCGGACTTCGCGGAGGACACAGGCGTCGGTGCTCAGCCGAGCCAGCCGGGGCGTACGAGCCCCGACTCGTAGGCGAGCACGACGAGTTGGGCGCGGTCACGCACTCCGAGCTTGACCATCGCGCGGCTCACATGCGTCTTGGCGGTCAGCGGCGAGACGACGAGCCGGGCGGCGATCTCCTCGTTGGACAGGCCGATGCCGACGAGCGCCATCACCTCCCGTTCGCGCTCGGTGAGTTCGGCCAGCGCCTCGGCCTCCGCGGGCTGCTTGGAGCGCGCCGCGAACTCCGCGATCAGCCGCCGGGTGACGCCGGGTGAGAGCAGCGCGTCGCCGTCGACGACGGCACGGGCCGCGCGCACCAGCTCCTCCGGTTCGGTGTCCTTGACGAGGAAGCCGGACGCCCCGGAGCGGATCGCCTCGAAGACGTACTCGTCCAGTTCGAAGGTGGTCAGCATGACGACCTTCACCTCGGCCAGTTCGGGGTCCTCGCTGATGCGCCGCGTGGCGGCGAGCCCGTCGAGAACCGGCATCCGGATGTCCATCAGGACCAGATCCGGGCGGAGTTGGCGCACCATGCCGAGCGCCTCCTCGCCGTCGGCGGCCTCTCCCGCCACCTCGATGCCCGGCTGGGCGTCGAGCAGAGCGCGGAACCCCGCACGTACCAGTGACTGGTCGTCGGCGAGCAGGACGCGGATCACGGCGACTCCTTGGCCGGGGACGGCGACACGCTACCGCCGGCAGGCAGCGGCAGGCGGCCGGTGACACGGAATCCGCCGTCGCCGCGCGGGCCGGCCTCGGCGGTGCCGCCGAGCGCGGCGGCGCGTTCGCGCATGCCGACGAGGCCGTTGCCGCCGCGGGCGGTGCTGCCCGCCGTACCGGTGGCTGTGGCACCGGCGGCGCCGCCGGCCGCCGGGCCGTCGTCGTCGATGTCGATGCGGAGTTCGCCCGGTCCGTAGGTCAGCCGTACGCGGGCGGTGCGGGCGCCGGAGTGCCGCACGACGTTGGTGAGGGCCTCCTGGATGATGCGGAAGGCCGCCAGGTCGGCGCCGGGCGGGAGGGCTCTCGCGTCGCCCTCGGTCTCGGTGGTGACCCGCAGTCCGGCGTCCGCGGCCTGCGCGGTCAGCTCCGGCAGGCGGTCGAGGCCGGGGGCGGGGGCGCGCGGGGCGTCGCCGGAGCCGCGCAGCGTGTCCAGCACCTGCCGCACCTCCCCCAGCGCCTCCTTGCTGGCGCTCTTGATGGTCGTCAGCGCCGTACGGGCCTGCTCGCGGTCGGAGTCGAGCAGCGCGAGGCCGACCCCCGCCTGGACGTTGATGACCGAGATGCTGTGTGCCAGTACGTCGTGCAGCTCACGGGCGATGCGCAGCCGCTCCTCGTCGACGCGCCGTCGCTCCGCCTCCTCCGCCTCGGCACGGCGGCGGGCCCACTCCTGGCGGCGGGTCCGGGCGAGTTCGGCCGCCGCGAGGACGGCGGCGATCCAGGCGGCGATGAGGAGTTCGGCCTGCCAGCCGGGCGGCTGGTCGCTCACGGGAGGCAGCCGGTCGACCAGGACGTATCCCGCGAGCAGATGCCCCGCCCACACGATGCCGAGCGCGCCCCATGCCGCGTGCCGGTGGCCCGCGACGACGGCGGCGAACGCGGCGACGGCCACGCTGACGAACACGGGCCCGTAGGGATAACCGGCCGCCAGATACACGGTGGTGGCGGCCGCGCATCCGAACGCGGCGGTACGGGGGTAGCGGTAGCGGACGAGCAGCAGCAGCGGGCCCACGGTCAGCAGCAGCCTCGCGTAGACGTCGAGCGAGTTCCGCACGCCCTCCTGATTCGCCGCCGCGCCCTGGGAACCGGCCTGCTGGACGGCGAGCACCGCGAGGGACGTCAGCCACGGCACATGCCTCGACCCGGAAGCCGGTCCGCCGCCGCGCCACCAGGGCGGGCCCCACGGGCCGGGGAAGGGGCCGCCCTCGGGTGCCGCGCCCTCGGCTGGAGGAGGCGTTCCGCCGGAGCGCGCGCGGAAGCGGCAGCGCATCTCCCGGAACGGCCCGGCGACCCTCGGGCGAGGACCGGAGGGACGGCGAGGCCGGAACGGGCGGGGGTTCATGCCCGCAACGCTAGCCGTGCGGGACCGGGGGCGTAGTCAGCCTGCGGCGGGCATCGCGCCTACTCCTCGGGGAGTAGCCGAGCGGGGAGGGCCGCGCGGGAGCGCGGGACGGAGCGGGCAGGCGCCGGCAGGTGGAGCCCGGGCCGGAGACCGCGCCCGCGGGCGCAGGCGCCGCTCCGCCGCCGCGCCACCAGGGCGGACCCCACGGCCCCGGGAAGGGGCGGTGAGAGTGCGGGCCATGACGGCCGGGCCCGCGGGGGGGTGCGGGGCCGCCTGCGGGCGCGGGCGCCGGGACGGCCGGGGCGAGGGACGGGGCAGGGTCGGGACGGACAGGAGGGATGCGGCCGAAGGCCAGGCCCGTGCCCCGGGCCGAGCCCGTCAGACGAGCCCCACGTTGCGGGCCAGTGAGGCGACGGCGTGGTCGTAGAACTCGTCCCTCGACACGACGACGCGTTCGAACTGCCCGAAGAGCTCGAAGCTCACGAGCCCCGCCAACTGGGCCCACACGGCGATGAGTTCGGCGACCACGGCGGCGGGCAGGTCGACGCCGAGGCGCTCCGCGAGGTCACGCGCGTCGTCGAGGACGGGCGCGGGTGCGGCGGGCACGGCGCCCGCATCGGGGTCCGGGCCCCGCGCGGCTCCGGACGTGCCGGGCACACGCAGCGCCCCGGCGCCGTACGCGTCGGCGGCGACCGTGACCAGAGCACGGGCGGCACGGGTCGCGGAGACCGTGGTGGAGGCGGGGGCCGCGTATCCCGGGACGGGCGATCCGTAGATGAGGGCGTACTCGTGCGGATTGGCCAGGGCCCACGCGCGGTGTGCGCGGCAGACCGCCTGCCAGCGGGCGATGTGCGAATCGGCCTGCGCGGCGGACGCGTCGAGCGCCGCTTCCGTGGCGTCGCCGAGGGCGTCGTAGGAGTCGGTGATCAGGGCGGTGAGCAGGTCGTCGCGCCCCGGGAAGTACCGGTAGAGCGCCGAGGAGACCATGCCGAGGCTGCGGGCCACCGCTCGCAGCGAGAGCTTCGCCGCGCCCTCGGCGGCGAGCTGGCGGCGCGCCTCGTCCTTGATGGCGGCGGTGATCTCGTCACGCGCCCTCTCGCGGGCGCCCTGGATCTTGTTCATGCCGGAAGTCTGCCAGCTTTCCAGAGCACTGACCAATTTCGAGAGCGATGCTCTGGATTCAGCGCGGCGCTCGTGTAACACTGCTCTCAAGCGAGAGCAGTGCTCTCGCCGTACGCCCCACGCAGCCCAAGCACCCGGCCCACCGTCTGACCGCGAAAGGACCACCGATCATGACCGACGCACACGTCATCAAGCCCGACTGGCTCACCCGCCGCGTTCTCAACCCCGCCATCGCCTGGCTGACCCGCCGCGGCATGGCCGTCGCGGGCTCCCGCGTGCTCGCCGTCCGCGGCCGCAACAGCGGCGAGTGGCGCCGCACGCCCGTCAACCCGCTTCCGTACCAGGGCGAGCGCTATCTCGTCGCTCCGCGCGGCCACGTCCAGTGGACGCACAACATGCGCGCCGCGGGCGGCGGCGAACTGCACAAGGGCAGACATGTCGAACGCTTCCGCGCCACCGAGGTGCCGGACGAGCAGAAGCCGGAGATCCTGCGGGCCTACCTGGTGAAGTGGAGCTGGGAGGTGGGCGCCTTCTTCAAGGGGCTCGGGCCGCAGTCGACGGACGCCGAACTGCTCGCCGCCGCGCACAGGTACCTTGTCTTCCGGATCACCGCGGCGGACGGGCCCTCCGGCGACGGGGCCTGAACTCGCAGTCCCCCACGGGGAAGGCCGGCCGCGCCGCCGCCGCTACGGGCGGTCCAGCGTGTCCAGCGCGCGGCGCGCCATCGGGCTCGTCCGTACGACCTCCGCGAGCGAGACCGCGCCCCGCGTGAACTGCGCGAAGACGTTCCAGGCGGGGCGGAAGCCGGTGAGGGCCGCGTGCAGCATGCCGGGGCGGCGCGAGAAGACGTTGAACATGCGCCGCCCGACGCCCATTTCGACGCCCAGCCCCGCCTTCACGGCGAAGGCGTAGTTGAGGGCCTGGCTGCGGGCGTCCACGGCGTCGGCCGCCTCGGCGACCCGTACGGCCCACTCCCCCGCGAGCCGGCCCGAGCGCAGCGCGAAGGAGATCCCCTCGCGCGTCCACGGCTCCAGCAGCCCCGCGGCGTCCCCGCAGACCAGCACCCTGCCCCGGGAGAGGGGCGAGTCTTCGGCGCGGCAGCGGGTCAAGTGCCCCGTGGAGACGCTCGGTTCGAAACCGGCGAGGCCGAGCCGTCCGACGAAGTCCTCCAAGTAGCGCTTGGTGGCGGCGCCTTCGCCCCGGGCGGAGATCACACCGACCGTGAGCGTGTCGCCCTTGGGGAAGACCCATCCGTAACTGCCGGGCAGCGGGCCCCAGTCGACGAGCACCCGGCCCGCCCAGTCCTCGGCGACGCTCGCCGGCACCGGGATCTCCGCCTCCAGCCCCAGATCCACCTGGTCCATCTTCACGCCCACATGGGCGCCTATCCGGCTCGCGCTGCCGTCGGCTCCGACCACCGCGCGGGCGAGCACCGGCCGTTCGTGCCCGGAGAGCACCACGGCGACGGAGCGGCGGTCGGGCACGGACGCTCCGTGCTGCTCGACGCGGGTCACCGTCACGCCCGTACGCACCCGGGCGCCCGCCTTGACCGCGTGCTCGACCAGGGAAGCGTCCAGTTCGGAGCGGTTGACCAGACCGAAGAGCATCTGCCGGGAGCGCCTGGTGCGCGAGAGTTTGCCGTTGAGGGAGAAGGTCACGGCGTGCACGCGGTCCCGCAGCGGCAGGTCGAAGCCGGGCGGCAGGGCATCGCGCGAGGGGCCGATGATGCCCCCGCCGCAGGTCTTGTAGCGCGGCAGTTCGGCCTTTTCGAGGAGCAGCACTCTGCGTCCGGCCACGGCCGCCGCGTACGCCGCCGAGGCACCGGCGGGCCCGGCGCCGACCACGACCACGTCCCAGACCGGGTCGTCCGCGTCGGCACTCAGGGACTCCTCGCCGGCCGGGGCGGATGCCGGCGCTCCGGCGCCGTTCGTGTCCCCGGCACCGGCGGACGCGTCCGAACTGCCCCCGCCCTCCGGCCGGTTCGGCTCCTCGCCCCGGGACTCCTGCGTGCTCCCGCCCTCGTTCCGGCCCTCTGCCCCGGCTGCGTCCTCGCTGCTCACGATGTGCTTCCGCTCCGCTCGACCTCGGCTTTGCATGGCCGGTGGCATCCTACGGCGCCGCTGTGTCCGCCTCCCCTGTGGGAGGATCATCATCGACTTCCCGGCACGTTCCCTGCGCGCGCGCCGCACACGGCCTCCGCAGCGGTACGGCCGGACACCGCGCCCACAAGGAGCGTTCCATGACACTGAGTCCGGCTCGCGGGGAAGGCCCCGCATCCGAGCGCACAGCCGGCTCCGACGCCGTCGCCGCAGCCGTCGCCGACCTCATGCCGCGTGCACGCACGGAGCTGGCCGAGCTGGTCGCGTTCCGCTCGGTCGCCGACCCCGAGCAGTTTCCGAAGAGCGAGTGCGAGGGCGCGGCCCGCTGGGTCGCGGACGCGCTGCGCGCCGAAGGCTTCGAGGACGTCGAGGTGTTCGGCACCCCGGACGGCACCGAGTCCGTCTACGGTCTGCTGCCGGGGCCGGAGGGCGCCCCGACCGTGCTGCTCTACGCCCACTACGACGTGCAGCCGCCGCTCGACGAAAGCGCCTGGCACACGCCGCCGTTCACGCTGACGGAGCGCGACGGACGCTGGTACGGGCGCGGCGCGGCCGACTGCAAGGGCGGAATCGTCATGCATCTGCTGGCACTTCGGGCGCTGCGCGCCGACGGCGGAGTGCCGGTGACGGTCAAGTTCATCGCGGAGGGCTCGGAGGAGCAGGGCACCGGCGGACTTCAGCAGTACGCGGAGGCGCACCCCGGACTCCTCGCCGCCGACACGATCGTCATCGGCGACACGGGCAACTTCCGTACGGGCATGCCGACGGTGACGGCCTCGCTGCGCGGAATGGCGGGGCTCCAGGTCACGGTGGAGACGCTGGAGGGCAACCTCCACTCGGGCCAGTTCGGCGGCGCGGCACCGGACGCGCTGGCGGCGCTCATCCGCATGCTCGACTCGCTGCGCGACTCGGACGGCGGCACCGTCGTCGACGGCGTGGAGCCCTTCCCGCGCTGGGACGGTCTGCCGTACGCGGAGGAGGACTTCCGCAGGGACGCGCGCGTGCTCGACGGTGTCGGCCTCATCGGCGCGGGAAGCGTGCCGGACCGCATCTGGGCGCAGCCGTCCGTGACCGTGCTGGGCATCGACTGCCCGCCCGTCGTCGGCGCCACGCCGTCGGTGCACGCGAAGGCGCGGGCCTCGGTCAGCCTCCGCGTGCCGCCGGGCGCGGACACGGAGGAGATGACGCGGCTGCTCGTCTCCCATCTGGAGTCGCACGCCCCGTGGGGTGCGCGCGTGACCGTCGAACGGACGGGCCAGGGCCAGCCCTTCAGCGCGGACACGTCGAGCCCCGCGTACAGGGCGATGGCCGACGCGATGAGCGCGGCGTACGACGGACAGGAGATGCAGATCGCCGGGCAGGGCGGCTCGATTCCGCTCTGCGACACCCTCGCGACGCTCTATCCGCAGGCGGAGATCCTGCTCATCGGGCTGAGCGAGCCCGCGGCGCAGATCCACGCCGTCAACGAGAGCGTCTCGCCAGAGGAGTTGGAGCGGCTGTCCGTCGCCGAGGCGCTCTTCCTGCGGGAGTACGCGGAGCGCGCCTGACGCCTGGAGGCGCACGCACGTGCAGGCGGCCGTCGCCGGCGGCCGCCTGCGGGCGGCGCCCCGCGCCGCACCTACGCGGCGTCGCGTCCGCCGTGGTCGCCCACGGGGACGCCCGCCTCCAGATAGAGGGGGTGCCCCGTCTCGCGGGCGCGCAGCGCGCCGCGCAGCCTCTCCATGCGTACGGGCGGCAGGAGTTCGGCCGCCTCGTGCTCGGTGACGAAGCGCCAGCCGCGCAGCTCCGCACCCGGCAGCAGCATCCGGTCGGCCTCGGCCGCGTCGAGGAGTCCGCCGTCGAAGAGGAGGCGGATGCCTCCGTACCCGGGAGGACGGGGCGGCTCCCAGTCCGTGACCAGCAGCCGCGGGTCCGCCGTCAGCCGCAGGCCGAGTTCCTCGGCGACCTCCCGTACTCCCGCGCGCGCCGGGGCCTCGCCGGGTTCGACGACGCCGCCGGGGAACTCCCAGCCCGGCTTGTAGGTCGGGTCGACGAGCAGCACCCTGTCCTGTTCGTCGAAGAGCAGGACGCCCGCGGCGACGGTCTCGGCGGTCGGCTCGGGCGTCTGCACGATCTCCAGGGTTCCGGCGCCCTCGCGCAGGGCCCCGGCCACCTCCTCCGCGGTCTGCCGCGGGGTCAGCCCGGCGGTGTGCACGGTGTGGGCGTCCGCGGTCAGCCAGCCCAGCGCGGCCCGGTAGGCGGGCAGCTGCCCGCGGCACCAACTGCGGTCCGGCCGGCCGTCGTTGTCCACGGACTGATCGATACGCGTCCGAAGGATCGTTTCCTCCACGTGGAGGAGCACATGGCGTACGGGTATCCGGCGGGCGGCCAGCGCGCCGAATATCTCGTCACGGTACTCCTGCCGCAGCAGCGTCATCGGAACGATCAGCGGCCCCGGCACCTCGGTGAGCAGCGCCGCGGCGGTGTCGGCCACGAGGCGCCGCCAGGACGGGAGTTGCTGGTAGTCGTCGACCTGGGCGAGGCGTTCCTTGGGGAGCATGCATCTCAGCCCGGTGGCGATCAGCTCCGGGTCGCACAGGGTGCTTCCCGGTATCAACTCCAGGAGTTCGTGCGCCGCGGTGGTCTTGCCCGCGCCGAAGGCGCCGTTGAGCCACACGATCACGTCGGTTCCCCCTCTGCCGTCGCCCCCCGTTTCACGCTGCCCGCTCAACCCTGCCACGGAAACGCGCGGGGGCGGCGCCGTCGCAAAACCCCGGCGCAGGCGCCGGATTTCACCACGTCCCGCACGGCGCGGCCACACCGTACGGGCCCGCGGGCACCCGTGGAGGCACGGCGGCGGAGGCGAAAGGGGTGATCGAGGGAGCGGATGGGCTCGGGGCAGAGGGGATCGAGGAGTCGACGGCCAGGGTCGAGTGGTCAGGCCGTCACAGGCGGGCGCCACCCCGGGTCACGGCCGCTGAGGGCGAGCAGCTCGTCCAGGTCGGAGGCGTCCTGCGGAACCGGGAAGGGTTCCCCGAAGACGCCCATCTTCCGTCCCGTCGGGGCGAGTTCCTTCCAGCCTTCGAGCAGCACCGGGAAGCTCGGCTCGTACGGTGTGAAGTCCTGGCCGGTGGCACGGGCGAGGTCCCACGCGTGCACGGTCAGATCGCCCAGCACCATGCCGCCCACGGTGCGCTGCGGCAGCCCCATGCCCTGCGAGTGGCCCTCCAGCGCTCCCGGTGCCGACCAGGCCTCGACGAGGCGCGCGGTCTCCGTGTCGAAGCGCGCCCGCCAGCCGTCCCCCCAGTCGCCCACGTAGTCCGGGGTGGTGGTGAAGTCCGCGGTGGCCTTCGCGGCGAGGGCCTGGAAGCTCACCACCACATGGAAGAGGTGGTTGAGCAGGGCTCTTACGTCGTACTCGCTGCACGGTGTCGGCTCGGACAGCTGCGCGTCCCGCACGCCGCGGATGACGGGGCGGGCATGGCGGGCGGCGCCGTCCAGGAGCCGGGAGATCTCATTCGTCATGTCCGGAACGCTATGGCCGCCACGGGTGCCCCGGCTTGAAGAAACGCGACACCCGCACCGGCATAGGATCGCCGCCATGGCAGGTGAGAGCGCCGGGCGCGGAGAGCACGGCGAGTGGGGCCCGGGGCATGGCCAGGACCCCCGTGACGCCGCGGACCGTTACGGCCCCGACGTGCCCCGCCGTGACACCAGGGGCATCGTCGACGCCGCCGAGCTCTTCTCCCGTGTGCGCTTCCGGCGCCGCGCGTCGGCCGCGCCGCTGCGCCCGTACGTCGAGCACTACTGGCTGATCGACTGGGACCTGGAGCAGCCCTATCTCTCGCAGGTCGTGCCGCACCCGTCGGTGAACGTCGTCTTCCAGCGCCGCGACTCAGGGCCGCCCGGCGGCGAGGTCGCGGGCGTGGGCCTCGGTCTGTTCTCGATCACGCTGGAGGGCACGGGCCGGGTGTGCGGCGTCCAGTTCCGTCCCGGCGGGTTCCGGCCGTTCCTCGCCCGCCGGGGACGCGGGACCGTGGCGGGGCTCACGGGCCGCCGGCTCCCGCTGGACGCGGTCTTCCCGGCGACCGGCGGCGTCCCGGGCGAGGTGCTCTCGCCGGACGAGGAGGACGCGCGGGTCGAGGCGCTGGACGCCTTCCTGCTCGGCCTGGGCCCCGAGCCGGACCCCGCCGCCGGGCACGCGATGGAGCTGGCACACCTCGTACGGACCGACCGCGGCATCACGCGGGTCGAGCAACTCGCCCGCCGCGAGGGGGTGTCGGTCCGGTCGCTCCAGCGGCTCTTCGCCTCCTGCGTGGGCGTGAGCCCCAAGTGGGTCATCCTGCGCTACCGCATCCACGAGGCGCTGGAGCAGGCCGCGGGGGACCCCGGCATCGACTGGGCACGGCTGGCCGGCGAGCTCGGCTACAGCGATCAGGCGCACCTCGTACGGGACTTCACGTCCACGGTCGGACTCCCGCCCACGGAGTACGCACGCGCCGTCGCGGTGCCCGGCGCATAGGCACGGCCCGCGGGGAGCCGGAGCGCCGTCTCGTCGGGCGTGCGGGCACAGTTCCCGCGTTGTGACGGTCCCGCAGCACCGCGCACGGGCGCGTACCCGTGAGCCCGGGGTTGCGTCTCCTCAGCGCTCGCCCAGGTCGCGGCAGGCCGCGGCCGCCCCGATGAGGCCCGCGTCGGTGCCCATCTGCGCCGGTGCGATCTCCAGCCCCTTCACGAACGACAGCGTCGCGTACTCCCCCAACGCCCGCCGCAGCGGCGCGAAGAGCACCTCCCCCGCCTTCGCGACTCCCCCGCCGACGACGGCTATCTCCACCTCGACGAGCGTGGCCGTCGCGGCGATGCCGGCGGCCAGCGCGCGGGCCGCCCGCTCGAACGACGCGGCGGCAACGGGGTCGCCGGCCCGAGCCGCCGCCGCGACCGCCGCCGCGGAGGCGTCGCCGTCCGGGCCCGGCCGCCAGCCCCGGTCCAGGGCGCGGCGGGCGATGTTGGGACCGCTTGCGATGCGCTCGACGCAGCCGCGTCCGCCGCAGGGGCAGCTGTCGCCGTCCAGGTCGACGCTGATGTGACCGATGTGGCCCGCGTTGCCGCTGGGGCCCGGGTGAAGTTCGCCGCCGAGGACGAGGCCGCCGCCGACGCCCGTGGAGACCACCATGCACAGCGCGTCCGTACGCCCGCGCGCGGCTCCCTGCCAGTGCTCGGCCGCCGCCATCGCGACGCCGTCGCCGACGAGGGTCACCGGCAGTCCGCCCGTACGCTCGCGGACACCCCGCACCACCGGATACTCGCGCCAGCCGGGGATGTTGACGGGAGATACGGTGCCGGCCTTGGCGTCCACCGGGCCCGCGCTGCCGATGCCCACCGTGCGGGCGTCTGGCCAGAGCGGCGACTCTGTCAGCTCGTCGACGACCTCGTACAGCGCGGACATGACCTGCTCGCCGTCGCCACCGGGAGGCGTCGGGCGCTGCGCCCGTACGAGCAGCTCGCCACCGCTGTCCACCAGCGCGCCCGCGATCTTGGTGCCGCCGATGTCGAGGGCCGCGACGAGGTCCGTGTGCATGGGTGATGTACTCCCGGGGAGGGGGCCGGAGACCCGCCCCCGGACGGGAACGGTCGAGGGATCAGTCTGGCGTTTTCTGACAACGTTGTCCAGACTGCTGTGCGAGACAGCTATGCTGCTCGCTGCCGCTCCACGCCACGAGGGGGATCCGAGAGCCGTGCCCGACACCGCACGTTCCGCCGCCGTCCGCACGTCCGGGGCCCGCTACGGCACCCGGCCCACCATGAAGGACGTCGCCGCCCGCGCCGGCGTCGGACTCAAGACCGTCTCCAGAGTGGTCAACGGCGAGGCCGGGGTCTCCCCCGACACCGAGCGCCGGGTACAGGAGTCGATCACCGCTCTGGGATTCCGCCGCAACGACAGCGCGCGCATCCTCCGCAAGGGGCGCACCGCCAGCATCGGGCTCGTACTGGAAGACCTCGCCGACCCCTTCTACGCGCCGCTGAGCCGCGCCGTGGAGGAGGTCGCCCGCGCTCACGGCGCCCTGCTCATCAACGGCTCCAGCGCCGAGGACCCCGGACGCGAACAGGAACTGGTCCTCGCGCTGTGCGCCCGCCGCGTGGACGGCCTCGTCATCGTCCCGGCCAGCGACGACCACCGCTATCTGGAGCCCGAGATAGCCGCAGGGGTCGCCACCGTCTTCGTCGACCGGCCCCCGGGGAAGATCGAGGCGGACCAGGTGCTCGTCGACAGCTTCGCCGGCGCCCGCGAGGGCGTCGCCCACCTCATCGCGCACGGACACCGGCGCATCGGCTTCATCGGCGACCTGCCCCGCATCCACACCGCGCACGAACGCATCCGGGGCTACGAGGCGGCGATGGCCGATGCGGGCCTTCCGGTGCACGCGAGCTGGCTCGCGCCCGGCGCGACGGACCCCGAGCGCGTACGGGCGGACGCCGAGCGCATGCTGGGCGGCCCCGAACCCGTCACCGCCGTCTTCGCGGGCAACAACCGTGTGACGGTCACGCTGGTGCGGGTGCTGGCCGAACTGGAGCGGCCCGTGGCGCTCGTCGGCTTCGACGACTTCGAACTCGCCGACATGCTCTCGCCGCCGGTGACCGTCGTCGCGCAGGACCCGGCCCAACTGGGGCGCACCGCGGCCGGCCTGCTCTTCCGGCGGCTGGAGGGCGCGCACGACCCGCCGCGCCTGACGACGCATCCCACCCGGCTCATCGCCCGGGGCTCGGGCGAACTGCCGCCCGCCTGACGGCCGTTGGCGGACGGCTGCTCACGGCCGCCGCCGGACGGGACTGCCGCCGGGAGCCCGGCCGCCGAACGCGGTGACGGCCACCGGGAGTCCGGCCGTCACCGCGGCGACAGGTCCCGCGCCCGCAGGTCCCGCGCCCGCACGAGCGGGCTTTCGCCGTCCGCGTCCTCGGCTCCGCCGCGCCGTACGGCTACACGCCGTACGCCTAGCAGACCGGAAGTCCCGGCACCGGCTGGTCGTTGTCGCCGCCCTTGATGTAGACGTCGCTGACGAACACGCCCTTGTTGCCGCTGTCGTCGTCGGTCTTCGCCCACCAGACGTTCGTCCAGCGGCCGGACGTCTCGCGGTGGGAGAGCTTGGCCTGGCAGAAGAAGTAGTTGGTCCCGGCGTTGAGTTGGCCGACCGGCTTGTGCGCGGCGTCGTAGGACGTCGCCGTCTTCCACACGGTGCAGTCGAACTTTCCGCCGCCGCTGGGGTGGCAGACCGGCTCCGGGGGCGGCGCGCCGCCCCCGCCGGTGCCGCCCGTGCTGCCGCCGTCCCCTCCGCCGGACGAGCCGTCCGTACCGCCGGAGTCCGCGCCGCCCGTGGACTCGCCCGAGCCGCCTCCGCCGTCCTTTCCGCTTTCGTCGCCCTTGACGTCGTCGGAGCCGCCCGCCGCGGCGCCGGGCTCGCCGTCCGCGCTCTCGTGGCCGCGCGGTGTCCGGCCCTCGCTCTCCGGCACGCTGCTGCCGCCCTTGCCCTTCTGCTCCCCGGCGCCCGCGGACCTGCCCTCGCCGGAACCTCCGCCCGCTCGGGCGGAGTCGTCGGCCGGGCCGGACATCACGGCGTACGTCGCGCCGGCACCGGCCAGCACGACCGCGGCCGCCGCGGCGGCGATGACGGCGCGGCGGCGCCCGCCCGCACGCTCCCCGCGCGTGCGGACCGTGTGCCTGTCGGTGTCGTCGTCGAGACCGCCGGAGGGAGCGCCGGACGCGGGCGGCACCCCCAGTCCGGGCACGGGTGGGGCCGCCGGCGCCTGTCCCGGCGGCGCGCCGAACGAGGGCTGAGGGATCTGGTGTTGAGGGAGCCCGGCACCGCCGGGAGCGGCCCCCGCGGGCGGCTGCGGCCCGAACTGCCCCTGCGCCGCGGCGCCTTGGGCAGCTCCGGCCCCGGCGGCCTGCCCCGGCCCGGAACCCGCCTGTCCCGCTCCTTGGCCTTGTCCCTGGCCCGGCCCGTCGCCCTGACCCTGGCCCGGCCCCGCTCCCGGCTCCACCTTCCCGAGCCGCATCGTCTCGGAGGGGCCCGAGGGAGCGGCCGTGCCGTTCGCGACGGCCTCCAGCAGCGCCGTGGCACGCTCCGCGTCGGCCCGCTTGTCCGGGTCCTTCTCCATGAGCTCGGCCAGTACGGGGGCGAGCGGCCCGGCGCGCAGCGGCTCGGGGAGCGGCTCGACGACGATCGCGTTGAGCGTGGACCACGTCGAGGTGCGGCGGAAGGGCACGGCACCCTCGACCGCGGCGTAGAGCGTCGCCCCCAGCGCCCATACGTCGCACGCGGCGCGCGGTGCCTCGCCCCGCGCCCGCTCCGGCGCCAAGTAGTCGAGGGAGCCCACCAGTTCGCCGCTCCCCGTCAGCTGCGTACTGGAGCCGTCGTCCGGGTCCTCCACGGCGGCGATGCCGAAGTCGGTGAGCACGACACGGTCGGAGCCGTTCTCCAGCAGCACGTTGCCGGGCTTGACGTCGCGGTGCAGCACCCCGGCGCGGTGGGCCGCGGCGAGGGCGTCCATCACCTTCGCGCCGATGGCTGCCGCCTCCTGCGGCTCCACCGTGCCGCGCTCGCGCAGCACGTCGTCGAGCGAGGGGCCCTCGATCAGTTCCATCACGATGACGGGCCGGCCCTCGTGCTGGGCGACGTCGTGGACGGAGACGACTCCCGCGTGCCGCACGCGTGCCGCGGCCCTCGCCTCGCGCTGCATGCGGGTGCGCAGATCGTCCAGTTCGCCGCTGCCCGCGTCGGTGAAGGTCCGCAGTTCCTTGACCGCGACCTCCCTGCCGAGCACTTCGTCGACGGCGCGCCAGACCACGCCCATGCCGCCGCGGCCGAGGCGGCCCGTCACCCGGTACCGGCCCGCGAGGATCCGGCCCACCTCCGCCGGCCCGGTGTTGTCTCTTCCGCCGCCCTCCGGCGGCTGCTCCCCCGGTGTCCGCACTACCCGTCCCCTTTGCCGCGTTAGTCGCGCGCCGACGTGCCGCGAGGCGATCGCCCCGGACCGGTCGTCCCGGACCCATCGTCGCGTACCGAAGGGCCAGACTACGGGCCCGAGTCGACTTCCGCCTCCGCCGTACGACCGGCGAGACCGTCGAGCTCCGCCCGCGTCAGCCCGGAGTGCCGGGCGACCTCGCCGGCCGAGAGCGCACCGCAATCGAGGCCGCGCAGCAGGTAGTTGCTGAGCGCGCGGGCCGTGGCGGGCTCGTCCATCACCGCGGCGTCACCGCCGGCGTTGCCGGTGTAGGCGGCCAGCCGCGCCGCCGCGCGCTCCATGCCCTCGCGGTAGAAGGCGTAGACGGCGGCGTAGCGCGTGGGCAGATGGCCGGGGTGCATGTCCCAGCCCTGGTAGTAGGCGCGGCCCAACGACCGCCGTACGAGGGCGTGATGGTGCCGCCATGCGTCGTGCACCTGCTCCCTCGTGCCGGTCGGGACGATGTTCGTCGAACCGTCGGAGAGACGCACGCCCGTCCCCGCCGCGGCGGTCTGCATCACGGCCTTGGCATGGTCGGCGGCGGGGTGGTCCATGGCCTGGTGGGCGGCGCTCACACCGCACGCGGCGCTGTAGTCGAAAGTGCCGTAGTGCAGCGAGGTGGCGCGGCCGCCGGCGGCGTCGATCATGAGGGCGACGGTGGCCCGTCCGTCCGCGCCGAGGACGGACTGGGTGGTCTCGATCTGGATCTCGAAGCCGATGCGCCCGGAGGGCAGGCCGCGGGCCTTCTCGAACTCCCCGCACAGCCGGGCCATCGCCGCGACCTGCTCGGGGTGGCTGACCTTGGGGAGGGTGAGCACGAGCCCGCCGGGCAGACCGCCGGCGTCCATCAGGCCCGTGAGGAAGATGTCGAGGGTGCGGATCCCGCGGTCGCGCACACCGGCCTCCATGCACTTCATGCGGATGCCCATGTACGGGGGTGCGCCGGGCTCCTCGCAGGCGGCGGCGACCAGCCGGGCCGCGCGGGCCGCCGCGGTGTCCTCCTCGGCGTCGGGGCGCAGGCCGTAGCCGTCCTCGAAGTCGATGCGCAGGTCCTCGACGGGCTCGCGCTCCAGCTTCGCCCGCACGCGGTCGTAGACAGGGTCCGCGAGCTGCGACGGCAGTCCGAGCACCGTGGCGAACGAGGCGGCGTCCGGGGCGTGTTCGTCGAGCAGTTCCCGTGCCTGCTCGCCCCAGGCGCGTACGGTCCCGGGCGAGACGGCGTCCGCCGGTACGTAGACGGTGTGCACGGGCTGGCGGGTGGCGCGCTCGCCCGGGTAGCGGCGGGCCAGTTCGCGGTCGACGGGGGCGAGCCGGGCGGCGATCTCCGCGCTCACGCTCTCCGCCAGGCTCGTGGCCACCGCGCGGTCCTCGGACACACCGGCCTCCTCTTCCGTCAAGCGGAATCAACAATTCGTTGAATGAAGTCCGAAGCTATCCGCGGCTGTCACGGGAGGTCAACCACACGGAGTGCCTGCGACGACGGCCGTACGGCGCCGGACTCGGTGCGGCGGCGGACCGACGCGCGCCGCCCCCGCACGCGTCGGCGTACGGGGGCGGGGCGCTGAGGCCGGGAGCGGGCCGGAACGGCTCGGGGTGCTCAGCCCTTGCGGGTCTTGACCTCTTCGGTCAGCTTCGGCACGACCTCGAAGAGGTCGCCGACGATGCCGTAGTCGACGAGGTCGAAGATCGGGGCCTCGGCGTCCTTGTTGATGGCCACGATCGTCTTGGACGTCTGCATGCCCGCCCGGTGCTGGATCGCGCCGGAGATGCCGGTGGCGATGTACAGCTGGGGGGAGACGCTCTTGCCGGTCTGCCCGACCTGGTTGGAGTGCGGGTACCAGCCGGCGTCGACGGCGGCCCGGGAGGCGCCGACGGCCGCACCGAGCGAGTCGGCCAGCTCCTCGATGATGTGGAAGTTCTCGGCGCCGTTGACGCCCCGGCCGCCGGAGACCACGATCGCGGCCTCGGTCAGCTCCGGGCGCCCGCTCGACTCGCGGGGCGTGCGGGAGACGATCCGGGTGCCGGTCGCCTTCTCACCGAAGGAGACGGACAGCTGCTCGACCGCGCCCGCGGCCGGAGCCGCCTCCGGCGAGGTGGAGTTGGGCTTGACGGTGATGACCGGAGTGCCCTTGCTGACACGGGACTTGGTGGTGAAGGCGGCGGCGAAGACGGACTGCGTGGCCACCGGCCCCTCGTCACCGGCCTCCAGGTCGACGGCGTCGGTGATGATGCCGGAGCCGATGCGCACCGCGAGGCGGGCGGCGATCTCCTTGCCCTCCGCGGAGGACGGGACGAGCACGGCGGACGGCGAGACCGCGTCGTACGCGGCCTGGAGCGCGTCGACCTTCGGCACGACGAGGTAGTCGGCGAACTCGCCGGCCTCGGCGGCCAGTACCTTCACGGCGCCGTACTCGCCGAGGGTCTTCGCGGCCTCGTCGGCGCCGGGGCCGAGGTGCACGGCGACGGGGTCGCCGATGCGGCGGGCCAGGGTGAGCAGTTCGAGGGTCGGCTTGCGGACGGCACCGTCCACGTGGTCGACGTAGACAAGGACTTCAGACATGGGGTTGCTCCTGCGGGAAGGTGGGGCGGGTCAGCGTGCGGTCGGCGGCGTCGCTCGGTCGGGCCTCAGATGAACTTCTGGCCCGCGAGGTACTCGGCGAGCTGCTTGCCGCCCTCGCCCTCGTCCTTGACGACGGTGCCCGCGGTGCGCGCGGGGCGGGGGGTGGCGTCGTCGACCTTGGTCCAGGCGCCCTCAAGTCCGACCTCGTCCGCCTCGATGTCCAGGTCGTCCAGGTCCAGGGACTCAACGGGCTTCTTCTTGGCCGCCATGATGCCCTTGAAGGACGGGTAACGCGCCTCCCCGGACTGGTCGGTGACGGAGACGACGGCCGGCAGCGAGGCTTCGAGCTGTTCGGTCGCGGTGTCGCCGTCGCGCCGCCCGCTGACCTTGCCGTCGGCGACGGAGACCTCGGAGAGCAGCGTCACCTGCGGCACGCCCAGGCGCTCGGCGAGGATCGCCGGCAGCACGCCCATGGTGCCGTCGGTGGAGGCCATGCCGCAGACGACCAGGTCGTATCCGGTCTTCTCGATGGCCTTGGCCAGCACGGCCGAGGTGCCCAGCACGTCCGTACCGTGCAGGTCGTCGTCCTCGACGTGTACGGCCTTGTCGGCACCCATGGACAGCGCCTTGCGCAGCGCGTCCTTCGCGTCGTCGGGGCCGACGGTGAGCACGGTGATCTCCGCGTCGTCGGCCTCCTCGGAGATCTGGAGGGCCTGCTCAACCGCGTACTCGTCCAGCTCCGAGAGCAGGCCGTCCACGGACTCGCGGTCGGTGGTCAGGTCCTCGGCGAAGTGCCGGTCGCCGGTGGCGTCGGGCACGTACTTCACACAGACAACGATCCTCAAGCTCACGCCGGCTCTCCTACTGCTTGTCCTACGGTCCGGTCCGTCGCTGAACCAGCACCCTGTTCTCGATATTACTCGCCAGTACACACAGCGCGTACCCGGTTCTCAAGCCCGCGAACTGTGACCTTGCCAACCCCCGGGCCCGCCGGAGCACGGGCCCAACTCAATCACGGCGGCCGCACGGCGGCGCGATCGGTGACCGCGCTGTCACCGTGCCGAGGCGGTGCGGAAGGGTCAAGGTGGGGCCGCCGGATGCGACATCTCTCACGGCGCGCCGGGGCCGCCTTCTTCTCCCGGCTTCTCCTGCTCGCCGTCCACGGAGCGGGCGCGGTCGCCCTCCTCCGCCGCCACCGCGGCGCCCAGCGCCGCGATCACGTCCGCCGTGCGGGGCTGCCCGTAGGCGCGGCTCACCTCGCGGCCGTCGGCGTCCAGGACGAGCACTGCCGGGGTGCGCACGATCCCCGACTCCCGTACGAGCGCGAGGTGTTGCTCGGCGTCGACCTCGGCGTGCCGCACGCCCGGCACCATCGCGCTCACCTCGCGCAGGACGCGCCTCGTCGCGCGGCACGGCTGGCAGAAGGCGCTGGAGAAGTGCACGAGGGTCGCCCGGCGGCCGAGGGCGCCGGGTCCGAGCGCCGCGGCGTCGAACTGCGCTCCCCCGTCGCCGTACCGCTGGTTCACTCCGCTCTCCTCGCCTTGCGTGTCCGTTTCCGCCTCCGCGCCGTCCGCAGTGTGCAGCGCGCGCCGCGTCCGCCGCATTCCGGCCGCCGGGCGGGCATCGGCACGGTCGCGGGTGTGGCCTTCGGAAGGCCGATGAGGAACCATCGGCGGCGGACGGAAGTTACGCATCCGTAGGTACGGCTGCGCACCTGGCGGGACTCTCCCTCCCAGGCATACAGGAAGGCCTCCCGACATGCCGGAACTCGTCTATCCGCCCGTGATCGCCACGGCACGCGCCTGGTTCAGGGCGCTGGATCTGCGCTTCGACATCCAGGGCACCGAGCACGTGCCGCGACGGGGCGGAGCCGTGCTGGTGAGCAACCACATCAGCTATCTGGACTTCGTCTTCGCCGGTCTCGCCGCGCTGCCGTCGAAGCGGCTGGTGCGCTTCATGGCCAAGGAGTCGGTCTTCCGGCACAAGGTCTCCGGGCCGCTGATGCGCGCGATGAAGCACATACCCGTCGACCGGTCGCAGGGTGAGGACGCCTACAAGCACGCGCTGAGGGCGCTCGATTCGGGCGAGGTCGTCGGCGTCTTCCCCGAGGCGACCATCTCCCGCTCCTTCACGCTCAAGGACTTCAAGTCCGGAGCGGCCCGGCTCGCGCAGGAGGCGCGGGTACCGCTGGTGCCGGTCGCCCTGTGGGGCACGCAGCGGCTGTGGACCAAGGGCCACAAGCGGAACTTCAAGCGCAACCACTTCCCCGTCGGCATCCGCGTCGGGGAACCCCTGCACGCCGGGGCCGGTGAGCAGCCGGCGGGCCTGACCTCGCGCGTGCGCGAGCGCGTACAGGAGCTGCTGGAGGCGGCGCAGCGCGCCTACCCGGGCGCCCCGGACGGGCCGCACGACTCGTGGTGGCTGCCGGCCCACATGGGCGGCACCGCGCCGACGGCGGCCGAGGCGAAGTCGATGTAGCCGTTTCCGGGCCGGAGTCGGGCCCGGGGGCCTGGGACCGGGACCGGACGCACCCGGCGCCGGGTCAGCGGCCCATCTCCTCGCGGAGCGCCGCGACGAAGCCGTCGACGTCCTCCTCGCTGGTGTCGAACGAGCACATCCAGCGCACGTGGCCCGCGGCCTCGTCCCAGAAGTAGAAGCGGTAGCGCTTCTGGAGTCGCTCGCTGACCTCGTTCGGCAGCCGCGCGAAGACGGCGTTGGCCTGGACGGGATAGAGGATCTCGACCCCGTCGACGTCCTTGACGCCCTCCGCGAGCCGGCGGGCCATCGCGTTGGAGTGCCGGGCGTTGCGCAGCCACAGGTCGCCGGAGAGCAGGGCGTCCCACTGCGCGGATATGAAACGCATCTTGGACGCGAGCTGCATGGACAGCTTGCGCAGGTGCTTCATGGCCCGTACGGATCCGGGGTCGAGGACGACGACGCACTCGCCGAAGAGCATGCCGTTCTTGGTGCCGCCGAGGGAGATCACGTCGACGCCCGCAGCGTTGGTGAAGGCGCGCATGGGACGGTCGAGCGCCGCCGCCGCGTTGGCGATGCGGGCACCGTCGAGGTGGACCTTCATGCCGCGTTCGTGGGCGTGGTCGCAGATGGCCCGGATCTCCTCCACCGTGTAGAGGGTGCCGAGTTCGGTGCTCTGCGTGAGGGAGACGACCTGCGGCATCGCGCGGTGCTCGTCGTCCCAGCCGTGCGCCTCGCGGTCGATGAGCTCGGGAGTGAGCTTGCCGTCCTCGGTGGGCACGGTCAGCAGCTTCAGGCCGCCGACGCGCTCCGGGGCGCCGCACTCGTCGACGTTGATGTGGGCGCTCTCCGCGCAGATCACCGCGCCCCAGCGGTCGGTGAGCGCCTGGAGCGAGACCACGTTGGCGCCCGTGCCGTTGAAGACCGGATAGGCCTCGGCGCGGTTGCCGAAGTGGCTGCGGACGGTCTGCTGGAGGTGGGCGGTGTACTCGTCGGCGCCGTACGCGGGCTGGTGGCCTCCGTTGGCGAGGGCGAGCGCCGCCAGGATCTCCGGGTGCGCGCCGGCGTAGTTGTCGCTGGCGAATCCGCGGATCCCGGGGTCGTGGCGGCGCTTCGCGTCGGTGGTCAGGGCTTCGGGGTCAGCCACAGGCGTTTTCCGTTCACTTCCTCGGTGGGCTTGCTCCACGTCCCGGCGATGGTGTCGGCCAGATCCTTGACGTCGGTGAAGCCCGCGAACTTCGCCTTGGGGCGGTCGGCCCGCATCTGGTCGCTCACCAGTGCCTTGACGACCAGGATCGCAGCCGCCGCGGGCGGCCCCTCCTCGCCCCCCGCCTTCCGGAACGAGTCGCCGAGGGCCAGCGTCCACGCCTCGGCCGCCGCCTTGGACGCGGAGTAGGCGGCGTTGCCCGCCGTGGGGCTGCTCGCACCGGCGGCGCTGACCAGGAGGTAGCGGCCGTTTCCGCTGCGCGCCAGCGGCGCCTCGAAGGCGAGCGAGGTGTGCTGCACCGTGCGGATCAGCAGATCGTGCAGCGTGTCCCAGTGGGCGAGGTCGGTCTCGGCGAAGGTCGCGGAGCCCCGCCAGCCGCCCACGAGGTGCACCAGCCCGTGGACCTTCCCGAACTCCTTCTCCGTACGGGACGCCCACTCGCGTGTCGCCGCCAGATCGAGCAGGTCGACGGTCTCCCCCGTGACGCTCGCGCCGCCGTGGGCGAAGCGTGCGGCGTCGACCGCCGTCGCGAGGCGTTCCACGTCGGCGTCGGCCGCGACGACCGTGGCCCCCTCCTCGGCGAGCCGGAGCAGCGACGCCGCGCCCGCGGGCCCCGCCGCTCCGGCGACGGCGATGACGGACCCTTCGAGGCTCCCCTTGCCGTCGCCCCGGTATCCGCGTGCCGTCGTGTTGCCCATGCCTGCCGCCTCCTGGTCCTCCGCGCCCGCCGGTTCGCCGTGCCGCCCGCCCTGTGTGCTCAAGCGGCGGCCCGTACCGGGGGCTCCGCCGTGATGCCCTTGGTCGATGCGACCACGGAACGGAGCTTCTTCGCGAGTGCCTCGTAGAACATGCTCAGCGGAAACTCGTCCGGAAGCACCTCGTCCACGAGCTTGCGCGGCGGCAGGGTGAGGTCGAGCGCGTCCGGCCCCTTGGCCCAGGTGGAGCCCGGGTGCGGCGCGAGGTAGGTGGAGACCAGCTCGTAGGCCTTGAACCAGTGGACGAGCTTGGGCCGGTCGATGCCCGCGCGGTAGAGCGTCTCGATCTCCTCGCGCAGCCGCACCGTCACCTGGCGGGCCTGGTCCCAGTCGATGGCGAGCTTGTTGTCGGTCCAGCGCAGGGCACCGTGCTGGTGGAGGTAGGCGAAGAGGAGCTGGCCGCCCAGCCCGTCGTAGTTGCGGTTGCGCTCGCCGGTGACGGGGAAGCGGAAGAGGCGGTCCAGGAGCACGGCGAACTGCACGTCGCGGCCCTGCGGGTAGCCCTCGGCCTCCAGGCGCACGCCCTCGTGGAACGCGGTGAGGTCGCAGCGCAGCTCCTCGAGCCCGTACATCCAGAACGGCTGCCTCTGTTTGATCATGAACGGGTCGAAGGGCAGATCGCCGTGGCTGTGCGTGCGGTCGTGGATCATGTCCCAGAGCACGAACGTCTGCTGGCAGCGCCCCTGGTCGGTGACCAGACCGCGGGCGTACTCGGGCAGTTCGAGGCTGGTGACGTCGCAGGCGGCGTCCACGACGCGGCGGAAGCGCGCGGCCTCGCGGTCGCAGAAGATGCCGCCCCAGGAGAAGCGGGAGGGGGCCTCGCGCACGGCGACGGTCTCCGGGAAGAGGACGGCGGAGTTGGTGTCGTAGCCGGTGGTGAAGTCCTCGAAGGTGATGCCGCAGAAGAGCGGGTTGTCGTAGCGGGTGCGCTCCAGCTCGGCCAGCCAGTCGGGCCAGACCATGCGCACCACGAGGGCTTCGAGGTTGCGGTCGGGATTGCCGTTCTGCGTGTACATCGGGAAGACGACAAGGTGCTGGAGGCCGTCCTGCCGGTTCTGCGCGGGCTGGAAGGCGAGGAGGGAGTCGAGGAAGTCGGGGACGCCGAATCCGCCGCCGGACCAGCGGCGCAGGTCCGCGATCAGCGCCTCGTGGTAGGCGGCGTCGTGCGGAAGCAGAGCCGTCAGGTCCCGTACGGAGTTGCAGATCTGCTCCAGGTCGGATTCGACGGCGGCGCGGGACGGCGCGCCCTCCGCCCCGAAGTCGATCGAGCCGTCCTTCGACTGTGCGGGACGGATCGCCTCGACGGCGTCCTTCAGCACGGCCCATGCCGGGTGTTCGACCACGCGCTCTGCGGAACCCCCGGCGTCCACGGCCTTGGACGAAAGCATTTCCGTCATGACTACCCCTCCACAGAAGAACCTGGCGTCATGGAAACGGTAGCCGGGGGTGGTCGCCCTCTCAAGTGGAGAGGCAGGAAATTATCCGCTCGAACCCCCACTGTGACCGTCGATCTTCCTGTCAGAGGCGGTTGCGGCGATGACTTTGCCCAGTCCGGCCATGGCCTCCGACGCGTCCGGAAGCAGCTCGCCGACGTTGAGGAAGCCGTGGAACATCCCCGGGAAGTGGGCCTCGGTCACCGCGACCCCGGCCTCGCGCAGCTTCGCCGCGTACGCGCGTCCCTCGTCGCACAGCGGGTCGCAGCCCGCGGTGATCACATGCGCGGGCGGCAGCCCGGACAGATCCGCCCGCAGCGGGGCCGCGTAGTGGTGCGTCAGGTCGGCGCCGGGGCCGAAGTACTGCGCGCCGAACCAGTGCATGGCCGTCTCAGTGAGGAAGTAGCCGTCCGCGTTGACGCGGCGGGACTCCGTCTCGGCCATGGGGTCGGTCGAGGGGTAGATCAGCGACTGGTGCGCGATCCGCGGGCCGCCGCGCTCGCGCGCCATCAGCGTGCACACCGCGGCGAGGTTGCCGCCGGCGCTGTCGCCCGCGACCAGCAGGGCGTCCGGGTCCCCGCCGAGCGCGGCGATGTTCTCCGCGGCCCAGCACACCGCGGCGTAGGCGTCGTCCGCGGGCTCGGGGAAGCGGGCCTCCGGTGCGAGCCGGTAGTCGACGGAGACGACGACGGCACCGGACGCGCGGCACATGGCACGTGCCGTCGCGTCGTGCGTCTCCAGATTGCCGAGCACCCAGCCGCCCCCGTGGAAGAAGACCACCGTGGGCGCGCGCCCGGGGGCGGGCTCCTCCTCGTACGGGCGGTATATCCGCACCGGCAGCGCGGGCGCACCCTCCGGCCCCGGTATCAGCCGGTCCGTGACCTCGCGCACGGCCGGTTCCCGCGGCGGCTCCGGCATCGAGACGGCGAGGATGCGGCGGGCCTCGGCGGCGTCGTGGACGGTGGCGCCGACGTCGGGGAAGACGGCGGTCATGGCCTCCATCAGCTCGCGGGCGCCGGGGGCGAGACGTTCGGGTCCGGGGGACGGGGTGGTGCCGCTCACGTTGCTGCTCCTTCGTCGCGTGTGTGCGTTCCGTCTGCTGTGCGTCCTGCTCGTGTACGGGCGGCTCGTGTACAGCTGGTTCGTGTGCGGCCCGTCCGCGTACGGCCGGTGGGCCCGCGTTCATCCGGCGCGGGGCGGGGCCGGGCGTACCGGACGGCTAGTCTGTCCGCCGCGCACGGCACTCCGTGCGCCGTGACCACAGGGAAGAGAGAGGGCGCCGTGTCTCTGCTCATCGTCGGCCACCGGGGGTTGATGGGCGTCGAGCCCGAGAACACCCTGCGATCCTTCGTGCGCGCCGAGCGCGAAGGTCTCGACGTCATCGAACTGGACCTGCACCTGAGCAAGGACGGCGAGCTGGTGGTGATGCACGACGGCGACGTCTCGCGCACCACGGACGGTTCGGGCGCCATCGGCGACTTCACGCTGGCGGAGCTTCGCGAACTCGACGCCGGCGAGGGCGAGCGCATCCCCGTGTTCGGGGAGGTGGTCGACGCCGTGGACTCACCGCTCCAGGCCGAGATCAAGGACCGGGCCGCGGCGCGGGTACTGGCCGGGGTGATCTCCGAACGCGGCCTGCACGACCGCGTCACCGTCATCTCCTTCCACGACGAGGCGCTGCGCGAGGTCCGCGAGCACCTCCCGGAGATGCCGCTGGTGCTGGTCACCGGCCGCTCGACCCCCACGGCGCCCGAACGCGCCCGCGAGCTGGGCGCGTTCATGGTCTCGTGCGAGTTCCGGTGGCTGGAGGCGGAGACGGTGGAGCGCTGCCACGCCCACGGCATCCAGGTCATCACCTGGACCGTGAACACCGGCGAGGAGCTGGCCCGCGTGCGCGAGCTCGGCCTCGACGGCCTGGTGACCGATATGCCTGAGATCAAGAGGGCGGCCCGCCGAGCGTCTTGACCAGCAGCTCGAAGGCAAGGTCCTCACGCTGGGGGATGCCGAACCGCTCGTCGCCGTACGGGAAGGGCGTGAGCTTGCCGGTGCGGGTGTAGCCGCGGCGCTCGTACCAGGCGATCAGGTCCTCGCGCTGCCGGATCACCGTCATGTGCATCTCGCGCGAGCCCCACTCGGCGGCGACCGTGCGCTCGGCCTCCGCCAGGACCGCCTTCCCCAGCCCGGCGCCCTGGAGTTCGGGACGGACGGCGAACATCCCGAAGTAGGCCGCCTCGCCGCGCCTCTCCAGCTGGCAGCAGGCCACGAGGCTGCCCGCCCGCTCGACGGCGAGCATGATGCTGCCGGAACCGGCGACGACCGCGCCCACGCCCTCGGGGTCGGTGCGCTGGCCTTCCAGCAGGTCGGCCTCGGTGGTCCACCCGGCGCGGCTGGAGTCGCCGCGGTAGGCCGACTCCAGGAGTGCCACAAGAGCGTCGATGTCGTCGTGTGCGGCGATGCGGAAGGTCGGCTCGCCGGTCTCCTTGACGTTCTCCATGGTGAGCGACCTTAATACCGCGCCGCCGGAATAGGGTCGGCCGTCATGGTGCACGTACTGAGCAGCCGCATACTGCTGCGGCCGACCGATCCCGAACGCACCCGCGACTTCTACGGGCGGACTCTGGGGCTCGCGGTACACCGCGAGTTCGGAACGGGCCCGGATCGCGGCACCGTCTACTTCCTCGGCGGCGGCTTCCTGGAGGTCTCCGGACGCTCCGGCTCCCCGCCCGCGCCCGGCCTCCAGCTGTGGCTCCAGGTGCGGGACGTACACGCGGCGCAGCGCGAACTGGACGCGGCCGGGGCCGAGATCGTGCGGGATCCCGTACGGGAGCCGTGGGGGCTGATCGAGATGTGGATCGCCGATCCGGACGGTGTGCGCATCTGCGTCGTCGAGGTTCCCGAGGATCATCCGCTGCGCTACCGGCCGGGGATCTGACGGGAGTCGCGGAGAGTTCACGAGGGGTTCGGGGCGCTCGCCGGGGCGCTCGCGGGGGCAGTGGCGGGGCGGCGCCGTCCGGCGCGGGTCCGGCCGGATCCGGGCCGTTCCCGAGTGCTCCCCCATTGCGCCCGTGCGCTCCCGTGTGAAGGCCCCCTGCGGGCAGCCTCTCCCAGAGGGGGGCGAGCGGGGAGGTCGGTGATGCACGGCTCAGCGACGGTCGGCTGGCTGCTGACCGTACTGTGCGCGCTCGTCGCCGGTGTGTGCCTGCTGCGTGCGGGGCGAGCCGGGGGGATGCGGCGGCGCACCGCCAGGAGCGAGGCCCTGATGGGCCTGGGGATGGCGGCGATGGCGCTGCCCGGCGGCGCATCGGCGGCACCGGCCGCCCCGCTCGTGTTTCTGGTGCTGTTCGGAGCCGTGGCGGTGCGGGAGCTGGCGCTCCTGCGGGAGACGCGGTGGCCGTCCGTACGGCGGCGGGGGTCGTGGCCGGGGCAGGAGGAGCACGTCCACCACCTTCACCACCTGGTGGGCGCCGCGGCCATGATCTATATGTCGCTGGCGATGGCGGCGTCCCACGGCGCCGGCACCGGCACCGGTACGGGCGGTCACGCTGCCGCGGGCTCGGCGGGCGCCGGGCTGCCGCTGCTGACGGGTGCGCTGCTCGTCTACTACGCCGTCTATGTGCTGCGTACGGGCATGTCACTGCTCCCGGCGCCCGCGTCCACGGGGGCGGCCCCCGGCGGGACGGGCACGGTCGGTTGCCGGACGGCCCGGGGCCCGGGCGCGGGGCCCGCCGGCGAGCCGCCCGCGGGATGGCCCGGCGACTGCGCCGTGCGCGACCTCCCCGGACTCGCGGCGGCCTGCCGAGTCGCCATGGCCACCGGCATGTTGGCGATGCTGCTGATGATGTGAGGCGCCCGGTGCTCTGAGTCCCCTGAAGCTCTGAGTCCTCTGGTGCTCTGAGGCGTCGGTCACTTCTGTACGGGGCGCCGTACCGTCCCGCAGCGCCAGGCTCATAGTCTGGCGCTCATGATGGTCCCGCTGGCGCTGCTCGTCCTCGCGGGGCTGGCCGCCGCGGTCGCCCCCCGGGTGCTCACCCGGTCGTCCTGGCCCGAACGCGAGCCGGTGCTCGGGCTGTTGGTGTGGCAGTGCGTCGTCGTCGCCGTACTCCTGTGCTGCGTGCTGGCCATGGCGTTCTCGGCCGCCGCCGCGTGGCAGGTCGTCCGGGGCCACGTCTTCGCCCCGGCGCCGAGCGGCGTCGAGGAGGCGTACGGGCTCGGGCTGGGCTCGTACGGGCCATGGGCGGGAGCCCTCGCGGTGCTGCTCGCCTGCGGCGGCGCCTGGACGGGCGCGATGCTGCTGCGCGAGGTGTACGAGGCGCGCGGGCGGCGCCGCAGGCGCCGTGCCGAACTGCGCGAGCGCGCCCCGCGGCTGCCCGGTGAGGAACCCGGGGACGGCGACCGCCTGGTGGTGCTGGAGGGAGAGAAGCCGGACGCCTGGTGGCTGCCCGGCGGCACGCCGCAGCTCGTCGTCACCACGGCCGCGCTGCGCAGGCTGAAGGGCCGCCGGCTGGACGCGCTGCTGGAGCACGAGCAGGGCCACGCACGCGCCCGGCACGACTGGCTGATGCACTGCTCCTCCGCGCTCGCGGCGGGCTTTCCCCGGGTGCCGGTCTTCGCCGCGTTCCGCGACCAGGTGCACACCCTGGTCGAGATGGCCGCCGACGACGTCGCCTCGAAGCGCTACGGACGCCTCACCACCGCGCTGGCGCTGGTCGAACTCAACGAGGACCGCGGGGTGTTCGGGCCCGCGCCGACCCCGCTGGCCCAAGTCCCCCACCGCGTCCACCGGCTGCTGTCCGCCGCTCCACGGCTCACCGTCTCGCGGCGGCTGCGGATGACGGCGGCAGCGGTGCTGGTGATGGCGGTGCCGCTCGTCGTGGCATTCGTCCCGGGTCTCTCAGCGCTGCGATAGCGGCGGACCCTCCGGCCGGGCGAGGATCGACCCATGCAGGTACCGACGCACGCCCCGCCGCCCCCACCGGCCCCGCCCGCGAACCGGCCGGCGCCCGCCGCACCGTGGCTGCGGACCGCGCTCACGCTGGGCATCCTCGGATTCACAGTCGTCGTGCTGGTCGCCGCGGACTGGCGGCCCCTGCTGGACGTCGACCGTTCCGTCGCGAATCGGCTGCACGCACGAGCGTTGGCGCACCCCGGCTGGACAGAGACCAACCGCGTCCTCACCGACTGGGTGTGGGACCCGGTGACCATGCGGCTCGTGCTCCTCGCGGCCGCGGTGTGGGTGTGGCTGCGCCGGGAGCGGCTGCTCGCCGTGTGGTGCGTGGCGACGGCCGCCGTCAGTACGGGAGTTCAGCAGGGGCTGAAGGCGCTGCTGGACCGCGAGCGCCCGCACTGGCGGCACCCCGTCGACTCGGCCCACTTCGCCGCCATGCCCTCGGGGCATGCCATGACGGCGGCCGTCGTGTCCGTACTCGTGGTGTGGCTCGTGCAACGCTCGGGCGCTGACAGGCCGTTGAGGGTGCTGGTGATCGTTGCGGCGTGCGTGTCGGTCGCGGGGGTGTGCCTGACGCGGGCCGCCCTCGGGGTGCACTGGCTCACGGACACGCTCGTCGGGGCGCTGCTGGGCGCCGCACTGGCGGCGGCGTCCGCCGGAACGTGGAACGCCGCGATGGAGAAGGGCAGTCGGCGGTCCGGGACGGCCACCGGCTGACGCCGCCGCTGGCGCGGCTCGCTCAGGGCGTGACGACGTCCGTCTGGATGGCGAGCTTGAACTGAGCGTGCATGAGCGGCGTGGCGATCTTCTTGTCGTCCTTGCCCCGCGCGGAGATCTTCAGCCCGAGCGGCACGTCGCGGTGCACGAAGAACTGCCACATGTACGACTTGTACTGGCCGCCGCCGGTCTCCGCCGCGTCCGTCGTCGCCGTCGAGTCGTAGCCGTCGCCGAGCGGATCCCGTACGAAGCGGGCGCGGTACTCGTGCGGATCGCCGTCCTTCTCCCAGTGGACCATCGCCGAGACGAAGCCCCAGCCGTCGTGACTGGGGTGGATGAGACCGGAGCGCGCGTCGGGGAACTGGGAGGTGTCGCCGTCGCGTTGGGCGGCGTGCATGTTCCAGGGGTCGTAGGACTCCTGCTCTCCGTAGGGGAAGCGGACGAGGTAGTAGCCGTCGTCGTCGTACTTCACGCGCTGCGAGCCGGAGGAGTGCTGTGCGTCCCAGATGAGCGAGACCACCGCTAACGGCATGGGCTCTCCTAGTAAGCCGCGGATACCGGAAGGTGCGAAGCAGGCAGGCGAAGATCGTGGCGCACGTGCCCGTCCCAAGCGTGTTCGTTCACTGATTCTATTGCTCGTACGGAGTTCAACAACGGTTCGCGCAGCGGCAGTTGAAGCGGCGCACGTCGCGGCCGGGATACGGGCGTGAACGGGGTGCACACAAGCCGAAGGCCCCTGCTCCTCCGTGCCGGAGCAGCAGGGGCCGCAGCAGACCGGTATTGGGCGATCCCCCGCGTCGCCCAATACCGGCGGCCGTGCCGGACGCGGGCCTGGTCGGGGCGGTGCGTCCGAAGTCGACACGAGTATATTGGCTCGGAGCCAGTCAACATAGGAGTTAACAGGATGTCCCCTCGGAGCGCCTCGGTCAACGAAGAGTTGCGCCGGCGTTCGCGCGAGCGGCTGCTCCAGGCGACGGTCGATCTGGTCGGCGAACGCGGCTTCGAGGCGACGACCTTGGGCGACATCGCGGACCGCGCAGGTTCGGCGCGGGGCCTCATCTCGTACTACTTCCCCGGGAAGCGACAGCTCTTCCAGTCCGCCGTGCACCGCCTGATGCACCTTACCCTCGAAGAGGCCCTGGGGCGCAGGCCGTTGCCTGAAGGCGCGGACGCGGGCAACGAGTCGCTGGCGCGGGCCATCGACGCGGTGCTGGGTCTCGCGGAGGACCGTCCAGTGCTGATGCGTGCGCATATGGCCGGAATCCTCCAGCAGGAGGGCTTCGTGCAGTGCCCCGAGCAGCAGCGGCTGGCGACGCTGCTGAGGGAGACCGTCGAGCGCTACGGATCGTCCGACCCGGACGTCGACTATCCGCTGCTGCGCGCGCTGTTGATGGGTGCCGTGGTCGCGGTGCTGCTTCCGGGCGCGCCGATGCCGATGGCGCGGCTGCGCGCCGAGCTCTTCGCGCGGTACGGGCTGGAGTGGGGGCTGGGCACCCCTCCCGAGGAGAGCCCGGAGGCTCCCGAGCGCGATGCAGCCGGGCGGCAGGCCGCCGAAGCCCGGCCCCCGGAGGCGTCGCAGCCCCGTCCCGAGCCGTACGAGGTGCTGCGCCAGACGCAGCCGTCCGCCGCCGGGCCGCACCGGCCCAGCGCGAACTGAGCCGCGGGCGCGCGGAGAGCCGCCGGACCGTCGCACCCGGCCAGGAACCCCGCACGCGCCGCTCTGACGTGCGGCGACGTACGCGGCGGCGCCATTGTCGGTGGCTGGGTGCAGACTGTGCCCACTTCAATCAGCCCGGACAAAGACGTCATGGAGGCGGGATCAGACATGTCAGACGTGCTCCTCGCGGTAGGCACCAGAAAAGGGCTCTTCCTCGCCCGGCGGCCGGTGGACGGACGGGCCGGGGGCTGGGAGTTCGACGGTCCGCACTTCAACGCCCAGGCGGTCTACTCGGTCGCCTTCGACACCAGGCGCGCTTCCGGCCCCCGCATCCTCGTCGGCGGCGACAGCGCGCACTGGGGGCCGTCGGTCTTCCACTCCGACGACCTCGGCGCGACGTGGACGGAGCCGCCGGAACCGGCCGTGAAGTTCCCGCAGGACACGGAGGCCTCGCTGGAGCGTGTGTGGCAGCTCCAGCCGGGCGGTGCGGACGAGCCGGACGTGGTGTGGGCGGGGACCGAGCCCGGCGCCCTGTTCCGCTCGGAGGACGGCGGCAGCAGCTTCGAGCTCGTGCGCGGGCTGTGGGACCACCCCACGCGGAAGGACTGGGTGCCCGGCGGTGGCGGCCTCGGCCTGCACACCATCCTGATCGACCCGAGGGACGCGCGCAGGGTGACCGTCGCCGTCTCCACGGGCGGCGCCTACCGCACCGCGGACGCCGGCAAGAGCTGGGAGCCGTGCAACCGAGGCGTGGAGGCGGTGTTCCTCCCGGAGAACATGCGCTTCCCGGAGTACGGGCAGTGCGTGCACAAGGTCGCGCGCGACGCCGAAGATCCGAAGCGGCTGTACCTCCAGAACCACTGGGGCGTCTACCGCAGCGACGACGACGGCTCGAACTGGACGTCCATCGGCGGGAGTCTCCCCTCCGACTTCGGCTTCCCCGTCGTCAGCCATCCGCGCCGCGGCGGCGTCGCCTACGTCTTCCCGCTCAACGCCGACTCCGACCGGGTCCCGGCGCAGCGCCGCTGCCGCGTCCACCGCACCGGCGACGCGGGCGCCAGCTGGGAGGAGCTCGGCGAGGGGCTGCCCGAGACGGCGCACTACGGGCCGGTGCTGCGCGACGCGATGTGCACCGACGGCGCGGACCCGGCGGGCATCTACTTCGGCAACCGCAACGGCGAGGTCTTCGCGAGCGCCGACGAGGGAGAGCACTGGCGGCAGCTGGCCGGACATCTGCCGGACGTACTGTGCGTGCGGGCGGCCGTGATCGGCTGATCGTCTGATGGGGCGTCAGTGAACGGGCGGTGTCACGGACCCAGTAGAGTAACCGCCCGTGGCTGCACGACCGTTGAACGAGATCGTCGAACCGGGCTGGGCGAAGGCGCTGGAGCCCGTCGCTGAACGGGTCGCCTCCATGGGCGAGTTCCTCCGCGCGGAGATCGCCGCCGGCAGAACCTACCTCCCCGCCGGGGAGAACGTGCTGCGCGCTTTCCAGCAGCCTTTCGACGAGGTGCGGGTCCTCATCGTCGGACAGGATCCGTATCCGACTCCCGGCCATGCCGTGGGGCTGTCGTTCTCGGTCGCGCCGGACGTGCGCCCGCTGCCGGGCAGCCTGGAGAACATCTTCCGGGAGTTGCAGTCCGATCTCGGCCTCCCGCGTCCGTCGAACGGCGATCTGACGCCCTGGACGCACCAGGGTGTGCTGCTGCTCAACAGGGCGCTGACGACGGCGCCGCGCCGTCCCGGAGCCCACCGGGGCAAGGGCTGGGAAGAGGTCACGGAGCAGGCGATCCGCGCGCTGGTCGCGCGGGAGCGGCCCATGGTCTCGGTGCTGTGGGGGCGGGACGCGCGCAACCTCCGGCCCCTGCTGGAGAGCAGGCCCGTCGTGGAGTCGTCTCACCCCTCGCCCATGTCGGCGGACCGCGGGTTCTTCGGCTCGCGACCCTTCAGCCGCGTCAACGACCTGCTCGCGCAGCAGGGAGCAGCCCCCGTGGACTGGCGGCTGCCGTGACGGTGCCGGCGCCGGGCCCGGAGCGGTCCGCGTCCGGCGGCGCGGCGCAAGAGCGGGTGTGGGTGCTCGGAGCCGACTCGGGGGGCTCGGGGCTGCGCATCGCGCTGGCCGACGCGTCACGCCCGGGGGCGGCCCCGGAGACCGTGGGCACGGCCGGCTCGTCCGAGCCCGTCCGCACCGGCGCCGACGGCATCGACGCCGAACACATGCTGGCCCAACTGGTGCCCGCCGCACGGAGCCTGCTCGCCGAAGCGGGCGAGGAGGACGCGGGTCTGGACGCCGTGTGCGTCGGCGCGGCGGGAATGGCGACCCTGGGCGCGGGCCTGCGCGCGAGCCTCCCCGGGGCGCTGAGACGGGAGTTCGGCACCCGGCACGTCGCACTCGCCGCCGACGGCGTGACCGCGTACGCGGGCGCTCTGGGCGAACTGCCCGGCGCCGTGGTCGCGGGGGGCACCGGTCTCATCGCCACGGGCACCGACCTGCGGGCCTGGCGGCGCGTGGACGGATGGGGGCATCTGCTCGGCGACTGCGGCGGCGGCGCCTGGATCGGGCAGGCCGGTCTCCAGGCCGCGATGCGCGCGTTCGACGGCCGGGAGGGAGGCTCGCGGCCGCTCCGGGAACGGGCCGAGGCCCGCTTCGGCACGCCCCTGAGCGGGCTGCCGCCGCAGCTGTATCCCCGTACCGACCGGCCCGCGGTGCTCGCCGCCTTCGCGCCCGACGTCGCCGCGTGCGCGGCCGACGGCGACCCCGTGGCCGTCACGTTGATGCGCGCCGCGGCGTGGGAGATCGCCACGGCCGCGGCGGCCGCCTGCCCCTCCGCGGAGGGCGCGGCCGTGGCTCTGACCGGCGGCCTCTTCCGGATCGGCGCACCGCTCGCCGAGCCGCTGCGGGCCGAGTTGGCCCGGCGCGTGCCGCACGCACGTATCCGCTCCCCTCAGGGCACCCCGCTGGACGGCGCGCTGCTCGTCGCCGCCCGGCTCACCGAGGGTGCGCTCCGGCTTCCGCCCGACCCCGCGCTGCTGTCCCTGAGTTGAGAAACCCGGCAAACAGGAACAACTTCCGCACGGATCAAAAGGGCATTTCAGGCCAGTCTCCCCCGCCTGAACTGCCGCGTCCCACAAGGCGTTAACATGCGGGCGCATGAGCTCCCCCACTGACCCGGACAACGGCCTGCCAGTACGAATGCCGCGTCCACGCAGGCCCGGAAGGCACCGCAAGCCGGAGCCTGTTGTTGCACCAGAGAACGCCCCTGCGCTGGTACTCGCCGTGCCCGGCACCCCCTCCGGCACCGTCCGCGGCATCGCCGAGGAGATCCTCAGCATCGCCCGCTCGGAGCTGCCGGGGATGGACGCCCGGATCGGTTACGTGGAGGGCGACGGCGAGGAATACCCCACGCTCGGGAGTGTCCTGTCCCAGACCGCCGCCGACCAGCAGGCCGCCGAGGAGCGCGCCGCCGAACTGGCCGCCGTCGAGGCCGCGGAGAGCGGAACGGAGGGCGCCCATGCGGAGCCCGCCGCCCGCCAGGCCCCGAAGACGGGGGCGGAGGAGCGCCTCGTCGCGCTCGTCATCCCGCTGCTGGCCGGCCCGGACGCCGCGGGCATGCGGCAGATACGGCAGGCGGTGCTCTCCAGCGGCACGGGCGCGGAACTCACCGACGTGCTGGGCCCGCATCCGCTGCTCGCCGAGGGAGTGCACGTGAAGCTCTCCGAGGCGGGCCTGGCACGCGCCGACCGCGCCCGGCTGTTCACCGTCGCGACCGCCGCGGACGGCATCATCCTCGCGTCCGTCGGTGGCGAGGAGGCGGTGCAGGCCGCGGGCATCACCGGCATGCTGCTGGCCGCGCGGCTGGCCGTCCCCGTGCTCGCCGCGGGCCTCGACGAGGCCGGAGCGGTGGCGCGCGTGGCCGAGCAACTGCGCGAGTCGGGATCCCAGCAACTCGCGGTCGCCCCCTGCCTCATCGGCCCCGAGGTCCCGGAGGGGCTGCTGGACGCGGCAGCGGCCGAGGCCGGCTGTGCCGTGGCCGAGCCGCTGGGCGCCTACCCGGCGGTGGGCAAGCTGGTGGCGTCCACGTACGCGGCGAAGCTCGGCATACCGCACCAGCAGTCGCCGCAGGGCCTGGCGGCGCGCTGACGCAGGCGGGCCGGGCGAGCTCCTCGGTCCGCGTGCCGGTGCCATACGGAGGCGGTGTGCCCGTCGGAGACGACGGGGCGCGCCGCCTCTCGCGCGCGCGGACGGGCCGGGTCGGAGCCGGGGTGGACCAGGGCCCGGAACCGGAGCTGTGAGCTGTCAGCTGTCAGCTGTCAGCTGTCAGCTGTCAGCTGTCAGAGACCGTAAGCCGAATCCGTGCACCGAAGCCGTGGGCCGGAGTCCCCGAACTCCCGCCGTGAGCCCGCCCGCACTCCCCTGGCCCGCCTCAGCCGAAGACGATGCAGCTCGCCGCGGGAGCGGCCAGCGTCCCCACGCGGTGCGGGGTCCCGGTCGCCTGGTCGATGCCGAACCAGGTGACGTCGCCGGAGCGTTCGTTCGCCGCGTAGAGCCAGCGGCCGGACGGATGCAGCGCGAGGTCGCGCGGCCAGTGCCCGCCGCACGGCACCGTCCCCATCAGCTCTATCGAGTCGCCGGAGGCGGCGACCGTGAACACCGAGATGCTGTCGTGCCCGCGGTTGGCGGCCCACGCGAACCGCCCGTCCCGCGAAACGGTCAGCTCCGAGGGGTAGTTGCGCTCCGGGGCCGCGCCGTTCGGCACGGTGGCGGCCCCGCCCAGCGCTTCGAGTGCGCCGGTCGCCGCGTCCCAACTGCACACGGTCACCGTGGAGTCGAGCTCGCACACGACGTAGGCGTGGGCGCCGCCCGGGTGGAAGGTCAGGTGCCGCGGCCCGCTGCCGGGAGGCATGCACGCCTCGGCGTACGGCAGCGGCTCGCCCTCCGGGCAGGCGTCGCGCAGATCGTAGATCCACACCGAGTCGGTACCGAGGTCGACGGAGAGCAGCCACCGGCCGGACGGGTCCGGGACGACGGCGTGCGCGTGCGGTCCCTCCTGCCGCTGCGCCTCGGGGCCGCTGCCGGTGTGCTGGTGCACGGACGCGCGTCCGCCGAGCGTGCCGTCCGCCCGCACGGGCAGTGCGCTGATGCTCCCCGAGCCGTAGTTCGCGGTGATGAGGTGGCCGGCGGCGATGGTCAGATGGGTCGGTCCCCCGCCTCTGACGAGGGCCGGCTCGCCCAGCGGCTCGGGTCTGTCCCGGTCGGCGAGGGAGAAGGCCGCGGCACCGCCCGCGTCGCGCTCGCTGACCGCGTAGAGGTGTCCGCCGGGGCTGCCCGGCCCGCCGGGGCCGTCGGTGAGCGTGAGGTACGAGGGGTCGGGGACGAGCGTCTCCGTGTGGTGCAGCTCCGTCAGCGCGCCGCTCTCCGGGTCGAGTTCGGCGGTGGTGATGCCCCGGCCGCCGGCCGAGGTGAACGACCCGATGTACGCCCTGTCGGCCCACTGCCCGCTCACTTCGGTCACGACGCCGCACCCTTCCCTGTCAGACGGTTCCCCTCGGACGGATGCGCCGGGACGGATCCGCCGAGACAATTCCGTGATCTTGGCCGACCGTAGCAGCGCCCGGCGCGAGTCGGGGTTTCCCGATCACACACGCCCGCGGTCCGGGTCATACCCGCGCGGTGCCTCTTGGCACCCTGGTCGCCATGGACAGCTCTCCGGCCACGGCCACCGCCGTGATCTTCGACCTCGACGGCACCCTCGTGGACAGCGAACCCCACTACTTCGAGGCGGGGCGGCACGTGCTGGCCGCCCACGGCGTCACGGACTTCACCTGGCGGGACCACACCCGGTTCGTCGGCATCAGCACCCGCGAGACGATGGAGACGCTCCGCGCCGAGCACGCGATCGCCGCGCCCGTCGAGCAGTTGCTCGCGGAGAAGAACCGCCGCTATCTGGAGCTGGCCGCGCGCTCCACGCCGGCCTTCCCCGGGATGCGCGGCCTCGTCGAGCGACTGCACGCCGCCGCCTGCCCGTTGGCGGTGGCCTCCGGTTCGTCGCGGGCGGCCATCGACGCGGTGCTCGCGGGGTCGGGCCTGGCGGCGCTGCTGCCCGTACGGGTCTCGGCGGACGAGGTCGCCCACGGCAAACCGGAGCCGGACGTCCTCCTGGAGGCGGCACGGCGGCTGGGCACGGCCCCGGAGGACTGCGTCGTGCTGGAGGACGCACCGCCCGGCGCCGAGGCGGCCCGCCGGGCAGGCATGCGGTGCGTGGCGATTCCGTACGTACGGGGGACGGAACGGGATCCGGGGTTCGCCTCGGCGGGCCTGCTCTTCCCGGGCGGGCAGGGCGAGTTCGACCCGCGGCGTGCCTTCGACTGGATCACGGGCGCCGGGTGACGCCGGCGAGCGCGGCTCAGCCGGCGGCGTGCGGCTGCCCGCCCGCGGCGGCGGCCCGCAGCCAGTCCGTCTCCGTGCCCGCGCTCCACAGGTCCTCGGGCCCGGGCTGCGTCACGAGCCCGTGCAGCAGCAGCTGCCAGTGAGCCGCCAGGCGCTGGTGGACGTCGACACCGGAGTCGTCCGCCCGGCTCGCGCGCTCGGAGTGCGCCCCCGAAGCGAGGCAGAAGGCGAGCTCCGCGACGGACTCCGCGGTGGCCTCGCAGCGCAGCGTGCCCTCCTTCTCCGCCTCGCGCGCGACGTCCGTGAAGACCTGCTGCCAGCAGGCGAGCGGGTTGATCTCCGGGTCGGGCGGGGTGTCCAGCTCCCGGGCGAGCTTCACCGCCGCCCTGGCCAGGTGGTCGTGCTCCAGCTGATGCGCCACCAGGTGGGTCAGGTCGATGAGCGTCTGCAGCGCGGGCTGCTCCTTGGCGCGCAGCGACTCGGCCGCCCTGTACGTCCGGGAGCATGCCTCGCGCCGTACGGTGTCAGCCAGTTCCTCCTTGCTCCCGAAGTGGAAGGAGAGAGCGCCCTTGCTCATCGCTGCGCCGCGGCTGACCTCGAAGAGCGTGGTGCGCTGGTAGCCGAGACGGTCGAACGACGTCGCGGCCGCCATCGTCAGTGCCTGCCGGGTGAGTTCTGCACGCTCTTGCCTCATTCGGCTGTTTTCCCTTCATGCGATCCGGCCCGCGGGGAGACGAGCCGTCAGAAGCGGCGGTCGTGGGGGAGGAAGAAGTGCCGCCGCCCCCACAAACATACAAAGTGTTCTGTTTTTTTGCTCCGGAAGAGATGACAGAGCCGGTTGACTGAAACTTGTCGTCGGTTGTTCCGGCGGTGCCGACGGGCGGCGTGACGCCTTCGCGTCAGGGACGGTCCGTGCGGTCCGTAAGGGCCAGATGCGTGCGGTACCAGGGGGCGGCGGCCGCGAGCGCGGCCAACGGGCCGTCTCCGGGGGCGGATTGGCACGCCTGCCACAGCCCGGTCGCATAGTGATGGTCGAAGGCGAGGAGCGAGAGCTGACGCTCGGCGACCCGCCCGGGGTTCTTCTCCAGGAGCGCCAGGCACTCCTGCCACGTCAACTCACCGCTCACGGACGGCAGTACACCGAGTCCGGCGAGGGTGTCCAGCAGGTCCCGGTTGCGTACGGGCTCGGGGTGCACGGCGTGGTGGACGCCCCGTACGACGGGCGCGGGCCGTCCCGCTACGGGGAGCGGCAGGGAGGCCCGTACGACGAGCCGCGCCAGGTCGTCCACGTCGATCAGGGACAGCTCCGCGCGGCCTCCCCGCCAGTATCCCGGTACGCGGCGCGTCAGTTCGGCGAGCGCGGGCACGACCCAGCGGTCCCCCGGCCCGGTGATCAGACCGGCGCGCAGCACGAGGGCGTCCTCGCGCAGGGCGTGCTCCTCTGCGGCCAGGCGGCTGCGGCTGGCCGGGGATCCGGGACCGGGCTCCAGGTCGCCGACGGCGGCGCCGCGGTGGGGGCCTCGTCCGTAGACGGCGGTGGTGGACAGCTGCACGACGCGCTCGACACCGGCACGCCGTGCCTCGCGCATCAGGGCCGCCGTGCCCAAGTCGTTGACCTGCGTGCAGAGTTGCTCGTCGGAGCCGACGTGGGACGCGGCGTGTACGAGCACCCTGGCGCCGGAGCACACGCCCGTGAGGGATTCGGGGCGGGCTAGGTCGGCGTGGACCTGTTCGACGCCAGGGGGCAGCTGCCGCGGCGAGCGGGTGACGGCCCGTACGGCGGCGTCCTGCCGTACGAGCCGCCGCAGCACGGCGGATCCGATGAAGCCGCCGGCGCCCGTCAGCACGACGGGTGTGGTCATCCGGCAGCCAGCAACGGGGTGTCGGGGTTGACCACCATCTCGGCCGCGATCTGCGGCGGCGCGATGCCGAGCAGCATGTAGTGCCACAGGTCGGCGATGCGGTCGGGCAAGTCGGCACGTCTGCACGAGAGTTTGGAGAAGTGCTGCACGCCGGTGTAGCAGCCGACCAGCAGCAGCGCGAGGCGCTCCACCTCGACTCCGCTGCGCAGCTGCCCGCGCGCGGCGGCGGCGGAGAGCTGCCCGCGGAAGACCCCCGCCCACTCCAGGTACGGGGCGTCGTCGTGGAAGCCGATCTCCTCCTGCTCCACGGCCAGCCGGACCCCCGCACGCAGCAGCTTGTTGGTCTGCAACTCGCGGGCGAGGAGGAGGGTCGTGTCGATCAGGCGCTGCAACCCGTCGGGCCCGGGCGGCAGGACGACTGCGTCCCGCTGGGCGAGCATCACGGTGCGGGCCAGATCCATCTTGGAGGAGAAGTGGAAGTAGAGGGCTCCCTGGGTGATGCCCGCCCTGTGCATGATCTCCGAGATCCTTGCTGCCTTGTAGCCTCCCTCGTCGAACACCTCAGCCGCTGCTTCGAGGATCAACTGCCGCGTCTCCACGGCTCGTTGCTGCATCGGCTTCGCTCTTGCTGCCGCCATCCGACCTCGCCCCCAGAAGGTTCTATCGTTTCAGGCACAGGTCACTGTCACTTTCTTCGGACACCGTCCCACCCGGAGGACCGCACATGGCTTTCACCCCCGCTGTGCCCCATCTGCCGGAGAGCACAGCGTACTCGTGGCCGGTGCCGCGGGAGTTCGTACACAAGAGAGCCCATACGGAAGTGCTGCTGACCGGCTGGCGGCAGTGCAGCGAGCGCGAGTTCGAGGTGGGCGCCCAGTGGCCGCGGGACCACGGCTTCTGGCGCACGGACGGGGACGGTGTACAGGACCCGTTACTCCTCGTCGAGACGACGCGTCAGGTGCTGCCGCTGATCGCGCACGCCGCCTACGGGGTGCCGTCCGGGCACCAGTTGATATGGGACCACCACCACTGCGCCTTCTCGGCACCGTTCTTACCGGTGGACGGCAGCCCGGCAGAGGTCGTGCTCCGCCTGTCGGCCTCGCAGGCCCCGGACCGCAGCGCCCGGCTGCGCCGGATAGCGCTGACGATGACCGTGCACGGCGCGGGCCGCACCCTCGGCAGCGCCTCGACCGTCTACAGCGCGCACAGCCCTCAGGTCTATCGCAGGCTGCGCGGGCCCGGAACTCCCGCACCCCCGGAGGCCATGGCCGCGGCGCTCGCGCCCGCGGAGCCGCTGAGCCCGTCGCTCGTGGGGCGGGAGAGCGAACGGGAGGTGGTGCTCGGCCCGGACGGGGAGAGGGACGAAGCAGGCGACGCGGGCGGCGCCGGGAGCGGGGGCGGGGGCGAAGCCGAGGGGCGCCGGCGGCTGCGGGTGCTGACCACGAGCCCCTGGCTCTTCGACCACCCCGTCGATCACGTCCCAGGGATGCTCCTGATGGAGGCGGCACGCCAGTGCGCACACCTCGCCGCGGCCCCGTACCGGCCCCGACTGACGCGTCTGGAGGCCGAGTTCCACCGCTACGTCGACCTGGACGCGCCCAGCTGGGTCGAGTACTCGCCCGGTCCCGTCGCGGCGCCTGCTGCGGGTCCGCCGGACGGCGAGCGCACGCTGACGGTGAGCATCACGCAGCACGGCGAACCGGCCTTCACCGCGCTCGTCGGCTTCACCGTCGAGGCGGGTGCCGATGCACCCCCGCCGGTGCTCGGGTAGTGTTCCTGGCTTCAGGGACACGCCACGTCACCAGGGAGGTGGGACCGATCACCGCTGTCGTACGGGGTGCTCCTCTCCGCTTCCGCAGGCGTGCCGTCCCGCCGGCGTAGGCCCTGCCGGGAGCCGCGAGCCGGGAGCCCCCTCCGGAATCCGAGAGGTGCGCCCGCATGTCTGCCACTCCCCCTCCCGTCTCCTCGTCGCACGAGTCCCCCGTTTCCCTTCCGGCCCGGTCCTCAGCGCACTCCCCCGCGTCGCTCACCGATCTCGCCGCCCGGCTCCGGGCCGCGGGCTGCGTATTCGCCGAGGACGAGGCCGAGTTGCTGGCGTCCGCCGCCGGTACGGCCGAGGAGTTCGACGCCATGGCGGAGCGCAGAGCCGCGGGTCTGCCGCTCGAACATGTCCTGGGCTGGGCGGAGTTCTGCGGAACGCGGATCGCCGTGGAACCCGGGGTGTTCGTGCCGCGCCGCCGTACGGAGTTCCTCGTTCGGCAGGCCGCGGCCCTGACCGGGCCGGGGGCTCTCGTCGTCGATCTGTGCTGCGGTTCGGGGGCGTTGGGGGCGGCGCTGGCGGCGGCGGTCGCGCCCGCGGAGCAACGGCCGTACGGCGGCGGTGAGTCGTACCACGGGAGCGCGTCGTACGAACCGGTCGAGCGGCTCGGCCGGATCGAGCTGCATGCCGCGGACGTCGATCCCGCCGCCGTACGCTGCGCGCGCCGCAACGTCGCGGCGGCAGGCGGCCATGTCCACGAGGGCGACCTCTACGAGGCGCTGCCGCGGCGGCTGCGGGGACGCATCGAGGTGCTGCTGGCCAACGTGCCCTACGTACCGTCGGGTTCCGTGAGTCTGCTGCCCGCCGAGGCCCGCGTCCACGAGCCTCTGGTGGCGCTGGACGGCGGCGCGGACGGCCTCGACGTGCTGCGGCGGGTGGCGGCCGGGGCGGCGCGGTGGCTCGCGCCCGGCGGCAGCGTGCTGATGGAGACGGGCGAGGCGCAGGCCGGGGAGGCGGCAGCGGCCATGGAGAGCCTGGGGCTGACGGCACGGGTGGCGGGCTGCGAGGAGCTCGGGGCCACGGTCCTCATCGGGACGAGACCCGCGGGCGAGGCGTCAGAGGGCCCGCGCTAGGGCGTATCCGCTGCCGGGCCCGGGGCGGTACGGCCACCGGGGTCGCCCGGCGCCGCCGTCGAGGACGCCGGAGACGCCGGGGGCGGCGCGATCGGCGCGGGCGGTGCCGGCGGGGCGCTCTCCTGCGCCCTGACCGGGCCGCGCCCGCTCACCAGCGTCACGGCGAAGGCGAGCGCGAGGGCGGCGAGCACGCCGAGGTTGGCGGAGGCCCATCTGCCCGTGGTGCCGCCGAGGCCCAGCGGCCCCAGCAGATAGCCCTGCCAGGAGAGCCATCCGGCCGAGGAGTTGGTCACCAGGCCCCAGCCTGCGGCCGTGGCCCCGGCGAGAAGGGCGACAGGGAACCAGCGCACGTCGCCGTAGCGCCCGTTGGGCGAGAAGAGGTCGGCGTCGTCGTACGGCCGGGAGCGCAGGGCGACGTCGGCGAGCATGATGCCGCACCATGCCGCGACGGGGACGCCGAGTGTGGTGAGGAATCCCGTGAAGGAGCCGAGGAAGCCCGCGGAGAAGAAGACGATGTACACGGTGCCCGCGCCCATGAGCACGCCGTCGACGGCGGCCGCGACGGGGCGCGGGATGCGCGCACCGGCGGCCAGCAGCGCCAGCCCGGAGGAGTAGATGTCCAGCACCGCGCCGCCGACGAGCCCCAGCACGGCGACGAGCGCGAACGGTACGAGGAACCAGCCCGGCAGTGCGCCCGTCAGCGCACCGATGGGGTCCTCGGCGATCGCCGCGCTCAGGTCCGCCGAGGAGCCCGCGAGAAGCAGAAGGAAGACGAGCAGCACCACCGGGGCCGCCGACGCTCCCAGCGCCGTCCAGCCCGCGACGGCCCTGCCCGGACTGCGCCTGGGCAGGTAACGGGCGTAGTCCGCCGCGGCGTTGACCCACCCGAGCCCGAACCCCGTCATGAGGAAGACCAGGGCGCCGATGACGTCCTGGACGGAGCCGGCGGGCAGCGCGCGCACGGACTCCCAGCGGATCTCGTCGGCCGCCAGGACGATGTAGACGGCGGTCAGCGCGGCCGTCACCACGGTGATGGCCGTCTGCATCCGCATGATCAGATCGAAGCCGACGACGCCGGCCAGCACCGTGAGGACGGAGACGACGACCAGCGCGGCGATCTTCGTCGCCGTGCCTCCGCCCCAGCCGAGCCTGTCGAAGACGGTGGCCGTCGCGAGCGTCGCGAGGCTCACCAGGACCGTCTCCCAGCCGACGGTCAGCATCCAGGAGACCGCGGAGGGCAGCCTGTTGCCCCGTACTCCGAACGCGGCGCGGCTGAGCACCATCGTCGGTGCCGAGCCGCGCTTCCCCGCCACCGCGATGAAGCCGCAGAGCAGGAAGGAGAAGACGATGCCCACGACGCCGGCGGCCAGAGCCTGCCAGAACCCGATGCCGAACCCGAGCGCGAACGAGCCGTAACTCAACCCCAGCACCGAGACGTTGGAGGCGAACCACGGCCAGAACAGCTGCGCGGGACGGCCCTTGCGCTCGGCGTCCGCGATGACGTCGAGGCCTTTGGCCTCCACGGCGAGCGTCCCTCCGGCGGACTTCCCGCCGCCGCCCTCCCCCGTCCCGCCCCGCGGTGAACCCGCCTCCGTACCAGGCACAGCGCCCCCGTTCCGCCGGATCGATTCGCGATACGCGATACGCGATACGCGATACGCACGGAGCGTCCTGTGATCCTTGAGGCGGCGTCAAGTACGCACTGCTGCGGGGGCGTTGGACACCGCTGCGGTGCCGGCAGGCGCCGAACCGCCCCGCGCGAAGCAATCGCGTACTGCCATGACCAGCGATCGTGCCGGACCGTACTGCCCGGGGCCGGGCGCGTTCCCAACTTCCCACGGCCCGCCCGCCGTTGGAGTGCTGCGCAGGCGGGAACGGGGCGTTCTCGTCGGGAATTGCGAGGAGAACGTGCCGTTCGGTCACCCACCTGCCCGAATGAGGTAGCAGCCGTGATACTTGTGTGCGCCAATCAGAACGGCAGCTACACGGACGTGAACCGTACGGACCGGTGCGGCACGGGCATTGATCCTCCCGCGACGGAACGTACGGTCGGGACAAGGGCTTTCATGGGGACGGCGACCATACAGGTGCGAGTCCTGGCCGTCGCGGGCCGGCGTGTGTGGATGGCGGTGAGCGGCACCCTGTGCGCCGCCACGCTCAGAGTCCTCCACTACAGCCTCTGCGCCCGAGTCACGGACGAGCGGACGCAGTTCTACCTCGACCTCAACGCCGTGCACTGGGACGAGGCCGTGGCCCCCGCCGAACTCCCCCGGCTGCTGCCCGTCGGCGGCCGGCTGCGCTTCCACATCGTCGGAGCGCACGAGCGCTTCCGCGCACCGCTGCGAGCGGACGGGCGGTGCCGGTTCCATTCGGACGTCGCCTCCGCGTGGGCGGCGTGGTCGGGACAGCCATGAACGGCGCCCGGAATCACGGCGGTTGGGCTGGGCGGAGCCGCTCACGGAGAACCGGTTACCGGGTCGGTTGCGCGGACCGAGGTGACCACGCCGTGGCAGCGGGGACGGCGTCCGGCCACCGGCCGGGGAGCCGGAGCCCTCCTCCTGCTAGGCGGCGTCCAGGACGGCGCTGACGGTCTTGCCTCCCCCGGGCGCCGCGGTGACGTCGAGACGGCGGGCGAGCATGCCGACCATCGCGATGCCCCGGCCGCTCTCGCACTCGCGCCCGGCCTGGCGGATACGGGGCAACCGGCCCCCGTCGTCGCGGACTTCGACCGTGACGGTGTCCTCGCCGCTGCTCAGCCGCAACCGGCAGCGTCCCCCGCCGTGCAAGGTGGCGTTGGTGACGAGCTCCGAGACGACCAGCCTCGCCTCCTCCACACGCCGTGCCGCCTGCGGCGGTGTCCGGGAGCCGGTGAGGAATCCGGTGGTCAACTGGCGTGCCACACGGGCGGATGCGGCTCGCCGCGGCAGCGTGTACTCGACGCGTGCTGTGCGCCGCGGGAGACGCGAGCTCGCGTGCATGACGTTCACTTCCTCTCGGTGGCGGCGCCTGCCCGGGAGGCGGTGCCGCCGTCCGCGCGAATCGAGACCTGCACGTGCTGGTTCCCTGAGGGAGGCCGGGCATTCACCGGAGGCGGGCCGCCGCGCGTCCGGGCACGGGAAATCCACCATTCCGCCGCGTTCTTCACGAAAGCCGCCTCACGACTCCGGGGAACCGGGCCCCGGGTCGACGGTTCGTGAGTCGGCGCTTCACCTGCCGGGGCTCTCGCCGGGGTTGCTTTCGTGGGGCGCCACGCTGAACTCTTCGCCGAACTCGTCGACGACGAGATGTTCTCGGTCCGTCCTGCCCGTCCGGTAGGCGGCGCGGCCCACCATGTGCGCCGCCACGGGCACGGTCAGCAGCTGGAAGAGCCCGACCAGGATCAGCGTGCCCAGGTCCGCCGCGCTGCGCAGCCGCAGTCCCGCCCCGATGAGTACGAGCAGCAGGCCGAGCGCCTGCGGCTTGGTGGCCGCGTGCATGCGCGTCAGCACATCGGGCAGCCGCACCAGCCCGATCCCGGCGAGCAGGCACAGCACCGCGCCCGCCGTCATGCAGACCAGTGCGGCCCCGTCGGCCGCGTCCGAATACCTCATGAGCCGCTCCCCTGTTCCGTTCCGCCGCCTGGCTCCGCGTCCCGCCGCCCGTACCCTGCCTGCTTTCCCCGCTTTTCCCGGTTTCGCTTCTCCCGGTTTCCCCGCCTGCCTCTCCTGTCCCCCTGGCCCCCGTTCTCTGCGCTCCCCGCGCCGCCTGCGCCGGGCTCGCCGGAGCCGTCTCCGGAGTCCTCGTCGGGGTCCTCGCTTCCGGCCTCGTCCCGCAGCGCGAGGAAGCGCGCGATGCTCACCGAGCCGGTGAAGCCGAGGAACGCGAGGACGAGCAGCGCCGGAAGGTAGTAGGGGATCTCCTGCGCGGCGGTGAGCACCCCGATACCGGCCATGACGACCGCGACCAGCGCGTCGAGGGCGACGGCCCGGTCGAGCGTCGAGGGCCCGCGCACCAGCCGTACGACGACGAGCACACCGGAGGCGAGCAGCAGGCCAACGACCGTGCTCAGAGCGGCGTCCACGGACCGCTCCTCCCACCGGAGTCCCCACCGGACTCCCCACCGCCGCTGCCGCCGCCGGGCCCGCCGGTTCCGGAACCGGACCCGTTTCCGGAACCGCCCGCCCCGCCCCGCCCGGCCCGCGCGTCGAGGACGGCCACGTCCGCGCGGGTGCCGAAGGCGCGGACGACGCGGTCCTCCAGGCGCAGCACCTCGTAGCGGGCGCGCTCCCGTTCGGACTCGTGACCGGCGCCCACCACATGCACGTACAGCGTGCCGGACGCGCGGTGCACATCGAGCACGTTGCTTCCCGGTACGGCCGCGACCGCGACGGACGTCACCGTCAGCATCAGGTCGCTGGGGCTGCGCATCCTCACCGCCAGCACGGCGCACAGGGGCGTCCCCGGCCCGAGGATGTACCTGTTGAGGCGCCAGCTGGAGACCCCCATGTCGATGACGAAGCGGACCGTGAAGCGGAGCACGGCGAACGGCCGCAGCCGCACCTGGGTCTGGATCGGGGGAAGCGGAAAGATCACGCAGACGACGACGCCGACGATGACCCCCGTCACGACGTTGGCGACGCTCAACGTCCCCCACAGCAGCACCCACAGCACGGTCAGCCACAGCACCGTCGGCCACTGCGCCGCCCTGATCCGGCTGCTGAAGCGGCGGCGGCCGTGCGCGCCGCCCGAAGGTCCGCTGCCCGCTCCTCCGTCCGCACTCGCCGGTCCGCTCCCCGCTGCGGCTCCCGTGCCGGGTGGTTCGCTCATCGTCCCGTCACAGCCGTCACGTAGGGCGTACGGGCCGTCAACTCGCCCGCCACCCGGGCGGTCAGCGAGGACAGCGGCCCCGCGAGCACGGTGAAGGCCAGCCCGGCGGCCACCAGCGCGGCGGTCGGTACGAGCATCGCGGCGGGCGGCTGCCCGGTGGTGATGGCGCGGCCCGCGAAGCTGGTGGTCCCGGCCCGCCCGGCGAGCACGTCCACATCCACGGCTCCGCTCCCCCCGGAGGACGCTCCCTGCTCCCGGCCTCCCTGTTCCCGGCCCCCGCGTTCCCGGCCCTCCTGCTCCGGGCGGGCCGGAGGCTCCTCCGGCGACTCCTCGTCCGTCTCGACGGTGTCGAGCACGACGCCCACCACGTACAACTGCGGCGGTGCCGCCCGCCAGAAGCCCAGGTTCCACGCCTTGGCGAGGGCGTACAGCGTGAGCAGGCTCGTCGCGCTGCCGGCGGCGATCAGCACGTAGACCATGGCCCCGCCGTGCGCGACGCCCGCGCGCAGCAGCCCGAACTTGCCCAGGAATCCCGGCAGCGGCGGCACCCCCGCGAGGTTCATGGCCGGTACGAAGAAGACGAGGCCGAGCACCGGCGAGAGCTTCGCGATGCCGCCGAGACGCCGCAGATCCGTGGTGACGCCGCGGCGTTCGACGAGGCCGACGACGAGGAACAGCGTGGTCTGCACCGTGATGTGGTGCACGACGTAGAAGACGGAGCCGGCGAATCCCGCGCGGGTGGCCAGGGCGATGCCGAAGACCATGAAGCCGATGTGGCTGACGAGCGTGAAGGAGAGCAGCCGCTTGAGGTCGGTCTGCGCCACGGCCCCGAGGATGCCCACCAGCAGGGAGAGCAGCGCGAGCACCATCAGCGCACCGCTGAGCCGGTCGCCGGGGAAGAGCAGGGTCTGGGTGCGCAGCATCGCGTAGATGCCGACCTTGGTCAGCAGCCCGGCGAAGACGGCGGTGACGGGAGCGGGCGCGGTCGGATAGGAGTCGGGCAGCCAGGCGGCCAGGGGGAAGACGGCCGCCTTGGTGCAGAAGACCGTCAGCAGCGAGATCTGCGCGAGTACGGCCACACCGGCGGGCAACGCGTCGAAGCGGCGGGCGAGTTCGGCCATCGTCACGGTGCCGGTCGCCGCGTAGACGACCGCGACCGCGGCGAGGAAGAGGACCGACGAGAGCAGCGAGACGATCGCGTACGTGGCTCCCGCCCGGATGCGTGTGACGGTGCCGCCCAGCGTCAGCAGCACGTAGCTGGCCGTGAGCATGATCTCGAACCCGACGTACAGGTTGAACAGGTCGCCCGCCAGGAAGGTGTCCGAGACCCCGGCCACCAGGACCAGGTACGCGGGGTGGAAGACCGACATGGGCGTGCCCTCCTCCTGGTCGGCCATGCCCTGGCCGACGGAGTAGAGCAGCACGCACAGCGTGACCGACGAGGAGACCACGAGCATGAGCGCGGAGAGCCGGTCGGCGACGAGGACGATGCCGACGGGCGGCCGCCACCCTCCGGCGAACATGACCTGCGGGCCGTACCGGTCGGCGTCGACGAGCAGCACGAGCGCGACGGCCAGAACGGTGGCCAGGACGACCGTGCTGATGACCCGCTGGGTGCGCTGAAGCCGTACGCCGATGCCGAGCTTCAGGCCCGCGGCGAAGAGCGGGAGGATCACCGGCAGGGCCACCAGGGCGGAGGCCGGGCCGTCGGCGCCCGCGGGCGAGGCGGCGATCACGGGAGCAGTCCCGTCGCGGGGCGGGCGGGAGCGCAGTGCGCGGAGGCGGACACGACAGCAGCGGCAGCGGCGGCAGCGGCCACGGTCCGGGTGCCGCCAACTGCCCGAGCGGGGAGGGTCGTTGCGGCGGCAGCGGTACGGGCCGCGCTCGCGGGGACGGCGACCGTGGCGCGGCCTGCGACGGCCGCACGACCCACGGCCGTCACGTGAACAGCGGCGGCGGCACGGAACGCGGCGGTCATCGGTCCGCCCCGAGGATCGTCTCCCACAGATCCTCCTCGGCCGCGTCCTCTTCCGTACGGGCCTCGCGCGCGTGGTGCGACCTCGTCTCCGCGCGGGCGCGCCGCCGGGCCTCGTGGAAGTGGGAGCCGGAGCGCCGCAGACGCCGCAACGCCGCCTCCCGGCCCGCGCGTTCCTCTTCCTCTCCCGCGCCGAGCAACTCCCTGCGGCGGGCGCGCCGTTCGCGCTCCCTGGGCATCCGCCGGCCGCCCTCCCCGGCGTGCTCCTCGCCGTACTCGGCGCGGTGCGCGACGCGGAGGTCCTCCACGTCGTCCTGTACGTCGTCCGTCCCGGACAGCTGCCACGCGCGGTAGGCCATCGCCGAGAGGAACGCGGTCAGCGCCAGCGTGATGACGATGGCGGTCAGCACGAACGCCTGCGGCAGCGGGTCCGAGATGCGCTGCGGTCCGAAGACCCGGTAGAGCAGCGGTGCGCGCGAGGCGGCGCCGGAGGTGGACAGGAGCAGAAGGTTGACGCCGTTGCCGAGCACGACCGTGCCCAGGACGATGCGCGTGAGCGGGCGGCTGAGCAGCATGACCGTGCCCGCGGCGATGAGGGCGCCGCCGGCGGTCACGAGCGCGAGCGTCTCGTTCATCCGCCGGCCTCTCCGCCGGCCGGGCCACCGGATGGTCCGCCTGCCGGTCCCCTGGCCTCCGCGCCGGCGCGCTTCGCGCGGTTCTCGTCGTGCAGGGTCCTCTCCACGCGCCGGTCGATCTCGGAGCCGAGGCTGCGCAGCACGTCCAGTACGACGCCGAGGACGAGCAGGTAGATACCGGTGTCGAAGAGCACGGGGCTGGAAACGTGGAACGCACCGATGACCGGCGAATCCGCGTGGTACGTGCCCGCTTTGAGCACCGAGCCGCTCAGCACCAGCCCGGTGAGCCCGGTCCCGGTCATCGTCATCAGCCCGAGCCCGAGGAGGAAACCGGCGTCGACGGGGGCGGCCGCGTCCAGTTCGTACCGTCCGCCCGCGAGATAGCGCACGGCCAGCGCCAGCCCGGCGACGAGGCCCGCGCTGAAGCCGCCGCCGGGCAGGTTCTCCGCGCAGAAGAGCAGGTAGAGGGAGAGCACGACGATGGGGTGGAACACGAGCCGTGCCAGCACCTCGAAGATCACCGAACGCCGCTCCGGGGCCAGGGTGCCGCTGGCGGAGAGCCACACCCTGCGGGGAACGGCACCCGCTCCGGTCCTCGTTCCCCGGTGCCCCTCCCCGGTGCCGCGCCGCTCCGCGCGCACCGGCCACACATGCCCGGCGCGGTGCGCGCCCCGGCCCTCGGCGCCGTGGCCGCGCCGTTCGTGGCCCGCGGGACGCCCGGCGGCCGGGGCCGGGGGCACCGTCTCGGGACCGGCGGGCCACGCCGTGACGGGGCTTCCCGTACGGCGCCGCAGGAAGACGAGGCTGGTCACGCCGACGGCGGCGACGCCGAGGACGGCGGACTCGCCGAGTGTGTCCCACGAGCGCAGATCGACCAGGGTCGTGGAGACGACGTTCTTCAGCCCGTGGTGCGAGGTGGCGGTGATCAGCCCGGGGCCCGACGGCTGCGACTCGCGGGCCGCGCCCGCCACGTACGTCAGCACGGCCGCGAAGGCGCCCGCGGCCACCCCGGTGACGACCCGTGAGATGCGCCGCAGCAGGCTGGTGCGCCGCTCGTCGGGGAAGCGGGCGGGCAGCCTGCGCAGCACGAGCACGAACACAACGAGGGAGACGGTCTCCACGGAGAACTGGGTCAGAGCGAGATCCGGCGCCCCGTGCAGCACGTACAGCACCGCCGTGCCGTAACCGGTGACACCGGCCAGGACGACGGCGGTCATGCGCTGACGCGACGTCACGCACAGCGCGGCCACCATGCAGACGGCGACGGCCACGCCGAGCTGCGGCACGGAGTCGAACCAGCGCACCGTGCCGACGTGCCGCCACGGCGGGTCGACGATCATGGCCACGCTCTGCGCCACGATCAGCACGGCGAGGACGGTCCCGAGGTAGACCGGCAGCGATCCGCGCTGCACACCGCCGGTGACTTCCAGCGCGGTGCGCTCCAGGGCCCACAGCGAGCGGGCGAAGACGTGCCGGCCCTCCGGCACCGCGAACCGCTTCCCGAGGCGTTCCACCGGGCGGGCCGCCAGGAAGAGCGCGCCTCCCCCGAGCCAGCCGAGGGCCGACAGTCCGAGCGAGGGGCTCAGGCCGTGCCACAGGGCGAGTTCGTACGGCGGGCCGGACCCGCGAAGCGTGCGGGCATAGCGGTCCAGCAGCGGTCCCACGCTGAAGACGCCCGGGCCCAGCGCCACTCCGGCCAGCGCGCACGCGGCGGCCGGAGCGGTCAGGAGCAGGCCGGTGCGCGCTCGCATCGGCGTGGGGGGCGCGTGGACCCCGTCCCGGTCGTGCTTCGTCGCGAACGCCCCCCACAGGAAGCGCAGCGTGTACGCCGTCGTCAGCACCGAGCCCACCGTGACGGCGGCCGTCACCACGCCCGGCACAGGGCCGGGCAGCGGCGCCGTGCCGGCGCCCGTCAGCGAGGTGAACGCGGCCTCCTTCGCGACGAATCCGAGCGCCGGAGGCAGCGCGGTCATCGACAGCCCGGCCGTGACGGCGACGGCGCACACCGCGGGCATCGAACGGGCCAGCCCCGACAGCCGGTCGGCCTGCCGCGTTCCGGTCGCGTGGTCGATGATGCCGACGACGAGGAAGAGCGGGGCCTTGAACAGCGCGTGCGCCAGCAGCATCGCCGTGCCCGCGAGTGCCGTGTCCCGCGTGCCCGTCCCCGTCAGGACGGTGAGGAAGCCGAGCTGGCTGACGGTGCCGTAGGCCAGGAGCCGCTTGAGGTCCCTCTCGCGCAGCGCACGCCAGCCGCCGAGGAGCATCGTCGCCGTCCCGAACCCCAGCACCGTCACCTGCCATTGCGGCGCGTGCGCGTACGCGGGCGCCAGCCGCGCCACGAGGTAGACGCCCGCCTTGACCATGGCCGCGGCGTGCAGATACGCGGAGACGGGCGTCGGCGCCGCCATGGCGCCGGGCAGCCAGAAACTGAAGGGCCACAGGGCGGACTTGGACAAAGCGCCGGCGAGGATCAGCACGAGGGCGACGGAGACGGTTCCGGCCGCGGGCGGCGGGTCGGCGAGGATGCCCGAGATGCGGTATGTACCGGCGGCCTGCCCGAGCATCAGGAGGCCGACGAGCATCGCCAGTCCGCCGGAGACGGTCACGATCAGCGCCTGGAGCGCGGCCAGCCGGTTGGGACGGCGCTCCGGCACGTGGCCGATGAGGAGAAAGGAGAAGACCGTCGTCAGCTCCCACATGACGTACAGCACGATCAGGTCGTCCGCGAGGACGAGGCCGAGCATCGCCCCGGCGAACGCGGTGAGCGTCCCCGCGAACTGCCCGAGCGAGAACGCCGGCCGGCTGAAGTAGCCCGCGCAGTAGACCAGCGCCAGCGCGCCGATGCCGCCGACGAGGGCCACCATCAGCAGGGCGAGCGCGTCGCACCGCAAGTCCAGCCCCACGCCCAGGGGGGGCATCCACGGCCACCGCTCGACGGGCGTCTCCCCTGCCGCCACGCCGCCGTACTGCCGCACCGCCCACCCCAGTGCCGCCGCGGGGATCAGGGCCAGTACGAGGAACGCGCGCGTGCCCAGCCACCGCACCAGCAGCGGAGCACAGCACGCCCCGGCGAAGTGAAGGAGGATCAGCGACAGCACAGCGCAGATGATTCCATGACGAATCAGTCATTCCTCGGACAAAGCCCACGGCTGCGGTGCAGCGCGGCCGGGACGCGGCGGGGCCGACTCCGTACATGCGCCGACGGCGCACTCGGCCTCGGCACCCCGACATGCCTTCCGGCCGCCGCACGCGACGTCCGGAACCGACCGCCACGGCCGCTTCGGGCCGAGGCCAACACCCCCTGCTCCAGCGGGAGTTCACCGTACGAACGGGTCCGCGTGCGAGCACATGACCGGCAAATCACCCGTCTGCCAGTTTCCCTGCTCAGCCACTTTCTGTGACTCTTGGAGAACTCAGGGTGAAAATCCCCTACATCAGGAGTCCCCATGATTCTCAGCGTCTCCGGCGTCCTCCTGCTCGGCTTCATCATCTTTCTCTTCACGCGCAAGGACGGGCTCAAGATCTCCCACGCGCTGGTGTGCGCGCTCTTCGGCTTCTATCTGGCGGGCACGGCGATCGCCCCCAGCATCAAGGCGGGCGGCGCGAGCCTCGCCGGGCTGCTGAGCGGCCTGAAGTTCTAGCGCGGAGCGTGCTGCGCGAGGCGCGCACCTCACCGGGCCCGCCGCACGCGCCGCGCGCCGGGCCCGCATTCGTCACAGGAGGTTCAGTGGTGCGTTGGCCGCTCACCCGGCAGCCCGCGGGCACGGGTGCCGCACATCCGGCCCTCCGCGTCGTACGGGCCGGCGCCGACGGTGCGCTGGACGTGCTGCATCCGCTCATCATGCTCGTACGGGGCCTGGCCCGGCTGACGGTCCTGGCGGTGCGCTGGTGGGCCGGGGCCCCGAAGGAGCGCCGGGGCCCGGTGCTCTTCGCCGCGGCGGTGGCGGTGATGGTGGTGGGCCTGCTGCCGTGGGGGCCGGTGTTCGCCGTGGCCCTCGTCGTGGGCGCCGCGGCCTGGCACGGGCGCGACGGCGCGCGTCCGCTCGGCGGACCCGGCGGCGAGGAGGCCGAGAACGCGCGCCTCCAGACGGTGTACGAGGCGCTCGTGCCGTACTTCGCCCTGGGGGACGATCCGGATCCAGAGCCCGTCTACGCACACGACGGCGCGTGGGAACGGGCCTTCGAGGAGGTCGAGTTCACCGACGAGGGCCGCATCGGGCGTCTCCTCGTCCGCTACCCGGCCCACTTTCCCGACAGCGACGCCGCGCACCGGCTCGCGGTGGAGAGCCGCCTGAGCGCCAAGGCCGGACGCGATCGCGAGTACCGCTTCGTGTGGGACGAGGAGCGCAACCAGCTGGAGATGACGGTCCCCGAGCCGCTGCCGCAGGGCATCCGCGCCCAGCGCTTCGTGACGGGCCCCGGCGAGATCGTGCTCGGCTTCACCGACCCCGAGGCGGTGCCGCGCCGGATCCCGGTCACCGACGGCGACCGGGCGCGCGACGTCCCGCCGGTGGTGTGGCGCACCGGTGCCCGCTCGGCGCAGTCGCATCTGCTCGTCGTCGGGGCGCCCGGCGCGGGTTCGAGCACGCTGCTGCGGTCGGTCGTGCTCCAGGCGCTCCAGGACGGCGACGTGCTCGTCGTGGAAGGCGGCGGCTCCGGCGAGTTCGCGTGCCTGACGGGGCGTGAGGGCGTGCTGGCCGTCGAGACGTCGCCGGCCGGTGCGGTGGCGTCGCTGGAGTGGGCGGTGCACGAGACGGAGCGCCGGCTCTCGGCTGCGAGCCGCGCGCGGCACGCGGGGCTCCCGCTTCCGGAGGATGTGCGGCGTCCGCTGTGGGTGGTCCTCGACCGTCCGGCGGCGCTGAGCCATCTCGCGCGCGCGGAGGGGCGGCGTGACCCCCAGGAACTGCTCCAGGTTCCGCTGCGGCACGGCCGGGCGGCGCATGTGACGGTCGCGGTGGCGGAGCACTTCGAGTGCGCGGACGGGCTGGGCCCCGCGGTGCGCTCGTACTCCAGAGCGCGAGTGCTGCTCGGCGCGGCCTCGCCGGAGGAGGCGTGGGCGGTGCTCGGCGAGGCCACGCTCTCCCCGCCGGACCCGGACGCCGCGCCGGGCCGGGGCTTCGCGCGGCTGGGCGCCGGGCCGGTGCTGAGGTTGCAGGTCCCCGCGGCGCCCGACCCGCTGGACGACGCGGCGGGCGAGGCCGAGCGGCAGGCGGTGCTGGCCCTGCTGCCGCCGCTGGCGGGATCGCAGGCGCGGGCCCTGGCGGGACAGGCCGCCCACCCGACGGAGCTGCCCGCCAAGTCACCCCACATGTCCGGGACTTCGCAACGCCCGGTCCCACCAGGCACCGATCCGGGACCGGGGCCGGACCCGGAGACACGGAGTCAGGCCACGTAGGTACGCGGCCCGCCGCCCCCGACACCGCACCCGTACGAACATCGCAGGCACCGGCCCGGCCACACAGACCCACCCAGCCCGGCGGCGGTCCGGCCCGCCAAGTCACCCCACATGTCCGGGACTTCGCAACGCCCCGCCCCACCAGGCACCGAGCCGGGACCGGGGCCGGACCCGGAGACACGGCGTCAGGCCACATAGGTACGCGGCACATCGCCCTCGGCGACCGCGCCCGTACGGACGAGGTCGGCCGCCTTGGCCAGTCGCGCGACGGCCTCACCGACGACCGGTCCCGCGACGGTGAACAGCAGCCGCACGTAGCCCTCGAAGGCCCCGTCGACGCCGAAGCGCGTACCGGCCGGCACGCGCACGCCGATCCGCTCGCCCGCGTCCGCGATGCGCGAGCCGGACAGGCCGCCGGTGCGGGTCCACAGGGTCAGCCCGCCGCGGGGAACGTTGAACTCCCAGTCGGGCAGCCTCTCGTGGAGCTCGGCGACGAGCGCGTCACGGTTCTCGCGTGCTCCCGCGCGGCGCGCGGCGACCGCCGACTCCCATCCGTCCCCCCTCATCAGCCGCGCCACGGCGAGCTGTTCGAGCACGGGGCTGCCCAAGTCGGCGTAGACGCGGGCCGCGACGAGGCTGCGGATCACCTCGGGTGCCGCCCTGACCCAGCCGATGCGCAGCCCTGCCCAGACGGCCTTGCTGACCGAGCCGACGGTGATGACGGCCGAGCCGCCCGGATCGAACGCGGCCATGGGGCGCGGCAGTTCGACGTCCTCGTCCAGGGTCAGGTCGGTCATGGACTCGTCGGCGACGAGGACCGTACCGGCGGCGCGCGCGGCGGCGACCATCTCGCGCCGCTGGTCGTCGGGGGCGAGCGCGCCGGTGGGGTTGTGGTAGTCGGCGATGACGTACGCCATGCGCGGTGCGCTCTCGCGGAACGCCTGCCGCCAGGCGGGCAGATCCCAGCCGGCCAGGCCGTCGGCCATGGGGACGGGCACGAGGCGGGCGCCGGCGTCACGCAGCAGGTGCAGCACGTTCGCGTACGAGGGGTGCTCGACGGCGACGCGTTCGCTGCGCGGGACCAACTGCCGTGCGAGCGCGGCCACCGCGCCCATCGCGCCGGTGGTGACCATGATCTGCTCGGGCATGGTGGGGACGCCGCGCGCGGTGTAGCGCGCCGCGAGAGCCTCCCGCAGGGCAGGCAGTCCGCCGGGATAGTTGCCGTGGGTGTCGGTGTAGGGCGCGAGGTCGGCGACCGCGCCCTGGAAGGCGTCGGTCAGGTGGGGCTCGGGCGCCAGGAAGGTGGCGCAGGCCAGGTCGATCACCGATCCGGCCGACTCGGGCGGCAGCGGCTCCAGTCCGCGCGTGGGCAGCGGCTTGCCGGCGGGCACCGCGGTCCAGCTGCCCGATCCGCGCCGCGAGGCGAGGAAGCCGTCGCCGCGCAGCGCCTCGAAGGCGGCGGCCACGGTCGTACGGCTGACCTTCAGCGCGGCGGCGAGCTCCCGCTCCGCGGGCAGCCTCGCGGCCACCGGGATGCGGCCTTCGAGCACGAGGAGGCGGACTCCGTCGGCGAGCGAGCGGTACGCCGGTACGCGGTGTCCGGCGTCGGCCGCGGTCGCCGCGCGCTGCGAGGCCAGCAGCCGGGCGAGTTGAGGAGCACCGACGGCAGAGGTCCACTGCACCATGCTTGCGGTCCACCTTCCCCAGATTGGCCATGGATGTGGCCTGGTTCGTGTTCCAGACTGCCACGCGACCGTCGACCGGCGCCAGCAGCGGGCCGGGCAGCGCACGGGAGAGAGCCGCACCGGCGAGAGAGGAGCCCTCGTTGTCACCTTCGACGGGTCCGCCACGGCGTCTCGGACGCCGGCTGACGCAGTTGTACGCAGGCCTGCTGCTGTACGGGGCCAGCATCGGCCTGATGGTGCGCTCCGGCCTCGGGCTCCCCCCGTGGGACGTGCTGCATCAGGGGATCGCCCGGCACACGGGCCTGTCGATCGGCACGGTCTCGATCGTCGCCGGGGCGGCGGTGCTGCTGCTGTGGGCGCCGATGCGTCAGCGCCCGGGGCTGGGCACCGTCTCCAACGTGGTCCTGGTCGGGCTCGCGATGGACGGCACGGTCTGGCTCGCCCCCGCACCGCAGGCACTCGCGCTGCGGATACCGATGGTGGCCGCCGCCGTGGTGCTCAACGGCGTGGCCACCGGCCTGTACATCTCCGCCCGCTTCGGGCCGGGCCCGCGTGACGGGCTGATGACGGGGCTGCACCGCGTCACGGGCCGCTCGGTCAGGCTCGTACGTACGGCGATCGAGGCGGCCGTGCTGGTCTCCGGGCTGCTGCTCGGCGGCACGGCCGGCGCCGGGACGGTGGTCTACGCGCTCGGGATCGGCCCTCTCTCGCAGCTCTTCCTGCGGGTGTTCGCGCTGCCGGAGCAGCGGGCCGAAGCGGAGGCGACCGCGGCCGCGGGTCCCTCTCGTGTGGTGGCGCGCGGCAGTCGCCGGCACGAGGAGCACGCGGCCGGAGGGCAACGGCGCGCGTGGTGGCGCGGGGGCGCGATACTGCGGCGGTGATGAGCACCGACCCGCACTCCGTCCAACCGCCACGGCCGGTCCCCGCGTTCGCCGTGCACCCGGCAGCGCTGCGCCGCACGCCGCGCCATCCGTTCCTCGACCACCCCGGGCCGCTCGCCTTCGCCCACCGCGGCGGCTCCGCGGACGGCCTGGAGAACACGCACACCGCCTTCGCCCGCGCCGTCGGCCTCGGATACCGCTATCTGGAGACGGACGTGCACGCCACCGCCGACGGACGTCTCGTCGCCTTCCACGACGAGACCCTCGACCGGACGACGGACGCCAGCGGCGCGATCAGCGAGCTGTCATGGTCCGAGGTGCGCCGCGCCAGGGTCGGCGGAAGCGAACCGCCGCCGCTGATGCGGGAGTTGCTGCGCGCCTTCCCCGGAGTGCGGTGGAACATCGACGTCAAGGCGGAGTCCGCGCTGCTGCCGCTGCTGGAGCTGATCTCGGAACTGGACGCGTGGGCGCGCGTGTGCGTCGGCTCCTTCGAGGAGGAGCGGGTGGCGCGTGCCCAGGCCATGGCAGGCGCGCGGCTCGCGACCTCGCTCGGCACGCGGGGCGTGGTCCGGCTGCGGCTGCGCTCGTACGGACTGGTGCCGGCGCGGGCCGTACGTCCGACCGCGGTGTGCGTCCAGGTTCCCGAACACCGCTCGGGCATCCGCGTGGTGGACCGTGCCTTCGTACGCGCCGCTCACGCCCGCTGGATGCAGGTGCACGTATGGACCGTGAACGAAAGAAACCGGATGCGGGAGTTGCTCGACCTGGGAGTTGACGGCATTGTGACCGATCACATCGAGACACTGCGCGACGTCCTGACCGAGCGGGGTGCGTGGATGCACGGGCCCGGCCCCCGGTAGGGCGTCGGATCTCCCCGGGGCGAGGCCCGGGGAAAGGCTCCCGAGCCCTGCCGTCCACCGCACGCACCGCGCGGGGCGGCGCGCTCCCGGAGCCGGACACGGTGCCGGAGACGAGGGGGGCGTGACTGTGAGCGCTGTCGTGACGGGCGCCGGGGACGGCACGGCGGCCGAGCGCCGCCGGGAGCAGCGCGGCTGGTACTTCTACGACTGGGCCAACTCCGTCTTCTCCACCAGCGTCCTGACCGTCTTCCTCGGTCCGTATCTGACGGAGGTCGCCAAGGCGGCGGCGGACGCGGACGGTTACGTGCATCCGCTGGGCCTCCCGGTGCGCGCGGGCTCGTACTTCGCCTACACCGTCTCGCTCTCGGTGCTGCTGTCGGTCTTCGTGATGCCGCTGGCGGGCGCGATAGCGGACCACACGGGCCGCAAGAAGCCCATCCTCGGGGTCTTCGCGTATCTGGGAGCGGCCGCCACGGCCGGGATGTTCTTCCTGGACGGCGAGCGCTATGTGCTGGGCGGCGTCCTGCTCGTGGTGGCGAACGTGTCGTTCGCGACCTCCGCCGTCATCTACAACGCCTTCCTCCCGCAGATCGCGGGCCCGGAGGAGCGGGACGCGGTCTCCTCACGCGGCTGGGCCTTCGGCTACGCGGCCGGCTCGGTGGTGCTGGTGGCGAATCTGGCGCTCTTCCTCCAGCACGAGGCGCTGGGCGTCTCCGAGGGTTCCGCGGTGCGCATCTGCCTCGCCTCGGCCGGGGTGTGGTGGGCGGTCTTCACGGTGGTGCCGCTGCTGCGGCTGCGGGAGCGGCCCGGCGCGGCGGCGGGATCGCGCGTCTCGCTCCTCAGCGGCTGGCGCCAACTCGCCGTCACCTTCCGCGAACTGCGGCGCTACCGGCTGACGATGCTCTTCCTGCTGGCGTATCTCGTCTACAACGACGGGGTGCAGACCGTGATCACGCAGGCGTCGGTCTTCGGCTCGGAGGAGCTGGGCGTGGACCAGACGACCCTCATCGGCGCGGTGCTGCTGGTGCAGGTGCTGGCGGTGGCGGGCGCCCTGCTGCTCGGCCGGCTCGCGGCCCGCCACGGCGCGAAGCGCACGGTTCTCGGCTCGCTCGTGGCCTGGACGGTGATCGTCGCTGCGGGATACTTCCTGCCCGCCGGCGCCCCGGTCTTCTTCTTCGCACTGGCCGCGGGGATCGGGCTGGTCATGGGCGGCAGCCAGGCCCTCTCCCGGTCGCTGTACTCGCAGTTGGTGCCCGCGGGCAAGGAGGCCGAGTTCTTCTCCCTGTACGAGGTGAGCGACCGCGGCACGAGCTGGCTGGGCCCGCTGGTCTTCGGGCTCGCGTACCAGCTGACGGAGAGCTATCGTGCGGCGATCATCTCGCTGGTCGTCTTCTTCGTGCTGGGTTTCGTGCTGCTGCTCCGGGTACCGGTGGAACGGGCGGCCGCGGCCGCCGGCAACCCCCAGCCGGACCGGATTTAGGACTTGCGGCGGCGGCGCGGTAGTGTACGCCCTCGGCTCGCCGGATGGACCGTTACTGCACGCCAAAGAGATGAGAACGCTGGGTGACATCTCCTGTCAGTTGTGACAAACCGGTCATTGGTGGGTACACGAAGGGCGGCACGACGGGCGACGCATCCCCGATTCGGGAATCTTCACCGCCGACCGGACGTTGACCAGATGACGACGACAGCGACACCTGTCCTGTGGGCGACAAGCCCGGGAGGCACGAATTCATGAGTGAGCGAGCTCTTCGCGGCACGCGACTCGTGGTGACCAGCTACGAGACCGACCGCGGTATCGACCTGGCACCGCGCCAGGCCGTGGAGTACGCATGTGAGAGCGGGCATCGTTTCGAGATGCCGTTCTCAGTAGAGGCCGAGATTCCGCCCGAGTGGGAGTGCAAGGTGTGCGGCGCACAGGCACTCCTGGTGGACGGCGAGGGGCCGGAGGAGAAGAAGGGCAAGCCCGCGCGTACGCACTGGGACATGCTCATGGAGCGGCGCACCCGCGAGGAGCTGGAAGAGGTTCTCGCGGAACGGCTGGCCGTACTCAGGTCCGGCACGATGAACCTCGCTGTGCACCCGCGGGACGGCAACAACAAGCGCAAGTCCGCGTAGACGAGAGCAACCGGCAGGCGCGCGCCGGGCGTTCGCCGGATCCGGGCCCGATGGGCCCGGTCGCGCGTCCCGAAACACAGCGCGGGCCGGTGGTCTGTTTCTCAGGCCACCGGCCCGCGCTGTGCTGTGCGCCGAGCCGGGCGGAGAGCCGGGCTCAGCGGTTGGGAGGCTCCTCCCCCTTGGGAGGCCCGTCGTCGCGGACGACCTCTCCCTCGACGACCTTGCCGTCGGGCCTGCGCATGCGCATCTGCTCCTCGGCATTGCGAGCCTGCTGGTAGGCGTCGCCGATGGTGCCGGGCGCGAAGCCGGAGCGCCGCTCCAGATAGCGCTGCGTCGTGCGCCTCATCAGCGAGGCGGCCGGCGGGAAGAGGCACAGCAGCCCCGCCGCGTCCGAGACGACGCCGGGCACCATGATCAGCAGCCCGCCGAGCATCATCAGTGCGTTGCCGCCGCCGGACTTCTCGGTGCTCTCAGGCGGCGCCTGCCCCTGCTGCGCGGCCTGTTGCGCCTGCTGGACGCTCTCGGTGAGCCGACGCCAGGCTCGCCGGCCCGCGCGTTTGATGACGAAGACGCCGAGCAGGAAACCGGCGACCAGCAGCCCCAGCACCGCCAGACCGCCCACCGTCTCGCCGATGAGGATCAGCAGCCAGATCTCCAGCAGCGCCCACACCGCCACTCCCAGCGGGATGAACCGGGAGGCCCGCGAACGGCGCGGGCCTCCGGGGCGCTGTTCCGCCCCGGAGGAGCGGCCGGAGCCCTGCTCGTCGTGGGGCGGCTCGTAGGGGTACGGTGCGCGACTCGTCATGCTTCAAGTGTGCCTGCGGTCCAGGGCACGCTTCACCCGGCCCTCGACGCCCCACGCGGTCACTCGCCACAGGGCCTCGACCATGATGTCGCGGCTCATCTTCGAGTTGCCCCGCACGCGCTCGATGAAGGTGATCGGGACCTCGACCACGTGGTATCCGGCGCGCACGGCCCGGTTGGCGAGGTCGACCTGGAAGCAGTAGCCCTGCGAGGCGACCGCGTCCATGCCCAGTCCCTTGAGGGTCTCGCTGCGGAAGGCGCGGAAGCCGCCGGTGATGTCGCGCAGCGGAAGCCCCAGCATCACCCGCGAGTAGACGCTGCCGCCGCGGGAGATCAACCGGCGCGAGCGCGGCCAGTTGACGACCCGTCCGCCCGGCACCCAGCGCGATCCGAGCACCAGATCGGCGCCCTTGAGGGCCGTGAGCAGGCGGGGCAGCTCCTCGGGCTGGTGGGAGCCGTCGGCGTCCATCTCCACCAGCACGCCGTAACCCTGGTCGATGCCCCAGCGGAATCCGGCGAGGTAGGCGGCGCCCAGGCCCTGCTTGCCGGCGCGGTGCAGGACGTGGATCTGCTCGTCCTGGGCGGCGAGTTCGTCGGCGATCTTGCCGGTGCCGTCGGGGCTGTTGTCGTCGGCGATCAGGATGTGCACTTCGGGCACGGCCTCGCGCAGCCGGGCGGTGATCGATTCGATGTTGTCGGCCTCGTTGTACGTCGGGATGATCACCAGAACCGTGCCCAGCGGGCCGTACCGCCGCGCCTGTCCGCCGTCCGTCACCGCTGCTGCCCCTCTTGCTTCCGCCGTGCATCGGTCTGCCGCGCCTGTCCCGCCGGCTGCGCGGGCCGGTGGTCGGTCCGGCCGCGCCGGCCTGCGTACCAGGCCGCGGCGCACGCGAGAACGCCCACCATAGCGAGCGTCCACTCGGGTACGGCGCCGACGCGGTCGGCGGTGGTGACTTCGTCGCGCAGCGGCAGCGTCGCGCTGAGCACGTCGCGCTCGAATTCCTGCGTGCGCTGCCGGACGGTGCCGTCGGGCCCGACGACGGCGCTGATGCCGCTGGTCGCGGCGGTGACGACGGCCCGCCCGTGTTCGACGGCGCGCAGCTTGGACATCACCAGCTGCTGCTCGGGCTGCCCGGTCCTGCCGTACGTGGCGTTGTTCGTCTGGACGACGAGCGCGCGGGCCCCGGCGTTGACGGTGTCGCGGGGGATCTCGTCGTAGGCGACCTCGAAGCAGATCACGTCCCCGAGGCGCGCCGGCCCGGTCTGGAGGACGCCCGAGTGATCGCCGGGCCAGAAGTCGCGGGGGATCTGCTGGAGGCGGGTGATGACGGTGCTCAGCTCGTCCCGGAAGGGCACGTACTCGCCGAAGGGCACGGGGTGCTGCTTGGTGTACGACTTGCCGGGGCCCTTCCGCGGGTCCCACACGATGCCCTGGTTCTCGACGTACCCCTTGGTGCCCGGGTGGTCGACGAGCGCCCCCACGAGGATCGGCACGCCGACGGCCTTGGCCGCCTGGTCGATGCGTTCGCGTGCCTCGGGCCAGCGGTAGGGGTCGAGGTCGGAGGAGTTCTCGGGCCAGATGACCAGGTCGGGCCGCTGGGCCTCGCCGGACTTGATCTTTTGTGCGAGGTCGAGAGTGGCGTCGACGTGGTTGTCGAGGATCTTCATCGGCCGGCCGAGGAAGTTCATGCCGGGCTGCTGCACGTTGCCCTGCACTACGGCGATGTCGGCCGTGTCGTCCGCGGCGGTGGGGACGGGCACGGCGTATCCGGCGCCGGTGACGGCCGCCGCGGCCACGAGGGAGGCGACCAGCGGCGTCAACGCGCGCCGGCGGAGTCCCGTACGAGCGGCTTCGCCGTCCCTGCCGGCCTCGCCGTCCGCTTGCCCGGTGCGCCGTGCGGCGCGCAGGCGCAGGAGCACGACAGCGGCGGCGGCGAGCGCCGTGCCGGTCAGAGCCGCGGCGAAGGTGACCAGCGGGGCGCCGCCGAGCGCGGCCAGCGGCGTGTAGGGCGACCCGGTGTTGGCGAAGGCGAGCCGCCCCCAGGGAAAGCCCCCGAAGGGCACGCGGTCGCGGGCCCACTCTTCGGCGACCCACAGGCACGCACCCCACAGCGGCCAGAGCGGCAGCCGCGAGGTCACGGCGAGGGCGGCGCCGAGCGCGGCGACGAACAGCGACTCGATGAAGGCGAGCCCCACGACCGCGTCCCAGCCCACGACGTGCAGCCACTTGAGCAGGACGATGAAGAACGGCCAGCCGAAGGCGAACCCCGTCCAGGCGCCCTGGCGCGCCGTGCGGCCGCGCGTGAGCAGGCTGAGGGCGGCGACCGTCAGCAGCGACAGCGGCCACAGACCGTACGGCGGGAAGGCGAGCGCGAGCGCGATTCCGGCGACGGCGGCGCAGGCGCTGCGGGCGGCCTCGCGACGGACGAGCGCGCGCAGCCGCCGCAGCCGGCCACCGCGTGCGGGAGAGCCATCGCTCGCCGGAGAAGGCGGGGCGGTGACGGTGGTCTCCGCCCCGGTGGACTCTCCGGTTCCGTCGCCGGTGTGCGGCAGGTCGCGCGGGGGCTGCGTCTCGTCGCGGCCGTCCGGGCCGTCGGCGGACTGGCCGCCGGCGGCGGATTCGGCGGTCGTGTCGGAACCCGATGGCAAGGTCGCGCCCTTCCTGGCAGGTCGTGCGGTGGTGAAGCGACCGTATAACGGCGGCGCACCCCCGCGGGCCCGGGGCCGGGAATGCCACCGGCGCCGGAGGACGGCGCGAAGGGCGGCGGAACCGTCCGCAGGCACGGCGAGCGCACCGAAGAAAAGCGCATGAGAGGAAGGAGAAGCGGGGAGAACCGGGGGGCGTCGGCCCGGTCGCTGCCCTGGGCCGGGCGCGAGTCTGCGGGTCGGGGCCCGGTGCCCTTCGGGCCGACCTGGGACCCGCTGGCTGCGAGTCGACCGAGAGCCGTTGTCTACTGAGCATCCGGGCCCCACCCGGGTCACACCCGCCGGCCAGCCTCAACCTTCCGCCCCCGTGCCGCGGGCGCTGGACCTGGCTCCCAGTGGTGATGTCCCGGTGCGGTACACCACCCCCTGGCCCAGCGGCGTTCGACGACTGCGCGGGGAATGGCCAGCCGGACGTCCTGTGGTGGACCTGGCCGAACCTACCCGGCGGCTGCCATCGCCTGTCAACAGCGACGCTACCTGCGGCGTTTCGCAGAATCAGCAGGTCAGTTAGGCGGAAGGGGCGCGGGGGCGACAGTCTGAGGGGTCGTCGGCGGGGCGCAACGGACACTCATACATCACTCGTTCGGCCGCTCGTGGACGGTCCGGCCCCCCACCACCGTCCGCAGACAGACCGGCAGTTGGCCGCCGGGCGTGAGATCCGGCAGCCCGGGAGTGCCGGAGCGGGGATCCGTCGACCAGTTGGCGACGCGCAAGTCGGGCGCCTGTACGACCAGTTCACCGGTGCGCCAGAGCACGTAGTCGGCGGGCGCGCCCGGGACGAGCACGCCCCCCTCGTCCGCGCCCACCGCGCGCCGACCGCCGCGGGTGTGCGCGGTGAACCCGCCGCGTACGGAGATGCGGTGGCCTTCCGTGCGATGGAAGGCGGCGGCGCGGACGGCCTCCCACGGGCCCATGGGCGTCACCGGGCTGTCGGAGCCGAACGCCAGCGGGACGCCTGCGCGTTGCAGGGCGGCGTACGGGTTGAGGCGGGCGGCGCGCTCCTCGCCGAGGCGTGCCGCGTACATCCCGTCGGGGCCTCCCCACGCCGCGTCGAACGCCGGCTGCACGGACGCGGTGAGCGCGAACTCGGCGAAGGCGGCGATGGTTTGCTCGTCGAGCATCTCGGCGTGCTCGATGCGGTGGCGGGCGGCGCGGACCCGGTCCGTGCCCACGCGGGCGGCGGCGGCGCGCACGCCGTCGGTCACGGCGGCGAGGGCGGCGTCGCCGATCGCGTGGAACCCGGCCTGAAGTCCGGCCTCGGTGCAGGCGGCGACGTGTGCGGCGACGCCGTCGGCGTCGAGGTAGGCGCTCCCGGTGTGGGGTGCGTCGGCGTACGGCGCCGTCAGATGTGCGGTACGGGAGCCGAGCGAGCCGTCCACGAAGAGGTCGCCCGCGGCACCGACCGCGCCCAGCGCGCGGATGCGGTCGGCGTCCGCGGGCGAGGCGACGGGTTCGGCCCAGTAGCCGTGCACGCGGGGGCCGTTGTGCCGGGCGGAGAGGGCGAGGAGCCCGGTGAAGTCGTCCTCGCCGGAGATTCCGGGACCGGCGCACTCGTGGAGGTCGCCGATGCCGAGGGAGGCGGCGTGGTCCAGGGCGGCGCGCTGGGCCTCTTCACGGCGGGCGGGCGTGAGGGTGGAGTACGCCCGGCCGCGCACGGCGTGGTGGGCGTCGCGGGTGAGGGGCTCGCCGTCGGCGAAGCCGTCCAACTGCGCGACGTCGGCGACGAGTTCGAGCAGAGCCGTGGTGACGAGGGCCGAGTGCACGTCCGTACGGGAGAGGTAGAGGGGGCGGCCGCCCGCCGCCTCGTCGAGCTCCGCGCGGCCGGGGTGGCGGCCCTCCGGCCAGTGGGTGGCGTCCCATCCGTGACCGAGCAGCACCGGGTCGCCGGGGCGCGATGCGGCGTAGTCGCGGATGCGGTCCAACGCGTCGCGGAGGGTGGCGGCACCGGTCAGGTCGAGACCCGTCAGCGCCAGGCCGGTGGCGGTGGTGTGCACATGTGCGTCCGTAAATGCGGGGGTGACGAGCGCGCCGTCGAGGTGGACGACCTCGTCGACGCCGTCGGCGAAGGAGTCGGCGGCGCCCTCGGAGCCGATCCAGGCGATGCTGCCGCCCTGCGTGACCATCGCGGTGGCGAAGGGATCGGCCGGGCTGTGCACCTCCCCGCCGCGCAGCAGGACGGTGCGGGTCTCGTGCCCGTGGGCGGTGCGCTCACTCATGGCGACAAGTCTCCCGCCCTGCCGCAGGCGGGCGCAGGCCGGGTCAGAGCGAGGGAGGACGCGCCTCGTACGGAGTGGAGAGGACGACCGTCGTACGGGTCGAGACGCCGGAGAGCGAGCGGATGCGGGCGAGGAGGTTCTCGAGCGCGATGGGGGTGCCCACGCGGACCTTGAGGATGTAGTTCTCGTCGCCGGCGACGCTGTGGCACGCCTCGATCTCCGGTACCTCGGCGAGGCGTTCGGAGATGTCGTCGGGCGCGCTGGGGTCGAAGGGCTTCACCGAGATGAACGCCGTGAGCGGCAGCCCGACCGCCTCGGGGTCCACGAGCGCGGTGTATCCGCGGATGACCCCGCGCTGTTCCAGCCTCCGTACGCGCTGGTGCACGGCCGAGGTGGACAGGCCCGTGGCCTTGCCCAGATCGGTGTAGCTCATCCGCCCGTCCTTGACGAGCAGATCGACGATGTGCCGGTCCACTTCCTCCACAGCAGGTCAACCTACTGTGCCAGGCGCACTCCGGCACACCGGGCGCAGGGAGGAGCGCACATGAGGGCGCTCCGTGTGACCAAGGCCACATCCACGCTCCCGTGTCCCCGGGCGTGCGGCGATTATGCGAATCACGCCGCGGGCAGTGCTTGCTGAGGCCGGGGGCGGGTTGCCCGGCAGGTCCACAGGAGGGGGATTTGCATGCGCACTGAGAAGCCGGTCCGCCTGTCCAGGGAGGCCGCCCCGGCGGTGGAGGACGAGGCCGTCGAGGCCGTCGCGGGCGGGACGTACGACGAGGACGGGATCTACGAGATCTTCCGGGTGACCTGCCCGGACTGCGGGCAGCCGATCGCTCTCTTCGCGGACGAGGAGAGCCTGCCCGAGCACGCGCTGTGCGCTTCACCGTGGGATCCGTTCGGGCTGACGGTCTGCCAGGGCTCCGGGCGTGCGGCGTCGGAGGCGGACGCGCTCGACGGTGACGGCGGCCAGGAGCACGGGCTGACGGCGCTGCTGACGCTGCCCGAGGGGCTCGACTGGCGCACGCAGCCGTTCTCGCACGTCGGCGGTCCGCGCACGCCGTCGCTGCTGCCCGGGGGGTAACCGGAGCCGGCTCTTGCGGGGCGGCCCGTCCGGACCGTGCTGTCTTCACGGACCCGGCAGGTGGATACCGCCGCCCCGATGGGCACCCGTACGGCCTCTGAAGGCGAGAGCCGAGCGAGGGCCCCATGACACAGACACAGACAAGGCCGCAGGCGAAGCCCGCGCAGCAGTCCGGGCACCGGGCGACGGCACGGGCGCTGCTGGAGACGCACGGCCTCACATACGCCGAGCAGGCGGGCATCACGCTGCGCGACACCCCGTCGCCGCTGTACCGGCTGCTGGTGCTCTCGATGCTGCTCTCGGCGCGCATCCGGGCGGACGTCGCCGTCGCCTCGTCGCGGGCGCTGTCGGACGCGGGGATGAAGGACGCCCGGCGGATGGCCGACGCGACGTGGCAGGAGCGGGTCGACGCCCTCGGCGTGGGCGGCTACCGGCGCTACGACGAGCGCACCGCCACACAGCTCGGCGACGGGGCGGAACTGCTGCTCAGCAAGTACAAGGGCGACCTGCGCGGCATGCGGGAAGGCCGGAAGACCGCGGAGCGGCTGCGCGAGGTGCCCGGGATCGGGCCGACCGGCGTCGACATCTTTCTGCGGGAGGCGCAGGCGGTGTGGCCGGAGTTCGGGCCGTACTTCGGCATGAAGGCGGAGCAGGGCGCGGAGCGCCTCGGGCTGCCCACGTCGACGGGCAGGCTGGCGGGGCTGGTCGCCGAGCGCGATCTGGCGCGGTTCGCGGCCGGGCTGGTGCGCGCGGCGCTCGACAAGAAGGTCGTCGAGGACGTACGAGAGGCGGCGGAGGCGGCGTAGCCCCCGCCCGCGCCCGCACTCCCAGGGGTTCTGCGCGGTGTGAGGCCGCGGCAGGCTGCGCCGGGGCGACCGGCGCGGGCGCGGATACGGGCGCGGAGCGCGGCTAGCGGACGCTCTCGGGGCCGACGAGCTGACGGGCGATCACCATGCGCTGGATCTGGTTCGTGCCCTCGACGATCTGAAGCACCTTGGCCTCGCGCATGTAGCGCTCGACGGGGAAGTCGGCGGTGTAGCCGTAGCCGCCGAGGAGTTGGACGGCGTCCGTCGTCACGCGCATCGCCGCGTCCGTGCAGAACAGTTTCGCCATGGCGGCCTCCCGGCCGAACGGGAGTCCCGCGTCCCGCCGCCGTGCGGCGCTCAGGTACAGGGCACGCCCGGCCTCGATCTGCGTCGCCATGTCGGCGATCATGAAGCGCAGGCCCTGGAAGTCGGCGATGGGCCGGCCGAACTGCTCGCGTCCGAGCATGTAGGCGTGCGCCTCGTCCAGGGCGGCCTGTGCGAGGCCGACGGCGCAGGCCGCGATCCCGAGGCGCCCGGACTCCAGGGCGGAGAGCGCCACGGTCAGGCCCTGGCCCTCGTCTCCGATGCGGCGTGCGTCGCCGACGCGTACGCCGTCGAAGTGGACCTGGGCGGTGGGCGATCCGTGCATTCCCATCTTGCGCTCGGGCGCGGCCGCGGTGATCCCGGGGGCGTCGGCGGGGACGAGGAACGCCGTGATCCCGCGCGGCCCTTCGGGGCCCGTGCGCGCGAGGACGGTGTAGAAGTCGGCGACTCCCCCGTGGGTGATCCACGCCTTGGAGCCCTCCAGCAGCCACTCGTCGCCGTCGCGGACCGCGCGGGTGCGCAGCGACGCGGCGTCGGAGCCCGAGGAGGGTTCGGAGAGGCAGTACGCGCCGAGCGTGCCGCCGCCGAGCATCGCGGGAAGGTGGTCGGCGCGCTGCTGCTTGGTGCCGAAGACGCCGAGCGCGTGACAGGCGAGGGTGTGGACGCTCGTGCCCAGGCCGACGGTCAGACGTGCCGAGGCGAGCTCTTCGAGAACCTGGAGGTAGACCTCGTACGGCTGGTCGCCGCCGCCGAACTCCTCCGGGTACGGCAGTCCCAGCAGCCCCGATTCGGACAGCAGGGTGAAGATCTCACGCGGGAAGCGGCCGGCGGCCTCCTCCTCGTCCGCGCGGGGACGGATCTCCCGCTGGACCAGTTCGCGCACGAGGGCCAGCAGATCGCGAGCTTCCTGCGTGGGCAGTTGGCGCTGGACCGGCTGCGGTCCGTAGTCGGGCATCACGACGCTCTCCTCCTGTTCGGGGGCCGCGGCGGCGGACCGGGGTGTGGTGCGCCGCCGTGATCAGGGCCGCGGCCGGGAGCCGGGACCTGTGCGAAGCCGCCTCGCCGGTTCGCCGCGCCGGGTTGCGACGGCGGCTGACCAGGGGTTGCGGCGAAAAAAGTATGCCCGATCGGCAGCACCGCGTCACCGCCGGGACGGGCCGGGGGGCGCGAGGTGTGAGCGGAGGTCCGGCACTGGCGTGCGCGGAGATCGGGGCGGAAGCCCCAGGCGGGATTGGTTCAAACCATTGACGCAATGGTCTAGTCCTTCTAGATTCCGGCTGGAACTTCCGCCGCACTCCCGGCGGATCACCCCCCACCACGCACCGAGGGATCACCAGCAGCATCCATCCCCAACCCCTACAACTCCCTTGAGGAGAGCCATGACCGGACCCTTCGCACGACGCCGCAGATCCGCCTCGTCCGCTCCGAGGGGACGCATCCTCGCCCTGATCGCCGCCGCGTGCGCGGCCGTTCTCGCCGCCACGCTCTCCGGTGCCGGCGCAGTCGCGGCCCCGGCGGGCGGCTCGCACGCCGCCGCGCAGACTCGCTCCGCCGCGCGTGCGGCTGCCGACGGAAAGCTCGTCGGCTACTTCGCCAACTGGGATGTGTACCAGCGCAATTACCACGTCAAGAACATCGAGACGTCCGGCTCCGCCGGCGAACTCACGCACATCAACTACGCGTTCGGCAACGTGCAGGGCGGCAAGTGCACCGTCGGCGACTCCTACGCCGACTACGAGAAGGCCTACTCGGCCGACCAGAGCGTCGACGGCAAGGCCGACAGCTGGGACCAGCCGCTGCGCGGCAACTTCAACCAGCTCCGCCAACTCAAGGAGAAGCACCCGGACTTGAAGGTGCTGTGGTCCTTCGGCGGCTGGACCTGGTCCGGCGGCTTCGCCGAGGCGGCGAAGAACCCGGCGGCGTTCGCGGACTCCTGCTACAGCCTGCTCAACGACGAGCGCTGGGCGGGGCTCTTCGACGGCATCGACATCGACTGGGAGTACCCCAACGCCTGCGGTCTCACCTGCGACGAGAGCGGCCGGGAGGCCTTCACCGACGTGATGAAGGCGCTGCGCGCCAAGTTCGGCGGCGACAAGCTCGTGACCGCCGCGATCACCGCCGACGCCTCGGCCGGCGGCAAGCTGGAGGCCGCGGACTACGCGGGCGCCGCGCAGTACGTCGACTGGTATCTGCCCATGACGTACGACTACTTCGGCGCCTGGGACGCGCAGGGACCGACCGCTCCGCACTCCCCGCTCACCGCCTACGACGGCATTCCCAAGGACGGCTTCAACACGTCCGCCACCGTCGAGAAGCTGACCGGCATGGGTGTTCCCGCAAGCAAACTCCTGCTGGGTCTCGGCTTCTACGGGCGCGGCTGGAACGGCGTGGACCAGGCGGAGCCCGGCGGCACCGCGACGGGCGCCGCACCCGGGACGTACGAACAGGGCATCGAGGACTACGAGGTGCTCAAGGGCCGCTGCCCCGCTACCGGCAAGGTCGCAGGCACGGCGTACGCGCACTGCGGCAGCCAGTGGTGGAGCTACGACACCCCCGAGACCATCGGCAGCAAGGGCGAGTGGGCCGCGCAGAAAGGCCTCGGCGGCTCCTTCGTATGGGAGTTGAGCGGTGACACCCCGGACGGGGAGCTGATCAAGGCCGTCCGTTAGCCGCCAGATCGTTCCGTGCCGCACCGCCGTCACCGTTCCGCGCCCCGTGGGTCCCACGGGGCGCGGGGCGTTGTGAGGGCGTCGCCGGTGTGAGGGCGTTGTCAGTGCCCGGTGCAAGACTCACGCACATGACGGGTGACCCGGTCACGGCGGTGCGGTGGGCGCTCGCGGAGCGCGACGACGGGCGTGCCCAGGTCTGCCCGCTGGACGCGCGCGGAAGGCCGGCCGGTCCCGTCCGTACGGAGGAGTCGGCGGTCGCCGCGGTGCGTTCCCGGCCCGGCGTGGGCCGTTGGGTGTGGCGGGCGAGCGCCTCGCTGCATCCCCGGCTGCTGGAGGCGGGCGTCGGGGTGGAGCGCTGTTACGACGTGGAGACGGCGGAGGCGCTGCTGCTGGGGCACGAGGGCCGGGCAGGCGACCCCCGCTCACTGCCGGCGGCGTGGGCGAGGCTGCACGGTCTGCCCGTGCCGCAGGACCTTCCCGCCGCGTCGCGGGGAGCGGAGGCGGAGCCGTCGCTGTTCGACGCGGCCCCCGCTCCGCTGCCCGACGGGGTCGACCCGATGACGGCGCTGCTGGAGGTGTACGCGGCGCAGCTGGAGCGTACGGAGGCCGCCGAACACCCGGAGCGCATGCGGCTGTTGCTGGCCGGAGAGTCGGCGGGGACGCTCGTCGCGGTCGAGATGGGGCGCGCGGGCGTGCCCTGGCGCGCCGACGTACACCGCGAGCTGCTGGAGGAGCTGCTCGGCGAGCGGTACGGGGGCGGGGGCGTGCCGAAGCGCCTCGCCGAGCTGGAGGAGGAGATCTCCGCGGCGTTCGGGCCGGGCGCGCGGGTGCGGCCCGATCTGCCGGCGGACGTGCTGCGGGCCTTCGCGCGTGCGGGGCTGAAGCTGTCCTCGACGAGGGCGTGGGAGCTGCGGCGCGTCGACCATCCGGCGGTCGAGCCGCTGCTGCGCTACAAGAAGCTGTACCGGCTCTGGACGGCGCACGGCTGGTCGTGGCTGCGCTCGTGGGTGCGGGACGGGCGCTTCCGCGCCGAGTACGTGCCGGGCGGCGCCGCGTCGGGCCGCTGGACCACCAACGGCGGTGGTGCGCTTCAGATTCCGAAGGTGGTGCGGCGGGCGGTCGTCGCCGATCCGGGCTGGCGGCTGGTCGTGGCGGACGCGGGGCAGATGGAGCCGCGGGTGCTCGCCGCCGTATCGCGCGATCCGGGGCTGATGGCGGTGGCGGGCAGCGGTGAGGATCTGTACACGCTGCTGTCGCAGCGGGCGTTCGGCGGTGACCGGGCCCAGGCCAAGCTGGCGCTGCTCGGGGCAATCTACGGGCAGACCAGCGGTGACGGGCTGCGGAATCTGGCGGCGCTGCGCCGCCGCTTCCCCCGCGCGATCGCGTACGTGGACGAGGCGGCAAGGGCGGGCGAGGAGGGGCGGCTGGTGCGCACGCATCTGGGCCGCACCTGCCCGCCCGCCGGAGCCGCCTCGGAAGAGGACGGCGGGGGCACCGGCCCGGAGGCCGAGGGAGCGTGGGAGGGCGGCGGCGAGACGCCGCCCGCGCCGCCGCCCGCGGGGTCGGGCGCGAGCGCGAGCGCCGGTGCGGCGCGGGCGCGAGGGCGCTTCACACGGAACTTCGTGGTCCAGGGCAGCGCGGCCGACTGGGCGGTGCTGATGCTGGCCTCGCTCCGCCAGGAGCTGGCGGGCTCGGCGGCGGAGCTGGTCTTCTTCCAGCACGACGAGGTCATCGTGCACTGCCCCGCGGAGGACGCCGAGCGGGTCGCGGCGGCGATCGTGGAGGCGGGAGAGCGGGCGGGGCGTGCGGCGTTCGGCGATACGCCGGTGCGGTTCGCGTTCAGCACCGCCGTCGTGGAGTGCTACGCGGACGCCAAGTGAGCACGGGGCAGGGGTTGACCGGGCCGAGCGGGTTGACCGGATTGACTGGGACGAGCGGGTTCAGTGGCTGGCCTGGTTCAGTGGCTGGCCAGCCTCGTCCGGCCGCTGCGACGCCGTCTGCTCCTGGGCTCCGCCGGTTTCATCCGGCCAGCGCGGAGCGCAGCCTGGCGGCGACCGCCCGGGCCTCCTCCTCGCTGCCGTAGCGGCTGCGCGGCCAGAAGAAGCCGCGCAGCCCGTCCTTGGGGTTGCGGGGGACGACGTGCACATGGAAGTGCGGCACGGACTGGCTGATCCGGTTGTTCGCGGCGACGAACGAACCCGCCGCCTCCATCGCGGACTCCACGGCGCCGGTGATGCGCTGCACCCGGGTGAAGAACGGCCCGACGGTCGCGGCGGGCAGGTCGGTCAGCGTCTCGTGATGCTCGCGCGGGACGACGAGTGTGTGCCCGGGGAAGAGCGGACGCGCGTCGAGGAAGGCCACCACGCTCTCGTCCTCGAAGACACGGTGGCTCTCGCGGCGGCCGTCGACGATGTCGCAGAAGATGCACTCCACTCCCCCAGTCAACAGCCTCCGCCGCGCCCGCGGGAGGAGCCGGGCGACGGCGAGGGCGGTGCGCGCTCAGGCGCCCATGTCGCAGCAGCCCTCCCGGCGCAGGTGGCGGCTCACGTGCCGCCAGCCTGCCGAGGAGCCGGCGGCCGCGGTGCCGGCTCCGCCCGCGGTGTCCCCGGAGCCCGCGGTGTGCGCCCCCGACTCGGGGAAGGCGCCGGTCAGTTCGGAGGCCTCGAAGAGTTCACCGCCCCGCAGCACCGACACCGTCCGTACGAGGTCGTCGAAGTCGGTGAAGGGGTCGCCGTCGACGAGCGTGAGGTCGGCGAGCTTGCCCTCCTCGACCGTTCCGAGGTCCTTCTCGGCGCCGAAGACGCGCGCGGGCATCACCGTCGCCGTGCGCAATGCCGCCGCCGGGGACAGACCGCCCCGGTGCAGCGCGCGCAGCGCCAGATGCAGATGGAGGCCGACCGGTACGAGCGGCTGGTCGGTGCCGAGCGCGATGAGGCCGCCGCCGTCCAGCACTCGCCGGTAGATCGCCGTCTCCCGTGCCAGCGTGGCCAGTTGGGCGCCCGTCGGCGGTGTGCCCGCGAGCTCTTCGACGGCACCGGTGTCCCATGGCGGCATGAGCCGCGTCACCCGCGGATCGTCCGCGAGGGACGGGTCGGCGCCCAGCAGCGGCGCGGCCGTGAACGGAGTCGCGATGAGGTGGAAGCCGGCTCCCTGTGCGGTGTAGATCTCCTCGACGTCCTGGTAGGCGCGTCCGGTGGCGCTGGTCGCCCGCCCGGACTCCAGGCGCTGCGTGGCCTGGAGATGGGTGGTCAGGTCGCCGCCGAGCTGTATGCCGGGTGTGCACAGGTGGCTGCCGGAGCGCACGCCGAGCCTCTCGTGCGCGAAGCGGGCCGCTTCCGCCATGATCCAGCCGGGTGCGCGTACGTACGTCTTGACGAAGTCCCAGTCGAGCCCTTCGGCGCGCTCCAGCGAGCGGCGCAGGCCGTCCCGGGTGCGGTGTGCGCGGCCCATGCTGTAGGCGACGCGCGCCCCGTCGAGGAGTTCGCCGGTCGCGAGCAGCCGCGGACCGGCGAGGGCGCCGCCGGCGACGGCCTCGCGGATGCGGGCCTGTTCGTAGGCGAAGCCGCCGAGGGAGACGGCCGTCGTGATGCCGTACGCGAGTTGCGTGGCGGTCTGGCGCGCGCCGTAGGTGCTCTGCCAGGGGTGCGTGTGGGAGTCCCACAAGCCCGGCACCACCGTCAGGTGCGACGCGTCGACGCGGCGGGCCGCCGAACGCCCCGGGCGGTGCGGTGAGACGGCGCGGATGCGGCCGCCCCGCACCACGATGTCGACGTCCTCGCGGACCTCTTCGCCCGTGCCGTCCCAGAGCCTTCCGGCACGGACGACGGTGTCGCGGGCCCGCGGCGGGCGGTGGCCGAGCCGGACGGGCACGGTGCGCACGGCGCCGCTGTGCACGTCGAGCAGCCGCAGCCTGCCCGCGGACAGATACAGCAGTGTGCGCGAATCGGCCGCCCACGAGGGGTGGTCGGCGCTCTCGTCGGTGATGCGGCGCGGCTCGCCGCGGGGCGTGCCGTCGGGGCGGACGGGCAGCAGCCACAGCGCGGACTCGCTGACGACGGCGAGGTGCGTGCCGTCGGGCGACCAGACGGGGCCGCTGTCGTAGCGGTCGGAGATCGAGGCGTGCGGAGCGAGGACGTACAGCCGGTCCTCGCCGCTGGTGGCGTCGACGATCCGGACGACGTTGTAGCCCTCGCGGAAGCGCTGGTTGAGGCGGTTGCGGTCGCACAGCGCCAGGTACCGGCCGTCGGGCGACCAGCTCGGTCTGCCCGGCAGCCCCGCGGCGCCCAGCGGCTCGGCCAGGACGCGTTCGGCCTCGTCGCCGGGCTTCGCGGGGGACGCGCCGCCGCGCAGATCGCGTACGACGAGATTGCCCGTCATGTCGAGGGCCGCGAGGCGGTCCCCGTCCGGGGCGAGCACGGGGAAGACGCGGCCGCCGGGGGCGAGCACGGTGTCCTCGCCGGTGCGCAGGTCGCGCCGGTGGACGCCGAGGAGACCGTCACGGTCGTCGGAGTACACGAGGCCGTGCCCGTCGGGCGTCCAGGTGGGCGCGAGCGGATAGCGGGTGGGGCTGCCCGCGACGACCTTACGCGGCCCACCGCGGCCCGAAGTCTGCGCGACCCAGAGGGAGTTCAGCGCCGCGAAGGCCACCTGCCGGCCGTCGGGCGAGAGCGCGGGCAGGTGCAGGGCGCGCACGGGGCGGCTGCCGCCGCCCGGCGCGAAACCGTAGTCCTTGACCGGGTATCGGGGCCGCTCGACGGGCAACGAGGCGGCGAGCGGGATGTGTTCGGCGTCCTTCGGTGCGGCGGTCCGCACGACGCTGAACCTGCCGTCGACGGTGAGGAGCAGTTCCCCGGCCGAGATCCAGCGCGGCGGCACGGGGAGCACCTCGCCGTCCACGGCGAGCTCTTCGCCGTCGACCATCAGCGTGCAGGAGGCGGCGGGCGCGGGTGTGGTGCGCAGATGCGCGAGCCTGCCCGCGGGCGAGACGGCGGGGGTCATCACGTCGGCCTCGGCGCTTCCGGTGTGCTCCGTACGCACCGGTCCCCTGCCGTCGGACGGTACCGACGCGATCGTGCGGCTGCGCAGCACCGGCCCGTTCTCACCCTCGGCGGGGGCGCCGCGCACGAACAGCACGCGCTTGCCGTCGGGCGACCAGGCGGGGTCGAAGTCCTCCCAGGCGCCGTCCTGTTGGGGCCCGTCCTGGCCGGGCAGGCCCGTCAGCCTGGTGAGTTCGTCGGTGCGGAGATCGAGCACCCAGATGCGGTACGGACTGCCCTTGACCGCGTCGCCGCCGCGCTCGGAGGAGAAGGCGATGCGCGTGCCGTCGGGGGACCATGCGGGGCCGCGGTCGTCCCAGGGGCCGTCGGTGCGCTGCCGGAGTCCGGACCCGTCGGGTCGCAGCGTCCACACGTGGAAACCGCCGCCCCGGTAGGCGCAGACGGCCAGTTGTTTGCCGTCGGGTGAGAACTCCGGGCGGGTGGGCTCGAGTTCTGGGTCGGTCAGCGGTACGGCGCGTCCGCCGCCGCGCGGCAGGGACCACAGGACGTTCTGGACCTCGGCGACGAGCCTGTCGCCGCCGGGGGCGAGGGTCGCGGCGCCGTTGGTGGCCGCGGTGAAGGAGAGCGTGACGCGGGAGGCCCCGCCCGCCGTCGCATCGGCGGGCGGGGCGATGACCGGTGCGGTGGCGGCTGCGCCAGCGGGCCCGGCGACGGTTACGGCGCCGGCTGTGGCCGCGCCAGCGGCGGCCGTGGTGAGGAAGCGGCGCCGGGAGAGACGCGCGGCGCGCGAGAGCGGATGCCGCCGGGCGGCGGGCGGGCCGGGCTCGGGCCCGTCCGCCGCCCCGGTCGCGGGATCGGCGGCGGCGTCCGGTCTGTCGGTGGGGGTCATCGGCCCTCCCGGGCACGGTCCTGGGCGAAGCGCAGTGGTCAGGGGCGAGCATACGTCCCTGCTTACGCCGGATCACCCGGGTTTCCGACCCCGGGCACCGGCCCAACACGGCACGTATGCAGGGGCGTCGGGGCGCGACGGGCGCGCGGAGGCGCGCCCAAAGAGCACGCTCCGGGCACGCGACGGTGCGGGCCGTCTCTCAAACGGGCGGGCCTGTCCCGCTGCGCGTCGCCGTTCCGGCCAACCGGCCCACGTGCATAGGGCAGTTGGGGCAACGGCGGACGCGCGGAGGCGCGCCCCAAGGAGCACGCTTCGGGCACGCGGCGGTGCGCGCCGTCTCCGCGCGGGCCTGTCCCGCTCCGCATCGCCATACCGAGCAACCGGCCACGTGCATAGGGCAGTTGGGACGCCGCCGCCTGGGCGAGAGGCAGGCGGCACAGGCGCGCGGCGGTGCGCGCCGCGCCTCACGCGGGTGGGCCGTTCCGCGGCATCGCCATTCGGGCACCGGCACGGCCCAACATGGCACGTACGTACGGTCGTTGGGGCGCCGCCCACGTTGCGTGGCGGGGCGCGTGGCAGCGGGCGCCACGTCTCACGCCGACGGGCCCTCCCCTCCGCGTCGCCATACCGGGCACGGTCACCGGCCCAACGCGGCACATACGTACGCCCATTGAGACTCCACCGAGTGACGCGACGGGCGCGCGGAGGCGTGCCCGGAAAGGCGCGCGAGCGCGGCAGGACCGCTCGGTGGGCCGGGTCATCCCCTCCGCCTCGCCCAATCCGAGCACGGGCAACCCCGCCCAACACAGCACGTACGTGCGGCCATTGGGGAACCGTCCAGGTTGCGCAGAGGCGCCTGCGCCCCCGGCGGGCGGGCGGCGGAGGGCGCCGCGTCTCACGCGCGCCGGCCGTCCCCCTCCGCGTCGTCGTCATCCGCCGGCAGGTCCAGCAAGGAGCAGAGCTTCCGGGCGGCGGGGCTCGCGGCGTCCCCATGTGGGCGGGCGAGGGAGACCTTCCAGATCGGCTGTGGTCCTTCCGTCAGCGGCACGGCGCACACGCCCGCCGCCTGCGGCTTGCGCGCGAAGTGCCGGGGGACGACGGCCACTCCGAGGCCCTGCTCCACCAGCTCGATGAGGCTGTGCACGTCGTTGACCTCCAGCGCGACCTGCCGCTCCACACCGGCGGCGGCGAAGGCCCGGTCGGTGAGCTGCCGTACGCCCCAGTCGGGCTGGAAGTCCACCAGCGCCTCGCCCTTCAGCTCCGCCCAGCGTGCCGCCTCTCCCCCGGCGAGCGCGTGCCCGGGGTGGCAGAGCAGCACGAGCGGCTCCTCGGCGATCGGCGTGAGGCGCACGCCCTGCGGCGGCGGGCCGCACAGAGCGACGAAGGCGAGGTCGAGCCTGCCCGCACCGACGTCCTCGGCCAGCCTGGCCGAACCCGCCTGCCGCAGGCGGATCTCCACCTGCGGGTGCTCGGCCCGGAACCGGGCCAGCAGCTGCGGCACATGGACGCCCGCGATGCACTGTTCCGTACCGACCGACAGGGTGCCGCGCAGCAGCCCCTGTGCCGCGGCCACCGCCTCCTTGGCGGCGCGCACGCTCGCGAGGGTCCGGGTCGCCTCGGCGAGCAGCGCCCTGCCGGGGCCGGTCAGCTCGACGCTGCGGGTGGTGCGTACGAACAGCTTCGCGCCCAGCTCCCGCTCCAGCGCGCGCACGGACGCCGAGAGCCCGGACTGCGAGACGAGAAGCCGCTCGGCGGCGCGGGTGAAGTGCCGTTCCTCGGCGACGGTGACGAAGTATTCGAGGTGCCGTAGTTCCACGATTGAGAAGACTAGCTGCTCAATCCGTTCGCTTTCTTCTATTGGACGCACGGCTTGGGGCGGGCGAGGCTGGAGAGGTCCACGCCCGACCGCCGCGAGGAGGAGCGAACGCATGCGGACCACCACACTCGGAGTCACCGGCCTTCAGGTCTCCCGTGTCGCCTTCGGCACCTGGCAACTGGGCGGCGACTGGGGCCCGTTCGACGAGGACGCCGCGATCGCCGCCGTCCGGCGTGCCCGGGAGCTGGGCGTCGACTTCTTCGACACGGCGCAGGCCTACGGCTTCGGCGCCTCGGAACGGCTGCTGGGCCGGGCGCTCCGCTCCGATCTGGTCCGCGACCGCGACAGCGTGGTCATCGCCACCAAGGGCGGCGTACAGCCGGACGGCGGGGGACGCGACGCCTCCGCCGCGTTCCTGCGGGAGGGCGTGGAGCAGAGCCTGCGTGCCCTGGACGTGGAGACCATCGACCTTTACCAGGTGCACTGGCCGGATCCGAAGACGCCGGCCGCCGAGACGGCCGGCGCGCTCCAGGAGATGGTCGACGAGGGCAAGCTGCGCCATGTCGGCGTCTCCAACTACGACGCCGAGCAGATGGCCGAGTTCGCGGCCGTACGACCCGTTGAGACGCTTCAGCCGCCGTACCACCTCTTCCGGCGCGGCATCGAGGCGGAGATCCTGCCGTACGCGCGTGAGCACGGCATCGGCGTCCTCGCCTACAGCCCGCTCGCCAGCGGTCTGCTCACCGGCCGGTTCGACGAGAACACCCGCTTCGACGAGGACGACTGGCGCAGCAAGGCCACGGCGTTCACGGGCGACGCGCTGCGGCAGAACCTCGAAGTGGTGCGCCGCCTCTCGGAGTTCGCGCGGGCACGCGGGCACAGCGTCAGCGAGATCGCGATCGCGTGGGTGCTGGCGCACGTGGACGTGGCGCTGGTGGGCGCGCGCAGCACCTCCAGCATCGAATCGAGCGCCGCTGCCGCGGACATCACCCTCAGCGACGACGAGGTCGCCGAGATCGAGCGCATCGCGTCGGACGGCGTCCAGATCGAGGGCGCCAGCCCCGAGGGCGTCGCCTGAACCGGCTCCGCCCGTACGTCCTTTCCCGTGCCGGGTCCGGACCGATCGGGCCGCCGGCACTACCGGCCACCGCCAACCGGCCAGTGACGAGCGGCCATTGACGACCGGCCGTTGACGACCGATCGCCGATCGACCGTCACCCGTCGACCGGTCACCGACCACATCACGCAGCAAGCACCGAGGAGACTCCCCCGTGTACCGAGCCGACGCCGGCCGCTACGAGACGATGCCCTACCGCCGTACGGGCCGCAGCGGCCTCCACCTCCCCGCGATATCGCTGGGCCTGTGGCACAACTTCGGCACGGACCGCCCGCTGGAGCGCCAGCAGGCCATCGTCCGCCGCGCCTTCGACCTGGGCGTCACCCACTTCGACCTCGCCAACAACTACGGGCCTCCGCCCGGCGCCGCGGAGACCGCCTTCGGCCGCATCGTCCACCAGGACCTGCGCCCGTACCGGGACGAGATCGTCGTCTCCACCAAGGCGGGGCACCTCATGTGGCCCGGCCCGTACGGAGAATGGGGCTCGCGCAAGAGCCTCCTCGCCTCCCTCGACCAGAGCCTCGGGCGTCTGGGCCTGGAGTACGTCGACATCTTCTACTCCCACCGGCCCGACCCCGAGACGCCGCTGGAGGAGACGATGGGGGCGCTGCACACCGCGGTGCAGCAGGGCAAGGCGCTCTACGCCGGTGTCTCCAACTACTCGCCGGAGCAGACCCGTCAGGCCGCCCGCATCCTGGGCGAGCTGGGCACACCGCTCCTCATCCACCAGCCGCGCTACTCGATGCTCGACCGTCAGCCGGAGGAGGGCCTGCTGGAGACGCTGGGCGAACTCGGCGCCGGCTCCATCGTCTTCTCGCCCCTGGCGCAGGGCCTGCTCTCGGACCGCTATCTCGACGGCGTGCCCGAGGGGTCCCGTGCCGCCGGAGCGAGCCCGTTCCTCAGCAGCGACCAGATCACCGCGGAGACCGTCGCGATGCTGCGAGGGCTGAACGAACTCGCGCGGGAGCGAGGGCAGTCGCTCGCGCAGATGGCCCTCGCCTGGGTGCTGCGCGACGGCGTCACCTCGGCGCTCGTGGGCGCGAGCAGCCCAGAGCAGCTGGCTGACAGCGTCGCCGCGAGCGAGCGCCTCGGCTTCGGGGACGACGAACTGGCGCGCATCGAGGAGCTGTTGGCGCAGGGCCCGGCCCTTCGCTGACCGGGGGCGACGGCCGTCGCCCGCGGCGGCTTCCTCCGTCCGCGGGCGACTCCGCCCGGCAGCGGGCCAGTCCAGCAGGCCAGTTCAACGGGTCAGTTCAACGTGTCGGTTCAACGGGCCGGTTCAGACGATCAGTTCAAGGTGTCGGGGTCCGGCCCGACGCGTGCACCCGTCTCCAGCGCCTCGACGGCGGCCAGGTCCTCCGCGTCCAGCTCGAAGCCGAAGGCGTCCAGATTCTCGCGGATACGCGCCGGGTTCACCGACTTCGGGATGACGATGTTGCCCAGCTGGAGGTGCCAGCGCAGCACCACCTGCGCGGGGGTCCTGCCGTGCTTCTCGGCGATGCCGATGACCGCCGGGTCCTCGAGCACGCCGTTGCCGCGGCCGAGCGGCGACCAGGCCTCGGTCGCGATGCCGAGACCGGCGTCGAAGGAGCGCAACTCCGCCTGCTGGAGGCGGGGATGAAGCTCGATCTGGTTGACGGCGGGGACGATGGAGCTCTCCTCCGTCAGCCGGCGCAGATGCGCGGGCTGGAAGTTGGAGACGCCGATCGCCCTGGCCCGTCCCTCGCCGTGGATCTTCTCCAGGGCCCGCCACGTCTCGACGTACAGATCACGCGCCGGAAGCGGCCAGTGGATGAGATACAGATCGACGTAGTCCAGGGCCAGTTTCTCCAGTGACGTGTCGAAGGCCCGCAGGGCGGCGTCGTAACCCTGGTCGGTGTTCCACAGCTTGGTGGTCACGAAGAGCTCGTCGCGCGGGATGCCCGACGCGGCGAGCGCGCGGCCGGTGCCGGCCTCGTTCCGGTAGAGGGCCGCCGTGTCGATGCTGCGGTAGCCCGCTTCCAGCGCGGAGGCGACCACGCTCTGGGTCTCGTCCTCCGGCACCTGGTAGACGCCGAAGCCCAGCTGCGGCATGCGGATTCCGTTGTTGAGGGTGACTTCCGGGAGTGTGCTCACGTGGCGTGCCTCAGTTCCTCGGTTCCTGGGGTTTCGTGGATTCCTGGATTCCTGGGTCCTTGCGGTTCCTGGGTCCTGCGGTTCCTGGGTCCGGCGTGACGGGGTGTCGCGGCCCCTTGCCCGCACCACTCTACGGAATATGACGTTCCGTTCAGCTGTCGAGCGGCTCACCGTGCCGGGTGGTGAAGCTCGCCGCCGATCACATGCTCCGCGAGGGTCTCCAGCAGCCGCTCGTCCTCTTTCTGCGGTCGCATCGAGGCCGGTTCACCGCGGTAGGTGTCGAAGAGGACGTGCGCCGCGCCCAGTTCCGCGAGGCCCTCCAGGTCGCGCCGGACCTGGTCGAGCGTCCCCTGACCCGCCGGCCGCGTCTCCTCGGGCAGCGGCGAATCCGCGAGCCTCAGCGGCAGCCGCGGAGCGAACTGCGGTACGGGCCTGCCCTCCTCCTCCGCGATGCGGTGCAGCGCGGGAAGCCCCTCGTCCCGGTAGAAGCGCATGGTCTGGTTGAGCGGATGCCAGGCGTCGCCATACCGCACGGCGCGGCGCAGCGCGGCCCTGCTGCCGCCGCCGACCCACACCGGGGGCACGCGAACCGGCAGCGGACCCGTGGCGACGTCGTCGAAGGAGGCGAACTCCCCGTGGTGGGAGATCCTCTCGTGCCGCCAGGCCCTGGTGACGACGTCCAGATACTCGTCGGTGATCGCTCCGCGGCGGCGATGCTCGACCCCGAGCGAGCGGTACTCGCTCGCGCTCCAGCTCACCCCGACTCCGACGATGAGCCTCCCGCCGCTGAACCTGTCGATGTTCGCGGCCATCCGGGCGGTCAGGAGGGGATGGCGGAAGGGCAGCACGGTCACCGTGGTGCCCAGTTCGATCCGCTCGGTCTGCCCTGCGAGCCAGGCCAGCGTCGTGAACGGGTCGTAGAACGGGGCCTCGTACTGCTCGGCGACCTCCGGCGTGACCGCGACGTGGTCGGAGATCATCGCGAAGTGGAAGCCCCGCTCCTCGGCGTACCGCGCCCAGCGGAGCAGGGTGTCCGGAGCCGTGCCCGCACCGAAGTTGAGGATGTTGACGCCGTATCGCACTTCGCTCTCCGTCCCCCGCCCGTGCGGGCGCGATCGTTCACGGCACTCGCGTGACGCCCTGCTGCCGTCCCGCGTCCACGGTAACGATCAGGCTGCGGCGCGGCGGAGGGACGGACGCCGGGGGACGCTGAGGCGCCCGGGGTCGCGGCCGGGCATGCGGTACCGCTCCGCGGCAGTCCGGCCAGGCGCGCCCCCCTGCGGCTTTCCGGGACGCTCACCCGGCGCGCGCCCGCCTGGCCGGACGGATTGAGAACGACCGTTCTCCGCCGAGGAGGCTACAGTGCGGAGCGGTGGTTCTCAAGTGGTGAGGAGGGCAGCATGGATACCGAAGTCCCTGCGGACACACGCGTGTTGGACGCGGCGGACGCCCTCTTCTACGCCCACGGCGTGCAGGCCGTCGGCATCGACCGCATACGGGACGCCTCCGGCGTCTCCCTCAAGCGCCTTTATCAGTGCTTCCCGTCGAAGGGCGCCATCGTGGAGGCCTATCTGCGCCGCCGCGACCAGCTCTCACGCACCGCGCTGGAGGAGCACATCGCTCACTACGCCACGCCCAGGGAGCAACTGCTCGGAATGTTCGAGTGGTTGCACGCGTGGTTCCTCCAACCCGGCTTCCGCGGCTGCGCGTTCAACAACGCCTTCGGCGAACTCGGGCCCGGCTCGGCGGCGGTCGCCGAGGTCGTGCGTACGCACAAGGCCGCGCTGCGGGCGCGCATCCGAAGCCTCGTCGAGGCCTCCGGCGTCGTCGATCCGGAGCCCGTGACGGGGCAGATCGTCGTCCTGTTCGACGGGGCGATCACGGTCGCCACCGTCGCCGGCACACCCGACGCGGCCCTCCAGGCCCGCGACGCCGCACGCGTCCTCCTCGCCGCCTGCGACTGACCACACCACGGCGGCGGGCACAACACGGCACCAGGTCCACGCAGCAGGTCCGCCGCGCACGGACGCTGACGGACGCGGTGGACGGACGCGAAGGACCGGGGCGGCACCCATGACGCGGGCCGCCGCGAGGCTGACCCGCCGCGTGCCCGGGCCGTATCGTCTCCGTACCCGCCGGTCGGTGAGACGTCCGGCACCCCGCGCGGCGGCGGCCATGGTCCCGTCCCGGCTGGGCACGCTCACCGGCGGAAGACGACGCACAAGCGGGCGGACCCGGCAGGACCGCCCGGAAGGAGGCCAGGGTGGGCGAGTACGAGAAGATCTTCCGTGCCAGCGTCGCGGACCGTGAGGGGTTCTGGCTGGCGGCTGCCGGCGCACTGGACTGGCACAAGGCGCCGACGAAGGCGCTGGACGATGCGCGGCCTCCCTTCTACCGCTGGTTCCCCGACGGCGAGCTCAACGTCTGCCACAACGCGCTGGACCGGCACTGCCAGGCGGGCCGCGGAGACCAGGCCGCGCTGGTCTACGACTCCCCCGTCACGGGCGTGAAGGAGACCTACACCTACGACCGGCTGCGCGACGAGGTCGCCGTATTCGCGGGCGTGCTGCGGGACTTGGGCGTCTCGGCGGGCGACCGGGTCGTCATCTACATGCCGATGGTGCCCGAGGCCGCCGTCGCGATGCTGGCTTGCGCGCGGCTGGGCGCCGTCCACTCGGTGGTGTTCGGCGGGTTCGCCGCGAAGGAGCTCGCGGTGCGGATCGACGACGCCTCCCCCACCGTCGTCGTCTCCGCGTCCTGCGGCATCGAGGGGTCACGCGTCATCGAGTACAAGCCGCTGCTGGACCAGGCGATCGAGCTGGCCTCCCACAAGCCGGCGCGCCAGGTGATCCTCCAACGCCCGCAGGCCGAGGCGGCGATGGGCGCCACGGACGTGGACTGGGCGTCCGCGTGTGCCGCCGCCTCGCCCGCCGGCCCCGTGACCGTGCGCTCCACCGACCCGCTCTACGTCCTCTACACCTCCGGAACCACCGGCAAGCCCAAGGGAGTCGTGCGCGACAGCGGCGGCTATGCGACCGCCCTGGCCTGGAGCATGACCAACGTCTACGACGTCGGGCCCGGGCAGGCCCTCTTCACCGCTTCCGACGTCGGCTGGGTCGTCGGGCACTCCTACATCGTCTACGCCCCGCTGCTCGCCGGGGCGACGACGGTGCTCTACGAGGGCAAGCCCGTCGGCACGCCCGACGCGGGGCAGTTCTGGCGCGTGGCGTCCGAGTACGGCGTGCGCTCGATGTTCACCGCCCCGACGGCCTTCCGGGCGCTGAAGAAGGAGGACCCGGAGGGCGAACTCGCCCGCCGGTACGACCTGTCGTCGCTGAAGTACCTGTTCCTCGCCGGGGAACGGCTCGATCCCGAAACCTACCGCTGGGCCTCGCAGTTGCTGGGCATCCCCGTCATCGACCACTGGTGGCAGACGGAGACCGGCTGGCCCATCGTCGCGAACCCCGCGGGGATCGAGCTGCTGCCGGTCAAGCCCGGGTCGCCGACGAAGCCGCTTCCCGGCTGGGACATCCAGGTCCTCGACCCCGGCGGCGAGCCGGTGCCGCCGGGCACCAACGGCGCGATCGTCGCGAAGCTGCCGATGCCGCCGGGCGCGCTGCCGACGCTGTGGAACGACGACGAGCGGTTCGTGTCGTCGTACATGTCCGCCTTCGACGGCTACTACCTCACCGGCGACGGCGGCTACTTGGACGAGGACGGCTATCTCTTCGTCATGGGCCGCACCGACGACGTCATCAACGTCGCCGGGCACCGCCTGTCCACCGGCGGGATGGAAGAGGTGCTCGCCGGTCATCCGGACGTCGCGGAGTGCGCCGTCATCGGAGTCGCCGACGAGATGAAGGGGCAGGTTCCGCGCGGCTTCGTGGTGCTCAAGTCCGGCGTGGACTCCACGGCGGAGGGCTATGAGGAACGGCTGCGCGGGGAGCTGGTGCAGCTGGTGCGGGACCAGGTCGGCGCCGTGGCGTCCCTCAAGGACGTCGCGGTCGTGGCCGCGCTCCCGAAGACCAGGTCGGGGAAGATCCTGCGCAAGTCGATGCGGAGCATCGCCGACGGTACGGACGAGCCCGTGCCGAGCACGATCGACGACCCGGCCGTGCTCGACGCGCTCCGCCCCACGCTGCGGAACCGGTAGCCCGGACGGAGGCCGACACCCGGGGGCGCGGCGGAAGGCGCCGCGGGCCCGTCGCCCGGAGCGGCCGACCGGGCCGGAGCCGCCGGAGCGGCCGCTCAGCGGGCGAGGGCCGAGTCGTCGTCCGGCTGGGCACCGGGCAGGTGGTAGCGGGCGGCGATGACGGCCGCGTCGACGTCGCTCGTCCCGGTGGAGATGCAGAGCGTGTAGGCGAGGTCGTCGAGCCGCTGCTGGGCCGCGGGATCGCCGTCCTCCGCGTGGAGTTCGCGGAGGGTCTCGTACTGCGCGAGCGTCTTCGTCAGGACGGCGGGGTGTGCCATGAGCATGGAAGCGCTCCTTCTCTGGGCCTGCGGGCGGACCTGACGCGGAAGAAGCACCGGGCCGGACGGCGGCAGTTCGCACACCGGGGGCCGGAGGCGGCCGACTTCCGCGGATGTGCCTGCTGTCCGAAGCACTCGGTCACTCCGGTGACCCCGTCGGCGAGGCTCAAACCCCGTGCCGCGGACGGAATTCGGCGTGCGGGGCGGGCGGGGGGCGCGGCCGACCGGGCACCGGCGTGTGAAGCTGCACCGCATGGCCACAGCACGCTTGGTCCGGACGGCAGCGGGCAGGCGGCCCCTCCGGGCCGGCGCCCCCGTGCGTACGTACGTCCAGGTGGCCCGCTCTGCGCCGCGGAGCCCGCGGGGGTAAGGAGTAGGTATGTCGCAGCGGTCCGTCGGCCCCCTGAGCCCGTCCATTCCGGCGAGCCATTGGATGCTGGCCATCCCGGTGGCCTGGATCGTCATCGTCGTCGTGGCCGATGTGACGGCACCGCCGTTCATCCACCTCGGACCGCTGCTGGTCGCCGCCCCCGCGATCACCGCCTCCTTCGCCGGGCCGCGGATGACCGGACTGATCGCCCTCCTCGCCGTCGCCGCCCAGTCGCTGATCGCCGTACTGCGCGACAAGGACGAGCTGATCTCGGCGAACCACCAGGCCCAGATCGCCGCCCTGGTCCTCGTGGGGGTGTCCCTGGTCGTCTTCTGCGTGGTGCAGGAGCGCCGCGCGAGGGAGCTGACTCAGGTCAGGCGTGTGGCCGAGACGGCGCAGCAGCTGGTCCTGCGGCCCCTTCCGGAGAGGGTCGGCCCGCTTCGGATGGCCTCGCTGTATCTGGCCGCGGAGGCCGAGGCCCGGATCGGCGGCGATCTGTACGCGGCCGCGCGTACGGGCTCCAGCACCCGCCTGCTGATCGGGGACGTACGGGGAAAGGGCATGTCCGCCGTGGGGGACGCGGCGCTCCTCATCGGAGCCTTCCGTGCGGCCGTGCACGAGCGGACGGCCATGGCCCAGATGGCCGCTCTCCTCGACGAGAGCGTGACCTGGAACCTGGGCGATCCCGCCAGGGCGGAGGGCGCGCAGGAGACGTTCATCACCGCGTCGCTTCTCGACATCTCCGACGAGGACAGCGGATGCGACCTCGTCGTCTGCGGGCATCCGCCGCCGCTGCTGCTGCGCAAGGGGCACGTCACCACCGTCGAGGGGCACCGGCCCGCCCCGCCGCTGGGGCTCGGCAAGCTGGCGCACACGGGCTACCACGTCGACGGGTTCGAACTCGAGGCCGGAGACCTGCTGTTGCTGTACACGGACGGCATCACGGAGGCCCGCGACCGGTCCGGGCGCTTCTATCCGCTCGCGGAGCGCATAGAGGGGTGGACGGTCTCCGGCCCGGACGCCCTGCTTCAGCGGCTGGCGCACGACTTGCGACACCACGTGGGCGGACCGCTGAACGACGACGCCGCGGTGATCGCGGTGGAGCGACTGCCCTGAGGCACTGCCACCGTCCCTGACGCCCGGCAGCCGGGCGTCAGGCGCCGTCCGGGAGCGCGAGGGTGGCCTGAACGGGAAAGTGGTCGCTGGGGTACTCGCCGCCGAGCGCGAAGGTGTTGATCTTGGCGGAGGTCGTACGGACTCCGGGCGAGGTGAGGATCCAGTCGATGCGCCGGCCGCCCTTGGAGGGCCCGGCATAGTCGTGCCAGGTGGCGTACTCCTCGCCGCGCGCCTCGGGCGGGGCGGCGGTCCAGCTGTCGGTCAGCCCTCCGTCCGTCAGCAGCGTCGCGTAGACGCCGCCCTCCTTGCTGACCGCCGGCACGTTGAAGTCGCCCGTGACGACGCACGGCAGGCCGGGGTCGAAGGGCGGCAGCGGATCCCGGGGGCGGTGCATCTGCTGGACGAGCAGCCGGGCGCCCGCGAGGCGGGCCTTTCCGCTCACGTTGTCCAGGTGCGTGTTGAGGACGTAGAACTCACGGCCGGTGCCGGTCTCCCGGAAGCGCGCCCATGTGACCATCCGGGGCGAGCCCGCGCCGGGCCACTTCGCCCCGATGTCGTGCGGGCTCTCGGCGATCCAGAAGTGCTCGTACTCGACGGGGGTGAGACGGCCGGTGTCGTAGAAGAGCGCCATGAACTCGCCGCGACTGCCGCCCTCGCGGCCCGTCCCGATCCAGTCGTACGACCTGCCGGGCTGCTGGATGTCGGCGTGCACGTCGCTGAGCTGCCGGTACAGCCCCTCCTGGGTGGCGATGACGTCGGGCGCCTCCTGCTTCAGGAGGGCAGCCACCGCGGGGCGGCGGCGGCTCCAGGAGTGCGGGGCGCCGTCGTCGTAGTCGGCGTAGCGCAGGTTGAAGGTCATCACGTGCAGATCCACGGCACTTCCCTATCACCACTTCACGGGATCGTTCCGTGCGTGCTCCGGAGAGCACAGACATGACGGGACCGGGGCACCGGCTGGACCGTCGCCCCGACCCTGGAGCACGGGGACGGGGACCTCAGGAGCCCGGACGGCCCCGCCCTCCGGCGTGACGTCCGCGGGCGCACAGTCCCCACACGGACAGGGCTCCCCAGCCGACCGACACGGCGACGGCCTTGGCACGCGCGCGGCGCGGAAGCGTCGAGCCCAGAAGGAGCGCGTCGCCGAAGTCCGAGGCGATGCGTACGAGCGCTGCGGTGCGCAGCGCGGGGCCCTCCGGGGCGCACACCATCGCGAGCCCGCCGGCCACGTCGCGCCATACCAGCGGGCGCAGGGAGATCCGTGTCGCCTCCCCCGCTCGTCCGTCCTCGCCGGTCAACCCCGAGGGCCGCGCCAGGAGTTCGGGGGCGGCGGTCACCGCGAGCCCGTACAGGGCGGTGGCCGCACCGACCCAGCGCAATGTCTTTACGTGCACTGTGCTTCGCCTCGCGTTCTCTGGTCTCCCGCTCTCGTCTCCGGCGGGCGCCGCAAGCGCCGCCCGCGTCCGCGGGCCGGGTACCCCGCCGTGGCGAGGGGAGACGCCCTCGCGCAGCCCGCGGGCGCCCTCCCCGGGTACCGGGCACGGAGCGGGTGTGGAGCGAGCGCACGGAGTGTGGCGTCATGGGCAGTGGCGAGGTGAAGGACGCACAGCGCGGGAGGGGCTCGAAACGTGCCGGACGACACTCAGGAACCACCGACCGTCTTCGCGGTGCCCGGGCTCTCCGCGCCCGTGGAGATCCGCGTCGACCGGTGGGGCGTGCCCCATCTGTACGCGTCCTCGCGTGCGGACCTCTTCCTCGCCCAGGGCTTCAACGCCGCCCGGGACCGGCTCTTCCAGATCGACCTGTGGCGGCGCCGCGGCCTGGGGCTTCTCTCCGAGGTGTTGGGCGAGCGCTGCCTTCAACACGACCGCGCCGCACGGCTGTTCCTCTACCGGGGTGCGATGGAGGACGAGTGGCAGGCCTACGGTCCGGACGTGGAGCCTGCGGCGCGCGCGTTCACCGCGGGCGTCAACGCCTACGTCGAGCTGTGCCGGCGCCAACCGGACCTGCTGCCGCCGGAGTTCGCCCTGCTCGGCTACGAGCCCGCGCTGTGGGACCCGTCCGATGTGGCCCGCATCCGCAGCCACGGGCTCTACTACAACCTCGGCGAGGAGGTCGCGCGGGCGCTGACGCTGCGCGACTTCGGGCCGGAGGCGGAGGATCTGCGCCGGGTGCGCGAGCCGGCACCGCACCGGCTGCGGGTGCCGGACGGGCTGGACCTCTCCGTGATCCCCGACGACGTACTGCACGTGTACCGGCTGGCGACCGTACCGCCGTGGGCACCGCAGTCCGGACCGCAGGCGGCGTCCCGTGCGGGGCTCGACGGCAGCAACAACTGGGTGCTGGCGCCCTCACGCACGGCCACGGGACGCCCGCTGCTCGCCAACGATCCGCACCGTGCGCTCACGCTGCCGTCGCTGCGCTATCTCGTGCATCTCTCCGCGCCGGGCCTCGACGTCGTCGGAGGGGGCGAGCCGGCCCTGCCGGGCGTCTCCATCGGGCACAACGGGCGGATCGCGTTCGGGCTGACGATCTTCCCCATCGACCAGGAGGACCTGTACGTCTACCGGACCGACCCGGACGATCCCACCCGGTACCGGTACGGCGACGGCTGGGAGTCCATGGTCAGGGTGACCGAGACCGTTCCGCTCGCCGGCGGCGAAGAGGCCGAAGTGGAGCTGTGGTTCACCCGTCACGGGCCCGTCGTCCGCAGCCTTCCCGAACGCGACGCGGCGTTCGCCGTGCGGGCGGCCTGGCTGGAGCCGGGCATGGCTCCCTACCTGGGCAGCATGAACTACATGGGGGCGCGGACGCCCGACGAGTTCACGGCCGCCATGCGGCGCTGGGGCTCGCCGGGCGAGAACCAGGTGTACGCGGCCGACGACGGCACCATCGGCTGGTGTCCGGCGGGCCGGGTGCCCGCGCGTCCGGACTGGGACGGATCGCTTCCCGTGCCGGGCGACGGCCGCCACGAGTGGGCCGGCAGCCGCCCGCCGGGCACCCTGCCCTCGGCGCGCGACCCTCGGTCCGGCTGGCTCGCCACGGCCAACGAGATGAACCTGCCGCCCGGTTACCCCAACGCCGAACACACGGTCACCTACGACTGGTACGCGCCCTACCGGTACCGGCGCATCGCCGAGGAGCTGGAGAGCCGTCACGACTGGACCGCCGCGGAGTGCCTGCGGCTCCAGACCGACCAGATCAGCCTGCCGGCGCGCGCCGTACTGCGCCTGCTGAACGGGGAGCAGGACGGCGGCGGCGATCACGGACTCGGACTCGGGCCCCTTCTCGGCGCCGGTCTCGGCGCCGGTCTCGGCGCGGGTGCGGACACGGCCGACGCGGCGCGCACCGCGAAGGCCCTGGAGATGCTGCGCGGCTGGGACGCCCGGCTGGCCCCGGACTCGTCGGCGGCGGCCCTCTACGAGATCTGGTTCCGGCGCCATCTGCGACCGGCCCTGCTCCGGGCCGCACTTCGGCGCCTCGTGCCCCCGGAGCAGATCCCGCGGGCGCTCGCCCGGATCATGCCCCCCGAGGACGCCTCCGCGGACGCTCGCGTGGATCTGGAGCTGCTGCTCACTCCGGGCGAACGGCTGGGCCCCGAACCCGCGCGCACGCTGCGCCGCATCGTCCACGACACCCTCGCCGCCGCCTTCGCCGAAACGGAAGATCTGCTCGGTGAGGACCCCGGCAGCTGGCAGTGGGGGGCTCTCCACCACAGCCTCCTGCGCCATCCGCTGGCCGAGTCCGTACGGGAGCGGACGGGAGGCGAACCGGAGTGGATGACGGTGGGCCCGGCGGCCCGGCGGCCCGGGGCGGCAGCGGCGACACGGTCGGCGCGGCCCCGTACGCCTCCGCCTTCCGGCAGAGCGGCGGCGCCACCTTCCGGCTCGTCGTGGACGTCGGGTCCTGGGACGAGTCCCTGGCCATGAACTCCCCCGGCCAGTCCGGTGATCCGGGCAGCCGCCACTACCGCGACCTGTTCGGCGCCTGGGCGGGCGACGCCGCCTTCCCTCTTCTCTACAGCCGCTCCGCGGTCGAGGCGGCCACGGAGCAAATCGTCACGCTGGAGCCCGCAGCGGACGGTGCGTAGCGCTGCGAACAAGTCCCGCCTCCCGGCCCGTTGGCGGGCACCCTCTTGTCGTTTACGTTAGCGAGTAACAAAAGTTATCCGCTAACACGGAGGCCCGCATGGACGGTCCCACAGTCCTCGTGGCAGGCGCCGGGCCGACCGGGCTCGCGCTGGCCTGCGGCCTCCGCGCCGCCGGAACGTCCGTCCGCGTCGTCGACGCCGCGAAGGAGCCCGCGCGCACCTCGCGGGCGCTCGGGCTCCAGCCCCGGGGCTCCGAAGTCCTCGACCGCCTGGGCGCGTTGGAGGACCTGCCGCGCAGCTCGATCCCCATCAGGCAGGTGATCGCCCATGTCGACGGCCGCCCCGTCGCACGGCTGAAGCTCGGCCGCCCCACGAAGCTGGTGACCCGGCCAGGTCTGCTCATCTCGCAGGCGGAGGTGGAGGCCCGGCTCCGGAACCGGCTGTCGCAGCTGGGCGTCGAGGTCGAGTGGGGCCGGGAGTTGACGTCCGCGGAGCAGGACGCGGACGGCGTCACGGCCACGCTCAACGGGGACGTGACCAGCGGGACAACCGGCGAGATCGCGGACGGGAACACTGGTGAGCCGATCCGTGCGGACTGGCTCGTGGGATGCGACGGGGCGCACAGCCGCGTGCGGCGAGCGGCCGGGATCGGCTTCCCCGGAGTACCGGTCGTCGAGCGCTTCCTCCTCGCGGACGTACGGGCCCAGCTCCCGTTCCCGCGGGACGCGGCCTCCGTGTGGCTGCGGGGCGAGCAGATGTGCGGTGTCTTCCCGCTGCCGGGAGACACCTGGCGCGTGATGGCTCCGGCCGCCGCCGGCACCGGCGCCGACCTCGGCCCGGAGGAGCTGCTCGGGGTGCTCGCCGGGGCGCTGCGGGAGATGGCGGGGCTGGAGTCCGTGCCGGTCCGGGAGACGCTGTGGACCTCCACGTTCCGCATTCACCGGCGGCTGGCCTCCACGTACCGGCAAGGGCGGATGCTCCTGGCCGGGGACGCGGCCCACATCCACAGCCCGCTGGGCGGGCAGGGCCTCAACACCGGGCTGGGCGACGCGGAGAACCTGGCCTGGAAGCTCGCCCTCGTGGCCTCGGGACGGGCCGGGGACGGGCTGCTGGAGACGTACGAGGCCGAACGCCGCCCCGTCGCACGGGAGGTGGTGGAGTCCACCAGCGCACTGACCCGGGTGGTGACCGGGCAGAACGCACCCGCCAGGGCCCTGAGGGACCACGTTCTCGTGCCTCTGCTGAACCGGCCCCTCGTGCAGCGGCTCGTCTGGGAGGAGGCGTCCCAGCTGAAGATCGGCTACCGGGGCGGGCCGCTCGCCCGCCGCTCACCGCGCACATGGACGACGCGCGGCCCGCACCCCGGCGACCGGGTCCCCGATCTGGAGTGCACGACCGGCGACGGCCGCGGCACCCGCCTGCACGCGGAGCTGGGATCCCGCTGGGCGCTGCTCCTGCCCCGCGGCGCGGAAGGGGGCTGCGCCGAGCTCGCCCGCCGGCGGCTGGGAGGCGCGGAACGTGTCAGCGTCCTCACCCCGGCAGGCCGCAGCCCCGGCGGCGCTTCCGCCCCGCACGCGCTGCTCGTCCGGCCCGACGCCCATCTGGCCTGGCGCGGCACTTCCCCGGACGCGCTGGCCGCATGGCTGACGAGCGCGCTGGTCGGCGGCCATGTCCGGTGACGACGCCCGGCCGCCTCGCGGAAGCGCACCGGGCCCGGACCCCGCTGACGGCGCGGCCGTGAGTCCGTCCCCCGGCAGCTCCTCCGGCTCCTCTCCCGCGCAGGGACAGGGCCTGCGTGAGCGCAAGAAGGCGCAGACCCGCCGGACCATCCAGGAGCACGCCCTGCGGCTGTTCCTCAGCCAGGGCTACGAGAAGACCACCGTCGCGGACATCGCCAGGGCCGCAGGCGTCTCCCACATGACCTTCTTCCGCAACTTCCCCACCAAGGAGTCCGTCGTCGAATCGGACGACTACGACCCGCTGATCGCCCGGCTCATCCGGGAGCGGCCGGCGGACGAGGACGTCGTCACCGCTCTCCACCGGGCGCTGGCCGAGGGCCTGGCCGCCGTGTACGAGGCGGACAGAGAGGCACTGCTCGTACGCACACGGCTCGTACTGACGACGCCCGCGCTGCGCGCCCGCGTATGGGAGAACCAGCACGCCACAGAGCGGCTGTTCACCGACGCGCTGACGGCGCGGCGGCCGTCGGAGGACCCCCTGCGGGTCCGCGTCCTGGCGGCGGCCTCACTGGCCGCCATGACCACGGCCCTCACTGTCTGGGTGGACCGCGCTGGAGACGAGCATCTGCCGGACCTCGTCGACGCGGCGTTCGAAGCGCTGCGCACGCCGCGGCCCGATGGACCGCAACGCGACGGAGACGACCGGTAGTTCGGCCTGCCGGACGTGCCGCCGCTCTCCCCGGCGCACTCCACGGCGCACTCCACGGCGCGCTCCTCGGCGCACTGCGCGGCGGGCCTCCGCGCCGCCCGCTCCGCCGGACTGAATGCGCCCGAGGGGGGTAACCGGGCGCCATGGCAGCCAGGGAGAACGTCTTCGTACTCGGACTCGACGAGCGCAACCGCGAGCTCCTGCACGATCTTCCCCATCTGGCCGCGTACCGCTTCCACGCGCTGCTCGGCCACGAGGAACTGACAGAGGGCGACACGGTGCCGCTGCGGGACCTGCTGGAGAAGGCGGAGAGCAGGCTTGAGGCCTTCGACGGAAGCATCGACGCGATCGTGGGCTACTGGGACTTCCCGGTGAGCTCCATGGTGCCGATCCTGTGCGAGCGCCACGGCCTGCCCTCCGCACCCCTGGAGGCGGTCGTCAAGTGCGAGCACAAGTACTGGAGCCGCCTGGAGCAGCAGAAGGTCTGCGACGCGCATCCGCCGTTCGCCCTCGTCGATCTCGAAGACCCGGTCCCGCCGCCGGAGTTGGACTTCCCGATGTGGCTCAAGCCGGTGAAGTCCCGCTCGTCGGAGCTGGCCTTCCGGGTGAGCGGTCCGGAGGAGTTCGCGGACGCGGCCGCCCGCATCCGCGACGGCATCGGCGGGATCGGCAAGCCCTTCGACTCGGTGCTGTCGCTGCTGGACCTGCCGCCGGAGATCGAGCGGGCGGGCGGCCAGGCCTGCCTGGCCGAGGGGGAGGTCTCCGGCCGCCAGATCACGGTCGAGGGCTACTGCTTCGGCGACAAGCCCCATGTGTACGGAGTGATCGACTCGGTGCTGTACCCGGGGACGTCGAGCTTCCTGCGGTACCAGTACCCGTCCTCCGTGCCGGCCGGGGTCGCCGGCCGGCTGACGGACGTCTCCGAGCGGGTCGTGCGGCAGGTCGGCCTGACGGACTCGACGTTCAACATCGAGTACTTCTGGGACCCGGAGCGCGACCGGATCGACATCGTCGAGATCAACCCGAGGCTCTCCCAGTCGCACGCACCGCTCTTCGAGTTCGTCGACGGGGTGCCCAATCACCAGTGCATGGTCAGCCTCGCGCTCGGCGACGATCCCCGACTCCCGTACCGCCAGGGCCCGTTCGGGGTCGCCGGGAAGTGGTTCCTGCGCCGGTTCTCCGACGCGCGCGTGCGCCGCGTCCCCGGCCGGGACGACGTCTCCCGGGTCGAGCGGGAGATCCCCGGCGCGATCGTCGACGTCGTCCCCGAGGAGGGCGACCTGCTCTCCGGCCTGCCGATGCAGGACAGCTACAGCTACGAGCTGGCGGCCCTCTACATCGGAGCGGAGGACGAGGCCGAGCTCGACCGGAAGTACCGGCGCTGCCTGGAACTGTTGCCGTTCGAATTCGACGAGTAGGAGAGCCGAATGCGGACCACGGGAATGAAGGAGGTCAGCTCCGGACCGCACGCCGTGAAGGAGGAGGAGCACGTCTGGATCCCGGCACGGGACGGGACGCGCCTCGCCGGACGGATCTGGCGCCCCGTCTCCTCCGACACCGAACCGGTCCCCGCGATCCTGGAGTTCATCCCCTACCGCAAGCGCGATCTCACCGCGCTGCGGGACTCCGTCAACCACCCGTATCTCGCGGCGCACGGCTACGCGTGCGTGCGGGTCGACCTGCGCGGCAGCGGCGACTCCGAGGGCCTGCTCGCCGGCGAGTACCTCGAAGAGGAGTTCCGCGACGGCGAGGACGTCCTCGCGTGGATGGTCCAGCAGCCCTGGTGCAACGGGCGCACCGGAATGATGGGCATCTCCTGGGGCGGCTTCAACGCGCTCCAGCTCGCCGCGCGCCGGCCCCCGGGCCTCGGTGCGGTCGCGGCCCTGTGCTGCAGCGACGACCGGTACGCCGACGACGTGCACTACATGGGCGGCTGCCTGCTCAGCGACAACCTGTCGTGGGCCTCGACGATGCTCGCCTACGTCTCGTGCCCGCCCGACCCCCAGGTGGTGGGTCCGCAGTGGCGGGAGATGTGGCACGAGCGGCTGGACGGGATGAGCCCGTGGCTGGCCGAGTGGCTCGATCACCAGCCGCGCGACGCGTACTGGCGCCACGGCTCCGTGTGCGAGGACTACTCCGACGTCGAGTGCCCGGTGCTCGCCGTCAGCGGCTGGGCCGACGGTTACTCCAACGCCGTCTTCCGATTGCTGGAGCGGCTCGACGTGCCCCGCCGGGGCCTGATCGGCCCGTGGTCGCACAAGTACCCGCACCTGGGCGTGCCGGGTCCGGCCATCGGCTTCCTCCAGGAGCTCGTGCGCTGGTGGGACCACTGGCTCAAGGACGAGGAGAACGGCGTGATGGACGCGCCGATGCTGTGCACGTGGATGCAGGAGAGCATGCCGCCGTCCACCGCCTACGACGAGCGCCCCGGGCGCTGGGTGGGAGAGCCCGGCTGGCTCTCGCCGCACGTGCGGCGCGTACAGCACCCGCTCGGGGAGCACCGGATCGGACGGCCCGGCGAGCGGCTGACCTCGCCGCCTCTGAGCGTGGAATCGCCGCTGTCCGTGGGCCAGTTCGCCGGGAAGTGGTGCTCCTACAACGCCCCTCCGGACCTGCCGTACGACCAGCGCGAGGAGGACGGCGGCTCCCTCGTCTTCGAGAGCGAGCCGCTGAGCGAGCGCTGCGAGATCCTCGGCGGACCGGTGCTGCACGCGACGCTGGAGGTGGACCGGCCCGTGGCGATGGTGGCCGTCCGGCTCTCCGACGTGGCGCCCGACGGACGGGCCACGCGGGCCACGTACGGGCTGCTCAACCTCACCCACCGGAACGGCCACGCCGAGCCCGAGGACCTCGAACCGGGTCGGCGCTACCGCGTCCGCGTCCAACTCAACGGTGTGGCACAGGCGTTCCCGGCGGGGCACCGGATCCGCATCGCCCTGTCGACCTCGTACTGGCCGCTGGCATGGCCGCCGCCGGAGCCGGTGCGGATGACCGTGCATCCCGAGGACAGCGAGCTCGAACTGCCGATCCGCCCGATCGTCGAGCCCGACGAGCTGCCCACGCCGCTCTTCGGGGAGCCGGAGGGCGCGCCGCCGCTGCCGAGCGAGGTGATCAGGCCGGGCGAGCAGCGCTGGACCGTCTCGCGTGATCTCGTCGACTACGGGTCGGCGCTGGAGGTCGTCAAGGACCTCGGCGTCCTGTACATGGAGGACATCGACCTGGAGGTGACCCGCCGGGCGTACGAGCGCTACCGCTGGACGGGAGACGACTTCGGGTCCGTGTGCGGCGAGATCGAGTGGGTCATGGGCTTCACCCGGGACGACTGGGACGTGCGTACGACGACGCGGACGGTGCTGACGTCCGACGTGTCGAACTTCTATCTGCACGCCACGATGGATGCGTACGAGGGCAACCGCCGCGTGCGCTCCCGCAATTGGGAATACACCATTCCCCGCGACCACCTCTGAACCTGCTGCCCGGCGTCGGGGCGGTCCTCCCGGTGCCCGGAAGCTGAGCGTGTAGAGCAGCACGGAACTGCGGAGCCGCGCCCGCGCCCCTCGTCTCGGCTTTCGAAGGGCGCACCCGGGCGGGACCGGCCGGGTGGCCCGACGGGTGCGCGCGCCGAGGTCAGTGCGTGCCGTCGGCGCGCGGAACGCCCGCGTCCGGGCGGGTGTTGAGGCACACGGCCATGCAGCCCAGAACGACGGCGGCCGTGACCGGTACGGCCCAGGTGATCCTCTCCGCGAGCAGCAGCCCCGACCAGGTGATCGCCAAGAACGGCTGGGCCAGGTTGAGTTGGCCGACGCGGGCGGTTCCGCCGGCCGCGAGTCCGTACAGCCAGGCCAGCGAGCCGAGGAACATGCTGGCCACTCCCGCGTAGGCGAGGCACGCCCAGGCCGACGGTGCGGCGCTCCCGGCGGCCTGTACGGGGAACAGCACGACCAGCGCGACGGCGCACGCGGGGGCGAGCAGGATCATGGCCCAGCACACCGTCGCCACGGCTCCGATCCCGCGGGCCACGCGTGCGCCCTCGACATAGCCGACGGCCGCACTGAGCACGGCGGCGACGAGCCAGCCGTCGGCCGCGTGCAGGCTGCCTCCGCCCTGCACGATCGCGAAGGCGATCACCGCGCAGAGTCCGATCGCGCAGGCCGCCCAGAATCTCGCGGCCGGACGCTCTCCCCCTCGGATCGCGGCGAGCACCGCGGTGGCGGCGGGCAGCAACCCCACGACGACCGCGCCGTGGTGGGCCGGTACGCGTTCGACCGCCAGCGCGAGGAAGAGCGGGTAGCCGACCGCCTGCCCCAGTCCGGCGATCAGCAGACCGGGCAGCCACCTGCGGCCCGGCCAGCGCAGCCGGCGCGTCGCCGCCAGCGTCGCGACGCCCAGGGCCGCCGCGATCAGTATCCGCGCGGCGGTCAGCGTGCCCGATCCGAAGACCGGGGCGGCGATCCGGCTCACCGGGGCGGTGCCGCTGAAGCACAGGACACCCAGGCTTCCCACGACGGCGCCGCCGAGCAGGCGCGAGCGGCCCGAACCGCGGGCCGGGGCCGCCGCTCCGGCGTTGCCCTGCGTCGCGTCCGCGTCCCGCGTCCCGTCCGCGTTCTGCGCTGCGTCCGTGCTCTGCGTCCCGTCCGCGTTCTGCGTCATGTCCGTTCACCGCCGCGGCGCTGCCGGGCACGGTGGTCGCGTACGTTCTGGCGGTTGCCGCAGCGGCTGTGCGCGCACCAGCGCCGACGGCCCGGCTGGGACGTGTCCACGAAGAGGAACGCGCAGTCGTCAGCGGCGCATTCGCGGAGGCGCCCGGCCAGGGAACCGGTCAGCAGGTCGATGCCGTCGCGTGCCACGGCGGACAGCGACGCGGACGCCTGGTCGCCGGTGAGCAGGCGCAGTTCACCGTCCGCCGAGAGCTGCGGCGCCGGATCGGGTCGCGCCGCCGCGCGGTTGACGACGGCGATCCCGTCCGCAGTCCCTTCCGGGACCCCTGCCGCGAGCGGACGGCCGTGAATGCGCGCGAGGAAGAGCCCGTAGAGCGCTTCGCGCAGCGACCGGGCGGCGCGCAGATCGGACTCGGAGACCGCGCTCGCGCCCGTCCAGAGCCCGGCCCCCACCAGCCACCGCGACAGGTCCTCGGGGCGCTCCAACTGCTCGACGGGCGCGACGTGCCGCCACAGCACCGTGGAACACAGATCCAGGCTCGGCCGCCCCGCACGGAAGCGGAAGCCGTCTCCGTCGGCGGTCCTGGGCGGTTCGGCGGGTGCGGGTCGCTCGGTGGGCACGCGGGCAGCGTAATGAGTTCAAGTGCTTACACGGAAGAGTCTGCCGCGGACGATGCCCGCGGCCCCGTCACCCGGCGTCGGGCCGGTGCGGCGTGAGCCCGCAGCGGTGGGCGGGGGCCGCGAGCGTCAGCGAGAAGCGCTTGGCCGCGGCGGCGACGGCCTCCCCTGAGCCCGAAAGCGACGTACCGTCCGAGAAGTTGCTCAGGGCCGCGGCGCTGATGCCGCCGATGGCCAGGCCCGAGTGGTCGAAGACGGGGGCCCCGGCCGCGATGACACCCGATTCGTTCTCCTCGTGGTCCTCCGCGTAGCCGCGCGCTCGTACCGTCGCGAGCTCGGCGAGCAGCTTCGCCGGGTCGGTGTGCGTGCGCTCCGTACGCGCGGGCATGCCCGTGCGCTTGAGGAGCGCGAGCACCGACTCGTCGGGCATGGAGGCGAGTACGGACTTCCCGACCGACGTGGAGTGCAGGGCGAGGCTCATGCCGACGCGCGAGGCCAGCCGGTAGGGCTTGTCGCCCTCCAACTTGGCGGCGTAGACGGCCTCGTCGCCGGTGAGCAGGGCGAAGTGGACCGTCCAGTTCGTCTCGTCGCGCAGCTCCTCCAGGGTCGGCCACGCCTGTCTCGGCAGGTCGACCTCGCGCTGGTGGCTGCCGACGAGCGTGAGCGTGCGCGGGCCGCTGGCGTAGCTGCCGCGGCCCAGCGAGCGGGCGAAGCCGCGCTCGACGAGGGTCTGCAAGATCCGGTGGACCGTGGGCTTGGGCAGCGCCGTGACCTCGGAGATCTCGGCGATGCTGCGGTGCTGCGCGAGTGCTTCGAGCACATCGAGCGTCTTGTCCGCCGCCGTGCGCCGCCCCTCACTGGCCATCCGCCCAGTCTAGCCAGCCCCGCCGGCGGGGGCGTGCGTGCGGGAAAGCCCGGAAATTCCCCATACGTGAGCAACGTTCGGCCCGTTCCTGCTTGAGCTTCCTGCTGCGAGGTGGGTTCCCAGCGGCAGGAGGCTGTGGCAGCATCTCGGCACTTCGAGTTTTTCCGGAACGGAATTCCTTCAGGCGGAATACCGATCAGGCGGAACACCGAGCTGTGGCGAAGGCGGCAGGAACGTGCGTACGCAGACAGGGAGCGACCGCGAGCGGTCGACCGGGGCGCAGGAGCTGACAGCTCTGGCAGCGCGGCTGCTGGAGGAGTCCGGCCTGGCGCCGCGCTCCGCGCGCTCCGTGGCGGACTCGCTGGTGGCGTCGAACCTGCTGGGACACGACTCGCACGGCGTGCGGCGGCTGCCCGGCTACCTCGCGGCCGTACGCGAAGGGCTGATCGACCCCGGCAGGACCGGGCGCGTCCTCACCCGGCGGGGCGCCACGGCGGTCATCGACGGTGAGCGCGCCTTCGGGCAGCTCGCCGCCGGCCTTGCGACCGACGAACTGCTCGCTCTGTGCGAGGAGTTCGCGGTCGGGGTCGTCACCGTGCAGAACTGCAACCACGTCGGCAGGCTCGGCGAGTACACCGGCCGCCTGGCCGAACAGGGCCTCGTCGCCCTGGCGTTGTCGAACGCCGACCCGACGGTCGCCCCGTACGGCGGCAAGGAGCGCCGTCTGGGGACCAACCCGATGTCCTGGGGCCTGCCCCGCGCGGAGGGCCGGGCGCCGCTCGTCATGGACTGGGCGACGGCGGCCGTCGCCGAGGGCAAGCTGGCCCTCGCGCGGACAAGAGGACTGTCCGTCGCCGAGGGGCTGCTGATCGACGCCTCGGGTACGGGCTCGCGCGACCCGGACGACTTCTACCGGGGCGGCGCCCTGCTGCCCTTCGGCGGTCACAAGGGCTACGGGCTGAGCGTCGTGATCGAGATCGTCGGAGGTCTGCTCAGCCGCGCGGGGATCTCCAGCATGCCCGGCTACGAAGGGCACTTCGGCACGGTGCTGATCGGCGTGCGCATCGACGCGTTCGTGCCGCTCGCCGAATTCCGCACGCAGACCGAGGAGTTCTGTGCCGCGCTGGCCCGGACGGAGCCTTCCGCCGGCGCGGAGGAGGTTCTGGTTCCCGGGGAGCCGGAGGAGCGAACGCGAAGGTACCGGCGCCGGCACGGCATCCCGCTCCCGCAGGGGACGTGGGAGGAGCTGCTGGCGCTCAAGGGCGCCGCCGACGGGGACGGCCAGGACGGTGGACGGCCCGCGCCGCACGGCAACCAGGGGGACCACGCAGATCCTTGAGGAGACGACGATGTCCCAGGCAGCACCACCCCCGACCACGAGGAACACACGGAACGACAGCGAACTGCGGCGTGTGGTCACGGCGTCCGTCGTGGGCACCGCGCTGGAGTGGTACGACTTCTTCATCTACGGCACGGCCGTCGTGCTCGTCTTCAACGACCTCTTCTTCGTCCAGGACGACCCGGCCATGGGCACGCTCATCGGGCTCGCCACCTTCGGTGTCGGGTTCATCTTCCGTCCCGTGGGCGGCTTCTTCTTCGGTGCGCTGGGCGACCGCATCGGGCGGCGCTCGACGCTCGTACTGACCACGCTGGTCATGGGGTTGTCCACCGGCGTGATCGGCCTGCTGCCCACCTACGACTCGATCGGGCTCGCCGCACCGGTGCTGCTGACGCTGATGCGCGTGTGCCAAGGGCTGGGCGCGGGCGCCGAGTTCGGCGGTGCCTCGACGCTGCTCGCGGAGCACGCACCGGCCCCGCGGCGCGGCTTCTACGCCTCGTTCGCGCAGATGGGCGTGCAGGCGGGGCTCGTGCTGGGCATGGTCGTCTTCCTGTTCGTCGGGATGCTTCCGCAGGCGAGCCAGCAGTCCTGGGGGTGGCGGCTGCCGTTCCTCTTCAGCTTCGTGCTGATCGCCGTCTCGCTCTATCTGCGGCTGCGCGTCGCCGAATCCCCCGTCTTCCGGCGGATGAAGGAGAACCGGAGCGTCGTGAGGCTGCCGGTGCGCGAGGCGCTGCGCCGCTATCCGCGCAGCTTCCTCGTGGGGATCGGCGCGCACATCTGCGACACCTCGGTCGTCTACATCTACGCGACGTTCTCGGTGTCGTACGTGACGGTCCAGGTGGAACAGCCCAAGTGGGTCGCGCTGACCGGGGTGATCTCCTTCGGGCTCGTCGTGATCGCGCTTCAGCCCGTGTACGGCGCGCTGTCGGACCGCATCGGGCGCAGGCCTCTCAACCTCTTCAGCGTGATCTTCACCGGCCTCTTCGCGTACCCGTTCTTCCTGCTGCTGGACACCGGTGTGCCCGTCGTCATCTGGCTGGCGCTGATCATCGCCACCTCCCTCGGGCTGGCGCCGATGATCGCCGTCCAGCCGGCCTTCTACGCCGAGCTGTTCGGGGCGCGCGTGCGCTACACCGGGTTCGCCGCGTCACGCGAGATCGGTGCGGCGCTCGCCGGGTTCTCGCCGTTCATCGCCGCCGCGCTGCTCGGCTACGCGGGCGGCGACCCGTGGCTCGTGGCGGCCTTCATGGCGGCGACGGCGGCGGTGTCGCTCGTGGCGTTCCTGTACTCGAAGGAGTCCCGTGAGATGGACGTGACCCTGGAGGAGTACGCACCGGCCGGCCCCGGCGGACCCGAACCCGCCAAGCCGACGCCGCCCGCGGCGGAGACGGACTGACGCGGACGAGCACGGAACGGCGCCGGGGGCGCGGAGAGACGCCGGGAGCAGGGCCGGGCACGCGGCCCCTGGCACGAGTGAAGCGGGAGAGCGGAGAGCGTCATGGAGTTGCGCGACAAGGTCGCCGTCGTCACCGGCGGCTGCACGGGCATCGGGCGGGCCACGGCGCTCGCGCTCGCCGACGCGGGCGCGCGCGGCGTCGCCGCGAACTGGACGCGGTCGGCCGACGCCGCGGACGCCCTGGCCCGCGACGGCGCCTCGCGGGGATGCGAGGTCCTGACGGCCCGGGCGGACGTGTCCGACGACGCGGCCGTGCGGGAGTTCGCCGGGACGGTCCTGGAGCGGTTCGGGCGGGTGGACGTCCTGGTCAACAACGCGGGCACCACCCGTCCCGTCCCCGAGGCCGATCTGGAGGGGCTCGGCGACGACGTCTGGCACGAGCTGCTGGACGTCAACGTCGTGGGCGCCTTCCGCGCCGTGCGGGCCTTCGCGCCCGCGCTGCGGAAGGCGGCGGGAGCGGTCGTCAACGTCTCCTCCATCTCCGCCTACCGCGCGGGCGGCTCCTCGATCGCGTACGGCGTGAGCAAGGCCGCGATGCTTCAGCTCACGCGCAACCTGGCGAGCGCCCTCGCCCCGGACGTACGGGTCAACGCCGTCGCCCCCGGCACGGTCGCGACCCGCTGGCAGACCGGACTGCACGGCGAGGAGGGCTTCGCGGAGCGGGCGGAGGCCGAGCGCAGGAGCGTGCCGCTGCGGCGCACGGCAGGCCCGGAGCATGTGGCGCAGGCCGTACTCGGGCTGCTGGGAATGGACTTGGTGACCGGAGAGACGGTGATCGTGGACGGCGGCAAGCACGTCCGGTACTGACACCGCACGGAGCCGGCCCCTGGTGGCCCCGCGCAGGTCCGCGCGCTGCGGGGCTACTTCGCCAGCGTGCGCGCCTGATCGAGCGCCAGCGCCCACGGGTAGCCCTTGCGGTCGCCCTCCCCCGGCGGGTGCGGCTGGAAGCCCCCTTCGCCGAACAGGACCCGCACCCCGGCGCCCCGCAGCGTCTCGATGCTGCCCCCGAACTGCGGGTGCGTGGCGTACGCGCTGTTGACGCACGGCATCACCACGAGCGGCCACCGCCTGCCGAGAGCCTCGATCACGCGGCCGGTCACGAAGTTCGTCGTCAGGCCCAGCGCGCAGGCGTTGACGCTGTTCAGCGTCGCCGGGGCGAGGACGGTCGCGTCCGCGGGCGGCCACAGCTCGCTGCCGCCGAGCGTCCGCGGGACGTGGCGCACCGGATATCCGGTCTGCCCCTCCAGTGCGGGGAGTTGGTCCTGGAGCCACCCCGCGGCGGTCGGCGTGAGACCGACGCAGACGGTCCAGCCGTCGGCCTGTGCGCGCCACACGACATCGACGAGGTCGACCACGGGCGGAGCCGCGCAGCCCAGGAGGTGCAGCACACGAGAAGCCATGCGAGGTATCCCACCACAGCAGACCCCTCCCGTAACGCGATGTGTCGCGAGCGGATAACCGGGGCGGACGGGCGGAGTGCGCGCGCGAGGCGCGCCGCCGCACCGCCCGTACGTTCAACTCCCGTGCTGGGCAAGGCGATCGGCGGACTTCCGGGCACCGGAGGGCGCGCCCTCGCGGTGCCCGGTGAGGTCGACGACGACGCGCCGTTCGGCCGTCCCCTGCGCCTGCCGCTCCCAGGCGCCGGGCAGCCCGTCCAGGGGCACCACCTCGTGGTCGACGGTGAGGCGTCCGTCCGCCGCGTACCGGAGCAGGGAGCGCAGCGCCTCCCCCTTCTGCTCCGTGCCGATCTCGTTGTTCGTATAGCCGAGAATGCGCGCTGAGCGGCTGCGGACGACGGCGGAGGCGAAGCTCGCCGTCTCGCCTGCGGAGCTTCCGAGGTTGACGAACCTGCCGCCCTGAGCGAGGAGTTGCACGGCGGCCGTCGCCGGCACGCCGCACAGCGGGTCGATGACCACGTCGGTGTCGCGTGCGCCGGCGTCGGCGAGCCTGGCGGCCAGCTCGTCCGGATCGTCGTCGTCGTGCAGCGCGACGACGGCGTGCGCCCCGCACGCCTCCGCCCGCTGCTGTGCGCGGCGCGAACGGGAGGCGGCCACGACCCGGCCGGCGCCCGCGAGGCGGGCCGCCTGGATCGCGACCTGCCCGACGACGCTGCCCCCGCCGAGGACGAGGACCTTCTCACCGGCTCGCATGGCGCCCTTCCAGGTCAGGGCCGTCCATGCGGCGATCGCGGACAGCCCCAGCGCGGCGACGAGGGTGTCCTCGACGCCGCCCGGGAGCGGTGTCAACTCGGTCTCGGGGACCAGCACTTGCTCGGCCATGCTGCCGTCGCCCGGGGCCATCCCGGCGGCGGTCGGGAACCACACCCGCGTACCGCCGGGCAGCCCGGCGGCGTCATGGACGACGCCGACTCCCTGGACGCCGGGGACGTAGGGAAGCTGCGGCGGCCCGAAGTACGACGTGCCCGTGGCGCACAGGACGTCCAGCGGCGTGATCGGCACCGCCGTCGTGGTGATCAGCGCGTGATCCCGGGCGCCCCGCGGCGGCGGACGCTCCCGCAGCACGGGTGCCGTGCCGTGGCGTTCGATGAGGGCTGCTCGCACCGCGCCCTCACGTCGCGTAGTCGGGGTAGGGAAGCGTGAAGTGCTGAAGCCGGCGTGCGTACTCCTTCTGGAATCCCAGCGGTTCGTGGTCGCGCTCGAACATCGCGATGAACAGCGTGAGGGTGAGGAAGGGATGCGCGCCGAGCTCGAAGAGGCGCGGGTAGTCGTGCGCGGCGAGCGCTTCGCGCTCCTCCGGCTCGAACGCCAGCCACGTCGTGGTCTCGGCCCGTACGCAGCCCAGGATGGTGCCCGCGCGCGTGGCCTCCCACCACTCGACGGTCCCACGTGGGTCGTCCCGGTAGCGCTCGACGAGTTCGGGGTCGCGGTCGATGGTGTAGAGGAACTTGTCGACCAGGTACTTGCTCATGCCGGTGCTCCGTTCGGATACCAGGTGAAGTAGGCCTCCATGGTGTGGAAGAGGTCAAGGCTGTCGACGTGGTCGGCCTTGGCGTTCTCACCGGCGACGCCCATCATCAGCATGAAGTCCATGAAGCCGTGGGTCGCGTTCCCCGGAGCGTGCAGGCTCTCCAGGCTCACCTCGGACAGGCAGCCCTCCAGGTCGCCGTTGGCGATCCAGTCGACGGCCTTGCGGTCGAACTCCGGGTCCGGGCCGTGCTCGCCGAACTGGCGGGGGCCTCCGAGCTCCAGCGACAGATGACCCGTGCCGATGATCGCCACCCGCTGGTCCGAGGGCCAGGACTCCACGATCTCCCGTATGGCGCGGCCGAGTTGGACGAAGCGCTTCGGCTGAGGGAGCGGCGGCGCGAAGATGTTCGTGTAGACGGGGACGATCGGGAGGTCCGCCTCCGGGCGCAGCGTGATGACGGGGCACGTGATGCTGTGGTCGATGCGCAGCTCGTCGCTGAACGCGAGATCGAACCCGGCGTCCAGGCCCTGCCGCAGGATGTGCCCCGAGAGCTCCTCGTGCCCGGTCAGCAGCATCCGGGGAAGCCCGAACTCCCGCTCCTCGTTGTAGAAGTTCCCGTCGTAGAAGGGCGCCTTCCCGACGAGGAACTGCGGCATGTTGTCCAGCCACAGCTGGTGGAAGTGGTCGCTGCCCACCATCACCAGGACGTCCGGCCTGGCGCGGGTCAGCGTCTCGCGGAACCTTTCGATCTTCGCCACCCACTCGTCGGCGAAGGGCGGACGTTCCTCTCCCGTCGACGTGCTCGCCCGGTAGTAGAACGGGTGGTGCGTGGAGGCGATAACCGCGACGACCTCGGCCATGGTTGCTCCTTGGGATGTCGTGTCAGGCGGTGTCCGGAGCCACGGAGGTCGCGTTGCGGTCCACGGACAGGTAGATGTCGCCGGCCACCGGCCGGCGGGTCTCCTCGGCCAGCTGCCCGAGCAGTCCCGCGGTGCGCGCGAGGAGCGCGAACCCTCGCAGCAGGTCGACCGGCAGGCCCAGGTCTGCCAGCGCGGCACCGCACACGCCGGCGCCGTTGAGTGGCAGGCGCCTGCCCAGTACTTCGGAGTGCACGCGGCCGACGGCCTCGAACAGGCGCAGATGCGGGCCCTTCAGGCCCTCCTCGTCGGCGACGGCCAGCAGCCGCGCGGTGCGCGGGTCGCGTTCCTTGTGCACGGGATGGCCGAGCCCCGGCACGAAGCGTCCCGCTGTACGGGTCCGCTTCACCGCCGACAGCGCCAGCGCGTCCCAGCCGGCCTCGTCCTCCGGGTCCTCGGGGGTTTCGGCGCGGTGCTCCTCCAGTACGCCGCTGAGGAACCGGCCGCAGTCCTCCGTCACGCCCAGGAACCGGGATCCGCCGCCGAGCAGGCCCGCCGCCAGGGCGCCCTGAAGCGAGTCGGGTGCGGACAGATAGGTCAGCCGCGCGGCGATCGCGGTCGGCGTGAACCCGTGGTCGGCGAGGGCCACGAGCACCGTCTCGAAGAGGCGGACCTGACCGGAGGTGGGGCGCCGCTGCGTCACCATCCACATCGCGAGCTCGCCGAAGCCGACGTGCCCCATCAGGTCGCCGGCCAGGTCGTGCCCGAGCAGCGAGATCGTCTCGGCGTCCGACGTACCGAGCGACGTGGGGTACGACGGTGCGCTGGGCGATGAGCCGTTGTCCACTGCGTGCCCTCCTCGGCGGTCTGGGTGTCCGGTCGTCAGCGGCGCGGCGAGGTGAGCCAGGCGCGCAGCTGCTCACCGTGCTCGTCGAGCCCCGGCGGCGGCAGGTCGTAGCGCGCGGGGCTCTCGGAGAAGGTGATCGGGTTGCGCACCGAAGGGACCGCGCGCTCGCCCTCCCCGACCCGTACGACCGGGTCCAGGCCCAGCTGTTCGGCGAACGCCACGCCTTCCTCGACCGTGTTGATGGGCCCGCACGGGACGCCCGCGTCGAGAAGTTCGCGGAACCAGTGCATCCGCCCCCGCGTCCGCAGCCGTTCGACGAGGAGCGGCCGGAGCTGTTCGCGGTTGGCCGTGCGCTCCTGGTTGGTGCCGAACCTGGGGTCGGCGGCCAGCTCCGGGACGCCCAGCACCTTGCACAGGGCGGCGAACTGCCCGTTGTTCCCGGCCGTGACGATCAGATCGCCGTCGGCGGTGGGCAGCGGCTCGTAAGGGAACAGGCTGGGGTGTGCGTTGCCCATGCGCTGCGGGACGACGCCGCCGGCGACGTAGGCGCTGGTGTGGTTCACCATCCCCGACAGGGCGGTGGAGAGCAGGTTGACCTCGACGTGCTGCCCGCGGCCGGTGCGGTTGCGGTGTTCCAGCGCGGCCAGCACGCCGATGGCGGCCTGCATGCCGGACATCACGTCGAACACCGAGATCCCGGAGCGGTACGGCGGGCCGTCGGGGTCGCCCGTCAGGCTCATCAGCCCCGAGATGGCCTGCACGATGAGGTCGTAGCCGGGCAGCGCGGCGCCGCCGCCGGAGCCGAAGCCGCTGATCGACGCGTAGACCACGGCCGGATTCCCCGCCGCGACGCTGTCGTAGTCCAGACCGAACTTGACCAGGCCGCCCGGGCGGAAGTTCTCCAGCAGGATGTCGGCGCGGGCCGCCAACTCCTGTGCGACGGCGCGGTCTTCGGCGTCGCGGAAGTCCAGCGCGATGGAGCGCTTGTTGCGGTTCATGCCGAGGTAGTACGTCGCTACATCGCCACGGAGCGGGGGCGACCAGGTGCGGGTGTCGTCGCCGGCCGGGCCCTCGACCTTCACGACCTCGGCTCCCATGTCCGCCAGCAGCATGCTCGCGTACGGGCCCGCCAGGATCCGGGAGAAGTCGGCGACGAGCAGCCCGGCGAGGGGCCCCCGGCCCCGGTCCTGCTCCGGATGTGCGTCACCCGCCATGACATCCACCAAGAGAGCCCTCCTGCCCGCTCTCCGGACAACTGTCCGGACTCGGAAAGCATCGGTGCGCGGGCGAGCGGATGTCAAGGGCGCACCGGGAGCCGGGAGGGGCCGGGCGTCGGTACGGGTCGGGCGGGGTCAGGAGACCTCGGGCTCGACCACCGCGCGCGGCAGGGCGTCGTAGACCGCGAGTTCGGCGCTCACCGCGCTCGCGGTCTCCCGCAGCAGGGGCAGGTACTCCCCGGTGAGCGTCTCCACCGAGGTCTCGGCCGCGTGGACGGTGACGTTCATGGCGGCGACGACCCTGCCCGTGCCGTCGCGCAGCGGCGCCGCGATCGAGCGGATGCCGGAGGCCAGGTCTTCGTCGGTCAGGGCCCAGCCCCGCGCCCTCACCTGGCGCAGCACGCGGTCCAGTTCGGCCCGCTCGGGCTGCCACTTGGCGACGACGCCCGCGCGGCTCGGCTCGGCGAGCGTGCGCTCGAGTTCGTCCTCGCCGAGATCGGCCAGGAGGATCTTCCCGAGCGACGTCGCCGGGGCGGGGAATCGCGTGCCGATCTGCACCGCCAGCGTGATGATCTTGGGCACGGCGACCCGGCCGACGTAGACGATGTCGGAGCCGTCGAGCTGCGCGATGGAGCTCGACTCGTGCGTCCGCGCGACGAGTTGCTCCATATGCGTCCGCGCCACCTCCCACAGCCCCATGCCCTGGACGTACGTCAGGCCGAGTTCGAGAACCCGGGGCGTGAGGGCGAAGCCGGCGTCGGCCGCGCGCACGTACCCGAGCGACTCCAGCGTGCGCAGGATGCGGCGCGCGGTGGGACGCGCGAGCTTCGCGGCCGTGGCGACCTCGCTCAGCGACATCACCGGCCTGTGCGGGTCGAACGCCTTGATGACGTCGAAGCCCCGGGCGATGGACTCGATGAAGTCGGGGTCAGGGTCACGGCGGGGCATCGGCACTCCTGCTGCTGGCTGCGTCTCGGTCGACACGTTCCAGGGCCCCCGACGCGCGGTCGCGAGCCTCGCGGACTTGCAGTCAACCACGTGGCGCGTGACCGCCGTCCCGTGACCTTGACAGCCCACAGGCCCGCTCGTACTTTACTGCTCCACGGACGATTGTCCGCACACCGGACACCGCGAGGAGCACGCCGTGACGAGCGTTCCGCAGCAGCAGGTGGATACGGGAACCGCGCAGGGAAGGTCCGCGACCACGCCGAGAGTCGTCGCCGTCGGCTTCGGGGTGCTGTGCCTCTCGTACATGCTCAACGCGATGGACCGGCAGATCTTCTACCCGCTGCTGCCGGACATCAGCGACGAGTTCGGGTTCAGCCTCGAACAGGGCGGCACGCTGGCCACCGGCTTCACGCTGGGCCTGGCAGCGGCCGGACTCGCGGGCGGCTTCCTCGCCGACCGGCTCTCGCGGCGGAACATCCTCGTGATCGCCGTCCTCATGTACTCGGCGGGCACGGTCGGCGTTCCGCTGGCCGGCGGCTTCGTGGACATGAGCGCCTACCGGCTGATCTCCGGCGTCGGAGAGGGCGTGCACGCGGCGGCGCTGTACGCGGTGGTCGGCGCGTTCTTCTTCCACCGGCGGGCGGTGGCCGCCGGTGTCGTCGGCGTCTCGTTCGGCCTCGGCATCTTCCTCGGCCCGCTCGTCGGCACGCAGATCGTCTCGGCGTGGGGCGACTGGCGCGGGCCGTTCTACGTCTTCGCCGCCGCCGGCGTCGTGATGTCGCTGCTCATCGTGGCGGTCGTCTCGAAGAAGCTGACCGAGGTGGTGACCGGTGCGCAGGACTCCTCGGAGCGGACCTACGACCACGTGCCCGCGAACCCGGTGAACCGCAACACCCTGGGTCTCGGCGTCGCCTGCGCCGTCTCGGGCCTGGTCTTCTACGGCTTCCTCGGCCTCTACCCCACGTTCCTCGCCAAGGAGCTCGGATTCGCCGCCGGCGAGGCGGCGTTCGCGCTGTCCATGGCCGGGTTCGGCGCCATGATGGCGCTGCCCGCCGGCTGGCTGGGCGACCGCTACGACCAGCGCATGCTGCTGGCCGCCGGGTTCGCCGGTGCGGGCGTGTGCACGTTCCTCGCCTACCAGGTGGTGACGACGCCGCCGGGGCACTACGTACTGGCCTTCCTCATCGGCACGTTCGCGAGCGGCGTCCTGTTCACCAACTGCACCACGGCCATGCAGCGGGCGGTCCGGCCGCAGCATGTCGGCCGCGGCGCCGGGATGTTCATGCTCACCTACTACGTCGGCGCCGCCTTCTCCGGCCTGGTCTTCGCCTGGCTGGTCGGCCGGCTGGGGTGGGGCGGCGCCGGGCTGTGGCAGCTGACGCTGCTGCCCGTCCTCGGGATCGCCGCGGTCAGCGTCGTGCGGACGTCCCAGATGCTCGTGCCGTACGGCGCCACGGCGAAGTAGCCGCCGCCAGAACTCTGGTGGAGGGGTGGAGTGGTGGAGGGGACAGACATGACAACCGACGGTTGGACTCAGCAGACATCAGAGACAGGACGTCCGGTCGTGCTCCGTCACGGCACCGTTCTCACGATGGACGACAGCAGGACGGTGCTCACCGACGCGGACGTGCTCGTGACCGGCGAGCGCATAGCGGCGGTCGGGCGGGCGCTGGAGGTCCCCGAGGGAACCCGCGAGATCGACGCGGCCGGTGGCATCGTCATGCCCGGCATGATCGACACCCACCGGCACATGTGGCAGACCGCGATGCGCGGGTACGGCGCGGACTGGACCCTGACGCAGTACTTCGTCTGGTACTACCTCGAACACGGCAAGGTCTTCCGTCCCGAGGACGTCTACGCCGGGAACCTGCTGTCTGCGGTCGAGTCGATCGACGCCGGCGTGACCACCACCGTCGACTGGTCGCACGGCCTCCAGACGACCGACCACGCCGAGGCCGCCGTCGACGCGCTGGAGGCGGTCCCCGGGCGGTTCGTCCTCGCGTACGGGAACATCCAGGCCGCGCCGTGGGAGTGGTCCGCAACGGCGGAATTCCGCGCGTTCGTCGAGAGGCGCTTCAGCGGAAGCGACATGCTCGGCTTCCAGATGGCCTTCGACGTGACGGGCGATCCGGAGTTCCCCGAGCGCGCGGCGTTCGAGGTGGCGCGCGACCTCGGCGCCCCGGTGACGACGCACGCCGGCGTGTGGGGCGCGACCAACGACGACAGCATCCGACTCATGCACGACCACGGCTTCATGACTCCCGGCACCGTGTACGTGCACGCCGCGACGCTGAGCCCCGACTCCTACAACCGCATAGCGGCCACCGGGGGAACGGTCTCGGTGTCGACCGAGAGCGAGCAGAGCTGCGGGCAGGGCTACCCGCCCACGTGGGCGCTCAGGGCGCACGGCATCCCCGTGGCGCTCTCCATGGACACCAGCGCCTGGTGGAGCGGCGACCTCTTCTCCGCCATGCGCGCGACGCTCGGAGCCGACCGGGCACGCGAGCATCTGGAGGCGCACGCCGAGGGCGAGACGGTCACGCACTGCCGTCTGCGCGCCGACCAGGTCGTCGAATGGGCGACCCGGGGAGGCGCGAGGGCGCTCGGGCTGGACGACGCCGTCGGCAGCATCGAGCCCGGCAAGAAGGCCGACGTCGTACTGATCAAGAACGACCACTCCCCCGCGATGTTCCCGCTCCTCAACCCGTACGGACACGTCGCCTTCCAGGCCCAACGGGCGGACGTGCACACGGTGTTGGTCGACGGCAGGGTCGTCAAGCACGATCACCGGCTCGTCGGCGCCGACCTGCCCGCGGTCCGCCGCACGGTCGAGGCCACCGTCGAGCATCTGCGCGGCGCCCTCGGCGAGGAGGCGTGGCGGCAGGGGATGAATCCCGAGATCCCCGAGACCAAGGTGCTGGACAACCCGTACACCTACACCGGCTACCGCAGCGCGGCCACGCACCAGGTGAGCGGCTAGGAGCAACCGGCCCCGGACCGGCGAGAGCCGGTCCGGGTTCCAGGGGTTCTAGCGGCCGGACTCGGCGCGCAGGATCTCCGAGGCGCCGGCCATCGCGCGGAGCTTGCCCTCCGCGGACTGCCGCGGCAGGTACTTCATGCCGCAGTCGGTCGCGACGACGATCCGCTCGGGGTCCACGTACGGCAGCGCTCGGCGGACCCTCGCGGCCACGGTCTCGGCGGACTCCACCGCGTGATCGGAGAGATCGATGACGCCGAGTATCACCGTCTTGTCCGGCAGGTGCTTGAGCACCGAGGTGTCGAGGTTGGACTGGGCGGTCTCGATCGAGACCTGATCGCAGGCGCAGTCGGCGAGTTCGGGAAGGAAGGAGTAGCCGGAGGGCCGTTCGTGGATGATCGCGGCGTAGCCGAAGCAGATGTGCACGGCCGTGGTCCCGGGAGCGTTCTCCAGCGCCCTGTTGAGCGCCTTCAGCCCGAACTCCCGCGCGGGTTCGGGGCGTGCCTGCATGTAGGGCTCGTCGATCTGCACGATGTCGGCCCCGGCGGCGAACAGGTCGTGCACCTCGGCGTTGACGGCCTCCGCGTAGGCCATCGCCAGCGCCTCGGGATTGCCGTAGTGGTCGTCCTGCGCCTGCTGCGACATCGTGAACGGCCCAGGCACGGTGACCTTGACGACGCGGTCGGTGTTGGCGCGCAGGAAGCGCACGTCCGCGGCCTGCACCGGCTCGGGGCGCCGTATCGGCCCCACGACGCGCGGGACGGGGTTGGGGTGGCCGCTCCGGTCCAGCGCCTCTCCGGGGTGGTCGATGTCCACGCCCTCCAGCGCGGTGGCGAAGTGGTTGGAGTAGCTCTCCCGGCGCATCTCCCCGTCCGTGACGACGTCGAGGCCCGCCCGCTCCTGTGCCCGTACGGCGAGCAGGGTCGCGTCGTCCTGCGCCTCCGCCAGGTGCTCAGGGTCCGCACGCCACAACTCGCGCGCGCGGACTCGCGGAGGGAACCGGTCGGCCAGCCTCGCCCGGTCGATGAGCCACTCGGGCTGCGCATAGCTGCCGACCAACGACGCGGGGAAGAGAGGAAGTGCGCGCATGGCCGAAACACTCCCGGACACGGCGCCGTGAGGCAATACGAGATCCGCGGCGTCTCGTGTGGCGGGCCGCGGGTCCGTACGGGCGCGGCTACGGAAGCCTCGCCGACGAGGCAGGAAGCGCACGGAATCTAGACTCGGCGCATGTTGTGGGGGCGCGGTGCCGAGCAGGCCGCGATCGACGGGATGCTCGCCGCGGGCCGCGGCGGAGCGGGCGGCGCGCTCGTGCTGGTGGGCGAACCCGGCGCGGGGAAAACGGAGTTACTCGCCTTCGCGCGGTCGCGGGCCGGAGATCTGCGAGTGCTTCACGCCCGGGGCAGCGAGGCCGAGTCGGTGCTCCCCTACGCCGCGGTGCACCAACTGCTGCACCCGGTGCTGGACGGAATGGGGCAGCTTCCCGAGCCGCAGGCGGACGCGCTGAGCATCGCGCTCGGCCGGAAGGCCGGACCGGCCCCCGACCGCTTCCTGGTGTCGACGGCCGTGCTCACCCTGCTCTCCGACCTCGGCGGCGAGCGGCCCGTGCTGTGTCTGGTGGACGAGTTGCACTGGGTGGACGAACCCTCCGCCCAGGTGCTCGCGTTCGTCGCCCGGCGGCTCGGCAGCGAGCCGGTGGTGCTGCTCGCGGCCTCGCGGCACGGCGAACCGGCGGTCGCGACCGGCATGGAAGAGCTACGTCTGCGAGGGCTCGCCCCCGGCGACTCAGCGAAGCTCCTCGACGCGCGCTGGGGCGAGGACCTGTCACCGGCGGTCCGGGACCGGCTGGTGGCGGCGACCGGCGGCAATCCCCTCGCCCTGGCGGAGATCCCCGGAACCCTCACCGAGCGGCAGCTGCACGGACGCGACGCGCTGCCCGATCCCCTGCCGCTGGCAGGCGAGTTGGAGCGGGTCTTCTCCCGCGTGATCAGGCAGCGCGATCCCGCAGAGCGGAGCCTTCTGCTGCTGTGCGCGGCGCAGGGCCCGGGCGATCTGGCCACGATCCGGCGGGCGGCCGGCGCGCTCGGCGTCGGCTGCGCGCCGCTGGAGTCGGAGGAGCTGGCGGGGTTCGTACGCGTGGAGGGCTCCACGGTCGTCTTCCGTCATCCGCTGGTCCGAGCCGCCGCCTACCACGACGCCGCCCCGCACGCCCGGCGCGCAGCGCACGCGGCGCTCGCCGGCGTGCTGGCGGACCACGAGCGCGAGGCGGACCGCAGGGCGTGGCATCTCTCGCAGGCCGCGGACGGGCCGGACGAGAACGTCGCGCGAGAGCTGGAGCGTTCGGCCGGCAGAGCGCTGCGGCGCTCCGGGCACGGCGCCTCGGCCACCGCGCTGGAACGTGCGGCGGAGCTGAGCCCGGACGAGCCCGACCGCGCCCGCCGTCTGGCCGCCGCGGCGGACGCCGCCTGGACGGGCGGCGACCTCGTACGTGCCCGCGGCCTCGCCGACCGGGCCGACCAACTCAGCGGCGCCTCCCCGGCGGTGGAGCTGCGGATGCGGTATCTGCGCGGAATGATCGAGCTGCGCGGCGGTGTCGCGACCGACTCCCTGGCGATCCTGCTGTCCGCCGCGGACAAGGCCGCGGAGAGCGATCCGCGGCTGTGCGTGCGCATCCTCGTCTCCGCCGGAGAGGCCGCCTTCCTCGCGGGCGACGCGGCAGCGGCGCGGGAGGTCGACCGCCTCATGGCACGCCTTCCGCACACCGGCGAGGGCCGCGATCGCGTACTGGCCCGGCTCTTCCTGGCGGTGGCGCCGGTCAGCAGGGGCGAGAGCCCCGCGTCGCTGGCGTCCGATCTCCGACGTGCCGAGGAGACGGGCGACCCCTATCTGCTCGTACGAGCCGGGGGTCTGGCCTTCGCCCGGGGCGACTACGACCTCGCGCGGCGGCTGCGCACCCGCGGAACGGCGCGGGCACGGTCGCTCGGCGCGGCCGGGACGCTCGCCTGGGCCCTGTGGTATCAGGCCAACGACGAGATGCTGCGCGGACGTTACGCACACGCCGAGGCTCTGGTGAGCGAAGGGCACGACCTGGCCGCGGAGACGGGCCAGCCCAATCTCGGGTGGCAGCACCAGGCGACCCGTACCGCCCTGGCAGCGGTACGCGGACGCGGGCAGGAGGCCCGGCGGCTCGCCGGCGAGGTCACCGCGCAGGCCGGCGCCCGCCGGCTGGCGACCGCGGGGGCGACGGTGCGCAGCGCCCTCGCCCGGCTCGCGCTGGCGGAAGGCGACGGCCAGGAGGCGGCCCTGCATCTGGAGACCATGCGCGGCTTGATGTCGACCAGTCACCACCGGGTCTCGCTGACCGTGATCCCCGATCATGTCGAGGCCGCCGTACGGGCGGGACTGCCCGAGCAGGCCCACGAGTTGTACGCGCGCTTCATGCCCCGGGACACCGCGTCGGCGCCCGCCCAGGCGAGGGCGCTGACGGCCCGTACGCGCGCGCTGGTGACCGACGGCGACGAGGCGGACCGCTCGTTCCGGGAGGCCCTGCGCCTGCACGCCGAGGTGGATCTTCCGCTCGACCGCGCACGCACCGTCCTGCTGTACGGCGAGTTCCTGCGGCGGCGGAAGCGGCGGGCCGACGCCCGCACACGGCTGCGCGCCGCCCTGGAGGAGTTCGAGCTGCTCGGCGCGGCGGCGTGGGCCCGGCGCGCCCGCGAGGAACTGCGCGCCACGGGCGAGACCGTGCGCCGCCGGGACCCGCACGCCCTGGAGTCGCTCACGCCGAAGGAGCTCCAAGTCGTGGAGGCGGTCGGCCAGGGCCACACCAACCGGGAAGCGGCGGCGCAGCTGTTCATCAGCCCGCGCACGGTCGACGACCACCTCCGCAAGGTGTTCCGCAAGCTCGGCATCAGCTCCCGTACGGAACTCGTGAGGCTCGCGCTGACCGGCGACGGCGTCGGGGACAGCCACGGTGACGACCCCCGCGGCGCCGCACGGGACCAGCCGTAACTCACGTGTTCCCGCCCGGAGCTGGAATACCGGCGATCTCGCCGGTTCGAGGCACCGGCACCGCTGTCTAGCGTGAGCCGAGCACGGCTTGCGGTCAGCTTGCCGTCGACTTCCGGAACGGCGATCGACCGGCGCACGCCGCCGGTCGCTCAAGGGGGATGTCCATGACGCGTGCCGACGACGCACCGGCGACCGTGCTGGGCGGGGAGTTCATCCACGACCGCCTCGCCCGCTACGAGCAGCTGCGCCGCGAGGGCCCGGTCCACGCGGCGGTGATGCCCGACGGGCTGCGCGTGTGGATGGTGACGCGTTACGACGAGGCCCGCGAGGCCCTGGCCAGCCCGTCGTTGAGCAAGGACTCGCGCCGTGCGGCCCCGTTGCACGAGCGCCGGGCGCGCGAACAGGGAACTCCTCTCACGCCCTTCCCCGAAGCGCTCACGATGCACATGCTCAACAGGGACCCTCCGGACCACACACGGCTGCGCAAGCTCGTCGGCAGGGCGTTCACGGCGCGCAGAGTGGAGATGATGCGGCCACGGATCGAGCAGATCACCGACGATCTGCTCACCGGGCTGGAGAGCGAGCTGGGGCGCACGGGGGAACGGGAAGTCGAGCTCCTCGGCTCCTTCGCGTTTCCGCTGCCGCTGACGGTGATCTGCGAACTCTTCGGCGTACCGGAGGCCGACCGCGCCCCGTTCCGGTCGTGGTCCGACGTCATCGCCCGGTACGCCTACGGCCCTGAGGCGTACGAGGCCACGTTCACGATGCTCGACTTCCTGACGGACCTGGTCACTTCGCGGCGCCGGCGGCCCGCGGACGACATGCTGAGCGACCTGGTGCGCGCGGGCGACGGCGACGGCGACGAGCGGCTCAACACGTCCGAACTGATCGCGATGGCCTTCCTGTTGCTCTCCGCGGGCCACGAGACCACCGCGCACCTGATCGGCAACGGCGTCCTCGCGCTGCTGAGCGACCCGGACCGCGCGGCGGCGCTCCGTGCCGACCCCGGGCTGGTGCCCGGCGCGGTCGAGGAGATCCTGCGGCATCAGAGCCCGGCCGGCATCACGACGCTGCGCTTCACCACCGCTCCCCTGCGCCTCGGCGAAGTGGAGATCCCCGAGGACGAGTTCGTCGTGATCGCCCTCGAATCGGCGAACCGGGACCCCCAACGGTTCGGCGCCGCCGGTGACTTCGACGCTCACCGCTTCGACGCCGGACACGGGCAGCCCGGCCACCTCGCCTTCGGCCACGGCATCCACCACTGCCTGGGAGCCCCGCTCGCCCGGCTGGAAGGCCGGATCGCGCTGGCCGGACTCCTCGCGCGCTTTCCGCGCATGACTCTCGCCACCCGGCCCGAACAGCTGCGATGGAGGAACAGCCTCATCTTCCGCGGCCTGGAGACCCTTCCCGTGAAGCTCACATGAGGGCGGTACGAACCCCGGAGTCTCAGGGAACGACCGAGGAGACGCTGAGCATCGGAGAGCTGGCGTCCCGCTCGGGGCTGCCGGTCAGGACCGTCCGCTACTACTCCGAGATCGGCCTGCTCAAGGAGGCGGGACGCAGCGCCGGCGGCCATCGCCGCTACACGCCGTCGCAGCTCGAACGCCTCTGGCTGATCAGGCGGTTGAGGGCACTGGAGACGCCGGTGACGGCCATCGCCCGCGTCCTCGCCGGCGAACGGACCCTCAGCGACCTCGTCGCGGCCGAACTGGAGGCCGTCCAGGGGGAGTTGAGGCGGCTGAACCGCCGCCGGGCGACCCTCCACGCCTTGCACACGTGCCCGGAGAGGGAGCGCCTGCACCGCCTGGCCTCACTCACGTCGTGCAACGCCCCCGACGACGACCGGAGTTGACCGAATCGGCCGAATCGACCGGAATTGATCGAATGCAGCCCCGTCCACCGGATCCTTCCGGTGGACGGGGCGCGTACGGCGACGGTCGGCGGCGTGGATCGGCGCCGCCGTCGGGCGGCGGCGCTCAGCCGCATTCCAGGCTCAGCCGATTCCCAGGCTTCGCAGGACCTGGCGCTGCCCGGAGTTCAGCCGGGTCGGGAAGTAGAGGTAACACACGCCGCCCGTACCGGACTTGACCTTGCCGTCCTCGTCCTTGCGCTTGGTCCGCAGCCAGATGTTCTCCCACTGGCGGCGCTTGTAGACGTGGCGTACGGCGTCGTTGTCCTCCGAGGCCGGGTCGTTGGCGATGACGTCGCCGTCCTTGGTGAATCCGATGACGGTCATCAGGTGGCCTGCGGTGCCGTAACCGGCGCCGTCCAGTTCGGACTCGATGAACGACTGAGAGGTGATGACGGGGATGCCCGCCGCGACGAGACGTTCGACGTCGGTGAGGCTGCCGAGCCGGGTGACCACCGACTCCATGTCGCGGTACGTGGCCGCGTAGGCGGCGTTGAAGGGCCAGTTGCCGCAGCCCTCGTACTGGTAGTCGAAGGTGTAGCGGGCCGCGTGGCACACCTGGGGGTCGGCGAAGTCCGGGTCGACCCACTCCAGGTCCTTCTCGGACGGCTTGCGGCCCCAGTACTCGAGGATCATCTGCGAGGAGGTGGGGCTGCACCAGGCCTCGCCGCCGCCGTCGTACTCCGGATACTGCCCCTTGTGCACCTCCTGCGAGTAGCGAGGCACCTTCAGCTCGACGCCGCGCCCCGGGCCGGGCTTCGAGGCGGGCACCGTGAAGCGGTCGGGAACGTCCGAGCTCATCGCGCTCAGGCGCCAGACGGCCGGCTCGGCGCCGCCGGCCAGCGCGCGGTAGAGGGTGAGGCGCACCTGGAACGCCTTCAGCCGGAGGCCGCTGTCCAGCTTGTCGATCGAGAACGTGTCGGTCCACACGCTCGACTTGCCGTCGCTCTGGTCGTCGACGGAGGTGCGGCGCGGAACGTCCTTGCCGTCTCCGGCGGTCCAGATGCCCATCGTGTACCAGGGCGTCTTGGTGCCGTCGGTGTAGACACCGTGGAGTTCGACGCGCAGCCACGTGCCCTTTGGTGTGTGCGCGTTCCAGGACGTGACGACCTCGCCCGCGGCGACACCGGCGGGGCGCAGCGGCGAGGTCCACGTGGCGTACTCCCAGGTGGCGGTCTCGCCGGTGTGCGGGTCCTTGTACTCTGCGGTGCCCTGCGGGGTGTCGAAGATCACGGCCGGACGGCCCTGCCGGACCACGCGCGTCCCCTCGGCCTCGCCCTCCGCCCAGTCGCGGGCGGCGCTCCAGCTGCGCAGCGAGATCTTCGACTTCTCGCCTCCCACTCGCCCGGGCCGTGCGGCCCGCTCCGCCGCGGAGGCCGGCGAAGAGCCCGCGAAGGCCGCCGTGGCGACGGCGGCGGCCAGTACGGTACGGCGCGTGGTGGGTCTGCTGTTCATGGCCATCGATCCCTCAATCCCGGTTCCCATGCGGCAGGTGCGCGTCAGAGTGCCACTATCCCCGTTCCGGCGCCCCGCGGGCCAGCAGTCCGGCTGCGGCGCCCCCACCAACATTGGAGTGGACCACTAACAGGGCAGACGGCCACGGCCACGGCCCGGCGGGCCCGGTCCGGGGTCGGGCGGGGGTCGGCCGTGCCCGGGACGATCACGGCCGGATCCCGGCGGCGGGGTCTCCGCCGTACGCTGATCCGGTGTCCAGGCGCCTCCCTGCCGTCCCCGTCGTCCCTCTCGACGCGCTCACCGCCCGGCTGCGGGACCGGCCGCCGTCGTGCGGGCCCGTGCGGCTGGTCGCCGTCGACGGGCACGCCGGGTCGGGCAAGACCACCTTCGCCGGGCGGCTCGCCGGGGAACTCGGGGGCGCCCCCGTACTGCACCTGGACGACCTGGCCAGCCACGACGCCTTCTTCGACTGGACCGGCCGGCTCACCGAGCAGGTGCTCACACCGCTCTCCCAGGGACGCACAGCGCGCTACGCCCCGTACGACTGGACCCGGGCGACCTTCCCCGGCGATCCGGACGCCGCGGCCACCCTGCGGCCCGAGCCGGTGGTCCTCGTCGAGGGCGTGGGGGCGGGGCGGCGTGCCCTGCGGCCGCATCTGGCCTGTCTGCTGTGGATGGACATGGCGGCCGGGGACGCGTGGCGGCGCGGGCGCGCACGGGACGGCGGGAAGCTCACGGAATTCTGGGAGGCGTGGACGCACGCGGAGAGTGCGCATTTCGCGGAGGACCCTTCGCATTCATCTGCGAATTTCGTGGTGCGTCAGGGAGCGCAGGGATTCGAGGTGCGAGAGGGGCCCGCGGGAGGGTGCTGACAGTCCCAACTCCTCACCGTCGGTGACCCGTTGGGAGCTTCCGGCACCTCTTCCGCACCAGGTGCACCGGGGCCGCTTGACCCGGGAGCCTCACAGGAATTACTTTTCCAACAAGCGGTCTGTACAGGTCGCCCGCAGACGCGAAGCCCCCGGTTGTTCCCCCGTGATCGGGGGCTTCGTTCTGCCCGCGTTCCGTCCCGCGGCCGTATCCCCCTCCAGCGGTGTTCACCGTATGTGACGGGAGTTGACCGCCCGGCGTCCCCACAGGGTTCCTGCCGCGTCGAGTGCACCGCCCTTCGGCCCGGACGATCTCGCAGGTACGATGCGTAGGGCGGCGGGACATCGGGAAAACCAGGGTCAACGAGCCCCAATTCCCGCCCGGAGTACGGACGTTCGTCCCACAGCTCATCCGGCTGCCCGGCGCGGGGCACCGGGGCGCAGGGCCCCCGGGGGACGGAGCGGGCGGGCCTTCGGCGGATGACGGGGGGACGTTTCGTGGGGGACGTGATGGACTACGGCACGCAGGGCGGCCCGCATCTGCACACCCCTGCCGACCTCGCCTGGCTGCGTGGCGTGGACGCCTACACCGTGGGCCAGTACGCCCAGGCCGAGGAGGAGTTCCACACGGCCGTACGGCTCGATCCCGGCATGGCCGACGGCTGGCTCGGCCTGCATGCGCTGCGCGCGGACACCGCGACGGCGCTGCTGCGGATGTACCACAACCGCGGTCGCTTCGGTGAGCAGCGCAGGCGTCACGCCCGCAACCTCAACTCCTGGTATTGGCTCGGCTGGTGGGTGCAGCCGGTGCTGGAGAGCGAGCGCGATCTGCTGCTGGCGCACGCGTCGCACTGGCTCGACGGGCGGCACGTCGCCGAGCTCGACAGGGCGCTCGCGGACTGCCCTCCCGTGGAGACCGATCCGCAGGTGCGCTTCCTGCACGCGTGCCGCGCGTATCTCGCCAAGGACTGGGAGCGCCTCGTCGCGCACACCGAACCCCTCGTCGACGACGCGCTGCTGGGCATAGAGGCCGGCCTGTTCGCGGGGATGGCGCGGGTGCGGCTGGAGATGTACGGGCAGGCGGAGCCGCTGCTGGCCGCCGCGCTGATGCGCTGCCGCAGCGAGCAGCCGCAGCGCAAGGAGCTGCGCTACTGGCTCGCGCGCGCCCGCGAGGGCACCGGCCGCAGCGCCGCGGCCCTGCCGCTCTACCGCGCGGTGCACCGGATCGACCCGGCGTTCATGGACACCGCCGCACGGCTGACCACCATCGCGGAGAGCGACGGGCTCGGCGACGGCGGCGACCTGGCCGCGGCCATAACCCTGGCCGGCTCCGACACGGGCGCCGGCGGCCGGGCAGGGCAGGACGGCACCGCCGGCCTGGACGGCCCGTACGAGTCCGGGATGGACGCGGCCGAGACGTCCGCGGCGGAGCCCGGCCCCGGCGGCGGCCCGGCAGCCGGCGCCGGCCTCGACGGGCTGGGCGTGCCCGGCATGGCCGACGTCCCCGACCCCGCGGAGACCGCCGACCCGAACGTCGACCCCGGCGCGGACGCGCTGCGCCTGGAGGACTCCGGCGACCCGGCGGAGCCGGTGCGGGTCGACTCCGACGCCGTGCGGGACCGGATGATCCCGCACGCCGGCGGCTCGGGCGTCGACCGCGTGCTGACCGGCCCGTCCGACCCGGTGCTGCTCGCCCAGGCGCTGGACGAGCTGGAGCGGATGGTGGGCCTGGAGCCGGTCAAGCGGCAGGTGCGTGCGCTCTCGGCCCAGCTGCACATGGCGCGGCTGCGCGCCGCGCAGGGCCTGCCCGTCCAGCCGCCGAAGCGGCACTTCGTCTTCTCCGGCCCGTCCGGCACGGGCAAGACGACCGTGGCACGCATACTCGGCCGCGCGTTCTACGCGCTGGGACTCTTGGGCGGCGACCATCTCGTCGAGGCCCAACGGGCCGATCTGGTCGGCGAGTTCCTCGGTCAGACGGCGGTGAAGGCCAACGAGCTCATCGACTCGGCCCTGGGTGGCGTGCTCTTCGTCGACGAGGCGTACGCGCTGTCCAACTCCGGCTACAGCAAGGGCGACGCGTACGGTGACGAGGCGCTTCAGGTGCTGCTCAAGCGCGCGGAGGACAACCGCGACCAGCTGGTGGTGATCCTCGCCGGCTACCGGGAGGGCATGGACCGGCTGCTGGCCGCGAACCCGGGGCTCTCCTCACGCTTCACGACGCGCGTCGACTTCCCCAGCTACCGGCCGCTGGAGCTGACCGCGATCGGCGAGGTCCTCGCCGCCGACAACGGCGACGTGTGGGACGAGGAGAGCCTGGAGGAGATGCGCAGCATCAGCGGCCACGTCGTCGACCAGGGCTGGGTCGACGAGCTGGGCAACGGCCGCTTCCTGCGCACCCTTTACGAGAAGAGCTGCGCCTACCGCGACTTGCGGCTGTCGGGCTATCCGGGCACTCCGACCAGGGAGGACCTGGCCACGCTGCGGCTGCCGGACCTCATGCAGGCGTACGGTGAGGTGCTCTCCGGCCGGGGTCCGGACGGTCCGCGCCTGGATCCTCCTCCTCCGCTCGCCTGACCGCCCCGACGGAGCCCCCCTCTCCGGGCGTCTCCGCGCCGCGGTCCGCCTCGGCGGGACCCGAAGAGGCCGAACCGGACGAAGCGGCCGACGCCGCCGCCTGTGAAGCCGCGGGTCCCGCGCCGCCCGAAGTCCCGCCCGCACTCCGCTGCTTGGGCGGGGCGCCCGCCGACTCGTGCGCCGGGTCGCGGACTTCACCGACGAGCATCTCCAGCACGTCCTCCAGCGCCGCCAGTCCGAGCACCCGTCCCGACGCGTCCGCGACGGTCGCGAGGTGCGATGCGGCTCCCCGCATCGCCGCCAGCGCGTCGTCCAGGGGCAGTTCGGCGCGGAGCGTCGTCATGGAGCGCCACAGATGCTGCGGCACGGCACGGTCGTGCTCCGCGAGGTCCTCGGTCAGGTCGAGTATGTCCTTCACATGCAGATAGCCCATGAACGCGCCGTCGGAGTCGCACACCGGGAAGCGCGAGTAGCCGGTGCGCACCGTGAGTTCCTCCACCTGCCGCGGCGTGACGTCCGGCCCCACGGTCACCAGGGAGCCGGGGGCGAGGAGCACGTCCGTCACGGGACGCGAGCCGAGCTCCAGGGCGTCGGAGAGGCGCTCGTGTTCCTCGTGGTCCAGCAGCCCGGCCTGGCGTGAGTCCGCGAGGAGGTCGGTGAGCTGCTCGCTGGTGAAGGCGGCCTCGACCTCGTCCTTGGGCTCGACGCGGAAGAGACGCAGTACGACCGTGGAGCAGCTGCCGAGGCCCGCCGTCACCGGGCGGCACAGCCGGGCGAAGGCCACCAGGGCGGGCGAGAGCCGCAGCGCGGTGCGCTCCGGCGCCGCCATCGCGAGGTTCTTCGGCACCATCTCGCCGATGACGAGGTGGCAGGCGACGACGACGGCCAGCGCCACGACGTAGCCGACGGGGTGGACCAGCGCTTCGGGCAGCCGTACGGCGTCGAAGAGGGGCTCCAGCAGGTGCGCGATGGTGGGTTCGGCCACGGCGCCCAGCGTCAGCGAGCACACGGTGATGCCGAACTGCGCGGCGGCCATCATCTGCGGCAGGTTCTCCAGGCCGTTGAGGACCCGGCGGGCGCGCGCCGAACCGGCCGCCGCCAGCGGTTCGATCTGGCTGCGGCGCACCGAGACCAGAGCGAACTCGGCGCCGACGAAGAAGCCGTTGGCGAGCACCAGCAGTATGGCGAAGAGGATTTGGAGGGCGCTCACCCGAGGCTCCTCTCCGCGGGCACGGCGGCCCGCGCGGGCGGCGCACCGCCCCGTCCGCTCTCCTCGGCCCGCACGATACGGACGCGTTCGGCGCGGTGGTGGTCGACGAGGCGCACCCGCAGCTGCCAGCCGGGCGCACCGGAACCGCCCGGCAGGTGCGCGGTGTCGCCCGGGGCGGGGATGCGCCCGAGGCGGTCGGCGACGAGGCCGGCCACCGTCTCGTACGGGCCTTCAGGCGCGTCGAGGCCGATGCGGCGCAGCACGTCGACGCGGCAGGCGCCGTCGGCCTCCCACGCGGGGCGGCCCTCGGGGTCGGGGGCAGCGGGCGCGAGCACGGGTACGTCGTCGCCGTCGTGCTCGTCGCGCACTTCGCCGACGAGCTCCTCGACGATGTCCTCCAGGGTGACCACGCCCGCGGTGCCGCCGTACTCGTCGACGACGACCGCTATGGGCGCCTCCCTGCGCAGCCGCTCCAGCAGCGGCTGCACGGGCAGCGTCTCCGGGACGAGGAGCGCGGGGGCGGTGATGTCGTCGACGGGCGTGCGCAGCCGCTCCTGCGCGGGAACGGCGAGGGCGTCCTTGAGATGGGCGGTGCCGGTGATCTCGTCGAGGCGTCCGCGGCAGACGGGGAAGCGGGACAGGCCCGTGGCGCGGGTCAGGTTGACGACGTCCTCGGCGGTGGCGCCGCTCTGGAGCGCGCTGACGCGCACGCGCGGCGTCATCACGTGCTGCGCGGTGAGGCCGGCGAGGGAGAGCGTCCGTACGAACAGGTCCGCGGTGTCCTCCTCGATGGCTCCCGCACGCGCGGAGTGCCGGGCGAGGGAGACCAGTTCGCCCGGTGTGCGGGCCGAGGCCAGCTCCTCCGCGGGCTGGACGCCGAACGCGCGGACGATGCGGTTGGCGACGGCGTTGAGCAGCGTGATGACGGGGCGGAACGCGGCGGAGAAGAGCCGCTGCGGACCGGCGACGAATCGCGCGACGGCCAGCGGCCGGGAGACGGCCCAGTTCTTCGGCACCAGCTCGCCGATGACCATCTGCACGGCGGAGGCGACCAGCATGCCGACGGTGACGGCCGTGCCGGGCACGGCGCCCTCGGGAAGGCCCGTCGCCGTCAGGGGCCCGCTCAGCAGGTGGGCGAGGGCCGGTTCGCTGAGCATGCCGACGACGAGGGAGGTGAGGGTGATGCCCAACTGGGTGCCGGAGAGCTGGAAGGAGAGCTCCGACAGGGCGGCCGTCACGGCGCGGGCCCTGCGGTCGCCCTCGGCGGCGGCCCGTTCTGCTTCGGGCCGTTCGACGGTGACGAGTCCGAACTCGGCTGCGACGAAGAAGCCGTTGGCGAGGACCAGCACGAAGGCGGCGGCGAGAAGCGTGAGCGAAAGGGTCATGCTGTGTCCCCCCGGAAGGTGCTGGGGAACACAGCGCAGGTACTACAGGACGATCCGTCCATCTCTGACGGGGGTCACTCCTCGGGTAGCGGGTCGCGGTCGGGGGCGGCTGGATCCGCCGTTCCGACCAGAGTAAACACGTCCGTGCGGCGCGCGGCAGAGGCGGCCGGCGGACGAGTCGATTCCGCCGCGAAGGCCGAAGCACGCTGTGACGGCGCCGCGTCGGGGCGTGGCGAAAAGGGGCGGCGACGGGTTTCGCCGCGGGGCCGCGGCGGGTTCGCCGCCGGGCCGGGGCAGGACTCGGCCGCGTCGCGATGGGAACCTGCCGGGGCGGTCAGCGCATCAGCGCACCGTCTCGCCCGTGCCGTGCCGTTCCGCCAGTGCACGCAGCGCGTTCGCGTCGGCGACGGCCCGCTCCTTCGCGATCCCCGGCTGGATGCCCATCGCGGGAAGGCTGGTGCCGTCGGCCAGGTCGAGGCTGACCCACGGGTCGCCCTGGCGGAGGTTGACCCGCAGCACCTCCGCCCATTCGAGGCGGCGCCTGGCCGTCAGGTTGACGACTGTGACTCCGCCCTCGTCGGCGGTCACGTGCGGACGCGACAGCAGAAGCAGTACGCCGAGAAAGAGCAGGCCGGTGACGACGAAGCTGACCCGCTCCCCCGTGCTCGTCGCGGGCAGGGTCAGCGCGACGGCCGTGAGCACGGCGAACACCGCGGCGCCGACCGTGAGGAGGACGGCGCGCGTGCGGCTCGGGCGGAACGTGACGGGCAGGGACGGAAGTTCGGTCATCCGGATCCTCCTGGAGGACGCGCGGCGAATCAGAGGCGGCAGGCGTGGATGCCGGTCGTGAGGATGGCGCGGGCGCCCAACTCGTAGAGGTCGTCCATGATTCGCTGCGCCTCCTTCGTACGGACCATGGAGCGTACGGCGACCCAGCCCTGGTCGTGCAGCGGTGAGACGGTGGGCGATTCGAGCCCGGGGGTGAGGGCGACGGCCTGCTCCAGGTGCTCGGCGCGGATGTCGTAGTCCATCATCACGTACCGGCGGGCGACGAGGACGCCCTGCATGCGGCGGAGGAACTGGCGGACCTTCGGGTCGTCGTCGGGGGCGTCGGTGCCGCGCACGACGACGGCCTCGGAGTGCAGGATCGGCTCGCTGATGATCTCCAGGCCGGCGTTGCGCAGGGTGCTGCCCGTCTCGACGACGTCGGCGATGACTTCGGCGACGCCGAGCTGGATGGCCGTCTCCACGGCGCCGTCGAGGTGCACGACGGAGGCGTCCACGCCGTGCTCCGCGAGGTGCTTGGTGACGATGCCGGAGAAGGACGTGGCGACGGTCATCCCGGTGAATTCGCGTACGTCCGTGGCCGTGCCGGGGCGGGTGGCATAGCGGAACGTCGAGCCGGCGAAGCCGAGTTGGAGGATCTCCTCGGCCTCCGCCCCGGAGTCGAGGAGCAGGTCGCGTCCGGTGATGCCGATGTCGAGCTTGCCGGAGCCGACGTAGACGGCGATGTCACGGGGCCGCAGGAAGAAGAACTCGACGTCGTTCTCGCTGTCCGTCAGGACGAGTTCACGGCGGTCCTTGCGCTGTTTGTAGCCCGCCTCATGGAGCATCTCCGCCGCAGGCTCGGAGAGAGAACCCTTGTTGGGGACGGCGATGCGCAGCATGGTGCGGGCTTCCTTTGCGTGGGTGAGATACGTGGGCGGGTGCCGGACGGGCGCAGGACTGAGACTGCGCGGTGCCCGGCGGAATCCGGTGCGGACGTGCGGAGCGTGACGTGTGAGTGCGGTGCGTGAGTGCGAAGTGCGGAGAGACGAGGTGCCGGGCGGGACTCAGAGGTGAGCGTATACGTCCTCGAGGGTCACACCGCGGGCGATCATCAGGACCTGGAGATGGTAGAGGAGTTGCGAGATCTCCTCCGCGGTGCGCTCGTCGCCCTCGTACTCGGCGGCCATCCACACCTCGGCGGCCTCCTCGACGATCTTCTTGCCGATGGAGTGCACGCCCTGCGCGGCGAGTTCGGCCGTGCGCGAGGTGATCGGGTCGCCGTTGGCGGCCTTGTGCTGGAGCTCGGCGAAGAGCTCCTCGAATGTCTTGTTCGCCATGGTGTTCCCAACTCTACGGGGCGGCTTCCGGGCCTCCCGGGGCAGGGTCGGGCAGGTCAGGCGGTCGGGCCGTCGGGGGGGTCAGGCCGGTGCCGCCACCGAGCGCAGCGCGGCGGCGGTCGCCACGGCGGCGGTGGTGGCCTCGTGCCCCTTGTCCTCGGAGGAGCCCGCCAGCCCGGCCCTGTCGAGGGCCTGCTGCTCGTCGTCGCACGTGAGGACGCCGAAGCCGATCGGCACGCCGGTCTCGACCCCGACCTGCGTCAGGCCCTGGGTCACGCCCTGGCAGACGTAGTCGAAGTGCGGCGTACCGCCACGGATGACGACGCCGAGCGCGACGACGGCGTCATAGCCCGCTTCGGCCAGGGCCCTTGCGGCGACGGGCAGTTCGAAGCTGCCCGGGACGCGCAGCAGCGCCGGCTCGCCCGTGCCCAGCTCGCGGGCGGCGCGCAGGGCGCCGGCCACGAGCCCGTCCATCACCGTCTCGTGCCACTGGGCGGCGACCACGGCCACGCGCAGATCGCCGCTTACCTCCACGGACACTTCGGGGGCACCCTTGCCGCTCACGTTCCTCGCTCCTTGCCTCTATTCGCAGGTCTTGTCTCTGTCGGTCTCGCCGGTCGTCTGTCTCTGGTGCCCGGCGCTCACTGGTTGCCGCAGGGCGAGGCGTTCCGCGCCTCCAGCCAGGGCAGGTCGTGGCCCATGCGGTCGCGCTTGGTGCGCAGATAGCGCAGGTTGTGCTCGCCCGCCTCGACGGGCATGGCGACGCGCTCCTCGACGCGCAGCCCGTGACGCTCGAGCGCCTCGGACTTCTCGGGGTTGTTGGTCATCAGCCGCACGGAGCGCACACCGAGGTCGTCGAGCACGCGGGCCGCCGCCGCGTAGTCGCGGGCGTCTGCTGGCAGCCCCAGTTCGAGGTTGGCGTCGAGGGTGTCGCGGCCGCGCTCCTGGAGCTCGTACGCGCGCAGCTTGGACAGCAGCCCGATGCCGCGGCCCTCGTGGCCCCGCAGATACACCACCACGCCGCGGCCCTCGGCCTGCACCCGCTCCAGGGACGCCTCCAGCTGCGTGCCGCAGTCGCAGCGCAGCGAGCCGAACACGTCGCCCGTGAGGCACTCGGAGTGGACGCGCACCAGCACGTTCTCCCCCGCGCTCGCGGTGAGGTCTCCGACGGCCAGGGCGATGTGCTCGACGCCGTCGGTGGTGGAGCGGTAGCCGTACGCCCGGAACTCGCCGTGCCGCGTCGGCAGGCGGGTGGCGGCCTCGCGCCGGACCTCGGGCTCGTCCGGGACGACGACGGGTACGGGCTCCTCCGCCGCGGCGCCGGAGGTGGCCTCGCGGTAAGCGATGAGGTCCTCGATGGAGATCACCGCGAGGCCGTGCTTGCGCGCGAACGGGAGCAGTTCGGGCAGCCGCAGCATCGTGCCGTCCTCCCCGGCGATCTCGACGATGGCGGCGGCGGGACGCAGCCCGGCGAGCCTCGCCAGATCGACCCCGGCCTCGGTGTGCCCGGCCCGTGCCAGTACGCCGCCCGGCTTGGCGCGCAGCGGGAAGGCGTGCCCGGGCCGTACGAAGTCGGACGGCTCGGCCTCGGGGTCGGCCAGCAGCCGGATGGTGGTGGCGCGGTCGGCGGCGGAGATGCCGGTGGTCACGCCGTGGCGCGCGGTGGCGTCGACGGTGACCGTGAAGGCGGTGCCCATCGCCTCGGAGTTCCGCTCGACCATCTGCGGCAGATCCAGCCGGTCCAGATCCTCGGCCTCCATGGGCGTGCAGATCAGGCCCCTGCACTCGCTCATCATGAAGGCGACGATCTCGGGGGTGATGCGCTCCGCGGCGACGATCAGATCTCCCTCGTTCTCCCGGCTCTCGTCGTCCACGACGACGACCGGGCGGCCGAGGGCGGCATCGGCTATCGCGCGCTCCACGGGATCGAGGGTGAAGTCGTCGGGGCTGCGGTCCGGCAGCTGCGGTGTCCCGGCGGCCTCGCCGTACACGTGCCGGCTGGTGGTGGCTGCGGTCATGCCTGCGCCTCCTCGGTGTGCCCTGCTTCTCGGGCCGGTTGTGCCGGTCTGCGACCCGGCGACGCTGCCGGGCCCGTTCATGGACGTGCTCCTTCGACGGCGGCTCCGCGGCCTGCGGAAGCCGTGGGTGCGGCCGTACGGGTCCTCAGCCACCAGCTGCGCATGCCCCACAGCACGAGGCCGAGGTAGACGACGTACACCAGCCCGGAGAAGGGAAGCCCGCTGCTGAAGGCCAGCGGGACGCCGACGACGTCGACCAGGAGCCAGGCGAACCAGAACTCCACGAGCCCGCGCGCCTGCGCCGTCATCGCGGCGAGGGTGCCGACGAAGATGTAGGCGTCCGGCCAGGGGCTCCACGACAGCTTCGGCACGAGCGTGAAGAGCCCGCCGACCGCGAGGGTGCCCAGGACCGTGCCGGCGAACAGCACGCCGCGCTCGCGGAGCGTCGCGAACCGCACGGTGATCGCGCCGTCCTCGGCGGTGCGGTTGCCGCGGCGCCACTGCCACCAGCCCCACAGCGCGACGACGATGACCAGCAGCTGCTTGCCGACTCCGCCCGCGAGCTGCGCCGAGTAGTACGCGGCCACGAGGACGACGCCGGCCAGCACCTGGACGGGCCAGGTGAGGACGGAGCGCCGCCAGCCCAGGGCGAGCGCGGCCAGGCCGATGACGTTGCCGATGAGGTCGGAGTAGATGACGTGCTGCCCGAGGGCCGTGAACGCCTCGTCGTCGAGGAATCCGAGGGCGTTCACCGGACGGCTTCCCTCGGGTCTGCGGCGCCGCCGTCGGCCGCGGGTTCGCTCCCGCCCGCCTGCGTGCCGCGGTCGTGGGTGAGCAGCCGCTCCACGTACTTGGCCAGGACGTCGACCTCGAGGTTGACCGGGTCGCCGGGCCCCTTGATGCCGAGGGTGGTCAGCTCCAGCGTCGTCGGGATCAGGCCGACGGTGAAGTGCGCGTCGCCCGCCTCGACGACGGTGAGGCTGACGCCGTCGACGGTGATCGAGCCCTTCTCGACGATGTACTTGGCCAGCTGCGGCGGCAGTTGGATCCGTACCGTCCCGTCCTCGGTCCGCTCGGCGACGGTGCCGGTGCCGTCGACGTGGCCCTGGACGATATGACCGTCGAGCCTTCCGCCCAGCGCCATGGGGCGCTCCAGGTTGACGCGGGAGCCGGCGGCGAGCGCGCCGAGGCTGGAGCGGGCAAGGGTCTCGCCGATGACGTCCGCCGTGAACTCCCCGCCGGACGTCTCGACGACCGTGAGGCAGACGCCGTTGACGGCGATCGAGTCACCGTGCCCGGCCCCTTCGGTGACGAGGGGGCCGCGCAGCCGGAGCCGGGCCGCGCCCGGCAGCTTCTCCACGGCGACGACTTCGCCCAGCTCTTCGACGATTCCGGTGAACACTCAGGACTCCTCGGTGGCAGCGGTGGATGCGGTCGTGGCGGCGGAGGCGCCGGTGCCGCCGGCGCGCAGGGCGTCCGCGGGCACCGCGGTCACGCGCAGGTCCGGGCCGACGCGGACGGCTTCGGTGACCTTCAGTCGCAACGCCTGCGCGATGGTGGCGATTCCGGCGTCGCCGAGGGCGGCCGGCCCGGCGCCCAGCAGTACTGGCGCGATGTAGCCGATCACTTCGTCGACGGCCCCGGCCCTTACGAAGGACCCGGCGAGCGTCGGGCCGCCTTCGAGGAGCACCGAGCGGATCTCCCGCGCGTGCAGCTCCTCCAGAAGCGCCGTCAGATCGAGCCCGGGCCGCTCCCCTTCGGCGCGCGGCAGCCTCAACACCTCGGCGGCGCCGCCGAGTCCGTCCGTTTCGGCGTCCTGTGCGACGGCGACGAGCGTGGGTGCGGTCCCGTCGAGCACGCGGGCTCCCGGCCGCACGGCGGACGCGCCGGTGTCGAGCACGACGCGCAGCGGCTGCACCGCGCCGGAGACGCCGCGCACGGCGAGGTGCGGATCGTCCGCACGCACCGTCCCGGAGCCGACGAGCACGGCGTCGGTGCGGGCACGCAGGCGGTGGACGTCGGCGCGGGCCTCGTCGGAGGTGATCCAGCGGCTGGAGCCGTCGGTGGCGGCGATGCGGCCGTCGAGCGTCGCGGCGTACTTCCAGACGACGTACGGGCGGCGCAGCCTCACCGAGGTGAGCCATGCCGCGTTGCCCGCCGCCGCCTCGTCGGCCAGCAGCCCCTTGACCACGTCGATGCCCGCCTCGGCGAGGCGGTTCGCACCGCCGGGCGCGGACGGGTCGGCGACGGCGTAGACGACACGGGCGATGCCCGCCTCGATCAGGGCCAGGGAGCAGGGACCGGTGCGGCCGGTGCGGTCGCAGGGTTCGAGGGTGACGACGGCGGTGCCGCCGCGTGCGTCGTCCCCGGCCTCGGCCAGTGCGTGGACCTCGGCGTGCGGGCCGCCGGCGCGCTGGTGCCAGCCCTCGCCCACGGGGTAGCCCTCCGGGCTGAGCACGACGCAGCCGACGACGGGGTTGGGGCTGGTCGATCCGAGGCCGCGGGCGGCGAGTTCGACGGCGCGGCGCATGGCGGCCCGTTCGGCCGGTTCGGCGGAAGGGGCTGACACTGCGGCTGCTGCGTCGGTGGCCACCGGGTCTCTCCTGCCTCTTCGGGCACGGACTCCGGGGCGCTGTGAGATGTGTACGGGCTCGTCGGGCCGGGGCACCGCCGGTCGGAGGGAGGCGCCTCCGTGCGGTGCACGGGGACGTCCGCCAGCCGGGGCGGTGTACCGGTCTCGGCCCGCCGCGCACTGCCTCCCATCCGGACTTTCACCGTCGGTCCAGGAGTTTCACCTGGTCAACCGGTCGCTGGAGGCGATCGGGTCGCGGACTGTAACCGCCGGTTCGGACTTTCACCGACCCCGGAGTGCGCTGACGTCACTGGTACGCGTTCAGTCTGCCATGAGGCCGCTTCCGGCAGGGCCGGACGGCCTGTGGGCTCACTCACAGTGCGTGCACGCGGATGCGTCGAGTGTGTGCGAAGCCTTTCAGTTTCTTGCAACGGCCTTGCGAAAACCCCTTGTTCGGGTGGGTACGGCGCCTCGTACAGTGGCCCGGATCGCACAGGCCGCGGAGTTCGGTGCGGGGTTGGGGTACCTCCCGCGTAGCTGGGGGAGCAGGGTGCGGAAAGCGCACACCGGAGGAACACACACGTACAGGCCGGAGGTCCCGTACATGCAGCAGACCGCCACCGACGGCGCCACCCGCCGCGCACGGCGCGCGATCTCCGTCGTCTTCGCCGTGCACGGCGGCGTGAGCGGCAGCTTCGCGACCGCCATCCCGTGGATCCGCGAGCACCTCGGGCTGGGCCACGGCTGGCTGGGGATGGCGCTCGTCTTCCTCACCATCGGTGCTTCCGCGGCGATGCCGCTCTCGGCGCGCCTCGCGCACCGCTACGGGCCGCGCCGTTCGCTGGCGTGGCTGTCGCTGCTGTGCTGTGCCGGGCTCGCCCTTCCCCCGCTCGCACCGGGGCTGGTGTGGCTGTGCGTGATCCTCTTCGTGTACGGGTGCGGCCTCGGCCTGATGGACGTCGCGATGAACGCGCACGGGGTGCAGATCGAGGAGCGGTACGGGCGTTCGGTGATGTCCGGGCTGCACGGAATGTGGAGCGTGGGCACGCTGCTGGGCGGTGCGGGGGGCGCGCTCGCGGCGCAGATCGGCCTCGACGGACGGATCCATCTGGGCCTGGTGGTACCGGTGCTGGCGGTGACGGCGCTCGTCGCGTCCCGCTGGACGCTGGACATACGGGAGCAGGGGAAGACCGCACCGGGCGAGGCTGGGCAGGCCGCGGAGCCGGCCGGCGCGGGAGAGTCCGCCGCGGTCGCCGCCGAACCGGCCGAGGAGCCGCCGAACTTCGCCCTGCCGAGCCGGGCCGCGCTCACGGTCGGGCTCATCGGATTCTTCGCGGTCTTCGCCGAGGGCGCCTCGATGGACTGGTCGGCCATCTATCTGCGAGACGTCACGAACGCCGAACCGGGCCTGGCCGCCGGGGCGTTCACCGCCTTCGCCTGCACGATGGCCGCCGCCCGGCTCGTCGGCGACGCGGTGGTCCGGCGCCTGGGACCGGTGCGGACGGTGCGGGCCAGCGGCCTGACCGCGGCGGTCGGCGCCGTGCTGGTGGTGGTGGCCCGCACTCCGGCGCTGGCGATCGCGGGATACGCGCTGATCGGGATCGGCGTGGCGGTGGTGGTGCCGCTGTGCTTCGCCGCCGCGGGCCGCATCCCCTCGGCCTCGCCGGGCCAGGAGATCGCGGGTGTCGCCACCCTCGCCTACGCCTCGGGGCTGGCGGCCCCCGCGGCGGTCGGCTGGATCGCGGAGGCGACGTCGCTGTCCGTGTCCTTCGGGCTGGTCACGCTGATGCTGCTCGGGCTGGTGCTGGGCGCGGGCGTGCTGCGTACCGAAGCGCGCACCACCGCCTCGGGCAAGCCCCTGGACTCGCCCGCCCGTGCAGAGGGCAGTCCGGCCTCCGCTCCCGAAGCGCCATGAGCGCGGGCGCACGGCCCGTTCCGCGTGTGTGATCCGGGCGCATGAGCGGCTGCTGAAGTCGGGGCCCGTCCGGCGGTGTTCCGGTCGTCCCCCGTCCGGGCGCCCCGCGCGCCGTGTCCGCCGCACCGCGCCACCACGGGTGCCACGCTGCCCCCATGACGTCAGCTGAACGGACATCCGCGCCGGGCCGCACGCGGGAACCCCGGCTCGTGGGCGCGCCGCGGCCGCCGGGCGGGCTGCGCTCCGTGGTGCTGCGCATGCGCGGCATCGGTGACGGACTGCCGCAGGGCGACGGCGTGGCCGTCTTCAACAGGGTGTATCTGTCGGTGACGCTGGAGCTCCAACGGCGCCTGGATTCGGGCTGGTTCCCCGACCGTGGGGCGGCGGAGGAACTGGGTGTCCGGTTCGCCGGCCGCTATCTCGCGGCGGTCGAGGCGCAGAGCGAGGGCCACCGCCCGCCCGCCTGCTGGCGCCCGCTCTTCCAGCTGCGCCGCCATCCGTACGTGCGTCCCCTTCAGTTCGCCCTTGCCGGGATCAACGCGCACGTCGGGCACGACCTGCCGCTGGCGCTGCTGGCCACGTGCCGGGCCCGGAAGGCCGAACCGGAGGAGCTGGAGGGCGACTTCGAGCGCGTCGGGGATCTGCTGACGCTTCTGGAGGAGCGCATCCGCGAGGAGCTGATGCCGGGCCCCGACCTCCTCGACGTCGCCGATCCGCTCACGCATCTGGTGGGCTCGTGGAGCCTGGAGATGGCCCGTCGCGGCGCCTGGGCCGCCTTCCTCGTCCTCCGCGGGCTGCGCGAACGGCCGGGGCTGGCCGCGGAGTTCACCGAGCGCCTGGACGCGAGCGCCGGCATGGCCGGGCGGTGCCTGCTCACTCCCCTCCCCTGCCGCTGAACGTCCGATCCCGCCGAACATCCGGTGCCGCTGTGGCGGGAGGGATGGCGGGGGCCCGGAAGGGGCACTCTTGCACGGCGGGGACGTTCCCGTCCGGACACGAGCTGTACGGAGGAGACATGACGCTGCGACTGGGCCTGGGGCTGCCGCAGATGAAGCACTACGTGCCGGGCCGCGACGTGACGGCGGTGGCGCGCGAGGCGGAGGCGATCGGCTACGACAGCCTGTGGGTCTTCGAGCGCACCCTGGTGCCGGAGGACCCCGTCGACGGGATGTACGGCGTCGAGGGCCGCCCGTGGCCCGAGACCTTCCGGGACATCGCGGACCCGCTCGTCACGCTCGCGCAGGCGGCCGCGGTCACCGAACGGGTGCGGCTGGGCACGTCCGTACTGGTCGCGCCGCTGCACGCACCGTTCGAACTCGCGCGCACGCTGGCCACGTTGAGCGCGGCGAGCGGCGGACGCCTGGTCGCCGGGCTGGGAACCGGCTGGTCGCGCGACGAATACGCCGCCGCGGGGGCCGACTTCGACAGGCGGGGCGCGCTGCTGGACGAAGTGCTCGACGTGTGCGAGACGGTGTGGAGCCCCGGCACGTCCGCGTACGAGGGCACCCGTACGCGCCTGGCGCCGGCGGACGTCGGACCCAAGCCGCCCGGCGGAGAGGTGCCCGTGCTGCTCGCCGCGAGCAACTCCCGCACCCTGGATCGGATCGCGCGCCGCGCCGACGGGTGGATCCCCTCCCTCACCCCGCACCCGGAGGTGGCGCGCAACCGTGCGGCACTCCGCGAACTCGCCGAGCGGCACGGCCGCGACCCCGATTCCCTCACCGTCGTCCAGCGGTGCGGCGTGCAGGTCACCGGCAAGCCGATGGGCGGAGACCGCCGGACCTACCAGGGCAGCGTCGAGCAGATCGTCGAGGATCTCGCGGAGGGCGTGGCGGCCGGGGTCGACGAGGCGATCCTCGACTTCCAGAACAGCACGCGCGACGCGGCCGAACTCATCGACGCCGGGAGGGAGTTGCACGCGGCCGTCCGCGCCGCGGGCATGTGAACCGCGCGGCCGGGCCGCTCGCGCGCGGCCCGGCCGGCTCGCTCAGTCCTCCGGCAGCAGCACCGGCGCGATGTCGTCGAAGACGTCGCCCGGTCCGGGATTCGACGGGTCGGTGCCGCCGCCGAGGTGGTGCAGCACCCCCCATACGGCGTTGAGAGCGGTCTGCACCGCGCCCTCCGCCCAGCCCGCCGTCCAGGAGACGTCGTCTCCGGCGAGGAAGAGTCCGCGCTTGTCCTCGGGCAGCGAGTCCTGCATGAAGTGCGTGAACAGCCGCCGCTGGTACCGGTAGTGGCCGGGCAGGTTGGCCTTGAACGCGCCCATGAAGTACGGCTCGTTCTCCCATGAGACCGTGACGGGGCTGCCGGTGATGTGGCTGCGGATGTCGGCCTTCGGATAGATCTCCCCCAGCGACTTGAGCATCACCTCCATGCGCTGACCGGCGTCCAGGGGCAGCCACTTCAGGCTGTCGTCGCACCACGTGTACGACAGGCAGATGACGGCGGGCCGGTCCGGGCCGTCGTCCAGCAGATACGTGCCGCGCGTCATCCGGTCGGTGAGCGTCATGCTCATCACGTCGCGGCCGGTCGGCTCGCCCTTGTCGTCGACGGCCTCGTCGAGCCAGAACGGGCGGTCCACGGGCACGAACAGCTTGGAGGACTCCATGTAGTGGGTGCGCTCCACCGCCGTCCAGTGGTCGATGGGAAGCAGCTCGTCGTCACAGTCGATCTTGCTGAGCAGCATCCACGACTGGGCCGTGAAGACCGCCGCGCGGTAGGTGCGGATCTCTCCCGCGGCGTCGGTGACGGTGATGCGGTTGCCCGCGGTGCGGCGCAGCCCCGTGACGGCGGGCCGGGGGCCGCCGTGGTCCTCGTGGAGCGAGGCGAGGGACGTGCCGGCAGGCCAGTGGACGAGCTTGTCCGGCTCCGACTCCCAGAGGCGCTGCGGGAGTTGCTGGCTGCCGCCGACGATGCTGCGGTGGTCGTCGTCGGCGCCGGTGTAGACGACGCGGAGGATCTCCAGGATGGAGTTGGGGAAGTCGGTGTCCCAGCCGCCGGTGCCGAATCCGACCTGCCCGAAGATCTCACGGTGCCGGAAGGAGGCGAAGGACTCCGAGTCGCAGAGGAACCCGTAGAAGGTCTGGTTGTCGAGCTTCGCCACCAGTCGGGACCAGATCTCGCGGATGCGCGGCACGTCGCGCTCCCGCAACGCCCGCTGCATGGCGGAGAATTCGGCGCCGTCCTCCAGGCAGGCGTTCCAGGCGTCCATGACCTGGTGGAAGACGGGCGGAAGGTCGTCGAGCGTACGGGCGTAGTGCGAGCGGCCCTTGAGGTCGACGACGGTCGAAGGCGTCGCCGGAGCAAGGGGGTTGGGGAACGGCGCGGTCTCCAGGCCGGTCAGCTCGATGTAGTGCTGGAGGGCGGTGGAGGACGGCGGGAAGCGCATCGCGCCCAGCTCGGCGGTGAGTTCGCCGTCGCAGCCGTCGAAGCGCGCGGTGCGCAGGCGGCCGCCGATCTGGTCGGCCTCGTAGACCACGGGCCTGAGTCCGGTCTTCATCAGCTCGTAGGCGGTGACGATGCCGGAGAGTCCGCCGCCCACGACGGCGACCTCGGTGCCGTGTTCGGTGGCGGGGACGGACCCGAGCCCCGCGGGGTGTGCGAGGAAGTCGTCGTAGGCGAACGGGAAGTCCGGCCCGGACATGGTCAGCGGCCTGCCTGCCGCGGCCGCGGGCTGCTGCTCCTCGTGTACGGCTGTGGGCACCGTGGACGTCATCGGCGCACTTCTCCTCTCCGGGTGCGGGTCGGCTCGGGATCGGGGTTGCGGTTGGGATCGGGGTCGCGGTTGGGATCGCGGTTGTGAACGGAGGGCTCGGGGTTGCGAGTTCGGGGGCCCGGTCCGGGCGTCCCGGCGCGGGGCCGGGCCCGGCGGTGGCGAGGTGCCTGCGGGGTCAGGCCGTGTAGAGCCCGGGCCGCCGGTCGGTGAGATAGCTGTTCTCCGCGCGGGAGGCGCGCAGCAGGCCGGTGTCGACGTCGGCGAAGAGCAGGTCCGGCTCCCGCCCGGCGCGGACGGGCACCGTCCCGTCGGGCGCGGCGAGCGCGCTGAGCCCGGCGAAGTCGAACTCCCCTTCCCGGCCGGCCCGGTTGACGTACGCCACGTAGATCTGGTTCTCCCACGCGCGCGCGGGCAGGACCGTCTCCGCCACGATGTCGTACGGGCGCATCAGCGCCGTCGGCACGACCAGCAGTTCCGTACCGGCGAGGGCGTGGGCGCGCACGGCCTCGGGGAACTCCACGTCGTAGCAGACGAGGAGGCCGACGCGGACGTCGTCCAGGACGGACTGCACGACGAGCCGCCCGCCCGGGGTGAAGTGCTCGGTCTCGTAGCTGCCGTAGAGGTGTGTCTTGCGGTAGCCGGCGAGGAGCCGCCCGTCGGGCCCCACGAGGGCGGCCGAGTTGTACAACGCGCCGCCCTCGGGGTCGCGTTCGGGATATCCGTGGACGACGGCGATGCCGTGGGCGGCGGCGATACGGGCCGCCTCGCGGGAGGCGGGGCCGTCCGCCGGCTCCGCCCGCTCGGCGACGCGGTCGCCCAACGCGTAGCCGGTCAGGGAGAGTTCGGGCGTGACGAGAAGCCGTGCGCCCCCGGCGGCGGCCGCGCGGGCGGCGCCGTCGAGCGCGGCGAGACCGTCCTCGACGGTGCCGGGGACACCGGCGGGGCCCTGGTGCAGGGCGAGGCGCAGCGACGGCATGGGACCTCTGCGTGCTCGGGCGCACGGGTGCGGGCGCGGCGGGGCCCGGTCCGTGCGGGTGTACTGGGGAACACTTCGACGGTACGGCCCGCGGCACCGGCCGACAAGGCGCTTCCGTTGCGCGTGCCGGAGCGCTTCGTTGCGCGTCTGGCCTCGTATGCGCCGATTCGTTGCGCGGCGTATACGACGCACCCGTGTCGGCCGTATGACCTGCGCACGGAGCCCGCCCGGCGGCTCGCCGGCGGCACGGACGTCAGCCCAGGCGCGGCGTCAGCCCAGGCGCGGCGTCAGCGCGGTGCGCCCGCCGTGTAGCGGCGCAGCAGCGGCGAGAGCACGAGCACCGACTTCGTACGCTCGACGAACGGCTCGCCGGCGATGCGTTCCAGTACCTGCTCGAAGTGGCGCATGTCGGAGGCGAAGATCTGCACCATGGCGTCCGCCTCGCCGGTCACCGTCGAGGCGGAGGCGACCTCCGGATAGCGGGCCAGCGCGCGGCGGATGTCCTCGGGGCCGGTCTTGGACCGGCAGTACATCTCGATGTAGCCCTCCGTCTCCCAGCCGAGGGCCGCCGGGTCCACGCGCACGGTGAACCCGGTGATGGCCCCCTCCGCCCGCAGCCGGTCCACGCGGCGCTTGACGGCGGGCGCGGAGAGCCCCACTTCGGCGCCGATGTCGGCGTAGGAGCGGCGGGCGTCCTCGGAGAGGGCGTGGACGATGCGTTCGTCGAGGTCGTTGAGGGTCACTGCGGGCCGGTCACTCTTCCGTGAGCGCTGGGTTCGGTGCGTTCGTCAGCCGGGAGCGGCGCATCCCGTACCCGAAGTAGACCACAGCGCCCACGGCCATCCAGACGCCGAACACCGCCCAGGTGACGGTGTCCAGGGAGAACATCATCCACAGGCACAGCCCGAGCCCGACGAGCGGGAAGAGCGGCGAGAGCGGCACGCGGAAGGCCCGCCGCATCTCCGGCCGCGTGCGCCGCAGCACGATCACGGCGACGTTGACGAGGGCGAAGGCGAAGAGCGTGCCGATGCTGGTGGCATCGGCGAGACGCCCGAGCGGCACGGCCGCGGCGAGCGTCCCGCAGAACGCCGAGACGATCACGGTGTTGGCGCGCGGGCTGCCGCTGCGGGGGTGGACCTTGGAGAAGACGGCCGGCACCAGTCCGTCCCGCGACATGGCGAAGAGGATCCGGGTCTGCCCGTACAGCACGGTCAGCACGACCGACGCGATGGCCACGACGGCCCCGAACGCCAGCAGCGTGGGCCAGAAGTCCTGCCCCGTGACGCTGTGCAGGGTTCCGGAGAGCGCCGCCTCGCTCCCCTCGAACCGCCGCCACGGCGTCGCGCCCACGGCCACGGCCGCGACGAGGCAGTACAGCGCGGTGACCAGGACGAGCGAGAGGAGGATGGCGCGCGGCAGGTCACGCTGCGGGTTCTTGGCCTCCTCCCCCGCCGTGGAGGCCGCGTCGAATCCGATGTAGGAGAAGAAGAGGGTGGCTCCCGCGGCACTCACGCCGGCCATGCCCAGCGGCATGAAGGGGTGGTAGTTGCCCGCCCGTATCCCGGTGGCGGCGACGGCGCAGAAGAGCAGCAGCGCGATGACCTTCACCGTGACCATGACCGTGTTGGCGCGTGCGCTCTCCTTCGCGCCGCCGAACAGGAAGGCCATGGCGAGGAGTACGACGACGAGCGCGGGGACGTTGAAGAGCCCGCCGTCGCCGGGCGGCGCGGACAGGGCCTGGGGAAGCGCCACACCGAGAGTGCCGTGCAGCAGTTCGTCGATGTACTGGCCCCATCCGACGGCGACGGCGGCGACCGACACCCCGTACTCCAGGAGCAGACACCAGCCGCAGACCCAGGCGACCAGCTCGCCCAGCGTCGCGTAGGCGTACGAGTACGAGGAGCCGGCGACCGGGATGGTGCCCGCCAGTTCGGCGTAGGACAGCGCGGAGAAGAGGGCCGTGAGGCCCGCGACGACGAACGAGACGATCACCGCGGGCCCGGCGTCGGGCACGGCCTCGCCGAGGACGACGAAGATCCCGGTGCCGAGCGTGGCCCCGATGCTGATCATGGTCAGCTGCCACAGTCCGAGGCTGCGCCGCAGCTCGCCTCCCTCGCCGCGGCCGCCCTCGGCGACCAGCCTCTCCACGGGCTTGCGGCGCATCAGCCGCGCGACGCCGGCCTGCCCTCCTCCGGGCGGCGGCTTCGGGGCGTGCGGTTCTGCGCCCTGCTCCAACACGGCAGCGGCCTCCTCGCTGTTGGTCTGCGTTGGCGCACGACCCTACGAGCCGCAGGTGTCGGCGGGTAACGGGGCATCCTTGCGCGTCGGCGGCGATCCGTTGCGCGCGAAAGGCCCGTTGAGGCGAATCGTTCAGGGAGACTCGGGCCGATCGTTCAGGACCTTCGTCCGGGGCGGGTTCAGGGCAGGTTCATGCAAGTTCAGGAGGCGGCGCCGTCGTTCCGGACGCGTGCGCGCACCCAGGTCTCGTCGTCGGTGAGGTAGCGGTCCACGGCCAGCCCGGCCTCGGCGAGCGCCGCCTCGAAGCGGGGGCGGGGCAGGTTCCGCGAGAAGAACGTCTGCGTCCAGCGGGAGTCGCCGATCTCGTAGGCGAGGCACGAACGCGAAGCGCCGCCGCCCAGCGGCTCGATGGAGACCACCGAGACGGTCAGGTCTCCCCTGCTCCAGCTCTGCCCCGCGCTGAGGGAGTCGTGCATACCGTCGCGTTCACGCTGGACGACGACGCAGCCGCCCGGTTCCGTGTGCCGGACGCAGGTGCGCAGCAGCCGGGTCCGCAGCGCGTCGTCGGCGGTGTTGACCAGGAAGGAGGTGAGGGTCACGGCGCCGAACTGCCGCCCGAGGTCGAGGTCTTCGATGGCGGCGCACACCGTCGGCGCGGTGTCCCCGATCTGATCGAGCATCGCCTCGGACTCGTCGACGGCGGTGACACGGAGCCCGCCCGCCACCAGGGGCCGGGTCATCCGGCCCGCACCGGCGCCGAGCTCGAGGACGGTCGCGCCTCGCGGCACGGCCCCGATGACGATGTCGGCCTCGCCGTTGCCGGGAAGGTGTGAGTACAGCTCGACCGAGCAGCCGTCGCGCGTGAATTCGCCCGGTCCCGTACCTGAGTGCCCGTCACGGGTGAAAGAGGTCATACGAGGATCGGAGCACGGCGCGGGGCGGTCCGGAAGAGATTCGTCCCACGGCGAAGACGGCGGGGAGACCCCCGCCGCCTCACCAACTGACGTGCAGCGGCTCGCCCTCCGCGTACCCCGCGGCGCTCTGCACGCCCACGACGGCCTTCTCCGCGAACTCCTCCAGCGAGGCGGCCCCCGCATAGGTGCACGACGAGCGCACGCCCGCGATGATCGCGTCGATGACGTCCTCGACGCCGGGCCGCGCCGGGTCGATGAACATCCGCGAGGTGGAGATGCCCTCCTCGAACAGCGCCTTGCGGGCGCGGTCGTACGCGGACTCCTCGCTGGTGCGGTGGCGCACGGCGCGCGCCGAGGCCATGCCGTAGGACTCCTTGTAGGCACGCCCGTCGGCGGTCTGCTGGATGTCGCCCGGCGACTCGTACGTCCCGGCGAACCACGAGCCGATCATGACGTTCGACGCGCCGGCGGCGAGCGCCATGGCGACGTCGCGCGGGTGCCGCACCCCGCCGTCGGCCCACACGTACTTGCCGAACTTGCGTGCCTCGGCGGCGCATTCGAGGACGGCGGAGAACTGGGGACGGCCGACGCCGGTCATCATGCGCGTCGTGCACATGGCGCCCGGGCCGACGCCCACCTTGACGATGTCGGCACCGGCCTCGACGAGATCCCGTACACCGTCGGCGGCGACGACGTTGCCCGCGACCAGGGGCACCTGCGGATCGAGCGCGCGGACGGCCCGCAGCGCCTCGACCATGCGCTCCTGGTGGCCGTGCGCGGTGTCCACGACGAGGGTGTCGACACCGGCGTCCAGCAGCGCGCGGGCCTTGCCCGCCACGTCGCCGTTTATGCCGACGGCGGCGGCGACGCGCAGCCGCCCCGCGGCGTCGGTCGCCGGGGTGTAGAGCGTGGCGCGCAGCGCTCCCTTGCGGGTGAGGATGCCCACGAGGAGGCCGTCGGCGTCCACGGCGGGCGCGAGCTTGCGGTGCGCGCTGTCGAGCTGGTCGAAGGCCTCGCTCGGGTCGACGTCCGCCTTGAGTACGAGCAGATCGCGGGACATCACCTCGGACAGCTGCGTGAAGCGGTCCACGCCCGTGAGGTCGGACTCCGTGACGACGCCGACGGGGCGCCCGTCCTGCACGACGACACCGGCGCCGTGCGCGCGCTTGGGCAGCAGCGACAGCGCGTCGGCCGCCGTCTGGTGCGGTGCGAGCGTGATGGGGGTGTCGAGCACCAGGTGGCGGCGCTTGACCCAGCCGGTGACCTCGGTGACGACGTCGATCGGGATGTCCTGCGGGATGACGACGAGCCCGCCGCGGCGTGCCACGGTCTCCGCCATGCGCCGCCCCGCGATGGCCGTCATATTGGCCACGACCAGGGGGATCGTGGTGCCGCTGCCGTCGGGGGACGCGAGGTCCACGCCCTGCCGCGAGCCGACCGCCGAGCGGCCGGGCACCATGAACACGTCGTCGTAGGTCAGGTCGTACGGGGGCTGCTGGTCGTTCAGAAATCGCATACCGGCTCTCTCACCTGCGTCGTCGCTCCATGTCGGGGCACCTCCCAGCGGTGGCTGGGGGAGGGTGGGGAGCGAAGATCTCGGACGCGGCGTCCGGGTGGTGGCTCCTCCTCCATCATCGCCGACCGGCCGCGCCGAGCGCGAAGCGGCCTCCCGCGCGGGCCCGTCGCGGCGATCTCATGGCCCGCGTGCGGGCTTTCCCAGGCCGGTTGCACGCCCGCCCGGAGCGCATCTAGGGTCCCGCTTGGACACATGAATCCATCCATGTTGGGGGGCGTCAGGTGGGTAAGGCTCTCCCCACGTCCCAGCGCGCGTACCAGTACGCGAAGGAACGGATACTGGACGGCATCCTCGCCGGGGGCGATCTGATCAGCGAGGGGACGGTCGCCGACGCGCTCGGCATCAGCCGTACCCCCGTGCGGGAGGCGTTCCTGCGGCTGGAGTCCGAGGGTCTGCTGAGGCTCTACCCTAAGCGCGGCGCGGTCGTCGTGCCCGTCTCCGCGAAGGAAGTGGAGACCGTGCTGGAGACCCGGGAGCTCGTCGAGTCCTTCGCCGCGGAGAAGGTCTCCTCGCTCGGCGCGGCGGCGCTGGAGCGTCTGGTGAAGGAGCTGCGCGAGCAGCTCCACGAGCAGTCGAAGCTGCGCGAGGCCGGCGAGGGCAAGGCGTTCGTCGCCGCGGACCAGGTCTTCCACCAGCTGATCGTGCAGGCCGCCGACAATCCGATCCTGCTCGACCTCTACGCCGGGCTGCGGGACCGCCAGCAGCGGATGGGGCTGTACGCGGTCTTCAACGACAGCGACCGGCTCCGCGCCACGAACCACGAGCACGTCGAGCTCGTCGAGCTGCTCGAGAAGGGCGACCTCGCCGCCTACCGGGCCGCGCTGCGCGGGCACCTGCGAGGCACCCGCGCAGCGGTCCTCGGGCATCAGGACAGCAGCATCCAGCCCAGTACGGCCGTGGACTGAAGGAAGACCAGGACGCACATCAGGAGCAGCAGCACCAGGCTCCACCCGACGACCTTCCGCAGCAGTTCGGGCTCCCGTCCGCCCAGGCCCGTCGCGGCGGCGGCGATGGCGAGGTTCTGCGGGGAGAGCATCTTGCCGAGGACGCCGCCGGAGCTGTTGGCCGCCGCGAGGAGCTCCGGGACGTACCCGGAGTTCTTGGCGGCCGTCACCTGGAGGATGCCGAAGAGGGCGTTGGAGGAGGTGTCGGAGCCCGTGACCGCGACTCCGAGCCAGCCCAGCACCGGCGAGAGGAAGGCCAGCGCGGCTCCGGCGCCCGCGATGAAGTGGCCGATGGTGGAGGTCTGCCCGGAGAGGTTCATCACGTAGGCCAGCGCGAGCACCGTGGCGACGGTCAGGATCGCCCACCGCAGCTGGTGGAGGGTCCGTCCGTACGAACGCACGGCGACGCGTGGGGAGATGACCAGCAGGGCCGCCGTGATCACGCCGCTGAGCAGCAGCATCGTGCCGGTCGCGGGCAGCCAGTTGAAGTTGAAGACCGTGGAGGCAGCGGGCTTCCCGGTGACGGGGTCGGCGACGTCCAGGCCGGGCCAGCCGAAGAGGACCGCGCCCTTCTCCAGGACGGCCTTGATCGCCGGGATCTGGCTGAGGGCGAAGACCACGATGATCACGACGTACGGGAGGTAGGCGTTGACCGCGGCGCGCGAGCTGTCCTGCGTCTGAGGCTCGGTGCTCGTGCTCGTGGCCGTGGGCTGCGTCTGAGTCGCGGGCTCCGTGCCGGAGCCGCCTGCTCCGCCCGTGCCTCCGGCACCGTCCGTGGCGCCGCCTCCCGTGCCGCTGCCGGAGCCGCCGGCTCCCGCGGAACCCGCCGCCGCTCCGTCCGCTTCGTCACCCGGGATGTCCGAGGCCGCGACGGACGGGATGTGCGACATCCGCATCACCAGTACCAGCACGCCGACGGAGACGAGCGCGGCCACGACGTCCGTCAGCTCGACGGAGAGGTAGTTGGAGGTGACGAACTGGGCCGCGCCGAAGGAGAGTCCGCATGCCAGCGCGGGCCACCACGTCTGCCTGACGCCGCGGCGCCCGTCGACGAGGAAGACCAGCAGCACGGGCACGACCGCGGCCAGCAGCGGCGTCTGGCGCCCGACGGTGGCGGAGACGTCCTCCAGCTGGAGGCCCGTCAGTTCGGAGAGCGTGATGACGGGCGTTCCCATCGCTCCGAACGCCACCGGCGCGGTGTTGGCCACCAGCGCGACCGTCGCCGCCTTGAACGGCTTGAAGCCCAGCGCTATGAGCATCACGGAGCTGATCGCGACGGGCGCGCCGAACCCGGCCAGGGCTTCCAGCAGCGCACCGAAGCAGAAGGCGACGATGACGGCCTGGAGGCGCTGGTCGTCGGAGAGCTTGCCGAAGGAGCGGCGCAGCACCTCGAAGTGACCGGTATCGACGGTCATCTGGTAGATCCACAGGGCGTTCACCACGATCCACATGATCGGGAACAGCCCGAACAGGGCGCCCAGCACAGCCGAGTTGAGGCTCTGACCCACCGGCATGCCGTACGCGGCGACCGCGACGACGACGGCCGTGGCGAGCGAGGCCAGCGCGGAGAGCCACGCCTGGATGCGCAGCACGCCCAGGAGCACGAAGAAGACGACCAGCGGGAGGGCGGCGACGAGCGACGACCACCCCAGCGAACCGCCCAGCGGGTCGAGTACGGGTTGGAACACGGTGCCTCCGGGGACGAGTTGGGACTCGGGAAGACTCACCAGGGCCTGACGCCGCGAATCGAGGCGTCGACGACCTGGACGGGATGCAGCACGGGGAGCTGCTTGTCGAGATGGCGCGAAATCTGAAGCAGACAGCCTGGGTTGGCCGTCACCACGGCGTCGGGCGCCGTGGAGCGTACGTTGTCCGCCTTGCGGCGGCCGAGCTCCTCGGCCGGCTCCGGCTGGATGAGGTTGTAGACGCCCGCGGAGCCGCAGCACATGTCGGCCTCGGGGATGTCGACCACCTCCAGCTCCGGCACGCTCCGCAGCACGGCGCGCGGCTGCTCGCGGACGCCCTGGGCGTGGGCGAGGTGGCACGCCTCGTGGTGCGCGAGGCGCGCCCGTACCGGGTGGCGCGGGGCGAGCGGGGTGAGTTCGGCGAGGAGTTCGGAGACGTCGCGCACCTTGGCCGCGAACTCCTCGGCGCGCTCGCGGTATTCGGGGTCGTCGGCGAGGAGCCGTCCGTACTCCTTCAGCGCCGAGCCGCAGCCCGCGACATTGACGACGACCACGTCGACGTCCAGCGGTTCGAACGTGTCGATGAGCTGCCGCGCGCGGCGGACCGCTTCCTCCTCGCGTCCCGCGTGCTCGCTGAGCGCGCCGCAGCAGCCCTGCGCGGGCGGGGCGATCACCTCGCAGCCCTCAGCGGTCAGCACCCGCACCGTGGCCTCGTTGACCTGAGCGAAGAAGACCTGCTGCACACAGCCGGTGACCATGCCGACGGTGCGGCGGGCGGCGGCCCCCGGTGCGCCGGCGTCCCCCGCGTCACCCGAGGCGGAGGCGCCGTCCGAGGCGGAGGCGTCGCCGCCACGGGCCGGGCTGCGCTCCGGGGTCCGGCGCAGCGCCGAGCGCAGGGGCACATCCGGCATCAGCGCCTCCAGCGCGCGCAGCCGCGGCGGCAGCCGCCGCAGCAGACCGGTGCGGCGCAGCGCTCCGCGCAGCCCCAGCCGCTGGTAGAGCGCGCCGAGAACGGCGGCCACGCGCAGCCTGCGCGGATAGGGAAAGAGGCGGAAGATCAGCCCGCGGAAGGCGCGGTCGGAGCGTGAGCGGGCCCAGTTGCGTTCGATCTGCGGGCGCACGGACTCGATGAGCCGGTCGTACTGCACACCGGACGGGCACGCCGTCACGCACGCCATGCAGCCCAGGCAGTTGTCGAAGTGGCCCACCGCCGCGACGTCGAGCGACGCCTCGCCCTCGCTGATGAGCTTCATCTGGTAGATGCGGCCGCGGGGCGAGTTCATCTCCTCGCCGCTCAGGGCGTACGTCGGGCAGGCGGGCAGGCAGAAGCCGCAGTGCACGCAGTCGGAGAGCAGTTCCGGGGACGGCGGGTGGTGGGCGTCGAAGGCACCGGCCGGAGCCGGGGTCTCGGGCGTTCCACCGTGCTGCGTGGTCATTCGGTGCTCCTACGTGAGAGCCGGGGCGGGGTTGCGGGTGCGGGGCTGCGGGTGCGGGGTTGCGAGTGCGGGGTTGCGAGCGCGGAGGGACGGCGCGGTGGTCGCCGGGCGGGCCCGGCCCGGGTCAGAACCAGGGCGCGAAGCGTCCCGGTGCGCACAGACCCCCCGGGTCGAACTGCCGCTTGAGAGACCGCAGTACGGCGACCGCGGGCGGCGCGGGGCCCCATGCCGCCGCGGCGTCCTCGACGCCCTCGCGGCGCCGCCGCAGCGTCACCGACCCTCCGGCCTCGTGCACGGACTCGCGCCACGCGGTCAGGCAGGCGGCGTGCCCGGCCGCGTCGCCGCCGCGCAGCACGACTGTGTGCAGGCCCTGTGCGATGCCGCTGACCAACTCCGCCTCCACGCCGGTCTCCTGGGTCAGCTCGCGCAGCCGCAGGGCCAGGGCGGGGAGTCGCGCGGGGTGTGTTCCCGCGCGGAGCACTGTCTCGCCGTCCTCGCCTCGTACGGTGCGGGACAGCCGCCGCCAGGCGGCCCGCTCCGCCTCGGCGCCGAGCACGCGGGCGCCGTCGAGGCCGGGAACGCCCGGGGCGAGGCGGCCGCGCTCGGCCGCGCTCTCCTCGGTGCCCTGGAAGCGGATCAGCAGGTGCCGTCCGTCCCACTCGACGGCCACGGGCTCCAGCGGCGAGCGCATGACGGCGCGGGCGGCGTCGAGTGCCCGGCCGGCGTCGCCGGCGGCCAGCGCGAGTGTCGTCGTCGCCGCAGGCAGCGGATGCACGCGCAGATTGAGCCGTGCGACGAGGCCGAAGGCGCCGAGCGAGCCGGACATCAGCTTCGCCAGGTCGTAGCCGGCGACGTTCTTGATGACGTCGCCGCCCGTCCGCGCCACGGTGCCGTCGGGGAGCACGAGCGTCGCGCCGATCACCAGGTCGGCGAGGCCGCCGTACTTCAGGCGCCGCGGGCCGGCGTCGCCGCACGCCAGAAGCCCGCCCAGGGTCGCGCCGTCCTCGCCGGAGGGCGGGTCGACGGGGAGCCACTGCCCGGCGGGGGCCAGCAGTTCCTGGAGCCTGGTGAGCGGCATGCCCGCCTCGACGCCGACCGTCCAGTCCTCGGGGGCGTGGCTGATCAGGCGGTCGAGGCCGGAGATCTCCAGCACGAGGCCGGGGTCCTCGACGGGCGCGCCCCACTCCAGCGCCGTACCGGCGCCCTCGAACAGCACGGTCCGCCCTTCGTGCGCGGCGGACGTGAGCGCGTCGGCGGCCTCGGCGAGGCCCGACGGGCGTACGCGGGAGGGCAGTCGGCCCGGCGCGCTCCCCGACTCCGGGTCGGCGGGCGGTACTTGGGCGGACGCGGACGGGGACGCGGATGTGGGTGCGGACACGGGTGCGGCCGTGGTCGGGGACGTGGTCGGGGAGTCGGAGGCAGGCGCGTGCGCGTGCCCGGCGGACGAGCCGTTCTCCCGCAGCGTGCCGGGGTGCTCCTCGGTCACCTCTTCTCACAACCTCTCGATCACGCCGGCCGCCTCCAGCGGGTGCGGCCGGTAGCGTCCGGGTGCCTCTCCGCACAGCCGCGGAGTGGGCAGCACCTTGCCCGGGTTGGCCAGTCCGTCCGGATCGAAGGCCGTACGCAGCGACCGCATCACCGCCAGGTCCGTCTCCCCGAACATCTCCGGCATGGAACACGCCTTGTCGAGGCCGATACCGTGCTCGCCGCTGAGCGAACCGCCCAACTCCACGCACATCTCGGCGATTTCGGCGGACAGCTTCTCCGCGCGCTCCGACTCGCCGGCCTGCTCGTCGAAGAGGACGAGCGGATGCAGGTTGCCGTCGCCCGCGTGGAAGACGTTGGCCACCCGCAGCCCTTCGGCGCGCGACATCGCGGCGATGCGGGTCAGCGCCTCCGACAGCCGGGTGCGCGGGACGACGCCGTCCTGCACGAAGTAGTCCGGGCTGATGCGCCCCACGGCCGCGAAGGCGGCCTTGCGGCCCTTCCAGATCAGCGCGCGCTCGGCGTCGGTCGTGGCGATGCGTACGTTCGTGGTGCCGTTCTCACGGCACATCGCGACGACCTTCTCGAACTGCTCGTCGCATTCGTGCTCCATGCCGTCGAGTTCGACGACGAGCGCCGCCGTGGCGTCGAGGCTGTATCCGGCGTGCACGGCCGCCTCGCAGGCCTCGATCGCGAGGGAGTCGAGCATCTCCACCGCCGCGGGCACGATCCCCGACGCCATGATCCCGCTGACGGCCTCCCCCGCGGCCTCGACGGTCGGGAAGTCCGCGACGAGGGTGCGCACGCTCTCGGGTGTACGCAGCAGCCGCACGGTGATCTCGGTGGCGATGCCGAGGGTGCCCTCGGAGCCGATGAACAGCCCGCGCAGGTCCGGTCCGGCCGACTCGGGTGCGTCCGCGCCGAGTTCGGTGACCGATCCGTCCGGCAGTACGACCCGCAGGGCGGTCACGTGGTGCACGGTGAAGCCGTACTTGACGCAGTGCGCGCCCCCGGAGTTCTCCGCGACGTTGCCGCCGATCGTGCACACCACCTGGCTGGACGGGTCCGGCGCGTAGTAGAGGCCGTGCGGCGCGGCGACGCGGGAGATCTCGGCGTTGGTGACGCCGGGCTGGAGCACCATGCGCCGGTCCTCCGGGTCGAAGTCGAGCACCTGCCGCATCCGGGCCAGGGAGATGACCACGCCCTGCGCCACGGGCACCGCTCCCCCTGACAGGCCCGTGCCGGCGCCGCGCGCGACGAACGGCAGCCCGGCCTTCGCACACAGCGAGACGGCGGCCGCGACCTCGTCGGTGCTGCGCGGCAAGGCGACCAGAGCGGGGACTTCACGGAAGCCGGTCAGCCCGTCACACTCGTAAGTCCGCAGCTGGAGCGGATCTGTCAGTACGGAATCCGTCCCGAGTGCGGCTTCGAACTCTCGGCGCAGTGCGGTGTCGATCATGGCACCGTGCCTCCTGACCCGTAGATCCTCCGACGGAACGGCGTTTCAGCGAATTCCGAAGTCCGGTATTCAACGACCGCGTCACGGAACCTAGGGTCCTTGCATCTATGGGTCAACCCTTCGTTGCATCCATGTTTCACAACGACTCAGCCCAGGCGGGCCTGCCTCCCTCAGCGTGCGCGGCCGGCCGGGAGGACGTACGAGCGACGGTGGCCCGGGAGGCGCCACCGGTCCTTGAGACCTCCGGCCTCAACTCCCCTCCCCTGCCTGGGACCTGCTCTCGCCAACCCTCAACCAGCACTTCAATGGGACGATTGAAGCCAAAGCGAGCAGCGCTCCGGTGCGCGGGAGCGGCCGAAGAGATCCGGCAGGGAGGCGGGGATGAAGTTCCTTCTCGAAGTCGACATGGGAGAGACGGCGTTCGACGGCGACGCCGCGAGCGAACTGGGCCGGATACTGCGGTACTGGGGCGGCAACCTCCGCCACTACGACCTCCGGCCGGGCACCGGCGAGGCTCTCTACGACTCCGGCTATCGCGAGGTCGGCCGGTGGGCAGTCGTGGCAACGGACGGGTCTTGACGGGGAGCTGACCGCACGGGCACGTGAGCGGGCGGGACCGCCTCGCCCCGAACTCGCCCTGGGCGCACCGGCGTTCGGGACCGGGACGGTAACAGCGCGACGGCCCGGCCTCCGTCCGGGGCGACGTGGCCGGCGGAGGCAAGGACACGTCTGGAGCCGGGCGTTCGGCCAGCCTTTGGTTACTTGCGGTTACCCACGTCCTCCGCCGTTGCACGGAGCGCGCCCCACCGGGCGCTGACCGCGCACCACGCAGGTGAGCGGCTCTCTTCCCTCACATACCCTCCCCCGATTCCACGCAAGGGAAGATCCGCAATTCCCTAGGCAGCGAGCCGGGCAGCGAGGTAATTTTCGCCGTCAGTCACTGAACGTCGTGACGCCGGCGGACGGGGTGAGGGTGGTGGTGCTGTGCGCGACTACAGCCTTCCACCGCTCGTAGAGCCGCTGAGATCGGGCGGGCTGGCCGACTCCGTCTACGAACTCGCCGCGCGGGAACCGGGGTTGCCGCAGCTGGCGCGCCGCGAGAGTCAGGACGGCAGCAGCGGCCCATGGCGCGAGATGACCGCGGCCGCCTTCGCCACCCAGGTGCTCAAGCTTGCGAAAGGGCTGCTCGCCGAGGGCGTGCGCTTCGGCGACCGGGTCGCGGTCATGACCCGTACGCGGCACGAGTGGACTCTCTTCAGCTATGCCCTGTGGTCGCTCGGCGTTCAGGTCGTGCCGCTCTATCCGGCTTCCTCCGCCGAGCAGTTGCGCTGGGTCCTCGGCGACTCCGGGGCGTGCGCCGTCATCGTCGAGCACGAGGACCACGCGATGACCGTCGGCTCGGTCGTGGAAGGGCTGCCGCAACTGCGCCACATCTGGCAGCTCGACGCGGGCTGCGTGGGCTGGCTGACGGCGTCGGGCCGCGGCGTCGAGGACAACGACGTGCACCGCCAACGCTGGGCCGTCACCCCGGAGATGACGGCGGCGATCGTCTACACCTCGGGGACCACGGGCCGTCCCCGCGGCTGCGTCATCACGCACCGCAATCTCGCCTCCGAATGCGACACGATCCTCGCCGGCTGGGGCCGGCTGATGGGCGAGCCCGGGCAGCAGCCCTCCATCCTCGCTTTTATGCCCGTGGGCCATGTTTACGGGCTGATGGTGACGGTGCTCTGCATCCGCGGCGGTTATCTGCTGGGGCATCAACCCGACATCTCCGCACGGGAATTGATGCCCGCGATCAGATCTTTCCGGCCGACGTGCCTTTATGCGGTTCCGTACTTCTTCGAAAAGCTCTATGCGGCGGCGCGAATGATGGCGGCGTCGGCGGGCCGCGGCGACATGTTCGACCGCGCCATGGAGGTCTCCAGACGGTACGCGGAAGCGGCGGAGGCTCAGGCGCTCGGCGCCGGACCTGGCCCCGGCACCGCTCTGCGGGCACGGCACGCGGTCTACGACCGCCTGGTCTACCGGCACTTGCGGGACGTGCTGGGAGGCCGCATGCGCAACGTCGTCTCGGGCGGCTCCACTCTCAGCCGCGAACTGGGGCTCGGGCTCGCCGGCGCGGGCATCGTCGTCTACGACTGCTACGGGCTCACGGAGACCACGTGCGCCATCACCGCGCAACCTCCGGGGCGGCCGCGGTTCGGCACCGTGGGACGCCCGATGCCGGGCGCCTCGGTGCACATCGCGCGCGACGGCGAGGTGTGGGTGCGGGGCCCGACGGTCTTCCCCGGCTACACGGGCCGCGCCGAGGACGCGGCCCGCCAGAACGCACCGTACGGGGGCGGCGGCCAGGGGATTCCCGCGCCCGGGCACTCCCAAGTCCCCGACGGCGGCGGCACACACGCGGTGCAGCAGTACGAGGAGACGCTGCGCGACGGCTGGCTCGGCACGGGCGACGTCGGCTATCTCGACGACGGCTATCTCGTCATCACCGGCCGCAAGAAGGACGTCATCATCACCAGCGCCGGCCGGAGCGTCTCACCGCTGATGCTGGAGACGAGGCTGCGCGCCCATCCCCTGATCTCGCAGGCGCTCGTCGTGGGCGACGACCGGCCCCATGTGGCCGCCCTGGTGACCCTGGACCCGGAAGTCCTCGAACAGTGGCGAAAGGGCCGCGAGCAGTGGGGTCCCGCCGGCCCCGGCTACGGCAACACTCCGGCCGAGGAGCTGGAGCGCGAGGTGGGCCGGGCCGTGGCAGCGGCGAACAGCGCCTTCTCGCGGGCCGAATCCATACGCTCGTTCCGCATCCTGCCGGAAGAGTTCAGCGAGGCCGACGGCCTGGTGACCCCGTCGATGAAGCTTCGGCGGGAAGCGATCACGCGGATGTACGCGGCTGAGATCGAAGAGCTCTACTCGAACTGACGGGGGTGCTGCACGACGGCACACGGCAGATACGAGTCGGCAATGTAGCAGTGATGCACCACTACGGGCCGGTTCTTGTCAGGTCGGGACGAAGCCTCGACCACATCCTCACACGCGCCATTAGCGTCCGTCGCACTTCGAAGATGTGGTGTGAGAGGAGGGCGGATGCGGTCCGCCATGACATCCGGACGGGCGATCGGCACGGTGATGGTCGTCCTCGGGCTCGCCGCAACTCTCGCTGCGCTTCTGCTGCCGATCCAGTTCTTCGACGGCAACCGCAGTGTGGCGCTGGCCCGTTCGGGATGGCAGGACGACGGTAAGGGAACCTGGAAAACAGAATACGGGCCCCTTACCCCACTGGACCGCGACTTCATACGGAAAGTGCGGAATGCCGGTTTGTGGGAACTACCGGCCGGTCAGTCCGCGCAGGAGCGCGGGACACGTAAGTCGGTGCGGATCGTGGGCGATCATCTCGTCGACGGGCACACGGAGTTGGATCGACGGGCCATTGAGGCCGGTCGCACCCTGAAGGTTTCACTTCCGAACCAGCCTGCCGGTAAGAACCAGGACTATCTGGACGAGATTGCCAAGGCCAAAGGGGACGAATTCGACCGGGTCCTCGTCGAGAGGCTGCGCCAGGCTCACGGCGTGGTCTTCGGCCTCGTAGGCCTTGTGCGCGATCAGACCCGCAACTCAATGGTGCGGTCGTTGGCGACCCGGGCCAACGCCATTGTCCTCGATCACATAACAGTCCTGGAGGACACCGGGCTTGTTGATTTCGAGGCGCTGAACGACGTGAAATGAGTGGAGTGAAGTCAATATGAGACAAAAAGGCCACAAACGCTCGCGTACGGCGAACAAAACAATAGCCATCGTCGCAGCGCTGGTGGTCGGTGGTGGTGGCGCAGCGGCGATAGGTGTAAGTGCCTTCGCAGGGTCTGACGACTCTGCTCCTGCCGCGAGCACGATCGACTGTCCCGATGTGAGCCTTGCACTGGGCCAGGTACCCGAGGACGCGAAGAAGTCCGTGGGTCAAAAGCTCGCCACTCTGGACCAGCAAGTCGCCCAGGCCTATGGCCAGTGGCACTCCAAGGAGCAGAGCTCCGAGGAGGCCCTCGGCCAGTTGAACCAGCAGCGCTCGGAGACGATCCGCGGCATCGGCCAGGACTTGCAGAACGCCGGCGCCCAGCAACCGTCCGACATGGACTCCATGGCCCAGTGCCAGATGATGCAGGACCAGGCAGCGGCCGACGACGGCGGAGACCAAGGCCAGGCGGGCCAGCAGGGCCCCAAGGCCGAGGACTTCGTCAAGATCGAGGACGTCCAGCCCAACGCCTCGAAGGAGGCGGACCCGGGCGGCAGCTTCGAGACGAAGTGCGGTGCCAACGAGAACGAGCACTTCAACTCGGACAACGTGATCGCCGCTCCGGGTGTCCTGAACGGCGCCCACCACGTGCACGACTACGTGGGCAACGAGGACACCAACGCCCAGTCCAACGACGAGTCTCTCGCCGCCGCAGGCACCACCTGCGCGAAGGGTGACCAGTCGACGCACTACTGGCCCGTGATCCGTTCACTGGACGGGAACGAGGACCAGCGGGGTGCCGTCCAGGAGGGCGACATCCAGGACCAGGGCGGCCAGGCCGGCGACCAGGGTGACCAGGGCGCCAACGACGTCAGCGCGAACAGCTTCGCGGGTGACGACCAGGGTCAGGACCAGGGACAGGAACAGCCCCCGGCCGAGAACGCAGGCCAGGAGCAGCCCCCGGCCCAGGACCAGGGGCAGGAGCAGCCCCCGGCCGACGACCAGGGACAGCAACAGCCCCCGGCCGACGACCAGGGCCAGGACCAAGGTCAGGATCAGGGCCAGGATCAGGGCCAGGACCAGGGCCAGGTTGAGGGTCAGGACCAGGGCCAGGATCAGGGACAGGACCAAGGTCAGGATCAGGGACAGGACCAGGGCCAGGACCAAGGTCAGGACCAGGGCCAGGACCAGGGACAGGGTGACGACCAGGTCGGCGGCGGCGAAGGTGCCGAGGCCCAGCCTGGCGACGGCGGTGCCAACGACCTCAACGTCGGCACCATCCTCGACCCCGAGCCCACGATCAAACTGACCTCGGGCGGTGCCGACAAGGTGACCGAGATGCCGCGCTTCCTGCGCATCATCACCGGTGACGCCAAGGCCTTCACCAACGGTGACGAGAACGCCAACGCATCATGGAGCTGCGAGGGCTTCGAGGACCGTCAGCTGAAGGACAAGTACCCGATCTGCCCCGAGGGCAAGAAGATGATCCGTACGTTCAAGTTCCAGAACTGCTGGGACGGTCAGAACACGGACAGCGGCAACCACCGCGACCACATGGAGTTCTCGGACGACCAGGGCAACTGCCCCGAGGGCTTCCAGAACATCCCGCAGGTGCAGCAGACGATCAAGTACGACATCCCGCAGCAGAACTTGGTCAACGCTGATACGCCCTTCGCGGTGGACTCCTTCCCGGAGCAGCTGCACAACCCGATCACGGACCACAGCGACTTCATCAACGTCATGCCGGAGGACCTGATGAAGACCGCCGTGGACTGCATCAACGAGGACAAGGAGTGCTGATGTAGGACTCGCCGCGGGGCTCCGGCCCCGCGGCGGCGGGAACCAACACAGCGGCCCGGACACAGATCCTGTGTCCGGGCCGCTGCTTGTCGTTCTGTTCGGTTGTCCTGCTCTGTCGCTCTGTTCCTTGTTCTGTTCTGTTGTCGTCGTTCTGGCGTTGTCTTGTTGTCGGCCGGTCTGTTCTGTCTTGCCGGATCTTCTGTTGTCAGTGCCTTACGAGGAGGTTCCGGACCGGCACCCGGCGCGCGAACACCGGGTGCCGGGGGTCACAGACCGTTGACCCGGGCCTCGCGTGCGACACCGAGCGGACGGACGCCGGCAGCAGTGGCGGTGCGCGTCCGGCGTCCTGCCCGGGTGCGCTGCCGCCGTATCTGACCGAGCAGCCGCCGGCCGCGAAGAGTCATCTCCAGCTCGAACCGGGTACGCGGATCGCGCAGAGCCGAACCGAAGAGCTTCTCTATCTGACGAAGCCGGTACCGCACCGTCTGCGGGTGCACCTGGAGCGTCTTCGCCGCCTCAGGTGCTCCCCCGCTCTCGAGCCACGCCAGCAGCGTGACTTCGAGGCGCTCGCTCTGCCGCGGCGTCAGCTCGGCGAGGGGGCCGAGCCAGCGGGCGGAGAGCGCGCAGGCGAGCGATTCGTCCTGCAACAGAAGGAGCATGGACAGATGGTCGTCGACGAAGAGGACCTTTCCGTCCGGGTTGTTTCCGATACCGCCGTTGTTGATCGCGCCGCCGGCGGGTGCTCCTGGCGGCGGTGTGAGCTCCAGCAGTCGCCGGGCCCAGCGCACCGATGATCCCGCGTCGCTCAGCGGGACGGTGTGCCCGACCGCAGCAGTACGACCACGAAGCACGGTCTCCAGTGCTTCGCGGTCGTCTTCCGGATCGGGTATCAGCAGGCACAACTCACTCTCGACGGGGCTGACCAAGGCGTTGCCGAGCGCGGCGGCGAGCTGGGGAACCTCGCTGGGTGAGGCGAGGGCTATCGCACGCACGGTCTCGGGCAACGGCCACCTTGCTGACCTGGCCAGTTCCGTCAGTCGTGATTCTGGGAATTCCTCCTCTCCCATGAGTGCCGTGAACAGCTGCCGTCGGGCTCGGTCTATGGGAACCGCTGCTGTGACGTTGTCAGCATGGGTCCCGGTTCCCGTGTCCGTATCCTTTGTCTCCGGGGAGTGATGTCCCAATGCGGCCAGCAATGCCTGTTCCACGGCCCATTGAGCATCCTCGCGGTCAATTTCCCGCAGAAAAGCGGACATTGCCGGTATGCTGCGCTGTAGAGCTTCCACCACCTGGTCTGCGACGGCGGGCAGCTCCTTTCTCTGAACGCGCGCCCACTCGCCGCGCGGGCGAGATCGGATGCGGTTGAGAACGTCGCTCATCTCTACCTCGTTCCTGCCGGGTTGGGCCTGCCCGAGCACGGGAGGACAAGCCCGCGGAGGTTGCCTCCGGTAACCGGTATCCCGCCCCGATCCCGGAGTTGAGGGTCCCCCTGCTTCCCCTGAAGGGGCATCATCGACACCGCGGGGTGCGGCGGCGATCCCACTGCCAGAATTTGTCACAGAGCGATAAAACCTGTGAAGGTCCCGGGGAGTTCCGAGATGCTTCTGCATCCCGACCACCGCATTCTGGTCGCGCAAAGTAGAGAGCTTCACACCGGAACGTCACGGGTCATTCCCGATTCAACTGCTTTGCGGTATACGGCAGATGCGGGACCGAGGGTCAGGGTCGGACTCGGCGACAGTGCGATCGGAAGATCCGGATGCCCCCAGAACAGATCCGTGTCCCGCCAGCGAAGCGCCGCCCCACGGCGCTCGCAGCCTCCAGGCGAGGTGACGTCTCCCCTCGCCAGGGCCGTCAGCGCTCGGCACAGGGTCCCAGACTCCAGGTCGAGACCCCCGGACGCGGCACCGCGGCACGATTCGTCCCCCGCTACACCGCGTTCGTGATCGCGTCGACGCTCGCGATCGTCTTCGCGATCAGCAATCAGTCGATGGACAGATTGTGGGCATTCGTCGAATTCGGGTCAGGAGTCTTCGCGCTTCTGCTGCTGACATTCTCGGTTCTGTGGGGCGTGGCCGCCGCGGACCGGTTCCTTCTGGACCCGAATCACCGGCTTATCGCCCAGGCCATTCACCGGGGCTCCGCCGTGGGCGGCCTCGGCTTCCTCGGGCTGCACATCTGGTCGAAGATCGCGCTCGGGTCGACCAGTTGGCAGGCGGCGGCGATACCCGGGCTGGACCCGGCCCAGCCGATCCTCATCGGGCTGGGCACGGTCGCGGGATATCTCTTCGTGGCGGTGACGGTGACAGGCGCCGTGCGGGGCGCCTTCGCACGCAAGGGTCAGTCACGTCTGTGGCGGGCCCTGCACATGACCGCCTATCTGGCGTGGGGCGCTTCCCTGGTGCACGGCCTGCGCGCGGGCCGCGCGGTGCAGGACTGGGTGGACTGGGGATACGCCATAGCCCTTACCGGCGTGACCGTCGTCCTGATGATGCGGCTCGCCCCCGGGCGTAATACGTCATCGGCCGACAAGCGCAAGAAGGAGCAATAGTGACATCTGTCGTGCCCTCCCCCGTCTCCGCGTCCAACGCGGACGCGGTGCCCTCCCTCGCCTCGTTCGGGCCGCCACGGCTGCTCGCGGGTCTGGGCACCGGCGCGGGGTGGACCCGGCGCCTGGAGCGCGTCGGCCACCTGACGGTGCACGGAACGATGCCCGAACTGCGGCTCGAAGAGCTGGTCGATCTCGCCGAGAACATCGATCTGCGGGGCCGGGGCGGTGCGGGCTTCCCCTTCGCCCGCAAGCTCAAGGCCGTCATCGAATCGGCCCACCGGCGCCAGCAAGCGCGTGCGGCCGTCGTGGTCAACGGCAGCGAGGGCGAGCCGAGTTGCCTGAAGGACACCGCGCTGCTCCTGTTCACGCCGCACCTGGTGCTGGACGGAGCGATGCTCTGCGCACGGGCGCTCAACTCCGATGAGATCAACGTCGCCGTGACGCGTCCCGACGTCGAACGCTCCGTGCGGGACGCCGTCGCCGAACGCGGCCCCGGCGGCCCGCGCATCCGCGTCATACGCATGCCGGAACGCTTCGTCACGGGCGAGTCCAGCGCGACCGTCAGCGGACTCAACCAGCTGCCGGTGCTGCCGTCCGGCACCGGCGTACGTGCAAGCGACGCCGGTGTGGACGGGCTGCCCACGCTGCTGTCCAACACCGAGACCTTCGCCCAACTCGCCGTCGCCGCACGCCTGGGCGCCCTCGACTACCGCAACGTGGGCCTGCCCACGGAGCCGGGCACCGTGCTGCTGACGGTGGGCGGCGACAAGGTCGTCGAGACGCCGACCGGCGCCCCCCTGCCGTACATCCTCGGGCTGTGCGGCATCGACCCGGGGCAGGGCGTGCTGATCGGCGGCTACCACGGGCGCTTCCTGGAGCGGGACTCGTGCTGGCAGGCGCGGATCTCGCGTGACGCGCTCGAAGCGCTCGGCTCGACGCTGGGCGCCGGCGCGGTGCTTCCGCTGCCCGAAGGCACGTGCCCCGTCGGCGAGATCGAGCTGGTGGCCCGCTGGATGGCGGACGAGTCGGCGGGACAGTGCGGTCCCTGCTTCCTGGGTCTGCCCGCGCTCGCCGACACCGTGGCCTGGGCCGCGGACGGCGGCGGCCAGGAGGCCCTGAACGCGATCCGGGCGCGGACCAGGGGCGTCAAGGGCCGCGGAGCGTGCGGCCACCCCGACGGCACGGCACGGTTCGTGGAGTCGGGGCTGAAGATCTTCGCGGAGGACTTCGAAGCACACGCGCTCGGCCGCGGGTGCGGCAGGCCCGTCTTCGGCTGCCTGTCCGTGCCCGAGGAGGTGCAGCTCGAGGCGGGCTACCGACCGCCCGAACGCCCCGAGCGCCCGCAGCGCGGAGTGCCGCAGCTGGAGCAGCAGAAGCAGAAGCGGCTCGTCGTCGACTGGACGCTGTGCCAGGGACACGGGCTGTGCGCCGGCGTGGTCCCGGACATGATCGAGCTGGACATCGACGGCTACCCGACGGGCGCCTCGGCCACGATCCACCCGCACATGACCAAGCAGGCCCAGCGCGCGGTGCGGCGCTGCCCGGCTCTGGCGCTGCGGATCGTCGAGCGGTAGGTCTCACGGGCCGCCGCGGCGGCCCGTGAGCCCGTACACCGGGCGAGAGCAGGCGGGAGACAGGCGGGGACGGAGGTACGCGGCCGGAGGCAGCCGGAAGCCCAACTGGCCGCGTACCAGGGCGACTTCACGGCCAGCACATTTGCCCCGGTGGCGGAACCCTGCCGTTTGGCACGATCGGACAACTTTCCGCCGCCCCAAACACTCCTGCACCAGACTCACATGCCAGCCACACATAGCCAGCACTGAAGGAGCGGTCATGGGTAAGCAGCGTCACGTGGCTCTGATCGGATCGGCGATCGTCCTCGCGGTGTTCGCTACGGGATGCGGCTACGGCCAGAATGACTACTCCGGCCAGAAGATCAAGCCGGCCGGGCAGGCCGCCGACAGCAACCAGGACGGCAGCGACTCGAGCGGCACCGGCAAGCGCGACGCCCCGGCCAAGTCGCTGGAGGTCAAGCCCACGGCCAAGCTGGGCGACGTGGTCACCGACTCGAAGGGCTGGACGCTCTACCGCTACGACGAGGACACCGCGTCCCCGTCGCAGTCCAACTGCAACGGCGACTGCGAGAAGATGTGGCCGCCGGTGCCGGCGAAGGACGCGCAGGCTTCCGCGGGTATCTCCGGCGAAGAGCTCGGCAAGGTCAAGCGCAGCGACGGCTCGTGGCAGCTGACGCTCGGCGGCTGGCCGGTCTACCGCTACGCCAAGGACAGCAAGCCCGGCGAGATCGAGGGCCACGGCGTCGGCGGCATGTGGAACGCCCTGGCCCCCGACGGCAGCAAGGCGAGCGCGCGCAACGCCAAGCAGCTGAAGGCCGTCGACAACCCGGAACTCGGCAAGATCCTCGCCGACGCCAAGGGCCACACGCTCTACCGGTTCGACAAGGACTCGGCCTGGCCGATGAAGTCCAACTGCAAGGGCGAGTGCCTGAAGTCGTGGGTGCCGGCGAAGCCCGTCGACAAGGACAAGGTCGAAGGCGTCAACCCGAAGCTGCTCAGCACGTACAAGCGCGCCGACGGCACGGAGCAGCTGTCGATGGACTGCTGGCCGCTGTACTGGTTCAAGGGCGACAAGAAGGCCGGAGACATCAACGGCCAGGGCAAGATGGGTCTTTGGCACGCGGCCACCGACGAGGGCAAGAAGGCCGGCGTCGCGAAGTGACCCGCTGAAGGCGGCACCGACGGGAGTCCCCTCCAGGGCCCGCACCCCCGCGCACCGTTCCGACGGACCGCGCAGGGAGCGGGCCCTGAGGGTTTTCCGGGCCCGCGAATCCCTGAACGCCTTTCTGAGGCCCTGGAGAAAGCGTTGTCATGTATAGGGCCAAGCGGTGTACGCGAGGCGCTCAGAAGCCACTCTGAGCGCCCTCAGGCCCTTCCTCCTCCGTCGTCACGGGTGCGGGGGTGACGCCGTACGGTCCGCTCAGCGGGTCAACTCCGGTCAGAACAGGGCTCTTCGGGCAGCGCTTCCGGTGGCGCGACCTGTGGCACGACGGTGGTACGACCGATGGCGGCACGCGGACCGCTCCCGCGGCGTGAACCCAACTCGGGCCCGGCGGACGGGAGTTCGGGTCGCCCACGCGACGAAGGTGACGGCGCGGGCGCCACGGACGGAGCCGAGGGGCTCAGGAGCCGTCCGGGTCGGCCCGCTCCAGTGCGGGCTTCGGCCCGGGCTCGGCTTCCGTCAGCAGATAGTCGGCGGCAGCGGTGTCGGTGACGATGCTGGTGACCAGGCCGGAGCGCAGCACCGCGCCGATGGCCTCCGCCTTGCGCTGCCCCCCGGCGATGGCGATCACCTCGGGGACGCGGCGCAGGCGCTCGGCCTCGACGGTGATGCACCGCTCCCCCAGGTCGCGTCCGATGCGCCGCCCGCTCGTGTCGAAAAGGTGCGCCGACATCTCGGCCGCCACCCCGAGCGAGGAGTAGTGCTCGCGCTCCGAGTCGCTGAGCATGTCGTGGACGGTGGAGATGCCGGGCTCCCACGAGCCGATCGAGACGGCGGCGACCGTCACCTTGTCGAAGTACTCGAAGGCGCGGGCGATGCCGGTCTGGCTGCGCAGCGCGGCGGCCGTGGCGGAGTCGGGCAGCAGCATCGGGGCGTAGACGGGGTGCGCCTCTCCCCCGGCCACCTCCGCGGCCCGCCGTACGGCCTCGACCGATCCGCGGTCGGCCGTCCCCGCGTCGTAGACGCCGGTGAGCTGGACGACCGTGCACGGCGGCAGCTGGCGCAGCGCGGCGGCCATGTGCGTGGTGGAGCGACCCCAGGCGAGGCCGAGCACATCGCCTTCGGTGACGAGCTCCCCGAGCAGCCCCGCGGCGACCTCGCCCAGGTTCTCGGGGTCGGCGCCGTCGTCGGCGGCCTCGGAGGGCGATTCGACGACGACCACGTGCCGGAGCCCGTAGCGGGCACGGAGCGCGTCCGACCGGTCGGCGTCCAGCTCCGCGGGGACTCTGATCTCGATGCGGACCAGGTCCCGCTCCAGCGCCGTCTCCAGCACCCGTGCCACCTTGAAGCGGCTCACGCCGAACTCGTCCGCGATCTGGATCTTCGACTTGCCCTCAAGGTAGAAGCGGCGTGCCATGGCCGCCGCCTGCATGAGCTCGGCGGGTCCCATTCGTGTGGTCCGACCCGACGACACCGCACTCACCTCACTGTCTTGCCGTACGTACGCATCAGCGCTGGGCGTTCATCCTTGCAGATCCCGGGTGACCTCGATCCCACTCTTGCGCCTGCGTGCGCCCCTGCGGGGTGTTCCGGAGCCTGAGTCCAGTGTGCGCGCACGGGCGCCGGAACCGGATCCGCAGGACGGGGCCAGGGCGGACGGCCTCTCCGGCCGCTCAGGAGGCGGCGCTGTTCCCGTCTCCCCCGGCGGCCCGGCGCGCCGCCTCCTCCGCCTGCTGCCGCAGACCCCGTACGGCCGCGGCGGGGTCGTCGGTGCCGTAGACCGAGGACCCCGCGACGAAGACGTCCGCCCCGGCCTCGGCGCACTGCTCGATCGTGGAGGCCGAGACGCCCCCGTCGACCTGGAGCCACATCTGAAGGCCGTGCTTGTCCATCAGGCGCCGGGCCCGGCGGATCTTCGGCAGCATGATGTCGAGGAAGGCCTGCCCGCCGAATCCCGGCTCGACCGTCATCACCAGCAGCATGTCCAGCTCGGGCAGCAGGTCCTCGTACAGCTCGACGGGGGTGGCGGGCTTGAGCGCCATCGACGCGCGGGCGCCGAGCGCCTTGATCTCCCGTGCGAGCCGTACGGGTGCGGCGGCGGCCTCGGCGTGGAAGGTGACGGAGCCGGCGCCGGCGTCGACGTACTGCGGCGCCCAGCGGTCCGGCTCCTCGATCATCAGATGGCAGTCCACCGGGATGTCGGTCGCCTTGCTCAGCGCCTCGACGACGGGCGCCCCGAGCGTGAGGTTGGGGACGAAGTGGCCGTCCATGACGTCGACATGGAGCCAGTCCGCGCCTGTCACCGCGTCGGCCTCGGCCGCGAGACGTGCGAAGTCGGCCGAGAGGATGCTGGGGCTGATCTGAGCCATGTGCCTGGTGCCTGCCTGTCTCGACTCCGGGACCGGGGAGCGTTCCGCCCGGTCCCGCATGTGCTGCCCCCGTGCCGTGCGGCTTCGGGGCGTCCGGGTACCGCACGCCGGATGATGCCATCCCAGCTGGCGGCGGAGTCGCGCGGCCACCCGCAACGAGCCGCGGAGGGCTTCTCCCGGTCCGCATTACGGAGCGCGGGGCCGGCGGCTACCGAGGACTCACCTAGGGGGCGACCCTGCCGGTGAGGAAGGCTGCCCGGCAGCTCGGCGAACTCCGAGCGTCACGGGCATCGGACCAGCCCCTTCAACCAGCCGCTGGGCGACCGCCGTACCGGCCTGTATCTGACGGGCGGCTTCGACGGCGGGAGGCCTGCCGTCGGCTGACACACGGGCGGGCGCCCCCGGGGAGCTGTCCGCTCCGCCGTGGCGCCCGCCCGCCTCGTACGTACGTGTCAGAGCCAGCCCGGGACGACGAACAGCAGCCACGTCACCGGCGGCGCGATGGCGACCATGCTGAACCCCCAGACCATCAACCTGCGGAACACCGTGTCCCGTTGCTCCGCGGGCGAGTTGGCCGTCACCAGCGCGCCGCTGGTCGAGAACGGCGAGGAGTCCACGACCGACGAGGAGATCGCCAGCGCGATGATCAGGCCGACGGCGCCGACGTGACCGCCCTGGAGGAAGGGCACGGCCAGCGGGATCAGCGCGCCGAGGATGCCGGTGGTGGAGGCGAAGGCGGAGACGACCGCGCCGATCAGGCAGATCAGCAGGGCGCCCAGCAGCGGAGCGTTGATGGAGGCCACGCTCTTGCCGAGCCAGTCGATGGTCCCCATGTTCTCCATCATGGTGACGAACGTGACGATGCCGCAGACGAGAAGCACGGTGGACCACGCGCAGGCGTCCACTGCGCCCTTGGCGGACGCGGGGTTCACGAGCGTGAGCACGACACCCACGGTGAGCGCCATCATCCCGGGGTCGAGGTCGAAGAAGAGCGACCCGACGACCATGCCGACCAGACCGACGAGCGTGAGGATCCGGATGCCGGTGAGTTCCACGGCCTCGTCGCCGACGACGACCTCGGAACTGCCCGCGCCGGATGGGGCGGTAGCGGGTGCCGGGGCTCCACCGCCCTTCGCGGCCGCCGGTCCGGTGCCGCCGGCCGATTCCTGCGCCGGTTCGCCGCCGGACCCGGCGGGTGCGCCGGCCGTCACCAGCGAACCGCCCTCGTCGTCCTCGGAGTCCGCCGCCTTCTCCGGCGGTTCGTCTTCCGCGCGGCGGCCGAGCAGGCTGCGTCCGCCGAACAGGAAGAAGAGAACAAGACTGAGGATCACGTTGAAGAGGAACGAGCTGAGGAAGAGGAGCGTGGGATTTCCGTCAAGCTCGTTCCGCTCGACGACGCCGTTCGTGATGCTGCCGAAGATGCTGATCGGGGAAAAGCCGCCGGCACTGGCGCCGTTGATGATGAGCAGACCCATCAGCACCGGATTGATCCGGTAGCGCACGCAGAATCCCATGCCGATGGGCGCGATGATTCCCACGGCCGCCGGAACGACCGCGCCCGACGCCGTCAGCACCGCCGTGACCAGGAACATCACCCAGGGGATGAGCGCAATTCTGCCGCCCACGGCCCGGGTCGCGGAATGGACGAGCCAGCCCACGGTGCCGTTGTTCTTGGCGATGGCGAAGAGGAATGTGACACCGACTAGCACGACGAACAGGTCGCCTGGGAAGCCGCCGAATATGTCGTCTGCGGACTGGCCGACGAATCCGCTTCCGATCACAAAGGCAGCCACGATCGCTAGCGCGCCCATATGGACCGACGTGAAGGTGGCGATGGCGAATACCAGCACCAACCCTGTGATGGCTATGACGTGATCTGACACGAGGCTTCCTCGCCTTCGGTCGTACGGTCACTAGAAAAGGCGTGCCGGCACGTGCCTGAACGGGATCGGAGGCCTTTCCGGGACCTCTGACTCCGCCCTTGCGAGCGCTTCTGGGGATTGCCCGCAAAACGCCAAACTATTCCGCGATCCGGAATCCGGTTTTCGCCTTGGGTGAGTATGAGAGGGGGGTCTGGGCCCGTCAAGAGCCCCGGCGAGGATCCTTCATCTCGCGCCGCCCTCCTCGTGCGCGCGTCCCAGAGCTGTGCTGATTCTCTTGGCCGCTTCGCTGACGAGAGCCCCGTACACGGGTCTCGCGTCGTCGGTCATGCGGCTCGTCGGGACGTTGACGCTGATGCTCGCGACGGGCAGTCCGCCCTCCCCGATGACGGCCGACGCGACGGCCGAGACGTCCGACCGCCACTCGCCGCTGTTGGTGGCCCAGCCGCGCTCGCGCGTCCTGGCCAGCTCCACGCGCAGCTGCGCCGGGTCCGTGATCGTGGTGTCGGTGAACTCCCGCAGCCCCTGGGCGATGTAGCGCTCCACCGCCTCCAGGGGGTCCGCCGCGAGCACGGCCTTGCCGTTGGCGGAGGCGTGCACGGCGAGGTTCTGACCGAGCGGCAGGATGATCCGTACGGGCTGGGAGGTCTCCAGACGCTCGACGAGCACGACCTTGCTGCCCTCGCGCACCGCGAGGTGGATCGTCTCGTCGGTGCGGCGGCGCAGCTCCTCCATCACCGGCAGCGCGATGTCGCGCAGGCCCAGCTCGTCGGTCGCGTGCCGGCCGACGTGCAGGGCCTTGGTGGTGACGACCCATCGGGTGGGAACCGAACCGGTGGCCCGGATCCAGCCCGCCTCCTTCAGCGTGACGAGCGTGCGCTGGACCGAGGACTTGGGCAGGCCCATGGCCCGCGCCAGGTCGGCGACGCCGATCGGCTGCCGGACGGCGATCTCTTCGAGGGCCCGGAGGGCGTTGAGAACGTTCTGCATCCATTGACTCGTTCCGTGGGGGAACCTTAGGCTCCAGCGTGCCGCGAGACGATACAGCGTGCCGCTGAGCGGCACAACCCTTTGCGAGGAGACGGCCCATGACGCCGCGTACCGGTCGCCACTTCCTTCAGATCCCCGGGCCGACGAACGTTCCCGACCAGGTGCTGCGCGCCATGGCGGCGCCCACGATCGACCACCGCGGTCCGGAGTTCTCAGCGCTGACGCTGCGTCTGCTGGAGGCACTGGGGCCGGTCTTCGGCACGTCCGGACCCGTCGTGATCTATCCCGCCTCGGGGACGGGCGCCTGGGAGGCCGCACTGGTCAACACCCTCAGCCCGGGCGACCGGGTCCTCAGCTTCGAGACGGGGCACTTCTCCACGTTGTGGCGGGAGATGGCCGGCTCGCTCGGCCTGGAGACCGGCACCGACTTCGTCCCCGGCGACTGGCGGCACGGCGCCGACCCGGACGCACTCGCCGAGCGGCTCGCGGCCGACACCCAGCACGCGATCAAGGCCGTCTGCGTCGTGCACAACGAGACCTCGACCGGCGTGACCAGCCGCGTCCCGGAGATCCGCCGTGCCATGGACGAGGCGGGCCACCCGGCGCTGCTGCTCGTCGACACCATCTCCTCGCTCGGCTCCATCGACTACCGGCACGACGAGTGGGGCGTCGACGTCACCGTGGCCGGCTCGCAGAAGGGGCTGATGCTGCCGCCCGGCCTGAGCTTCAACGCCGTCAGCGACAAGGCGCTCGCGGCCTCCCGGACGGCGCGGCTGCCGAAGGTCTTCTGGGACTGGCACGCGGTCATCGAGGCGAACCGGCAGGGCTCGTTCCCGTACACCCCCGCCACCAACCTGCTCTACGGGCTCGAAGAGGCGCTGCGGATGCTGGCCGAAGAGGGCCTGCCGCACGTCTTCGCCCGGCACGCGCGGCACGCCGCCGCGACGCGAGCGGCCGTGCGCGGCTGGGGACTTGAGGTTCTCTGCCTCGACGAGCGCGAGCACTCCGGTTCGCTCACGGCCGTGCTGATGCCGGACGGGCACGACGCCGACAAGGTCCGCAAGATCATCCTGGAGCGCTTCGACATGTCGCTGGGTGCCGGTCTCGGGCGGCTCGCGGGGCGCGTCTTCCGCATCGGCCACCTCGGGCACCTCGGCGACCTCACCCTCGCGGGGACTCTCGCCGGGGTGCAGATGGGGCTCCAACTCGCCGGTGTGCCCGTCGACCCGGGCGGCCTCGGCGCCGCCCTGGAAACGCTGCGCGACGCCGAATGACCGCCTGCCCCCGCCCCGCGCTTCTGCCGGGCCGCGCCGAGCGGCCACCGGTACCGCAGCGTCCACGAGCACTTGGAGTCCGCACCACATGACAGCGATCAGCGGCGACGCACCGTCCGCGCCCGCCACGGCGGCATCGGCCCGCGAGGTCGAGGCCCTGCTGCGCGGCACGGTCGAGGGCGAGGTCCTCTTCGACGACTACACTCGGCACCTGTTCTCGCGCGACGCGAGCATGTACGCGATCGAGCCGATGGGTGTCGTCTTCCCACGCCACGCCGGCGACGTGCAGGCCGCGGTGGCGGCCGCCGTCGAGGCCGGCATCCCCGTCGTGCCCCGAGGCGCCGGGACGTCCCTCGCCGGGCAGACCGTCGGCCCCGGTCTCGTACTGGACCTCTCGCGCCACATGAACCGCATCGTGGAGATCGACACCGAGCGGCGGACCGCGCTCGTCGAGACCGGCGTCGTACAGGACCAGCTCAACCGGGCCGCGGCCGCGCACGGACTGATGTTCGGACCCGACACCTCGACGAGCAACCGCGCCACCGTCGGCGGGATGATCGGCAACAACTCCGCGGGCAGCGGCTCGATCCGCTACGGGATGACCATCGACCACGTCCGCGAACTGGACGTCGTGCTCTCCGACGCGACACGGGCGCACCTCGCCCCCCTCACCGAGGCCGAGCGCCGCCGGCGCGCGGAACTGCCGACGCTGGAGGGCCGCCTGTACCGCGAACTGCCGCGCATCGTCCGGGAGAACGCCGAGGCGATCGCCGAGGGCATGCCGCAGTTCTGGCGCCGCGCCTGCGGATACCGGCTGGACAGACTGGCGGCCGCGGCCGCGGGCGTGGGAGCGGGCCCGGGTGTGGGCGCGGGCGCAGGAGCGGGCGGGGAGTTCGATCTGGCGAAGTTCGTCGTCGGCTCGGAGGGCACCCTCGTGCTGGCCACGCAGGCCCTCGTCGACCTCGTGCCCAAGCCCGCCCGTACGGTGATCGCCGTCGGGCACTTCACCTCCGTCGCCGGAGCGATCGCCGCCACCGAGGACGCGCTGGCCTGCGACCCGGCCGCGGTCGAGATGATGGACCGTACGATCCTCGACCTGTCGCGCGAGAAGATCGAGTACGCCTCACTGAGCACCATCCTCGAAGGCGACCCGGAGGCGCTCCTCTTCGTCAGCTTCACCGGCGACGACGAGCGCGACCTCATCGGCAACCTGGAGCGGCTCACGGCTCTCTGGCGGCGCCACGGCCACGGCTACCACACCCTCCAGGCCGTCACCCCGGCCCAGCAGGGGTCGCTGCTGAAGGTCCGCAAGTCCTCTCTCGGGCTGCTGATGGCCGCCAGCGAGGGCACCCGCCGACCGCTGGCCTTCATCGAGGACACGGCGGTCGACCCGCTCCATCTCGCCGACTACACACGGCGCTTCAAGCAGGTGCTGGACCGGCACGGGCTCAACGCGGGCTTCTACGGCCACTGTTCGGTCGGCTGTCTGCACATCCGGCCCTTCGTCGACACCACCGACCCCGCGCAGGTCGCGACGATGCGCACCGTCGCGGAGGAGATCAAGGACCTCGTGCGCGAATACGGCGGCGTCAACTCCAGCGAACACGGCGACGGCCTGGCACGCAGCGAGTTCAACCGCGAGATCTTCGGCGACGACCTCTACGAGGCGATGCGCCGCGTCAAGGGGCTCTTCGACCCCGGCGACCGGCTCAACCCGGGCAAGATCGTGGACGCGCCCGCCATGACCGACAACCTCCGCGACCCGGCGCTGCCGCCCGCCGGACCGCTGCGCACCCGGCTGGACTTCGAGGTGGTCGGCGGAATGCGGGGCGCCGCGGACCGCTGCATGAACATCGGGCTGTGCCGCAAGGCCGACGCCGGCACGATGTGCCCCTCGTACATGGCGACGCTCAAGGAGGAGGACTCCACCCGCGGCCGCGCCAACGCCCTGGTCAAGGCGCTCTCCGAACCCGATCCGCACCGGGCGCTCGGCGACGGGCGCCTCCACGAGGTCCTCGACCTGTGCCTGATGTGCAAGGCCTGCAAGAGCGAGTGCCCCCTCGGCGTCGACATGGCCACCCTCAAGGCGGAGTCGCTGGCCCACCACCACGACGAGCACGGAGTCCCGCGCAGATCACGGGTGTTCGCCTCGATCCGTTCGCTGAACCGGCTGGGCTCGGCGGCGGCTCCGCTGTCGAACCTCCCCGGGCGCGTTCCGTTTCTGCGCGCCCTGCTGGACCGCTGGCTCGGCATCACGCCGTCCCGTCCGCTGCCGGTGTTCGTACGGGGCAATCTCGTGCGCTGGTTCCGGCGGCGCGAGCGCGCGCGGACCTCCGCACCGGGGTCCGCGCCTCCCGGGCCGCAGGGCACGGTCACGTATCTCGCCGACTCCTTCACCACCTACACCGAGCCCGGCATCGGCCGTGCCGCCGTCGAGCTTCTGGAACGGGCGGGCTGGCACGTCGCGTTGGAGTCCCGGGGCTGCTGCGGCCGCTCCGCCTTCTCCAAGGGCCTGCTCGACGAGGCGAAGGACCAGGCGCGCAGACTGACGAGACTCCTGTCGGAGACGGCGCCCGCGGGCTCGCCCGTCGTCGGATGCGAGCCCTCGTGCCTGATGACGCTCCGCGACGAGCACCGGGCGATGCTGCCGCGGGACGAGGCGGTGGCGGACGTCTCCGGCCGCGTACGGCAGGTCGAGGAGCTGCTCACCGAGGCGATCGACGACGGGCGGCTGAGCCTCGCCCCCGAAGCGTGGCCCGCCGGGAAGCGCATCCTCTACCACGGCCACTGCCACCAGAAGGCCGAGGTCGGCACCGCGGCGACCGTGGCGCTGCTGAAGCGCATCCCGGGCGCCGAAGTCGTCGAACTCGACGCGGGCTGCTGCGGGATGGCCGGTTCCTTCGGCTTCGAGTCCGAGCACTACGAGACGTCCATGACCGTCGGCAACGACCGGCTCTTCCCCGCGATCGCCGCCGAGGACGAGAGGACCGTCGTCGCCGCGAGCGGCGTCTCCTGCCGGCAGCAGATCTTCCACGGCACCGAACGCACCGCCTGGCACCCGGTGGAGCTGGTGCGCGCGGCGCTCCTCACCGCGGCCGGAGCCACCGGCCAAGCCCCCGGAGCCGCCCGCCCGGAAGGAGGGACGCAGCAGTGAGCACCGGCCATGCCTCCGGCGCACTCGACGGCGTACGCGTCATCGACCTCACCCAGGTGATGGCGGGCCCGTACTGCACGATGCTCCTCGCCGACCTCGGCGCGGACGTGATCAAGGTCGAACCGCCCGGCGCCGGCGACCAGATCCGCAGCTCGTGGGACTCCCCGGAGCCCGGCCACGACAGCCCCTCCTTCCACGCGCTGAACCGCAACAAGCGCAGCGTGACGCTCGATCTGCGCTCCGAGGAGGGGCAGCGGGAGTTCCGCGCACTCGTCGCCGGCGCCGACGTCGTCGTGGAGAACTTCCGTCCGGGAGTCGCCGACCGCCTCGGCGTGGGCTACGAGGCCGTGCGCGAGACCAGACCGGACGTCGTCTACGCGTCCATCTCGGGCTTCGGGCAGTACGGCCCGTACGCGGACCGCCCCGGCTACGACCTCATCGCCCAGAGCATGGGCGGCGCCCTCAGCGTCACCGGCGAGCCGGGCGGGCCGCCGGTCAAGTGCGGCCTGCCGATTGGCGATCTGGGCGCGGGCATGCTGTGCGCGGTCGGCATCCTCGGCGCGTACGTGCACAGGACGCGCACCGGAGAGGGCCAGTATCTGGAGACGTCGCTGTACGAGGCGGTGCTGGCGATGTCGGTCTGGGAGTCGACCGAGTTCTTCTCCACCGGGCGGGCGCCGGCGCCCCTCGGCTCGGCCCACCGGATGTCCGCGCCGTACCAGGCCGTGCGTACCGCGGACGGTCACGTCACGATCGCCGCCAACAACCAGCGCCTGTGGGAGCGGCTGTGCCTCGCGCTCGGCCTCGGACACCTCGCCGACGACGAGCGGTTCGCCACCAACACGGCCCGCATGGAGCACCGGGCGGAGCTGATCGCCCTGCTGGAGGGGAGGCTCGCGGCCGAGCCCACGGCCGAGACGGTCGCAAGGCTCCTCGACGCCGGTGTGCCTGCCGGCCCGATCCTCGACTACGAGCAGATACTCGGCAGCGACCCCGACCCGCACGCCGAGGCGCGCGGCATGGTCGAGGAGTACGAGCACCCCGTGTCCGGCCGGAAGCGGGTCCTCGGCTTCCCCGTGAAGCTGGGCCGCACCCCGGCGCGGATGCGCCGCCATCCCCCGCTCCTCGGCGAGCACAACGACGAACTCCTGGGAGACGCATGATCGTCGAGGAACAGACTCCGTCCGTCAGCTGGCGCGAGGAGGCCGTGCCGGGCGACACCGAGGGACGCGCCGCGCACCTCACCCTCTCCAACCCGGTCCGGCGCAACGCGCTCACGCTGGAGATGTACGACCAGCTCCGCGAGGCCTGCGAGGAGATCGACGCCGCGCCGCAGGTCCGGGTGACGGTGCTGCGCGGAGCGGGCGGGCAGGCCTTCGCCGCGGGCACCGACATCCGCGAGTTCCGTGCCTTCACGAACGGCGCCGACGGCGTGGCCTACGAGCAGCGCGTCGCGCGCGCCCTGGACCGGCTCGCCGCGCTGCGCATGCCCGTGATCGCCGCCGTCGAGGGACCCGCCGTGGGCGCCGGGGTCGCGCTGACCGCCTGCTGCGACATCGTGGTGTGCACCCCGGACGCGGTCTTCGGGGCGCCCATCGCCCGTACGCTCGGGAACTGCCTCGCACCGGCCGTCGTCGCGCGGCTGTACGCGAGCCTGGGCCGCGCCCGCACCCTCCGCGCGCTGCTGACGGCCGAACTGATCGGCGCCGAGGAGGCGCACGAGGCGGGCCTCGTCTCCGAGATCGCCGACTCCGGCGGACTCGACGAGCACATCGCCGGGCTCACGGCCCGCATCGCCGGCTGCGCGCCGCTGACCCTGGCCGCGCTGAAGGAGGCGGACCGGCGCGTGCTGAGCGGCTCGGCGCCCGGCTCCGCCGAGGACCTCTACGAACTGTGCTACGGCAGCCGCGACTTCAGCGAAGGGGTCTCCGCCTTCCTCGACAGGCGCGCTCCGCGGTGGCAGGGCCGCTGACGGGCGTGATGTGTGCGGTGACGTGTGCGCCGCCGCCGGGCGCGCTCCTCAGCCGCCGGCGGACGTGCGCCGCAGCAGCGCCAGATACATCGCGTCGGTGCCGTGCAGATGGGGCCAGAGCTGTACGTCGGGGCCGTCGCCGAGACCGGGCATGTCCGGCAACAGCGGGCGGGCGTCGATGAGTTCGGCACCGGTCTCCTTGACCAGGTCGTCGACGACGGCGCGGGTCTCCGCCGGATGCGGCGAGCACGTCGCATAGCCGACGACGCCGCCGACGCGTGCGGCGTTCAGCGCCTGCCGCAGCAGATCGCGCTGGAGCGGCGCGAACCCCGGCACGTCCTCCGGCCGCCGCCGCCAGCGCGCCTCGGGGCGGCGCCGCAGCGCCCCCAGCCCCGTACACGGGACGTCGACGAGCACCCGGTCGAAGGCGCCGGGGCGCCAGGCGGGACGGGTGGCGTCGGCCGTGACGACCGCGTACGGACCGGGGTTGCCCTCCAGGGCACGGCTCACGAGCCCCGCGCGGTGCGGCTGCTTCTCCGCGGCGAGCAGCACCGCGCCGCGCTGGGCGGCCAGCGCCGCGAGGAGCGCCGCCTTGCCGCCGGGCCCGGCGCAGCCGTCGAGCCACCGCTCGTCCGGGTTGGTCTCCCCGTCGGTCTCTTCGCCTCCGGTGGACGGCGCGGGCTCCAGCGGTGCGGCGGCCAGGGCGAGCGCGACGAGCTGGCTTCCCTCGTCCTGCACTCCGGCACGCCCTTCCCGTACGGCCTCCAGCTCCCCCGGGTCGCCGCCCTCGGCGAGCCGCACGGCGTGGGGCGACCACCGCCCGGGGGCGGCGTCCCCGGTGAGCAGCTCCTCGGCCGTGGCGCGGCCGGGACGGGCGACGAGCGTCACCTCGGGCCGCTCGTTGTCCGCTTCCAGCAGCTCCTCCATGCCGGCGCTGCCGCCGCCGAGGGCGTCCCAGAGCGCGGAGACGATCCACCGGGGGTGTGCGTGACGGACGCCCAGGTGCTCCTCCGGGTCGTCGTCGTAGGGCGGCGCGACCTTGTCCAGCCAGCCGTCCAGATCGTCGGCGGAGATCTTGCGCAGCACGGCGTTGACGAACTTGGCCCGCCCGTCGCCCAGTACGACGCGGGCGAGTTCGACGGTTGCGCTCACCGCGGCGTGCGTGGGGATGCGCGTGCCCAGCAGCTGGTGGGCGCCGAGGGAGAGCACGTCCAGTACGGGCGGGTCCACGTCGCGCAGCGGCCGGTCCACGCACTCCGCGATGATCACGTCGTATGTGCCCTGCCACCGCAGCGTGCCGTAGACGAGTTCGGTTGCCAGCGCCGCGTCCCTGGTGTCGAAGCCGCCCTCGGCGCGGGCCTGCCGCAGCAGCGGCGGCAGTACGAGGTTCGCGTACGCGTCGCGCTCGTCCACCGCGCGCAGCGCCTCGAAGGCGAGTACGCGGACGGGGTCCTTGCGGGGGCGGCGGTAGGGCTTGGCTGGACGGCGCGGCCGATTGCTCACGTGGAAGGTGCTCCGGTGCTGCGAAGAGGAGGTGGGCGGGCGAGGGGCGGTGTCCGCGGGCCGGATGCCCGCGTTCACGGGCCTGTGCTGCCGGCTGGGCGTTCTGCCAGCGTACGCCCGCACACGTGTCCGGCGGACGCGGGTGGAGCGCCGGCGCCGGGCCCCGCGGGAGTCCGCTGCGTTCTCCGCTGGGGTCTCCGCTGGGTTCTCCGAGAGGCCCTACTTCTCCTGCTCCCCCAGCCGTTCGCCCTCCTCCACGCGTACGCCCCGTGCCCAGTCCGCGGCCGTCATCGGCTTCTTCCCCTGCGGCTGCACCCACTGCACCTCGACCGGGTGCGAACCGGTGCCCGCCCACACGGAGTTCTTGCCGGCGAGCAGCTCGCCGGGCGCCAGTTCGGTGCCCGGCGGCACGGGGTGTTCCGGGCGCTGCGTCAGTGAGCGGATCTTCAGCCGCTCCCCGCGGAAGAGGGTCCACGCCCCGGGCGCGGGCGTGCAGCCCCGTACGAGGCGGTCCACCCGCAGCGCGGGCGCGGTCCAGTCGATGCGCGCGTCCTCGACCTCCAGCTTCGGCGCGAAGGAGATTCCCTCCGCGGGCTGCGGCACGGCGCGCAGCGTGCCGTCCTCGATGCCGTCCATGGTGGCGGCCAGCAGCCCGGCGCCCGCGATGGCGAGGCGGGTGAGCAGGTCGCCGCTGGTGTCGGTCTCCCGCACCTTCTCCGTGATCACGCCGTAGACCGGCCCGGAGTCCAGGCCCTCCTCGATGAGGAAGGTGCTCGCACCGGTCAACTCGTCCCCGGCCAGCAGCGCGTGCTGCACGGGCGCCGCCCCGCGCCAGGCGGGAAGCAGCGAGAAGTGCAGGTTGACCCAGCCGCGGGCGGGGACGTCGAGGGCGACGCGCGGGAGCAGCGCACCGTAGGCGACGACGGGAGCGCAGTCCGGCCCGATCTCGCGGAGACGCGCGAGGAAGTCCTCGTCCCGGGGCCGGGCGGGCTTGAGGACCTCGATGCCCGCGTCCTCCGCCCGCTGAGCGACGGGGCTCGGCACCAGGCGGCGTCCGCGCCCGGCACGGGCGTCGGGCCGCGTCACCACGGCAGCCACCTCGTGCCGCTCCGAGGCGATCAGTGCGTCGAGCGCGGGCACGGCGACCTCGGGGGTGCCGGCGAAGACGAGCTTCATCGGTGGGGAGACCTCTCACTGAACGGCGGCGCCGCGGATTCCGCGGTCACGGACGACGACGCGCCAGTCTACGGGCCTCACATTCCGTCACATTGCGTCGCCCGAGGGGGCGTACGGATCTCCGCGCAACCCCGCCGTCTCAACCACGCCCCGCCCAGGCGTGACTCGGGCCGCAGTTGCCGCGTTGGTCAAGTCATATTGACCGAAACGAGCCGTTCAGCGCGGCTCCTATCCTCTGCAAGACGGTTCGAGAGGCTTGTTCATGGCCGACCACGCAACCCACGACGCCCAGGCGAGGGCCAGCCTGCACCTGCTGGTGCGGGACATCGAGCGGGTCCGCCGCCAGGTGGACGCGCTGCGTACCCTCACCGCCCAACTCGGCAATGTCTACCGCCCGCGACGGTCCGCCCCGTCCGCGGGCTTCGTCGTCTACGGACGCGCTCCCGCCCCGACGGTGCGGCTCGCGCAGGAACTGCGGGACAGCGTGGAGACGCTCGTCACCGCGGCAGTCGACTTCGACCGGTCGCTGGGATTCTCCTGGGACGCCGTGGGATCCGCGCTCGGAGTCACCAAGCAGGCGGTGCACCGCCGTTACGGATCGCGCCGCAACGCCTCGCGTGAACTGGCCGAGCAGGACGGGCAGTCCGCCGACGCTCCGGCCTCGTCCGGGGCCGTACCGGCGATCCCGGGCGCGGCGGGCAGCGGGAAGGCCCTCCCGGCGGGGGCCGCCTCACCGTCCGGTGCGCCGTCGAGGTCCGCGGCCGGGAGCGGGAATCCGCTGGCCGCGCCGCGACCGGTGCCCGGTCAGGGCGACCGCGACCGCCACCACAGACCGGGGGCCCTCCCCGGCCCCCGCAACGGCTGACTCCTCCACGGCCGTTGCTCCACCGCCCGGTGGCGTTCCGTACGCCGCCGGGCGGTGTGACGTCCGCACTCCTCACGCCACGGCTCGTCAGCCGATGTCGGTCGGATCGATCCTGATCTGCACCGGTGCACCCTCACGCCGCGTCAGCCGCGCGGCGTGCGCCGTCTTCAGCGCGGACGCGAGTGCCGCGCCGGAGCCCTGAGGCACCCGTACCAGCGCACGGACCCACTGCTCCCCCGCCGGCGGATCGCCGGGGCGGCGCGGGCGGCCCGGCTCGATCACGGGGACCGGCACCGGCCCCAGCACCTCGGCGTCTCCGGGCAGTTCGGCCTGGGAGAGCAGAGCGGACACGGCCTCGGCCCGGCCGCTGACCGCCGCCATCCGTGAGACCGGGGGGAAGCCCAGCTCCGCGCGGTCCGCGAGCTCGCGCACCGCGAAGCCCGCCGGGTCCCAGCGCACCAGCGCCTGCACGGGCCGCAGCGTGGGCTCGGCGACGATCAGCACGGTCCCGTCCGAGCCCTCCGCCCCGCTCACTCCCGCTCCCTCTCCCCCGTCATCGGTCTCTTCCGCGGTCTCCTTCTCGCCCCCGCCTCCCGGCCGTACGAGCGCGGCGGCCGACAGCCATCTGCGCAGCGCCTCCTCCCCGGCGCGCAGATCGGGACGGCCCAGCAGCGCCCAGCCGTCCAGCAGCAGCGCGGCCGCATATCCGGCGCCCTCCGCGACGGGCTCCGCACCGGGCGTGGAGACGACGATCGCCGGGGAGTCCGGGACGCTGCCCAGTACGTGATCACGCCCCGAGGTGCGCACCGGCACCGAGGGGAACGCCCTCCCCAACTCCTCAGCTGTGCGCCGCGCTCCGAAGACCTGACCACGCAGCCGCACCCCACCGCACTGCGCGCAGTGCCAGTCGGGCGCCTCGCGTGCGCACCAGCCGCAGCGCAGCGCTCCGCCTTCCTCCAGCGCTTCGAGCGGCCCCGAGCAGTGCCGGCACCGGGCGGGTGCGCGGCACCGCTCGCACGACAGCCGCGGTACGTAGCCGCGCCGCGGCACCTGCACCAGGACGGGGCCACGGCGCAGCGCGTCCCGCGCCGTGTTCCAGGCCAGGCTGGGCAGTCGAGCCGTGCGGGCCGCGGGGTCGCGGGCCTCGTCGTACTCGCCGACCGTACGGATCAGGGGCGCCGTCCTGCGCAGCGTCTCCCTGTCGGCCTCCAGGGGCCGCGCCCAGCCCGACTCGACGAGCTGCGCGGCCTCGACGGTGACGCTGTGCCCCCCGAGCAGAAAGCCCGCCTGCTCGGTGACGGCACGCTGGAGCAGCACCTCCCGTGCGTGCGGCTGCGGGGCGTGGTCGTCGCTGTGGGCGGCGTCCCCGTCGTCCCACAGGACGGCCAGCCCGAGATCGCGCACCGGCGCGAACATCGCCGCCCTCGTCCCCACCACCGCGCGCACCGAGCCGCGGTTGACCGCGAGCCAGCGCGCATAGCGCTCCTCGGGCCCGGACTCGGCGGTCAGCAGCACGTGCCGCCCCTCGCCGAGCAGCGAGGTGAGCGCATCGTCGACCCGCTGCGCCGCGCGCCCGTCGGGCAGCACCGCCAGCGCACCCCGGCCCGATGCGAGCGCCGCGGCCACGGCCCGCGCGAGCTCGTCGGGCCAGTGCGGTCCGGGCAGCGCCGCCCATACGGCACGGGGGGTGCCGCCCTCGGCCAGCGCGCTCAGATATCCCGCGCCCTCGGCGTACCGCTCCCAGGTCCCCGGGGCGGGCGGCTCCGGCGAGGGCCGCGGCTCGGGTGAGGCGCGCTTCTCCGCGCGGGCCATGCGCGGAGGCACCGCCAACTGCACGACGTCCGCGAGCGATCCGGCGTACCGGTCGGCGACCGCGCGGCACAGCCGGAGCAGCTCAGGCGTGAGCACACGCTCCGGCGAGAGCACCTGGGCGATCGGCGCCAGGGTCCCCGGATAGTCGCTGCGGGCGACCCGCTCCACGACGAACCCGTTGATCAGCCGCCCGCCCTCACGCCGCCCCTCCTTCTCCCCCGCGCCGAACCGCACGCGCACCCGCACTCCGGGCTGCGCCTCCTCGTCCATCGCCGCCGGCACCGCGTAGTCGAAGTACCGGTCGAGATGTACGAGCCCCTTGTCCACCAGCACCCGCGCCACGGGCCGCTCCGAGGCCAGCTCCGCCCCCCGCCACGTCCGCGGCTTCGCCTTCGGCGGCTTGCGCTTCCGCACGGTCTCCCGCAGCAGCGCGAGCTGCTCCGGCGCCTCACCGGATGACTCCTGTTCCCCGTCACCGCTGCTCACAGCGTTCAGTCATAGCAGACGCCACGGACAGCACCGGCCTGCGGCCGCAGGGGACCGCCCTGAGCCGAGCACGACGAGGCCCGGCCGCCCCGTGAAGGGCGGCCGGGCCCGGAGTCCGTGCGCTCGGCGGTGCGGGGTGCTTACAGCCCGACGGCCTTGCGCAGTGCGTCCACGCGGTCCGTGCGCTCCCAGGTGAAGTCCGGGAGTTCGCGGCCGAAGTGGCCGTACGCCGCGGTCTGGGCGTAGATCGGACGCAGCAGGTCGAGGTCGCGGATGATCGCGGCCGGGCGGAGGTCGAAGACCTCGCCGATCGCCTGCTCGATCTTGTCCACGTCGACGGTGGCGGTGCCGAAGGTCTCGACGAAGACGCCCACCGGCTCGGCCTTGCCGATCGCGTAGGCGACCTGGACCTCGCAGCGGGTGGCCAGTTCGGCGGCCACGACGTTCTTGGCGACCCAGCGCATCGCGTACGCCGCCGACCGGTCGACCTTGGAGGGGTCCTTGCCGGAGAAGGCGCCGCCGCCGTGGCGGGCCATGCCGCCGTAGGTGTCGACGATGATCTTGCGGCCGGTCAGGCCGGCGTCGCCCATGGGGCCGCCGATCTCGAAGCGGCCGGTGGGGTTGACCAGCAGCCGGTAGCCGCTGGTCTCCAGCTTGACGCCGTCCTCGTCGACGAGGCGCTTGAGCTCCGGCTCCACGACGTACTCACGGATGTCGGGGGCGAGCAGGGAGTCGAGGTCGATGTCCGCGGCGTGCTGCGAGGAGACCACGACGGTGTCGAGGCGGACGGCCTTGTCGCCGTCGTACTCGATGGTGACCTGCGTCTTGCCGTCGGGGCGCAGGTAGGGGATCGTGCCGTTCTTGCGGACCTCGGACAGGCGCTCCGAGAGCCGGTGGGCCAGCTGCACCGGCAGCGGCATGTACTCGGCGGTCTCGTCGCAGGCGTAGCCGAACATCAGGCCCTGGTCGCCGGCGCCCTGCTTGTCGAGCTCGTCCTCGTCGCCCTCGACGCGGTTCTCGTACGCGGTGTCGACGCCCTGCGCGATGTCGGGCGACTGGGCGCCGATGGACTCCGAGACGCCGCAGGAGGCGCCGTCGAAGCCCTTCTTCGAGGAGTCGTAGCCGATGTCGAGGATCTTGTTGCGCACCAGCGAAGAGATCGGCGCGTAGGCCTTGGTGGTCACTTCACCGGCGACGTGCACCAGGCCGGTGGTGATCAGAGTCTCGACGGCGACCCGCGAGTGCGGGTCTTCCTTGAGCAGCGCGTCGAGGATGGTGTCGCTGATCTGGTCAGCAATCTTGTCAGGGTGACCCTCGGTCACGGATTCCGAGGTGAACAGACGGCGGGACACATCGCTCCCTGGGGTTGCAGCGGCTGCTGGCTATTCAATGGGCGGACCGGTCGGAGGCTGCGCTCTAGCACGCGCTCAAGCACGATCCGCCGCCAGTTTATCCATCTACGGCCGCATCCAATCACGTCGTCTCGAACTTCGAAACCACGGTGACCTGCGTAACCCTGCCCCGAGCGGCGCCCGAGGCGCCCTTGACGGCTCTGCCGTGCAGCGGCCACCTCGTGACATACCGCACAAGCCGGGCCCCACGGAACCGTTGGTTCCGGCCACTCGGGGAGGCCGTTCGGGGATCACGGGAAACGCAGTGCGACCAGGTCCCAAACCGTATCGGACAGCGCTTCTTTGGGGCCGTAGGGGACCGGTGTCTCGCTGCCGTCCGCGCCGAGCACCACGGCCTCGTTCTCCTCGGCGCCGAAAGTCTTCCTCTCGCCCACCTCGTTGACGACGAGAAGGTCGCATCGCTTGCGCGCGAGCTTGGCTCGTCCGTTGGCGAGGACGTCGTCGGTCTCGGCGGCGAAGCCGACGACGATCTGGCCGGCGCGCGGCCGGTCGGTGGAGAGTTCGGCGAGGATGTCGGGATTGCGCACGAGAGCGACCGGGTCGGGGTCGACGCCGTTGCGCTTCTTGATCTTGCCGGGGGCGTAGACGGCGGGACGGAAGTCCGCGACGGCCGCGGCCATCACGACGGCGTCCGCGTCAGCCGCGGCCTTGACCACCGCCTCCCGCAGCTGCACGGCCGTCTCCACGGTCACCACGTCGACTCCGGCGGGAGCGGCAAGGGTGCTGTTGGCCGCGACCAGAGTGACGCGCGCGCCTCGGGCCGCGGCTGTACGGGCCAGCGCGTAACCCTGCTTTCCGGAGGAGCGGTTGCCCAGGAACCGTACGGGGTCGAGCGGTTCGCGCGTACCGCCCGCGCTGATCACCACGTGCCGCCCGGCGAGGTCGGAGGCCTCGTCCACGCCCCCGCGGTCCAGCACCCGCCGGCACAACTCGTAGATCCTCTCCGGGTCCGGAAAGCGTCCCTTGCCGGTGTCGGCCCCGGTCAGCCGCCCCACGGCGGGCTCGATGACGAGGCAGCCGCGGCGGCGCAGCGTCGCGACGTTCTCCTGCGTGGCCGGGTGCTCCCACATTTCGGTGTGCATCGCGGGCGCGAAGACCACCGGACATCGCGCCGTGAGAAGGGTGTTGGTGAGCAGATCGTCCGCGAGGCCGTGGGCGGCCTTGGCGAGGACGTCGGCGGTGGCCGGGGCGACCACGACCAGGTCTGCGGCCTGCCCGATCCGTACGTGCGGGACCTCGTGGACCGACTCCCACACGTCCGTGGCCACCGGGTTGCCGGACAGCGCGGCGAAGGTCGCGGCGCCGACGAAGTGGAGCGCCGACTCGGTCGGCACCACACGGGTCTCGTGGCCGCTCTCCGTCAGGCGGCGCAGCAGCTCGCACGCCTTGTACGCGGCGATGCCTCCGGTGACTCCCAGAACGACCCTCGGCCGCTCGTGCTGGCGCTGCTCCATCGCTCGCCTCTCCCCACGCGGTGCCCGTCGCTCCGGGCCGGCCTGCCCTGCTTCTGCGTTTCGGCTCACCCGCCCATGACATACCACGGGCCCGGCGGCCGCGCCGCCGGGCCCGTGGGAGAAGCCGGGTGCTGGTCCTGTGCCTGCCGGGAGGCCCGTTACTGCGTGACGGGCACGTCGACGGCCTCGGACGTCAGCAGCCCCGCGTTGATCTCGCGGAGAGCGATCGAGAGCGGCTTCTCGTGGACGTGGGTGTCCACCAGGGGGCCCACGTATTCGAGGAGGCCCTCACCGAGCTGCGAGTAGTACGCGTTGATCTGACGCGCGCGCTTCGCTGCGTAGATCACCAGGCTGTACTTCGAGTCGGTGGCTTCGAGCAGCTCATCAATCGGCGGGTTGATGATGCCCTCGGGCGTGGAGATGGAAGAGGACACGCTCTGCCTTCCGGAGGGTGTGTGAAGGTCGGAAAAAGATCAAGAATCAAGCGATCCGCATCAAGGCTAGCAGCTCGGCGCTGACGTCCTCGACCGAGGTATTGACAAGGGTGACGTCGAACTCTTCTTCTGCCGCCAGCTCCGTACGGGCCACCGCGAGACGGCGCTCGATCACCTCGGGGGCCTCCGTGCCCCGGTCGGTCAGCCGGCGCACCAGTTCCTCCCAGCTGGGGGGCGCGAGAAACACCAGCCGCGCCGAGGGCATCGCCTGCCTCACCAGCCGCGCGCCCTGGAGGTCGATCTCCAGCAGGACGGGCTCGCCGCGTTCCAGATGCTCCAGTACGGGACCGCGGGGGGTGCCGTAGCGGTTGCCCGCGAACTCGGCCCACTCCAGCAGCTCGCCGTTGGCGACGAGCTTGTCGAACTCCTCGTCGCTCACGAAGAAGTACTGCACGCCGTGCACCTCGCCGCGCCGCGGCCTGCGCGTCGTGGCGGAGACGGACAGCCAGACCTCGGGATGGACCTTGCGCAGATGCGCGACGACCGTGCTCTTGCCGACGCCCGAGGGGCCGGAGAGCACGGTCAGCCGCGGCGTGCCGGCGGGAGGTTCGGGGGTGGCCCCCCGGGGGGCTGCGGTACTCATGCAGCGATTATCCCGGTTTTCGGCGGTGCCTTGCCACCACGGCACCGCAGGCCGGAGCCCACGGTGCCGTGCTGTGCGGGGTCAGGCGGACGCGCCGCCGAACTCCCGCTCCAGGGCCGCGATCTGGTTGGAGCCGAGGCCACGTACGCGGCGGCTCTCGGAGATCCCGAGACGCTCCATGATCTGCTTGGCTCGGACCTTGCCGACGCCGGGCAGACTCTCCAGGAGAGCACTGACCTTCATCTTGCCGATGACGTCGTTCTCCTGGCCCTGTTTGATCACATCGTGCAGGGTCGCACCGGAGTGCTTCAGCCGGTTCTTGACCTCGGCGCGCTCCCGGCGAGCCGCGGCGGCCTTTTCGAGCGCGGCTGCGCGCTGTTCAGGGGTAAGGGGCGGAAGAGCCACGCCTACGTCACCTCAGTTAGAACTGTCGGGAAATGGATTCGGTGAGGAACCTCGTAGCCCCGCATGGGCGGGGCAGCAAGCAACGCGCCTGTTCACGCTGCTCCCGACGGAGACTAGCGGGCGAGCGCGCCTGAGTCAGCGAGAACTGCGGAAAAGTCCTGGTCAGACTCAAGTCGATCGGTACATACGGGGGCAAAACACCCCAGTTTTTTGCCCAACTGCGCGTTTTTTCACGGCTGTCGGCGTTGCCGGGAGTCATCTCCGCAGGTACGGCGCGGGTACGGGGCGGCGGAATAAGCGGAACTGTGAAGGGGCATCGGGGGCGCGGACTCGGCCCGTCCAGGCGTCTGGTTCGCGACAGTTCGTGCCGTACTGACCGGGTACGCCGAACTGTGCGGGACTTTGTGCGACTTCACGCGTGGCTTCCCGCGAGGCCTCACGCGAGGGCCTGTGCCAGCAGGCTCGCCTCGCGCACGGCCGCCTCACGCAGGACCACGGCGGACGGCCCGTGCCGCAGCACTCCCCTGCTGATGGACGGCAGGACGTTGGCCACTGCCGGGCCGAAGACCCGGGGCAGATCGTCGGCCGTCGCGCCCTGGGCCCCGATCCCGGGGGCGAGGAGCGGTCCGTTGACGGCGAGGTCGACCCCGCCGCTGCCGGAAGTGCCGAGGGTGGCACCGACGACCGCGCCGAAGGAGCCGAGCGGTGTCTCGTCCGCGTTCTCCCGCGCGAGGTCCGCCAGGATGCCGGATGCGACGCTGCGGCCGTCTTCGCGGACGGCGTGCTGCACCTCCGCGCCCTCGGGGTTGGAGGTCAGGGCGAGCACGAAGAGCCCGCAGCCCGCCGCGCGGGCGCGGTCGACCGCGGGACGCAGCGAGCCGAAGCCCAGATACGGGCTGACGGTCAGCGCGTCCGAGAAGAGAGGGGAGGACGGGTCGAGGTAGGCGTCGGCGTAGGCGGCCATGGTCGAGCCGATGTCACCGCGCTTGGCGTCCATGACGATCAGCGCACCGGCGTCCCGCGACTCGGCGACGGCACGCTCCAGGACCGCGATGCCGCGGGAGCCGAAGCGCTCGAAGAAGGCGGACTGGGGCTTGAGCACGGCGACCCGGTCCGCCAGCGCCTCGACCACGGTGCGGGTGAACCGCTCCAGACCGGCGATGTCGTCGCCCAGACCCCAGTCGGCCAGCAGCGCCGCGTGCGGGTCGATGCCGACGCAGAGCGGGCCGCGCGCGTCGATGGCGGTGCGCAGCCGGGCCCCGAAGGGCTCCTGCCGCCGCTGACGGGAGCCGTTGGCGCCGGAGCCGTTGGCGCCGGAGCCGCCGTCAGTACTGGATTCGCCGTTCGTACTGGAGCCGCCGGATCCGCCAGGGCTCGCGGTGCTGGGGTTCAGCGGGTTCATGCGGCTTCGGCCTTCCTGTGTTCCGCGCCGACGGCCTCGGCGAGTGTCCCGTACGGGCTGGCCGCGAGCCGTGCCGCGAGCCCGTCGTGCAGTGTCCGGGCCCAGCCGGGGCCCTCGTAGACGAAAGCGCTGTACCCCTGTACGAGCGTGGCGCCGGCGAGGATGCGCTGCCACAGGTCCTCGGGCGTGGTGACCCCGCCGACGCCGACCAGGGTGACCCGGTCCCCGACCCGCGCGTACAGGCGGCGCAGCACCTCCAGCGAGCGCTCGCGCAGCGGGGCTCCGGACAGGCCTCCGGTCTCCGCGACGACGGACGGGTCGGCACTCAGCCCGAGCCCGTCCCGGGCGACGGTGGTGTTGGTGGCGATGACGCCGTCCAGCCCGAGGTCGACGGCGAGGTCCGCGACGGCGTCCACGTCCTCGTCGGCGAGGTCGGGCGCGATCTTCACCAGCAGCGGCACGCGGCGGCCCGGCACCGCCTCGTCTGCGGCCTCCCGTACGGCGCCGAGCAGTGGCCGCAGCGCCTCGGCGGCCTGGAGGTCGCGCAGGCCCGGGGTGTTGGGCGAGGAGACGTTGACGACGAGGTAGTCGGCGTATGCGGCGAGGCGCCGGGCCGAGGCGACGTAGTCGGCGACGGCCTCCTCCTCCGGAACCGCCTTGGTCTTGCCGATGTTGACGCCGATCACGGGGCCGCGGCCGGGGCCGCCCCGGCGCCGCGCGCGCGCCGCGAGCCGGGCGGCGACGGCGGCCGAACCGTCGTTGTTGAAGCCCATGCGGTTGATCAGGGCGCGGTCCGGCAGCAGCCGGAAGAGGCGTCTCGGCGGATTGCCGGGCTGCGGCTGCCCGGTGACGGTGCCGACCTCGACGTGGTCGAAGCCGAGCATCGTCAGACCGTCGATCCCCTCGGCGTTCTTGTCGAAGCCCGCGGCGAGCCCGAAGGGCCCCGGCATGTCGCGGCCCAGGGCACGGACCCCCAGCTCCGCGCGGCGCGGCGCGAACCGGGCCGCGGTCAGGGCCCGCACCACCGGCGCCCGTGCCGCGAGACGGATCAGGGCGAAGGCCAGCCGATGGGCCTTCTCGGGATCCATCCGCGCGAAGACGGTCTTGAAGAGCAGGGAGTACATGAGGGCCGGACCTTCGCGTGCGTACGGGCTGAGGGAGTCGACGGAGTTCGGACGGATGGACGGAGACGGGGTGACGGGATGGCTCAGCCGGACCCGCGGGCCGCCGTGAGGTGGTCCGCGTGGTCCTGGAGCGAACGGACCCCGACCTCGCCGCGCGCCAGCGCCTCGATGCCCTGCACCGCGGCGGCCAGTGCCTGGACGGTCGTCAGGCAGGGGACGGCGCGGGCGACGGCGGCGGTGCGGATGTCGTATCCGTCGAGGCGCCCGCCGGTGCCCCAGGGGGTGTTGACGATCAGATCGATGTGGCCGTCGTGGATGAGCTGTACGACGGTGGGCTCGCCGTTCGGGCCGGGGCCCTGGCTGTGCTTGCGTACGACGGTGGCGTTGATGCCGTTGCGCTTGAGGACCTCGGCGGTGCCCGAGGTCGCCAGCAACTCGAAGCCCATGGCGGCCAGTTCGCGCGCGGGGAAGATCAGCGAGCGCTTGTCGCGGTTGGCGACGGAGACGAACGCCCGCCCCTTGGTGGGCAGCGCACCGTACGCGGCGGCCTGCGACTTGGCATAGGAGGTGCCGAAGACGGCGTCGATGCCCATGACTTCGCCTGTGGAGCGCATCTCCGGGCCGAGGACGGTGTCCACACCGCGTCCCTGCACATCGCGGAAGCGCGTCCACGGCAGCACCGCCTCCTTGACGGAGATGGGCGCGTCCAGCGGCAGATCGCCGCCGTCGCCGCTGGCCGGGAGCATGCCCTCGGCCCGCAGCTGCGCGACGGTGGTGCCGAGGGAGATACGGGCGGCGGCCTTGGCCAGCGGCACCGCTGTCGCCTTGGAGGTGAAGGGGACGGTGCGCGAGGCGCGCGGGTTGGCCTCCAGTACGTAGAGGATGTCCCCGGCCATCGCGAACTGGATGTTGATCAGGCCGCGTACGCCGACTCCGCGCGCGATCGCCTCGGTCGAGGCGCGCAGCCGCTTGATGTCGTGTCCGCCGAGAGTGATGGGTGGCAAGGCGCACGCGGAGTCGCCCGAGTGGATGCCGGCCTCCTCGATGTGCTCCATCACGCCCCCGAGATAGAGCTCCCGGCCGTCGTAGAGGGCGTCGACGTCGATCTCGATGGCGTCGTCGAGGAACCGGTCGATGAGCACGGGGTGTTCGGAGATCAGCCCCGCGTGGCGCTCCAAGTACGCGGCGAGCGCGGCCTCGTCGTAGACGATCTCCATGCCGCGTCCGCCCAGCACGTACGAAGGGCGCACCATCACGGGGTAGTTGATGCCGGCGGCGATGTCCTTCGCCTGGTCGAAGGAGTAGGCGGTGCCGTACTTGGGCGCGGGGAGCCCCGCCTCCTCCAGCACCCGCCCGAAGGCGCCGCGCTCCTCGGCGAGGTTGATCGCCTCGGGGGGCGTGCCCACGATCGGCACGCCGGCCTCCTTGAGCGCCTGCGCCAGGCCGAGCGGGGTCTGCCCGCCGAGCTGGACGATGACGCCCGCGACGGGCCCGGCCGCCTGCTCGGCGTGGACGATCTCCAGCACGTCCTCCAGCGTGAGCGGCTCGAAGTAGAGCCGGTCGGAGGTGTCGTAGTCGGTGGAGACGGTCTCCGGGTTGCAGTTCACCATCACGGTCTCGTAGCCGGCCTCACCGAGCGCGAAGGACGCGTGCACGCACGAGTAGTCGAACTCGATGCCCTGGCCGATGCGGTTGGGCCCGGACCCGAGGATGATCACCGCGGGCTTCTCGCGCGGTGCGATTTCCGTCTCCTCGTCGTAGGAGGAGTAGAAGTACGGCGTACGGGCGGCGAATTCGGCGGCGCAGGTGTCGACCGTCTTGTAGACGGGGCGGATTCCGAGCGCGTGCCGCACCTCGCGCACGACGTCCTCGCGCAGGGACCGTACGTCGGCGATCTGCGCGTCCGAGAAGCCGTGGCGCTTCGCCCACGCGAGCAGCTGCGGGCTCAACTCCCGTGCCGCCGCGAGCTCTTGGGCGACCTCGCGGATCAGGAAGAGCTGGTCGGTGAACCAGGGGTCGATCTTCGTCGCGGCGAAGACCTCCTCCTGGCTCGCCCCGGCACGGATCGCGTCCATCACGGTGTTGATCCGTCCGTCGGTCGGGCGGGCGGCCCGCTTCAGCAGCTCGCTCTTCTCCCCCACCGGTGAGATGAAGTCGAACTGGCTGCCCTTCTTCTCCAGGGAGCGCAGCGCCTTGTTGAGCGCCTCCGGGAAGTTACGGCCGATCGCCATCGCCTCGCCCACCGACTTCATGGTGGTGGTGAGGGAGTCGTCCGCAGCCGGGAACTTCTCGAAGGCGAACCGCGGCGCCTTGACCACGACATAGTCGAGGGTGGGCTCGAAGGACGCGGGCGTCTCCTCGGTGATGTCGTTGGGGATCTCGTCCAGCGTGTAGCCCACGGCCAGCTTCGCCGCGATCTTCGCGATGGGGAAGCCGGTGGCCTTGGAGGCCAGCGCGGAGGAGCGCGAGACCCTCGGGTTCATCTCGATCACGACGACCCTGCCGTCGGCAGGGTCGACGGCGAACTGGATGTTGCAGCCGCCGGTGTCGACCCCCACCTCGCGGATCACGGCGATGCCGATGTCCCGCAGGATCTGGTACTCCCGGTCGGTGAGCGTCATCGCCGGGGCGACGGTGATGGAGTCGCCGGTGTGCACGCCCATCGGGTCGAAGTTCTCGATGGAGCAGACGACCACGACGTTGTCGTGCTTGTCGCGCATCAGCTCCAGCTCGTACTCCTTCCACCCGAGGATCGACTCCTCCAGCAGCACCTCGCTCGTCGGGGAGAGCGCCAGCCCCTGGCCGGCGATGCGCCGCAGTTCCTCCTCGTCGTGCGCGAAGCCCGAGCCCGCGCCGCCCATCGTGAACGACGGGCGTACGACGACGGGGTAGCCGCCGAGGCCGTCGACCCCCGCGAGCACCTCGTCCATGGAGTGGCAGATGACCGACCGGGCCGAGGAGCCGTGGCCGATACGCTGCCGCACCGCCTCGACGACCTCCTTGAACTGGTCGCGGTCCTCGCCCTTGTTGATGGCTTCGACGTTGGCGCCGATCAGCTCGACGCCGTACTCGGTCAGCGTCCCCGACTCGTGGAGCGAGATCGCCGTGTTGAGCGCCGTCTGGCCGCCCAGCGTCGGCAGCAGCGCGTCGGGGCGCTCCTTCGCGATGATCTTCTCGACGAACTCGGGTGTGATCGGCTCGACGTACGTGGCGTCCGCGATCTCCGGGTCGGTCATGATCGTCGCCGGGTTGGAGTTGACGAGGATCACCCGCAGCCCCTCCGACTTCAGCACCCGGCACGCCTGCGTACCGGAGTAGTCGAACTCGGCCGCCTGACCGATCACGATCGGGCCCGAGCCGATCACCAGAACGGACTCGATGTCAGTGCGCTTAGGCACGCCGGTCCTCCAAGTGCGGGTTGTCGCTGTGCTGTTCGCCGGTGCTCCGCCCGGCGTCGGTGCCGCCGCCCATGAGCGCGGTGAAGCGGTCGAAGAGGTACGCGGCGTCGTGCGGGCCCGCCGCCGCCTCGGGGTGGTACTGGACGCTGAAGGCGGGCCGGTCCAGCAGGCGCAGCCCTTCCACGACGTCGTCGTTGAGGCAGACGTGGGAGACCTCGGCCCGCCCGTACGGGGTGTCGGAGACCGTGCCGAGCGGCGCGTCGACGGCGAACCCGTGGTTGTGCGCCGTGACTTCGACCTTGCCGGTGACCCGGTCCTGCACGGGCTGGTTGACGCCGCGGTGGCCGTACTTGAGCTTGAACGTGCCGAACCCGAGAGCCCGTCCGAGGATCTGGTTGCCGAAGCAGATGCCGAACAGCGGCGTGCCGCGCTCCAGCACCGCCCTCATCAGCGCGACGGGTCGGTCGGCGGTGGCGGGGTCGCCGGGCCCGTTGGAGAAGAAGACGCCGTCCGGCTCGACGGCGTAGAGGTCCTCGGGGGCCGAGTCGGCCGGCAGTACGTGGACCTCGATGCCGCGCTCGGCCATGCGGTACGGCGTCATGCCCTTGATGCCGAGGTCGACCGCGGCGACGGTGAAGCGCTTGGTGCCGTGCGCCGGCACCACGTACCGCTCCCGCGTCGCGACCTCGCCGCACAGGTCGGCGCCCGTCATCGCCGGAGCCGAACGCACCCGCTCCAGCAGCGCCGTGCCGTCCGCCGCGGCCGCCTCCCCGGAGAAGATCCCGGCGCGCATCGCGCCGCGCTCGCGCAGGTGGCGCGTGAGCGCACGGGTGTCGACGCCGCTGATGCCGACGACGCCCTGCGCGGCCAGCTCCTCGTCGAGGCCGCGCACGGAGCGCCAGTTGGACGGCTTGCGGGCCGGGTCGCGCACGACGTATCCGGCGACCCAGATGCGGGCGGACTCCGGATCCTCGTCGTTCACGCCGGTGTTGCCGATGTGCGGGGCGGTCATCACGACGACCTGGCGGTGGTAGGAGGGGTCGGTGAGGGTCTCCTGGTATCCCGTCATTCCGGTGTTGAAGACGGCTTCCCCGAAGGTCTCCCCCACCGCTCCGTACGCGCGTCCGCGGAAACTGCGGCCGTCCTCCAGGACGAGTACGGCGGAACCCTCGGCCGCAGGCCGGTCGGTGCTCGTCATCATGTGTCCCTCTCCGGGGTTACTGCGGGGTGGTGCGGTCCCGCGACGCCGCTGTCGCCGGACGCGAGTGCTTCGATGCGCTCCGCCCAGTCCGCCTGCCCGGCGGCCCGGTCGAGGCGGAAGCCGGAGTCGAGGCGGCGGTCGCCGAGCTGCCAGGTGATCACCAGCAGGCCGCCCTCGGTGAGGACCTTGCCGGCGATGCCCTTGTCGAGCCGGGCGCCCAGCAGCCGCCGGGCGGGGACGAAGAAGTCACGCGCCCCGGGCCGTACGACGTGAACGCCCGCCTCCGTCAAGGTGAGTTCGGCACGGCTGCGGGTGCCCAGGCCGTGCGCGACGATCCGGTCCAGCCACTGCCCGGCCGAGGTGGAGCCGTGGTAGCGGCCGGCCGCGTGGAGCAGGGTCTCGCCGCTCTCCTCCGGCGCCGGGAGTGCGGACGGCTCCGGGAGGTCGCCCTGGAGGGTGCCGCGCCACTTCCAGCCCTGCCGCATCAGCCAGTAGAGCAGCGCGACGAAGAGCATCAGGCCGACGACCCATCCGATGCGTGCGGCCCAGTGCGTGACCTCCTGCGACTTGGGCTCGGCCGCCAGATGGGCCGTCACCCCGGCCGTCAGCGAGGCGAGGGGGTGTGCGATGGCGAGGGGTTGTGCGATCACGCCAGTTTCCCGTCGAAGAGAGTTGCCCGTCCCCGCAGCCAGGTGTGCGTGACGCGTCCCGGCAGTTCGCGGCCCTCGTACGGGGTGTTACGGCTGCGGGAGGCGAAGCCCGCGGGGTCCACCGCCCCACGGTAGTCCGGGTCGACGAGCAGCAGGTTCGCGGGTTCGCCGGCGGCGACGGGACGGCCCTGGCCGCTGAGCCGGCCGATGGCGGCCGGGCGGTGCGACATCCGCTCGGCGAGGCCGGCCCAGTCCAGCAGTCCCGTCTCGACCATCGTGTGCTGGAGCACCGGCAGCGCCGTCTCCAGGCCGAGCATCCCCATGGCCGCCGCGCCCCACTCGCAGTCCTTGTCCTCGTGGGGGTGCGGGGCGTGGTCGGTGGCGACGCAGTCGATCGTGCCGTCCGCGAGCGCCTCGCGCAGGGCCCGCACATCGGCCTCGGTGCGCAGCGGCGGGTTCACCTTGTAGACGGGGTCGTAGGAGCGTACGAGGTCGTCCGTGAGCAGCAGATGGTGCGGCGTGACCTCCGCGGTGACGTTCCAGCCCTTGGACTTGGCCCAGCGCACCAGCTCGACGGAGCCGGCCGTCGACAGGTGGCAGATGTGCACGCGGGAGCCGACGTGCGCGGCGAGGAGCACGTCGCGGGCGATGACCGACTCCTCGGCGACGGCGGGCCAGCCGCCCAGGCCGAGTTCGGCGGAGACGGTGCCCTCGTTCATCTGGGCGCCCTCGGTCAGCCGCGGCTCCTGCGCGTGCTGGGCGACGACGCCGTCGAAGGCCTTCACGTACTCCAGGGCGCGGCGCATGATCACGGCGTCGTCGACGCACTTGCCGTCGTCGGAGAAGACCCGCACACCCGCCGCCGAGTCGTGCATGGCACCGAGTTCGGCGAGCTGCTTGCCCTCCAGCCCGACGGTGACGGCGCCGACGGGCTGCACGTCGCAGTAGCCGGACTCGCGGCCCAGACGCCAGACCTGTTCGACGACTCCGGCGGTGTCGGCCACCGGGAAGGTGTTGGCCATGGCGTGCACGGCGGTGTAACCGCCCCGGGCGGCGGCCATGGTGCCGGTGAGAACGGTCTCGGAGTCCTCGCGGCCCGGCTCGCGCAGGTGCGTGTGGAGATCGACGAGGCCGGGCAGCAGGATCCGTCCTCCGGCCTCGACGACGTCGGCGCCGGCAGCCTCCAGGCCGCTGCCGGTCTCGGCGATCTTCTCGCCGTCGATCAGTACGTCCTGGGGCTCGCCGCCGAGCACGCGGGCGCCGCGGAGGAGCGTCCTGCGGGTGGTGCTGTTCCTGCCTGCCATGGTCACTGGTTCTCCTCGGTGCGGGCGGCTTCCGTGCGGACGGTCTCCATGTGGGCGTCCGTGTGCGCTGAGGCGGCGCCGGAGACGGCGGGTTCGGCGCCGCCCAGCAGCAGATACAGCACGGCCATGCGGATGCTGACGCCGTTGGTGACCTGCTCGACGGCGGTGCAGCGGGGCGAGTCGGCGACCTCGGCGGTGATCTCCATGCCGCGGTTCATGGGGCCGGGGTGCATCACGACGGCGTGCTCGGGCATCCGGGCCATGCGCTGCCCGTCCAGTCCGTAGCGGCGCGCGTACTCGCGCTCGGTCGGGAAGAACGCCGCGTTCATACGCTCGCGCTGCACGCGCAGCACCATCACCGCGTCGGACTTGGCGATGACGGGGTCGAGGTCGTAACTGACCTCGCACGGCCAGGCGCCCACTCCGACGGGCACCAGCGTGGGAGGCGCCACCAGCGTGACCTCGGCCCCGAGCGTGCTGAGCAGATGGACGTTGGAACGGGCCACCCTGCTGTGCAGTACGTCGCCGACGATCGTGATGCGCCGGCCCGTCAGATCGCCCTCGCCTCCCGCGAGGCGGCGCCGCATCGTGAAGGCGTCCAGCAGGGCCTGCGTGGGGTGCTCGTGCGTCCCGTCCCCGGCGTTGACGACGGAGCCGCCGATCCAGCCGGAGGTGGCAAGCCGGTGCGGCGCCCCGGAGCCGTGGTGCCGGATGACGACGGCGTCGGCGCCCATCGCCTCCAGGGTGAGCGCGGTGTCCTTCAGGGACTCGCCCTTGGAGACGGACGATCCCTTCGCGGAGAAGTTGATGACGTCCGCGGAGAGGCGCTTGGCGGCGGCCTCGAAGGAGATGCGGGTGCGCGTCGAGTCCTCGAAGAAGAGATTGACGACGGTGCGGCCGCGCAGAGTCGGCAGCTTCTTGATCGGCCTGTCCGCGACCCGGGCCATCTCCTCGGCGGTGTCGAGGACGAGCACGGCGTCGTCGCGTGTGAGGTCGGCGGCCGAGATGAGGTGACGCTTCATCTGTTGCCTTCCGTGGGTCAGTTGTCCGTGGACGTGTGGGGGCGGGCGGCGGTGACCTGGCGGCCGTGGCCGCGCGGGCGTCGCGCGGCGGTGCTCAGGTGCGGGGCAGGGCGTGCCGTCGGAGTACGCGCGTGCGGCCGGGTCGTGCGGTGCACCGTCCGCGCGCATCGCCTCGGGCTCTCTGAGGCGGGGTCAACTCTCCACGTGCTGCACGGCATGGGGGCCGCCGTGCTTCGCCGCGCCCGGGGCGGCGGTGCCGAGGAGCACCCCGTCGCGCCCGTCCTCCTCCGTGAGCTGGACCCTGACCGTCTCGCGCAGCGAGGTGGGCAGGTTCTTCCCGACGTAGTCGGCGCGGATGGGGAGTTCGCGGTGTCCCCTGTCGACGAGCACGGCGAGCTGGACGGCGCGGGGCCGCCCGATGTCACCGAGAGCGTCCAGGGCGGCACGGATGGTGCGCCCGGAGAAGAGCACATCGTCGACGAGCACGACGAGGCGGCCGTCGACGCCGTCGGCCGGAATGTCGGTTCGCGCCAGCGCGCGGGCCGGCCCGAGCCGGAGGTCGTCGCGGTACATGGTGATGTCGAGCGACCCGTGCGGAACCGGCCTGCCGGTGACCTCCGCGAGCTTGGCCGCGAGGCGCCGTGCCAGGAAGACGCCGCGCGTGGGGATTCCGAGAAGCACCACGTCGTCGGCGCCCTTGGCGCGCTCGACGATCTCGTGGGCGATGCGGGTGAGGACGCGCGCGATGTCCTGCGCCTCCAGTACGGGGCGGCCGGCGACGGCTCCCCTGCTGCCCTCGTCCGCGGGCATGCCTGTGTCCATGCGAAAAGGACCTCCTTCCCCGCCTCACGGGACGGGCCTTAAAGGACGTCTGAACTGTCAGCGCAACGGTACCAGGGGGCCGGAGTCCGCCAGGACCGGGGCCGGATTTGATCGGAGAGATGTTCGGACGCAGACCGGAGCTTTCAATTCCGCTCTACCTCGCAAAGCTGATCGGCGTTCGGCTTGACGGCAGACATTACGCTGCGTAACCTCACAGTGAGTTACCACTTTCTCGTCCGCGGGGAGCGATATGTCCAGCGAATACGCCAAGCAGCTCGGAGCGAAGCTCCGTGCCATCCGCACCCAGCAGGGCCTCTCCCTCCACGGGGTCGAGGAGAAGTCCCAGGGCCGCTGGAAGGCGGTCGTGGTCGGTTCGTACGAGCGCGGAGACCGGGCCGTCACCGTTCAGCGCCTCGCCGAGCTGGCCGACTTCTACGGCGTCCCGGTGCAGGAGCTGCTGCCCGGCACCACGCCCGGCGGCGCCGCCGAGCCGCCGCCGAAGCTCGTGCTCGACCTGGAGCGCCTGGCTCACGTGCCGGCGGAGAAGGCCGGCCCCCTCCAGCGTTATGCGGCCACGATCCAGTCCCAGCGCGGCGACTACAACGGCAAGGTCCTCTCCATCCGTCAGGACGACCTGCGCACCCTCGCCGTCATCTACGACCAGTCCCCCTCGGTGCTGACCGAGCAGCTCATCAGCTGGGGCGTCCTGGACGCCGACGCACGCCGCGCAGTGGCCCACGAGGACGCCTGACGGCCTGACCGGCCGCGGCTCCCGCCACCGACCCCGAAACGTACCGCCGCCGGCGGTGTGCCCTGCCCAGGCGCACCACCGGCGGCGGTTTTGCGTCCTTCTCCGTGCCAGGCGGTCTTGACGTGAGCACCCCGACACAGACAGTCACAACTGGCCCGGTACGAGCGCCCACTCACACGATCGGGCCAACTGCCGTCCACGAATTCTCACGAAATCCGACGGAGGGCTGCGCAAGCGGAAAGGGGCCGCGGAAGCGGCCCCTTTCAGCGGCGGAGGGTCGGCTTGAGGTCCTGCAAGCGACCGAGCAAGCCATTGATGAACGGCGGGGACTCGTCCGTCGAGAACTCCCGCGCGATGTCCAGGGCCTCGTCTATGACGACCGCTTCGGGGACGTCTTCCGACCAGATCAGCTCGTAGGCCGCCAGCCGCAGGATGCACCGGTCCACGACCGGCATCCGGTCCAGCGTCCAGCCCACCGAGTAGGTGGAGATGAGCTCGTCGATCCGCTCGGCGTTCTGCGAGTAGCCCTCGATGAGCTGCTTCGTGTACTCGCTGACGGGCGGCTGCCGCTCGTCCGTCCCGGCGTGCCGGATCCAGTCCTGCATGACGGCCGTGGGCGTACTGCCCCGCTGGTCCGCCTCGAAGATGATCTGGAAGGCACGCTTTCGCGCCTTGTTGCGAGCGGCCACGGCTAGCTGTTCACCCGGCCGAGGTACTCGCCGGAGCGGGTGTCGACCTTGATCTTCTCGCCGGTGGTGATGAACAGCGGCACACCGACCTCGTAACCCGTCTCCAGGCGCGCGGGCTTGGAGCCGCCGGTGGACCGGTCGCCCTGAACTCCCGGCTCGGTGTGCTCGATGACCAGCTCGACGGCCGCGGGCAGTTCGACGAAGAGCGCGTCGCCCTGGTACATGGCGACGGTCGCCTCGAAGCCCTCCATCAGATAGTTGGCGGTGTCGCCGACGATCTCGGGCGCGATGTGGATCTGGTCGTAGGTCTCCATGTCCATGAAGACGAAGTACTCGCCGTCCTTGTACGAGAACTGCATCCCGCGTCGGTCCACGGTGGCCGTGTCGACCTTGGTGCCCGCGTTGAACGTCTTGTCGACGGTCTTGCCGGACATGACGTTCTTCAGTTTCGTACGGACAAAGGCGGGCCCCTTGCCGGGCTTGACGTGCTGGAACTCGACGACGGACCAGAGTTGGCCGCCTTCGAGCTTGAGCACCATGCCGTTCTTGAGGTCGTTCGTGGATGCCACGGTTGCGGAATCTCCTGAGACTGCTGCTGCGGAGACCAGAGCGCCGCCCCGGCTCCGTCGCCCCCTCAGGGGCTAGAGAGCGAGCAGCTCTTTGGTCGTGATGGTGAGTAGCTCGGGTCCGCCGTCCGCCGCGGGGCGGACGACGAGGGTGTCATCGATCCGGACACCGCCCTGGCCCGGAAGATGGACCCCGGGCTCGATGGTGACCGGCACACAAGCGTCCAGTTTACCCATGGCCCCAGGTGACAGCCGAGGGTCCTCACCGATTTCCAGTCCCACCCCGTGGCCCGTCGCGGAGCCGAGCGCCTCGGCGTGCCCGGCGCCCCTCAGCACCTGCCGCGTGGCCCGGTCGACGTCGCTACAGGCCATGCCCGGAGTCAGCGCCTCCCGGCCGGCCCGCTGAGCGGCGAAGACCAGGTCGTACAGCTCGACCTGCCAGTCCTCGGGAGCGGTTCCGATCACGAACGTACGCCCGATCTGGCAGCGGTAGCCGTGGTATTGGGCACCCAGGCGCACCGAGAGGAAGTCGCCCTCCTCCACCCGCCGGTCGGTGGGACGGTGCTGCGCGAGGCCGGAATTGCGTCCCGTCGCCACGCACGTGGGGAACGCGGAGCCCTCGGCCCCGTGGTCGATGAGCCTGCGTTCGAGCTCCAGGGCGAGATGCCGTTCCGTGCGTCCGACGAGGATCGACTCCAGCAACTCGCCGAGCGCCTGGTCAGTGATCTCGGCGGCGATGCGCAGGGCGGAGATCTCCTCGTCGTCCTTGATGACGCGCTGGGTCTCCACGGGGCTGGCGAGTGCCGACAGCCGGAGCGAGGCGGCGACGGACGCCATGGCTCGGTACCGGGCGACGGTCAGATGGTGCTCCTCGACGGCGAGCATGCGGGCGCCCGCCGTCGCGGCCAGGTCGGCGGCCGCCACGGCCGGGTCGCCCTCGGGGCTGGAGAGCCGGCCGGTGCGCAGCTCGTCGTCGGACGGGCCGCCCGCGTAGTGGTCGGGGCCGTCGGCGGAGGCCGGGCCGAGCATGGTGTCGGTGCCGTCGGGTCCGATGAGCAGGGCGGCCCCGCGCGGCGGACGGCCGGTCAGATAGCGGATGTTGGCGGGTCTGGTGATCAGGACCGCGTCGGGGGGACCGTCCTTCGCCGCAGTCGCGGAGCAGCGCTCGCGGAGCAGCGCGCGGCGAGCCACATGGACCTCGGACATGTTTCCGAGCCTACGGAGAGCCGCGCCCGGGAGCAGTCCGTGCGGGGCCGTGCGGGCGACGGAGCCCGCCGCGCGGCCGGGGACTCCGCGCCACGAGCGGCCGGGGTCTGCGTGGGGCGCCCTGTCCGTGCGCAGGGTGGGGGCGCCGGCGCATGTCCGGGCTCACCAGCGCGGGGGGCTCGCCAGGCTGCGGGCCACGACGTCGTCGAGCATCCGGGCCGTGGTGGCCACGTCCTGGCGGGAGTTGTCGATGATGGGCAGGCCCGAGCCGTACCAGCCCGCCATGCGGCCGTGGATCTGCGCGACCTCCTCATCGCTGAGGCGGCGGTTGCCGCTGCGGGCGGCGTTGCGCTCCAGCACGATCTCCAGCCCCGGCAGCAGCACGACGGGGATCATCCCGGGCCCGACGTGGCGCTTCCAGCCGCCGAGTCCGACCACGGGGCGGTCGGGGAAGACGGCGTCGTCGAGGATGCACGAGATGCCGTTGGCCAGGAAGTTGCGGGCGGCGAAGCCGCAGGTGCGGCGCGCCAGCCGGTACTGGGCCTCGGAGTGGTCGTTCCAGCCGCTCTGCGGGTCGGCGAAGCCCGAGCGCACCCACTCGCGTACGTCGTCGAGGCTGATGTGCGAGGTGGGCACGGCCCGCCGGTCGGCCCAGTAGCGGGCGACGGTGGTCTTGCCCGCGCCCGCAGGGCCGATCAGCAGCACCGCGACGGCGGCGCGGGTCGCATCGAGCTGCGCGGGGTCGGCGTCGGGCGTGGGGATCTCGACGGGTGCGCCACGGGAGAGCTGGAGATGGCCCGTGGACTCGGTGGGGTGGACCTCCATGTCGCCATATCCCTGGCCGTGTCCCTGCGGCGGGGGTGCGGGCACCGGCGCGTTCGGCACCGGCGGCGGCGCACCCGGGGCGGGCGGAGGCGGTGCGGGGGCCGGCGGCCGGCCGGGTACGTGGGGACGCCCCGGCGGCTGAGCGGGCGGCTGTGCCGGGGGCTGGAGAGGGTGTTGCGGCGGCGGCTGGGAGTGGGCTCCGGCACCCGGCCAGTTCGGCTGCGGCGGCTGAGCGGGTGCGGGCGGAGGTGGCGGGGGCGCCTGTCCGTTGAACTGCCCGTCGGTCTGGCCGCTGAACTGGCCGTCATGCTGGCCGCTGAACTGTCCGTCGTGCTGGGGACGCGTGCCCTGCTGATCGCCCGGTACGGAGTCCGGAGGAGGGACGGGCTGTTGCGCCCCGTACTGCTGCATCCGCTCCCCAACTCCGCTCGCCGCCGCCGACGCCGCCCCCGCAGCGCCATGATTGTGTGACAGTACCGGAAGGTACCGTCCTGGTCGTTCCTGTTGAACGGCGGAGACCAGCGACGAGTGCCCATCGACGGGAATCGACCCGGCCGTTCGGTCCGGTCTGCCGACCCGTACGACCGCCCCGCTCGCCTCCGCTCAGTCCGCTACGCGGCGATCTCCGCGTGTGCCGCGAGCAGCATCGCCGGGTCGGGCCCCTCCAGCACGGACGGCTTCGCCAGGCCGTCGAGGACGATGAAGCGCAGCAGGTCACCCCTGGACTTCTTGTCCACGCGCATCGTCTCCAGCAGCTTCGGCCACTGGTCGCCGCGGTAGGTCACGGGCAGCCCCACCGACTCCAGTACGGCGCGGTGCCGTTCGGCCGTGGCCTCGTCCAACCGGCCCGCGATACGGCCGAGTTCGGCCGCGAAGACCATGCCGACTGAGACGGCGGCGCCGTGCCGCCACTCGTACCGCTCGTTCTTCTCGATGGCGTGGGCGAGCGTGTGCCCGTAGTTGAGGATCTCGCGCAGGCCGGACTCCTTCAGGTCGGCGGAGACGACCTCCGCCTTGACCCTGATGGAGCGCTCGATCAACTCGGCGGTGTGCGGGCCCGAAGGGGAGCGCGCCGCCTGCGGATCGGCCTCGATCAGGTCGAGGATGACCGGGTCCGCGATGAACCCCGCCTTGATGATCTCCGCGAGGCCGCCGACGTAGTCGTGCACGCCCAGCGACTCCAGCGCCGCCAGGTCGCACAGCACCCCCGCGGGCGGGTGGAAGGCGCCCACGAGGTTCTTGCCTTCGGCGGTGTTGATGCCGGTCTTGCCGCCGACGGCGGCGTCGACCATGCCGAGCACGGTCGTGGGCACGGCGACCCAGCGCACGCCGCGCAGCCAGGTGGCGGCGACGAAGCCCGCGACGTCGGTGGTCGCGCCCCCGCCGACGCCGACGATCACATCGCTGCGGGTGAAGCCGGTCTGCCCCAGCGCCTTCCAGCAGTACGCGGCGACCTCGGCGGTCTTGGACTCCTCTGCGTTCGGCAGCTGTACAGCGATGGCCTCGTAGCCCTGCGCCGCCAGGTCTTCGCGCAGCACCTGGCCGGTCTCGGCGAGCGCTTCGGGGTGGAGTACGGCGACGCGCTTGGCGGCGGTGCCGATGAGCCCCGCCAGCTCTCCCAGGAGCCGGTGCCCGACCAGCACGTCGTACGGCGGGGTGCCGTCCCGGCCGCCGACGGTGATGCGGGTGTGCGGGTCGCTCCCGTTCGAGGCGGCGGGAGGAGCGGTCTCGCTGGTCATTTCTGCTTCAGCTCCAGGATGTCGAGGATCTCGCCGGCGACCTCGTCGGGCGTGCGGTTCTCGGTGCTGACGACTGCCCTGGCGACCTCGGTGTAGAGGGGGCGGCGCGCGTCCATCAGCTCCCGCCACTGCTTGCGCGGATTCATCATCAGCAGCGGGCGCGGTGCGTCGAGCCCGACGCGCTTGACCGCCTCCGCGACGTCCATGTCCAGGAAGACGACGGGAGCCCCGGCCAGCAGCTGCCGGGTCTCGGGTGCGAGCACGGCGCCGCCACCGAGCGCCAGCACGCCGGTGTGCTCGGCGAGCGCCGTGCGTACGGCCTCGCGTTCCAGTGCCCTGAACTTCGGTTCGCCGTCGTCGAGGAAGATCTCGGAGATCGGCTTGCCGGCGGCCCGCACGATGTCCTCGTCGGTGTCGCGGCAGCCGGTGCCCAGACGGCGGGCCAGGAGTTCGCCGACGGTCGTCTTCCCCACTCCCATGGGGCCGACGAGGATCACGGCCGGGCCGGTCATTTGATCTCCAGGCTGTCGAGGAAGCCGGTCACGTTGCGGCGGGTCTCGGGGACGCTGTCGCCGCCGAACTTCTCGGCCACCGCGTCCGCCAGTACGAGCGCGACCATCGCCTCCGCCACGATTCCGGCGGCCGGCACGGCGCACACGTCGGAGCGCTGATGGTGGGCCCGGGTCTCCTCGCCGGTGTGCACGTCGACGGTGGCCAGGGCGCGGGGCACGGTCGCGATCGGCTTCATCGCGGCCCGTACGCGCAGGAGTTCACCAGTCGAGAGCCCGCCCTCGGTGCCGCCGGAACGGCCGGAGCTGCGGCGGATCCCGTCGGGCGTCGAGACGATCTCGTCGTGCGCCTTGGACCCCGGCACGCGCGCCAGCCCGAACCCGTCGCCCAGCTCCACACCCTTGATCGCCTGGATGCCCATCAGGGCCCCGGCCAGCCGGGAGTCCAGGCGCCGGTCCCAGTGGACGTGCGACCCGAGGCCGACCGGCACCCCGTGCGCGGCCACCTCCACGACGCCGCCGAGGGTGTCTCCGTCCTGGTGCGCCTGGTCGATCTCCGCGACCATCGCCTTGCTCGCGTCGGCGTCGAGGCAGCGGACCGGGTCGGCGTCCAGCCGCTCCACGTCGCCGGGCTGCGGGACGGTTCCGTACGGGGCCTTGGCGGCGCCGAGTTCGACCACGTGCGAGACGATCTCGATTCCGGCGGTCTCCCTCAGGTAGGAGCGGGCGACGGTGCCGAGCGCCACGCGCGCCGCCGTCTCCCGCGCCGAGGCCCGCTCCAGCACGGGGCGAGCCTCGTCGAAGCCGTACTTCTGCATGCCCGCGAGGTCGGCGTGGCCGGGGCGGGGGCGGGTGAGCGGCGCGTTCCGCGCAAGGCCGGCCAGTTCGTCCGGATCGACCGGGTCGGCGGCCATCACCTGCTCCCACTTGGGCCATTCCGTGTTGCCCACCATGATCGCGACGGGCGAGCCGAGCGTCAGCCCGTGCCGTACGCCGCCGATGAAGGTGACCTCGTCGCGCTCGAACTTCATGCGCGCCCCGCGCCCGTAACCCAGCCGCCGGCGCGCCAGCGCGTCGGCCACCATGTCGGTGGTGACCGGAACGCCGGAGGGCAGTCCCTCCAGCGTCGCCACCAGTGCGGGGCCGTGCGACTCCCCCGCGGTCAGCCAGCGCAACCTGCTCAACGGTGCTCCTCGATCTCGCGCCTCGGCGCCTGTGCGGTCCCTGCCGGATGTGGGCCTGCCCCGATCTTCCCACGTGCGCGGGCGGGGGCAGGTCCGCAGTCCGGTGGCCGGACAGCCTGACGCGCCGTGAACACTGTGCGCGCCCGGATCAGGCCGTACGCGTGTGCAGCGCCGCCTCGCCCGCGGCCCGCATCGCGGCGAGCGGCGCGGGGGCGCGCCCCGTCATCAGCTCGACCTGAAGCACCGCCTGGTGCACGAGCAGGTCGAGCCCGGAGACGACGGTGCCGCCCCGCTCCGTCCACGCCGCGGCGAGCGGGGTCGGCCACGGGTCGTAGAGGACGTCGAAGAGCGTGCCGGGGTTCGGGGGCACGCGGGCCGCGAGTGCGTCGGTGCTGCCCGCCGGGGTGGTGGCGATCACGAGCGGCGCCGCGAACGCGTCCGCCACCTCCGTCCAGCCGGCGGTGCGCACCCGCACGCCGAGGCGCTCCCCCCAGCCGCGCATCTCGCGGGCCCGCTCGTCGCTGCGTACGTACGCGGTGACCTCGCCGTGGCATACCTGCGCGAGCGCGGCCAGCGCGGAGGACGCAGTGGCGCCGGCACCGAGGACGGCCGCCCGTTCGACGCCCGTGACCCCGCGCTCCCGCAGTGCGGCGACGATCCCCGGGATGTCGGTGTTGTCCCCGATGCGCCTTCTGCCCCTGAAGACAACGGTGTTGGCGGCCTCGATGGAGCGCGCGGTGTCACTGACCTCGTCCAGCAGCGGGATAACGGCACGCTTGAGCGGCATCGTGAGGGAGAGGCCCGCCCACTGCTCGTCCGTGGCAGCGAGAAACCCGGCGATGCCCTCCTCGTCGACCTCGTACCGCTCGTACGTCCAGTCCGCCAGGCCCAGTTGCTCGTACGCGGCACGGTGCAGCACCGGCGAGAGGGAGTGGGCGACGGGTGAGCCGAGGACGGCGGCTCGCCGCACGGCCGGTGACGCGGCGGGCGCCGGCCGTGCGGGGTGGTGCGGGTCCATCAGCCGCCGTTCTCCTTCTGCTTGCGCTGTTCCTTGTTGAAGTCCTGGACGTTGCGGTCGTGTTCGGCCTTGCTGTCGGTGAAGCGCGTGTCGCCCGGCTTGACGGTGACGAAGTACAGCCAGTTGCCCTTGGTCGGCTTCAGCGCCGCCTCGATGGCCTGGTGCCCGGGGTTGTCGATCGGGCCGGGCGGCAGACCGGGGTTGAGATAGGTGTTGTACGGCGACTTGAACTTGGTGTCCTCGACCGAAGTGTCCAGCGACGAACGGCCCTTGGCGTAGTTGATCGTCGAGTCGAAGCCCAGCCGCATGCCCTTCGCGAGCCGGTTGTAGATGACGCGGGAGACCTTGCCGAACTCCTCGTCCTGCTGCGCCTCGGCCTGGATGAGGGAGGCTATGGTCAGGACCTCCTCCGGCGTCTTGCCGGCCTTCTTCGCCTCGCCCGCCAGATCGACCTTGGTGTGCTCGGCCTTGGCGCGTCCGACCATGTCCCGCAGGACGTCCACGGGGTCGCTCTTCTCGCCGACGCTGTAGCGCGAGGGGAAGAGGAAGCCCTCCGGGTTGCCCTCGGCGAAGCGCGGCAGGCCCAGGTCGGCGGCGCGGGCGTTCTTGGCGGCCTTCTCCGTCGTGCCCTTGGACTTGCCGAGCTTCTTGTCGACCAGTTCGTAGATCGCCTTCGCGCGCAGCCCCTCGGAGATGATCAGGCCGTTCTGGCTGGCGGGGTCGAGCATCAGCTTCACGGCCGCGGCGCCGGACATCCTCTTGCGGAGGCTGTACGTACCGGGCTGGATGCCGCTCGACTTCTTCTCCGCCTGTGCCGCCTCGACGAACGCGCCCGCGCTCTTGACCACGCCGGCCTTCTGCAACTCGGCGCCCATGTCGGCGATCGAGGCGCCGTCCGGGATCTTCACCTGTGTCTGCCCGGAGCCCTTGCCCGAATAGTCGGGTGCGGGCGCGAAGTACGTCTTGTAGAAGTCGTATCCGTAGTAGCCGGCGGTGCCGAGACCTCCCGCGAGGAGCACCGAGACGACCAGGCACGCGCAGCCGCCGCGGCGCTTCTTCTCGCCGTCGCGGTTGCGGCGGCCGGAGCGGCTGGAGCGCCCCTCGATGTCGTCGTCGTAGTCGCCGTCATCGTCGTCGCGGTCGGCGAAAAAAGCGTGTTCGCCCTGGTCGGGCCCCGGGTCCCAGCCGGTCTCCGGGTCGGCGTCGGGCCGGCCCGCGGGACCCTCCGGACCGCCGGGATGCGGAGCCAGATAGCCGTCCGGGCCGGTCTGGGGACCCGGCTGTGCGTACGGCCCGGGGTAGCCCTGCGGCGGATGCTGCTGTGGATAGCCCTGCTGGGCCGCGTAATAGCCGGGCTGGGAGCCGGTGTTGTACGGGTCCGGGTTGTACGGGCCGGTCGCGGCGGGCATGCCGTGCGGATCCGTGGCAGTCATGCCCTGCCCGGTGTCGTAGGGGCCGGGGCCTCCGGCGCCGTCGTAGCCGCCCTGACCGTAGAACTGCTGCTGCGGCTGCTCACCGTAGTAGCCCTGCTGGTGCGGGACCTGATGCTGACCCGTGGCGTACGGATCGGCGTACTGGCCGGCATAGGGGTCGCCGTCGGCCGGGTAAGTGGCGTCTCTGCCACCGTCCCACCCCTGATCCCCGAAGAGAGGGTCGTCGGGATGCCACGATGGAGGACTCTGCCCCCGGCCATACTCAGTCATCGATCCCCTAGCTCCGCCGGACGGCAGCCGACTGCCGAACGCAATAGGCAGGACACCCGCGGCCGCGTGGGAATGCCTCCCCCTCCGGCGGTTGCACGTGTCGCGGGAACGTTACCGTATCGCGATCAGACAACCACTTCGACGCATTCGCCGGGAGGGCTCCCTGACATCCGCTCAGTCTCCAGAGCACTCTGGAGGATGACCACCGCAGCGGCCTGATCGACCCGTGAGCGGCCCTTCTTGGAGTTCACGCCGGACGCACGCATGTCCTGTGCAGCCGTGACTGTACTCATACGTTCGTCGACCAGCCGAACCGGCACCGGTGTGATCTTCCTCGCCAGCTCTTCCGCGAACGCGCGGACCTTGGCCGCCGCCGGACCCTCGCCCCCGCTGAGGGAGCGAGGGAGGCCCGCCACCACCTCGATCGGCTCGTACTCGGTGACGAGCGCCGCCAACCGCCGCCTGGCGGCGGGCAGATCACGCCCCGGCACCGTCTCGACCGGAGTCGCCAGCAGGCCGTCCGGGTCGCTGCTCGCGACGCCGATGCGGGCGTCGCCCACATCGACGGCGAGACGGCGGCCACGCCGCATCAGGCGCTGCCGCTCTCTGTCACGAGCCGTTCGACGGTGGCGACCGCCTCGTCCACGGCGTCCGGGTTCTGCCCGCCGCCCTGTGCGACGTCCGGCTTGCCGCCGCCGCCACCGCCGAGGGTCTTGGCGGCGGCGCGCACCAGGTCGCCCGCCTTGAGGCCGCGGTCGCGCGCGGCCTCGTTCGTGGCGATGACGGTCAGCGGACGGCCGGCGGTGACGGCGAAGAGCGCCACGACCGCCGGACGCGAGCCCGGGATGCGCTGGCGCACGTCGAGCACGAGGGTGCGCAGGTCCTCCGCGGCGGTGCCGTCCGGGACGCGGGCGGCGGCCAGGGCCACGCCCCGTACGTCCATGGCGCCCTCGGCGATGCCGGCGGCGGCCTGGAGCACCTTCTCGGCGCGGAACCGCTCGATCTCCTTCTCGGCGTCCTTCAGCCGCGTCACCATCGAGGAGATCCGCTCGGGAAGCTCCTCCGGGCGACCCTTGAGAAGGTCCGTGAGCTGGGAGACCACCGTGTGCTCGCGGGCGAGGAACTTGTAGGCGTCGACGCCTACGAGGGCCTCCACGCGCCGCACGCCGGAGCCGATGGAGGACTCCCCGAGCAGCTTGACGAGGCCGAGCTGGGCCGTGTTGTGGACGTGGGTGCCGCCGCACAGCTCCTTGGAGAAGTCGCCGATGGTCACGACGCGCACCCGGTCGCCGTACTTCTCGCCGAACTCGGCGAGCGCACCCTGCTTCCTGGCGTCGTCGATGCCCATGTACTCGGCCGATACGTCGAGTTCGCGGGCCAGCACCTCGTTGATCTTCTGCTCGACGTCCGTGAGCACGGTCCCGGGAACGGCCGACGGCGAGCCGAAGTCGAAGCGGAACCGGCCGGGCGAGTTCTCCGAACCGGCCTGCGCGGCAGTGGGCCCGAGGGCGTCGCGCAACGCCTGGTGGGTGAGGTGCGTGGCGCTGTGGGCGCGGGCGATGGAACGGCGCCTGTCCACGTCGATCTGGGCGTGCGCGGAGGCGCCGACGGTCACCTCGCCGACCTGGACGACGCCCTTGTGCACGGACACGCCCGCGACCGGCTGCTGCACGTCCCGCACCTCGACCACCGCGCCGTTGTCCAGCCGGATGCGGCCGGTGTCGGCGAGCTGGCCGCCGCCCTCGGCGTAGAACGGCGTGCGGTCGAGGACGACTTCGACCTCGTCGCCCTCGTGGGCCGCGGGCGAGGAGACGCCGTCGACGAGCAGGCCGACGACGGAGGCCTCTCCCCCGGTGTGCTTGTAGCCCGTGAAGTCCGTGGCGCCGCTGCCGTCCGCGATCTCGCGGTACGCGGAGAGGTCGGCGTGGCCCTGCTTCTTCGACTTCGCGTCGGCCCTGGCGCGGTCCCGCTGCTCCTGCATGAGCCGCCGGAAGCCCGCCTCGTCGACGGAGAGGCCCTGTTCGGCGGCCATCTCCAGCGTGAGGTCGATGGGGAAGCCCCAGGTGTCGTGCAGCAGGAAGGCCTTCTCGCCGGGCAGGACGGTGCTGCCGGCGGCCTGGGTCTCGGTGACGGCGGTGTCCAGGATGTTGGTGCCGGACCGCAGCGTCTTGAGGAAGGCGGCCTCTTCGGCGAGGGCGACCGTCTCGATGCGCTTGCGGTCGGTCTCCAGCTCCGGATACTGCGGCGCCATGGCCTTGATGACGCTGTCGGTCAGTTCGGCGACGGTCGGGCCGGTCGCGCCGAGGATGCGCATGTTGCGGATGGCGCGGCGCATGATGCGGCGCAGCACGTAGCCCCGGCCCTCGTTGCCGGGGGTGACGCCGTCGCCGATGAGCATGACGGCGGTGCGGATGTGGTCGGCGACCACGCGGAGCGAGACGTCGGTGTGCTCGGCGTCGCCGTAGCGCACGCCGGTCAGTTCGGTGGCCTTGTCGAGCACCATGCGCGAGGTGTCGATCTCGTACATGTTGCGCACGCCCTGGAGCACCATCGCCAGGCGCTCGAAGCCGAGGCCGGTGTCGATGTTCTGGCTGGGCAGGTCGCCGATGATCGGGTAGTCCTTGCCCTCGCCGGGGCCGCGCTCGTACTGCATGAACACCAGGTTCCACAGCTCGACATAGCGCTCGCCGTTGACGGCGGGGCCGCCCTCGGGGCCGAACTCCGGGCCCCGGTCGTAGTTGACCTCCGAGCAGGGGCCGCAGGGGCCGGGGACGCCCATGTCCCAGTAGTTCTCGTCCTTGCCGAGGCGCTGGATGCGCTCCGCGGGCACGCCGACGACGTCGCGCCAGATGCGCTCCGCCTCGTCGTCCTCCTCGTAGACGGTGATCCACAGACGCTCGGGGTCGAGACCGTAACCGCCCTGGTCCTGCGGGGTGGTGAGCAGTTCCCAGGCGTAGACCGCGGCGCCTTCCTTGAAGTAGTCGCCGAAGGAGAAGTTGCCGCACATCTGGAAGAACGTGCCGTGCCGGGTGGTCTTGCCGACCTCCTCGATGTCCGGCGTGCGCACGCACTTCTGCACGCTGGTGGCCCGGTCGTACGGCGGTTTGACCTCACCGAGGAAGTACGGCTTGAAGGGGACCATGCCCGCCGGGACGAGCAGCAGCGTCGGGTCGTCCGCGATCAGCGACGCCGACGGCACGACGGTGTGCCCCCGCTCCTCGAAGAAGCGCAGCCAGCGGCGGCGGATTTCAGCCGACTCCATCAGTGGTCCTCGTTTCGGTCGTTCGGTCGGTCGGGGCCCAGGCGGTGGTGTGCCGGGCCGAGTTGCGGTCTGCGGGCCTGGGCGGGAAGCCCGGGGGCACCCGCGTGGCCGGGCGGCGGTGCGTCGAGCCCGAGGGCGTCGTTCAACTCGCTTTCGCGCTGGGCCATTCCGGCCCGTACGTCCAGGGCGAAGTCCTTCAGGCGGTGGCCGGTGTCGACGGCCTTGTCCGCGGCGCGGACGGCGAGCGCGTCGGGCGCGAGGGAGCGCAGCTTGCGCTGGACCTTGGTGGTGGCCCACACACCGGCTGCGGCGCCGGTGGTGAACCAGAAGGCACGGCGGAACATCTGAGGATCAGCCCTTTCCCCGGCCGCGCCCGCGGCCGCCGCCACCGCGCCGGGCGCCCGGCAGGGTGCGGCTGACGACGACGGGCGGCGGCGTCTGCGATGCGGCGGGCCGCTTCCGGCCCAGCGCACGCCGTACGCCGTAGCCGAAGGCCGCGACCTTCACGAGCGGGCCGCCGAAGGTGGTGGAGACGGTGGAGGAGAGCGCGGAGGCGTTGGAGGCGACCTCCTGGACGTCGGTCGCGATGGCGTCCACCCGGTCCAGCTGGGTCTGGGCGGAGCGCACCGTCGCGGACGCCTCTCCCAGCAGCGGCACGGCCCGCTCCGTGACGCCCGTCACCAGCTTGGTGGCCGCCTTGAGCGTCTGCGCGAGCCTCACCAGCACCACGGCGAGGAACGAGACCAGAATCGCCCAGAAGACCGCCACGAGGAGACCGGCCACCTCTCCACCGGACACGCTGCACCGCTTCCCTCGGGTCGTTCGGGGTCGGCCGCCGCTCCGGCTCGCGCTCGCTCTCGGACCGCATCCGGTGCCCGGACCCGGGCCCGGGCAGCGGCGGCTGTGAGCCCGAGCCTATCGCGCCGGCGGGGCCGCTTCGTACCGCATAAACGACGGCATCGGAGCAGGAGGGACGGTGTGCGCTCCGTCGCCGGAGCGCATGCGCGCCGGCGACGGCGGACGGTTCCGCGGCGGGTGCGGGGACCCGAACGGGCTTGCGCGGCACGCGGGTTGGACGGGTGGCGACGGGACGCTCGACCCGGCCGCCCACGGGCACCCGGTGAACCTGCCGACCCGCAGCGGCGGTTGAGGTGCGCACCCGCACGCCGCGCCTCCTCGGAGTACGCGGCGGCCCGCCGTGCCGGCGCTGGGCGGAATGCCCGGCGCACGCGGTGGCAGGCGGGCCGTGCCGGCGTGCTTCTGGCGCGCCTGTGACGCGCCAGGGCTCAGCGTGCGTAGTACTCGATGACCATCTGCTCGTCGCAAACCACAGGAATCTCCTTGCGGTTGGGCGTGCGGTCCAGCCGGAAGGCGAGCGCCTCCAGGTTGACCTCCAGATAGCGCGGGGTCTCGCCGTCGGGGGCGTAGCCGCCCTCGCGCGCGACCAGGAAGGGGTGCTTGGTGCGGCTGCGCTCGCGGACCTGCACCACGTCGTCCGGCTTGAGCCGGTACGAGGGCTTGTCGACCTTCCGGTCGTTCACGGCGATGTGGCCGTGCACGACCATCTGCCGGGCCTGGTAGATGGTGCGGGCCAGACCGGAGCGGAGCACGAGCGCGTCGAGGCGGCGCTCCAGCTCGATGACGAGCGCGTCGCTGGTCTTGCCGTCCGTCTTGCGGGCGCGGTCGTAGGCGCGGACCATCTGGCGCTCGCTGATGTCGTACTGGGCACGCAACCGCTGCTTCTCCAGCAGCCGGACCTTGTAGTCGCTGTTCTGCTTGCGGCCACGGCCGTGCTCGCCCGGCGGGTAGGGCCGGTGCTCGAAGTACTTCACGGCCTTCGGGGTCAGCGCGATGCCGAGGGCACGCGACTTCTTGACCTTGGGACGCGACTGGTTCACGGAACGGACCTCCATGTAAGTTAGGTGAGGCTTACCTTAGCGGAGGAGAACGTATGTTTCGACCTGGGATTCCCCGCTCCGGCACCGATACCGACCGGGGACAGCCGCGTCCCGTGGACGACGTCCGGGCACCCACTGCCGCGGAGCGCGTACGAACCCTCGTGGAATCCAGCGTATCGGCCGTGCTGGACATTCCGGCGGCCCGGGCCGCGGACCCCGCTCCGCCCGGACACGGCTCCCCGGAGGCCCGCGCCGTCACGGACGACGGCGACGTGGTGCTCCTGGTCCCCGCCTCGTCGCCCGCCGCTCAACTCGCGGGGCGCGCAAGCGGCGACGAGGTCACCGCGGTGATGGAAATCACCGACGTGGCACCCGTCGCGGTTCCGCACCGCGTGCGCGGGCGGGCCTGGATCGCGGGCTGGCTCAGCGCCGTCGAGGCCGGGGAACGGGCCGCTCTCTCGCGGCTGATCGCGGAGCGGCACCCGTCCGGGCCGCCCGCGGCCGACGTGGCGTGGCTGCTGCTGCGGCTGGAGGTCGGCGAGGCGTACGTCGACGACCTGTGGGGCGCGGAGGCCGTCGAACCCGACGACTTCGCGGCGGCGGCGCCCGACCCGATGGCGCCCCACGAGGCCGAACTGCTCCAGCACTTGGCCTCCTCGCACGACGATCAGATGCGCACGCTCTGCGGGCTGCTGGGCGAGCCGGGGCCCGCGTGCGCCGCCGCGGGCGCGCGGGCGGTGCCCCTGTCCGTGGACCGGTACGGAATGCGGGTGCGCTTCTGCGGCATCGAGGGGCAGCCCGCGGGCGCGTGCTTCGACGCGAGGTTCGAATTCCCGGACCCGGTCGAGGATGTGGCTCAGCTGAGGCGGGCGATGCGTCTGCTCTTCGAGGCGGCGGCGGAGTAGCGGGGCCGGCCGGCACGGGCTGGGCGCCCGCACCCCGCCGTGCGGCGCTCAGTCCTCGGGTGACTTGTGCGGCTCCGTGCTCGTGCTCTGCGGTGACTCCTGTGCCGGAACCGCCCCCGTGCCGCGCAGCCGCTCCCGTACGCGCTCGGCCACCTCCGCATAGCGGGCCTCGGCGCCGTAGCGCGTCGGTTCGTAGTAGCGCTTGCCGTGGATCGCGTCCGGCGCGTACTGCTGGGCGGCGATGGCGCCGGGGAGATCGTGCGGATACTGGTAGCCCTCGCCGTGGCCGAGCTTCTTGGAGCCCTGGTAGTGGCTGTCGCGCAGATGCGGCGGGACGGGGCCCGCGAGCCCGTTCCGCACGTCGGCCAGGGCCGCGTCGACAGCCATGTACGCGGCGTTGGACTTCGGGGCCAGGGCGAGGGCGACGACCGCGTGCCCGAGCGTGATGCGCGCCTCGGGAAAGCCGATCATGGCGACGGCCTGGGCCGCGGCCACGGCCGTCTGGAGGGCCGTCGGGTCGGCCAGGCCGATGTCCTCGCTCGCGGAGATCATCAGGCGGCGGGCGATGAAGCGGGGGTCCTCCCCCGCCTCGACCATCCGCGCCAGATAGTGCAGCGCGGCGTCGACGTCCGAGCCGCGGATGGACTTGATCAGGGCGCTCGCGACGTCGTAGTGCTGGTCGCCGTCGCGGTCGTAGGTGACCGCCGCCCTGTCGACCGCCTCCTCCAACGTGGCCAGCGTGACGGCGGTTTCGCCCTTCGCGAGGGCGGCGCCCGCGCCCGCCTCCAGCGCCGTCAGGGCGCGCCGGCCGTCGCCGCCCGCGATGCGCAGCAGGTGGCCCTCCGCCTCCGGAGGAAGCGTGACCGAGCCGCCGAGGCCGCGCTCCTCTTCGAGGGCGCGGCGGATCAGGGAGCGCACGTCCTCCTCGGTGAGCGCCTCCAGCGTGAGCAGCAGCGAGCGCGAGAGCAGCGGCGAGATCACCGAGAAGTACGGGTTCTCCGTCGTGGCGGCGATCAGCGTGACCCAGCGGTTCTCCACCGCGGGCAGCAGGGAGTCCTGCTGGGCCTTGCTGAAGCGGTGGATCTCGTCGAGGAAGAGAACGGTGTCCTTGCTGTACGCACCGGAGGAGCGCCGAGCGCTCTCGATCACCGCCCGCACCTCCTTCACCCCCGCCGTAATGGCCGAGAGCTCGACGAAGCGCTTGTCGGTGGCCTGGCTGACGACATACGCGAGCGTCGTCTTGCCGGTGCCCGGAGGCCCCCACAGCATCACGGAGGAGGGCCCGGCGGGGCCGCCTCCGCCCTCGCCGACGAGGCGGCGCAGCGGGGAGCCGGGGCGCAGCAGATGCTGCTGGCCCACGACATCGTCGAGGGTGCGCGGGCGCATCCGCACTGCCAGGGGGCTGGCGGACGGATCCTGCGCCTGACGTTCCTCTGCGGCCGCGGTGAACAGGTCGGGTTCCACGCCAGGAACCCTAAATCAACCGTCTGACAACCGGCTCCCGGCCGCCCTCGCCCGCCTCAGCCCGTCCAGAACTCCCACCAGCGCATCAGGACCAGCAGCCCGATGACGCCGATGTGCAGCGCCGGCAAGACCCAGGGGAACTCCTCCAGGAAGCCCCGCACCGGCGCGGGCGCCGGCAGGAAGCCGTGCCGCACGTTGTGCGCCGTCACGTACCAGAACATGACGATGGTGGCGACCCAGGCGAGGGAGCACCACAGGCACAGGGCGCCGATGTCGTACAGCGACTGGTACATGAGCCAGGTGCAGAATCCGACGCCGAAGAGCGTGCCCGCGTTGAACGTCAGCCAGTACCACCGGGGGAAGCGCGCCCCGGTGAGCAGGCTCATCCCGACGCAGATCACGACCGCGTACGCGACGAGGCCGATCATCGGGTTCGGCACCCCGAATGCCTCGGCCTGCGCGCTCTTCATGATGCTGCCGCAGGAGATCACCGGGTTGAGGCTGCACGCGGGCGTGAAGTCCGGGTTCTCCGCCAGCTTGATCTTGTCGAGGGTGATCACCCAGGACGCCAGAAGGCCCGCGGCCGCTGTGACAAGCAGCATCCAGGCGAAGGCACGGCCGGCGCCGACGACGCTCCCGGAAGGCTCGTCCACACCGGTGCGAGCGTCGTCGAGGGGTGCCGTCATGGTCATAAGCCCTTGATCCCGTCGTCGGTCGTCTTCTGCCCCGTGTGCCGCTCATTGTGCACCAAGGCCCGCACGGTCAGCGGAGTTTCGCGGCCACCTCGGCCACCACCCCGTCGAGCTGTACGGCGGTCTGCTCACCGCTGCGCAAATCCTTCAGCTGCGCCACGCCCTGAGCCAGGTCCCGCTCCCCGACCAGCAGCGCGAAGCGCGCGCCGGAGCGGTCCGCGGACTTCATGGCGTTCTTCATGCTCTTGCCGCCGTAGGCGAAGTCGGCCGCGACACCGCCCCTGCGCAGCTCCGTGACCACTCGGAAGAGTGTCCGGCGCGCCTCGTCGCCGATCGGGACGGCGAACACGTCCGTGGCGGAGGGCAGTTCGAGCTCGACGCCCTCCGCACGCAGCGCCAGCACGGTGCGGTCGACGCCGAGGGCCCAGCCGACGGACGGCAGTGCCGGACCGCCGATCATCTCCGAGAGCCCGTCGTAGCGGCCGCCGCCGCCCACGGCGGACTGCGAGCCGAGCCCGTCGTGCACGAACTCGAAGGTGGTGCGCGTGTAGTAGTCGAGGCCACGCACGAGCCGCGGGTCGTCCTCGTATCCGACGCCGGCCGCCGTCAGCAGCTCGCGCACCTGCTCGTGGTACGACTTGCAGGCCTCGCACAGGTGGTCGCGCATCATCGGCGCGTCCGTGAGCTGCCGCTGCACGCTCTCCCGCTTGTCGTCCAGCACACGCAGCGGGTTGATCTCGACCCGGGCGCGGGTGTCCTCGTCGAGGTCGAGGCGGCGCAGGAACTCCTGGAGGGCGGCGCGGTAGACGGGCCGGCACTCCTTGTCCCCCAGCGAGTTGAGCAGGACGCGGAAGTCGCGCAAGCCGAGCGAGCGGTACGCGTCGTGCGCGAGGATCACCAACTCGGCGTCGAGCGAGGGGTCTTCGGCGCCGATCGCCTCGGCACCGACCTGCGAGAAGTGCCGGTAGCGGCCCTTCTGCGGGCGCTCGTACCGGTAGTACGAGCCCGAATACCAGAGCTTGACCGGGAGGTTGCCGCTCTTGTGGAGGTTCGCCTGGAGGGCGGCGCGCAGCACGGAGGCGGTGCCTTCGGGCCGCAGGGCGAGTTCGTCGCCGCCCTTGGTGGTGAGGGTGTACATCTCCTTGGTGACGATGTCGGTGGACTCGCCGACGCCGCGCGCGAAGAGCTCGACCTGCTCGAAGCCCGGTGTCTCGGTGTATCCGTAGCCCGCGCGGCGCAGAGGAGCGGAGAGCGCCTCCCGCACGGCGAGGAAGTCGGCGGATTCCGGCGGGATGAGGTCGTAGGTGCCCCTGGGGGCCTTGAAGGTGGTCACGGAAGGTCTCGTCACATTCCTCGTCGCGGGGCGGCGGCGCTCGTACCGCCGCCGCCCGGCCCGGCGGCCACCTCCCGCATGAACGGATTGGTGGCGCGCTCCCGGCCGATGGTCGTCTGGGGGCCGTGCCCCGAGAGCACCACGGTCTCGTCCTCCAGCGGCAGGCACACGCGCGCCAGCGACTGAAGGATCTCCTCGTGGTCGCCCCCGGGAAGGTCGGTGCGTCCGATGGAGCCGGCGAAGAGCAGGTCGCCCGAGAAGAACACCGGCGGCACATCTGCCTGTTCGGGCATCCGGAACGTCACCGACCCCTTGGTATGGCCGGGCGCGTGCGTGACGGTCAGCTCAAGCCCCGCGAGCCGCAGCGTGGACCCGTCGGCGAGCTCCTCGACGTCGTCCGGCTCCCCCACGGTCAGCTCGCCCATCAACGGCTGCCCGATGCTGCGGCCCAGGGCCTTCTCCGGGTCGCTCATCATGTAGCGGTCCTCGGGGTGGATCCAGGCGGGCATCCCGTGGGCGCCGCACACCGGCACGACCGACGCGACGTGGTCGATGTGGCCGTGGGTCAGCATGACGGCGACCGGCTTCAGCCGGTGCTTGGCGACGGCCTCCGCGACGCCCTCGGTGGCCTGGTGGCCAGGGTCGATGATCACGCACTCCTCGCCGGCGGCGGGGGCGACCAGATAGCAGTTGGTCCCCCAGGCCCCGGCGGGGAACCCGGCAACGAGCACGATCGTCCTTCATTCGTCCGGAAGTCGGTCAGCGGCGGACGGGCTGCCCTGCCCGGAGCCGGCCGCGGGCCTGCGGCGATCCGGGCGGTCCGCCCCCGCCGATCAGGCTCGTCACAGCCTACCGGCGGCGGCCACGGCGCCGCGAACCCGTGTACGTCACGGCCGGACTCTGGTACGTACGCATGCATCCCCACGCACGCACGGCGCGAAGGACCCGAAGGAGAAGCCCCCCGTGGTCAGCAGCGAACAGCGCAGGAAGCAGCTCGCACGCGAGAAGTACCTGAGGCAGCAGGAGAGACGGGCGGCACGCAGGCGGCGGGCACGGCTGCGCAACATCGGGATCGCCCTCGCCGCGGTGCTGGTGCTCGGGGCGGGCGCGGCCTACGCGGCGTCGGGCGGCCTCGGCGGCGACGAGAAGAAAGACTCCTCGCGCGACAAGGCGGCGGGCGACCGGCCCTCTCCCAGCAAGGCCTCCGACCCGTGCGACAAGCCCGCCGAAGGCAAGCCGAACGGCAAGAAGTGGGACAAGGAGCCCGCCCTCGACATCGACGAGTCCGCGACGTACGCGATGACCCTGAAGACGACGTGCGGCGACATCGGCATCGACATGGACGCCTCGAAGGCACCGCACACGGTCAACTCCTTCCGCTTCCTGGCCGGGGAGAAGTTCTTCGAGCACACCGCGTGCCACCGCCTCGTCGACGGCGGCATCCACGTCCTCCAGTGCGGCGACCCGCTGGCCACCGGGAAGGGCGGCCCGGGCTACACGCTCCCGGACGAGAACCTCAAGGATCCGCGCGTGAAGGGCGGCACCTACCCGGCGGGCACCGTCGCGATGGCGAACAGATACGACGCGAAGACCAAGAAGGGCAGGGACACGGGAGGCAGCCAGTTCTTCCTGGTCTTCGAGGACACCGAGCTCCCGCCCGACTTCACGCCGTTCGGAAAGATCACCGAGGGCATGGACGTGCTGAAGAAGATCGCCAAGGCCGGATCGACCCCCGATCCGCAGACGGGGAACACCCGGCCCAACGCGACTGTGGTGATCGAGCGGGCCACCGTACGCAAGTCCTGACCGGCACAGCCGTATACGCACAGTGCCCTTCGCGTGCACAATTTCGCTCCGTCCGCATGCGGACAGCGCGGGCGACGTTCGCCTATGTTGGCAATGACGAGATCTGTGGACGATGCCGGGGGGCCCGCACCCAGCCTGGGCATCTTGTGGAGGAGGCGCTGTGAGCAGCGACCCGTCGTGGGGCCGCGTCGATGAGGCGGGGACCGTTTACGTGCGTACAGCCGACGGCGAGAAGGTCGTCGGATCGTGGCAGGCAGGCTCCCCGGAGGAAGCGCTCGCCTACTTCACGCGCAAGTACGAGGGCCTGGTCGTGGAGATCAGCCTCCTTGAGCGGCGCGTGAAGACCACCGATCTGTCCGCGAGGGACGCCACCACCGCGATCGAACACCTCCGGGAGCAGGTCGACGCGCATCACGCGGTCGGCGACCTGGAGGCGCTCGGCAAGCGGCTCGACGCCCTGACGGAGACGGTGGAGAAGCGCCGCGAGGAGCGCAAGGCGGAGAAGGCCCAGCAGAACGAGCGGGCCCGCCACTCCAAGGAGGAGCTGGTCGCCGAGGCCGAGGAACTGGCGCAGAGCGAGCAGTGGCGGGCCGCCGGCGAACGGCTGCGCGCCCTCGTCGAGAACTGGAAGCGCCTGCCGAGGCTGGACCGCAAGACGGACGACGAGCTGTGGCGCCGCTTCTCCCATGCCCGTTCGGCCTTCTCCAAGCGGCGCAAGGCCCACTTCGCGCAGCTCGACGCGCAGCGCGAGGAGGCCCGTCAGCGCAAGGAGAAGCTGGTGGCCGAGGCCCAGGCCCTCTCCGACTCCCGCGAGTGGGGCCCCACCGCCGCCAAGTACCGCGATCTGATGCAGGAGTGGAAGGCCGCGGGGCGTGCGCAGCGGGAGCACGAGGAGGACCTCTGGCAGCGCTTCCGCGGCGCGCAGGACGTCTTCTTCCAGGCCCGCAGCGAGGTCTTCGCCGAGCGCGACGTCGAGCAGCGGGAGAATCTGGCCCGCAAGGAGGAGCTGGCCGACGAGGCCGAGAAGCTGCTTCCCATCAGCGATCTGAAGTCCGCCCGCAACGCCTTCCGCGCGCTCAACGAGCGCTGGGACGCGGTGGGTCATGTGCCCCGCGACGCCCGGGCAAGGGTCGAGGGCCGCATGCATGCGGTGGAGCGGGCGATCCAGGAGGCCGAGGAGTCCGAGTGGCGCCGTACGAACCCCGAGGCGAGGGCGCGCGCCGCGGGTCTGACGGGGCAGCTCCAGGACGCGGTCGACAAGCTGCGCGGCCAGGCCGAGAAGGCGCGTGCGGCGGGGAACACCGCCAAGGCGGAGAAGCTGGAGAAGGAGCTGGCGGGCCGTCAGGAGCTGCTGGACCAGGCTCTGAAGGGGCTGGAGGAGTTCGGCGGCTGACGGACGGCGATCGGGAGACCGGGACTGCGGTCAGGACGGCCTGCGCGCCGAGGTGACCCGGTAGACGTCGTAGACGCCCTCCACGCCGCGCACCGCCTTCAGCACGTGCCCCAGATGTTTGGGGTCGCCCATCTCGAAGGTGAAGCGGGAGGTGGCGACCCGGTCCCGCGACGTCTGCACGGCCGCCGAAAGGATGTTGACGTGCTGGTCGGAGAGGATGCGCGTCACGTCGGAGAGCAGCCGCGAGCGGTCCAGCGCCTCGACCTGGATGGCCACGAGGAAGACCGACGACTGGCTCGGCGCCCACTCGACGTCGATGATCCGCTCGGGCTCCTTCGTCAGGGAGTCGACGTTGACGCAGTCCGTACGGTGCACCGAGACGCCGTTGCCGCGGGTGACGAAGCCGATGATGGGGTCGCCCGGCACGGGCGTGCAGCACCTGGCGAGCTTGACCCACACGTCGTCCACGCCCTTGACGACGACGCCCGGATCGGTCGTACGGCGCTTGGCGCGGCGCGTGGGCGGCGGCATGGGCGGGGCCGTCTCCGCCAGGTCCTCGTTGGCGGCGTCCTCCCCGCCGAGGGACTGCACGAGCTTCTGCACGACGCTCTGCGCCGACATGTGGCCCTCGCCGATGGCGGCGTAGAGGGCGGAGATGTCGGCGTAGCGCATCTCGTGGGCGAGGGTGACGAGGGAGTCGCCGGTGAGGATGCGCTGGATCGGCAGGTTCTGCTTGCGCATCGCGCGGGCGATGGCGTCCTTGCCCTGCTCGATCGCCTCGTCGCGGCGCTCCTTGGTGAACCACGCGCGGATCTTGTTACGGGCGCGAGGTGACTTCACGAAGCCCAGCCAGTCGCGGGAGGGCCCCGCGCCGGCGGACTTGGAGGTGAAGACCTCGACGGTGTCGCCGTTGTCGAGGGTGGACTCCAACGGCACCAGCCTGCCGTTGACGCGGGCGCCGATGGTGCGGTGGCCGACCTCGGTGTGCACCGCGTAGGCGAAGTCGACGGGCGTGGCCTCCGCGGGCAGCGCGATGACGTCGCCCTTCGGCGTGAAGACGAAGACCTCGTTGCGGGAGAGGTCGAAGCGCAGCGACTCCAGGAACTCGCCCGGATCCTCGGTCTCCTTCTGCCAGTCGAGCAACTGCCGCAGCCAGGACATGTCGTTGACGTGCTCGTCGCCCTTGCCGGTGCCCTTCGGGGCGTCCGTACGCACCTTGGAGGCGCCGGCGACCGCCTGCTGCTTGTACTTCCAGTGCGCGGCGATGCCGTACTCGGCGCGGCGGTGCATGTCGAAGGTGCGGATCTGGAGTTCGACGGGCTTGCCCCCGGGCCCGATGACCGTCGTGTGCAGCGACTGGTACATGTTGAACTTCGGCATCGCGATGTAGTCCTTGAACCGGCCGGGGACCGGGTTCCAGCGGGCGTGGACGGTGCCCAGCGCCGCATAGCAGTCGCGGACAGTGTCCACCAGGACGCGGATGCCGACCAGGTCGTAGATCTCCGCGAAGTCCCGGCCGCGGACGATCATCTTCTGGTAGACGCTGTAGTAGTGCTTCGGGCGGCCGGTGACGGTGGCCTTGATGCGGGCGGCGCGCAGGTCCGCCTGGACCTCGTCGGTGACGACGGCCAGATACTCGTCCCGCTTCGGTGCCCGCTCGGCGACGAGCCGCACGATCTCGTCGTACATCTTCGGGTAGAGGATCGCGAAAGCCAGGTCCTCCAGCTCCCACTTGATGGTGTTCATGCCCAGCCGGTGCGCGAGCGGGGCGAAGATCTCCAGGGTCTCCCTGGCCTTCTGCTCCTGCTTCGCCCGCTTCAGATAGCGCATGGTGCGCATGTTGTGCAGCCGGTCGGCGAGCTTGATGACCAGCACCCGGGGGTCCTTGGCCATGGCGACGACCATCTTGCGTACGGTCTCGGCCTGCGCGGCCTCGCCGAACTTGACCTTGTCGAGCTTGGTGACGCCGTCGACGAGGAGGGCGACCTGCTCGCCGAAGTCGCGGCGGAGGGTGTCCAGCCCGTACTCGGTGTCCTCGACGGTGTCGTGCAGCAGGCCCGCCATGAGCGTCGCCGGATCCATGCCCAGCTCGGCGAGGATCGTGGTCACGGCGAGCGGGTGCGTGATGTACGGGTCGCCGCTCTTGCGCTTCTGGCCGCGGTGCCAGCGCTCGGCGACCTGGTAGGCGTGCTCGATCTGGCGGAGGGTCGCGGACTCGATCTTCGGGTCGTTGCCGCGCACTATCCGCAGCAGCGGCTCCAGAACGGGGTTGAAGGGGCTGGAGCGCTGGACGCCGAGGCGGGCGAGGCGCGCCCGTACGCGGTTGGAGGAGCCGGAGCGGCCCGAGACGCCGGACACCGCGCGGGCGGGGGCCACACGCTCGCTCTGCGCCTTTCCGTCCGCCGCCTGTGCGGGGGCGGGGCCGCCGCGGTCGTCGACCGCCGTGGCGGAGGCGTCGGGTGCGCGGCCAGCCTTGCCGCCGTCGGCGGATTTGCCGCGGGTGCCGCGCGCCTGGCCGCCCTGGGGGCGGGAGCCACGGCGCTCACCGGGCTGGGAGGCCGCCGCCTGCTCCGCGCCGTTCGTGCTCTCGTGAGCCGGCTCGTCCGTGGCCGCGGCGACGGCGCCGGGCCCGCCGGGCTCGGCGTCGTGACGCTGTGCGGCGGTGTACGGCTCGGCCTCGTCTGGCAAGAGCACTCCTCGTTGGACCCCAGCTCGGACTGCCATGGTATCGACCTTGGCGGTGACCCTGCCCGCGGCCGGTGGTGAGGGCACAGCTCAGGGCGGTCACCCGCGTCTCCTGGGGAGAACGTAGCGGCTGACCGCCCTGTGGCGTCCGCTCGTGGTCAGACCGTGACCAACGCGTCCAATGGGGCTTCGCGCAGCGCGGGCTTCAGCCGGTCCCGGCCGCCGAGGAAGCCGAGCTCCATCAGGACCGCTATGCCGGTGACGTGCGCTCCGGCCCGCCGTACAAGTTGCAGGGCCGCGTCGGCCGTGCCTCCCGTCGCCAGGACGTCGTCGATGATCAGCACCCTGTCGTCCGCGACGAGGTCCTCGGCGTGGACCTCCATCTCGGCTGTGCCGTACTCCAGCTCGTAGGACTGCGCGAGGGTCGCGCCGGGAAGCTTGCCGGCCTTCCGTACGGGGATGAAGCCGAGGCCCGCCCGCACGGCGACCGGAGCGGCGAGGATGAACCCGCGGGCCTCCAGGCCGACGACCTTGGTGGCGCCGCGCTGCACGCAGATGCTCGCGAGGGTGTCGGTGAGCACCGAGAACGCCTCGGGGTCGGCGAGCAGCGGCGTGATGTCCTTGAACGTCACGCCTGGCACCGGGTAGTCCGCCACGTCCCGGATGCGGCCGAGGAGCATGTCCCGTACGGCCGGGGGAACTGTGGCCTCCGGCTCGCTCGTGCTGGCTGTCACGCGTTCACCTGCGCTTTCCGGAGGGACGGTTGCGGCTGCGGTTGCGCGAGGACGGCTGGCGGCGCTGAGCCCTGGAACCGGAGGACTCGCTCCGGCCGCGCGGACCGACGACTCCGGCGCCCGCGGTCGCGGCGCCCTCGGCGTCCGGGATGACGCTGCCGTTGCCGGGGCCCGGGATGCCGTCGTGCGGGCCATGTCCGTCCTCCGAGGACTCGTCCTGGCCCTCGCGGTCCTCGTGCTTGAGGCGCTTGGTGCGCACGCGCCTGGCCAGCGCCTTCATCTGGGGCTCGCGCTCCTTGAAGTCGGCGACGAGCGGCGTCGCGATGAAGATCGAGGAGTACGCGCCCGCGGCGAGGCCGACGAAGAGCGAGAGCGCGATGTCGTTGAGCATCCCGCCGCCGAGGAAGCCGCCACCGATGAAGAGCAGCCCCGCGACGGGGAGCAGCGCCACGACGGTCGTGTTGATCGACCGCACAAGGGTGCCGTTGATGCTGCGGTTGGCGATCTCGCTGTAGGTGTAGCGGGTCTGCTTGGTGACGTTGCGACTGCTCTCTCTCAGGCTGTCGAAGACGACGACGGTGTCGTAGAGCGAATAACCGAGAATCGTCAGCAGACCGATGACGGTTCCCGGTGTGACTTCGAAGCCGACGAGCGAATAGATGCCGACCGTGATCGTGATGTCGTGGATCAGCGCGATGAGCGCGGCGAGGGCCATTCGCCACTCGAAGGCGATGGCCAGATAGATCACCACGAGGACCATGAAGATCCCCAGGCCCAGCCATGCCTTGTTGGCGATCTGCTCGCCCCAGCTCGGCCCGACGAGCTGGGTGTCGATCTTGTTGGAGTCGACCTTGAGGTCGTCGGCGAGGGACTCCTTCACGTCCGAGGACTTGGCCGTGTCCAGACCCGCGATCTGGATCCGCATGCCGCCGTTGCCCAGCTTCTGGACGATGGCCTGGCGCCCGGAGTCCTTCTCGACCAGCTCGGTGGTGTGCTGGACGGAGGCGGTCGTCTTCGGCGTGGTGAGCACCGCGCCGCCCTGGAACTCGATGCCCATGTTGAGGCCGCGCACCACCAGGCCGACGATCGCGGTGATCGTGATCAGGATGGAGACGCCGTACCAGAGCTTGCGCTTGCCGATGAAGTCGTAGCCGACGTCGCCGCGGTAGAGCCGGGCACCGATGTTGCCGAGTCGCGACATCTCATGCCTCCTTCGGGTCGGTGCCGATGACGGACGTGCGTCGCCCGCGGCGCAGTGGAGGTTTGGCGCCCAGCCTTCTCGGGTCGAGACCGGACCACGCGTTGCCGCTGGAGAAGAACTTCGTACGGGCCAGCAGCGTCATCAGCGGCTTGGTGAAGAAGAAGACCACGACGATGTCGAGCAGCGTGGTCAGGCCGAGCGTGAACGCGAAGCCCTGCACCTTGCCGACCGTGACGATGAAGAGCACGGCAGCGGCGAGGAAGGACACGAAGTCGGAGACCAGGATCGTGCGCCGGGCACGTGGCCAGCCGCGTTCGACGGCGGGCCGGAGCGTGCGCCCCTCCCGGATCTCGTCGCGGATCCGTTCGAAGTAGACGATGAAGGAGTCCGCCGTGATGCCGATGGCGACGATCGCACCGCACACGGCCGGCAGGTTCAGCGCGAAGCCGATCGCCGGGCCGAGCAGCGACATGATCGTGTACGTGAGGACCGCGGAGACGAGGAGGCTGAGGATCGCGATGAGCGACAGCCCCCGGTAGTACGCGACCAGATACACCACCACGAGCCCGAGCCCGATGGCGCCCGCGATGATGCCGGCGTTGAGCTGCTCGCTGCCGAGCGCCGGGGTCACCGTCGTGACGTCCGACTCCTCGAAGGTCAGGGGCAGCGCACCGTAGGAGAGGATGTTGCCCAGCTCCTCGGCGGACTCCTGGGTGAAGCTGCCGGAGATCTCCGCGTTGGCCGTCAGCCGCTGGCTCACGGAGGGCGCGGAGACGACCTCGCCGTCCAGCGCGATCGCGAACTGGTTCTGCGGCTGCTGCTTCTTGGCGAGCTTGCCGGTGGTGTCGCCGAAGTCGCTCGATCCCTTGCCGTCGAAGGACATCGTGACGATCCACTGGCCGCGCTGCTGGTCGAACTGGGCCTTGGCGTCTGTGACGTTCTTGCCCTCGACGCCGACCGGCCCCAGCACGTACTTGACCTTCTCCTTGGCGTCGCACGCCAGGACCGGCTCGCTCGACTTGGCGGCCGAGGCCCGCTCACTCACCTTGGCCTTGGCCTCTTTGCCGTTGCAGTTCAGCTTCTGAAGCTTCTTCGCCAGCTCCGGCGGGACGCCCGGAGGCTGCTGCGCCTGCGGCGGAGTGGTGGGCGGCTTCGTCTTGTCAGGCTTCGGACTGGGCTTGCCGTCCGCGGGCGCGGCCTTCGCCTTGAGGGCGTCGGTGACGGCGCGGCCCTGGTCGCCCTGGCTGCTGCCCTGCCGGCTCTGCTCGCCCTGCTGCTTCTCACCCTGCTGCTTCTCGCCGGACTGCGACGGCGACTTGGAAGGGGACTGCGAGGGCGACTGCTGCGGCGGCTGGGGCTGCTTGGTGGTCGGCATGTACGTCAGCACAGGTCGGAACGCCAGCTTGGCGGTCGTACCGACCTGCTCGCGGGCCTGCTTCTCGTTCGTGCCGCGGGGGATGTTGGCGATGATGTGCCGGTCGCCCTGGGTCTGGACCTCGGCCTCGGACACGCCCAGACCGTTGACACGCCGCTCGATGATCCCCACGGCGGTGTTCATGTTGGTGGGGTTGATCGCGTCCGGCTTGCCCGGCTGGTTCTTCGCCTCGAGGGTGATGCTCGTGCCACCGGCGAGATCGATGCCGAGCCGGGGCGTGGTGTGGCCGGAGAAGAACATTCCCCCGGTCAGGCCCACCAGGGCCAGCAGGATCAACGTCAGCGAGCGCCATGGTTTCGCGTGCGCGCCCGGGCTCCTGCGGCCTTTCTTCGGTGCTGCCACCTTCTCGTCTCTCCTGTCCCAGCAGCCGGTGCCGGCCCAGGAGTTGAGTGGGGCCGCCACGCGGCGCACAGATGGTCTGCGGACGTGCTCCGCCGCCGGGCCCGGTCAGTGGCCCGGCGGCGCCGACCTTACTCGGAGTCGCTGCCCTTCCGCTTGACGTCCTCGGGCTGGTCGTCACCCTTGGCCGTCTCGTCCTTCGTGTCCGCCTCGGCGGCGCTCTTCGCGTCGGCGGCGGCAGCGGTCTCGTCGTCGTCCTCGTCGGCGGACTTCGCGAAGTCCACCTTGGAGCCCTCTGCGTCCTCGTCGTCCGAGGTGAGGGAGGAGGCGTCGTCCGGGACGACGGTCTCGCCGAGGCCGAGGTCGGGGGAGGCGCCGCTCACGATCCGCTCGTACTCCTCCTGCTCGAGTACGGCGCCGACGGCGTTCTTGGCGTAGAGAGCATGCGTGCCGGGAGCCACCTCAAGGAGGACCGTGTCGTCGCGGATCTCCTTGACGGTGGCGTACATGCCACCGATCGTGCGGACACCGGTGCCCGGCGTCATCGCGTCACGCATGGCCGCGGCCTTGCGCTGCTTGTTCTTGGCGGACCGGGTCATCAGGAACATGGCCCCGATGAGAACGATGAAGGGGAGGAGAGTAACGATATTCACGGCGGGAGGTAGTCCTTCGCACGACCGCGTCTGAGGCGGCCTGGATTTCGGGGTGGGCGGGCCGCCCGTAAGGGACGGCGTCGGCGGAGTCTAAGCGAGCCCTCGCCAATGGAACAACGTCAAGCGCTGCACTGGGGTTCCTGGCCGGCCAGTCCTTCCGCGTCACTCACCGAAGAGCCCCTGCTGGCCCGTGCCCGCCGGGGAGTGCGGGGCCTGCGCAGGACGGGCAAGTCCGAGGTGGTCCCATGCCGCCGGGGTGGCGATGCGGCCGCGCGGTGTGCGGGCCAGCAGCCCCTCCCGTACGAGGAAGGGCTCGGCCACCTCCTCCACCGTCTCCCGCTCCTCCCCCACCGCGACGGAGAGGGTGGACAGGCCGACGGGGCCGCCGCCGAAGAGCTTGACCAGGGCTCCGAGGACGGAGCGGTCCAGCCTGTCCAGGCCCCGCTCGTCGACCTCGTAGACCCTCAGGGCCCTGGAGGCGATCTCGCGGTCGATGACGCCGTCCGCCTTGACCTGGGCGTAGTCCCGCACGCGGCGCAGCAGACGGTTGGCGATGCGGGGCGTGCCGCGGGAGCGGCCGGCGATCTCGGCGGCGCCCTCGGCGTCGATGCGCAGCTCCAGCAGGCGGGCCGAGCGGTGCACGACCTGTTCCAGCTCCTCCGGCTCGTAGAACTCCATGTGGGCGGTGAACCCGAACCTGTCGCGCAGCGGCGGCGGCAGCAGCCCCGCGCGCGTGGTGGCGCCGACCAGGGTGAAGGGCGGCAGCTCCAGCGGGATGGCCGTGGCGCCGGGCCCCTTGCCGACGATCACGTCGACGCGGAAGTCCTCCATCGCCATGTAGAGCATCTCCTCGGCGGGCCGCGACATCCGGTGGATCTCGTCGAGGAAGAGGATCTCGCCCTCCTGGAGCGAGGAGAGGATCGCCGCCAGGTCGCCGGCGTGCTGGATGGCCGGGCCCGAGGTGATGCGGATCGGGGCGCCCATCTCCGCGGCGATGATCATGGAGAGGGTCGTCTTGCCGAGGCCCGGGGCACCGGAGAGCAGGACGTGGTCGGCGGTGCCCTGCCGCCGGCGGGCGGCCTTGAGCACGAGGTCGAGCTGCTCCCGCACCTTCGACTGGCCGATGAACTCGCCGAGTTCCTTGGGGCGCAGCGCCGCCTCGACGGCGCTCTCCTCGCTCTCCGCGTCGGGGCCGACGAGACGGTCGGTGCCGTCGGCCGCCGCCCCCGCGCTGCCGTACTCCTCGCCGCTCAAAGCGTCCGCCTCCGCCCGTGGTGGTGCGCGGGGCGGCGCGCGCCCCTGTGTGTGCCCGTGCTGCCGGGTGTCCGCGTACCGGCGCCGCGCGTGCGCGTGCCGCCGCCGGTGGTGCGCGCCGTGCCGAGCGCTGCCGCCCCCATCTCAGCGGGCCCGGTTCAGCGTCTGGAGGGCGGCGCGCAGCAGCTGCGGGACGGGCGGCTCCGCGCCGGCGGCCAGGGCCTCCTCGGCCTGCGGTGCGACGGCCGCGACGGCCTCCTCCGCCTCCCGCGTCGCATACCCCAACCCGACGAGCGCCGAGTGCAATTGACCGCGCCAGCCGCCGCCGTCCTGCGCCCCGGCTCCCTGCCCCGGAAGGTGCGCCGCCGCACCGGAGACGGGCTCTCCGAGGCGGTCACGCAACTCCAGGAGGAGCTTCTGCGCGCCCTTCTTCCCGATGCCGGGCACGGCCGTCAGCGCCTTCTCGTCGCCGCTCGAGACGGCCGCCCGCAGCGCGTCCGGCGAGTGCACGGCGAGCATGGACTGGGCGAGGCGCGGCCCGACTCCGCTCGCCGTCTGCAGCAACTCGAAGGTCTGCCGGGCGTCTTCGTCGTCGAACCCGTAGAGAGTCAGCGAATCCTCCCGTACGACAAGGGAGGTGGCCAGCTTGGCGTGCCGCCCGACGCGCAGCCGCGCGAGCGTGCCGGGTGTGCACTGCACGGCCATGCCCACGCCGCCCACCTCGACCACCGCGGTGTCGGGGGCGAGCGAGGCGACGGTGCCGGAGACGAAGGCGATCATCACGCGGTGCCTTTCGGGGCTCGTCCTGCGTCATCTGCCGTGCGGGCGGCGGCACTCGGGGCCGGCGGGGAGACCCCCGCGTGCCTCGCGTGTGCCTGCGCCTGCGCCTGCTGGAGGCGGTTGAGACGCTGCTGCACGGGGGCGCGCCAGATGTGGCAGATGGCCAGCGCCAGGGCGTCGGCGGCGTCGGCGGGACGAGGCGGCGCGTCGAGCCGAAGAAGGCGGGTGACCATGGTGCCGACCTGTGCCTTCTCCGCGCGCCCCGTGCCGGTCACGGCCGCCTTGACCTCGCTGGGCGTGTGCAGTTCGACGGGCAGGCCGCGGCGCGCGGCGCACAGCATCGCGACCGCGCTGGCCTGCGCGGTGCCCATCACCGTACGGACGTTGTGCTGGCTGAACACCCGCTCCACGGCGACGGCTTCGGGGTCGTGCCGCTCCAGCCACTGCTCGATGCCCTGCTCGATCAGCACGAGCCGCTCGGGGACGGGCACGTCCGCCGGTGTGCGCACGACGCCGGCGGCCCTCATCGTCAGCGCTCTGCCGGCGGCTCCCTCGACGACTCCGAGGCCGCAGCGGGTCAGCCCCGGGTCGACACCGAGCACACGCACGCCCGTCCTCCTCGCTCACGCTTGCGGCTCCGACTGTGTTCCCGCAGGTTATCGGCAGGCGCCGACAAACCCGCCGCGGCGTACCGGCGCGGGTGCGTGAACAGCCCCGATCCTGGAAGCAGTTGCGGGCAGCGGCAGCGCGGCGCACGTGGTGGACGGCGGCAGAGCCGGTGGACGGGCGGCCCGTGCGGCCTCAGGCGTCGACCTTCGCCATGATGTCGTCGGCGACGTCGAAGTTGGCGAACACGTTCTGCACGTCGTCGCTGTCCTCGAGCGCGTCGATCAGCTTGAAGATCTTGCGGGCGCCGTCCTCTTCCAGCGGCACCTGCACGCTGGGCAGGAAGCTGTTGTCGGCCGACTCGTAGTCGATGCCGGAGTCGACCAGGGCCGTGCGCACCGCGACCAGGTCGGTGGCCTCGCTGATGACCTCGAAGTTCTCACCGAGATCGTTGACTTCCTCGGCTCCGGCCTCAAGCACGGCGGTCAGCACGTCGTCCTCGGAGAGCCCGTCGTCTCCCTTGGGGACGATCACGACGCCCTTGCGGTTGAAGAGGTAGGAGACCGAGCCCGGGTCGGCCATGGAGCCGCCGTTGCGGGTCATCGCGACGCGTACGTCCGAGGCCGCGCGGTTGCGGTTGTCCGTGAGGCACTCGATGAGCACCGCGACGCCGTTGGGGCCGTAGCCCTCGTACATGATCGTCTCGTAGTCGGCGCCGCCCGCCTCGAGACCGGCGCCGCGCTTGACCGCGCTGTCGATGTTCTTGTTGGGGACCGAGCTCTTCTTCGCCTTCTGAATGGCGTCGTAGAGGGTCGGGTTGCCGTCCGGGTCGGCACCTCCGGTACGGGCCGCGACCTCGATGTTCTTGATCAGCTTGGCGAAGAGTTTGCCGCGCTTGGCATCGATCACGGCCTTCTTGTGCTTGGTGGTTGCCCACTTAGAGTGGCCGGACACAGCCTCGCTCCTTCGACGTCACCGACATGAACCGACGCGGAGATCCTACCGTCAGCGACTCAGCGTGCTGACCGCCCCGCGTCCCGCCCGTTCCCCGCGCCCGCGTGGTCAGGCGCGCGCGTCGCGCACCATGTCCACGAACAGCGCGTGCACCCTGTGGTCGCCGGTAAGTTCGGGATGGAACGCGGTCGCCAGCAGGGCGTCCTGGCGCACCGCGACCGGATGCCCGTCGTAGGCCGCCAGCGTCTCGGCCCGGACGCCGGCCGACTCGACCCACGGCGCCCTGATGAAGACGCCGTCGACCGGGCCGCCCTCGATTCCGGCGACGTCGAGGAGCGCCTCGAAGGACTCGTTCTGCCGCCCGAACGCGTTGCGGCGCACGATCATGTCGATGCCGCCGACGGTCTCCTGGCCCGAGCGGGGATCGAGGATCTTGTCGGCGAGCATGATCATGCCCGCGCACGAGCCGTACGCCGGCATGCCGGCCCGTACGCGCTCGCGCAGCGGCTCCATCAGGCCGAAGGCGACGGCCAGCTTGGAGATCGTCGTCGACTCGCCGCCCGGGATGATCAGACCGTCGACCTCGGCGAGTTCCTCGGGCCGCCGCACGGCGCGCGCCCGTGCGCCCGCCGCCGCGAGCGCGGCGAAGTGCTCGCGTACGTCGCCCTGGAGGGCGAGGACGCCGACTGCGGGAGTGCTCACGGGGTGGTGCCTCTCGTACGGATAGGGCCTGTTGTGCTTCGGGACGTCACCGGCGGTGCGTCACCAGCCGCGGGAGGCGTAGCGCTCGCCCTCGGGCAGGGTGTCGCAGTTGATGCCCACCATGGCCTCGCCGAGACCGCGCGAGGCGTCGGCGATGATCTTCGCGTCGTCGTAGAAGGTCGTCGCCTTCACGATGGCCGCGGCACGCTTGGCCGGGTCGCCGGACTTGAAGATCCCGGAGCCCACGAAGACGCCCTCGGCGCCGAGTTGACGCATCAGCGCGGCGTCCGCCGGGGTCGCGACGCCGCCCGCGGAGAAGAGCACGACGGGCAGCTTGCCCAGCTCGGCGACCTCGCGCACCAGCTCGTACGGGGCGCGCAGGTCCTTGGCCGCGGCGTACAGCTCGTGGCCGTCCAGCGACTTGAGCCTGCCGATGTCGCCGTTGATCTGGCGCATGTGGCGCACTGCCTCGACGACGTTGCCGGTGCCGGCCTCGCCCTTGGAGCGGATCATCGCGGCGCCCTCGGAGATGCGCCGCAGGGCCTCGCCGAGGTTGGTGGCCCCGCAGACGAACGGGGTGGTGAAGGCGAACTTGTCGCTGTGGTTGACCTCGTCGGCCGGGGTGAGGACCTCGGACTCGTCGATGTAGTCGACCCCGAGCGCCTGGAGGAGCTGCGCCTCGACGAAGTGGCCGATGCGGGACTTGGCCATCACCGGGATCGTGACGGCGTCGATGATCCCCTCGATCATGTCCGGGTCGGACATCCGCGCGACGCCGCCGTCCTTGCGGATGTCGGCGGGGACCCGTTCCAGCGCCATGACCGCGACGGCGCCGGCGTCCTCGGCGATCTTCGCCTGGTCCGGCGTCACGACGTCCATGATCACGCCGCCCTTGAGCTGTTCGGCCATGCCACGCTTGACGCGGGCGGTGCCGGTCGCGGGGGCCGGAGCGGCGGACGTGGAAGAGGGCACGGAAGACGGGGTGGACACGTATGACCTCACTCGACGGGAAAAGTACGACAGGACCATGGTAGTCCGCTGCATACAGGCTCCCGGAGAGGGGTGGCCTTGGAAAAGGGCCAATTCGGCTGCGGTGGACTGCCCGTCCGGGCGCCTGCGCGGTGCAGTTCGCGGCGCTCTTCCCGGGCGCCCGCCCCGCCTACCGCTGTGCGCCGTTCCCCCGGTCCGCCAGGGCCGGCGGCGGCTCGTCGTCCATCTCGAAGGCCAGCGGAAAGGGCGCATAGCCGGCCAACCGCAGCCAGCGGACGGTGCGATGGCGCCGCAGCGCACGGGCCGCCCGTACGGCGTCGTTGTGGAAGCGCCGCGCCATCGGCACCCGGCGTACGGCCGCGGCGAGTTCGGCCGCGGTGTCCTCGCCGCCCGGAGCGGCCCGTACCGCCTCGACCTGCGCGCTCTCGTCGAAGACGGCGCGCAGCGCCTGGCTCAGCTCGCTCTCGGCCACCTCGCGCTGCTCCTCCGGCGCCTGCCTGGCGTCGTGCGCGGCCTGGTAGAGGACGATCGACGCCGCTGGATCGAGGACGCCGGCGGTGGCCAACTCCTGGGCGATGGACGCCCGTCGGAGCAACTGCGCGTCGAGCGCGGCCCGCGCGGCGTCGATGCGGGCGTGCAGCCGGTCGAGCCGTCCGGCCGTCCAGCTGAGGTAGACGCCGACGAGAAGCACGGCGACGGCGAGCAGGATCAGGGTGGTCATGGTGGGCATCGCTTCCGCGCTCTCCCTCGTTCTTCAGCTGTCACCGGGCGCAGGCCGGCGGCTCCGCGCGCCCGGGCAGGGAGCGCGGCTCACTCACGGGCCAGGCCGAACCGGGCCCGCAGGCCGATGCGTTCGTCGGGCGAGACGGCCGCGGCGCCGTCGGTGACGGTCTCGTACACGGCCAGGATGTCGGCGCCGACCGTGGACCAGTCGAAGCGGCGCACGTGGCGGCTTCCGTACGCGCGCAGCCGCTCCCTGCGCTCGGGGTCGGTCAGCAGCCGCACGGCGGCGTCCGCGAGGGCGTCCGCGTCCGCGTTGGGGAAGAGTTCGCCCGCCGCTCCCCCGTCCAGCACCTGCGCGAAGGCGTCGAGATCGCTCGCGAGCACGGGAGCGCCGGAGGACATCGCCTCGACGAGGATGATCCCGAAGGACTCGCCTCCGGTGTTGGGCGCCACGTACAGGTCGACGCTGCGCAGCAGCCGCGCCTTGTCCTCGTCGCTGACCATGCCGAGGAACTCGACCCGGTCCCGCATGTCCTGGGGCAGATCCTCGACGGCCTCGTCCTCGTCGCCGCGCCCGGCGACCAGCAGCCGCGTCTGCGGCAGCGATTCGAGGATGCGCGGAAGCGCCTTCATCAGGACGGGAAGTCCCTTGCGGGGCTCGTCGATCCGGCCGATGAAGCCGATGGTGCCGCCCTGCCACTCGGCCTTGGGCTCGGCGCGCGCGAAGAAGTCCACGTCGACGCCGTTGGGGATGACGACGGCGTCACCGCCGAGGTGCTCGACGAAGGTCCGCCGTGCGTACTCGCTCACCGCGATCCGCGCGCTGATCTTCTCCAGCGCTGGCTGGAGGATCGGATACGCCGCGATCATCGCGCGCGAGCGGGGGTTGGAGGTGTGGAAGGTGGCGACGATGGGCCCCTGGGCGGCCCAGCAGGTCAGCAGCGCGAGCGAGGGCGTCGCCGGCTCGTGGATGTGCAGCACGTCGAAGCCGCCCTCGTGCACCCATCGCCGCACCCGTGCCGCCGAGAGGAAGCCGAAGTTCAGGCGCGCCACCGAGCCGTTGTAGGGCACGGGAACGGCGCGGCCCGCGGAGACGACGTACGGCGGCAGCGGCGTCTCGTCGTCGGACGGCGCCAGTACGGACACCTCGTGGCCGGCGCGGTCGAGATGCTCGGCCAGGTCGCGCACGTGGAACTGGACACCGCCGGGCACGTCCCAGGAGTACGGGCAGACGATCCCGATCCTCATGCCTCCCGCCCCTCCCCGGACGCGGCGTCCCTTCTCCCCGTGTCGTTCCCGGCGGGGCCCTTCCCGAACGTGTCCTTCTCCGCGGCGTTCTCGCTCCCGGCGGTCGTGTTCTTCGCGGAAGCACCCTCCGCGGACCTGTCCTCCGCCGTGTTCCTCGCGGGAGCGGCCCGCTCAGCCCTGTCGTCCGCCCCGGGCTCCGCGAAGTCCGAGAGCCAGAGCCGCTGCAACATGTGCCAGTCCTCGGGGTGCTCCGCGATCCCCTCCGCGAAGGCGTCCGCCACGGACTGCGTCATGACCGCCGCCTTCTCCGCCCGCGTGCCGTGCGCGGGAACCTCGACCGGCGGGTACACCCTCCCCTCCAGCCTCGGCGACTCCTCGTACCAGAGCGTCACCGGCAGCAGCATCGCCCCGGTCTGCTGGGCGAGCAGGGCCGGACCGGCGGGCATCCGCGTACGTTCGCCGAAGAACGTCACCTCAGTCCCCGACGCGGACAGATCGCGGTCGGCGACGAGGCACACCAGACCGCCGTCGCGCAGCCTGCGCGCGAGCGTCCCGAACGCGCCGCCGCCGGAGTGCGGCAGCACCTCCATGCCGAGCCCTTCGCGGTAGGCGACGAACCGGTCGAAGAGAGACTCGGGCTTGAGGCGTTCGACGACGGTGCTGAACGGCGTCTTGAGCGCCGTGGTGACGTACGCACCCGCCAGGTCCCAGTTGGCCAGATGCGGCAGCGCGAGGATGACGCCCCGGTCCGAGGCGATGCCGTCGGTCAGCCGGTGCAGATCGTGGATGTGCACGCTGTCCCGTATGTGGTGCTCGCGCCAGGCCGGCAGCCGGAACGACTCCATCCAGTACCGCAGATACGAGCGCATGCCGGCCCGTGAGAGCCGCATGAGGCGCTCGCGGGAGGCTCCGGGCACGACACGGGCGAGGTTCGCCTCAAGCTGGCGCACGCCCCTGCCGCGCTGCCTCCAGAGCGTGTCGGCGATGCCGCGGCCCAGGGCGGCGGCGGCCGGTTCGGGCAGGCGCCGCACGCCGGCCCAGCCCATCGAGTACAGCGAGTCCGTGAGCCGGTCACGTGCCGTGTCGCTCACGCGGTGCCCGTCCCCTCGGCCTCGGCCGCCTCACGCCGTACGGTGACGACGCGCTGCCCGAGCGTGACGAGACTGCCGAGGGCCACGGCCCACAGCGCGACGGGCAACAGCACGCCGATGTACGGGACTCCGAAGATCGTGAAGCCCGAGAACCCCGCGAGAACCAGCGTGATGACGAGCCGTTCGGCGCGCTCCACAAGGCCGTTGACGTTCACCGGCAGCCCGATGCTCTCTCCGCGCGCCTTGGTGTACGAGACGACCTGGCCGCTGGCGAGGCAGAAGATCGTGACCCCGCACATCAGGACGCTGTCGCCCCCGCCCGCGTACCACAGCGCGATGCCGCCGAAGACGGCCGCGTCGGCGACGCGGTCGAGCGTCGAGTCGAGGAAGGCTCCCCACCGGCTGGAACGCCCCAACTGCCGTGCCATGGTGCCGTCGACGAGATCGGAGAAGACGAAGAGCGTGATGACGACGGTGCCCCAGAAGAACTGGCCGAGCGGGTAGAAGACCAGCGCTCCCGCCACCACTCCCCCGGTGCCGATCAGGGTGACCGTATCGGGGCTCACTCCATGGCGCAGCAGCAGCGTCGCGATGGGGGTGAGGACACGCGTGAAGAACGCACGCGCGTACTTGTTCAGCATGGTCGTCCCGGTGATCGATACGAGTCCGGCGGCGGATTCGGCCACCGGCGGGCCCATGTTAGCCAGGCACGCGGGCACCCGGGCTCAGGGCCGGTGGCCCTCCGCTGCACTACGTATGGACGCGTGCCGGGTGCGGTGGAAAGCTCGAAGGACCGCGTTTTTCGCGACGGAGATTCTCGCGACGAAGCCAGACGGACCCAGCAGGTGTCGACCGGAAGGCGGGACACATGGGCGACAAGGCGAGCACACACCCCGGAGCCGCCGGCAGGGCAGCGGCGGCCGACCACCCCTCGAAACTGCGGAACGTGGTGCTGGTCGGCCACAGCGGATCAGGAAAGACCACCCTCGTGGAAGCACTCGCGCTGGCCTCCGGAGCCGTGACGAGGGCCGGCAGGGTGGAGGACGGCGGATCCCTGTCCGACTACGACGAGATCGAGCACCGCCAGCACCGTTCGGTGCAGTTGTCCCTGGTGCCGGTCGAGTGGGAAGGCATCCGGATCAACGTACTGGACACCCCCGGATATGCGGATTTCGTCGGGGAGTTGAGGGCCGGTCTGCGAGCAGCGGACGCGGCCCTCTTCGTCGTCTCGGCCGCCGACGGCGTGGACGGCGCGACGCGGCTGGTGTGGGACGAGTGCGCGGCGGTCGGGATGCCGCGGGCGATCGTGGTGACTCATCTCGACACCGCCCGCACCGACTTCGAGGACATGGTCTCCGTGTGCCAGAGCGCCTTCGGCGGAGACGACCCGGACGCGGTCATCCCGCTCTATCTGCCGCTGCACGGCGAGCAGGGCGCCGACGGGCACGCGCCCGTCGAGGGGTTGATCGGTCTCCTCTCGCAGCGCGTCTACGACTACTCCTCGGGGACGCGCACCGAGCGCGATCCCGACACCGGACAGCTGCCGAAGATCGAGGAGTCCAGGAACCGGCTCATCGAGGGGATCATCTCGGAGAGCGAGGACGAGACCCTCATGGACCGCTATCTCGGCGGCGAGGAGTGCGACGTCCAGACCCTCGTCAAGGACCTGGAGAAGGCCGTCGCACGCGGCGTCTTCCACCCCGTGCTGGCGGCCGCGCCGGCCGCGGAGGGCGCGCAGCACGGCCTGGGCACCCTGGAGCTGCTGGAGTTGATCACCGGCGGATTCCCCTCGCCTCTGGAGCACGAGATCCCGGCCGTCACGACGCCGGACGGCAAGCCGCGCCCGGCGCTGACGTGCGATCCGGACGGCCCGCTGGCGGCCGAGGTCGTCAAGACCTCCTCCGACCCGTACGTGGGCCGCATCTCACTCGTCCGTGTCTTCTCCGGCACGCTCCGTCCCGATGAGACCGTGCACGTCTCCGGGCACGGGCTGGAGGACCGCGGCCACGAGGACCACGACGTGGACGAGCGGATCGGCGCCGTGTCCGCCCCCTTCGGCAAGCAGCAGCGCCCGCTGGCCAAGGCCGTGGCGGGCGACCTGGCGTGCGTGGCCAAGCTGAGCCGGGCGGAGACGGGCGACACCCTCTCCGCGAAGGACGACCCGCTGCTGATGGAGCCGTGGGTGATGCCCGATCCGCTGCTGCCCGTCGCCATCGAGGCGCACACCAAGGCCGACGAGGACAAGCTCTCGCACGGGCTCTCCCGGCTCGTCGCCGAGGACCCGACGATGCGCCTGGAACAGAACCCCGACACCCATCAGCTCGTCCTGTGGTGCCTGGGCGAGGCGCACATGGGCGTCGCGCTGGAGCGGCTGCGCGGCCGCTACGGCGTCAACGTCGACTCCGTGCCGCACAAGGTGTCGCTGCGGGAGACCTTCGCCGAGAGCGCGTCAGGCCGCGGACGGCACGTCAAACAGTCGGGCGGGCACGGGCAGTTCGCGATCTGCGACATCACGGTGGAGCCGCTGCCCGGCGGCAGCGGCATCGAGTTCGTCGACAAGGTCGTCGGCGGCGCCGTGCCCCGGCAGTTCATCCCGTCCGTGGAGAAGGGCGTACGCGCGCAGGCCGCCAAGGGCGTCGCCGCCGGCTATCCCCTGGTGGACTTCCGGGTCACGCTGCACGACGGCAAGGCCCACTCGGTGGACTCCTCGGACGCCGCCTTCCAGACCGCGGGCGCGCTCGCACTGCGCGAGTGCGCGGCCAAGGCGCGCATCCATCTCCTGGAGCCCGTCGCGGAGTTGCAGGTGGACGTGGAGGACGAGTACGTCGGCTCCGTGATGAGCGACCTGTCCGGCAAGCGCGGAAAGGTCTCCGGCACCGAGCAGGCGACGGACGGGCACACGCTCGTACGGGCGCAGATCCCGGAGATAGAGATCAGCCGGTACGCGGTGGAGCTGCGGTCCCTCTCCCACGGGACGGGCCGGTTCGCCCGCTCGTACGCGTGCCACGAGCCGATGCCGCAGAACTTGGCCGGCAAGATCCTGGAAGCCGCTCAGAACGGCGGCTGACTGCGGTTACGCTGGGCAAAGACACGTGAAAAGGTGTGCCGGCCACGGCAGTTGGGAATATGCCGTGGTCGGCACCGCGTGCGGCGGTGGGCGGCAGCGAACAGGGCTTGACGAAGTGGGGGGCTCAGTGGCCGGGTTCGAGGATTTCGAAGGGATCGAGGCCGCGTCCGACTTCAGCCCGGGCGCCCAAGTGCCGCTCTCGGGCTCGGGCGGCCAGACGGCGGCCACGCAGGCCCTCGCGTCGGGCGCGTACCGGGACGGCCCGATCACGGATCTCATCGCGGCGAACGACAGCGCGTCGGTGAAGGCGCCCCGCCTCTCCCTCTTCGAGCCGAACCTCGGCGAAGCCTTCTCGCGCGCCGTGCAGGTGCGGCTCCTGGGAGGCGCGCGCAAGGCTCTCATCCAGTCCTTCGGCATCGAGCCGCAGACGGTGGTCGAGCACTGCCTGGCGGCCACGCGCATCCGCAAGGACCGGGACACCCGGCTGACCGTGATCATGGTCATCTTCGGCGTGCTGTTCCTGCCGGGCACCTTGCTGTGGCTGCTGGCCTTCCAGCTGCGCCGCGCGATCGCCGGCGCGCAGGACAAGCGCATGGGCGCGTTCGGCATGGCCGCGATGGTCGCACTGGGCGGTCTCGCCGTGCTGTTCATGCTGAAGCTTCCCTTCGACGGCGTGCTCGCGTACTACCTGCGCGGCATGCTCATCGCACCCATCGTCGGCTGGCTGTGGGCGAAGCAGGTCTGCGAACGCTCCGCCAAGATGCTCCGCGGACAGTGGGAGCAGCTTCTGGGCGGCAGCGGCGTGGGCGCGAAGATCCCCGAGGCGGTGCCCCAGGACCCGGGGGACGCGGGCGCCGAGCGCATCCGCCTGGGCCTCGCCAAACTCAGCGCCGAGCAGGCCAGCAACCTCGTCTACTACGCGGGCCCCAAGGGGATACTCGGCATGGGCACGCGCTGGGGCAGCTGGCAGCTCGCCGAGGAGCTCGTCCCGAAGGACCCGGAGGCGGACATCAACCCGTTCCGCAGCTGGGACGTCGCCCGCGCCATCTACGACCAGCTGCGCATGCTGGAGCGCGGCCCGCTGCACACCGGCGGCTTCCCCAAACCCTCCATCCGGCACTGGATCGTCTCCCCCATCGGCGAGGGCGCCAAGGAGGTCAGCCGCCCCGAGGGCCAGGAGGTCGAGGGGTACCGCATCAAGGACTTCGAGATACAGCGCATCTGCAACGAGCAGCAGTTCGGCAGCGGCAACAGGCACTATCTCGGCGTCCAGTTCGTGCTCTGGGACGGCCAGTTGGTGATCACGCTGCTGATCACGGTGACGGTGCTGCACCACACGATGCGCATCGAGGTCACGGGCCACGCCCTCGGGCCGGTGCATCCGCTGTTCACCACCAAGCCCAAGGCCAAGACCAAGACCGTCTCCAAGAGCGTGAAGTTCTGGGAGACCAAGGACATCAAGCTCCCGCTGGTGGAGACACCCGAGGTGGTGCGGCTCGCGGCGCGCGCACCCTTCACCTGGTTCCCGCCGGTGCTGGACTTCCTCGGCGGCAAGCTGAACCTTCCGGAGCCCTTCGGGCTGCGGCACGCCTGGGCGGACAAGCCGTGGCGGCACCGCTTCATGGCCGACGACGCGCTGCGCGCCGCCACTCCCGTGCTGCGGGTGGTGCATGCCGCGGCGATGCGCGTCCTGGACGAGAACGGCTGCAACACCGACCAGTTCGGCGCCCGTTCGCTCGTCCTCAGCGGCCAGGTGCAGGGCGCGGAGCCCAAGAAGGCCGACGCGTACGACGCATAACGCGGCGACCCCGGGCGTGAGCCGCGCCGGTCCCGGCGGGACGGCGCCCGGGCTGCCGACTGGGCTCCGCTCCGGACAGGCCGCCGGCCGCGGGGCCCCGAAATCCCGGGCCCCGCGCGCCGCTTGTGCATCTGTATGAAACGCAGCGGCTGACGTGTGACATCCGTCCATGGTGAGCGAAGCGCCCGGCTTCTACCTTCTGCGTACGTGAATTCACGTGGTGCCGGGTGATCCCCGGCACTCACCACTGCCGCACCGCCGCATTCCCGCAGGAGGACATCCGGCCCGGGATGTGACGCCGCCCGCCCCGACTCCCGCCTCCCGTCCGCCGTGCCCGCGGCGGAGCGATTCCGGCGCCGGAGCGGCCCGTTCTCGATCCGACCGGCCGTGGCTGCGTGCTGCGCGCCGCGTGCTTCCCGTCCCCTCTGCCCCGCGCATCCTCCGGGGCGCTCCGTCCCCGCAGGTCTCCGGCGCCCACAGCCGCGTACGGCCTTGCGCCGTACCGGGGCGTACTCCGGCTCTGTGTGCCGGGGCCGTCAGCCGATTTGGGAGTAAGCGATGAGTGTTCTCGACAAGTCCGGTCCACCGCGTACCGGCGTCCTCCGCAGGCAACCGATCTCGGGCGGTCCGGGCGGCGGGGAGTCCTCGGGGCTCAAGCGCACGCTCGGCCTGTGGCAGCTCACGGCGATCGGGCTCGGCGCGATCATCGGTGCGGGCATCTTCACCCTGGCCGGGACGGTGGCCAACGGCACCGCCGGTCCCGCGGTCAGCCTCTCCTTCATCCTCGCCGGTGTGGCGAGCGCCGCCGCGGCCCTGTCCTACGCGGAGTTCGCGGGACTCATCCCGCGGTCCGGATCCGCGTACACCTACAGCTATGCCGTGCTGGGCGAACTCGTCGCCTGGCTCATCGGATGGGACCTGCTGCTGGAGTACACCGCGATCGTCGCCGTCGTGGCCATCGGGGTGTCCGGCTACTTCTCGTTCCTGCTCCAGGGGCTCGGCGTCGACCTGCCGGCATGGATGCTGGGCGCACCGGGCACGGGCGACGGGCACCGCATCGACCTGTTCGCCGCGCTGCTGTGCCTGCTGATCGCCTGGCTCCTCAACCGCGGCATGAAGACCAGCGCCCGGGTCGAGACGATCCTGGTGTTCGTGAAGATCGCCATCGTCATCGCGGTCATCGTCGTCGGCGCCTTCTTCGTCAAGTCCGGCAATCTCACGCCGTTCCTGCCGTACGGCTTCGGCGGTGTCGTCACCGGCGCGGCCACGGTCTTCTTCGCCGTGTTCGGCTACGACGCGATGAGTACGGCGGCCGAGGAGTCCAAGGACGCCCAGCGCAATCTGCCCAAGGCGATCGTGCTCTCGCTCTCCATAGCGATGGTGCTGTATCTGCTCGCCTGCGCCGTGCTGACGGGCATGCAGCACTACAACAAGATCGACACCGAGAGCCCGTTCGCCACCGTCTTCCAGGCCGTGGGGCTGCCGGTCTTCGCCGACGTCATCGCGATCGGCGCGATCGTCGGCATCCTCACCGTGCTCTTCTCCTTCATGCTCGGCGCGTCCCGGGTGTGGTTCGCGATCAGCCGGGACGGCCTGCTGCCCTCATGGTTCGCAAAGGTCCATCCGCGCACCGAGGTTCCGCACCGGCCGACCTGGATCATCGGCATCGTCTCGGCGGCCATCGCCGGGCTGATGCCGATCGCCGAGGCCGCCGAGCTCACGAACATCGGCATTCTGCTGGCCTTCGTGGTCGTCTCCGCCGCGGTGATCGTCCTGCGCTACCGCTCGCCGGAGCTCCCGCGCAGCTTCCGGTGCCCCGGCATGCCGCTCGTACCACTCGTCGGCATCGCCTTCTCCCTGTGGCTCGTCGCGCAGTTGCAGGCCATGACGTTCGTACGCTTCATCGCCTGGTTCGTCCTCGGCCTCGCGGTGTACGGCCTCTACGGCTACCGGCACTCCAAGCTCGGACGCGGCGAGGGGAACCCCGGCGACGGCGACGGCCCCGCGGCCACCGCTCCCGTGCGGCACGAACCGTGAACGCGCACGGAGGGCGCCCCGTGCCCGCGCCTCCGGTGTGCTGAGCCGGTCCGGGCAGCCACGGCGCCGGTGAACGCCCGGACCGCGCGGTTCAGTTCGCCGGGGCCTCAACTCGCCGCTCGCGGGCGGGCCGCCTCCCCACCCGCGAGCGGCGATATCCGTACGCCCTGCCTGCGCAGTCCGTGGCGGCCCAGGTATGAGCGTCCGTAGAACCGCTGGAAGAGCAGGATCACCACGAGCGTCACTGCGAGCAGTACGTCGTCCAGCACCGGCACCAGGTCGACCGGCAGGGTCATCGCCATGCCGACCCGGACGGAGGCGTCGATCAGGCACGCGGCGCCCCAGAAGGCGCTGCACGTCCACAGCAGCCTCCGAAACGGCGGATGGCGGTCCCAATTCGCCTCCCACACCCGCTGCTTGTCCTCGTCGAGGATGACACGGGCGGCCTCGTAGAGGAACGGCCGCCGGAAGAACAGCGTGCACAGCATCCAGACGCCGAGTGCGGCCATGCCCCAGCCGTTGCGGATCAGCAGCATGCGCGCGCTCCCGGTGACGGACGACATCGCGACGCTCATGCCCATGGTGCCGAGCATGAACAGCGGCACGCCGCCGATCCGCCGCCGGACGACGAGGCCGTGCAGGGCCTCCGCGACGGGGATGGCCGCGCCCGCCAGCAGCGCGAGGAACTGGTTCACCCCAAGCCAGCGCAGACCGTAGAACAACGCGAGCGGGGCGATCACGCCGATCAGCAGGACACGGTTGAACTTCCCGCGGACCTGGGCGGGACGGTCTTCGCCGAAGCTCTCCGACACAGCAGAACCCTTCTGGGTATAGGACATCAGGTCGCCCGGGTCGCACACGTGAACGTGTCGACGAGCTCGCGGGTGTAGGCGTCGAAGTCGAACCCCGGACCGGGGTCTCCGGACAGCCGCTGCGCGGCGGCATCGACGGCGCCGCGAATGATCACTGCCATCGACCGCACGTCGAAGTCGCGGAACTCGCCGCTGCGTTGGCCTTCGGCCAGCAGCGGCTCCAGCCCCCGCACCGAGGGCTCCTGCACGCTCTGCGACGTGTTCGGCCGCCCGCGCTCGTCGCGCAGGTGGGGACCGATCGCTGTGAGCGCGGCCATCTCCCGTGGATGCTCGCGCAGGAACCTCAGGTTGGCCTCCAGGTACGCGCGCAGCTTGCCGGCGGCGGTGTCTTCGGCCCGCATGCTGTCGACGATGCAGCGCGCTCCGGCCTCGAAAACCTCCTTCACGATCTGCTGGATCAAGTCGTCCTTGTCCGCGAAGTGGTACGAGATCATCCGCGGGCTGCTCAGCCCGGCTCGCTCGGTGATGCGGGCGAACGACGCCTTGCCGTAACCCAGTTCGGCGATCACTTCGACCGCGGCCTCGACGATCTGCGCTCGCCGCGCAGCGTTGGTGAAGGTCCGTTCCATGGCCACCCCGCACGTTTTTATTCGGACGAATAAAAACTACCATGCTTGAATCACTCATGCTTGAATCGCTCGTCGGCGTCCACGGCTTCAGCAGATGCGGCCCATGCTTCGAGCAGGCCGAAGTCCACGAGCCGTGCCGGCATGTGCGCCGGAACGGCTCGTGGAAGCGGTGCGATTTCTGGGAGCGGTGCAGTCAGCGGGAGCGGGTGCGGGTGCGGCCGACGACGTACACGGGCAGCCGCCGGATGCGGTGGCGCTAGTCGTCCTGCCAGGCGTCGGCCAGCATCCGCCGTGTCTCCGCGAGGAGTTGGGGCAGCACCCGGGTGTGCCCGACGACCGGCATGAAGTTGGTGTCGCCACCCCAGCGCGGCACGACGTGCTGGTGCAGGTGCGCCGCGATTCCGGCGCCCGCGACGGAGCCCTGGTTCATGCCGATGTTGAAGCCCTGCGCGCCGGAGGCGACCCGCAGCGTCTTCATGGCCCGCTTGGTGAACTCGGCGAGCTCGCCGGTCTCTTCGTCCGTCAGCCCCGGATACTCGGCCACGTGCCGGAACGGTACGACCATCAAGTGCCCGCCGTTGTACGGGTAGAGGTTGAGCACCGCGTAGACCTGCTCGCCGCGCGCGAGGACGAGCCCGTCCTCGTCGCTCTTGGCCGGGATGGTGCAGAAGGGACAGCCGTCCTCGGCTCCGGGGCCGGTGGGCTTGTTCTCACCCTGGATGTACGCCATGCGGTGCGGAGTCCACAGGCGTTGGAACGCGTCCGGCGTCCCGACCCCGATCTGCTGTTCCGGCTCGCTCGTCATGCGGGCCAGCATAGGACTTCCGCGTCGGCGGGCAGGCGGCCAGGGCTCCTCCCGGGGCCCGGCCGTGCGGCTCCGGGCGCGGCCTGCGAACGGCCGCGCCCGGCATGCCGCTACGCCCGCCGTTCGGTGGCCTCCAGCAGCTCCGCGACGGCCTCGTTCTGCGGTACGCCGTTGCGCTGCGTGCCGTCGCGGTAGCGGAAGGAGACGGCTCCGGCCGAGACGTCCTCGTCCCCGGCGATGATCATGAAGGGGACCTTGGCCTTCTGCGCGTTCCGGATCTTCTTCTGCATCCGGTCCGAGGACGAGTCGACCTCGATGCGCAGGCCCTTCTTCCGGGCCTCCGCGGCGAACTCCTCCAGATACGGCACGTGTGTGTCGCCGATCGGGATGCACACCGCCTGCACCGGGGCCAGCCACGCCGGGAACGCACCCGCGTAGTGCTCCAGCAGCACCGCGAAGAACCTCTCGATCGACCCGAAGAGGGCGCGGTGGATCATCACCGGCTGCTGACGGGACCCGTCCGCGGCGGTGTATTCGAGCGCGAAGCGCTTCGGCTGCTGGAAGTCGACCTGGATCGTGGACATCTGCCAGGTCCGGCCGATCGCGTCCTTCGCCTGCACGGAGATCTTCGGCCCGTAGTACGCCGCGCCGCCCGGGTCCATCACCAGCTCCAGGCCCTGCTTGCCGGCGGCCAGGCGCAGTTCCTCGGTGGCCTCCTCCCACTCCTCGGGCTCCCCGATGAACTTGGGGTTGCCCTCCTCGCGGGTGGACAGCTCCAGATAGAAGTCGCTCAGACCGTAGTCACGCAGCAGGCCCAGGACGAACGTGAGCAGGTTGTCCAGCTCGTCCGCCATCTGCTCCTTGGTGCAGTAGATGTGCGAGTCGTCCTGGGTGAAGCCGCGGGCGCGGGTGAGACCGTGCACGACGCCGGACTTCTCGTAGCGGTAGACCGTCCCGAACTCGAAGAGCCGCAGCGGCAGTTCGCGGTACGAGCGGCCGCGCGCCTTGAAGATCAGGTTGTGCATCGGGCAGTTCATCGCCTTGAGCCGGTAGTTCTGCCCCTCGAACTCCAGGGGCGGGAACATCGACTCGGCGTAGTTCGGCAGGTGCCCCGAGGTCTCGAACAGCCCCTCCTTGGAGATGTGCGGGGTGTTGACGAACTCGTAGTCCGCCTCCTCGTGCCGCTGCCGCGAGTAGTCCTCCATCACCTTGCGTACGACGCCGCCCTTGGGATGGAAGACGGCCAGCCCCGAGCCCAGCTCCTCCGGGATCGAGAACAGGTCGAGCTCCGCGCCGAGCTTGCGGTGGTCCCGCTTCTCGGCCTCCGCGAGGAACTCCAGGTGCGCCTTCAGCTCGTCCTTGGTCGGCCACGCGGTGCCGTAGATGCGCTGGAGCTGCTTGTTCTTCTCGCTGCCGCGCCAGTACGCCGCCGCGCTGCGCATCAGCTTGAACGCCGGGATCGCCCGGGTCGTCGGCAGGTGCGGGCCGCGGCACAGGTCCTTCCAGCACAGCTCGCCCGACTTGGCGTCCAGGTTGTCGTAGATGGTCAGTTCGCCCGCGCCGACCTCCGCGGAGGCGCCTTCGGCCGCTTCGGCGGCGGAGCCCTTCAGACCGATGAGCTCCAGCTTGTACGGCTCGTCGGCCAGCTCCTCGCGGGCGTCCTCGTCGGTGGTGACGCGGCGCGAGAAGCGCTGCCCCTGCTTCTGGATCTGCTGCATCTTCTTCTCGATGAGCTTGAGATCGTCAGGAGTGAAGGGCACGGGGACGTCGAAGTCGTAGTAGAAGCCGTCCCGCACGGGCGGCCCGATGCCGAGCTTGGCGTCGGGGAAGAGCTCCTGCACGGCCTGCGCCATGACGTGGGCGGTGGAGTGGCGGAGGATGTCGAGCCCGTCCTGGCTGGCCAGCTCCACCGGCTCGACCTCGTCGCCCTCGGCGACCTCGTACGCCAGATCCTTCAGCTGCCCCGCCACACGCGCGGCCACGACCGAACGCTCGCCCTCGAAGAGAGCGGCGGCCGTCGTGCCCGTCGTCACCACGCGCTCTTCCCGCTCGGAATCGCGTTGGATGATCACACGGACATCGGTCACCGGTCTCTCCTGACTCTCATTTCGCAGAGCGCCGACGAACGTCGAGCGCAGCTCGAATCGTACCGAGAGCACTCCCCTTCCCGCGAAACGGTTACGTCCCCGCTCTCCGCCCGCACCCGCCTCTCCGGGGTGATTCCCGCACGCGCGGCCGAGGTTGACGCGCCACGGAGTGCGGTATCAGCAGCGCGGGCGCCCTTACGGACAGGAGTGGTGCCATGACCCCGTGGTACGAGGGGCCGCTCGCCGCGCTGGCCCTGCGCACCGGCCGTTCCGATCCGCAGCCGGGCGCGGCGGGCGGCCCCGACCCCGAACGGGACCGCGTGTGCGCCGCCGCCGTCGCCGTCCAGCAGGCGCCGGACGCACCGGTGGAGATGCACAGCCCGCCGGACGCGCCAGGCCTCCCGGCGAGACGGCTGGCCGGCCGCGTGGCCCGCTCCCTGGCCTCGCACGCCGCCGGAAGACCCCTCGTCGTCATGGACGCTCCGTACGATCTGACGCTGCTCGACCGGGAGTTGAGACGGCACGGGAACGCGCCGCTCGCGGGCAGCCTGGGCGGCCGGAGCATGTGCGTCCTCGATCCGGTGCTCCTCGACATACGCCTCGACCACGACGCGGCGGCCGGAGGCGGATGCCGCGGCCTTGCCCGGCTCTGCGGCCGCTACGGCCTGTCGGCGCCGGCGGACACCGTCCAGGACGAGGCAGCGGCTGGATTGGCGCTCGCCCGGGCGCTCGGCCGGCACTTCGCGCCGCAACTCGCGGGCCTCACGCCGGCCACTCTGCTCACCCTCCAGGCGATCTGGTTCGGCGCCGAAGCAGGCCGCCGCGGCGCCTGGTTCACGACCGGCACCCGCCGCCCGGCAGACCACATCTGGCCCCTGCGCCCCCTGACCCCGGCCTGAACTCCCGCCCCACGCACGGGGTGGCGGAGCCGAACTCACCCCGCCAGCCAGCGACGGGCACGGGCACGGAAGCCGCGCGGGAACGAATCCGAGCGGGATCAACAAGCGCAGCGCGCCAGCCCGGCACGCTCCACGATCCCAACACCCGCACCCCACACCGGTATCGGGGGTGCGGGTGGCGAATCCCCCGCCCAGCGAGGCGAAGCCCAAGCAGAAACAACAAGGCCGACGCCGGTCCGCTCTTTCCGCGGACACGCGTCGGCCTCGGCCTGGTGGGCGATACTGGGTTCGAACCAGTGACCTCTTCGGTGTGAACGAAGCGCTCTCCCGCTGAGCTAATCGCCCGCTCGCGGCACGTGCAGAACCATACAGTGCGGCTCAGTCATCATCCAAACCCCTACGGAGCCACCGCTCCAGGCCTCGCCGCCCCGCCCGCATCATCACCGCGTGGTTGGCACGGAAGAACGGCCGCGCCGGTACGACCAGGGACCTCAACAGCGGCTTGCGCACGTCCACTTGCTGCTCGTACACCGCGACCGTGCCTCCCGCGTGCGAGGCCCCGTCCCGGGTCACCGTCCAGCGCGCCCAGCCCGCCACATCACCGCTGATCTCCATCTCCAGCACACCGGAGCCGGGGTCGTGCCGGGTCGCACGTCCCGTGATCCACAGATCGAACGGAAGAACGGAGCGGATGCGCGCCCTGCCCGCCGACTCCTCCAGCGCGTGCACCTCGCGTACTTGGGGCCACCAGGCGGGGTACTCCCCGGCGGCCTCCAGCGCGGAGTAGACCTCTCCCGGCGACGCGTCGAGGCGCCAGACGCTGCGGAAGACGAAGCGGTGGCGGCTGGAGGTCATCGGCTCGCTCCTCACGCTCCCCGCCGCGGACGGCCGTTCGCATCCGCGGCCCGCTCACCTTCCCGCGTACTGCCGCTTCCTGTCACCGCCCCGGCGACGCATGCGGACGCCGGGCCGCCGAATTCGTCTGTTCCAGCGGAACTTCGCCGTCGGCTTCTCCGGAATGGAACCGTCCGAATTTACCGATGAAGTGAATTCCCGCCGTATCTCCTCTTCCACGGAGAAACACACGATGCGGCCGTCCGCAACACGAGGGGACTCCGCAACCGTGCCCAGACGAAAACCGGAGCCACGGGCCTTTCACGACCCGGGACTCCGGAGAAACGGTGGGCGATACTGGGTTCGAACCAGTGGCCTCTTCGGTGTGAACGAAGCGCTCTCCCACTGAGCTAATCGCCCGCTGCGCGGGCAAGATTACCGCATGCCAGCTCGTGCCCCTGCCGGCCGCGGACGGCCTGCGTTACCGCACCCGCTCCACCTCCTTGCGCCGCCGGCGCTCCCGGCGACGGTCCTGCAACCAGTGCGTCCACTCCAGAACCTGGCGCTTCGTCCAGCGCAGCACCCGCTGTGCCCAGGGAAACTCCGTCGCCCAAAGCCCGATGCCGGCGAAGATCACCAGCCAGCCCGGTCCCGGCAGCGGCAGCAGCACGACTCCGCCGGCGACGATCGCCAGACCGAGAACGAAGATCACCACCTGCCAGGTCCGGTGCAGCGGCTTCGACGCCTTGATGAATCGCGGGGCCCGCGAACCCAGGGGTCTGCGGTCACTCTCTGCGTACATAGCCCCAACGTAACCGAACTCGGCACCGTCACCGGAATAGCCGTACGCCACAAAAACGTGACAGGCCATATCAAGGGCTGCATTACTCGTAAAACGGTCAGAGGGGTTTACAACCGACGAGTACGTGGCATGTCGATTTCGCCGACGTGCGAACCCCCGAGCGCACACTGAGCGAAAGGCCCTGGCGCTTATGAACACCACGGTCAGCTGCGAGCTGCACCTGCGCCTCGTTGTTTCGAGCGAGTCATCACTGCCGGTACCCGCGGGGCTGCGGTACGACACGGCCGATCCCTATGCCGTCCACGCCACCTTCCACACCGGTGCCGAGGAGACCGTCGAATGGGTCTTCGCGCGCGACCTGCTCGCCGAGGGTCTCCACAGACCCACGGGCACCGGTGACGTCCGTGTATGGCCCTCCCGGAGCCACGGCCAGGGAGTCGTCTGCATCGCCCTCAGCTCTCCCGAGGGCGAGGCTCTGCTCGAGGCCCCGGCGCGGGCCCTGGAGTCCTTCCTCAAGCGAACCGACGCTGCCGTGCCGCCCGGCACCGAGCACCGACACTTCGACCTCGACACAGAGCTCTCGCACATCCTCGCGGAGAGCTGACACCACCGGTCCCGCGCAGCCGTCCGACTCGGGGCGACGGCTGCGCCTCCTTCGGCACAGCACGGCACGCAGGGCCACGCCGCCACTCCGGACCCCTTTCACGGGCTCCGGCAGTGGCGGCGTCGCTGTGCGGTGCAGGCGTTAGTCTCTGCCCACCGGACCCCGATGGGCAGACCCGAGGAGCGAACCGTGCAGATCAACCACGACACCCGGTGCGCACTCGACGACGTGGTGGAGCTGCTCAACACCGCGGCGGACGGCGACAGGCCCGATCTGCTCGTCTCCGTCGCCGAGCTCGGGGCGTTCGTGGAGCGCAACAGCCTCAGCGGCGTCGGGGCGCTGGACGAGGAGGATCTGAGCGCCGTGCGGTCGGTGCGGGAGCGCTTCTCGCAGGTGTTCGGGGCGGGCGACGACCGTACGGCGGCGGGGCTGGTGAACGCGCTGGTGGCCGAGGCGGGGACGACTCCGCAACTGACGGACCACGACGGCTACGACTGGCACGTGCACTACTTCGCGCCGGGCGCCTCCGTCGCCCACCACCTGGCGGCGGACGGCGGCATGGCGCTGGCGTTCATCATCGTCTCCGGGGAGCGCGACAGGCTGCGCCGGTGCGCCGCGCCCGACTGCCGCAGAGCCTTCGTCGATCTCTCCCGGAACCGCTCCCGGCGCTACTGCGACAGCCGTACGTGCGGCAACAGGCTGCACGTCGCGGCCTACCGCGCGCGGCAGCGGGAGTCCGCGGAGGCCGCGCGGGGCTGAGCGCCGCCGCGCCGGGAAGGTCAGCCCAGGAAGAGGTCATGGGCGCCGGTGATGCCGAGAAGGACCGCGATGAACGCGAGGAAGAACATCAGCGGCGGCTGGGAGAGGGCGTAGAGGCAGCCCTTCTGCTCGGGCAGCTGCACCTCGGGCAGCGCCGGTACGTGGACGGGCTGGGCGGTCGCGCCAGGCGCGGAGGGCGGCTCGGCGAGCTCGGCCGGGGGATTCGGCGTCATGTCCATCTCGCGGTGATGATGACGCAGCACGCACCCCGGCGAAGGTCAACACGCCCACGGCACGGTGGAGTTCACAGGTACTGCGGATGCCGTGGTGAAGAGCGTGGTAAATGCGTCCGGAAGTGCGCGGCTGCGGCTGCGGTGCGCTGACAGGTCTGTCAGATGCCGTGCTTCTTGAGGATGGCCTCGATGTCGGAGAAGTCGTCGGTGTCACCGCCGGAGGACTTCTCCTGCTTGCCGGACGCCGGTTTTCGCTCCTGCCCCGTGGTCGAGGCGGACGCGGCCGAACCGAGGGCGGGGGTGCTCGCCGTACCGGAGGCGGCGGCGCGCCCCGGGGCGGACGGTGCGGCGGGCCGCGTCTCCTCACGGCCCGTACGGCCCTTGCGGCGTGACCGTCTTCCGGCGAAGCGCCCGATGACATACAGCACGAACGCGACGGCCAGAACCGCGAACCCCGCCCAGACCGAGGGCTTGAGCACGAGGTCCGCCGCCCAGGTGCCGACCGCTTTGCCGATCTTCCCCCCGAGGCCGATCAGTCCGGCCATGGCCAGCCCGACCGGGACCAGCGAGAACGCCGCGATGCGGGTGGCGGCGGCGAATCGCCGCCGGAAGGCCGTCAGGAACGCTACGGCCAGGCCGGCTGCGGAGAGCGCGGCGCACACGGTCGTGGTCAGCATGGTTCCATCTTGCTACGCGCGCACGTGAGAGGCCATGGCGGTCCGCGGATTCAGGGAGATCTCCGGGTCATCGGCGTCCCGCGCGGCTGAGAGACTGTCGGAATGAACGACGTCTCCTCCCGCCCCGTACTCGACTACTGGTGCGAGCTCCAGTGCCCCGACTGTCACCGCGCGCTGGGCGATCTGGACGCGCTGCGCGAGCGGTACGGAGAGCGGCTGGAGATCCGGCTGCGGCACTTCCCGCTGGAGAAGCACAAGTACGCCTACGCCGCCGCCCAGGCCGCCGAGGAGGCCTATGCGCAGGGCGCCGGGGACGCCTACGCGGCGGCCGTGCTGGCACGCAACGCCGAACTCGCCTCGCGCGGCGAGGAGTTGCTGCTGGAGGTGGCGCGCGAGATGGGCCTGGACGCCGGGGAGTTCGAGGGCGCTCTGATCGACGGGCGCCATCTGCTCATCGTCGACGCCGATCAGGCCGAGGGGAAGGCGATCGGTGTCAAGGGAACGCCGACGTACGTCATCGGCGGGCAGCGGCTGGACGGCGGGAAGAGCCAGGAGGGGCTGCGGGCCCGCATCGAGGAGATCGCCGACGGGCTGCTGGGCGGACGCGCTTAGCGCGGGCGGTCCGCGGGCGCTGGCCCTGCGCCGAGCGGCGGCCTGTGGAACTGCTCAGAGCAACGGCTTGTGGAAGTGGTGCTCGACGACGCGGTAGCCGAGCGACGAATACAGGCGTATCGCGGGCGTGTTGGCGGTCAGGACGTGCAGGCCCAGCGTCCGCGCCCCGGCAGCCAGGGCCTCGCGCTCGGCGACGAGCATCAGGCTGCGGCCGTAACCGTGCCCGCGCTGCTCCTCGTCGACCTCGATCTCGTAGACGTATCCGTCGGCGTCCGGGCGCGGGCTGCGCTCGAATTCGAGCCAGACCCGTCCGACGCCGGTGCCGTCCCGGACGAGGACGCGCAGCACCGCGCCGCGCGTCGAGGCCCCGCCGGGCAGCAGCGCGTCGAAGGCCTCCGCGGCCCGGCGCGCGGCCTCCTCTGCGGGCAGGCCCCGGTCCGTCATGGCTTCCAGCAGCCGGGGCTGGCCGGCCTCGCGCCAGGCGGCGAACTCGGCGTCGGTCATGGCACGGGCCGTGCTTCCGGAGGGGAGCCCCGGCTCCTCCCCCAGTTCCTTGACCATGCTGCGGCCGCGCTCGCTGTAGCCGAGGCCGGCGGCCAGCCCCAGGGCGGCGTCCGCGCCGGCCGGTACGGAGATCTCCACGCGGCGGCAGCCCCAGTCGCGCAGCACCTCTTCCGCGGCGAGGGCGGCGACGGCGCCGCGTCCGCGCCGCCGCTCCCGGTCGGCGACGACGAGCTGCGTCACACGGCCGGTCACGGGACCGTACTGCGGGTCGACGGTCAGGCGCAGCAGCCCGACGGGACGGCTGTTGACGCAGATGTCGTACGAGCGGGAGCGGACGCCGTCGGCGTCGTACTGGTCGGGGCCGGTCGGGCGCAGAGTCGTGGTCACGGTCGATTTCTACCGGCTGCGCCGCTCCGCGTCACTCCGGTTCCGACGGGCCCCGGAGCGCGGTGCCCCGCCGCTCACGGGTCGGTGTCGGCCGCGGAGCGCTCGGCGAAGACCTTCATCGCCTTGAGGGTGACCGGGCCCGGGGCACCGGGCAGTTCACGGCCGTCGACGCGGTGCACCGCCTGGACGTCGCGCAGCGAGGAGGTCAGGAAGATCTCCTCGGCGCGCTCGAGCACGTCCAGCGGCAGATCGGTCTCCCGCGCGCCGGACCACTCCGCGACCAGGGCGCGGGTGATCCCGGCGAGGCAGCCGGACTCCAGCGGCGGCGTGTGCAGTACGCCGTCCAGGACCACGAAGACGTTGGTGCCGGTGCCTTCGCACAGACGGCCCCGGGTGTTGGCGAACAGGGCCTCGCCCGCGCCCTGTTCGTGCGCGCGGGAGAGCGCGAGGACGTTCTCCCCGTACGACGTCGTCTTCAGGCCCGCGAGCGCGCCCCCCTCGTTGCGCGTCCAGGGGACGGTGATCACGGCCGTGGTGTCGGGGCGCCGCGGCGACTCGGTGAGGACGACCACGAGGGTCGGCCGGCCGTCGCCGCGGTCGGAGCCGAGCGGCGAGGGCCCGCCGGTGTAGGTGATGCGCAGCCGCCCGAGGGGCACGTCCTCGGCCCCGACGACGGCGGCGCACGCGCGGCGCACCTCGTCCCGGTCGGGCTCCGGCAGCCCCAGGCCGCGGGCCGACCTCGCGAGGCGCTCGATGTGCCGCGTCAGGGCGAAGGGCGTGCCGTGAGTGGTCTTCACCGTCTCGAAGACCCCGTCGCCGACGGTCAGTCCGTGGTCCAGCACGGAGACGTGTGCGTCGTCGACCTCACGGAGCCCGCCGTCGAGCCAGATCCTCACAGGGCTCTCCTTCCGCTCTTCGCCGTGGAGGGCGGCACCTCGGGGTGCCGTACGTCCGACGCTACCTTGAGCAGGCCCGACGCCTTGAGTTCCGTCTCCGCCCACTCCCCCTCCGGGTCGGATCCCCAGGTGATCCCGGCGCCCGTGCCGAAGCGCAGCACCGCGCCGCCTCCGGGCGGAGTGCCGCGTTCGATCCAGAACGTACGTATGCCCACGGCCAGCTCACCGGTGCCGCGGTCGGCGTCGACCCAGCCGATCCCGCCGCAGTACGGGCCGCGGGGCGCGCGCTCCAGCTCGCCGATGATCCGCAGCGCGCTCAGCTTCGGGGCGCCGGTCACCGACCCGGGAGGGAAGGTGTGCCGGAGCAGTTCGGGCCAGCCGCTGCCGGGGGCGAGTTCGCCGCGCACGGTGGACACGAGGTGCACGAGCCCGGGGTGCGGCTCGATCTCGCACAGCCCGGGGACGGTGACCGACCCCGCAGCGCAGACGCGGCCGAGGTCGTTGCGCACCAGGTCGACGATCATCACGTTCTCGGCGTGGTCCTTCTCCAGCAGCCCGTCGGCAGTACGGGCCGTGCCCTTGATGGGCCCCGACGTCACGGTGCTGCCCGTGCGGCGCAGATACAGCTCCGGGGAGGCCGTCGCCACCTCGACGCCGTGGGCGGGGAGACGGACGGCGCCCCCGTACGGGGCGGGGTTGCCGCGCGCCAGCAGCGCCGAGAGCCCGGCGATGTCGGAGGCGTCCGGCGAGGGATCGGGCAGCGGCGCGCTCAGCACCCGGCAGAGGTTCGCCTGGTAGACCTCGCCGGCGGCGATGTACTCGCGTATGCGCCGCACTCCGGCGACGTACGCGTCCCGGTCCATGGAGCTGGTCCACGCCCCGGGTGCCGGGCCGCGCCACCGCGAGGCCGCGGGGGCGGGCAAGGTGCCCGGCGCCGTGCCACGCTGCGGCGCCTCGCGTACGTCGCCGAAGCGCGCGCACAGCAACTGCCCTTCGAAGTCCGCGACCACGGACCACCAGCCCGCGGACTCCAGCGCCGAGGGGTCACTGGTGACGTCACGCAGGTCGGTGGCGAGGAGGGAGCCGAACCGGGCGAAGGGCGTCGGGGCGTACACACGAGCGAGTCTATGGTGCGGACGGACGGATGCTTCCGGAGTTCCCGGCGGGGTCAGAAGGCGGCCGGACCGCCGTACTGCGCGGCGTACAGCCGGTCACGCAGGGCAAACAGAATTTGAGCTGGCACCGATATCCGCTAGAGTTCAACGAGTCGCCGGGACGCGGAAGCGGACCCGCGCGACAACACCTGCGGACGTGGCTCAGTTGGTAGAGCATCACCTTGCCAAGGTGAGGGTCGCGAGTTCGAATCTCGTCGTCCGCTCTGAGTGGGAGTTCACGCGGCTCCCGCCTCGGTGGAGTGGCCGAGAGGCGAGGCAACGGCCTGCAAAGCCGTCTACACGGGTTCAAATCCCGTCTCCACCTCCACGGACGATTAGCTCAGCGGGAGAGCGCTTCCCTGACACGGAAGAGGTCACTGGTTCAATCCCAGTATCGTCCACGCAGGCCAGGGGCCGTTTCCCGGTGAGGGAAGCGGCCCCTGGTGCGTTGTGAGTGACCAACTGCGTGAATGCGGGCCGGAGTTGGCGAGCCGGTCGGACGCCGCGGACAGTTCAGCGTTCGGCGGAGCCCGGTGACCGGGTGCCCGCCATCTCGACCGTGAAGGCCCAGCGTTCGTTCCCGCGCCAGGCCCCGTCCAGGAACTGGAAGTGCGGAGAGAAGCCCTCGCGCCGGAAGCCGAGGCGCTCGACCAGCCTGATGGACGGAGCGTTGGCGGGCTGGATGTTGGCTTCCAGCCGGTGCAATCCGAGCTCGCCGAAGGCGAGTTCCATGACGAGCCGCAAGCCCTCGGTCATGTAGCCGCGCCCGGTGGTGGACGCGAAGGCGACGTACCCCAGGGCGCCGCTCTGGATGGTTCCGCGGACGATGTTGTTGATGTTGATCCCGCCGACGATCGCGCCCGTACGGCGCGAACAGACCAGGAACCCTTCGTGGGTTGGCTGGTCGAACCGTGCGATGTACTCACGGAACGCCTCAGGGGTGCTCTCCCGGGACGGGACCCATGGGTGGTGCAGTTCGGCGCTCTCCTGGGTCAGAGCGGCGAGTTCCTCGTAGTCGCGGACGGATACGCGCCGGATGGCCACCCGTGGGCCGTGGGCGAGGAAGCCGTCGTCGGTCATCGTGTGATCGTAGCCACGCGTCTGTACGGCCGTCGCCGCGGCCAGTTGGAAGTGCCAGACGACCACGAGCGGCGTTCCGTCCAGTGCTGCCGCGGTGGCTTCCGGGCATCGGTGCAACAGGTCCCAGGACATGTGCGTCGGCAGCGGGTCGGGGGCGGTACGGGGATCGAGGGAGCGGTGGGGACGGCGGGGTTCCTCGCAACGGCGGACCTGGAATCCGAGCGGGAGGGCGGCCGCCAGGTAGTCGCTGAGCGGCCTGTGGTGCTCCCTGGGCAGCGCGGGGCGGCCGTCGGGGTCCGAGTAGACGGGACGCGGGGCGAGGCAGGACACCAGCAGGTGCGCGTCCGAGACGACGAGGTGCCCGCCGGGGCGCAGTACGCGCGCGAACTCGGCCAGGACCGGGGCGAGTCGGGCCACGTGGGAAAGGGCCAGCGCGCACACGACCGCGTCCACGGAGCTGTCGGGAAGCGGGAGCCGGTGCAGGTCGGCGGTTGCGAAGGCCACCCGTGGCAGGCGGTCACGGGCCCGCGCGAGCATCTCGGGTGACTGGTCGACGCCGACCACGCGGTGGCCCAGACGGTCGAGGTGTGCCGTGTGCCTGCCCGTGCCGCAGGCCGCGTCCAGTGCGTTGCCGACGGGCAGACCGTCGAGGATGCGCCGGACGACGGGCTGTTCGATGTCGATCATCTGGTTGCCGGGGTCGTCGTAGTGCGCTGCCCACGACCGGTACATCTCGCCCGTACTGATAGTGCCGGGAGCCGCCGTCACGGTCTCACCCTGTGCGAGAGCGGGATCGTCCAGAAGTGCGCGGATCTCGCCGACGCGGGCGTCGACGAACGCCTTGTCCGCGCTTCCTTCTCTGAATCCGCGCAGCAGGGCGGCACCCTCGATGCCGAGCAGATAGCCGAGCGCACTGAGATACGTCACTCGCGGACCGTACGAGCGGGCGACTCGGCGCTTCCAGCGGTTTTCGCGGTGTCGGGGAGCTACAGCGGCTCGTGGCGGTGCCACTGGAGGTAGCGGTCCGGGCGGAGGTCCGCGATGCCCCACTCCAGCCTCAGGATGCCCTCGCTCATGGAGCAGGCGTACGCGACGATGACCAGGCTCGTGTCCGGGGGGGATCCGCGCGAGGCCGCGGTGAACCTCGTGGTCCTCGAACTCCTCCAGGCCGAGGTCGAGTTCGCCCTGCATGGGCTCCGGGCCGAACTCGCGTATGAGCTCGGCCCGCAGGCCGTCCTTCTTCTTCAGCCGGGCCGCGGTGACGGGCAGGTTCCTGCTCGCGTACCGGAAGGGATAGATCAGGTGGCCGGCGACGACCATGGCGGTCCGGGCGCGCAGACGGACGGGGGTGGCTTCGGCGAAGTGCTCCAGGCCGGCCGCGAGTTCCTCGAACTGGGCCGCGTACAGCCCGTGTCCGTACGCCTCCAGCGTCTGCGTGTGGACGCCGTCCTGCCCGCTGCGTGCCCTCTCGTGCGCCCGCGTCAGGCTCTTGACGACGGCCGCGGCCAACGGCTCGGCCAGGTCGCCGAAGGTCTCGCGTGCCCAGGGAGCAGCCGAGTCGGTCATCCGATCTCCCATCCGCCGAGGGACAGAGCAGCCCGGACGACCGTGCAGCAGAGGGCCACGTCGCACAAGTGCGCACGGCCGGCGCGGGGAGCGCACACGTGCGGGCCGCGCGCGAGGCGCCCCCGCTCTCCCGCGGATTTGTCTTGCAGGTCAGGGCGTGACAATATCTCTGGCGCAACAGCCCGCGCGGTTAGCTCAGCGGGAGAGCGCTTCCCTGACACGGAAGAGGTCACTGGTTCAATCCCAGTACCGCGCACAGTGAAGGTGCCCCGGCCGGATGACGGCCGGGGCACCTTTTGTGCGTGGCTCAACTCCCGGCGGGAGCAGGGCTCATGACGAGAAGAGCATGTGGCCGAAGCCGCGCTTGTGGCCGTGCCCGTGGTGGCCGTGGTGGCCGTGGTGCGGGGCGCCCCAGGCGGGCGCGGCGGGGTAGGACTGCGGCGCGTGGCCCTGGCCGTACCCGCCGCCCGGAGGCGGGCCGGGCTGCGTCCATTGGGATTCCAGGCGGGTGAGCGCCTCGAGTTCGCCGTAGTCGAGAAAGATTCCCCGGCAGCCGCCGCACTGTTCGATCTGGACGCCGTTGCGGTTGAACGTCTGCATCGGCGCACCGCACTTGGGACACTGCATGGTCGACTTCCTCTCCACGTCGGTGTATTCACCGTCGGCTACTGCGGATCCAGCCTACGGCCCGTCTCCGCACGTTGTCCGGGGTCGGCGGCGACCGCGATGCGCTCGCAGGCCTGCACGCACGCCGTTTCGGTGCCGTCCAGGGGGCGTTGGGCGGCTTGGGCCTTGGCGATTGCCGTCGCCGCCGTCTGGACGGTGAGGGCCCGCGCGGGGGCGTCGAGGTGCGGCCAGGGGTCATGGGAGGCCGTGCCCGTCTCCGTCTGGTAGGCGCCCAGGAAGGCGGACCAGGACGATGAGGGCAGCAGCCCCGCCGCATACCAGGCCGCGGGCCGGGCGAGGTCCCATGCCGGGTCGCCGAGGCCGAGGTCGTCGACGTCGATGAGACGCCAGTCGCCGGTCCCCGGTTCGCTGACCAACTGGCCCAGGTGGAAGTCGCCGTGGCAGAGCGTGCCCGCGCGCGACGGGGGCGGCGGCTCTTCGTTCCTGCACCAGGCGGGCAGCGTCGTCCAGGCGGCCTCGATGCTGCCGGCCGCCGCCGCGAGGTCGGTGCCGGCGGGGCCGCGGCCGACCGCGGCCCGCATCCGCTCCATGGCGCGTACGGCCTTCGCGGGTCCGCGCATCGCGGGGAGCGGACGCGGCAGTTGCACGGACAGCGCCTCTACGGGGACGGAGTGCAGACGGGCGAGCAGCGTGCCCGCCGCCTCCCACGGGGCGGATTCGGGAGCCTCCGGGTCGACGGGCTCGCCGCGCGGCCAGAGCGTGACCCGCCGGCCGCCCTCCACGTACGGGGCGGCGTCGAGCGACTGCCTCGCGGGGACTCCGCGCGGCGTCAGCGGTGCCAGCATGATGCGGCCGAGGCGGGGGTGCGCGGCGACGCACAGCCGTACGGTCAGTTCGCCCGCGTCGGTCCGCGAGGCGGGCGGGTGTGCCTTGACGACGATGTCCCCGAAGGCGACGACGGTGGCGTCGGGACGCTCGGCGAGCACGGCCGGAGCCGCTTCCCAAGGACCCCGAACGGGACGGCGATCGGGACCTGACTCGGGAGCCGTACCGGTGCGGGTGCGCTGCGCGGCCGTCTCGCGCGCGAGCGCGCACAGCCGGTCGGTGAGCGTGAGCGTCGGCGTCGTCGGCACTGCCACCCCCTGTGACCGGTACGGCCGCTTCGCGGCTGCGGACGGCCGTGGCCCGCTGTGTGATCGTACGCGGAGCGGTCCGCGCAAGACCCGGCTGTGAGTCCCTCATACGTGAGGTCCGGGCAGCTCCCCAGCTGCCCGGACCTCAATGCCGTCCGTCGCACCCCCGTCCCCACGGGGCTGATGGCCGGGTAATCCCCGACTCGGGCCGCTCTCCCGAGCCTGGTGCACCTTCAGTGCCCCAGCATCCCGGCCACGGACGACGCCTGTGCGACCACCGCCTGCACCGCCCCGAAGGCGATGGCGAGGATGATGGCCAAGGGCAGCACCATGGCTGCCGCCACCAGCGGATGCCGCCGGTCGCTGCCACGGGAGCCGACGCCGGCGAGCGCCGTCAACCGTCCGCGCGCTCTGCGTGCCGCGCGCGCTGCCGTGTGCGCCATGGTCCGCTCCTGTCGTTTCCCGGGGCGGCGGGCGACTGACCTCGGGGGACGAGTGCTTCGCCCGCCGCTTGCAAGAAGACTAGGCGCGGGGCTGCGGCGGGGCGTCATGCCCGCGTATCGACTGCGGGGCCTCCCGCAGGATGACAGCGGGGCCCGCCGGATACTCCCCAGGGTGGAGGCGTACGCCGCCGGTCCGAGGGTCTTCCCTGAGGGGTACGTGCGCTGGGACGCGGCAGGCCCGGCGGTACGGGGCGGTGCGGGGACGGGCGGTTCTCCGCCGCGGGGCGCACGCCGTCATCGAGACGGTGCGGCCACGCGTACGAGTGGAGGCCCCAGGGTGACAGGAAAAGGTGACGTGAACAGGTGACATAGCTCACCACGCGCACTGCGGGCCGGGGCGCTTCCGGCCCGTCAACTCCCGCCGCCGGGCCGGGCGTACGCGGCGGGCGGGCGCCCCGGGAGAGGTGCCACGCGGGCGACCGGGCGGTCTGCACCCCGTCAAATCGCGTACCCGGGTGGGCCGTTGGTGTGCTCTGGGGGGGCTCCGTCCGGGCGGTGCACGTGAGTTGGGCACGGGACGGCGTCCCGATCCGGGGCGTGCATCGCGTGCGGCGGCGCGTGCGCGGCCTGTCGTCGCCGCACGGGAGCAGTCCGTAAGCTGTGCCTCGTCAGACGGACGCGCTAGGAAACGATCAGGGGCACCCGGTGACCGAGGGCGGGCCCACCACCTCAGGCAGGGGAACGACATGGCGATGATGCGGCTCCGACGCGAGGATCCGCGAGTCGTCGGCTCGTTCAGGCTGCACAGACGGCTGGGCGCCGGCGGGATGGGCGTGGTCTATCTCGGCTCGGACCGGCGCGGGCAGCGGGTCGCGCTGAAGGTGATCCGTCCGGATCTCGCCGAGGACAAGGAGTTCCGCTCGCGCTTCGCCCGCGAGGTGTCGGCCGCGCGCCGCATCCGCGGCGGCTGTACGGCACGGCTGGTCGCGGCGGATCTGGAGGCGGACCGTCCGTGGTTCGCGACGCAGTACGTGCCGGGCCCGGCGCTGCACGACAAGGTGACCGAGTCCGGCCCCCTTCCGGCCAGCCAAGTGGCGTCCATCGGGGCGGCGTTGGCGGAGGGGCTGGTCGCCGTGCACGAGGCCGGTGTCGTACACCGCGATCTCAAGCCGTCGAACATCCTGCTGTCCCCCAAGGGGCCGCGCATCATCGACTTCGGCATCGCGTGGGCGACGGGTGCGAGCACGCTGACGCATGTGGGCACGGCCGTGGGCTCGCCCGGGTTCCTCGCGCCCGAGCAGGTGCGGGGCGCGCTGGTCACGCCCGCGACCGATGTGTTCGCCCTGGGGGCGACGCTGGCGTACGCGGCGACCGCCGACTCCCCCTTCGGGCAGGGCAGTTCGGAAGTGATGCTCTACCGGGTGGTGCACGAGGAGCCGCAGCTGGAGAGTGTGCACGCCTCGCTCGCTCCGCTCATCCACGCGTGTCTGGTGAAGACCCCCGAGGAGCGTCCCAGCCCGCTCCAGCTCTCGCTCCGGCTGAAGGAGATCGCGGCGCGGGAGGCGCGCGGCCTGTCCGAACAGCCGGGCGGCGGCTCGGCCGGAGCGGACGCGGCGAGCCGCAACGGCCCCGCCAACGGCTCGCACGGGCCGCACCCGCACGGATCGCACGGATCACATGGCTCGTACGGTTCGCCGGCGCCGGACGGGCCTGGCGTTGCGGGTTCCCCGGGGAGTCCGGGTACCAGGGGCAACGGCGGCGGACCGGCCACCGGCAGCGGACCCGCGGGCGGCGCTCGCCCCCCGGCGTCCCGGGCCGGCGGCGCGGGAACCGGCAACGGCTCCAACAGGACGTCCTCGTCCGGGGGTTCGGCGAGCGGGCCGGGCGGCCGCGGAGGCGCCGTGCCGAGGTCGAGGCCGCCGGGCGACCGCGCCCGCGTGCGCCGCTCCGAGGAGCGCGGACGGCAGCGTGCCGAGGCGTCCCGCAAGGAGCGGCACCGCGACCATCACCGCGACCACGGCACGTCGGGCGCCTCGCGTGCGACGGGTGCCACGGGCGGTTCCGCGTCCGGTGCCGGTGGCCACGCGGGATCGTCCCGCGCGTCCACGCCCCGTGCCGGCGACCGCGCCGCCGGGGCCGGTACGGGAAGCCGCGCCCCTTCGCGTACTGCCACGCGCGCGGGCGGCAACGGAGCCGCCGGGCCGCGTGGCGGACAGGCGCGGCGGCCCGGCACGGGAGGCCGCGATCAGGGCCAGGGCTCCGCGCGGCGCGTGGCGGACCGGAGGCTGCTGCGGCAGCGGCTCGTGGTGTTCGTGACGGTGACCCTGCTCGTGGCGCTGGGGATCGCGGCGGCTCAGGGCTGTCAGGGACCGGCGCGCGGCCTCGGCGACGGCCGGGGTCCCGAGCGTCCGGCGCCCACGGCCCCGGCTCACGGAACCCCTGCTCACGGGACGTCAGATCACGCGGCGCACGCGTCGGCGGACACCGGCACGCGGGAGGCACCGGACGCGGCCATGGTGCGGCCGCACCACCTCTGAGCCGCCTCAGCTCTGAGCCACACCACCTCTGACCGCACCGCCCGAGAGCCGAGGCGCCTCACGTCCTCGTCACCGCGTAGAAGGCGACCGCGGCGGCGGCACCGACGTTGAGCGAGTCCACGCCGTGAGCCATCGGGATGCGTACGCGTTCGTCGGCGGCGCGCATGGCCCGTATCGACAACCCGCCGCCCTCGGCGCCGAGCAGCAGCGCCACCCGCGGCAGCCGGTCCGCCCCCGACTCGTCGAGCGGGACGGCGTTCGCGTCCGGGGTGAGCGCCATCAGCCGGAAGCCGGCGTCGCGCACGGACTCCAGGTCGTGCGGCCAGGCTGCGAGCCGTGCGTACGGCACGGAGAAGACCGCGCCCATCGACACCTTTACGGACCGCCGGTAGAGCGGATCCGCGCAGGACGGCGAGAGCAGCACTCCGTCCATGCCGAGGGCGGCGGCGCTGCGGAATATCGCCCCGATGTTGGTGTGGTCGTTGACCGCCTCCATGATCACCACCCGTCTCGACGCCGACAGCAGCGTGGCGGGTGCGGGCAGGGGGGTGCGTCCCATGGAGGCGAGCGCACCACGGTGCACGTGGTAGCCGGTGACCTGCTCGGCGAGTGCGGGGCTGATCACGTATGCGGGGGCGTGCGCCTCGTCGATCACGTCCCGCATGACGGGGACCCACTTCTCCGAGAGCAGCATCGAGCGCATCGGGTAACCGGCTTGCAGGGCACGGCGGATGACCTTCTCGCCCTCCGCGATGAAGAGGCCCTCGGCGGGCTCGCGCCGGCGGCGGAGCTCGACGTCGGTGAGCCCCGTGAAGTCGGACAGCCGGGGGTCGGCGGGATCGTCGACGGGGATGATTCCGGTCACGGTCGTTCTCGTCAGCCTCGGTCCCGGGTTCCCACGGACACCACGTCCCCGACGACGATGACCGCCGGGGGCCGTACGCCCTCCTCCGCGGCCCGTTCCGCGACCGTCGCGAGGGTGGCGTCGACGCGCCGCTCCCCCGCCGTCGTTCCCTCCTGCACGACGGCGACGGGCGTGGCCGCGTCCCTGCCGTGGCGCACCAGGGTCTCCGCGATGGCGCCGATGCGTTCCACCGCCATGAGCAGGACGAGCGTGCCGCGCAGCCGGGCGAGCGCCGGCCAGTCCACGAGGGACCGCGGGTCGTCGGGGGCGACGTGGCCGCTGACGACGGTGAACTCGTGCGCGACGCCGCGGTGGGTGACGGGGATGCCGACGGCGCCCGGAACGCTGATCGCGCTGGTGATGCCCGGCACGACGGTGACCGGGACCCCGGCCTCGGCGAGCTGCTCCACCTCCTCCATGCCGCGGCCGAAGACGAACGGGTCGCCGCCCTTGAGACGTACGACGGACCTGCCGGCCTTGGCGTGCTCGACGAGCGCGTCGTTGATGGCCTCCTGCGCCATGGCCCGCCCGTACGGGATCTTCGCCGCGTCGATCACCTCGACGTGCGGGGGCAGTTCGGCCAGCAGGTCACGGGGGCCCAGGCGGTCGGCGACGACGACGTCCGCCTCGGCGAGCAGCCTGCGCCCGCGCACCGTGATCAGGTCGGGGTCGCCGGGGCCGCCGCCGACGAGGGCGACTCCCCCGGTGCGTCCGCGGTGCCGGGGCGCGGTGAGCGTGCCGTCGTGCAGCCCTTCGACGACGGCGTCGCGGACGGCGGCGGAGCGGCGCGGGTCGCGCCCGGTGAGCACGGCGACGGTGACGCCCTCGCTCTGCCCGGTCGCGGGCGTCCAGGCGGTCGCGGCCGAGGCGTCGTCGCTGCGCACGCACCACACGCGGCGGGATTCCGCCTCGGCGGACGCGGCCCGGTTGGTCGCCGGGTCGTCGGTCGCGATCAGCGCGTACCAGGCGCCGTCCAGATCTCCGTCTGCGTACGGACGGCGCTGCCACGTCAGTTCGCCCGCATCGGCCATGGCCTCGACGGACGCGGTGACGGCGGGGGCGATCAGCAGCACGTCCGCGCCCGCGGCGAGCAGCGCGGGCAGTCGCCGCTGGGCGACGCTCCCGCCGCCGACGACCACGACCCGGCGCCCGGCGAGGCGGAGACCCACGGGGTAGGCGGGGTGGTCGGTCCCGGCATCGGACCGGGAACCGGACCCGGTCACGGACTCGGAATCGGACATGCGGGTGCGGCTCCTTGCTTGCGGGAACGGGCCGCTGCGGCGCTGGAGCGGCGGAAATCATGCGTGGGGACGTCGCTTGCAAACTCGCGTACAGCCTATGGCGCGGCGGGTGGCGCCGCTGTTCCGCGGATCACTGCGGACGGGGTTGTGCTGAGCCGGGCTGACCTGCGAGGCCGGAGCCGGGTCCGGGCCGTGGGCCCGGGAGTTCGGGGTTCGGGTTGCGTGCGGGTGCTGCATGCACCGGCTCGGTGCATCTGCTCCGTGGATCAGTCCGTACGTCGGGCGTCCGTACGCGGCCTTGCGCGCACGCCCCTCGCCGGGCGAACGCGGGCGGTCGGCTGTGGGCCGACCGCCCGACGCGGATCTTCCGGTACGACTGGATCTGCTGGTTCGGCTGATTCTGCTGGTTGACCGGCCTGTCGGTTCAGCCCTTCCCCGTGACTCCCGCCGAGTCGAACGTCGCGACCTCGTGCATGGCGCGCGCCGCGCTCTGCACCAGCGGGAGCGACAGCAGCGCGCCCGTGCCCTCGCCGAGCCGCAGGTCCAGGTCGACCAGCGGGCGCAGCCCGAGCTTCGTGAGAGCCGCCACGTGCCCGGGCTCGGAGCTGCGGTGCCCCGCGATGCAGGCCGCCAGCGCCTCCGGGGCGACGCAGCGAGCGACCAGGGCGGCGGCCCCCGCGCTGACGCCGTCGAGGATCACCGGCGTACGAAGGGAGGCGCCGCCGAGGATCAGTCCGACCAGCGCCGCGTGTTCGAGGCCGCCGACCGCGGCCAGCATGCCCAGCGGGTCCTCCGGATCGGGCTGGTGCACTTCGAGGGCGCGCCGCACGACGTCGACCTTGCGGGCGTGCGTCTCGTCGTTGATGCCCGTGCCGCGGCCGGTCACCTCGGACGGGTCCGCTCCGGTACAGGCCGCGACGAGCACGGCCGAGGCCGTGGTGTTGGCGATGCCCATCTCGCCCGTGAGCAGCGCCTTGTTGCCCGCCGCGACGAGGTCGCGCGCCGTCTCGATGCCCACCTCGACGGCCCGCAGGGCCTCCTCACGGGTCATCGCCGGGCCCTGTGTCATGTCGGCGGTGCCCGCCCGCACCTTGCGTGGCAACAGGCCGGGTGTGGACGGGAGTTCGGTCGCCACCCCCACGTCGATGACACACACCTCGGCGCCGACCTGGTTCGCGAACGCGTTGCAGACGGCGCCGCCGCCGAGGAAGTTGGCGACCATCTGGGCCGTCACCTCCTGCGGCCACGGGGTGACGCCCTGGGCGTGCACGCCGTGGTCCCCCGCGAAGATCGCGACGGCTGCGGGCTCCGGCAGCGGCGGCGGGCACTTGCGTGAGAGCCCGCACAGCTGCGCCGAGATGATCTCCAGCATGCCGAGCGCACCGGCCGGCTTGGTCATGCGCTTCTGCCGTTCCCACGCCTCGCCGAGCGCCTTCGCGTCCAGGGGACGGATGGCGGCGACGGTGTCGGAGAGCAGGTCCTGCGGCTCCGCACCGGGCAGCACACGGCGTCCGTACGACTCCTCGTGCACGACCCAGGAGAGCGGACGGCGCTTGGACCAGCCCGCCTGGGCCAGCTCCGGCTCCGGCGGGAACTCGTCGACGTAGCCGACGCACAGGTAGGCCACGACCTCCAGATGCTCCGGCAGCTCCAGCGCGCGCACCATCTCACGCTCGTCGAAAAAGCTGACCCAGCCGACGCCCAGCCCTTCTGCGCGGGCGGCCAGCCACAGGTTCTCCACCGCGAGCGCCGAGGAGTACGGCGCCATCTGCGGCTGCGTGTGACGGCCGAGGGTGTGGCGGCCGCCGCGGGTCGGGTCGGCGGTGACGACGATGTTGACGGGGGTGTCGAGGATCGCCTCGATCTTCAGTTCCTTGAACTGCTTCGCGCGGCCCTTCGGCAGGGACTCGGCGTAGGCGTGGCGCTGCTGCTCGGCGAGTTCGTGCATGGCGCGCCGGGTCTCCTCGGAGCGGATCACGACGAAGTCCCAGGGCTGCGAGTGGCCGACGCTGGGCGCCGTGTGGGCCGCTTCGAGGACGCGCAGCAGCACGTCGTGCGGGATGGGGTCGGGGCGGAAGCCGTTGCGGATGTCGCGGCGCTCGCGCATCAGACGGTGTACGGCTTCGCGCTCGTCGTCGGCGTAGCCGGGGGCCGGGGGGCCGGTCGGCGCGGGCCGGGCAGGAGTGACCGCCGCTCCGGCCTCGGCCTCGGACTCGGACTCGGTCTCGGTTCCGGCCTCGGACTCGGACTCGGTCTCGGTTCCGGCCTCGGACTCAGGCTCGGTCTCGGTTCCGGCCCCGGACTCAGGCTCGGTCTCGGTTCCGGCCCCGGTGTCGGTCGGGGTCACCGGCCCGGCCCCGGCCACGGGACCGGTCGCGCTGTCGCCTCCGGGCCCGGGCTCGGCGTCCGCTCCGGCGACTTCGGAGACCGCCCCGGGCTCCTGGTCCGGCTCCGTCACGGCTTCCGGAGCGGCCTCCGGGCCTGTCTCCGCGCCTGTCTCCGCTGCGCTCACCTGGTCAGCCTCCGCTCCCGTCTCGGCCGCCGGGGACGAAGCCGCGGGGTCCGCGGCTTCTCCGGCGCTCTCGCCGTCGGTCGGCGAGGCCGTGGGCGCCTGGCCGTCATCGCTTATCTGAGCGGCGGGCATCGGCAGCGCCGCACCCTCCGCCGTCGGCGCCTCCGTCGCGGGCGCCTCCGCCGCCGGACCTCCGGCGTCCGGGGCCGGAGCCGGAGCCGGAACGGCCTCGGCGGCGCTGGAATCCGGCTGCCCCGGCGGGACTTCGGCCTCCGGTCGGGCGTGCTGCCCCTGCCTCGGCACCGTCGCTCCCGCGTCGGACTGCGCGGCCTCCGGGGCCGCCGTCGCATCCGGCTGTGCCGCATCCGCCTGTACGGCGACCGGGTCTTGGGCGGCCTGACCGGGCTCCGCCTGATGCTCGTGCGCGGCGGGCGTCTCGATATGCCTGCTCTGCTGAGCGGGGATTCCCGCGGTGCTTGCGGTGCTTGCGGCGCTTCCGGCGCTTCCGGCCTGCCCGGCGGCACCGGCTTCTCCCGCCTGCTGCTGAGCCGGGATCCTCGCCTCGTCCGCCGCCGGGGCGGTGCCCTCCGCCTCCGGTACGCCCTGCTGCGCGGACGCCGCTGCGCCGTCGCCCTCCTCCGGCCCGGAAGTGCCTTGCTGCCGGGGCTCGATGGCCTCGACCGCCGTCGAACCGGGAGAGGAGACCCAGGTGTTGCCGGTGCCCGTGCTCTCGTTGCTGCTCTCGGGCTTCGCGCGCCGGCGACGCCCCCTCCGGCCGCCGGGCCGGGGCGCGGGCGCCTGCTCGTCCTGTGCACCGGCCGCCGGGGCCGGGCTCGCATCCGCGGAGTCCTCTGCCTGCTGCGCGGTGGCACCGGGCATGCCGGACGCGGCCTGCTCGTCCACTGGGACGTGCTGTGGTGCGTTCTCCGGGGCGCCCGCGGGCAGTTGGGCACCCGCGTAGGCCATGACCTGCTGTTCCTGCTGCGCCTGCTGTGCCTCCGGCGAATCCGGCGACCCCTGAGCCTGCGGAACCGCCTCCTGCCCGGCGACCGGAGCCTGGCCGTCCACCGTCCACATCTCGTCCTGCGGCGGCAGCGCCCCGAGTTGGGGGCCGGGCAGCATCTCGGCGGCCTGCTGCGCGCCGTCCAGGTACTCGGGGCTCCCGGCCGCTCCGGTCGCGTCCTGCTGCGCGACGTCGCCGTCCGCAGGCGTGAACTCGCCCTGCTGCGCGGTGTCTTCGGCCTGCTGCGTCGACGGCTGCGATTGAGCCTGGGGCTGGGGCTCGGGCTGGGGTTGTGCCTGCGGCTGAGGTTGGGGCTGCGCGGCGTCGTGCTGCGGCTGTGCCTGCCCCTGCGCGGCGGTTTCCGGTGCCTGTGCCCGTACGGACGCCGCACCCGAAGTGCCGCCGGTGGCCGCACCCTTCGAGCCCCGGCCCGGCCTGCCGCCGATCCCGCGGTCGGAGAGCGGACGCACCGCTCCGGACTGTTCGGGCTCGGGCGGGCCCAGGTGCAGCGGCCGCCGGGGAGGCGTCCGGTCGCGCGGCGTTCCCTTGGGGGGCGTCTGCTGGGCTGCCTCAGGGAACGCCGCACGGACCGCGCCGGTGTCGATGGCGCCGGAATCGCGTCCGTCCATCTCGTGCGGACCGGGCACATGGGCGGGGGCCGGTGCGGGCGCGAACTGCTCGGCTCCGGGCACTGCTTGAGCGTCCTCGGGTACGGACACCGGCTGGGGCTGCGGCTGGGGCTGTGGCTGCTGCGCCTGACCGCCGTACTGGTCCATGTGTCCGTTGGGGTTCTCCTGCACGTACGCATCCTGCTGCACGTACGAGTCCTGCGGCATGTAGTGCGCCTGCTGTCCGTACGCGGCGTACTGCACGGCGTACGGATCATGCTGGGCCGGGAGTTGCTCGTTCCACGCGCCCTGCGGCGCACCCGGCAGCAGCAGCTCCGGGTCGGTGGGCATCGCCCCGGGAGCCTGTACGTCGCCGAGGGCGTCGCCCGGTCCCGCGTAGGGGTAGGGACCGTTCACCGCGAAGTCCGGCTGCTGGCCGTCCGACTGCCCGCCTGCATTCTCCGGCTGCCCCTCACCCGGGATCCGGCCGGTGTCAGTCATGCGTACCCCTCGCCCATCGGTAGTGCTTCTCCAAGCCCCTGCGGACAGCCGCCGGGCCCCGTAGATGGAGAACGAGCGCGCACACCGTGCGGCACGTTCTCCTCCCACGCGCCATCCGGACATTGACGGACGAAGCGTCAACACCGCATGGCGGCACAACGATCCGTCAGCCTACCGGTGGCGGAGCCGGACGCCGTCCACGGCAGGGTGAGAAACAGCACTTCGTCGTGGTTCGTCACGGGGTGGGCACGGAGGTTCAGGTCCGGACACCGGAAAGCAGGAAAACGACAGCTCGTTCACTTTCCACCCACTCCGTGGTGTCCAGCTCCACGGACTGAAGCAGGGCGCACTCCACGGCGTATCCGCCCTCGGCGAGCGCCCTTCCGATCGCCTCCGCCTCGTCCCGCGTCGCGGCGTGGGTGACGATGCGACCGGGGCGCCTGTCGACGACCGCCGTGACGGTGGGAACGCCTCCGCCGCCCACGCGCACCACGTCCGGCTCCGGCAGATCCTCCAGGACCTGCGGTGCCGTGCCGTGCACGGTCTCCAGCTGTACGCCGAACCGCCGGGCCGCCGCCGCGATGCGCACGCAGGCGGCCGCGTCGCGGTCCACGGCGATGACGGCGGCGCCGAAACGTGCCGCCTCGACGGCGAGGGCGCCGCTGCCGGCGCCGATGTCCCACACGAGGTCCCCGATGCGCGGCCCGAGCCGGGCGAGTTGGCCGGCGCGCAGCTGCCGCGACTCGCTCGCGCGCACCGCCGGGGCTGCGGCGCGCTCCCGCATGCCCCCGCCGGGTCCTTCCCCGACGGGCAGGCCGCCGGGTCTTCCCCACTCGCCCGCGTCGGCTCCGTCGCCGTCCGCGTAGTGGCTCGGCGGGAGCGCCCAACCGCGCACGGCGGGCGGATAGTCCGGGCCGTGGGCGGCGAGCCATCCGCTGCCGTGTCCACCGGGTGCGGGCCCGGGCCCCTGCCCCGCGCCGCGTCCGCTCCCCGCTTCGCCGGGCCGGGGAACGACCGGCCCCGTCGAACCGCCCGCCACGATCACCACGTTCGGGTCGCGCCACGTGTGGTCGGCGACCTTGTCCGATGTGAGGACGGTCACCTCCTCCTGCTCGGTGCCCATCGCCTCGCAGATGACGAACGTGCGGTGCACCGTGCCCAGCAGCAGCGCGAGTTCCGCCGGCCCGGCGCCCGGCGAGGTGAGCACTCCGACCTTGGTGTGAGCACGGCAGACGTTGACCGCGTGGCGGAGCGTGCGGGAGTTGGCGACCACCAACTGCGCGTCGTCCCACGGCATTCCGGCGCGGGCGAAGGCGGCGGCCATCGCGGATACGGCGGGGACGACCTCGACCTCCAGACCGTGTTCCGGGGCGCGCAGCGTACGTACGACGCCGAAGAAACCGGGGTCGCCGTCCGCGAAGACGACGGCGGTGCCGCGGTGGCGGGCTATGCGGCTCGCCGCGAGCGACACGCTGCCCAGCCTGATCTGCTCGGCGTGCTGCGGGACTTCGGGCTGCTGGAGATGGTGCGCGGCTCCGGCGACGAGCGTGGCCGCGCCGAGAGCGGAGCGGGCGGCGCCTGACAAGGGCGAACCGTCCCACCCGATCACGGTGACGCGGTCGGCCATCGGTGCGTGTCTCCTGGGCTCGTCTGTGCTCGTCGCAGGGGCTCGGGGCTCGTCGAGCCTACCTCCGCAGCGGCGGACGCCGGAGGTCGGGTACCGCAGACGTTCCGGATATGCGGGCCTACGGCGGGATTTGCGCCGCGCGGCAGCCGGGCGTGGCTGCGCACCGCCGCGGTCATGCTGCGCACCGCGCGCACCGCGAAGTCGAGGGCGGGCGTGAGGCGTTCGGCGTTCGCGTTCGGCACGCCGGCGGCAGCGGGTGGCGTACGAGGAGGCCACGTACGGGATTTACGGCGTGCTGCGCGCACGCGCCGGGGCGGCGGGAGGCGCCGAGCCCTACCGCGGCGAGTGCAGCCAGTCCGGGTACGGGGCGTAGCCCCCGGCGTCGGCGAGCTGTTCCGGGATGCCGTCGAGGTCCTCCGGCAGCAGGCTCCACACGAGCAGATCGGTGCGGATCTCGGCCCAGCCGCCGTCCTCGGTGCGGGTGCGCGCTATCCAGGCGTTGCGCAGCACCCCCTCGCTGATGCAGCCGAGCTTCTGCGCGACCTGCTGTGCGGCGGTGTTGTCCGCGGCGGTGCGCAGCTCCAGACGCTCGAACTTCTGGTCCTGGAAGAGCCATTGGGCCACGGCGAGCACCGACTCGGAGGCGTAGCCCTCGCCGCGTGCCCACGGTGCCGTGACGTAACCGACCTCGGCACCGAGGATCCGCCAGTCGGTGTGGTCCAGCTTGACCAGGCCGACCAGGCGCTGCGTGAGGAACTCGGCGACGGCGAAGACGATGCCCTCGCCCTCGGTGCGCACGGCCGGGGCGCGGCGCAGGATGAACTCGCGCGCGTCGGCGTCGCGGTAGGGAACCGGCACGGTGGTCCAGGCCGCCACGAGTTCGTCGCGCATCATCTCGGTGAGCGAGGGCACGTCGGCTTCCTCGAACGGGCGCAGCACGAGTCGGTCCGTGCTGATCGAGACGTCCGGAAAGGTCGAAGTCATGTGCCGCTCCATACGGTTCGAGGGGCTGGGGGTGTCGCTCCCCCAGAAGACCACCGCGGGGTCTGCCGGCCGTGCTGGGAGGACCGCCGGCAGGGGGCCCTGGGTGCACCAGACGATTGCCGCAGTGCACAGCATGCAGCATCGGACGCGCTGTGCGCAGTGCCAGAGCCCCCTTCGCAGGCGGGACGCGGCGCGGCTTGCCGACTTGTCGATACGGGGACCTTCCCCGGCTCCCGCCACGCGGTTCCGCGCACGGTTCCGGTACGGCTCAGGCACAGGCGCAGGCACGCGTCCCGGCACGGCCCCCGTACGGGTCCCGGCGCAGGCGCTCGTGCCATGGCCGTGCCCGCGTGTGCCCGCGCCGTCACCGGGCGTCGCGGTCGCGAACTCCCCTCGCCCCGCTCCGGACCGCCCGCCCGGTCCCGGGCGCGGCCGCCTCCGGGCCCCCTCCTAGACTTCGCAGCGTGTTCACCCCGCTCACCGTCGCCCTCGCCGTGGCCGCGCTCGCCCTGGCGGTGTGGTGCGGCTGGGCTGCCTACCGCGATCAGCCCACCAAGGACTGGCACTTCATCGGCATGGCCGTGGTCTCGCTGCTCGCCCTCGCGCAGCTCGTCGTCGGCATCGTGCGCCTGACCGGCGGCGGCGAGCCCGCTGAGGGGACCGTGATCTTCGTCGCGTATCTGGCCGCCGTCGCCGCCTGCGTGCCGGTCGTGGGGCTGATCTCGCTGACGGAGCGGACCCGCTGGGGGTCGCTCACCGTCGCCGCGGGCGCAGTGGTGCTCGCCGTGCTCCAGGCGCGGCTGCACGAGATCTGGGGAGGCGGCCGTGGCGCCTGAAGCACCGCGCCCCGCGCCGGAGAGCCCGGAGGACGGACCGCGCCCCACGGCCGCGCCACCTGCGGAAGCTCCGGCGCGCCGAGCCGGCATCGGCAAGGGCCCGGGCACGCTGCTCGTCACGCTCTACGGGATCTTCACCGTGGGTGCCGCGTCCCGCTCCATCGTCCAGCTGACGACGCGCTTCGACGAGGCGCCCCTGGCCTATCTGCTCTCGGCCGTCGCGGCGCTCGTCTACGCGTTCATCACGCTGTCTCTCGTACGGGGAGGCGAGCGGGCCCGACGGGCCGCCTTCGCGTGCTGCTGCGTGGAGCTGCTGGGGGTGCTGACGGTGGGCACCTGGACGCTTGCCGAGCCGTCGGCCTTCCCGGACGCGACAGTGTGGTCGGACTACGGCATGGGCTATCTCTTCATTCCGGTCGTCCTGCCGGTGACGGGGCTGCTGTGGCTGCGCCGTTCCCGGGCCGACGCGAGCTGAGCCTCTGTCAGGCGCTCGCTCCGAGCGCGGCTGAACCGCCCGCTCCACGGGCCTTCGCCCCGGCCGCGGCACCCGAGGCGTCCTTCGTCATCGACGTCAGCCGCACCTTGCGGTCCCTGTCGGTGCTGCCCGTCGTCGTGTAGCCGTACTTCCGGTACAACCGCAGATTCCCCTCGCTGCGGTGCCCGGTGACGAGGTGGTAGCGCTTGGCGTCGCGCTCCGCCGCGAGCCGGTCCTCGATGGCGGCGAGGAGCCGCCCGCCGAGGCCGTGCCGCTGGAGCCGGGGGTGCACGCAGAGCCTGTCGATGCGGGCGGTGCCGTCGGCGTCGACCGCTCCCCGCACGGAGCCGACGACTTCGTCGCCGAGGCGGGCCACCAGCACGCAACCCGCGGCCATTTCGGCCCGCAGCCCCTCCAGGGTCTGGGTCAGGGGAGCGATGGCGTAGTCGCCGTACGCCTCGGCCTCGCTCTGGAAGCACAGGTACTGGAGCTTGAGGATTTGCTCGGCGTCGCCTTCGACCGCCGCAGAGATGGTCACGCTCATACCCATGTGCGCCTGCCTCCCCTTGTCATGGTGCGTCCGGGCACGGGCCGGTCGAACGAGGGTGGCCCTGCCCGGATTGTCTGCCCTGGTGACGCCGATTGCTTCCCGCAGCATTCCCCCAAGTTCACGTGCCGCAATCCGACGCCGTGAGCATTCTGCGCAGGCAACCCAGACATCGGGAACGAACCGGGCCCACGCTCCCCTGTGACATTCCCAACTCACCTGCGATCTCCGGGTAGGTGAGGTCCCTTCCGGAGAAGAGTGCGCGCATCAGCGCCGGGCACGGCTCGGGAAGCCTGGCGACCGCCGCCCCGAGAAGGCGCCGCTGCTCGGCGGCGAGGACGGTGACGTCGGCGCCCCCGGTGCCCGCGAGGCCGCCGTCCGGCAGCGGGATCTCCCGGCTGCTGCGGCGGCGGGCCCTGCGTGCCTCCGCCCGTACGGCGCCGCGCAGCCAGCGAGGCGACGGTCCGGCGGCACCGAGCGCGTCGCCCGCGGCACTGACGGCGGGGCGGCTCCGTGTCCCCCGCGCCGGCTCTCTGCCGCGGGCCTCCAGCCAGCGCAGCCACACGGCCTGCTGGAGTTCCTCCGGGTCCGTACCGGCCGCGGCCGCCTCCGCGTCGCACTCCGCGGCGACGAGGCGGCGCAGCGGGCCGGGCGGCGGCGCGGCGGGTGCGCCCGCGCCGTAACGGTCAGTGCGGTGGTCCATGCCCGTCGCAACGCCCGGGCGGCGGGCCCCGGTTGCCGGACGGCGGCGAAGCCACCCCTGCGGGTGACGCCGCCGCCGTCCGTCACACCGGCCCGGGCCGCCGGGCCCGCCTGCTCAGCCCGCGCGGAAGTCCTCCGCCGCGAGCAGCGCCGTGTCGGCGTTGTCGGAGAAGATGCCGTCGATGCCCGTACGGAAGTACGCGCTGAAGGCGCCGAAGGCGTCCCCGTAGGCGTTGGGGTCGGAGCCCCGCCGGAACTCGGTAGGCAGGAACGTGTTCTCGTTGCGCATCGTGTACGGGTGCAGGATCAGCCCCTCCGCGTGCGCGTCCCTCACCAGCGTCGTCGGCTCACCGAGGCTGCCGTCGGACTTCTTCGGGATGACGAGGTCCACGAGCGGCCCGATGCCGTCGGCGAAGCGCGCCATCCACTTCAGGCCCTCGGGCTTGACCAGGTCGGCCACGGTCCGCGGATCGCCCGCCTCGACGAAGTCCCAGGGCCGCGTCGAGGCCGCGTCCAGGAGGCACACGCCGGGGCAGTCCACCAGCTTCTTCAGCTTCTGGATGCTGCTCGGCTCGAAGGACTGCACGAAGTTGGGCGAGTCCGCGCGGTGGCGCCCGTACTTGCGCAGCAGCGCCGCCAGCCGCGGCTCCAGCTCCAGACCGAGCTTGCGGAAGTACGTGGGGTGCTTGGTCTCGATGTGCAGCCATACGGGGCGGCCGCGCCGCTCGCCCTGTTTCCGGGCCCACTTGAGGACGTCCTCGAAGAGCGGCACCTCCCAGCGGCCGTCGTAGAGCGTGTTGCGCTGGCGGTTCTGCGGGATGCGCTCCTTGGCGCGCAGGGTGCGCAGTTCGGCGAGGGTGAAGTCCTCGGTGAACCAGCCCGTGAGGTCCTTGCCGTCGACCTTCTTGGTCGTCTTGCGGCCGGCGAACTCCGGGTGGTCGGCGACGTTCGTGGTCGCGGTGATGTCGTTCTCGTGGCGGCAGACGAGGTGCCCGTCCTTGGTGGGCACGAGGTCCTGCTCGATCACGTCCGCGCCCATGTCGAAGGCGAGTTGGTAGGAGCCGAAGGTGTGCTCCGGGCGGTACCCGCTGGCACCGCGGTGAGCGATGACGGCGGGTACGGGCAGCTTTCCGCCGTTCCGGTCCGTCCCGCGTCCCCCGCTCTTCTCCTCCGCGAGCGCGCTCCCGCCCGTGCCGACCGTGGCCGCGCCTGCGGCGCCCAGTACGGCCGCTCCGAGCACGAGTCTCCGACCCGGCTGCTGCTCCTGTCCCATGGGCTCTCCTCAGCTCGTCTCACTTCTGTTCCGTCCGCCTGAACGCCGTGTTCCGGGCGGACGACTGGCTGATCGTAGGTCGGCCTCGCGTACGGGAGGGAGGCTTAAGGCCGAACAGGCGGGAAACACGGGCCAGATGACACTCGGAAGCACTCCGGCATGACCACCGGCGGGCGGTGAAGAGACGGTATTCCGTGTCAACTCCGCGTATCGGTCCGGTGACCCCGGTGTGCGGGCCGCCGAAGGCGGCAAGTATCGTCCTCACCTGCGCGGGTCCGCGCGCAGCCGTCACCGACCGGAGGAACCGTTGTCCCGTTTCCGTCTGATCAAGGCACTTCTCGGCCCGCTGCTGCGGGCGCTGTTGCGCCCGCAGGTGGAAGGGGCGGAGCGCATTCCCGGCTCTGGTCCGGTGATTCTCGCCGGGAACCATCTCACCTTCATCGACTCGATGGTGCTGCCGCTGGTGACCCACCGTCAGGTGTTCTTCATCGGCAAGGACGAGTACGTGACGGGCCGTAGCCTCAAGGGCCGCCTGATGGCGTGGTTCTTCACCGGTGTCGGCATGATCCCGGTCGACCGCGACGGCGGACGGGGCGGCGTCGCGGCGCTGATGACGGGCCGCCGGGTGCTGGAGGAGGGCAGGATCTTCGGCATCTACCCGGAGGGCACCCGCTCCCCCGACGGTCGCCTCTACCGCGGCCGCACCGGGATCGCCCGCCTCGCGCTGATGACCGGCGCCCCCGTGGTGCCCTTCGCGATGATCGGGACGGACGCGATCCAGCCCGGCGGCAAGGGCCTGCCGCGTCCGGCGCCGGGCAAGCGCATCGCCGTGCGGTTCGGGGAGCCGCTCGACTTCAGCCGCTACGAGGGCATGGACCGCGACCGCTACGTACTGCGTGCGGTGACGGACGAGGTGATGAGCGAGGTCATGCGCCTGTCCGGCCAGGAGTACGTCGACGTCTACGCGACGAAGGCGAAGGCCGCCTGACGGCCCCGGCCCGGAGCCGAATCGCCTTCGGGCAGAGCAGCCCGGCAGAGCAGAGCACCCCGGCAGAGCGGAGCGCCGGGGCCGTCGTGAGCGGTCCCCGGCGCTCCGTGTCCGTAACTCTGTCTGTGTGTCTGTGCCTGCGTGCCCTCAGCTGACCTAGGCGGGCCAGGTGCCGGTCAGCCCGCGCACCCCGGTCGCGCCGCCACGGTGGATGACGGCCTTGATCACACCGGCGATGGCGCCCTTGAGGGCCACGGCGGGAAGGATCTCCTTCCACGCGCGCGCCTCGTCGGAGGCGTCCGGCACGTCGTCCTCGTGCGCGACCGCCTTCCAGACCTTGCTGAAGAGCGCGCTGGCGATCATCCCGCCGAGCAGCCCGAAGAGGATCGCGAAGGGCTTGTAGAGCAGCTTGACCACGCCGGTCACCTCTTCCCGTGCTTCCCGTGGATGTGCATGCCGTGCATGTGCATGCCGTGCTTCCCGCACATCCAGTGCCGCCGGTTCTTCCCGTGCTGCCGGTGCAGGAGCAGATACGCCGCCAGCGCGGCGGCGCCGGTGCCGCCCACGACCGCCATGGCCGGGCCGGGCCTGGTGAAGCTGCCGTTCGCGGCCTTCTCCACCGTGTGCTGCATCCTGACCTTGGCCTCGTTCGCCTCGAACAGGGCCTTGGACTTGGCCTGCGCGGCCATCTCCCGCGCGTGCGCCTTGACGTCCGCCTTGTCCGCGAGCTCGGCGACCGTCTCCGCGAGCTGCTCGCGGGCCTGCTCCACCTCCGCCCGCAGCTGCCGGCTGTCGGCTGCGGTGCCGGACCTGCGCGTCATCGGTGGGCTCCTTCCCTGATCGCATCGACATCCGCCTTGACGCTGTCGATGGTCTTCTCGGGTTTCGGCGGTACGGCGGTGCCGATCTCGTGCTTGCCCGTCAGCGCCAGCACACCGGCCACCAGCAGCAGCCCGCCGGCGACGATCAGGGCCGAGGCCCATACGGGCAGGGCCACGGCTATGCCCGCTATCGCCGCGAAGACCAGCGACCACAGCGCCAGCAGCCCCATGATCGCGGCCCCGCCGAACATGCCGCCGCCGAAGCCGGCGCGCTTGCCCTTCTCCTTCATCTCGGCCTGCGCCAGACGCATCTCGCTGCGCACCACGTCGCTGAGCTGCTCGGAGGCCTGCTTGGTCAGCTCGGCGACGGTGTGGTGGTTGGTCTGCTCCGGCCGGTGACGCACAGATCCGATCATCGCGTCTCGCCTCGCTTCATATCGGGAGACGCCCGGGTGCCCTCCCGCGCGGCGGCTACGCGTGCGGTGCCGTCAGTGCAGGTCAGCGGCCCATTCGCGCTGCGCGGCGAGATCGTCCCGTACCTCCGCGAGCTGGACCGCCACCGCGGAGGGCGCGGTGCCGCCGCGGGCGTCGCGCGACGCCAGGGCGCCCGGGACGGTCAGCACCTCCCGGACCCGAGGGCCGAGGTGCGGGGAGATCGCGGCGAACTGCTCGTCCGTGAGCTCGTCCAGCTCGATGCCCTCGCGCTCGCAGACCTTCACGCACTCCCCCGCGACCTCGTGCGCCACCCGGAACGGGACGCCCTCGCGCACGAGCCACTCCGCGATGTCCGTGGCCAGCGAGAAGCCGGCGGGCGCGAGCTCCTCCAGGCGTTCGCGGTGCACGGTCAGGGTCGCGAGCATGCCCGTGAAGGCCGGAAGCAGCATCTCCAGCTGGTCGCAGGAGTCGAAGACGGGCTCCTTGTCCTCCTGGAGGTCGCGGTTGTACGCGAGCGGCAGGGCCTTCAGCGTCGCGAGCAGCCCCGTGAGGTTGCCGATCAGGCGGCCGGACTTGCCCCGCGCCAGCTCGGCGATGTCCGGGTTCTTCTTCTGCGGCATGATCGACGAGCCGGTGGAGAAGGCGTCGTGCAGCGTGACGAAGGAGAACTCCTTGGTGTTCCAGAGGATGATCTCCTCCGCGATCTTCGAGACGTCGACGCCGGTCATGGCCGTGATGAAGGCGAACTCGGCGACGAAGTCCCGGGAGGCCGTCCCGTCGATCGAATTGGCCGCCGAGCCGTGCTCGAAGCCGAGGTCGGCGGCGACGGCCTGCGGGTCCAGCCCGAGCGACGATCCGGCGAGCGCGCCGGAGCCGTACGGGGAGACGGCGGTGCGCGCGTCCCACTGGCGCAGCCGCTCCGCGTCCCGCGAGAGGGCCTGGGCATGAGCGAGCACGTGGTGGGCGAAGAGCACGGGCTGGGCGTGCTGGAGGTGGGTGCGGCCGGGCATCGCCACGTCGGGGTGGGCCTCGGCGAGGCCGACGAGCGCCTCCTGGAGGTCGGCGAGGAGCCCGCCGAGGATGCGGGCGTGGTCGCGCAGGTACATGCGGAAGAGCGTGGCGACCTGGTCGTTGCGTGAGCGCCCCGCGCGCAGCTTGCCGCCCAGGTCGGGCCCGAGCCGTTCCAGCAGGCCGCGTTCCAGGGCGGTGTGGACGTCCTCGTCGGCGATGGTGCCGGTGAACGAGCCGTCGGCGACGTCACGTTCGAGCCGGTCCAGCCCCTCGGTCATCTTCCGCAGCTCGTCGGCGGTGAGCAGCCCCGCCTTGTGCAGTACGCGGGCGTGGGCGCGGGAGCCGGCGATGTCGTACGGCGCGAGCCGCCAGTCGAAGTGCACGGAAGCCGAGAGCTTCTCCAGCGCCTCGGACGGTCCGTCGGCGAAGCGGCCGCCCCAGAGGCGGACGTCGTCGGTGCTCAATGCGGTGCTCCTGGGGCGGATGTACGGGGGGTTACGGAGTGCGGAATCGTTGCCGGAGGCGACCCGGCGGCCGCCGCGCCTGCCTGCCCCGCGCCATCGCGCGGACCACCCAAGCGCGGGGCAAGAGAGACTACTGGGCCAGGTCCCGCTTCGCGGCGATCTTGCTGGACATCCCGAACAGCTCGATGAAGCCCTTGGACATCGACTGGTCGAAGGTGTCGCCGCTGTCGTACGTCGCGAGGTTGAAGTCGTAGAGCGACTGCTGCGAGCGCCGGCCGGTGACGACGGCCCGGCCGCCGTGCAGGGTCATCCGGATGTCGCCGCTGACGTGCTCGTTGGCCTCGTCGATGAAACCGTCCAGGGCCCGCTTGAGCGGGGAGAACCACAGGCCGTCGTAGACGAGTTCGGCCCACCGCTGCTCGACCTGCCGCTTGTACCGGGCCAGTTCACGCTCGACGGTGACGTTCTCCAGCTCCTGGTGGGCGGTGATGAGCGCGATGCCGCCCGGAGACTCGTACACCTCGCGGGACTTGATGCCCACCAGCCGGTCCTCGACCATGTCGATCCGGCCGACGCCCTGGGCGCCCGCCCGGTCGTTGAGCTGCTGGACGGCCTGGAGGACGCTCACGGGCTTGCCGTCGAGCGCGACGGGGACGCCCTTCTCGAACGTGACGACGACCTCGTCGGCCTCGCGCGGGGTGGCCGGGTTCTCGGTGTACTCGTAGACGTCCTCGATCGGCGCGTTCCAGATGTCCTCCAGGAAGCCGGTCTCGACGGCCCGGCCGAAGACGTTCTGGTCGATCGAGTACGGCGACTTCTTGCTCGTCGCGATCGGCAGGCCCTTCTCCTCGCAGAAGGCGATCGCCTTGTCCCGGGTCATCGCGTAGTCCCGCACGGGGGCGATGCACTTCAGGTCGGGGGCGAGGGATGAGATGCCGGCCTCGAACCGCACCTGGTCGTTGCCCTTGCCGGTGCAGCCGTGGGCGACCGTCGAGGCGCCGTGCTTGTGCGCGGCGTCCACCAGGTGCTTGACGATGGTGGGCCGGGAGAGGGCGGAGACGAGCGGATAGCGGTCCATGTAGAGCGCGTTGGCCTTGATCGCCGGGAGGCAGTACTCGTCGGCGAACTCCTCCTTGGCGTCCGCCACTTCGGCCTCGACGGCACCGCAGGCGAGGGCACGCTTGCGGATGACGTCCAGATCCTCGCCTCCCTGGCCGACATCGACGGCGACGGCGACGACCTCGGCCCCGGTCTCCTCGGCGATCCAGCCGATGCAGACGGAGGTGTCAAGGCCGCCGGAGTAGGCGAGTACGACGCGCTCAGTCACGGGGTTCTCCTTACAGTGCATACGCTGATGGGCATAAGTATGCACTGGACCGTATGCTTCGTCAACGTGACTGGTCAGCGGCCTGCAAGGTGCCGTGACGGCTGCGGCATATGGAGCAGGGGACGTCAGCCGCCGCCGAGCTCCTCGCGGAGCACCTCCGCGTGGCTGCGGCCCAGCTGCTCCTCCTTCACGGACGTCAGCAGCGTCACCGTCCGCCCGTCCACCCGCTCACGGAGCCGGTCCAGCGCCTCGCGCGCCTCGGGTTCCGCGAGCTCGGCGCGGTAGCGCTCGGCGAACTCGCGGAAGCGCTCGGGATCGTGGGAGTACCACTTGCGCAGCTCGGTCGAGGGGGCGATCTGCTTGGCCCACTCGTCCAGCCGGGCGTCCTCCTTCTTCATTCCGCGCGGCCACACCCTGTCCACGAGCACCCGCAGCCCGTCCTCCCGGGGGCTCGCGGCCTCGTATACGCGCCGTACCCTCACATGGATCTTGTGTGTCATGCCTCAAGGGTGGGACAGGGGCCCGAGGCCCGCACGGTCACGCCCGCCGGTCCTGGTGCTCCTTCTGGGCCAGGTTCAGCAGATGCTCCGCGAGGGCCTGCCCGCCGTCGGGGTCGCGGCTGATGAGCAGGAGCGTGTCGTCTCCGGCGATCGTGCCGATGATGTCGTGGACGCCCGCCTGGTCGATGGCAGAGGCGAGGAACTGCGCGGCTCCCGGCGGTGTGCGCAGGACCACCAGATTGGCCGACGCCTCGGCGGAGATGAGGAGTTCGCCCGCGAGGCGGGCCATGCGCGCCTCGGTCGCCGACTCGCCCAGCGGGGCCTTCGGCGTGCGGTCGCCGCCCTCGCTGGGCACGGCGTAGATCAGCTCGCCGCCTGTGTTGCGGATCTTCACCGCGCCCAGCTCGTCCAGGTCGCGGGAGAGCGTGGCCTGCGTGACGGAGAGGCCGTCGTCGGCGAGGAGCTTGGCGAGCTGGCTCTGGGAGCGCACAGGTTGCCGGTTGAGGATGTCGACGATCCTGCGGTGCCGGGCCGTGCGGGTCTGCGGTACGGCCTGGCCCCCGTAACCGCTTCCCGGCTCACCGCTTCCCGGCTCACGCTCGTGCGCGTACCCCTCGGTCATCGACGCGGTCCCCTTCGGCTCATCGGCTCGTCTGCCCGCCGTCCACGGCGTCCAGGATCGCGGGGAGGGCCCGGACGAGAGCGTCCACCTCGTCCTCGGTGACGATCAGCGGCGGTGCGAGCCGTACGACATCCGGCGCAACCGCGTTGACCAGGAACCCCGCGTCCTGAGCCGCTTGTTGCACATCGGGTGCGACGGGCTCGGTGAGCACGATACCCAGCAGCAGTCCCGCGCCGCGGACCTGCTCGACGAGCGGATGTCCGAGCGACCAGATTCCGTCACGCAACCGCCCTCCCAGCCATCCGGCGCGCGCTGGCAGTTCCTCCTCGGCGAGGGTCCGCAGCACCGCGAGCGCCGCCGCGCACGCGACGGGGTTGCCGCCGAAGGTGGAGCCATGCTGACCGGGCGTCAGCAGCCCCGCCGCCTCGCCGAAGAACATGGTCGCGCCGAGCGGAAGACCGCCGCCGAGGCCCTTCGCGAGGGTGATGACGTCCGGTTCGACACCCTGGGCCTGACAGGCGAACCAGTGGCCGGTACGCCCGATACCTGTCTGGATCTCGTCGACGACGAGGAGCGTCCCGGTCGCATGGGTGATGTCCCGAGCGGCCGCGAGGTAGCCCTCGGGCGGTACGACGACGCCGTTCTCCCCCTGCACCGGCTCGACGATGACCAGCGCGGTGTCCGTGGTGACGGCTGCGCGCAGCGCGTCCGCGTCGCCATAGGGCACATGCGTCACATCGCCGGGCAGCGGCTCGAACGGCGCCTGCTTGGCGGGCTGTCCGGTCAGCGCGAGCGCGCCCATGGTGCGGCCGTGGAAGCCGCCCTCGGTGGCGACCATGTGCGTGCGGCCCGTGCGGCGGCCGGCCTTGACCGCGGCCTCGACGGCCTCGGCGCCCGAGTTGCAGAAGAAGACGCGGCCGTCCCGGCCCGCCAACTCCAGGAGCCGCTCGGCCAGTTCGACGGGAGGCTCCGCGATGAAGAGGTTCGAGACGTGGCCGAGCGTGGCGATCTGGTCGGAGACCGCCCGCACGACCGCGTCGTGCGCGGTGCCCAGCGCGTTGACGGCGATGCCGCCGACGAAGTCGGTGTACGCCTTGCCCTGCGCGTCCCACAGGGTGGCGCCCTGACCGTGGGTCAGCGGTATCCGCGGCGTGCCGTAGTTGTCGGCCAGCGCGGCCCGCCAGCGCCCGGTGAGGTCGGCGGACGCGGTCGTGGCCTCTGTTGCGGTGGTCTCGTCCGTGGTGGTCATGGCGTGGGCTCTCCCTCGCGCTTGTCCGGCACGACCATCGTGCCGATGCCCTCGTCGGTGAAGATCTCCAGCAGGATCGAGTGGGGTACGCGGCCGTCCAGGACGCGTGCGGTCCGCACCCCGTTGCGCACGGCGTGCAGGCAGCCCTCCATCTTGGGAACCATGCCGCTGGCCAGGTCCGGCAGCAGCTTCTCCAGCTCCGCGGCGGTTAGTTCGCTGACGACCTCGTCGCTGTCCGGCCAGTCCGCGTACAGGCCCTCGACGTCGGTGAGCACCATCAGGGTCTCGGCGCCGAGGGCGGCGGCCAGCGCCGCGGCGGCCGTGTCGGCGTTGACGTTGTACACGCCGCAGCCGTCGTCCTCGGCGCCGTCTCCGATCCCGTCGGACGGGTCGGCACTGCGCGCGATCGAGGAGATGACCGGGACGCGGCCGTCGTCCAGCAGCGCCTGGATCGCCCCCGTCTCGATGCTGTCGATGTCGCCGACGCGGCCGATGTCGACGGCCTCGCCGTCGATCTGGGCGTAGCGCTTGGTCGCCGCCATGATGTGGGCGTCCTCGCCGGTCATGCCGACGGCGAGCGGCCCGTGCCGGTTGAGCAGGTTGACCAGCTCGCGCTGGACCTGGCCGGCGAGGACCATCCGTACGACCTCCATCGTCTCGGGCGTGGTCACGCGCAGCCCCGCCTTGAACTCCGACTCGAGCCCCAGACGCGTCAGTTGGGCGCTGATCTGCGGACCGCCGCCGTGCACGACGACGGGGCGCAGCCCGGCCTGGCGGAGGAAGACGACGTCCTGGGCGAAGGCGGCCTTGAGCTCCTGGTCCACCATGGCGTTGCCGCCGAACTTGATGACGACGGTCTTCCCGTTGTGCCGCGTGAGCCATGGCAGCGCCTCGATGAGCGTCTGCGCCTTGGGCAGCGCGGTGTGCCTGCGGTTTCCGAGTGTCACGGAGTGCGTCCCTCGATCGAGTGGCTGCCCGTCTGGACGTCCACGGGGAATCGTTCAACCAGCCGTCGTCCGGGGCCCGTTGGACGACGGACGTCAGGAGCTGTACGCGCTGTTCTCATGGACATAGTCCGCCGTCAGGTCGTTGGTCCAGATCACCGCGCGCTCGGCGCCGGCCGCGAGGTCCGCCGTGATGCGCACCTCGCGGTAGCGCATGTCGACCTTGGCGCGGTCCTCGCCCACGGAGCCGTTCCGGCACACCCACACGCCGTTGACGGCCACGTTGAGGCGGTCCGGCTCGAAGGCGGCGCCGGTCGTTCCGATCGCGGAGAGCACGCGGCCCCAGTTGGGGTCCTCGCCGTGCACGGCGCACTTGAGCAGGTTGTTGCGTGCGACGGAGCGGCCCACTTCGACGGCGTCGTCCTCGCTCGCCGCGTTCACGACCTCGATACGGATGTCCTTCGAGGCGCCCTCGGCGTCGCGGATCAGCTGCTGTGCCAGGTCGTCGCAGACGGCCCGTACGGCCTCGGCGAACTCGCCGCGGTCGGGGACGGCTTCGGCGGCTCCGGAAGCGAGCAGCAGCACCGTGTCGTTGGTGGACAGACAGCCGTCGGAGTCGATCCGGTCGAAGGTGGTGCGGCTCGCGCCGCGCAGCGCACCGTCCAGCGCGGCGGAATCGAGGTCGGCGTCGGTGGTGAGCACCACCAGCATCGTGGCCAGCGAGGGCGCGAGCATGCCCGCGCCCTTGGCCATGCCTCCGACCGTCCAGCCGCCCGAGCCGCGGACGGCGGCCGTCTTGTGGACCGTGTCGGTCGTCTTGATCGCCAGGGCGGCCTTCTCGCCTCCGTACTCGGAGAGTTCCTCCGCCGCCGCGTCGACTCCGGGCAGCAGCCTGTCCATCGGGAGCCTGGTGCCGATCAGGCCCGTCGAGCAGACGGCCACCTCGGCGGCGCTGTGACCGAGGGCGGCGGCCGCACGCTCCGCGGTGGCGTGGGTGTCCTGGAAGCCCTCCGTCCCCGTACAGGCGTTGGCGCCGCCGGAGTTGAGCACGACCGCCGAGACCGAGCCGCCCTTGAGGACCTGCTGCGACCAGAGCACCGGCGCGGCCTTGACGCGGTTCGCGGTGAAGACCCCCGCGGCCGCGCGGCGCGGGCCGTTGTTGACGACGAGCGCGAGGTCGGGGCCGCCGCTCTCCTTGATCCCGGCAGCGACGCCCGCAGCCGTGAATCCCTTCGCCGCTGTCACGCTCACTCTGCTTCTCCGTTCGCTTCGCCGCCGTGCGTCCGCGGGCCCGCACCGGCTCTCACGGCGCGATCCCCACGGCGGGCAGCCCGAGGGCCTCTGGATATCCGAGGGCGATGTTCATGCTCTGCACCGCGCCCCCCGCGGTGCCCTTCGTGAGGTTGTCGACGGCGCTGACGACCACGACGCGGCCCGCGTCCTCGTCGAGGGCGAGCTGCATCCGGACGCTGTTCGACCCGTATACGGAGCCGGTGGACGGCCACTCCCCCTCCGGCAGCAGCGTGACGAACTGCTCGTCCTGGTACGCCTTTTCGTAGACGGAGCGCAGCTCCTCCGCCCCGATGCCGGGCCTCGCCCTGGCGCTGCACGTGGCGAGGATTCCGCGGGCCATGGGAGCGAGGGTCGGCGTGAAGGAGACGCTGACGCGCTCCCCGGCCGCCGCCGAGAGGTTCTGCACCATCTCCGGTGTGTGCCGGTGCACGCCGCCGACGCCGTACGGGCTCATCGAGCCCATCACCTCGCTGCCGAGGAGATGCGGCTTCAGCGCCTTGCCCGCGCCCGAGGTGCCGGTCGCCGCGACGACGACGGCCTCGGGCTCGGCCAGACCCGCCGCGTACGCGGGGACGAGCGCGAGGGAGACGGCGGTCGGGTAGCAGCCCGGGACCGCGATGCGCCTCGCACCCGCCAGCGCGGCCCGGGCGCCGGGCAGTTCGGGAAGTCCGTAGGGCCAGGTGCCGGCGTGCGGTGTGCCGTAGAAGCGCTCCCACGCCTTCGCGTCGGAGAGGCGGAAGTCCGCCCCGCAGTCCACGACGAGCACGTCCTCTCCCAGCTCGCGCGCGACGGCGGCGGACTGCCCGTGCGGCAGCGCGAGGAAGACCACGTCGTGGCCGGCGAGCACGGCGACCGTGGTCTCCTCCAGCACCCGGTCCGCGTACGGAGTCAGATGCGGCTGGAGCGCGCCGAGCCGGCTGCCCGCGTTGGAGTTGCCGGTGACCGCTCCGACCTCGGCCTCGGGGTGCGCGGCCAGCAGACGCAGGATCTCCCCGCCCGCGTATCCGCTCGCCCCCGCGACCGCTGCTCGTACTGTCATCGATCCCTCCTCGTCGACAGCATGACTATACGTATCGCAGCAGCTTTATGCAAAGTCGGTTTTTGACGGCCGAGTGCCGTCGGCGAGCGGGCGCATACGATCGCCGGCATGGCCCTGCGTCCTGTTCAGGTGAACATCAAGGCTCTCGATGTCCCGAAGGTCGGCCGGTTCTGGGCGGAGGCGCTCGGCTGGAGGATCTCCGCCGGGGTGCCCGGCGTGACCTCCTACGCCGGGCCCTCCGGCGACTTCGTCTGGCCGGACCCGGTCGCCGTCGGCGTCGACGTCGTCGCCGTCCCGGAACCCAAGACGACGACGAAGAACCGTGCGCACCTCGATCTCGCCACCACCTCCGCGGCGCATCAGGCGGAATCGGTCGCGCGCCTGCGGGCTCTCGGTGCGACGCCCGCCGACGTGGGCCAGGGCGACGTGCCGTGGACGGTCCTCGCCGACCCGGAAGGCAACGAGTTCTGCGTGCTGGAGCCCCGGGAGGTCTACCGGGACACCGGGCCGATCGCCGCGGTGGTGGTCGACTGCGCGGATCCGCGGGCCATGGCCCGGTTCTGGGGTGAGGCGACGGACTGGACCCCGCACGAGGTGACCGACGATCATGCGGTGCTGCGCTCCGCTAAGGGGACCGGCCCGTATCTCGAGTTCCTCCGCACCCCCGGCGCGAAGAGCGTGCCCGGCCGCGTCCACCTTGACCTGCTGCCGTACCCCGGTGACGACAAGGCCGCGGAGGTGGCCCGGCTGCGGGCGCTGGGCGCCACCGACCTCGACCTCGGCCAGGGCGACGTCCCGTGGACGTGCCTCGCCGACCCGGAAGGGCACGAGTTCTGCGTACTCGCCCTGCCCTGAGGCGGAGCCTCAACGACGCCCCGCAGCTTGCGAGTCGGAGCCTGATCTGCGCTCAGCCGGCACGTTCGGCCCGGCTGACTCCGGGGCGGTCACGTCATGCGGAGGCGGTGCGCGCGGCGCGGGCCAACAGCAGCTCCCGCTCCCGGGTGTTGCGGGTCAGCGACGCCGCCCGTTCGAACTCGGCGCGGGCCTCGTCCGTACGCCCGAGGCGCTCCAGAAGGTCGCCGCGGACGCTCGGCAGCAAGTGGTAGTCCTTCAGGGCCGGTTCGTCGGTGAGGACGTCCACGATCTCCAGCCCGGCGGCGGGCCCCTGGGCCATGGACACCGCGACCGCGCGGTTCAGTTCGATCACCGGGGAGGGCGTGAGGGCCGCCAGCCGCCCGTACAGCAGCGCGATCGTCCTCCAGTCGGTGTCCTCGTAGCGGATCGCCTGCGCATGGCAGGCGGCGATCGCGGCCTGGAGGGAGTACGGGCCGCGGCCCGCGCCGTACAGGGCCCGCACGCCGCGCCGCATGAGCATCCTGTTCCACCTCGCGCGGTTCTGGTCGGCGAGCAGCACCGGCTCGCCGCCGGGACCCGTGCGTGCGGCGATGCGCGAGGCCTGGAACTCCAGGAGGGCGGCCAGCCCGTGCACCTCCGCCTCGTCGGGCATGAGGCCTTGCAGGACGCGGACCAGGCGCAGCGCTTCCTCGCACAGGGCGGGGCGCACCCAGTCGTCGCCGGAGGTCGCGGAGTAACCCTCGTTGAAGATCAGGTAGATCACTTCGAGCACGGAGGAGAGGCGGGCCTCCCGGTCCGGCCCGGTGGGGACCTCGAAGGCGACCTGCGCCTTGGCGAGCGAGCGCTTCGCGCGGACGATCCGCTGCGCCACGGTCTGCTCCGAGGTCAGGAAGGCCCGGGCGATCTCCGGAGTCGTCAGCCCGCCCAGCAGCCGCAGCGTGAGCGCGATGCGGGCGTGCGTGGGCAGGACGGGGTGGCAGGCGGTGAAGATCAGCCGCAGCAGGTCGTCGTCGATGACGTCTTCGGACCCGTAGTCGGCCTGCCCCGGCCAGGAGCCCTCCCCTCCGGGGGCTCGTGAGGCGTCCTCCAGCGCCCGGCCGACCTCCGCGAGCTTGCGCGCGTACGTCTCCTTGCGCCGTACGAGGTCGATCGCGCGGTGCTTGGCGGCGGCCGTGAGCCAGGCGCCCGGTCTGTCCGGGACACCCGACTCCGGCCACTGCTCCAGCGCGGCGACCAGGGCGTCCTGCGCGAGTTCCTCGGCGATGCCCACGTCCCGCACGATGCGAGTGACAGCGGCGATGATGCGGGGCGATTCGATCCTGAATGCCGCTTCGACCGTCTCTGTCACGTTTCCTGCTGTCACGGCCACCCATCACAGCAGCCGCACTCGGGCGGGACAAGCCCGGCCGGTTCAGCCCTCCTCGATCTCCCGGACCTCGGCGGTGACCTCCCACCCGGCGGGGTGGATCTCGAGGAACCGCCTGGCCCACTCCATGGCCTCGGCCTTGTCCTTGGCCTGGATGAGGGAGTAGCCGCCGACGACCTCCTTGGTCTCGGTGAACGGGCCGTCGGTGTAGTTCAGCTTCCCGCCGGACCAGGTGATCCGCGTGGCCTGGGAGGTCGGGAGGAGCCCGGCCGTGTCCAGCATGACTCCGGCCTTGGTGATCTCCTCCAGCAGAGCGTTCATGCGCTCCTGGAACTCGGGCCCCGGGTCCTCGGCGGGAAGGTTCTGCTCGTCGATGCGGATCAGCGTCAGAAAGCGCGGCATGGTGACTCCTCGGCCGGGGCGGGGCTCTTCTCCCCGCCTCTCACCTGTGCGTCGAACGGGAGGCGCCGGATTCGACATCCCGGCCCGGATCTTTCCGGGAATCTTCGAGGCCGCCTCCGGGGCCGCCCCGGCCACGGCCTCCGTACGGGCGCGCAGCAGCAGCTCGACGCCGAGGCCGCTGACCATCAGGCGTTCCTTCGCGTTCGCCAGGAGGGCCGCGGTCCACCGGGTCACGCCGCCGTCGGCGATGCTCAGCGTCTGCCCGGAGGGCGAGGTCAGGCGGAGTTCGAAGCAGGCGCCGGTGTAGTAGCCCCGGCCACGGGTGCGGTGGTCGTCGAAGTCGGCCGTCACGCCGGGGTGTTCCGCCGGGATCCGGTCGAGAACGCGCTCCCGCAGGGCGGCGCGGTGCCGCCCGCCCGTCAGGTCGGTGACCGAGGCGTGCACGTGCCAGGACCGCGGCCCCACGTCCACGAGCCGTCCGAGGACGTCGAGGTGGGCGGCGATGTGCTCGGCCATCGCCGCGCTCTCGAAGCGGAAGGACCCCTCGTCCCGGCCGGCCGTGCACATGCCCATTAGCGTGAAGTGGGCGGTCATGCCCGGTCCGTCGAAGACCTGGGCACGCACGACCCGGTGCACGGCCGCCAGGCGGACCGGGATGCGCGAGCGGACGTCCCGCCGCATCAGCTGCCGCCGCCGTACGGCGCACTCCAGGGCCAGCGCGTTGGTGGCGTCCGCGACGACCTCCGTGTTGCGGACGGTGCTCACGACCTTGTGCTGATCGACGGTCGCCACCGCCGAGTTGGTGCCCAGCGGGCAGAGCGGCGACAGCGTCAGCCCGGTGAAGCCGTGCCGCGCGACCGTCTGATGCAGCACGAGTTCCGCACGCGCGAGATCCACCGGATCCAGGGAGGAAGGGCGGACGAAGCGGTTGCGCTCGTACTGGCCCAGGAGCCGGGACGGCGTGACGCCGGAGGCGCGCCTGCGGAAGACCGCGAGGAGCAGCGTCTGGAGGTCCGGCAGCGGCAGGCGCTCGGTCAGCGCCCGCATGAGCCCGGGCGCGGAGGCCTCGCGCAGGACCCGTCGGAGATGGGGGGTCTTCTCTTCGTCGTCCTCTTCGTCCGCGGTCATCGCGTCCTCCTGCGGCGGCGGTCTCGTCCGCTCATCGTGTCGCAGTGCGGCGGCCGGACCGTACCGGTTTTCCCCGCTGCGTACGGGCTACGGTGGCGGACCGCACGACGCTGCGGTCAGGGAGGCGTTGCGGTCGGGGAGGGGAAGCTCATGGGCGCGGGGCCGAGGGTGCTGTGGCTGGGCGGGCCGCCGGGAGCGGGGAAGACGACCGTGGCGCGCCTGCTCGCGCGCCGGCACGGACTGCGGTGGTACAGCGCGGACGCCCACACCTGGGAGCACCGCGCCCGGGCGGTGGCGGCGGGCCACGGGGCCGCCGTCCGCTGGGAGGCGACACCCCGCGCCCAGCGCTGGCAGGGGCCGCCCGCCGAGCTGCTGGCGATGTCCCTGCATCACGAGCGGGGAGCGATGATCGCCGACGACGTACGGGCGCTCCCCGCCCACCCGTTGACGATCGCGGAAGGGACGCCCGTCACACCCCTCGCGGCCGGCCTCCACGCCCGCACCGGCGAGGAGGGCCGCGACCGCGCGCTGTGGCTGCTGCCCACGCACGACGTGCAGCGGGCGCGGCTCCTGGAGCGCGGCCTGACGCCGCGGGACGGCGCGTACCGCCTGTACCGGTCGCTGCTGACGGAGATCGGGACGCAGGTGGACGAGCACCGCGCGCCGACGCTGCTCGACGACGGCACGCGCGGCATCGAGGAGACCGTCGCCGCGGTGGAGATGTCCTTCGCCGGCGCCCTCGCCGAAGGACCGGTCGCGCGGACCGCCGCCGGGCGCCGCGCGCTGCTGCGGTACGGCAACCGCGCTCTCGTCTCGCAGTACGAGCAGTTCTTCGCCCGTCCCTGGGCTCCGCGGCCCGATCCGGCGGCGGTACTCCGGTTCGCCTGCGAGTGCGGGGAGACGGCGTGCACCGAGGACGTCGAGCTGCCCTTCGCCGGTTTTCCGCCGCCGCCCGACGCGGACTCGCCGCCGGTCCTCGCTCCGGGCCACGGGGCCCCGGCGTGGCCCGTCAGTTCTCCAGGTTCAGGCTCCACTCCCCCGCCCGTCCCGTCAGCGTGATGACGGCGAGCGGCTGGGCGTCGACGTGCCAGTACGCCTGCGGGGGCGCCTTCAGCACGTAACAGAGCGCGGCGCGCATCACGCCGGGCTCGGTCACCGCGACGATCCAGCTGCCGTCGCCGACCGGCCGGGTGTCGAGCCAGCCTCCGATGCGCTGGATGAAGGTCACCAGGGACTCGCCGCCGTGCGGCGCGGAGCGCGGGTCGGCGAGCCAGCCCTGGACGGCCTGCGGTTCCCGGGCGGCGACCTCCCTCAGGGTGTAGCCGCTCCAGCGGCCCATGTCGCAGTCGCGCAGCGCCGGCTGCGCCACCGGGGAGAGCCCCAGCGACAGGGCGGTCTCCCGGCAGCGCACGGACGGCGAGCAGTACCGAAGTTCGGCGGCGGCCAGGTGGGACAGGGACGGGCCGGCCCGCTGGACTTCGTGCCATCCCGCCGCGTCGAGGGAACGGCTGTCCCCGAACCGCACATCGAGTACGGACGAGCTGCGGCTGGATGCCAGCAGGGTGAGGCGAAGGGCCATTCGGCGATCGTAGAGCGATCAGGGCCGGTCTTCGATAGGACCTTCGTCATTCTCAGTCCTGTCGCGAGCGATCTTCCGGTGGACACTTCCACACGGGAGAGGTGCAATGAAAGCGCACGTCACCAAGCGGTCATCGCGGTCAATAGCGGAGACACACGGCGGAGACAGCGGGCACGGGAGAGTGCGGTCGTGGAGCTGGACGAGGTGGCGGACGAGCTGTACGGGCTGCGGCCGCAGGAGTTCACCGCGGCGCGCGACGAGCGCGCCCGGGAGGCGCGGGCGGGCGGGCAGCGTGAACTCGCCGCGCGGATCCGCGATCTGCGCCGGCCGACCATGGCCGCGTGGGCGAGCAACCTGCTGGTGCGGGAGCAGGGCGAGCAGGTCGCGCCGCTGCTGCGGCTCGGGGAGGAGCTGCGGGGCGCGCACCGGAATCTGGACGGTGAGGAGCTCCGTGCGCTCTCGCACCGGCAGCACCAGCTGGTGAGCGCGCTGACGAGGCAGGCGGAGCAGCTCGCCGCCGCGGCGGGTACGTCCCTCGGCCCGCAGGTGCAGCAGGAGGTGGCACAGACGCTCCACGCCGTACTCGCGGACCCCGATGCCGGGCGGGAGTGGGCGCAGGGACGGCTGTCGCGGCCGCTGACGGGCACCGGGGGCTTCGACGCGGCGGCGCGCGAGGCGGCCGCGGCTCCGGCGGGGGCACGCCGGGGCGGCACGCAGCCGCGCAAGCGGGCCGCTGCCGCCAAGGCCGGGAAGGGCGCGGACGTACGCGGGCGGAAGCGGCCCGGGCAGGTCGCACAGGGAACGCGGGCGGCTGGGGAGTCCGGCGAGGGCGCCGCGGCCCGTCAAGCCCAGGAGGCCCGGCAGGCGCGGGAGGCCCTGCGGGAGGCGCGGCAGGCCGCCCGTGAGGCCGCGGCCGAGGCACGCGACCGCCGGAGCGAAGCGGACGCGGCCTCCGAGGAGGCGAGCGCGGCCCGCTCGGAGCACGAGGACGCGGAGGAGCAAGTCGAGCGGCTGCGCGGGGAGTTGCGGGAGGCGGAGGAGGCCCGCAAGTCGGCACGCCAGCGCGAGCGGGAAGCGGTGCGCGCCGAACGGGAAGCTCACCGGGCCGCCGAAGCGGCGGAGGAGCGGGCCGGAAAAGCGGAGGAGGCCGAGAAGCGCGCACGGCACAACTCCGAGGCGCAATCCGGCACTTCGGGTCGCCCGGCACGCTCTGGCGGCACGGGCCGCAAACGCTGAGGGCCGAGTCGCGCGGAGCGGGCCAGGCAAACGGAGGGCCGGGATGCGCGCCCGGCGCAACTCCGAGGCACACTCCGGCACTTCGGGCCCCAAGGCACACACACCGGCAGCACGGACCGCAAGCCCTGAAGACTGAGCCCGGGCACACCGGGCTGCCGAAGCGGCGGAGGAGCGGGCCGTCACTGCGGGCGTTCGCGGACCACGTCCGAGGGCTTCTTGTCCGCGCGCAGTCCGAGGAAGCGGGGGTGGCGCAGCCTCCCGTCGCGCGTCCACTCCGTGAAGGCGATCTCCGCGACGAGCTCCGGCGAAGCCCAGTGCGCGCCCTTCTCCCGCACGGGATCGGCGAACGGCGAGCGCGGCACGGCCAGTTCGTCCAGCCTGCGCCGCAGGTCGAGCAGCGTGGCCTGGTTGTAGCCGGTGCCGGCCTTGCCCGCGTACCGCAGGCGGCCGCGCTCGTAGTAACCCAGCAGCAGCGCGCCGAATCCCACTCTGCTCCCGGCAGGTTCGGTGAAGCCGCCGACGACGAACTCCTGCCCCTCGGCGCACTTGAGCTTCAGCCAGTCCGGCGACCGGCGAGTCACGTACCGCCCGTCGGCGACCTTGGCGATCAGCCCCTCCCAGCCGCGCCGGCACGCCTCGTCCAGCAGATGCTGCCCGCCCTGGTTGCGGTGCGTGGTGAAGCGCAGCGGACCGTGGAAGCGCAGAGCGCCGCGCAGCAGCGACTTGCGGGTGCGCAGCGGGAGCGCCCGTACGTCCTGCCCGTCCAGCCGCAGCAGGTCGAAGAGGTAGAAGGTGACGGCGACGCCGCTGGCGCGCGCCTGGCGCGGGTCGGTCAGCTGCATGCGCTGCTGGAGCCGCGCGAAGTCCGTGCGGCCCGCGGCGAACGCGACGACCTCGCCGTCGACGGTGAAATCGGAGCAGTCCTGCTCCTCCAGTGCGTCCGCGATCTCGGGATAGGTGTTGTTCAGCGGCTTGCCCGTACGGGAGAGAAGCCTGGTCCGGCCGGATTCACGGACGGCGAGCACCCGTACACCGTCGAGCTTCCGCTCGAAGATCCACCTGCCGCCCTGGAAGTCCCGCCTGTCGCTGAGCGTGGCCAGCATCGGGCCGGCGGCCAGGTCCGCGCCCGGCGGCGCATCGCGGAGCCGGGCGCGGTGCTCGGCGGGCAGCCCGTCCAGCAGTGTGCTCATGGCTCCGCTCCTCCCTGCTCGGGCGTGGCAGGTACCCCGGTGGATGCGGGGCATGCTGCATGCCCTGCCGAGCGCCCGTTCACAGGAGGTGTCCGGCGGGCAGGCAGGGCGCCCCGCCCTGCCCCGTCTCCGGCCCGTCCTCGGCCCCGTCCCCGGCCGCGGAGCCGCCGCACGGACGAGGCACCGTGCGCCCATCCGGCTTAGACTTAAATCGGTACGCACAGCACACCACGGACTGTACGGATTATCCGGTGCATCCCCTGTGAACAGGAGGGTTCTCCTGATGCGAGCGAACACGGGCGACCGTCTGCTGGTGCACGGCCGGGTCGTGGGAGAACACGACCGCGAGGCGGAGATCGTCGAGGTGCTGGGCACGGACGGCGAACCGCCGTTCCGGGTCCGCTTCGACGACGGACACGAGGCCGTCATGTCGCCAGGACCCGACTCCGTCGTGCAGGAACGCAAGAAGACCAAGCGCAACGCCTGACCCGGGCCGGTGCGGAGCGGGGCCGGTCACGGGGAGTTCTGTGCTCCCGTATTCCCGGCCCCGCCGCGTACGGCCCTGCCGGCCGTCGCTGCCGTCGCTGCCGCCGGCCTCAACAGCCGGCGGTCACCGGGCAGTTCGGCCCCCGCGCCCCCGCGGATAGTGGTCCGCGACCACACGGTCCATCGCTCCGATCACGTCCTCGGAGACCTCCTTCGCCGAGAAGAACGCGTGCCCCCGCACCTCCGGCAGTGACCGGCAGTACGTGAGGTGCCGTGAGAGCTCGGCCGGGTCCTGCCACGGCGAGGGCTGTGCCGGGTCGCCCGCCTTGTAGAGCGCTTCCCCGATGCACAGTCGCGTGCGCGTGCCGCGTACGGTCTCGGCCCACCACGGCGCGAGCTTCGCGTAGTCCGCGTCCTCGAAGCCCATGTGCCAGTACAGCTGCGGCACGACGTAGTCGAGCAGGCCCTCGCGCACCCACTTACGCGTGTCCGCGTGCAGGTCGTCGTACGTCTGCACCTGCGCGGCGCTGTCCGAGCCCGCCGGGTCGCTCGCCTTGTTGCGCCACACGCCGAACGGGCTGATCCCGAAGGGCAGTCCGGGCTTGACGAGGCGGACGCGGCGCGCGGCCTCCGCGACGAGCAGGTCGATGTTGTTGCGGCGCCAGGCCGCCCGGTCCGGGAAGCCCTTGCCGTACTCCTCGTACGCGGCGTCGTCGTCGAAGGTCTCGCCCTCGACCGGGTACGGGTAGAAGTAGTCGTCCCAGTGGACCCCGTCGATGTCGTAGCGCCGGACGGCGTCGAGCATCGCGTCCTGCACGAATCGGCGGACCTGCGGCAGCCCCGGGTTGTAGTAGAGCTTGCCGCCGTAGGTCACCGCCCACTCCGGGTGGCGGCGGGCCGGATGCGAGGGCACGAGCCGCCCGGGGTCGTCGTGGATCGCGATGCGGTACGGGTTGAACCACGCCTCCACCGCCAGGTCGCGCCGGTGCGCCTCGCGGACGACGAACGCGAGAGGGTCCCAGCCCGGGGCCTTGCCCTGTTCGCCCGTCAGCCACTCCGACCAGGGCTCGTACGGAGAGGGCCACAGTGCGTCCGCGGTCGGTCTGGCCTGGAACCAGACGGTGTTGAGGCGGCGGCGCTTCGCGGTGTCGAGGTGCGCGAGCAGCTCGGCCTGCTGCTCCCGCGGGGTCAGGCCCGCAGCGCTGGGCCAGTCGCGGTTGTCGACGGTCGCGATCCACATGCCGCGCGTCTCGCCGTGGCGGGCGGGGCCGTGTTCCGGGCCCGGGCGGTCCCCGGCGCGCTGCCGCTCCTGCGCGGCGGCGTCGAGGTTCGACGAACCGGCCACCCCCGTCAGCGCGCCCGCCGAACCCGCCGCGAAGCTTCTGCGTGTGATGCGCCGCATCGTCGTCCCCTTCCCCCTTCGTGGTCGCCGGCTTCATGGTCGCCCATCGCCGTGGCGGTGGGGGTCTCCTGGCCGGCACAGTGGTGGAGACCAATCCGCCGATGCTGCCGCGTCCGGGGCGCCCGTACAAGACCCCGGACGGGCTTTCGGCCCCGGCCCGCGTGGCGGGAGCCGTCGGGGGTAACGTCATGGGCGGCGTGGGAGCACCCCCGTACGCACTCCGAGTGGGGAGGAACAGGGCTGTTCCTCCGGGGCCGTTCCGCTGCGGGCCGTTCCTTCCGGGGTCGTCACGCCCGTCGCGCCTGGGACCCAAGGATCAGCGAAAGGCACGAGGTGACGGACATCGAACGGGTCGGCGTGGTGGGCTGCGGCCAGATGGGCTCGGGGATCGCCGAGGTGTGTGCACGGGCCGGACTGGACGTCATGGTCGCCGAGACCACCGGCGAGGCGCTGGAACTGGGCCGCACACGGCTGGCCAACTCCCTCGGCAAGGCCGCGGAACGCGGAAAGATCACCGAGAACGAGCGGGACTCCACGCTCGGCCGGCTCGCCTTCACGACGGACCTGGGCGACTTCGCCGACCGCGATCTGGTCATCGAGGCCGTGATCGAGAACGAGCAGGTGAAGACGGAGATCTTCCAGGTGCTCGACCAGGTCGTCACCCGGCCCGACGCCGTTCTCGCGTCCAACACCTCCTCGATCCCGCTGGTGAAGCTCGCGGTCGCGACGTCACGCCCCGACCAGGTCATCGGCATCCACTTCTTCAACCCGGCTCCGGTGCAGCGGCTCGTCGAGATCATTCCCGCGCTGACCACCGGGGACGAGACCATCAAGCGCGCGGAGGCCGCCGTCTCCGGCATCCTCGGCAAGCACACGATCCGCGCCCAGGACCGCTCCGGGTTCGTCGTCAACGCGCTGCTGATCCCGTATCTGCTCTCCGCGGTCAGGATGTTCGAGTCGGGGATCGCGAGCCGCGAGGACATCGACAACGGCATGGAGCTGGGCTGCGCGCACCCGATGGGACCGCTCAAGCTCGCGGACCTCATCGGCCTCGACACCGTCGCCTCGGTCGCCGACTCGATGTACTCGGAGTTCAAGGAGCCCCTGTACGCCGCTCCGCCGCTGCTCCAGCGGATGGTGGACGCGGGACGCCTCGGCCGTAAGGCGGGCGCGGGCTTCTACGCGTATAGCTGACGCAGCGGGCCGGTCACGGGCAGGAGCACGCCAACTGCTCGTCGAAGTACGCCTGTTCCGGCTGCGGCTCGCGTCTCTGCCCGTGCACCCGGCAGCGGTCGTTGCGCAAGGCCAGCAGCGCGACGTCGTCGGGCAGCCGTCCGTTCGCGTGCCGCAGCAGGCAGCGCCGCAGCGAGTCCACGATGCCCTCCGGGGCGAGCGGGTCGGCGGCGCCCGCCGTCGCCCGGCGGCCCTTACGGCCCCGGGCACCGGCCACGGCCGCGGCGAGCGCCTCGGGGAGCGGAAAGAAGGCGCCCTCGGCGTCACGGGCGTCCTCTGCCCCGTCGGTGTAGAGGAACAGCACCTCCCCCGGCGGCAGGGCGAGTTGGCGGGGCTCCGGCCCGTCCGGCGGCAGCGGCACCATGCCGAGGGGCGGCAGGGGTTCTTCGCTGCACACCGGCTCGCTGCGGCAGCCGCCCGCGTGACCGGCCGTCAGCCGGTACGGCCAGGGGTGGCCGCAGTTGACGGCGCGCACCGTGCCGTCCTCGTGCACCTCCAGCAGCAGCACCGTCACGAACTCCTCGTCCACGGGCTCCTCTTCGGCGGGCCGGGCCCGGCCGCCGGGCTCCGGCGGTACGGCCGGCGGGGAGTGGCGGGCCGCCAAGTGCCGGTCCAGCGCCAGCTCCAGCCGGTGCGGCACGCGCTCCAGCCGCGGTTCGTCGTGCGCGGCCTCGCGGAAGCCGCCGAGCACCGCCGCGACTGTGCTCACGGCGCCGAGCCCGTGGCCCCGTACGTCACCGATCACGATGCGCACGCCGTGCGCGGTCTCCACCGCGTCGTACAGGTCTCCGCCGACCGCGGCGCCGCGCGTCGCCGAGAGATATCCCGCGGCCACGCCGAAGCCGCCGATGCGCGCCGGCAGTGGACGTATCAGCGCCTGCTGCGCGGCGGTCGCCACCTCGCGGGTACGGGCCAGCTCGTCGATGAGCCGCGCACGCCGCCGCGCCGAGTAGCAACTGGCCATGGCGACGCAGACGATGGCCCCGGACATGCCGGCCCTGCCGCCGATCTGCTCGTAGGCGGGCACCGAACCCAGCGGGTAGAGCGCGAGAAACGCACAGACGCCCCCGAGCCACACCCCGGTCCGCGCTCCGGTGCCGGCGCACGCCAGCGCGGGCGTCGCGGCCAGCAGCGCGACGCAGTGCGTGTCCACCGGCAGCAGAAGTTCCCACACCAGCACGCCCGTTGCCCATACGGCCGGCACCGCGAAGGCCATCGCCCTGCGTGCCGTCCGGGCGCCGGACGACGAGGGTTTCCCGTCCGCCGTCGCGAGCCGCGGAGACTTCACGGGCCCCGGAGCCTTCACCGCTTCGGCGTGCGCTGCGGTCCTCACGGCCTTCGCGGGCCCTGCCGCGTTCGCCGCCTCCAAGGCGCGCGCGCCGTCCGGTTCGCCGAGGCCGGTGCCCGTGACGCGTGTGCGAGATGCCTCGTCTCCGGTCATGCGGATGGTCCCTCCGGCCTACGGGGCGTCCGTCGGCCCCGTCCGTGCTGCTGTCTCTCCCCCTCCCCCCTGCGATCCCCCTGCGACCAGCACGATGGTGTCCGAACCACGGACCGGAACGACCAATGTCCGGCATTCCTCACACGATTGAGTGAGTCGACGCGTGACTGTGCGGTGCCGCGCCGCCCGCGCTTCCGGCGTGCGCGCCCGGCGCTCGGGAGCTCGGGACACACGACGGCCCGGTCCCTGGCTCTCCCGCCAAGGGACCGGGCCGTCGGTGTCCCGGGACCCGCCCGGGCCCGGTCTCAGGCGCCCGCGGGGGCCTGTGCCCCGCGCAGCGCCGCACCCGTGCGCCCGACCGCGGAGTCCACCGCGGCGTCCCGCGCCGCCGAGGCCTCGTCCGCCGTGAGCGTGCGGTCGACCGCGCGGAAGCGCAGCGCGTACGCCAGCGACTTCTTGCCGCCGCCGAGCTGTTCACCGGTGAAGACGTCGAACAGCCGCACCGACTCGAGGAGTTCGCCCGCGCCCTCGCGCAGCGCGGCCTCGACCCGCTCCGCCGGCACGGACTCGTCCACCACCAGCGCGACGTCCCGCGTCGCCACCGGGAAGGCAGAGACCCGCGGCGCCGTCACGACATCACCGCCCGCCCGCTCGACGGCGTCCAGGTCGAGCTCCATCGCACAGGTGCGCGGCGGCAGGCTGAGCGCCCTCACCACGCGCGGGTGCAGTTCGCCGGCGTGCCCGATCACGGTCTCCTCGCCGTCCTCACCGCGGATGGACAGGGCGGCGCACCGGCCCGGGTGCCACGGCTCGTACTGCGCGCTGCGTACGGCGAGTTCGACGCCGGCGGCTCCCGCCACCGTACGGGCGGCCTCGACCGCGTCGGCCCAGTTCGCCGCGCGGCCCTCGCCCCACCAGCCCGGCTGCTCGCGGGGACCGGCGAGCACGGCGGCCGCATGCCTCGGCTGCCCGGGCAACGCCGCCTCCAGGGAGGCGATCTCCTCGTCGGCCGGGCGGGCGTCGACGCGCAGCCGCGCGGCGTGCGTCTCGTCTCCGGTGGGAATGAAGACGAGGCCCGTCTCGAAGAGGGCCAGCCCACCCTGGCTGCCCTGGCTGCCGCGGCCCTCGTTGTTCCGCAGCGCCGCCAGGAGCCCGGGGAGCAGCGTCGTGCGCAGCGAAGGCTCCTCGTCGGAGAGGGGGTTGACGAGCGAGAGCGTACGGCGCCGCGGGTCGTCCTCGGCCAGGCCGAGCTGGTCGAAGGAACCCTGGCCGACGAAGGGGTAGTTGAGGGCCTCGACGTAGCCGGCGCCGGCCAGCGCTCGCCCGACCCGGCGGTGCAGCCGCTGCCGCTCGGTCAGGCCCCGGCCGGCGGGCGGCCTGGGCAGCGTGGACGGCAGGTTCTCGTACCCCTCCAGCCGGATGACCTCCTCGGCCAGGTCGTTGGGATCGGTCAGGTCGGGGCGCCAGGACGGGGCCGTGACGGTCAGCTCGTCCTGCCCGTACACGTCGCACCCCACCTGGAGGAGGCGGTGCACGACGGTCTCGCGGCCGTAGTCGACGCCCGCGACCCGGCCCGGAAGCGTCGCCGGGATCTTGATGACGTGCGGGCCGTGCGGGGTGACGAACTCGGTGACGCCCGGGTCGGCCGTCCCCCCGGCCAGCAGCACCAGCAGATCGACGGTGCGCTGGGCGGCCGCGGCCGCGGCCTGCGGGTCCACGCCGCGCTCGAAGCGGCGGGACGCCTCGGAGGAGATCTTGTGGCGCCGGCCGGTGCGGGCCACGGTGACCGGGTCGAAGTGGGCGGCCTCCACGACGACTTCGGTCGTGCCGCGCCACTCGCCGCTCTCCGGGTCCTGCTCGGGGTCGGCGATCTCGCTGTTGCCGCCCCCCATCACGCCGGCGAGCCCGATGGGCCCGGCGTCGTCGGCGATGACGAGGTCTTCGGTGTCCAGGTCCCGCTTCGTGCCGTCGAGCGTGGTCAGCTGCTCGCCCGCCGTGGCACGGCGGACCGTGATGGGGCCCTCCAGCCGGGAGCGGTCGTAGGCGTGCAGCGGCGAACCGAGCTCCAGCATCACGTAGTTGGTGATGTCGACGGGCAGCGAGACGGGCCGCATGCCGGACTTCTGGAGGCGCCGCTGGAGCCACAGCGGCGACGTGGCCTCCGGGCGCAGCCCCGTGACCGTACGGGCGGCGAAGCGGTCGCAGCCCTTGGGGTCGGCGACATTGACCGGGAAGCCGTCCTCGTTGGGAGTTGGCACGTCGAGCAGGGCGGGGTCGCGCAGCTGACCGCCGTACGCGGTCGCCGTCTCGCGGGCGATGCCGCGCATGGACAGGCAGTCGCCGCGGTCTGGGGTGACCGCGATGTCCAGGACCTCGTCGACGAGTTCGAGCACCTCGACGGCGTCGCTGCCCGGCTCGTACTCCGGCGGCAGGACGATGATCCCCGAGTGGTCGTCGCCCATCTCGAGCTCGGCGGCCGAACAGATCATGCCCTCGGAGACCTTGCCGTAGGTCTTGCGGGCGCTGATGGCGAAGTCGCCGGGCAGCACGGCACCGGGCAGCGCGACGACGACCTTGTCGCCCACGCGGAAGTTGGTCGCGCCGCACACGATGTTCTGCGGCTCGGCCGCGCCTCCCCCGGACTCCGTACGGGCGCCGCTTCCGGCATCTCCGACGTCGACCTGGCAGTAGCGGATCGGCTTCTTGAAGCCTGTCAGCTCCTCGATCGCGAGGACCTTGCCGACGACGAGGGGGCCCTTGAGGCCGGTGCCGAGCCGGTCGACGGTCTCGACCTCCAGGCCGGCCTCGATCAGCTTGGCCGCGACGTCCCGTCCGGTCTCGCCGGCCGGCAGGTCCACGTACTCTCGCAGCCACGAAAGCGGGGCGCGCATCAGATCTCCATCCCGAACGGCCTGGTGAAGCGCACGTCACCCTCGACCATGTCTCGCATGTCCTCGACGTTGTGGCGGAACATCATCATCCGCTCGATCCCGAATCCGAACGCGAATCCGCTGTACTTCTCCGGGTCCAGCCCGCACGCGGTCAGCACGCGCGGGTTGACCATTCCGCAGCCGCCCAGCTCGATCCAGCCCTCGCTGGAGCAGGTGCGGCACGGGCGGTCCGGGTCGCCGACGGACTCGCCGTGGCAGCGGTAGCAGACCATGTCCATCTCGGCGGACGGCTCGGTGAACGGGAAGTAGTGCGGGCGCAGCCGGGTGTGCACTCCCTCGCCGAACAGCTCGCGCACCATGTGGTCGAGCGTGCCCCTGAGGTCGGCCATCGTCAGGCCCTCGTCGACGGCGAGCAGTTCGACCTGCGTGAAGACGGGCGTGTGCGTCGCGTCCAGTTCGTCGGTGCGGAAGGCCCGGCCGGGGCAGATCACATAGACGGGAGGCTCGCGGTCGAGCATCGTACGGATCTGCACCGGCGAGGTGTGGGTGCGCAGCACCACGCCGCTGTCTCCCTCGGCGCCCGCGGCCCCGTCGCCGTCGCCGTCCTTCGCCGCACGTACGAAGAAGGTGTCCTGCATCGTGCGCGACGGGTGGTCGGGCGCGATGTTCAGGGCGTCGAAGTTGAACCACTCCGCCTCGACCTCGGGGCCCTCGGCGACCTCGTACCCCATGGCCACGAAGATGTCCTCGACCCGCTCGCTGAAGGTCGTGATCGGATGGCGGGCGCCGGCGGGCAGACGGTCGTAGGGCAGCGTGACGTCGACCGCCTCCTCGACGAGCGCCCGCTCGTCGCGCTCGCGCTCCAGTTCCTCCTGCCGCTGCTTCAGCGCCTGCCCGACGGCGCCGCGTGCCTGGCCGACGCGCTTGCCCGCCTCGGCCTTGGCCTGCGGCGGCAGTGCGCCGATCTCGCGGTTGGCGAGGGCCAGCGGGGAGCGGTCACCGGCGTGTGCGGCCTTCACCTCGCGCAGCGATTCGAGATCGCCGGCGGAGGCGATGGCGGTGAGCGCCTCGTCCCTGGCCCGGTCGATCACTTCCGGTTTGAGCGCCTCGACCTCGACCGGGTCGTAGGACTTATTGGGTGCGGACATCTTCTTCCATACTTCCGATTCGGATCCGGCTGCGCGCGAGTGTCCCTTCGGCCCGTAGGACCTGGGGCCCCCTCGGTCCTTGGAGGGCCTGGGGGCGGAACCCCCGGCAGCCGAGTCTAGATGGACGGGCACGCGCCCCCGCACACGGCCGTGATCGCCTGATCACGGGGAGGGGCCGCGCTCCCGCGGGCCGCGGAGAAGCCCGTGCGCGCCGCTCAGGCCATGAAGGCCGGGGCGCCCACGGGCAGGGTAAATCGGAAGCGGGCGCCGCCGGCGACCGCCCGGTCCACGGTGATCGTCCCGCCGTGCGCCTCGACGATGCCCTTGACGATGTAGAGGCCCAGGCCGGTGCCGCCGCGCTTGCTGCCCCGCCAGAAGCGGGTGAAGACGCGGCTCATCGACTCCTCTGGGATGCCGGGGCCTTCGTCGCTCACGGTGACTGCCGTTCCTTGTTCGTCGCTGCGGAAGGGTGCGGGTTCGACCTCAATGGTGACAGTGCCCTCGCCGTGGCGCACGGCGTTTTCCAGCAGATTCCCGAGGACCTGGTCGATCTTGTCGGGGTCGGCCCACAGGCCGGGCAGCTGTTCGCTGATGCGTGTGACGAAGCGGTCCGCGGAGCGTCCTGCCGCGATGTGCGCGTCGACGTGGCGGCGCACGGCCGCGGCCATGTCCACGGGCTGACGGCGCACCTCGAGGCGTCCCGAGTCGATGCGGGAGATGTCCAGCAACTCGGCGATGAGCCTGGTGACGCGGTTGGCGTCGGCGTCGACGGTCTCCAGCATCAGCCGCTTCTGGTCGTCGGTGAAGCGCTCCCACTTCGCCAGCAGCGTCGCGGTGAAGCCCTTCACCGAGGTGAGCGGCGAGCGCAGTTCGTGCGCGACCGTCGCTATCAGCTCGGCATGGCTGCGCTCGGCACGCCTGCGCGCCTCCGTCCCGCGCAGAGTCACCACCAGCCGCTGGACGGGCCCCTTCGGGTACGAGCGCACGTACCGGGCGGCGACGAGTACTTCGCGTCCGCCGGGAAGCAGCAGGTTCCGTTCGGGCTGGCCGGTGCGGGTGGCCAGACCGCCGTAGGGATCGGTCAGCTGCCACCACCGGCGGCCGTCCATGTCCTCCAGGGGAAGCGCCTGTTGGAGGGTGCCGCCCAGGGCGTCCGCTGCGCTGAGCCCGGTGATGCGCGACGCGGCGGTGTTGAAGCAGACGACGCGGCCCGCGCGGTCCGCGACGACCAGCCCTTCCGGCAGGTCGTCGGGGTGTACGCCGTGCCCTCCGGCCGCGGCCAGAGGCTCGGGCCGGGAGCCGCCGGTACGGGCGGCCGGCACCGACGGAGCGGGACGGTGCGGCTGCTCGGCGGGACGCGGCCGGTCCCCGGCGGAGCAGCCCGGCAGGTTCGAGGAGGCGTCGGCCGACGGGAACGGGACTCCGCGCGCATCCGTGCGCTGCGTCCCCACGTCCATTCGCGCCGCACCCCCCTCATCTGGCCTCACTGGCTCCACCGGCCCCAACTGGCTCCACTGGCTCCGCCCCCGGGCCCGCCACCCTACTAGTGCACCGTGCACGGTGTCCCTCCCCGCGACGCCGGGCGGGAGCGGCACTGACGGCAGCGGACGCGCGGCCGGGCGCACGCCGGGGCGCACGGTAACCAGGCATGTCCGTACGGGGTCGTCCGGGACGCCGAGGGGCTTCCAACTCGCGGCCGGTGCGCGGAACTCAGCGGCCGTCGCCGCGAAGACCGTCCCCGTGCCGGCATCCGCCGGCGGTGCGCTGCGCGCGGGCTGACGCGTACAGGCATACTGCCGCCGCCGTCGCCAGGTTGAGGCTCTCCGCGCGGCCGTGGATGGGCACCCTGACCACGGCGTCCGCGAGGGCGCGGGTCTCCTCCGGCAGGCCCCACGCCTCGTTGCCGAAGATCCAGCCGGTGGGGCCGCCCATCGTCCCGGCGTCGAGCTCGGCGTCGAGGTCGCGCTCGCCGGTGCCGTCGGCGGCCAGCAGCCGCACGCCCGCGGCGCGCAGCCCCGCGGCGGCCTCGGCCGCGGGAACTCCGACCACGACGGGCAGATGAAACAGCGAACCCGCGGACGCGCGAACGGTCTTGGGGTTGTAGAGGTCGACGGACGCGTCGGTGAGGACGACGGCATCGGCCCCGGCGGCGTCCGCGCAGCGCAGCACCGTTCCCGCATTGCCCGGATCCCGTACGTGCGCGAGGACCGCCACGAGACGCGGACGGGCGGCGAGCACCGCCTCCAGCGGGGAGTCGACGAACCGGCAGACCCCGACCAGCCCTTGAGGGCTGACGGTCTGCGCCATGCCGTCCAGCGTCTCCGGAGCGGCGAGGTGGACGCGTACCCCCGAGTCCCGGGCCTCCCGCACGATTCCGGGATGCCGCTCGGCGGCCTCGGGCGTCGCGAACAGCTCGGTCAGGGCGGGACCGTCCGCCCCGGTGTGGGCGTCGGCCTCCGCGGGACGGTGCGCGACGGCTTCCCGTACGGCCTGCGGCCCCTCGGCGAGGAAACGGCGGTCCTTGGCGCGGAAGTTGCGGCGCACGAGACGCCGCGCCGCGGCGACGCGGGCGGAGCGCGGGGAGATCAGGTCGGGGGTGCCCATGGGCGGCGGCTCACTTCCGGGTTGGTGCCCGTGCGTCACGCACAGCAGCGGACCCGCGGGCACTGATGCCTGCGGGTCCGCTGCTGGTGCGCCGTGCGCGCGGCGTGCTTCAGGCTGCCTTCGGGGCGTTGACGTCGCCCGGGAGAGCCTTCTGCGCCGCCTCGACGAGAGCGGTGAAGGCGCCCGCGTCGTTGACCGCGAGGTCGGCGAGGATCTTGCGGTCCACCTCGATGTTGGCGGCCTTCAGACCCTGGATGAAGCGGTTGTAGGTGATGCCGTTGGCGCGGGCCGCGGCGTTGATCCGCTGGATCCACAGCTGGCGGAAGTCGCCCTTGCGCCGCTTGCGGTCGTTGTAGTTGTAGACGTAGGAGTGGGTGACCTGCTCCTTCGCCTTCCTGTACAGACGGGAACGCTGGCCGCGGTAACCGCTGGCCTGCTCCAGGATCGCCCGGCGCTTCTTGTGTGCGTTGACTGACCGCTTGACGCGTGCCACTTGATAACTCCTTGGTACACGGGGCCGGTCTGGTGGGACGACCACCCAGCCCGAATCGATTGGGTCCCGGTCGAACCGGCCTTACTTGCCGAGAAGCTTCTTGACCTTCTTGGCGTCGGCCGGGGCCATCTCGGTCTTGCCGGCAAGGCGGCGCGTCAACGTGGACGGCTTGTGCTCGAGAAGGTGGCGGCGACCGGCACGCTGGCGCATCACCTTGCCGGAGCCGGTGATCTTGAAGCGCTTACGGGCACCACTGTGCGTCTTGTTCTTCGGCATGTCGCCGTTCACTCCTCGTCGGTGACGCCCGCGCCCGGCCCGGCGGGCCGACGGCGAAGGCGCCGTGTATCGCTTGTACGGACTGTCCGGACCGTGTCCGGGAGGTGTCCCGAGGCAGAGCCCCTGGAGGGCTCACGCCTCGGCGGGCTCCTCGGCGGGGCTGCTCTCCTGCTGGCGGCCGGCCTTGCGCGCGGCCTGGGCCTCGCGGGCCTCGGCCATCGCCTCGGTCTTCTTCTTGTGCGGACCGAGCACCATGATCATGTTACGGCCGTCCTGCTTCGGGTTGGATTCCACGAAGCCCAGGTCGGCGACGTCGTCCGCGAGCCGCTGGAGCAGACGGAAGCCCAGCTCGGGGCGGGACTGCTCACGTCCGCGGAACATGATCGTGATCTTGACCTTGTCACCCTGCTTGAGGAACCGGACGACGTGACCCTTCTTGGTGTCGTAGTCGTGCGGATCGATCTTCGGCCGGAGCTTCATCTCCTTGATGACCGTGTGCGCCTGGTTCTTGCGCGCTTCACGGGCCTTCATGGCCGACTCGTACTTGAACTTTCCGTAGTCCATGAGCTTGCACACCGGCGGACGTGCTGTCGCCGCCACCTCGACCAGGTCGAGGTCGTATTCCTGCGCTAGCTCCAGGGCCTTGGCAAGCGGCACGATGCCGACCTGCTCGCCACTGGGACCGACGAGTCGCACCTCGGGGACGCGAATCCGGTCGTTGATGCGGGGCTCGGCGCTGATGGGGCCTCCTCGGTTACACGCGCGGCGGTCTGGCGGACGGCCGCGCAAGTGATGTCGTCTTGTGACCACCGCACCAAGACGCAGAAAACGCCCCTGACGGACACAGGCGGTGGCTCCTCAAAGACCTGGAGCACCGACGCGCGATCCGCGGGGCGCAGCCTGACCGTTGACCCGCGGCCCTGAGGGCCGTCAGGTGGGAGTTCGGAGCCTCCACTTGCGGGCTGAAGTCACGTACTCTCCAGCCGGTCGATATCCCAGCATACCAGGGGCCACCGAGGTTCCCCACCGGAGCTTCCTGGGCAGGGACGGCACGGGGCCGGCAGCTCTCGCGGGATGCGGGTTCCGGGCGCCGGGAGCGCGCGGGGGCCCGTTGGGCACCCCCTAGGGTGGCACGCATGAGCGAAACCGAACCCCACGGCCCCTCCGGGGCGGGCGCCCCCGACTTCGACAGCATGACCCGAGACATCGCGGACGTGCCCGCGGTCGAGGTGATCACAACTGTCGCGGTGCACCTGATGAGTTCGGCCGCGGTCAATCTCGGGCTGTCCGAGGGCGGCGAGGACCACCGCGATCTGGACGAGGCGCGCAAGCTCATCCACTCGCTGGCGGGGCTCGTCACCGCGAGCGCCACGGAGATCGGCTCGTACCACGCGGCGCCGCTGCGCGACGGTCTGAAGTCGCTGCAACTGGCGTTCCGCGAGGCCTCGGCGGTGCCGGACGAGCCCGGGCAGGGCCCCGGTGAGAAGTTCACGGGCCCGGTCTTCAGCTGACGAGCCGGCGGAGCGGGGCGGCGGTCATCGAGGAGAGCCCGAGGGCTGAAGGTTCCTGTGCAGGTCGGCGCCCGCCGGGGGATGCGTGACGCGGTGCACCGCGGCCGCGAGCAGGCCGCCCACGAGCGGGGCGACGAGGAAGAGCCAGAACTGGGTGAGCGCCGCGCCGCCCGCGAAGATGGCCGGGCCCAGGCTGCGGGCCGGGTTGACCGAGGCGCCCGTCAGCGGGATGCCCATGAGGTTGACCACCGCCAGCGTGAGGCCGATGGGGAGTCCGCCGAAGCCCGCGATGGTCACCCTGTGGGTCATGCACAGATAGACGTAGACGAGGAACGCGGTCATCAGCAGTTCGGCGAGGAACGCGCCGCCGAGGTTGATCTGCACCGCGGAGCGGTCGCCGAACCCGTTGCTGCCGAAGCTCTCGCTGGTCTTGAGGCCGGGCACCTGCTTCGCGAGCAGGAAGAGCAGGGCGGCGCCCGCGATGGCACCGGCGACCTGGGCGATCCAGTACTTCACGGCGGTCGGCATGTCCAGGCGCTTGGCCGCCAGCATGCCGAGCGTGACCGCGGGGTTCACGTGGGCACCGGAGATCGGCCCGAAGACGTACGCCAGGGCGAGCAGCGTGAAGCCGAACGTGAGCGCGATGCCGAGCGTGCCGATGTACTCGCCCGCCAGGACCGTGGCACCCACCGCGAAGAAGACGAGGACCAGGGTTCCCAGGAATTCCGCCGCGGTCGTCTGTAGCTCCGTCTCGGTCGACATGGCGCTCCTGACACGTCGGGAATGGTCGCTCACCATCCTCCGCCGCGCACGGCGGGCTCGCATGTCGAGCCGGAAGCGGCCCCCACCAGCGACGACGCGGGTGCGGCAGGAGATCGCCGGGTGTGCCCGACGGGCGGCAGGCGGGACGACGGCGGAGCGTCACGCCCGGTAGAGCGCGCCTTCGGGCAGCGGGCTGCCGGGCGGAAGCAGGGCCAGTTCGAGGCCCTTCACCAGGCGTGAGCGCAGCACCTCGTCGGAGGCGAGGGCTCCGGCCAGCCGCCGTACCGCCGCAGCGGCCTCGTCGTGGTCGGCGGCGGCGTTCGCGGTCAGCGTGATCGCGAGGGTGGCGTCGGTTCCGGCGCCGCCGGGCACGAGGTGTGCGCCCGTCACGGCCGGATCGGCCGCGAGCAGGGTGCGCAGCGCGCCGGTGACACGGGGGTCGGCGGCGGGGTCGGCGCCCGCGTGCCCCTCGGCGAGGGCCCGCAGCGCGGCACCGGTCAGCTGGAACGTCACGGGCCCGGCGAGGTCCAGGACGAGGGTGTCGGCCTCCTCGTGCGCGACGGCTTGCAGCGCCCGGCTCAGCGGTACGGCCACGGGGCGGGCCTCCGCGTCCCAGCGGGCCAGCGCCTCGGTGCTGGTGAACGCGGGCAGCGCGCGGCGGCCTCCGGGCGAGGTGAGCGTCGGCACGGCCATCTCGCTCGACTTCTCGCGGCGCAGGCCCGATTCGTCGGTCTCGGTCTCCCCGAGGACGGCGACGACGGGCACCAGGAGGCGGGCTTCGGCGAGGGCCGCCAGCACACGCCGTTCGGCGCCCGGCTCCCCGGGGGCGGCCTGCCAGGCGCGGAGCGCCTCGGCGAGAGCGGGGTCGGCCGAACCGGTGTCGGCGGCGAAGCCGGGGTCGGGGATGTCCTTGAGCGCCACGGGCGTGAGCTTAGTTCCGCGGGGCGGCGCCGCCGGACGCCGGGGCTCCCGCCCGAACGCCCGGACCCGGAGCGGCCGTACACCCCGATCCGGGTGTACGGCCGCGTCCGTACGTGCTCAGCGCTGCGTCACGTCCTCAGCGCTATGTCCTCAGTGCTCCGGCAGCCGCGAGCGCACGCCGCGCAGCGTCTCCAGGTTCACGCCCTTGTGCACCGCCACGGCCCCGCCGATGAGCAGCAGCCCGAGCACGGCGGCGATGGTCGCCAGCCAGCCGGCGCTCGGCCCGTCGTCCGGGCCCGTGCCGAAGAATTCGCTCCGGTACGGGGCCTGACTCGGCTGCTGCTTCCGCGGCTTGATGTTGGAGCCCATCTCGATGGCCGCGGCCGGGTCGACGACGCCCGTGCCCAGGGCGTCGCTGCGTCCGCCCTCGGGAGTGTGCCGTGCCGTGTCGGACATCAGCTCCTTGATCTGCGCGGGGCTGAGGTCGGGGTGCGCGGCACGTACGAGCGCGACAGCGCCGGAGGCGAACGCCGAGGCCGCACTGGTGCCCCAGCCCTCGTAGTACTGCCGGTCCGGGTCGGCTATCAGCACCTCCTTGCCGGGGGCCGCGACGCTCGCGTACCAGCGGCGCGTGGAGAAGGACGCGCGCGCCCCGCGGCGGTCCACCGCGGTGACCGCGATGACGCCGGGATAGGCGGCCGGGTAGGAGACGTGGTCGCCGTCCTCTCCGCCGTTGCCCGCGGAGGCCACGACCACGGCGCCCTTGCGCTGCGCGTAGCGCACGGCGGCGTCCTCACCGGCCTCGGGGTGTGCGGAGCTGCTGTCGTCGCCGAGGGAGAGGTTGATGACGTCCGCGCCCTTGTCCGCGGCCCAGCGCAGACCGTCGGCGAGGGCGGAGGCGCGGGCGTTGCGGGCCCGCTTGCGCTTGGGGTCGCTGTCCTCCAGCAGGACGCGTACGGGAAGGATCTTCGCCTCCGGGGCGACGCCCATCACGCCGAGCTTGCCGCCCTTGCCGTGACCGTGGCCGGCGATGATCCCCGCCATGGCGGTGCCGTGCCGGGCCCAGGTCCGGTCGCCCTTCTTCGCGCCCAGACCGATGAAGTCGTGGCCGGCGCGCACGCTGCCCGCCAGATCGGGGTGGCCGGGGTCGACGCCGGTGTCGAGCACGGCGACGGTGATGCCCTTGCCCTTGGTGGTCTTCCAGGCGTCCGGCGCGTGGATGGCCTTCAGGCCCCACTGCTGCCGCTGAATGCCCTCGCCGTCCGCGGCCTGTGCGGTTCCGGCCGCGGGGAACACGCCGAGCGCGGCGGCGAACAGCGCGACCGCGACTCGGGTGGGGCGGCCGCGGCGCGGCCGGCTGTGTACGGGACGGGTGTAGGTCACTGGTCGGCCTCTTCTTCCCCTGCCGCGTTGCGCAGGCGGCGTTCGATGCGGTCCGCGATGCCCTGTGCGTCATGCCCGAGACCGGCCTGCGCGGCCGCCGAGGTCTCCCCCTTCTCGGTCGCCTCGGCCGCGGGCTGCGGGTCGCTGACGACGCGTCCGTCCGCGAAACCGCTCACGGCGTAGACGACGACGGGGGCGTCGGAGAGCACCCGTATCGTCCAGCTCGCGCGCTGCGCGTCGCCGAAGTCGGCCGAGACCGTGCCGCGTGATCCGTACGGACGGGGCATCAGGTCGCTGCGCTCGCCGAGGTTCTCCACGGCGAACCGCTTGCGGAGCGCCCGCATGCCCGCGCCCTCGGAGCGGGTGAAGACCAGACCGACCGTGATGACGCTGCTCGTGGTCTCGTCGGCGTACGTGGCCCGTACGAGGCGGCTGCATCCGACGGGCGAGAGCGCCTTGGCGAGCAACGGGTCGAACGCACCACGGCAGTTGCTGTCCGGCGCGACCCCGACGCGGAGCCAGCGGCGGTCGGCGCCGCCGGGGCCCGCGCCCCGCCCGTCCAGGACGCGGGGGAAGAGCTTGTCGACGGGGATGTTGTGCCATGCGGCGCGCATGTCGTCGAACGAGCCCTCGGTGACGGCCTGTTCGCCGGGATCGTCGGTGAGCCAGGTACCGGCCGCGGCTCCGCCGAGCAGGCCGACGCCCAGGACGAGACAGACGGCTGCCGCGACGGTGCGCGGCGCCGGACGGCTGTGCGGAGGTTTGTCGCTGATCGGCCGCAACTGCCAGGTGGGAGGCCCGGAGTCGGGGAGCCCGGGCCGCCAGGGCGTGCCGGGAGGCGGCCCTGCGGGACCGGACGGCGGCCCCGCGGGACCCGGGCGAGCGGAAGGCCGCTGCGGAGGTACGGCTGCCGCGCCCGCACCGGGGAGGGGCGCGGAGCCGGCGGAGCCCGCGGAGGTACGGGAGCCGGGCGCGCTCTCGGCGGGCGTGGGCCCGCCCGATCTGCCGCGGTCGGAGGCCGAGCCGTACCCGCCGGAGGTGCCGGGCCCGGAAGTGCCGCCGTACCCGGCGGAGGTGCCGTACCCGGAGGTGCCGCCATTGCCGCCGTTGCCGCTCTGCCCGTCCGTGCCCGTGGCGAACGCCCTGCGGTGCAGCGTCTCGGAGGTCAGCGGCTGCCCGGAGGGCGGCGGGGGCTGGGGAGTTGAAGCGGGCCGGGGAGGTCTCGGCCCGCCGGGCGTGGACGACGCACCGGACCTGTCGGACGGAGCGGGTGGAGCGGACGCGTCGGACGGGGCGGACGAGGACTGCGTGCCGGCAGGCCTGAATGCGTCCGATTCCGTGTCGTGCGGCATGTGTGCGGTGGGCTCGTCTTTCTGGGACTGCCCCGCGGGCGCGCCCTGACGCGGAGGCGCGGAGGGGCGCGGGGGAAAGGCGGGGCGGGGTGGGACCGGGGGACGTGAAGGATATGAGTCCGGTGAAGGGTCCGGGGAGTGCGTGCGGTCGGCGTCAGTGCTCATCTGCACCCCTCCCGCGCGCAGGGCCACCCCGCACGATCCCCTTTCGGGGCATGCCGGTTCGTATCGGACAGCACGCCGCTGGTCCAGACTCATGACAGCGTGCGGCGTAACTCTACGGGGCGAACTGGTGGTCCCGGCAACCCGGTCGGAGAGGTCCGCGGACGGGGCGGGACTGTCCCGGGGGGCTCCGCTCTGGCAAGCTGCCCGGGTGCCCGACGTCACTCCCGGCCCCGCAGCCGACCGTGCCCGCTACGATCGCGCGACCGCGCATCTGGACGCGCCGCTCGCCGTCGTCGACCTGGAAGCGTTCGACGCGAACGCCGCCGACCTGGTACGCCGCGCCCGCGGCAAACCGGTCCGCGTCGCCAGCAAGTCGGTGCGCTGCCGGACTCTGTTGGAGCGCGTACTCGCCCGTGACGGCTTCGCCGGGGTCATGAGCTTCACCCTCGCCGAGTCCCTGTGGCTGGCGCGTTCCGGAATCGACGACGTGCTGCTGGCCTATCCCTCCGCCGACCGGGCCGGATTCGCCGAGCTGGCCGCCGATCCGAAGCTCGCGCAGAGCGTGACGGTGATGGTGGACGACGTCGCGCAGCTCGACCTCGTCGACGCCGCGCGGGACGGCGGTACACAGGAGATCCGGGTCTGTCTCGAACTCGACACCTCGCTGCGGCTTCTGGGCGGCCGTGTCCGGATCGGCGCGCTCCGCTCCCCGCTGCACTCCCCCACCCGGCTCGCGGAGCTGGCCCGCGCGGTGACCCGGCGGCCGGGCTTCCGGCTCATCGGCCTGATGGCGTACGAGGGCCATGTGGCAGGCGTCGGCGACGACGCACCGGGCAACTGGGCGCGCTCGCGCGGCGTGCGGCTCATGCAGAGGACGGCCCGGCGGGAGCTGGCCGCCCGGCGGGCGGCGGCGGTGCACGCGGTGCGCCGCGTCGCCCCTGACCTGGAGTTCGTCAACGGCGGCGGCACGGGCAGCGTGCAGCACACGGCCGCCGAGGACGCGGTCACCGAAGTCGCCGCGGGCTCCGGCCTGTTCGTGCCGCGCCTGTTCGACCACTACACGTCGTTCACGGGACGGCCCGCCGCGCTGTTCGCGCTGCCCGTCGTACGCAGGCCCGGGGTGGGCGTGGTGACCGTCCTCGGCGGCGGTTATCCCGCCTCCGGGGCGCCCGGGGCGGACAGGCTCCCCCAGCCGTACCTCCCCGAAGGGCTGCGCTACGACGGGCAGGAGGGAGCGGGCGAGGTGCAGACGCCGCTGCTCGGTGCCGCCGCCGACGATCTGCTGGTGGGAGACCGCGTGTGGTTCCGGCACGCCAAGGCAGGCGAGTTGTGCGAGCGGTTCGCGGAACTGCACGTGATCGAGGGCGACCGCGTGACCGGTTCCTTCCCGACCTACCGGGGCGAGGGCCAGACCTTCCTCTGAGGCGCCGCGCGGAGAGTGCCCTCCACGCATTCCGGCCACGCCGCCCAGCCCTCGCCCGGCCCTCAGCTGTGCTTCATCGGCGCTTCATCGGTTTTCAGACATTCTCGCTGGAGCCGTCGCCGCCGCCGTCCTCGGTGACCCCTTCGGCCAGTTTGTCCATGTCGCTCAACGGCGGTGCGGACTCGGCGATGTCGAAGCCGGTGCGCATCAGCAGCATCTCCCCGGAGCCGTCGGGGTGCGGGAACGCCACGGACTCGACGTAGGCGTTCGGCTTGGTCTTGTTGACGATCTTCCAGCGCACCCGGTACGCGTCCTGGCCCGCGATCGAGGTCTTCTCGGAGGCGACGGCCTCGTGCGAGGTGATCCCTCCGTAAGTCCCCTTGCTGTAGGCGAGCTTGGCGAACCGGCCGATGTCGTTCTTCGCCACGTCCTCCGCGCTGCCGGTGTCGGTGGGCGCCACGACGATGGCGGACGAGCCGCGCAGGCAGCTCTCCTCCTTGCTGCCGGGGCACTTGTACTTCCCGGTGGTGACCATCGGCCCGAGCGGGTCGTGCTCCCAGCCCTCCAGTACGGGCAGATCGACGCCGACGGCCGGGACGTCGCCCTCCGGCCCGCCCGGCGCGTCCGGGTCCTCCTCCGGTGCGCCCGGCCCGTCGTCGGGCGGGGCCGGCTCGCTGCTGGGCTCGGGGCCGGCCTCGTCGCCCGGAAGGCCGGTGGCGCCCGCGCCGGTGCCGAAGGTGAGCACCGCGCTGACGACGAGGGCCGCGGCGAGCACCCCCGCGCCGACGACCCCGGCGACGAGCGGACCGCGGACGGCCGCCTTCGTACGGGTCTGCCCCGTCCAGGAGGCGCCGTCCCACCAGCGTTCCGCGGAGGGCGAGTTGGCTCTCTGCGCCGGATCGGGATCGGGGTACCAGCCGGGCGGCGTCGTCATGCTCACGCATCGACTGTAGGGCAACAGGTGTACGAAACACACGGTCGCCAACCGGACTGGACCCCCCTCCCGGCCACCGTCAGACAGGCGTCACATACGCCCCGGAGATGCCGCCGTCGACCATGAAGTCCGTCGCGTTGACGAACGAGGCGTCGTCGCTGGCCAGGAAGGCGACGGCGGCGGCGATCTCCTCCGGCTCCGCGAAGCGGCCCGGCGGCACGTGCACGAGCCGGCGCTGCGCGCGCTCCGGGTCCTTGGCGAACAGCTCCTTCAGCAGCGGGGTGTTCACGGGCCCGGGGCAGATCGCGTTGACCCTGATGCCCTCGCGTGCGAACTGCACGCCCAACTCCCGCGACATCGCCAGCACTCCGCCCTTGGACGCGGTGTAGCTGATCTGGGAGGTGGCCGCGCCCAGCACGGCGACGAACGAGGCGGTGTTGATGATCGAGCCGCGGCCCTGCCGCTGCATGTACGGGATGGCGTGCTTGCAGCACAGATAGACCGAGGTCAGGTTCACCTGCTGCACGCGCTCCCAGGCGTCGATGCCGGTGGTGAGGATCGAGTCGTCGTCAGGGGGCGAGATGCCCGCGTTGTTGAAGGCGATGTCGACCGAGCCGTACGTCTCGTGGGCAGTGCGGAAGAGGGCCTCGACCTGTGCGGCGTCGGTGACGTCCGTCTCCACGTACAGCCCGCCGGTCTCCTCGGCCACGGCCTTGCCGCGCTCGCCGTCGACGTCGGCGCAGACCACCTTGGCGCCCTCCGAGGCGAGGCGCCGCGCTGAGGCGAGGCCGATTCCGCTGCCGGCACCCGTGACGACGGCGGTGCGTCCGGTCAGGCGCCGGCACTGGGAGGCTGCTCCCGAGGGGTCGGTGAGCGGTTCGGTCACGGCTGCTCCTCCGTACTGATGAAGACGTTCTTGGTCTCGGTGAAGGCGGCCAGGGCGTCGGGGCCGAGTTCACGGCCGAGACCCGACTGCTTGTAGCCGCCGAAGGGTGTCGTGTAGCGCACGGCGCTGTGCGAGTTGACGGACAGGTTGCCCGCCGCGACGCCGCGCGAGACCCGCAGCGCACGGCCCACGTCGCGGGTCCAGATCGAGCCGGAGAGGCCGTAGTCGGAGTCGTTGGCGATGCGGACGGCCTCCTCCTCGTCCTCGAAGGGGATCGCCACGGCGACCGGGCCGAAGATCTCCTCAGCGCTGCGCCGGTCGCCCGGCCGGCCCTCCAGGACGGTGGCCGGATACCAGAAGCCCTTGCCGCCGGGCACGTCGCCGCGGATCAGCGCGGGCTCGTCCTCGGGGACGTAGCCGCGTACGCGCTCGCGCTGGCGATGCGAGATTAGCGGGCCCATCTGGGTCGCGGGATCGGCCGGATCGCCCGCCACGAAGGTCTTCACGGCGGGCTCCAGCAGCTCAAGGAACCGGTCGTAGACCTGGCGCTGCACGAGGATGCGGCTGCGGGCGCAGCAGTCCTGCCCGGTGTTGTCCAGGAACGAGCCCGGGGTGGCGGTGGCGGCCAGGGGCAGATCGGCGTCGGCGAAGACGATGTTGGGGCTCTTGCCGCCGAGTTCGAGCGTCACGCGCTTCACGCGGGCGGCGCACCTGGCCATGATGTCCTTGCCGACGGCGGTCGAGCCGGTGAAGACGACCTTGGCCACTCGCGGGTGTTCCACCAGCGCCGTGCCGGCCACCGGCCCCTCGCCGGGCAGCACTTGGAAGAGCCCCTCGGGCAGGCCCGCCTCCAGGGCGAGTTCACCGAGCCGTACGGCCGTGAGCGGCGTGGTCTCGGCAGGCTTGAGGACGACGGCGTTGCCCGCGGCCAGCGCGGGGGCGGTGCCCCAGGCCGCGACTGGCATGGGGAAGTTCCAGGGCGCGATGACGGCGACGACGCCGAGCGGTTCCGCGAACGTCACGTCGATGCCGCCCGCGACGGGGATCTGACGGCCGGCGAGCCGCTCGACGCCTCCGGCGGCGTAGTCGAGGAGGTCGCGGACGTTGCCCGCCTCGAAGCGGGCGTTGCCGACCGGGTGGCCCGCCTCCCGCACCTCCAAGAGGGCGAGTTCCTCCAGGTGTTCGTCGACGGTGACGGCGAACCGCCGCAGCAGCCGGGCGCGTTCGGCCGGTGCCAGGGCCGCCCACGTGCTCTGCGCGCGGACCGCCCGCCGTACCGCCGCGTCGACGTCCGCCGGGCCGGCGGCGGTCACCGTCGTGATCAGTTCCTCGGTCGCCGGATTGACGACGGGGAGTTCGTTCGTGTGGTGCTCGTCCCGCAAAGCCCGTTCCTCACATGCGTTCGAAGGAGCGGAAGCGCTCCCAGTCCGTGACGGCCGTGTCGTACGCCTGCTGCTCGACGTGCGCCATGTTGCGGTAGTGCGCGACGACTTCGTCGCCGAACGCCTCGCGCGCGACGGCGCTCTCCTCCCACAGTCCGGCGGCCTCCCGCAGCGTGGTGGGGACGTGCTCCGCGTCGCCGTTGTACGCGTTGCCGGTGCAGGCCTCCGCCAGCTCCAGCTTCCGGTCGACGCCGTGCAGTCCGGCGGCGATCATCCCGGCGGTGGCGAGGTACGGGTTGACGTCGCCGCCCGGCACGCGGTTCTCCAGCCGGTGTCCGGGGCCGTGCCCGACGACGCGCAGCGCGCACGTGCGGTTGTCGGGCCCCCAGGCGACGGCGGTCGGCGCGAAGGAGCCCGGCTGGAATCGCTTGTAGGAGTTGATGTTCGGGGCGTAGAGCAGCGTGAACTCGCGCATGGTCGCGAGCTGTCCCGCGAGGAAGTGCCGCATCGTGTCGGACATGCCGTACGGGCCGTCGTCGTCGGCGAGTACGGGGGCGCCGTTCTCGTCGCGCAGCGAGAGATGGATGTGACAGGAATTGCCTTCCCGCTCGTTGAACTTGGCCATGAAGGTGAGGGCCTGGCCCGCCTGGGCCGCGATCTCCTTGGCGCCCGTCTTGTAGACGACGTGCTGGTCGCAGGTCGTGAGCGCCTCGTCGTAGCGGAAGGCGATCTCGTGCTGGCCGAGGTTGCACTCGCCCTTCGCGGACTCCACCCGCATCCCCGCGGCGCCCATCTCGTTGCGGATGCGGCGTAGCAGCGGTTCGACGCGGCTCGTGCCGAGCATCGAGTAGTCGACGTTGTACTGGTTCGCCGGCGTCAGGTCCCGGTATGCGCGGTCCCACGCCTGCTCGTAGGAGTTCTGGAAGACGATGAACTCCAGCTCGGTGCCCACGTACGCGCTCCACCCGCGCTCCTCGAGACGGTCCAGCTGGCGGCGGAGGATCTGCCGCGGGGAGGCGACGACGGGCGAGCCGTCGTGCCACGCCAGGTCGGCGGTGATCATCGCCGTGCCGGGGTTCCACGGGACGAGGCGCAGCGTGCTGGTGTCGCCGTGCATGGCGAAGTCGCCGTAGCCGCGCTCCCACGAGGACATGGTGTAGCCGTCGACGGTGTTCAGGTCGACGTCCACGGCGAGGAGGTAGTTGCAGCCCTCGGTGCCGTGCTCCAGGACCTCGTCGAGGAAATGGCGCGCTGCGAAGCGTTTGCCTTGCAGCCTCCCTTGCATGTCGGTGAAGGCCAGGGCGACGGTATCGATCTCCTCCCGTTCGACGAGCACGCGCAACTCGTCCACGGAGAGCGGGGGTGTGCGGTCTGCCACGTCTGGCCTCCTGTCGGTCCACGGGAAGTCATAAGGTAGTCCGGAAGACCATTGGTTCGGAAGGGGTTCCGAGGAGGGAGGGCCGGTGAGAGCCGATCACAGTACCGGGCGAGAGGGTTCCGCCGACGAGCTGCCCGAGATCGACCGGCTCGCCGCGGTGCTCCGTCCGGTCCGGGCCGGAAACGGCTTCGAGGAGGCGCTGGAGCAGATACTCCAGATCGTCCGGCTGGGCCTGGTTCCCGACGGCGAACGCCTGCCCGCCGAACGCGAACTCGCCGAACGCCTCGGCATCAGCCGCGTCATGCTCCGCGAGGTGCTCAAGGTGCTCGCCGAGCAGGGCCTGGTCACCAGCCGCCGCGGACGGTACGGCGGGACCTTCGTGCGGCACCCGCAGCCGCCCGTGGAAGGCACCGGCACCGCGGGAGGGCCGGCCCTCGGCGCCGCCGGCCCCGCCGAGGACGTGGACGTACGGGACACCCTGCGCTTCCGCGAGGTGCTGGAGACCGGCGCCGCCGAACTCTGCGCGTCACGCGGCCTGGAGGACGCCGAGGCCGCCCGGCTGCGCGCGGCACTGGACGCCACCCGCAACGCGGCCCTCTCCGACTACCGGCGCAGCGACACCCTCTTTCACCTCACCCTCGTCGAGCTGGCCGGCTCTCCGACGCTCACCGCCCAGTACGCGGCCGTACGGGCAAAGGTCAACGACCTGCTCGGCCGCATCCCGCTGCTGGTGCGCAACCTGGAGCACGCGCAGCAGCAGCACGCGGAGCTCGTCGAGGCCGTCCTGGCCGGCGATCCCGAGCGCGCCCGCGGCGTCAGCCGCGAGCACTGCGCCGGAACGGCCGCGCTGCTGCGGGGATTCCTGACGTGAGCGCCTGCCTGACCGCTCACGCGGGCCGTCACGTGGGCGGTCAGGGCGACTTCGGCGGAGCGGCCCGGCCCTTCGCGCGGCACTCGAAGCGCCGCCACGTAACTCCCGCGTAACGCGCAGGGGGTTGCGCGGCGCCCTACTCGGCGCAAAGGTATGACTCCACACCAATGCCGAGGGTAGGAGCGGTCATGGCCGATGGAACCAAGTCCTCGCACTCGTCGCCCGATACCGGCGCTGAGAGCGCCGAGGCCTATCTCCAGGCGCGCTCGCTCCGGCGCGGCAGCGCCGGATGGCTGCTGCTGACCGGACTCGGCGTCGCGTACGTCGTCTCGGGTGACTACGCCGGCTGGAACTTCGGCCTCGCGGAAGGCGGGTTCGGCGGTCTGGCGATAGCCACCGTGCTCATGGGCACGATGTACACCTGCCTGGTCTTCTCCCTCGCGGAGCTCTCCTCGATCCTGCCGACGGCGGGCGGCGGCTACGGCTTCGCCCGCCGCGCGCTGGGCACTTGGGGCGGCTTCCTGACCGGCACGGCCATCCTCATCGAGTACATCCTGGCCCCGGCGGCCATCGCGGTCTTCATCGGCGGCTACGTCGAATCGCTCGGGCTCTTCGGCATCCACGCCGGATGGCCCGTCTATCTCGTGTGCTTCGTGCTCTTCATCGGCATCCATCTGTGGGGCGTGGGCGAGGCGTTGCGCTTCAGCTTCGCCGTCACCGGGATCGCCGTGGCGGCTCTGCTGGTCTTCTGCATCGGGGCCTTCACGCACTTCGGCGGTGCCTCGGTCAACGACATCGCCGTGGACGGCGACGCGTTCGGCTCCAGCTCGTGGCTCCCGCTGGGCCTGCTGGGCATCTGGGCCGCGTTCCCCTTCGGCATGTGGTTCTTCCTCGGCGTCGAGGGCGTGCCGCTGGCGGCGGAGGAGGCCCGCGATCCGGTACGCGCCATGCCGAAGGCGCTGGCCTGGTCGATCGGCATCCTGGTGCTGCTCGCCGTGCTGACGCTGGTGCCCGCGGCCGGAGCGGCCGGTTCGGACGCCATCAAGGACGCGGACAACCCGCTCGTCGCGGCGCTCCAGGCCGCGACCGGCGGTCATGCGACGACGCTGAGCAGGGTCGTCAACTACGCGGGCCTGGCCGGGCTGGTGGCCTCCTTCTTCTCCCTGATCTACGCCGGGTCCCGGCAGCTGTTCGCCCTCTCCCGCGCCGGATACCTCCCCCGCTTCCTGTCACTGACGAGCCGCCGCAAGGCCCCGTACCTCGGCCTGCTGGTGCCGGGCGCGATCGGCTTCTCGCTCGCCGCCTACACGGGCGACGGCGCGCGGATGCTCAACATCGCCGTCTTCGGCGCGGCCATCAGCTACGTGTTGATGTCGCTGTCGCACATCGTGCTGCGGCGCCGCGAGCCGGAGCTGCCCCGTCCGTACCGGACCCCGGGCGGGCTCGTCACCTCCTCGGTCGCCTTCGTACTGGCCTGTTCGGCCGTCCTCGCCACGTTCCTGGTGGACCCCGCCGCGGCGGGCATCGCCTTCGTCCTCTACGGCGTGGCCGTCGCCTACTTCGCCTTCTACAGCAGGCACCGGCTGGTGGCGGCGGCCCCCGAGGAGGAGTTCGCCGCGCTCGCGGCCGCCGAGGCGGAGCTGGAGCGCGACTCCGACGACGACGATCCGGCCCCGGCTCCGCACGCGCGCTCCTAGAAACGTGCGGCCTGCCTGCGCACCCCGGCGCCCGTAGGCTTGTTGAGCGTACGTACGAGATCCCGCTGCCGGAGGCTTCCGTCATGCAAACCCCGCTGATCGGCGTCAGCACCTACATGGAGACCGACGTCCGCTGGGGCGTGTGGCAGCACGAGGCCGCGGTGCTGCCCGCCGGCTACCACCGCCTCGTACAGCGGGCCGGCGGATGTGCGCTGCTGCTGCCGCCGGACGCGGACGAGCAGGCCGCCCGGATCGTGAGCAGGCTGGACGGACTGGTGATCTCCGGCGGCCCGGACGTCGAACCGGTGCGGTACGGAGCCGAGCGCGAGCCGGACTGCGGCCCGTCGGACGCCGCCCGCGACGCCTGGGAACTCGCCCTGGCGCGGGCCGCGTTGGAGCAGCGCGTGCCGCTGCTGGGCATCTGCCGCGGCATGCAGATCCTCAACGTGCTGCTGGGCGGCACGCTCGTCCAGCACATGGAGGGTCACCGAGGGCACCCGGGCGTCTTCGCCGAGCACGCGGTGCGGCCCGTGGCGGGCACCCGGCTCGCGGAGGTGCTGCCCGGGCCGGTGACCGTACCGACGTACCACCACCAGGCCGTGGCCCGCCTCGGCGACGGGCTCGTGGCAGGCGCGCACGCGGCGGACGGCACGGTCGAGGCGCTCGAACTGCCGGGCGCCGCCCACCCGTTCACGCTGGCCGTGCAGTGGCACCCCGAAGAGGGCGAGGACGTCCGCGTGATGCGCGCCCTGGTGGAGGCGGCACGCACGGCACAGAGCGCACCGGGCGCGCAGACGGCCCCGGCGGCGGCGTCGGCAGCCTCGGCGGCTCCGGCAGCCGGCTGAACGGAGCCTCCGCGCGCCGCGATCCGCGGCCCGCCGGCCGCCCGTCCCTCAGCCCAGCGCCTTGCGCAGCGCCCCCGCGAGCGCGCCCGGAGCCTCCGTCAGCGACGGCCCGTACCAGGTGAGAAAGCGCCCGCTGACCAGTGCGGCGGGCAGGCCGGGAAAGGCCTCCGGGCCGTCCTCCGCGGTGAAGCGGTATGGCTCGTCCGGCAGTACGACGAGATCGGCACGGCCCGGCCCGTTCAACTCGCCGACGGGTACGCGCGGATAGCGATCGGCATGCCGGTCGTAGACGTTGCACACTCCGAGGTGCGCCAGCAGCGCACCGGCGAAGGTGTCGCGGCCCAGCACCATCCACGGCCGGCGCCAGACGGGCACGACGGCCCGCACGTCGAACTCCGCGCTCACCTCGCGCCACGCGTCCTCCGCGTCGTCGAGCCAACCGGGGCGCGGCAGTCCGCAGCCCGCCGTGAACATCCGCTCCAGTTCGGCGAACGCCTGCGGCAGCGTGCGTACTTCGGTGACGAGGATCTCCACTCCGGCGGCGCGCAGCGCGGCGAGATCGCTCTCCCGGTTCTCCTCCTCGTTGGCGACGACGAGATCAGGGCCGAGTGAGACGATCCGCGCGACGTCCGGGTTCTTTGTGCCGCCGATGCGGGCGGCCTCCAGCCCGGGCGGATGGCTGCACCAGTCGGTGACGCCGACCAGGAGTCCGGGCGCTGTCGCCGCCAGCGCCTCGGTCAGGGACGGGACGAGGGAGACGACGCGTCGCACGGTGCCGGTACTTCTGTGCGCCATACCGGCACCGTACGCCCCCCGTGCGGCCCAAGGTGCCGCTCCCCCGTACGGCGGCCCGCCTCGCGGTGGTCGCCCGCCGGGATGCCCCGGCGGCCGGGAGGCGCGTTCCTCGTACGGAGAAGAGCGTAGACCCGGATCGGCCGATGAGGCAGGCCAATTCGCGCCACCCGTGCACGCGGGGCGGTGGCCGCGGCACCTGTGTGGCGGCCCTCCCCGCTGCGTCTCGGCGGCCCGGTTGTCGGACCCGTACGGCATCATCGGTGCGTGACTACGACGACCGCACGACGCCTGATGCTCCTGGACACCTCGTCCCTCTACTTCCGTGCCTACTTCGGGGTGCCGGACTCGGTGAGGGCGCCCGACGGCACCCCGGTCAACGCGGTGCGCGGGCTGCTCGACTTCATCGCGCGGCTGGTGAGCAACCGCGGCCCGGAATCCCTCGTGGCCTGCATGGACTTCGACTGGCGCCCGCAGTGGCGCGTCGAGCTCATCCCGTCGTACAAGGCGCACCGCGTCGCCGAGGAGGTGGCCGCCGGTCCTGACGCGGAGGAGATCCCGGACACGCTCAGCCCCCAGGTGCCGGTCATCGACGAGGTGCTGGACGCGATCGGCATCGCCCGTGTCGGCGCGGCGGGCTACGAGGCGGACGACGTCATCGGCACCCTCACCGCCCGCGCCGACTCGCCCGTGGACATCGTCACCGGCGACCGCGACCTGTTCCAGCTGATCGACGACGAGCGGGGCGTGCGGGTGCTGTATCCGGTCAAGGGCGTGGGCACCCTCGACGTCTACGACGGCGCGGCGCTGCGCTCCAAGTACGGCGTGGACGGCGGGGGTTACGCCGATCTGGCCCTGCTGCGCGGCGACCCGAGCGACGGGCTGCCCGGCGTGCAGGGCATCGGCGAGAAGACCGCCGCGAAGCTTCTGGAGCGCTACGGCGACCTGGCGGGAATCATCGCCGCGGCCGAGGACCCGGGCTCCGCGATCACGCCCGCACAGCGCAAGCGCCTCGCCGAGGCGCGTCCCTATCTGGCCGTGGCGCCGAAGGTGGTGCGGGTCGCGGGAGACGTCGAGCTGCCCGAGTTCGACGCCTCGCTGCCGGTCGAGCCGCGCGATCCGCGGGCCCTGGACGCGCTGGCGGAGCGGTGGGGGCTGGGCGGCTCGCTGGAGCGGCTGCTGAACGTGCTGGCGGAGAGGGCGCGCTGAACCGCGTCGGCGACCGCCGGGGCCCGCAGCCCCCGGGCCGGTACGGGCCGGACCGCCGCGGGGCTCTTCCTCGCTGAGCCGGTCCCTCGCCGAGCCGGTACGGGCCGGTCCGCGCGAGGCCGTGAGCGGGCCGGAGTGGTACGTTGGGAGAACTTAGGTAACCCTAACCACCCTGGTCTCTCCGATTTCCCGCTTCCGCGCCCTTCCTGGAGTCCCACGTGGCAGACCGCACGGCCCGCAGCAAGAATCTGGTCCACCACGCCCGCGTGGTCCGCACCGAGCAGTTGACGCCGCACATGGTGCGCGTCGTGCTCGGCGGCCCCGGCCTGGCGGAGTTCGAGGCGGGCGAGCACACGGATCACTACGTCAAGCTGCTCTTCCCGGTCCCGGGCGTGGAGTATCCCGAGCCCTTCGACATCGCCCGCATCCGAGCGGACTTCCCGCGCGACCAGTGGCCCGTGACCCGTACGTACACGGTGCGGACCTGGGCGCCCTCGGCGAGGGAGCTGACGCTCGACTTCGTCGTCCACGGCGACGAGGGCCTGGCCGGACCGTGGGCGCGGAGCGCACGGCCCGGCGACGAGATCCGCTTCCTCGGCCCGGGCGGCGCCTACTCCCCCTCGCCGGACGCCGACTGGCATCTGCTCGCCGGCGACGAGAGCGCCCTGCCCGCCATCGGCGCGGCGCTCGAAGCGATGCCCGCGGACGCGTGCGTACGGGCGCTGATCGAGGTCGAGGACGCGCGCGAGGAGCAGAAGCTGAGCGCCCCCGACACCGCGAGCGTGGTGTGGCTGCACCGCCGGGGGGCCCGCGTCGGGAAGGCCCTGATCGAGGCCGTACGGGCGCTGGAGTTCCCGCCCGGCACGCCGCAGGCGTTCGTGCACGGTGAGGCGGGCTTCGTGAAGGAGCTCCGCCGCCATCTGCGCCTCGAACGCGGCCTGGAGCGCGATCAGTTGTCCGTCTCGGGCTACTGGCGACTGGGCCACGACGAGGACGGCTGGCAGGAGTCGAAGAAGGAGTGGAAGGCCCAGGTGGAGGCGGAGCAGGAGGCTCCGGGCAGCTCGCGGCCCTGACGGACACCGGGCCGCGGACCCTGGGGCCGCGGGCGGTGACACCGCCCGGCCTCGCCCCGGTCGGCGGGCGGTCAGGCGCCGAGACAGCCGCGCAGGGCGTCGGTCAGCCGCCTGGCGCGGGCGTCTCCGTAACCGATCATCCGGTTTGCCACGTACCCGAAGCCCACGCCCGCCTCGTCGTCGCCGAAGCCGAACTGGCCTCCCGCTCCGTCGTTGGCGAAGCTGCGCGCACCGAGCAGCGGGCGGGACTCCGAGTCGAGCAGGAAGCCCGATCCCCAGCGCTGGCCGAGGTCGAGTCCGGACCACGTCTCGCCCGACGAGGTCTCACGCACGGCCGCGCCGACGGTCTCCGCGGCGAGCAGCCGCGGCCCTCCGTCGATGCCCGTCACCGCCGCCGCGTACAGCCCGGCGAGCCCGCTCGCGGAGGCCGCGCCGCCCGCCCCCGGCAGCTCCATGCCGAGCAGCGCCGGATCGTTCCACCCGTGCGGCTCGTCGAGCCCGGGGAAGGTCAGCGCACCGTTCATCGTCACAATGCGCGTGATCAGCGAGTCCGGGGGCGGCAGTTCGGGACGCCCCTCGGCCTCGACCAGCCGTGCCAGGTCGCCGGTCTCCGCGCGGGGCACCGCGATCCAGGCCCGCAGCCCCAGCGGATCGCCGACGGTGCGGCGGAAGTACGCGCCCGGGGTGAGCCCGGTGATGCGCCGGACGACCTCCCCGATGAGGAAGCCGAAGACGTGGCCGTGGTACTCGTACGCCGTGCCGGGCTCCCACAGGGGCTTCTGCTCCTCGATGGCCCGGATCACGGGCGTCCATGCGGCGATCTCCTCGAATCCCGGCGACCGGTCCAGCACCGGCAGCCCGGCCCGGTGCCCGAGGACCATTCGGCAGGTGACGGCCTCCTTGCCGTGCTGCGCGAACTCGGGCCAGTAACGGCTCACCGGCGCGTCGAGGTCCAAGTGGCCTTCCTGCGCGAGGAGATGGGCGCACAGGCTCACGATGCCCTTGGCGCAGGAGAAGACCGGGACGGCCGTCTCCTGGCGCCACGGCCGCCCGGTGCGCTCGTCCGCGATGCCGCCCCACAGATCGACGACTTTGCGTCCGCCCACGAACACCGCTACGGCCGCCCCCAGTTCGGGCGCTTCGGCGACGTTGCGTGAGAAGGCGTCGGCGACGGCTCCGAAGCCCTCGTCCGCCCACCCCTCGCCGTGCTGAACCATGGCGCCGCTCCCCCGTTCCGTGTCGTCGACGTTCCGTGTGTCATCGACGCGGTCACGGTACGGGGGAGCGGCCGGGCCCCACGAGCGGTTTTCCGGGAGCTCAGCGCTCCATGCGGACGCCCGGGCACACCGGCTCCGGAGCCGTGACCGGATTGCACCTCACCGGGCCGCTGCCACGCGGGAGTTCGGCCACGTAGTCGGAGCCGTAGCGTGCGGCGAGACCGGGGACGGGGAAGTCGGTCGAGACCATCTGGGCGCCGGAGGCGAGCGCGTCGCGCAGCATGCCGGTGTCGCCGCCGGCCGCCTGGTCGAGCGGTTCGTCGGAGCGGGTCCGTACGAAGTAACCCTGCTTCACCAGATCCTGGATGACGGCCTTGTTGGGGCCGGTCGGATCGTTGACCTTCATGAACGCGGCGTCGGGGCGGCCCGGTTCGGAGTCGGTGAACAGCACCCTGCCCTGGAGGCTCTCCCGGCCGCCGGCACGGTAGGCGTCCTGGAGCTTCTGGTCGTCGTTGTCCATCAGGAACATCACCTTGCCGCGGGCGGCGGACAGCCGGGGCCAGCCGTGCTCGCGCACGGACTCCTCCAGCGTCTCGCCGGGGCGGCGGATGTCGTCGGCCGTCAGCGTCGCGTCGTCCGGGAAGACGGTACGGATCTCGGCGTCCAGCGCGTCGAGCATCTTCGTGTCCCAGGGCGGGCTCTTCGCGCCGCCGCGGGCCTCCATCTCCGGGTCGGTCTCCTTGAGTTCGAGGAGGACGGGCACCGGGACGTGGCCGGGGCGCCGCTCGGACCACTGCTTCACCTGCGTCAGGCAGCGCTTCAGGCTGACGCAGCTGCTGTGGTAGTCGAAGTCGGCCCAGTGCATCACCTTGAAGCCCGGCTCGCGCAGCTCCGGATCGTCCTGCGGGGGCAGCCCGGCGTCCTTGCGGATCAGGGGGTCGGCGTAGAGACCGCCGTCCGGGTCGGGGAAGACGTCCAGCTCGATGCCGCGGGCCTGCTGGCGTGAGAACTGCATCGGCAGCGACGCGTGGCTGTAGAGCAGCGTGGAGAAGCCGGGGTCGTGTCGGGCCATCAACTGCTGCTCGGCGAAGGGTGCTTCACGGTGGTAGCTGTTGTGCGTGGCCATCGCCTGGATCTGGGTGACGCGGAGTCCGTCGGCCCCGGACGGCGCCTGAGCGGGCCGTGCTGCGGGCGACGCCGACGAGAGCGTCGCCACCGCGGCGAGGGCGGCCGTCGCGGCCGCCCAGCGCCCGGCCCGGGACCGGGACGAGAGCGACGGCGCGGGCGGCGACGTCGACGCGCTCCGGGGTCTGACGCCGAGCCGGAAGCCGCGCCCGAGTCTTCCTCTGAACCTGCGCCTGGCACTGGATCCGGACGTGGTGCGCACATCGGCCTCCCGCGGCACGAGACATCAGGGCGCGATGTACATGCCCGCACGGCGCGCCCGGCCAACATGCGCCACCTCCGGGCCTGTTCAGCTGTGCGGAGCCCGCGAGCCGTTCGGCGGCCCCCGCCGGGTCAGCCCACGCTCGTGTACGCCACGACCCCGCGCCGCATCGACTCGAGCGCCCTGCGCGCGTTCTTCGCCACGTCCCCGCCGTCCGGCGCCGCCACCGCTATCTGCCCCAGCACGTCGATGCACTGCTTGCACCAGCGCACGAAGTCTCCGGCGGGCATGTCGGCGTCGCGCAGCACCGAATCCAGGCCGTGGCCCTCGGCCCACCGGTACGCGGCCCAGGCGAAGCCCAGATCGGGCTCGCGCTGACCGACGCCCTCGGTCTGGCTGATGCCGTGCTCCTCCTCCAGCGCGTCCAGACGGCCCCAGATGCGGACCATCTCCTCCAGGGCCTCGCGTGCGCCGCCACCCGGCAGCTTCGGCGGCAGCGCGTCGTCGGCAGCACGCGACTCGTACACCAACGCCGAGACGCAGGCGGCCAGTTCGGACGGCGGCAGGCCCTCCCAGACTCGGTCGCGGAGGCACTCGCTCGCCAGCAGATCCAGCTCTCCGTAGAGCCGCGCCAGCCGGCGTCCGTCCTCCGTGACCTCGTCGCCGCGGAGGTAGCCCAGCTCCGTCAGCAGCGCCGAGACCCGGTCGAAGGTGCGGGCGATGGTGTTCGTACGGCCCTCGATCTTGCGCTCCAGCTGGCGCGTGTCCCGCTTGAGGCGGTGGTACCGCTCCGCCCACCGGGCGTGGTCCTCCCGCTCGTCGCAGCCGTGGCAGGGGTGGCGGCGGATCTCGGCGCGCAGCTTCGCGATCTCCTCGTCGTCCGCTCCCGCCGCGCGCTGCTTGCGGTGCCGCGGAGGCGCGTGGTGCCCGGCCTTCGTGCGGAGGGCCGAGGCCAGGTCGCGGCGCGAGGCGGGGCTGCGGGCGTTGAACGAGCGCGGGATGCGCATCCGCTCCAGCGGCTCGACGGGCACCGGGAAGTCGATGGCCCCCAGCCGCTTCACCTGCCGCTGCGCCGTCAGTACGAGAGGACGCGGCCCCTCCTGCTGCTGCCAGCCGCGGTGCTGTGCGGGACCGCGGCCGCCCCCGCCCGTCCCGGGGTCGAGGACCAGCGCCAGCCCGGCGTACTTGCCCGTGGGCACATGGATCACGTCGCCCGGCTTCAGCTTCTCCAGCGCCGCGGCCGCCTGAGCCCTGCGCTGCAACGCGCCCTGCTTGGCGAGTTCCGTCTCGCGGTCCTTCAGCCGGCGGCGCAGCCGCGAGTACTCCTCGAAGTCGCCGAGGTGGCACGTCATGGACTCGCGGTAGCCCTCCAGGCCCTCCTCGTTGCGCTGCACCTGCCGGGAGATGCCCACGACCGAGCGGTCCGCCTGGAACTGCGCGAAGGACGTCTCCAGCAGTTCACGCGAGGTGTGCCGCCCGAACTGGCCGACGAGGTTGACGGCCATGTTGTACGACGGCTTGAAGGACGACCGCAGCGGATACGTGCGCGTGCCGGCCAGCCCCGCCAGCGCCCCCGGGTCCATGCCGCGCTGCCACAGCACCACCGCGTGGCCCTCGATGTCGATGCCGCGGCGCCCGGCCCGTCCGGTCAGCTGTGTGAACTCGCCGGGCGTGATGTCCGCGTGCTGCTCCCCGTTCCACTTGACCAGCTTCTCCAGCACCACCGAACGGGCCGGCATGTTGATCCCGAGCGCGAGGGTCTCCGTCGCGAAGACGGCCTTGACCAGGCCCCGTACGAACAGCTCCTCCACGACCTCCTTGAAGGTGGGCAGCATGCCCGCGTGGTGAGCCGCGATGCCCCGCTCCAGGCCCTCCAGCCACTCGAAGTACCCGAGGACGTGCAGGTCGGAGTCGGGGATGTCGGCCGTGCGCTCCTCGACGATGTCGCGTACGCGCGCCCGCGCCGCGCTGTCGTTGAGCCGCAGCCCGGCGTAGAGGCACTGCTGCACCGCGGCCTCGCAGCCCGCACGGCTGAAGATGAAGGTGATGGCCGGAAGCAGGCCCTCCGAGTCCAGCCTGTCGATGACCTCGGGGCGGCCCGGCGTCCACACGCGCGCTCGCTGGCGCCGCTCCCGCTCCCGGTCGGCCTCTCTGCGCGGGCTGCCGCGGCGGCGGTCGCGCGGACCGGTGATGCGGCTGTTCTCCATGCGGGCCATGCGCACCAGGTCGGGGTTGACCTCGCGCTTGTCGCCCTTCTCCTCGAACAGGTCGTACATGCGGCGCCCCGCCAGCACGTGCTGCCACAGGGGCACCGGCCGGTGCTCGGAGACGATCACCTCGGTGTCGCCGCGGACGGTGTCCAGCCAGTCCCCGAACTCCTCGGCGTTGGAGACGGTGGCCGACAGCGAGACCAGCGTCACCGATTCGGGAAGGTGGATGATCACCTCTTCCCAGACGGCGCCGCGGAACCGGTCGGAGAGATAGTGCACCTCGTCCATGACCACGTAGCCGAGACCGGCGAGCGCCTGAGATCCGGCGTAGAGCATGTTCCGCAGGACCTCTGTGGTCATGACGATGACGGGGGCGTCGGCGTTGACGCTGTTGTCCCCGGTCAGCAGGCCCACCCGGTCCGCGCCGTGCCGCCTGACCAGGTCGTTGAACTTCTGGTTGGACAGCGCCTTGATCGGCGTCGTGTAGAAGCACTTGCGGCCCTGCGTGAGCGCGAGATGCACGGCGAATTCGCCGACGATCGTCTTGCCCGAGCCCGTCGGCGCCGCGACCAGCACTCCCTTCCCGGCTTCGAGCGCTCGGCACGCCTCGATCTGGAACTCGTCGAGATCGAAGTCGTACAGGTCACGGAAGGGGGCGAGAGCGGTGGCCTGCTCTGCGGCGCGCAGCCGCGCCAGTGCATACCGCTCTGCGGGGGAGAGGTCCTCGGTCATCGTGACTACGAGCCTACCGGGCACCTCCGACACCGCTCACGATCACTACTCCCCTACCAGCAGCCGCACCGCCCGCGGAACGACCTGCGCCGTCAGCGGCAGTGGCCCAAGCGGTTCACCGTCCGCGTACCCCGTCACATCCGGCGCCTCCAGGCGCACGCTCCGCGCCCGGTAAGTCGTGACGACGGGATGGGACAGATGGGTGCCCTTGTAGACGCGGGGGAAGACGCGCAGCAGCGTCGCACGGCTGCACTCCCCTACGACCGTCACGTCGAAGAGACCGTCGTCCATCTCGGCGCCGTGACATATGCGCATGCCGCCGCCGTACGACGGGCCGTTGCCGACGGCCACCAGCGTGGCCTCGATCTCCATCGGCTCGCCGTCGTCGAGCGTGATCCGGTACGGGATGGTCTTGAAGGCAGCCAGTTCGGCGAGGATCGCCAGGTCGTACTTGATCTTGCCGGCGGGCCAGCGCATCCGGTTGCCCCGGTCGTTGACGCGTGAGTCGAAGCCCGAGGCGAGCACCGAGCCGAACCAGCGCTCTCCCGCTCTGCCGAGGTCGATGCGGCGCTCGTGCCCGGCCTTGAGCGCCTCGGCGACGAGCCGCCCGGCCTCGGCGGGCTGCCGCACGGGCAGCCCGGTGGAGCGCGCGAAGTCGTTGCCCGTGCCCACGCCGACGACGCCGAGCGGAGTGTCCGTACCGGCGACGGCCTGGAGCGCCAGGGAGGACATGCCGTCGCCGCCGACGGCGATCAGCGCGCCGGTGCCGGCCTGCACGGCCTCGCGCGCCCGCACGAGCGCGTCATCGGCGTCGTTGCCGACGACGGTACGTACGGCGAAGCCGGCCTGGCGCAGTGCCTCAGCGGCGGGCTGCGCGGCGCCGGCGGCACGGCCGCGGCCCGCGGTGGGATTGACGAAGAGGGTGATCTCGCTGGTCACGCGCGGACCATACCGGCTCAGGTCGCGTCGCCGTAACCGTCCTGTCCGTCCCGCCCGCGGGAGCCGCCCGCGTCGCCGGACTCGCCCTCGGGCAGTGCGCGCGGCGCGGGGACGCTCTCGCCCTCCTCCAGGGCGTCGGGGTTGTCGATCTGCGACGCCTCGTCGTCGTCCAGCGCGGCGTACGGGTCGTTACGGCTGCGGCGCCGGTCGTTGAAGAAGCAGACCGCCACGGCCCCGAAGTAGAGCAGCACGATCGGCGCCGCCAGGGCCGCCATCGTCAGCGGATCGCCCGTGGGCGTGGCGATGGCGGAGAAGATCGTGATGCACAGCACCATCACCCGCCACCAGCTCAGCAGCCGGCGCGCGCTGAGGACGCCGGTGAGGTTGAGCATCACCAGCAGCAGCGGAAGTTCGAAGGCGAGCCCGAAGACGATCACCAGCCGCGTGACGATGTCGATGAAGTCGTCCAGCGGGATCAGGTTGCCGGTGCCTTCCGGAGTGAACTCGAGGAGAGCCGCGGCCGCCTGGGGAAGGATCAGGTACGCGAGATAGGCGCCGCCGAGGAAGAGCGGGACGCCGGCGCCGACGAAGGCGCGCGCGTACTTCTTCTCGTGCTTGTGCAGACCGGGGGCGAGGAACGCCCACAGCTGGTGGAGCCAGATCGGGGAGGCGGCAACCACGCCGGCCATCAGCGCGACCTTGAGCATGATCGTGAACGGCGCGATCAAGCCGTTGATGGTGATCTCGGCGCAGGACTCGCCGTCCTCGGCGGCGCGCCCGAAGCCCTGCGTGCAGCCGACGGAATCCCGCACCGGATCGGTGAGGAAGTCGGCGATCGGCTTGTAGTAGATCATCGCCACGACGGTGACGACGAGGATCGCCAGCACCGCCTTCATCAGCCGGTTGCGCAGCTCCCGCAAGTGGTCCGCGAGGGGCATCCGCCCCTCGGGGTCCTTCTCCCTTTTGCCCTGTCTACGGGCCGACTTGAGCAACCCAGGTCCTCGTTGTCTGAAGTGTCGGAAATGCCGGAAGGACCGTACCGCTCGGGTACGGCGGACTCACTCAGCGGTCAGGACGACTGGTTCTGCTGCTTCTGGTTGGCCGGCTCGGTGACGGGCCGCGAACTCGCGACGTCGCCGGGAGCGGCCTGGATGGTCCTCGGCGCCTGCTGGGAGTCGGCGGAGGCGCCCGTGCCGGTGCCGGTCTCGCCGTCGTCGCCGTCCTTCTTCATCTGCTTGGCCTCGCTCTTGAGGATGCGGGCAGACTTGCCGAGCGAACGGGCCATGTCCGGAAGCTTCTTGGCGCCGAACAGCAGCAGGATGACCAGGACGATCAGAACGATCTCCAGGGGCTTCAGGTTGCCGATCATGTGCCACTACCTTCTCGCCGGGGCCGGCGTGTGTCCTTGCCTGCCGTATGAATCGGACGGGCTGCGTCAAGCGAGTGCTCTCAGCGATCGTAACCCTGTGGCCTGAACGACGGGCAATGCCCGTAAGGACGCGAGGTTGCGCTCGCCCACCGCCGCGACGCGGCTCAGTGCAGCTTACCGCTCAAAGGTACGGGCCAGGCAGGGCGCGTGCGCACAGCCGCCGCCCACGCGCTTGTGCTATAGGCCGGGCTCGCACCGAGGCGTGTGCCGTGGGCCACGTACCGGACCGCGCATCACGGGTGTTCGCGGCCCGCCGCGCGTCCGCCGGCCTGCGGATGCCCGCCCGCGTCACCGCGTACGTCACCCGGCCCGTCGCTCCGTACGTCACCGTTCACGTCGCCCCGTGCGTCACGTGCGGCACCCGCCCGCCCGGCCAGCGGCACGGCCGCCCGTTCGAGGTCCTCCGCGGCGCGGGTGATCCGCTCCGAGCTGTCGCCGACCGCCCGGCTGAAGTTGCGCACCTCCAGGCCGACCCGGACGGCCAGCACGCCGAGCACGGCGATTCCGCAGAAGGCGAGCGCGAGAAAGAACATGGGCCAGAGCATGAGCCGAGCCTAGTGGGGCGGCCGGAGGAGCCCCGCGAGCAGTCTCACTCCCCGTACGCCGCCAGCGCCGTGCGCGCCGCTTCCCGTGCGCTGTCGGCGAGTTCACGTGGCTCGACGATCCTGCCGTCGCGGCCCAGCCGCAGCGCGAGCCGCCGCAGCGACGCCGGGTCGGGGGTGCGCAGGGTGACGCGCAGCCCTCCGTCGGGCAACTCCTCGGCGCTGTCGTACGGGTAGTACTCGGCGACCCAGCGGCCTCCGGGGCCGACCTCGACGACGACCTCCGGGTCCTCCGCGGAGGGCTGCACGAGCCCTTCGCTCAGATCGCGGACCTCCATCGGGGGCGGGTCGGCGGGCTCCTGGAGCAGCCGGATCTCCGCGACCCGGTCCAGCCGGAACGTACGGCGGGCCTCCGAGAGCCTGCACCACGCCTCGAGATACGTGTGGCCGACGGCGAAGAGCCGGATCGGATCCACTTCACGCTCGGTGAGCTCGTCGCGCGCCGGCGAGTAGTAGCGCAGCCAGAGCCTGCGCTGCTCGGCGATGGCGCGGTCCACGTCGGCGAAGACCCCGCCCTCCGACTCGAAGGTGACGGACAGCCGCGAGCTGGCGCCGGCGCTCTCCCCCGCCGCCTCCTCCAGCTTGGCGGTGGCCCGCCGCAGCGCGTCGCGGTCGCTCTCGCGCAGACCCGGCAGCGTGGCCACGGCCCGGGCGGCGACGAGCAGGGCCGTGGCCTCGTCGGAGGCGAGGCGCAGCGGCTGCGCCGTGTCGCTGCCCAGGGCGTCGGCGTTGCGCCACCAGATCCGCTCGCCGTCGGTGTCGATCTCCAGCAGGTCGCCGCCGCGGAAGCTGGTGCCGCACATCGGCAGCACGTCGAGATCGGAGATCAGCTCGTCGGAGCTGATGCCGAAGGCGCGGGCCACGTCGTCGATACGGGCGCCGGGACGGTCGCGAAGGTAGGTGACCAGGGACAGCATCCTGCGCGTCTGGTCGATGGCGTTCGGTGCCACGGTCCTTAACTCCCCCTCAGCCCTTCGCGACGGCGCGCAGGCGGTCGACCACTTCGGCGCGCAGCTCGGCCGGCTCCAGCACGATCACGTCCGGCCCGAACTCCACCAGCCAGGCGTCCAGCCCGTGACCGTACGGGATCTCCAACTCCTCCCAGCCGCCGGGCAGTTCCCGGATCTCGGTGGCGCGGGCCCGCAGCGGATAGCCGGCGCCCGCGCGCAGCCGGATGCGCGCGCTGCGCGACGCGCTCTCCCCCGCCCAGCGCTCGACGGTCTCCCGCACGGTCACCTGGTCGGGCACCGGGGCGGTGAACGCCGAGGCGCGCGAGCGCACGGGCCCCGTGATGCGTGAGAGGCGGAAGACGCGCTCCGCCCGCCGCTCCCGGTCGAAGCCCGCGAGATACCAGTGGCCGCGCCAGCACTCCAGCGTCCAGGGCTCGACCTGGCGGCGCTCGGGGCGGGCGGCGTTGGACTTCCGGTAGTCGAAGACGACGGGACGCCGATCCCGGCACGCCAGCATCAGCGGCTCGAAGGCGGCCTCGCGGGCGGGGATGTACGGCTCCAGCGTGCTGTGCGGGACGGACGGTGCGTCGCCGCCCTCCCCGTCGCCGTGCTGCGGCATGCCGCCGGCCGCGTGCAGCTTCTGAAGGGCGCCGCTCGCCGCTCCCGCGAGGCGTGCCTGCTGCCACACGCGCGCGGCCAGGCCGAGGGCGGTGGCCTCCTCGGCGTCGAGGGCGACGGGCGGCAGCCGGTTGCTGTCGCGCTGGGCGCGGTAGCCGATGTCGCCGTCCAGGCTCTCCACCGTGTCGATGACGAGGCCGAGTTCGCGCAGATCGTCCTTGTCGCGCTCGAACATCCTGTTGAAGGCCTCGTCGCCGCCGGCCTCGAGATAGGCCTCGATCGAGGTACGCAGCTCACGCTTCGTCAGCGGGCGCCGGGTCCCGAGCAGGCACAGCGCCAGGTTCATCAGCCGCTCGGCCTTGGCAATCGCCATGGGCTCCCTCGTGCTCCCGTACTTCTCGTACTGCTCTGTGCTCTTCTCGGCAATTGACCGTACCGCTCGCCGCGTCCCCGGCAAAAGCAAAGACCGAGGGCCCCGCCCGCCGGCGGGACCCTCGGCGAAGCCGCTGTGCGGCCCGGCTCAGACGGAGACCAGATCGCAGACGAAGATCAGGGTCTCGTTCGGCTTGATACGGCCGCCGCCCGCGCCCTGCTCGCCGTAGGCAAGGTGCGCGGGAATGGTCAGCCGGCGGCGCCCGCCGACCTTCATGCCCTGCACTCCGCGGTCCCAGCCGGGAATGACCTGGCCGGCGCCGAGCTGGAACTGCAGCGGCTTGCCGCGGTTCCAGCTGGCGTCGAACTCCTCGCCGCTGGAGAAGGAGACGCCCACGTAGTGGACGGAGACGTTGTCGCCGGCCTTGGCCTCGGGCCCGTCGCCCTCCCAGAGATCCACGATCTCCAGGTCGGCAGGCGGCGCGCCCTCGGGGAAGTCGACCTCGGGCTTGTCCATGCTCACGAAATGGCTCCTAGCAACGAATCATTCGGACAACCGCGCCAGTCTTTCACGCCGCGCGGGGTCAGTTGACGTTCAGTACGTCCACGGAGAAGACCACGCCGGAGGAGAACTGCTTCTGCTGCTGCTTCGGGAACTCGCTCTTCGGTACGGAGATCACGACGCGGCTGCCGGCCTTCTTCCCCTTGAGCGCCTCGGCCCAGCCGGGGATCTTGGACACGGGGATCTCCTGCGGGCCGCCCTGCGCCCAGGTGTCGTCGAGCTGCTTGCCGCCCTTCCACAGCTTCGCCGAGAACTGGGTGAGCACCGTGCTCTTCTCCGTGACCTTCTTGCCGTCGCCCTGGATGATCGTCTCGTCGAGCAGCTTGTCCGGAGCCTTGTCCTTGCCCTTGGGCATGGTGATCTCGGGCGCCTTGTCCTTCTCGACCTTGGTGCTGACCTTGGGCAGGTCGGGGTTGTGGTCGAGCTTGGCGGGCTTGCCGTCGATCTTGTTCGGCATGATCTTCTCGAGGTCCACCACGAAGACGAGCGTGGAGTTCTTCGGGATCGTCGGGGGCTGGCCCTGCTTGCCGTAACCCTTCGACGGCGGCACGACGAGTTCGACGCGGCTGCCGAGCTTCTTGCCCACGAGGGCCTCGTCCCAGCCCTTGATCACCTTGCCGGTGCCGATCTGGAACGTCGCGGGCTGACCCCGCTTCCAGCTGCTGTCGAACTCCTTACCGTTCCACAGCTGCCCGTGGTAGTTCGCGTTGAGCGAGTCGCCCTTCTTGACCTTCTGCCCCTTGCCCTCCTTCAGGACCTTGACCTTCAGATCCTTCGGGGGCTTGCCCTTGCCCTTGGCCACCTTGGGCTTCTGGTCCGAGGAACCGGTGACCTGCGGGGGCTGCCCGTTCTCGTCCTTGTCGCTGCCGCAGGCGGCGGCGGAGGCGACCAGTGCGGGCACGGCGAGTGCCACGACCAGGCGGCGCACGAAGGGTTTCCTGGGGCGGGGGGTCGTTCCCCGGGGGGTATGCAGCATTGTGTCCAACTCGCGTCTAGGGATTGTCCGGACGGTCGGTGGCAACCCTACGGCCCCGTCCGGACATCCCGTCCCCCGTCGACACGTCTCACATCCCGGCGATGAGCTTCTCCACGCGCTCGTCGACCGACCGGAACGGGTCTTTGCACAGCACAGTCCGCTGTGCCTGGTCGTTGAGCTTGAGGTGGACCCAGTCGACGGTGAAGTCCCGGCGCTGCTCCTGGGCCCGCCTGATGAAGTCGCCGCGCAGCCGCGCCCGGGTCGTCTGCGGCGGCACCGACTTGCCTTCGAAGATCTTCAGGTCGTTGCAGATGCGGGATGCCTGGCCGTTGCGCTCCAGCAGGTAGTAGAGGCCGCGGCGGCGGTGGATGTCGTGGTACGCGAGATCTATCTGCGCGATGCGCGGGTGCGACATCGTGATGTTGTTCTTGTTCCGGTACCGCTCGATCAACTGGTACTTCATGACCCAGTCGATCTCCGTGTTGATCTTGTCGAGCTCCTGGGTGCGGATGGCGTCGAGCGAGCGGCCCCACAGCTCCAGTACGCGCTCTACGCGGCCGGTACGGATGCCGCGCCGGTCGCAGAAGTCCAGCGCCTTCTCGAAGTACTCCTGCTGCACCTCCAGCGCCGAGGCCTCACGGCCGCTGGCCAGGCGCACCTTGCGCTGACCCGTGATGTCGTGGCTCACCTCGCGGATGGCACGGATCGGGTTCTCCAGCGTCAGGTCGCGCATCACGGTGCCCGCCTCGATCATGCGGAGCACGAGGTCGGTGGCGCCGACCTTCAGCAGCATGGTCGTCTCGGACATGTTGGAGTCGCCCACGATGACGTGGAGACGGCGGTAGCGCTCGGCGTCCGCGTGCGGTTCGTCGCGGGTGTTGATGATCGGACGCGAGCGCGTGGTCGCGGAGCTGACCCCTTCCCAGATGTGCTCGGCGCGCTGGCTGACGCAGTAGACGGCGCCCCGCGGGGTCTGGAGCACCTTGCCCGCGCCGCACACGAGCTGCCGCGTGACGAGGAACGGGATCAGGACGTCCGCCAGCCGCGAGAACTCGCCGTGCCGCGCCACGAGATAGTTCTCGTGGCAGCCGTAGGAGTTGCCCGCCGAGTCGGTGTTGTTCTTGAAGAGAAAGACGTCGCCCGCGATTCCTTCCTCGTGCAGGCGTCGCTCGGCATCGACGAGGAGGCCCTCGAGGATGCGCTCGCCGGACTTGTCGTGGGTGACCAACTCGGTCACGTTGTCGCACTCGGGAGTCGCGTATTCGGGGTGGGAGCCAACGTCCAGGTAGAGGCGGGCACCGTTGCGCAGAAAGACGTTGCTGCTGCGGCCCCATGACACGACACGGCGGAAGAGATACCGCGCCACTTCGTCGGGGGACAGACGGCGCTGGCCCCGGAACGTACACGTGACGCCGTACTCGTTCTCAAGCCCGAAGATTCGGCGGTCCATGACTGAACATTACGCCTGAGGGCCTGTTCTGAAACCGGGTTCGGGGGCAGCATTGCGATCATTTTCCGCCTCGGTGACCGGCGCTGACGCATGGCCAGGACCCGCTGCGGAGCCGGTGAAAGGGGCCGTTCGGGAGGCGCTGGGGGCCGCCGGAAGCGCCCGTGCCGTCAGCAGCAGTACGAGAAACGCCGCCAGTCCTCCCCCGCCGACGACGGCGAAGCCCGCGGAGGCGCCGCCCCGCTCGATGACGGGCCCCACCACGGCCGTACCGGCGGCCGCACCGACCCCGAACGTCGTGACCAGCCACGAGAACGCCTCGGTGACCGTGCCCGAGGGAGCGTGACGGTCGACCACCACGAAGGCGCACGCGAGGGCGGGCGCCAGGAAGAGTCCCGCGATCCCGGCCAGAGCGGTCATGGCGACCACGCCGGGGACGAGGATGAGCGGCAGGTACCCCGCGGCAAGGGCGAAAACAAGCCAAGCCAGCCGTCGTTCGGGCGCGCCGGGCCAGTGCCGCGCCCCGTAGACGACTCCGCCGATGAGCGCGCCGAAGCCCAGTGCGGAGAGCAGATAGCTGGAGATGAGGGCCTCGCCGTGGTCGTCCGCGTAGCTCACGGACGCGACGGCGATGGCGCCCAGCGCGAGTCCCACGAAGAAGAACGTGCCGAGCAGGGCCAGCAGCCCCGGCGAGCGGAGCGCGCCCAGCCAGTGGGGTTCGCGCGGAGCGGAACGCCACGCCCGCGAGGGCGGGGAGACGACGACGGAGAGCGCGCCGAGGACGCCGAGCGCGTTGACGACCAGCAGCGCCGCCGCCTCGTTCCAGAGCGCGACCAGCACCGTCACCAGCAGCGGCCCGACCGCGAACATCACCTCCTGGGCGACGGCGTCGAGCGCGTACGCCCTGTGCACCTTCTCCGGACCCTTGAGGACACTCGGCCACAGTGCGCGCAGTCCGCCCTCCAGAGGCGGCGTGCACACCCCCGCGATCAGCACCCCCAGGGCGGCGGCCCAGACCGGGTCGGTGCCCGCGACGGCGAGCAGCAGCATGCCAAGGGCCGAGAGAACGGCCGCGGGCAGCATCACGCGCGGCTGCCCGTGGAGGTCGACGAGGCGTCCGAGCAAGGGCTGTCCGACGGCGGTCGCCAGGCCGTACACGGCGGAGAGCACGCCCGCGAGGGTGTAACTGCCGCCCTCGGCGCGGGTGAAGAGCACGATCGCCAGGGGGCCGGTGGCGTTGGGCAGCCTGCCCGTCAGGGTGCCGGCGAGCAGCCGCACCGCGTGCCGCGCGCGCAGCAGCTCGGCATAGCCCGTCGCCATGGCTCTCGGCTCCTTCCGGTGCTCACGGGGTAAGTGAGGGTCGTGGGTTGTACGTATAACTCCCGGCGTCATACGTATCATTTCGCTGACCCACGGTCCACCCCGGGCGTCCGGAGCCACGGGCGGCGAAGGAGCGGTACGGATGGCGAGCACCCGGGGGCCCGGCACGGCGGGCCCGCCGGCCGGCGGGGACTCCCCGGGCCGGCCCCGCCCCACCAGCCGTGACGTCGCCCGGCACGCGAACGTCTCGCAGGCGACGGTCTCCCTCGTACTGGGCGGCAAGTGGCGGGGACGGGTCTCCGCCCGTACCGCCGAGACCGTCCGGGACTCCGCGCGGGCGCTCGGCTACCGCCCCAATCTGGCCGCCCGGAGCCTGCGTCTCGGGCGGACCCGCACCGCGCTCCTCGTGGTCCCCGCCCTCACCCACGATTACTTCGCGCGCGTGCACGCCGGGGCCTCGCGGGTGGCCGCCGAGCACGACTTCGGCGTGGTCCTCTACCCCTCGCCCGAAGGCACCGGGCCCGCCGTGGATCCGTTCGGTTCCGCGCGCGCGGCGCTCGACGGCGTGATCGCCTCATCGATGGCTCCGGAGGCGCTGGCCGCCCTGCGGGAGGGCGGTCTGCCGCTCGTGATGCTGGACACCGACCCGGAGGGCGACCGTGCCGCCGCCACGGTGAACCTCGACATCGCCGACGGCATGCACCAGGCGGCCGGGCACCTCCTCGGCCTCGGCCACCGGCGCCTGGCGCACCTGGCGGCGGACGTCGACACCTGGACCTTCGGGGTACGGGCGCGGGCCCTCGCGGAGGCGGTCGCCGGGACGGACGGGGCCGTCGTCGAGACCCGTCGCAGCGACCTCAGCGTGACGGACGCCCTGCGCGCGGCCACGCTCGCCCTCTCGGCGGACCCGCGGCCCACGGCGGTGATCTGCGACGACGATCTGCTGGCCGCGGGCGCCTGCAAGGCGGCGCGGCGGCTGGGGCTGCGCGTGCCGGAGGACGTCTCGGTGACGGGCTTCGACGATCTGAGCCTGGCGACGGCGCTGGAACCGGAGTTGACGACGGTGCGGTTGCCGGCCGAGGAAGTCGGTGCGGCGGGCATGGGCGCGCTGCTGGACGTACTGGCGGGGCATGCGGCGGTCACCCCCGTGCTCCCCGTACAGCTCGTGCGCCGCGGCTCGACGGCGGAGCCGCCCGCCGACCGCTGAGGACCGCTGAGGCACCCGGGGCGGGGGGCCAAGGAGGCGACTCAACACCGCGTGCCCCGCGGGGTGTTGAACCCGCGGGGCACGCGCACGGAACGGAGAGACGGACGGGTAAGCAGCGGCGGCGGGCTACTCCTCCGAGCCTTCGCCGGAGGATTCCTCGCCCTCGTCGCCCGACGACGAGGAGCCCGATCCGCCCGAGCTCTCGTCCTCCCCCAGCAGTCGCCGCAGCTGACTGCCGAGCACCCGCTTGAACTTGCGCTGCTGGACGCGGCTGCGGTCGAGCAGCGCCACCTCCAACTGGTCGGCGGTCACCTCGCGTTCGCCGCCGTTGTTGTCGCGGGCCAGGGACTCCTTGCCGAGCTTGACGGCCTCCGCGAGCGTCATGTCGTCGCGGTGGCGCTGCTCGAGATAGCTGTTGATCTGGTCCGAGTTGCCGCCGACGGCGAGCGAGCCGTGCTCGTCCACGATCGAACCGTCATGCGGAAGCCGGTAGATCTGGTCGTCCTCGGGGCCGGGGCCGACCTCGGCGACGATCAGCTCCACCTCGTAGGGCTTCTCGGCCGCGCTGGAGAAGATCGTGCCCAGCGTCTGTGCGTAGACGTTCGCCAGGCCACGCGCCGTCACATCGGCCCGGTCATAGGTGAATCCGCGCAGATCCGCGTAGCGGACGCCGCCGATGCGCAGATTCTCGAACTCGTTGTACTTGCCCACCGCGGCGAACGCGATGCGGTCGTAGATCTCGCTGATCTTATGGAGCGACCGCGAGGGATTCTCGGCGACGAACACGATGCCGTCGGTGTACTGGAGCACGACCACGCTGCGGCCCCGCGCGATGCCCTTGCGGGCGTACTCGGCGCGGTCCGCCATGGCCTGCTGGGGTGAGACGTAGAACGGCGTCGACACCGGCTATCCGTCCCTTCCTTCTCCTGTCAGAGGGCGCTCGAGGCCCCGTGGCCTTCTTCAGGTGAGCGGGGCCTGCGGCCCGTTGGGCAGCTGGAGCCGGCCCTCGTGCATCGTGCGTACGAGCCCGGAGACGTCGTCCTCGGCAAGCTTCCGGCAGCCCTCGTCGGAGATGACGGTGAGCGTGGGGTAGATCTTGCGGGCCATGTCGGGGCCGCCGGTCGCGGAGTCGTCGTCCGCCGCGTCATAGAGCGCCTGGAGGGCGACCGTGCAGACCTGCTCCTCCGTCAGGTCGTCCCGGTGCAGCTTCTTCAGGGAGCCGCGGGCGAAGACCGAGCCGGAGCCGACGGCGGTGAAGCCCACCTCTTCGGAACGCCCGCCCGTGACGTCGTAGGAGAAGATCCGGCCCTTCTCACGGTCCACGTCGTAGCCCGCGAAGACCGGGACGACGGCCAGGCCCTGGAGGGCCATGCCGAGGTTGCTGCGGATCATGGTGGAGAGGCGGTTCGCCTTGCCCTCCAGCGAGAGCGTCGAGCCCTCCACCTTCTCGAAGTGCTCCAGCTCCAGCTGGAAGAGCTTCACCATCTCCACCGCGAGGCCCGCCGTGCCGGCGATTCCGACGGCCGAGTACTCATCGGCGGGGAAGACCTTCTCGATGTCCCGCTGCGCGATGACGTTGCCCATCGTCGCCCGCCGGTCGCCCGCGAGCACGACGCCGCCCGCGTACGTGGCCGCGACGATGGTCGTGCCGTGCGGAGCCTGCACGGCGCCCTCGACGGCAGGCAGGGGCCGGCTGCCGGGCAGCACCTCGGGCGCATGCTCGGACAGGAAGTCCATGAACGAGGACGAGCCGGGCGTCAGGAAGGCAGCCGGCAGACGCCCTGTGTCACGAGTGTTGGCTTCCACACGTTTCCTTCCACTGATCGGAAGTCGGTTCGGAGGGATCTTGGAACACTGCACGGACCCTACCCTCAGGCCGGGAAGTCATCCGTCCTGCGCCCCCGCTGCCGGGGACGCAGGACGGTGATCACGCGATTACTCTCCGCCCTTCTGAACGAAGGACCGCACAAAGTCCTCGGCGTTCTCCTCAAGGACGTCGTCGATCTCGTCCAGGACGGAGTCCACATCCTCCGAGAGTGCTTCCTGGCGCTCCTTGAGGTCCTCGGAGACCTGTGTCTCGTCGGTCTGCTCCTCGGTTTCCTCGGTCTGGCGGGTGGCCTTCTGCTGGCCGCCGCCGGTGTCCTTGGTCGCCATATCCTCACCCCGCTCGGTTCGGTGTACGCGTGACGTACAAGATCAGACCCTACAAGCAGGGACTGACATCGGCCCTTCACTTCTCCAACGTCGGAGTACCACCCCGGTGATTCCCGCATGCGGGGGCGAATAGCCGTCGTTCAGCCTCCGGAAAGCACTCTCACCAGGTCCTCGGCGGTGCGGCAGCGGTCCAGAAGTTCCTTGACGTGGTCGCGGGTGCCGCGCAGCGGCTCCAGCGTGGGCACCCGTTGCAGAGAGTCACGGCCCGGCAGATCGAAGATGACCGAGTCCCACGAGGCGGCGGCGACGTCGTCCGCGTACTGCTCGAGGCAGCGGCCGCGGAAGTAGGCGCGGGTGTCCTCCGGCGGCTTGCCGACGGCCCGCTGGATGTCGTCCTCCTGAAGCAGCCGCTGGATGTTGCCGCGGTTCGCGAGGCGGTTGTAGAGGCCCTTGTCCGGCCGTACGTCCGCGTACTGCAGGTCCACCAGGTGCAGCCGCGCCGCGTCCCAGCCGAGGCGGTCACGGCGGCGGTAGCCCTCCATCAGCTCGCGCTTGGCGACCCAGTCCAGCTCGCCGGAGAGGCCCATCGGGTCCTGCTCGAGTCTCGTCAGGACGTCTTCCCAGCGTGTGAGCACGTCCTTGGTCTGCTCGTCGGCGTCGGCGCCCCAGCGCTCCTCGACGTACTTGCGCGCCAGCTCGCAGTACTCCATCTGAAGCTGGACGCCCGTGAGCGTACGGCCGCTGCGCAGCGTGATCAGCTTGCCCAGGGAGGGGTCGTGCGAGACGTGGTGGAGCGTGCGGACGGGCTGGTCGACCGCGAGATCGACGGCGATGAAGTTGTCCTCGACCATCGACAGCACGAGCGCGGTGGTGCCCAGCTTGAGATACGTGGAGATCTCGGAGAGGTTCGCGTCCCCGATGATCACGTGCAGCCTGCGGTACTTCTCCGCGTCGGCGTGGGGTTCGTCACGCGTGTTGATGATCGGGCGCTTCAGCGTCGTCTCCAGGCCGACCTCGACCTCGAAGTAGTCGGCGCGCTGACTGAGCTGGAATCCGTGTTCGCTGCCGTCCTGGCCCAGCCCGACGCGGCCGGCACCGCAGATCACCTGCCGGGAGACGAAGAAGGGCGTCAGGTGGCGGACGATGTCCGAGAACGGCGTCTCCCGCTTCATCAGGTAGTTCTCGTGCGTGCCGTAGGAGGCGCCCTTGTTGTCGGTGTTGTTCTTGTAGAGGTGGATGGCCTGGGTGCCGGGGACCTCGGCGGCGCGCTCCGCGGCCTCGGCCATGATCCGCTCGCCCGCCTTGTCCCACAGGACGGCGTCGAGGGGGTTGGTGACCTCCGGGGCGCTGTACTCGGGGTGGGCGTGGTCGACGTAGAGACGGGCGCCGTTGGTGAGGATCACGTTGGCCAGACCGATGTCCTCGTCGGTGAGCTGGCTGGCGTCGGCGGACTCCCGGGCCAGGTCGAAGCCGCGGGCGTCCCGCAGCGGGTTCTCCTCCTCGAAGTCCCAGCGGGCACGGCGTGCCCTGTGCATCGCCGCGGCGTAGGCGTTGACGATCTGGGATGAGGTGAGCATGGCATTGGCGTTGGGATGACCGGGTACGGAGATTCCGTACTCCGTCTCGATGCCCATTACTCGCCGTACGGTCATGCGGCCCTCCTTGCCCGGCAACGACCCGCCTGTGGGCCGCGGCTCAAGTCCCGCTGCGCATCCGCCCCGTCTGCGGTCCTTCCCTCAGCACTGCGCGTAGCGGCACTACGGACGAGCCTAGAACGCACGACCTGAAGTCGGGAGATCACTCAGCGGACTTCCTCGGACTGCTCAAAAAGGATCCGGCCACGGACGCCCTCCCCTGCCTTCGGCGGGGGTCCACCAGGGGCGTCCGCAGCCGGATCGCGTCTGCTTACAGGTACTGACCGGTGTTGGCCACGGTGTCGATGGAACGGCCCGTGTCCGCGCCCTGCTTTCCGGTGACCAGCGTGCGGATGTAGACGATCCGCTCGCCCTTCTTGCCGGAGATGCGGGCCCAGTCGTCGGGGTTGGTGGTGTTCGGCAGGTCCTCGTTCTCCTTGAACTCGTCCACGCAGGCGGCGAGCAGGTGGGAGACGCGCAGGCCCTTCTGGTTCTGGTCGAGGTACGCCTTGATCGCCATCTTCTTGGCGCGGCCGACGATGTTCTCGATCATGGCGCCCGAGTTGAAGTCCTTGAAGTAGAGCACTTCCTTGTCACCGTTGGCGTAGGTGACCTCCAGGAAGCGGTTCTCCTCGGACTCCGCGTACATCTGCTCCACGACGGACTGGATCATGGCGTCCACCGCGGCGTTGGTGTTGCCGCCGTGCTCGGAGACGTCGTCCGCGTGCAGGGGGAGGTTCGCGGTCAGGTACTTCGAGAAGATGTCCTTCGCGGCCTCCGCGTCCGGACGCTCGATCTTGATCTTCACGTCGAGCCGGCCGGGGCGCAGGATCGCCGGGTCGATCATGTCCTCACGGTTGGAGGCGCCGATGACGATGACGTTCTCCAGGCCCTCCACACCGTCGATCTCGGAGAGCAGCTGCGGGACGATCGTGTTCTCCACGTCCGAGCTGACGCCGGAGCCGCGGGTGCGGAAGAGGGAGTCCATCTCGTCGAAGAAGACGATGACCGGTGTGCCCTCGCTCGCCTTCTCCCGGGCGCGCTGGAAGACGAGGCGGATGTGCCGCTCCGTCTCGCCCACGTACTTGTTGAGGAGCTCGGGGCCCTTGATGTTGAGGAAGTAGCTCTTCCCCTGGGGCTTCCCCGTGACCTCCGCCACCTTCTTGGCCAGCGAGTTGGCGACGGCCTTGGCGATGAGCGTCTTGCCGCAGCCGGGCGGGCCGTAGAGCAGAACGCCCTTCGGCGGGCGCAGTTCGTGCTCCTTGAAGAGATCCGGGTGCAGGTACGGCAGTTCCACCGCGTCGCGGATCTGCTCGATCTGGCCGCGCAGACCGCCGATCTTGGCGTAGTCGATGTCGGGGACCTCTTCGAGGACGAGTTCCTCGACCTCGCTCTTCGGCACGACCTCGAAGACGTAACCGGAGCGCGGCTCCAGCAGCAGGGCGTCGCCCGCGCGGAGCGTGGTCTCCAGCAGGGGCTCGGCGAGGCGCACGACCCGCTCCTCGTCGGTGTGCCCGACGACCAGGGCGCGCTCGCCGTCCTCCAGTACCTCCTTGAGCATGACGATGTCGCCCGCGGTCTCGAACTCCATCGCCTCGACCACGTTGAGCGCTTCGTTGAGCATCAGCTCCTGACCGCGCCGGAGCTCTTCGAGTTCGACGCTGGGGCTCACGTTCACGCGGAGCTTGCGGCCACCGGTGAAGATGTCCGCCGTGCCGTCCTCGTTCGCGGTCAGGAAGACCCCGAAGCCGGCCGGCGGCTGCGCGAGGCGGTCGACCTCTTCCTTGAGGGCGACGATCTGATCGCGCGCCTCACGGAGAGTGTTGGAGAGCCGCTCGTTCTGCGCGGAGACGCCGGCCAGGTTGGTCTGTAGCTCGACGATCCGCTCCTCAAGAATCCGAGTGTGCCGCGGAGAGTCGGCGAGCTTGCGGCGCAGGACGGCGATTTCCTGCTCCAGATACGCGACCTGGCCGGACGGGTCTTCGGAACCCCGACCGGGCCGGATGCCGCGGTTGCTGTCATCGTCGTGGGCTGCCACGGTCCTCACCTCCTCCAGGGGGAGCTGGACGCTTCCTGACCCTACCTGGGCGGGTACAGGTTGAAACCCTAGATCACAAAGACGGTCGCGGTGTGTCTGATCTTCACCCTTGCGCGCTCCCTCACGCCAGGGGAATACCCACCCATGACCATCCGAAAGCGGCCGGTTGTAGGGTCGGGACGGTCAACACCCCTTCATGGACAGCAGCTTTCCACCGCGAACGCAGGAACGGCAGGCGACAGAATGAGCACCGGAGACGAGGCACTCGAGGTCTGGATCGACCAGGACCTGTGCACCGGCGACGGCATCTGCGCGCAGTACGCACCCGAGGTGTTCGAGCTGGACATCGACGGCTTGGCCTATGTGAAGAGCGCCGACGACGAGCTTCTCCAGGACAAGGGGGCGGTGACTCCCGTACCGCTCCCGCTCCTCAGCGACGTCGTCGACTCCGCCAAGGAGTGCCCCGGTGACTGCATCCATGTCCGCCGTGTTTCGGACAGTGTTGAAGTGTACGGCCCCGACGCGGATTAGCACTCGGAGTCACGAACGCTCACGCTGAGTCCCCGCCCGTCCTTCCGGAAAGCGGTGCCGTACACGGTGCGTTGATCGTCAGACGCTCTCCGCGCTGCCCGGCACGGGAGCGGCCTCGAGCGCGAACTTCCCGTCCTTCCACTCCCACTTCACCTTCCGCTGCCGGTCCGGGCAGCAGCTGGGCACCGACGGCGAGGAGTAGCCGAGGAGCTTGGCCGAGACCGTACGGCCGGCGACCTTGAGATGCTGGACGGTCATCCGCTCCTTGGTCCGCAGCATCGTCGCGACCACGCGGGGCGCCGCGTCGGGTCGGGACGCGGCCGCGAGCACGAACAGGGCGTTGGGCGGCGAGCCCGTACCGGAGTGGCAGCGCACCGACGCGACGGTCTCCTTGCGTCCGTCGCCGTCGAAGTCCGTGGAGCCCTTGTCGACGACGTCGATCTTGACGGAGGGCCTGCCGCAATCGACGGGGAAGTCCGCCTTCTTCGGGTCGGGGGCGGGGCCGGAGGAGGCCGTGGAGAGCGTCGGCTGGGCGGAGGCGCCCGCGGGCTGGATGAGGGCCGAGGCCCCGACGACGGCGGCGAGGGCCACGGCCGTGCTGAGCCAGTGCATCATGCGGGTACGGGTGTGCGGGAGTTCCAGTTCGAGTTCCGGTTGCGTCACGCCGGGTGACTCCTGTGGGAAGTGTGCTTGGGGGTGCTCAGCATCGTGCCATACGTCACACCGCACCGGAACGGGCGGGACACCGGTTGTGCGCACGGATGGTGACGGCGCGTCAGGTCGGCCGACTCAACGCGCGTGCCCCGTCCCCGGGTTGGCGACCGGGCGGCGGGCGAGACGTCGGACGGCGGGGCGTGCGGGTGCCGGTGCACGGGCCCGGGCGGAACGCCGGCGCGACCGCCGTACGGCGTCAACGGGCCTTTCAGGAACGGCCGGAGGTGCTTCCGGGCCCGGTGTAGTCGTCCCCGTAGGCGCCCTTGGCGGGACGGCGGCGGCGCAGCGGCGGCTCGACGCCGTCCGCGAGGCGGCGGGCCGTCAGCAGGAAGCCGGTGTGCCCGATCATGCGGTGGTCGGGGCGTACGGCGAGACCCTCCACGTGCCAGTTGCGCACCATGGTCTCCCACGCCTGCGGCTCGTTGAACGTGCCGTGCTCGCGGATCGACTCGACCATGCGCGCCAGTTGTGTCGTGGTGGCGACGTAGCAGCACACGATGCCGCCCGGCACGAGGGCCTTGGAGACGGCCTCCAGGCACTCCCAGGGGGCGAGCATGTCGAGGATCACACGGTCGACGTCGGTGTCCGAGAGGTGGTCCTGGAGGTCTCCGACCGTGAGCGTCCAGGCGGGGTGCGGTTCGCCGAAGTAGCGCTCGACGTTCTGCTGGGCGATCTCCGCGAAGTCCGCGCGCCGCTCGTAGCTGTGCAGCATGCCCATCTCGCCGATGGCCCGCAGCAGGAACATGCTCAGCGAACCGGAGCCCACGCCCGCCTCGACGACGCGCGCGCCGGGGAAGATGTCGGCCATCGCGAGGACTTGGCCCGCGTCCTTGGGATAGACGACGGCGGCGCCGCGCGGCATGGACAGGACGTAGTCGGGGAGCAGGGGGCGCAGCGCGAGGTAGGCGACGTTTCCCGTCGTACGGACGACACTGCCCTCGGGAGCACCGATCAGCTCGTCGTGGGGGAAGGCTCCCTTGTGGGTGTGGAAGCTCTTTCCCTCTTCGAGCGTGAACGTGTAGTGGCGTCCCTTGGGATCGGTGAGCTGGACCTGGTCCCCGACCTTGAAGGGCCCGCGACGGCGGGCTGCACCGGTCGGTTCGGACATGCCGACAGACTAACGGGTCTGGTCAGGGCCCCTCACGCCGAGGGCTTGGCCATCGCGGCGACGAAGGCGCGCTCGACGTCGCCGGTGGAGAGCACCCCGTAGATCTCGCCGGTCTCCTCGACCACCAGGTACTCGGTCGCCGGGGTGGCGCGCAGATGCTCCAGCAGCTCCTCGCCTGCCAGCTCCGCCGGGACGCGCATGCCGTCCTTCAGCTCCTGGGCGAGGCTGGCGACCGCGACCCAGGGACGGCGGTGCGAGGGGACGCCGGCGATGGCCGCCTCCCGTACGAGCGAGACGGGGCCGCCGGCGCCGTCGACGACGACGAGGGCGCGGGCTCCGGCGTCGTTGGCGCGGCGGAGCGCCTCCGAGAGCGGTGTGTCGGTGGGCACGGGGACGGCGCGCCTGGTGAGCGTGCGGGCGCGCAGCTCGGGGAGGTGCTCGCGCAGCCGCGCCATGCGCAGGCTGTTGCCGGCGCCGGTCCAGATGATGGCGGCGAGGATGGCGGCGAGCAGCGCGTCCATGAGGGAGTCGACGCCGCCGATGGTCTCCTGCGAGAAGTCGCCCGCGTGCGTCGCGAGCGGCAGCCCGATCAGTACGGCGATGGCGAGCGCCCTGCCGATCCAGGCCGCGAAGACGGTGCCGGCCATCGGACGTCCGCTCAGCTTCCAGACCAGGGCGCGCAGCATCCTTCCCCCGTCCAGGGGCAGTCCGGGGAGGAGGTTGAAGGCGGCCACGATGAGGTTGGAGAACATCAGCCCCGCCAGCAGCACGCCCGGCACGGAGTCCGGCCGCACGGCCTGCATCCCGGCGTAGAAGACCCCGGCCAGCACCAGGGAGAGCAGCGGCCCGACGACGGCGAGCACGAACTCGCGGCCCGGGGTCTCGGCCTCCTTCTCGATCTCGGAGACGCCGCCGAAGAACTGCAACTGGATGCGGCGCACGGGGAGTTTGAAGCGCAGCGCGGCGACGGTGTGGGCGAGTTCGTGCACGAGGACGGACGCGTAGAAGGCCACGGCGAAGAACAGCGCGATGAGGTAGCGCACCGTGCCGAGGTGGGGCAGCACGCGGTCCAGCTGCCCGCCGAAGACCCAGGTGATCAGGGCGGCGACGAGGAACCAGCTGGGCGCCACGTAGACGGGGACGCCGAAGGGGCGGCCCATCAGCAGGCCGCCGCCGAAGGGGCGGGCACGCCGGGGCTTGTCCGGGCCGAGGCCCTGGGGGCCGGGGCTCTGGGGACCGGGGTTCTGGGGGCTTGCGCTCTGTGAGCGGGGTGGCTGGGGGACGGCGTCCTGCGGGCCGGGGAACTGCGGAGCGGAGCCCGCGGGGCCGCCGGGACCTGCTCCGTCGGAGCTCGCGGGGCGGTTCACGGGGCCGGGCTCCGGGGCGGGCCCGGCAGCCTTGCCGGGGCCTTCGCCGGGGTCCTCGCCCGCGTCCGGGGCGGCGGCGGTGGTGGTGTCCGGTGGGGGCTCGCCCGCGTCCTTCGCGTCCCGTTCGGACGGGATCCCGGGAACGGGCTCGGCGCCGGGTCCTTCGCCGTCGTCATCCCTGCCGTGCGCGGCATCTGACGTGCCGTCCGCCGTTCCGTGGCCCGCCGGCTCCGCGTCCGGGTACGCCGCAGACTCCGGACGGTCCGGGAGAGATGCCGTGCCCTCCCCCGCCGTTCCGGAGTCGCCGGAGCCACCGGAGCCGCCCGAACGCGGGCTGCCGCCGTCTTCCGTGTCCGCCACGGGTTCCCCTCTGCCGCTTCCTCGCACTCCGCTGCGCTGCCTGTGCCCGTGAGGCGTGCAGGGCGGGTGCGCCGCCTCGATGGTATGCGTCCGTTGTCAGTGCGGGGCCCTAGGGTCGTACGTCATGACCACCCGCGTCGCCTCGCCGCCGAACTCCCTCTCGCCGTCCCGCGCAAGTGACTTCATGCAGTGCCCGCTGCTCTACCGCTTCCGGGTGATCGACAAACTGCCGGAGAGACCTTCCGCGGCGGCGACGCGGGGCACGGTCGTGCACGCGGTGCTGGAGCGGCTCTTCGACGCCCCCGCGGAGCAGCGCAGTCTGCCACGAGCGCGGAGCCTCGTCGCGCGCGAATGGGAGCGGCTGCTGGCGAAACGGCCGGAGCTGAAGGAGCTGTTCGCCGAGGAGGGTCAGGAGGAGGCCGGCGGCGAGGAGCTGGCGGCCTGGCTCGCGCAGGCGGAGCGCCTCGTCGAGCGCTGGTTCTCGCTGGAGGACCCGACGCGGCTGGAGCCCGCGGAGCGGGAGATGTTCGTCGAGGCCACGCTGGATTCCGGGCTGCGGCTGCGCGGCATCATCGACCGGGTCGACGTCGCGCCCACGGGCGAGGTGCGCATCGTCGACTACAAGACGGGCAAGGCCCCGCCCCCGCAGTTCTCCGACGGGCCGCTCTTCCAGATGAAGTTCTACGCGCTGGTCGTCTGGCGCCTGCGCGGAATCGTGCCGCGCCGTCTCCAACTGGTCTTCCTGGGCAGCGGAGATGTGCTGACGTACGACCCGGACGAGGAGGATCTGCGCCGCGTCGAGCGCAAGGTGCTGGCGCTGTGGGAGGCGATCACGAGAGCCACGGAGACGGGCGACTGGCGGCCCCGGCCGGGCAGGCTCTGCGACTGGTGCGACCACCAGGCGCACTGCCCGGAATTCGGCGGCTCTCCCCCGCCGTATCCGCTCACGGTCCAGCCGCGGCTGCCCGAGCCACGCGACGAAGGCCCACAGGGATCGGCGGACGGTGCTTAGGCAAGAATAGGTCCTGTTGCGTGCCGCCCGCCGAAGGAGATCCCGTGGCTATCCGCGTCCTGTTGGTCGACGACCAGCCGCTGCTGCGCACCGGTTTCCGGATGATCCTGGAGGCGGAGCAGGACATCGCCGTCGTCGGTGAGGCCGGCGACGGTCTCCAGGCGCTGGATCAGGTACGGGCGTTGCAGCCCGATGTGGTCCTGATGGACATCCGCATGCCGCGCATGGACGGGGTGGAGGCCACGCGGCGCATCACCGGGCCCGCGAAGGACGGCCCGGCCAAGGTGCTCGTGCTGACGACCTTCGACCTCGACGAGTACGTGGTGGAGGCGCTGCGCGCCGGTGCCAGCGGCTTCCTGCTCAAGGACGCGCCGGCGGCGGAGCTGGTGCAGGCGATCCGCGTCGTCGCGGACGGCGAGGCGATGCTCGCGCCGAGCATCACGCGCCGCCTGCTCGACAAGTACGCGGGGAAGCTCCCCTCGGGCGACGAGCCCGTGCCGGACACGCTCCATCAGCTGACGGAGCGTGAGGTGGAGGTGCTGAAGCTGGTCGCGCGCGGCCTGTCGAACTCGGAGATCGCGGCGGACCTCTTCGTCAGCGAGACGACCGTCAAGACGCACGTCGGGCACGTGCTGACGAAGCTGGGCCTGCGCGACCGCGTGCAGGCCGCGGTCTACGCATACGAGAGCGGTCTGGTGCGGCCCGGCGCGTGACCCGCCGCCGGCCACCCCCTGCACTCCGACGCGCGCGGACCCCCGGTCCGCCGCGTCACGTGTCGGTGTTGCGCCCCAGCTCCCACAGCTGAAGCACCGACGAGGAGTTGAGCGCCCATTCGACTCCGGTGATGTCGTCCCGGGCCGCGATGAACTGCTTGCCCTGCCACAGCGGAAGCACCGGCACCTCGTCGGCGACGATGTCCTGCGCGCGGGCGAAGCCCCTCTCGGTGCGGACGCGGTCGGTCTTCTGCCGTGTCTGCGGGATCACCTTGTTGCGTATCTCGGTGCTGATGTAAGGGCTGTTGAGGAAGTTGTCGCGCTCGAAGAAGGGCGCGATGTAGTTGTCGGCGTCCGGGAAGTCGGGGAACCAGCCGTATCCGTAGACCTGGTACTTCCCCTTCAGGGCGTCGGTCCGGTACGTGTCCCAGGGCCGGCCCCGCACCTCCGCGTCGAACAGGCCGCTGCCGTTGAGCTGCTCCTGGAGCTTCTCGAACTCCTTCTTGGTGACGGCGCCGTAATGGTCGGTGGTGTAGGCGAGTTCGACGTCGACGGGGGTCGAGACCCCGGCCTTGCGCAGGGTGCGCCGCGCGGCGTCCGCCCCGGCCTCGCCGTACTTGTTGAAGAAGGAGTTGCGGTGTCCGGGCACGCCCGAGGGCACCAGGGAGTAGAGCGGGTCGGCGGTGCGTGCGTAGACGTCGCGCACGAGGGACTCGCGGTCGATCAGCTGCGCCATCGCGCGCCGGACGGCCAGCCGGCCCGCGGTCTCGTCGTCGGTGTTGAAGACGAGGTACCGGATCTCCTGCCCGGGCTGCTGCACGAGGTCGATGCGGTCGTCCCCGGGCGCTTCGAGCCGCTCGATCTGCTGCGGGGAGATGGTGCGGTTCATCAGGTCGATCTCCCCCGCGCGCAGCGCCCTCTCCATGGCGGCGGAGTCCCTGAACGAGCGCAGTTCGACCTTCTCGCTGCGGACCTTCAGCCCGCCCCGGTAGTCGGGGTTGCGCGTGAAGACCGTCTTCTTCGCGTCGCTGTCGTAGTCGAGCGTGTAGGGGCCCGAGCCCGCCGTGCGGAAGCCCTTGGCGAAGCCGTTCGCGGGGTAGCTCTCCTGATCGAGGATCGAGGCGGCCGGAGTTGCGATCTTGTACGGGAAGGTGGCGTCCGGCTTGCGCAGGTTGAAGACGACCTCACGGTCGCTGGTGGCCTCGACCTTGGCTATGCCGCCGAGCAGCGAGGCGGGCCCGTTGGCGAAGCGGATGCGCAGGACGCGGTCGATGGAGAACTCGACGTCTTTGGCGTCGAGGGTGTGGCCGTTGGAGAAGGTCAGGCCCTCGCGCAGGGTGCAGCGGTACTGCTCGTTCCGCTCGTCGGTGAAGCCGCACCTCTCCGCGGCGTCCCGGACGGGGCGGGTGCCCGAGCGGGGCATTCTCAGCAGTGTCTGAAACGCGTTGCGCATGACGTTCCATGAGCTGACGTCGTACGCGGCGGCCGGGTCGAAGGGAGCGGGCGTGGCCTTGCTGACGGCGAAGACGTCCGTCGTACCGACCACGATCGCGGGTGCGTCGCTCCCCGTCCCCTGTCCGCAGGCGCTGAGCAGGGAGGCCAGCAGGCCGGCCGCCGTGGTCAGCGCCAAGGGCTTGCGGTGCATCAGGCACGGTCCTCTCGTCAGGCCGGACGGGTCACGGCGGCGAAAGGACGGGCGGAAGTCGCAGACGGGCCCAGGTGGCCATTCCTGAACTGGACGTCCTGGCAACGGACTCGGAGCCCGATTGGGATCACCCCCGATTGGTCGAAACGGGACAGGTCGGATGCACCCCCTGACCGGTACGCCGGCAGCGACGTGAAGTGCCTGCTGAATGTCACAGCGCTCTTCGGGCCACGTCAAGAGGATTCGCGGTATTGACAGAAGGGAGCCGACGGGGCGTCACGACCCGTATGAGCAGGGTTTCCTGAAAGGTCCGCGGACGACGCGGACTTCCGCGGAGGCTTCGACGGAGCGGCTCCGCGCGAGGGCAGGGGCCCGCCTCCGCGGACGCGGCCGCCAGGCCGCTGGGCGGGCGTCAGGCTGGCGTCAGGAGAGGCTCTGGTGGGCCACCGGAACCATGGAACGCAGGAAGGCGAGATTCACTTCTTCGAGCGATTCCACGACGGTGCGCCCGGGAACAGCCTCGATCGGCGCGACGGAAGGCACCGCCACCACCCGGCAGCCCGCCGCCTCGGCGGAGGCCACCCCGGTCACCGTGTCCTCGACGACGGCGCAGCGGGCCGGGTCCGCGCCCAGGCGGGAGGCGGCCGTCAGATAGGGGTCGGGGTGCGGCTTCGTACGCGTCAGCTCGTCCCCGGCGACCGTGAGGTCGAAGTGCTCCTTGCCGAGCGAGACCAGCATCTCGTCGACGACCGTGCGGTGCGAGGCGGAGACGAGCGCGGTGGGCACCCCGTGCAGCGACAGTTCGGCGAGCAGGCGCCGGGCGCCCGGTACCAGCTGCACGCCGCGGCGCAGGCGCTCGATGAACTTGTCGTTGAGCAGCACGGTCAGCTCCTCGATGGTGATGTCCGCCGCCGTCGCCTCGATGAGGAACCCCGCGCTGCGCGTCATCGGGCCGCCCACGACGACCTCGCGCCATTCGTCCTTCAGTACGTGACCGAGCTCCGCGAAGGCCTCGCTCTCGGCGTCCCACCAGAAGCCTTCCGTGTCGACCAGGGTGCCGTCCATGTCGAGGAGCACCGCCTGTAGCGACGAGCCTTCGGCCGTAAGAGTGCCGAGCGCGGGGATGGAGCTGGTCATCCGCGTACACCTCCGTGAGGGACAACAAGGCCGGCCGCCCGCCCCACAGGAGCGAACGACCGGCCTGTACCGGATCGACCATTCTACGACGGTTCGGCCGGAGCCGTTATCGGGCGTTGAAGTACTTGGCCTCCGGATGGTGGATGACGATCGCGTCGGTGGACTGCTCGGGGTGCAGCTGGAACTCCTCCGACAGCTCGACGCCGATGCGTTCGGGCTTCAGCAGGTCCGCGATCTTCGCCCGGTCCTCCAGGTTGGGGCATGCCCCGTATCCGAGGGAGAAGCGGGCGCCCCGGTACTTCAGGTCGAACATGTCCGTCATGGCGGCCGGGTCCTCGCCCGCGAAGCCCAGCTCGGAGCGGACGCGGGCGTGCCAGTACTCGGCCAGCGCCTCCGCGAGCTGGACGGACAGGCCGTGCAGCTCCAGGTAGTCCCTGTACGCGTCCTTCGCGAAGAGCTCCGCCGTGGCCTCGCCGATCTTCGAGCCGACGGTGACGACCTGGAGGCCGACGACGTCCTGCTCGCCGGACTCCTCCGGGCGGAAGAAGTCCGCGAGGCACAGCCGCCTGCCGCGCCGCTGCCGCGGGAAGGTGAAGCGGGTGCGCTCGCTGCCGTCCTCGTTGAGCAGAATCAGGTCGTCGCCCTTGGAGACGCAGGGGTAGTAGCCGTAGACGACGGCCGACTCCAGCATGTTCTCCGTGTGCAGCCGCTCCAGCCAGCCGCGCAGCCGCGGACGGCCGTCCGTCTCCACCAGCTCCGCGTAATCCGGGCCGTCGCCCGTACGGGACTCCTTCAGGCCCCACTGGCCCTTGAAGAGCGCGCCCTCGTCGATCCAGGACGCGTAGTCCTTGAGGCCGATGCCCTTGACCACGCGGCTGCCCCAGAACGGGGGCGTCGGCAGCGGATTGTCGGTGGCGACGTCGGAGCGCACCGAACCGTCGTTGACCTCGGCCTCCGGCACCTGTCCCGCCTCGGACGAGGGGCGCTTGGGCACGCGGCGCTGCTTCAGCGGCGGCAGCTCGGCGCCGGGGACGCCGCGCTTGACGCCGATGAGGGCGTCCATGAGGCGCAGTCCCTCGAAGGCGTCGCGGGCGTAGCGGACCTCGCCCTCGTAGATCTCGTGCAGATCCTGCTCGACGTACGCGCGGGTGAGCGCGGCGCCGCCGAGGATGACCGGGAAGTCGGCGGCCATCTTGCGCTGGTTCAGCTCCTCCAGGTTCTCCTTCATGATCACCGTGGACTTCACCAGCAGGCCGGACATGCCGATGACGTCGGCCTTGTGCTCCTCGGCGGCGTCGAGGATCGCGGCGACGGGCTGCTTGATGCCCAGATTGACCACGTTGTAGCCGTTGTTGGAGAGGATGATGTCGACGAGGTTCTTGCCGATGTCGTGCACGTCACCGCGCACCGTGGCGAGCACGATCGTGCCCTTGCCCTCGTCGTCGGACTTCTCCATGTGCGGTTCGAGGTAGGCGACCGCGGTCTTCATCACCTCGGCGGACTGGAGCACGAACGGCAGCTGCATCTTGCCCGCGCCGAACAGCTCGCCGACGACCTTCATGCCCGCGAGCAGGGTGTCGTTGACGATGTCGAGGGCGGGGCGTTCGCCCAGCGCCTCGTCCAAGTCGGCTTCCAGGCCGTTGCGTTCGCCGTCGATGATGCGCCGCTGGAGGCGCTCGTCCAGCGGCAGTGCCGCCAGCTCCTCGGCCTTGCCGGCCTTCATCGCCTTGGTGTCGACGCCCTCGAACAGCTCCAGGAGGCGCTGGAGCGGGTCGTAGCCCTCGCTGCGCCGGTCGTAGATCAGGTCGAGCGCGGTGGCGACCTGCTCCTCCTCCAGGCGCGCGATCGGCAGGATCTTGCTGGCGTGCACGATCGCGGAGTCCAGACCCGCCTTGACGCACTCGTCGAGGAAGACGGAGTTGAGCACGATGCGCGCGGCGGGGTTGAGACCGAAGGAGATGTTGGAGAGGCCGAGCGTGGTCTGCACGTCCGGGTGGCGCTTCTTCAACTCGCGGATGGCCTCGATGGTGTTGATGCCGTCCTTGCGGGACTCCTCCTGGCCCGTGCAGATGGTGAACGTCAGGCAGTCGATGAGGATGCTCGACTCGTCGATGCCGTAGTTGGTAGTCAGGTCCTCGATGATGCGCTCGGCGATGGCGACCTTGTTCTCGGCCGTACGGGCCTGGCCCTCCTCGTCGATGGTCAGGGCCATCAGGGCGGCGCCGTGCTCTCGGGCGAGCGCGGCGACGCGAGCGAAGCGGGACTCGGGGCCGTCGCCGTCCTCGTAGTTGACGGAGTTGATGACTGCGCGCCCGCCGAGCTTCTCCAACCCGGCCTGGATCACCGGGACTTCGGTGGAGTCGAGGACGATGGGCAGGGTCGAGGAGGTCGCGAAGCGGCCGGCGAGCTCGTTCATGTCGGCGACGCCGTCCCGGCCGACGTAGTCCACGCACAGGTCGAGCATGTGCGCGCCCTCGCGGATCTGGTCGCGGGCCATCTCGACGCAGTCGTCCCAGCGGCCGTCCAGCATCGCCTCACGGAACTTCTTGGAGCCGTTGGCGTTCGTACGCTCGCCGATCGCCAGATACGAGGTGTCCTGGCGGAAGGGCACCATCTGGTAGAGCGAGGCGGCGCCCGGCTCGGGGGTGGGGTTGCGGGCGACGTGCTCCTTGCCCCGCACGCGCTCCACGAGCTGGCGCAGATGCTCGGGCGTCGTACCGCAGCAGCCGCCGACGAGGGAGAGGCCGTAGTCGCGGACGAAGCCCTCGTGGGCGTCGCACAGCTCCTCGGGCGTGAGCGGGTAGTGGGCGCCGTCCTTGCCCAGCACGGGCAGGCCCGCGTTGGGCATGCAGGAGATCGGCACCCGCGAGTGCTGTGCCAGATAGCGCAGGTGCTCGCTCATCTCGGCGGGCCCCGTGGCGCAGTTGAGGCCGATCATGTCGATGCCGAGCGGCTCCAGGGCGGTCAGGGCCGCCCCGATCTCGGAGCCGAGGAGCATCGTGCCGGTGGTCTCGACGGTCACGGAGCAGATCAGCGGCAGGGCGTGCGCGCCGGTGGCGTCCATGGCGCGGCGGGCGCCGATGACGGCCGCCTTGGTCTGGAGCAGGTCCTGCGTGGTCTCCACGAGCAGCGCGTCGGCGCCGCCGGCGATCATGCCTTCGGCGTTCTGCTGGTAGGCGTCGCGCAGCGTGGTGTACGGGGCGTGGCCCAGTGTCGGCAGCTTGGTGCCGGGGCCCATCGAGCCGAGCACCCAGCGGGGGCGGCCGTCGGCCTCGAACTCGTCCGCGACGTCGCGGGCGATGCGCGCGCCCTTCTCGGAGAGCTCGAAGACGCGATCGGTGATCTCGTACTCGCCCAGGGCGGCGTGGTTGGCTCCGAAGGTGTTGGTCTCGACACAGTCCACGCCGGCTTCGAAGTACTCGGTGTGGACCGAGCGCACGATGTCGGGACGTGTCACGTTGAGGATCTCGTTGCAGCCTTCGAGCTGCTGGAAGTCGTCGAGGGACGGGTCCTGCGCCTGAATCATGGTGCCCATCGCGCCGTCGGCGACGATCACGCGCTCCGTGAGCGCCTTGCGCAGGGCTGCTGCCCGCGGGAAGGCGGAATCGGGCGTACTGCTCGGCGAGGCCATGAAGGGTTCTCCCTAAGGTGCGACGGCTGTCGGCTATGCGCGGTCCCGTCTCTCGGTGAGGACGGCGCACCTGATCAGGGTATCGGGCCGGCACAAGAGTGCAGCCGGGCGTTCCGCGCACCGGACAGGCCGGGGCCGGGATCGCGGGGAGGCGGAGGGCTCGGGGAGCCGGGGCGCAGGATGCCGGCGCAGGGAGAATCCCGCGCGCTCGCTCGTACGGGGACCGGGCTACCGTCCGTCGACATCAAGCGATACCGTTCGGCATTGTCGAACTCGATTCAGAGCGGCCAGTTGCGAGCAGGTCAGGGAGGTGCGCGGTGGCCCGGCCCATCCAGTCGCTGGAGCGCGCGGCAGCCGTGCTGCGGCTTCTGGCGGGCGGTGAACGCAGGCTCGGCCTGTCCGACATCGCCTCGTCCATGGATCTTCCGAAGGGCACGGCGCACGGTCTGCTGCGCACCCTCCAGCAGGAGGGATTCGTCGAGCAGGACGACGCGACGGGCAAGTACCAGCTGGGCGCGGAGCTGCTGCGGCTGGGCACGAGCTATCTGGACGTGCACGAGCTGCGCTCGCGGGCCCTGGTCTGGGCGGACGACCTGGCGCGCTCCAGCGGCGAGAGCGTCTATCTGGGAGTTCTGCACCAGCAGGGCGTGCTGATCGTCCACCACGTCTTCCGGCCGGACAACAGCCGTCAGGTGCTGGAGGTCGGCGCGATGCAGCCGCTGCACAGCACGGCGCTCGGCAAGGTGCTCTCTTCCTTCGACCCCGTGGCGCACAGCGAGGCCGTGGACGGCGAGCGCCCCCGCTTCACGGAGCGCACGGTCACCTCGCTCGAGGACTTCGAGGACGTACTGGAGCTGACGCGGGCGCGCGGCTGGGCCTCCGACGTGGAGGAGACCTGGGAGGGGCTGGCCTCCATCGCCGCCCCGATCCGGGACCGCCGCGGCATGCCGGTGGGCGCGGTCGGCGTGACGGGCGCGGTGGAGCGGGTCTGCGAGGAGGTCGCGGGCGGCACGGGCGTCGTCGGCGCCGCCTCCCCGCCCCTCGCAGGCAACGGCGCGGGGAGCGCTCCAATCGAGGCCGAGCTGCGTCCGATGCTGGTCGCGGCCGTACGGGACTGCGCCCGGGCCGTCTCACGGGATCTGGGCGCACGCCGGTTCTGAACGCCCTTGTCCGAGCGGGCCGTTGGCGGCGCACGGCGGTGCGGGGAGCCGGTGCGGCGCCCGGCGCTCAGCCCTGCCCGGAGTTGATCTCCCCTGCGTACACGGTCTGCACGAGTCCTGAGTCACACCTCTTGACGGGACCACCACCAGGGACAAAACTGCCCAGTCGGCGGTCGGCATTGTCGAACACTGGACGGAACCGACCCGCCCTCCCATATGGACGACACCAAAGGAGTCGCGGGTGTCCAGCTCCGACATCTTCTTCAGCGAAGTAACAGGTACAGCTCTGCTCATTCTGCTCGGTGGCGGCGTCTGCGCCGCCGTGACCTTCAAGCGCTCGAAGGCGTTCAACGCCGGATGGGTCGCCATCGCCTTCGGCTGGGGCTTCGCGGTCCTGACCGGCGGCTACGTCGCCCAGATATCCGGCGCCCACCTCAACCCGGCGGTCACGCTGGCCCTCGCGATCGAGGGCACCACGCCGTGGGGCGACGTCCCGCTCTACTGGGCCAGCGAACTGCTCGGCGCGATGATCGGCGCCGTTCTGGTGTGGCTGACCTACTACGGCCAGTTCCACGCGGATCTGAGCGAACCGGAGATGGCCGAGCGCAGGGGCGAGAACCCCGGCCCGGTGCACGGCGTCTTCTTCACCTCCCCGGAGATCCGCAACACCGTCCAGAACCTCGTCACCGAGATCATCGCCACGTTCGTGCTCGTCATCGCGATCCTGAACCTCGGCCTGACCAAGGGCGTCGGGATCTCCGGGATCGGGGTGCTGATCGTGGCGCTGGTCGTCGTGGGCATCGGCCTGTCGCTCGGTGGCCCGACGGGATACGCCATCAACCCGGTCCGTGACCTCGGCCCCCGCATCGTGCACGCGCTGCTGCCCCTGCCCAACAAGGGCGGCTCCGGCTGGGCCTACTCCTGGATTCCGGTCGTGGGCCCGCTGATCGGTTCCGCTATAGCGGCCGGGCTGCACCAGGTCGCCTTCGCCTGAGCCCGTTGCCGCAGTGCCTGCGGCCCGGCAACGTACGAGCCCGAGCAAGGGACGAGCCCCGGCGGCGTACGAGCCGCGCTGACGGACGAGCAGCGCACGGGCCGCAGGCACGGCCGGCCGGAACAGACCGGGCAGCGCAGTCGAGAGCCCCTTTCCGACGAACCACTTGGAGCAGGACACATGAGCGAGACCGAAACCCAATCCGCCGCTTCCAACCACGGCGAGGGCCCCTTCATCGCCGCCATCGACCAGGGCACGACCTCCAGCCGCTGCATCGTCTTCGACAAGGACGGCCGCATCGTCGCCGTCGACCAGAAGGAACACGAGCAGATCTTCCCGAAGCCCGGCTGGGTCGAGCACGACGCCGCGGAGATATGGACGAACGTCCAGCAGGTCGTCATAGGCGCCCTGGACAAGGCCGGCATCACCAAGGCCGACGTGAAGGCCCTCGGCATCACCAACCAGCGTGAGACGACGCTGCTGTGGGACAAGGCCACCGGCCAGCCCGTGCACAACGCGCTGGTCTGGCAGGACACCCGCACCGACACGCTCTGCCGCGAACTGGGCCGCAACGTCGGCCAGGACCGCTTCCGCCGCGAGACCGGGCTGCCGCTGGCCTCCTACTTCTCCGGGCCGAAGATCCGCTGGCTGCTCGACAACGTCGACGGGCTCCGCGAGCGCGCCGAGCGCGGCGAACTCCTCTTCGGAACCATGGACTCCTGGGTCATCTGGAACCTCACCGGCGGCCCGGACGGCGGGCGTCACGTCACGGACGTGACGAACGCCTCCCGCACCATGCTGATGAACCTGCACTCGATGAACTGGGACGAGAAGATCTGCAACTCCATGGGAGTCCCCATGTCGTTGCTTCCCGAGATCCGTTCCTCGGCGGAGGTGTACGGCGAGGCCACGGGCGCGCTCGCGGGCGTGCCGGTCGCGTCCGCCCTCGGCGACCAGCAGGCGGCGCTCTTCGGGCAGACGTGCTTCTCCGAGGGCGAGGCGAAGTCCACGTACGGGACGGGGACGTTCCTGCTGCTCAACACCGGCCACGAGGCGGTCAACTCGTACAACGGGCTGCTCACCACGGTCGGCTACCGCATCGGCGACGAGCGCCCCGTCTACGCGCTGGAGGGCGCGATCGCCGTCACCGGTTCGCTGGTGCAGTGGATGCGCGACCAGATGGGCCTGATCAGCACCGCGGCCGAGATCGAGACCCTGGCCCTGTCCGTCGAGGACAACGGCGGCGCCTACTTCGTGCCGGCCTTCTCCGGTCTCTTCGCCCCGTACTGGCGCGACGACGCCCGCGGGGTGATCGCCGGGCTCACCCGGTACGTGACCAAGGCGCACCTCGCCCGTGCCGTGCTGGAGGCGACGGCCTGGCAGACGCGGGAGATCGTCGACGCGATGCAGAAGGACTCCGGCGTCGAGCTGACGGCGCTCAAGGTCGACGGCGGCATGACGTCCAACAACCTGCTGATGCAGACCATGTCGGACTTCCTCGACGCTCCCGTCGTGCGCCCGATGGTCGCGGAGACGACCTGTCTCGGCGCCGCCTACGCGGCGGGTCTCGCCGTCGGCTTCTGGTCCGACACCGACGAGCTGCGCGCCAACTGGAAGCGGGCGGCCGAGTGGACGCCCCACATGGACGCGGCCGATCGCGACCGCGAGTACAAGAACTGGCTCAAGGCCGTGCAGCGGACCATGGGCTGGATCGAAGAGGAGAACTGAAACAGATGAACACCCCGCTCAGCGTCCCGACCCTCGGGACGCACCCGGCTGCCGGCGGCAATCCGAGCCGTGCCGAGACCAGGGAGCTGCTCGCGGGAGCGACGTACGACCTGCTCGTGATCGGCGGCGGCATCCTCGGAACCTCGGTGGCCTGGCACGCCGCGCAGTCGGGGCTGCGGGTGGCGATGGTGGACGCCGGCGACTTCGCCGGCGCCACCTCCTCCGCCTCCTCCAAGCTGGTGCACGGCGGGCTGCGCTATCTCCAGACCGGCGCGGTGAAGCTGGTGGCGGAGAACCACCACGAGCGGCGGGTGCTGGCCAAGGACGTGGCCCCGCACCTGGTCAATCCGCTCAAGTTCTATCTGCCCGTCTACAAGGGCGGGCCGCACGGTGCGGCGAAGCTGGGCGCCGGCGTCTTCGCCTACAGCGCGCTCTCCGCGTTCGGCGACGGCGTGGGGCGCGTGGTCTCGCCCTCGCGCGCCGCCGCCGACAATCCCGGGCTGCGTACGGAGAACCTCAAGGCCGTGGCCGTCTACGGCGACCACCAGATGAACGACTCGCGCATGGCCGTCATGACCGTGCGCGCCGCCGTCGACTCCGGTGCCGTGGTCCTCAACCACGCAGAGGTGACGGACCTGCGCAGCACCGGCGGCCGCATCACGGGCGCCGAGCTGCGCGACCGCGTCGACGGCAGCGAATTCGGCGTCGACGCCCGCCTGGTGCTCAACGCGACCGGCCCGTGGGTGGACCACCTGCGCAGGATGGAGGACAAGGGCGCGGCTCCCAGCGTCCGGCTCTCCAAGGGCGCGCATCTCGTGCTGCGGCGCAAGGCGCCGTGGCGCGCGGCCATGGCGACGCCCATCGACAAGTACCGCATCACCTTCGCGCTCCCGTGGGAGGACCAGCTGCTGCTGGGCACCACCGACGAGGCGTACGAGGGCGACCCGGGCGACGTGCGGGCCACCGAGGCCGACATCCAGCAGATCCTGGACGAGGCCGCGTTCTCCGTACGCGACGAGCATCTGACCCGCGATCTGATCAGCTACGCCTTCGCGGGCCTGCGCGTGCTGCCGGGCGGCCCCGGCGGGGTGACGGCGGCGAAGCGGGAGACGGTCGTCAGCGAGGGCATCGGCGGGATGCTCTCGGTGGCCGGCGGCAAGTGGACGACGTACCGGCACATCGGCCGCGCCGTGATGGACAAGCTGGCGAAGCTGCCCGGCGGTTCGATCGCGCAGGACATGGAGCCCGTACGGGAGCTGGTGCGCCGCGCTCCCCTGCCCGGCATCTCCAACCCGAACGCGGTCGCGCACCGGCTGCTCGTGGACCGCGAGCGCGAACCGGGGCCGCGCATGGACCCGTTGACGGCGCGCCACCTCGCGACGCACTACGGCTCGCTCTCCTTCGACATCGCACGGCTGGTCAACGAGGACCCGTCGCTGGGCGAGCGCATCCACCCGGACGGGCCGGAGATCTGGGCACAGGTCGTGCACGCCCGCGACCACGAGTGGGCGGAGACCGCGGACGACGTGCTGCGGCGGCGCACCACGCTCACCATCCGCGGCCTGGACACCGAAGAGGTGCGCGGACGCGTCGAGAAGATGCTGGCGGAGCGCCGCGGCTGACCGGCAGCCAGGGGGCAGGGGGAGCGCGTCCCCGTGCGGCCGTGACGGGACCGCACGGGGAACGCCGGCGGGCGGGCCGCGCCGGGGGGCCGGCCCGCCCGCCTCACGCTCGCGTCCGGCCCGCGCGTACGTCCTCGTACGGCCGGCACACCGTGGTGCCTGGTCGTGCGCGCCGACTCCCCGGTGCTGCCCGGGAGTTCGTCTCCGCTCCGTCCGATCGGGTGCGCAACAGCTGCGCACGCCAGAGGCCCGCAGGGCGGAGTTCAGCCCTCGTCGCGGGACGGCGCCGCTCCGGGCCGCCGTCCGAGCCAGACCGCGGTGTCGGGCGGGAGCACGCCTGCGTATGGCCCGTGCGGATCGTCCGGGCCGCCCTCGCTCGCGAGCAGCGGTACGGCCCCCGCCGGAAGCGGCACGGGCCGGCCGGAGAGGTTGACGCGGCACTCCAGCGGCCCGTCCGAGCCGTCCCGACCGCCCCTGCGGAACGCCAGCTCCCCCTCCCCCGCCTCGAGCCACTCCAGCCGCTCGCCGCCGGGCGCGCCGCGGAACCCGCGGCGCAGCCGCAGCGCGGTGCGGTACAGCTCCAGGAAGCTGCCGTCGACACCGGCCTGCGCCTCCGCGGAGTGGGCGCCCCAGCCCTCGGGCTGCGGAAGCCAGCTGCCGCCGGGGCCGAATCCGTACGAGGGTCCCCGCAGCCGCCACGGCAGCGGTACGCGGCAGCCGTCCCGGCCCTTGTGCGTACGGCCGGTGCGCTCCCACATCGGGTCGCGCAGCGCGTCGGCAGGCAGGTCCGCGACCTCCGGGAGCCCCAACTCCTCGCCCTGGTAGAGGTATGCGGTACCGGGCAGCGCCAGCGTCAGCAGCGCCGCGCGGGCCCGGCGCCGGCCGAGCCCGTGGTCGGGGGCGGGCCGGTGTCCGTCGGAGGCGAGCCACTCGGCGAAGTCGGTGCCCTCGGGCAGCCCGTAGCGGGTCGCGTGCCGCACGACGTCGTGGTTGGAGAGCACCCAGGTCGGCAGCGTGCCCACGGAGCGCGCGCCCGCGAGGGACTCGTCGATGACGCGGCGGAAGGACGCCGCGTCCCAACCGCACCGCAGATGGAAGAAGTTGAAGGCCTGGTGGAGCTCGTCGGGCCGGGTGTAGAGCGGCAGCCGGGCGGCGCTGACGCCCGCCTCGGCGACGGCGATGCGGGGCGGTTCGTAGGAGTCGAGGATCTTCCGCCAGGAGCGGTAGATCTCATGGACCCCGTCGCGGTCCCAGAAGGGGTGATCGTCGCCCTCCGGCGGAGAGTTGAGCGGCGCCGCGTCGTTGCCGCAGGTGTCGCGCAGGGGCGGAGCGAGGTCCTTGCGCAGGCCGTGGGCGACGTCCACGCGGAAGCCGTCGACGCCGAGATCGAGCCAGAAGCGCAGAGTCCGCTCGAACTCGGCGGCGACCTCCGGGTTCTCCCAGTTCAGGTCGGGCTGTTCGGCGGCGAATATGTGCATGTACCACTGCCCGTCCGGGGTCCTGGTCCAGGCGCCGCCGCCGAACTTGGACTGCCAGTCCGCGGGCGGCTCACCGCCGTCCGGCCCGGTGCCGTCCCGGAAGTGAAAGCGGTCGCGGGCGGCGGAACCGGGCTCGGCGGCCAGCGCCTCCGCGAACCACGGGTGCCGGTCGGAGCAGTGGTTCGGGACGATGTCGACGATGACCTTCAGCCCGTGGCCGTGAGCGCGCGCGAGGAGATCGCGGAAGTCGCCGAGCGTGCCGTGGCGCGGGTCGACACCGCGGTAGTCGGAGACGTCGTAGCCTCCGTCGGCCCACGGCGAGGGGTAGAACGGCGTCAGCCAGAGCGCGTCGACGCCCAGCCCGGCGAGGTGGCCGAGGCGGTCGGCGACGCCGCGCAGATCGCCCATGCCGTCGCCGTCGGAGTCGGCGAAGCTGGGCACGTAGACCTGGTAGACGACCGCCTCGCGCCACCAGTCGTCGGTCGTCTCCGTGGGCTGCTGGGGCGTGCTGCGTGTCACGGTGTCCTCTCATGAAGCGGTGCGCACGGGCCGTGCAACTTCCTTGTGTCCCGGCTTGTGTCAGGGCTCGCGTCCGGCCCTCCGGATGCGGGGCGACGCCGACCGGCACTGTACGTCCGCCGCCGTCCGCCGACTCCGGCTTCCGCCACGAGCCTCACCAGGGACACCTCGCAGGTCAAGACGGTGGACGGCGCTCAGGCGGACGGTGCTCGCGCCCCTGGCTTGCGGGTGCGGCCAGGGCTGCGGCACGCGAGCCCTCACGCCGTAGGCTGGTTGCCGCACGGAACGGAACGGCAGCCGGGTGCGCGTCTTCGCACACCACCCGGCCGGAAGGAGGCGCTGGGTGATCGAGCTCGAGGGAGTTCCCGAGCTGGTCGACCCGGTCATGGTGGCCGCGTTCGAAGGCTGGAACGACGCCGGCGACGCCGCCTCCACCGCGGTCGGGCACATGGAGCGGGAGTGGAAGGGCGAGGTCTTCGCGGCGCTGGACGCGGAGGACTACTACGACTTCCAGGTCAACAGGCCGCAGGTGTGGCTGGACGCCGGTTCACGCAAGATCACATGGCCGACGACCCGCCTCGCTGTCGTACGCGTCGGCGACGCCGGCGGGAAGGGAAGGCCGCGCGATCTCGTGCTGGTCCGCGGCATCGAGCCGAGCATGCGCTGGCGCTCCTTCTGCAACGAGATCCTGGGATTCGCCCACGAGTTGGGCGTCGAGATGGTGGTCGTGCTGGGCGCGCTGCTCGGTGACACCCCGCACAGCAGGCCCGTCCCGGTCACCGGGGTGACGTCCGATCCGGACCTCGCCCGCACCATGAACCTGGAGGAGTCACGGTACGAGGGCCCCACGGGCATCGTCGGCATCCTCCAGGAGGCCTGCACCCACGCCGGCGTACCGGCGGTGAGTCTGTGGGCGTCCGTGCCGCACTACGTCTCGCAGCCACCGAACCCGAAGGCGACTCTCGCGCTGCTCAACCGCCTCGAGGATCTGCTGGAGCTGAACGTGCCCCTGGGCGAACTCCAGGAGGACGCGCGGGCCTGGCAGCTGGGGGTGGACCAGCTGGCCGCGGAGGACAGCGAGGTCGCCGAGTACGTGCAGTCTCTGGAGGAGGCGCGGGACACGGCCGAGCTGCCGGAGGCCTCGGGAGAGGCCATCGCGAAGGAGTTCGAGCGGTATCTGCGGCGCCGCGACGGCGGGCCGGGTTCCGCGGGAAGCGGCGCTCCGGGCGGCAACGCGCGGGAATCGGGGCCGGGTTCGTCCCCGGGCTTCGGCGGTGACGCTCAGCGGCGCGGCACCGGCGGGCGGCGCTCCCGTCCGTCGAAGCCGTCGGCGAAGGAGGACGGCGACGACGGCGCGGACGAGGGCGAGAAGGCCAAGCCCGGCGGGCAGACCGGCGACGGCGGCGAAGAAGAAAAGGACAAGGACGGCAAGGACGCGACGGACGGCGGCGACGCCAAGCCTGCGAAGCCCGCCAAACCCACGAAGGCCGCCAAACCCAAGCGGCCCGCGAAAAAGCCCGCCAAGCGCAGCGGCACCACCGGAAGCGGCAAGAGCGGAAGCAAGACCACGAAGAGTCCCCGGAGCACCGGCCGCGGCAGCCGCGGCGGCAAGTCCGCGGAAGAGGGCGGCAAGTCCGCGGAGGACGGCGGCGAGAACGCGGACAAGAGCGGCGACGCCAAGCCCGGGAAGGCCGCCGACGAAGAGCAGGGCAAGCAGGACGGGAAGGGCCGCCGGGGCGGCGACGGCGCGGCGGACGGCGAACAGGGCACGGACTCGGGAAAGGGCGACGCCGGAAAGGGCAAGCGCTCCGACGAGGAGTGAGCGCCGTAGACACCGGACGCACCACACACGAGGGACGCCCCGCGCACGATCGGCGGGGCGTCCCTCGCGTTGGTAGGGGGAGAAGTGCCGTGGTGTACGGGGAAGTTGGCGAACCGTCCGCCCGCTCCGGCCCCGGCTCCCGGCAGCCCGCGACGGCGAGCCGCGAGGCGCGCGGCCCGAAGCGCGAGCGCGGACGCTACAGCGCGACCCCCAACAGCGCGTCCACCGCACGCGACACCGTGCCGGGCGCGCCCTCGTCCGTACCGCCGCCCGCCTCCTGCGCCGCCGCCCAGCGGTCGACGGCGGCCAGCGCCGCGGGCGAGTTCAGATCGTCGGCGAGTGCCGCGCGGATCTCCTCGACGACGGCGTCTGCCGGCGGCCCGTCGGGCCGTGAGACGGCCGCGCGCCACCGCGCGAGCCGGGCCTGGGCCTCCTCCAGGAGAGCGGGCGTGTACTCCCAGTCCGACCGGTAGTGCTCGGCGAGCAGCGTGAGCCGGATCGCGGCCGGATCGACGCCCTCGCGCCGCAGCTGCGAGACGAAGACCAGATTGCCCTTCGACTTCGACATCTTCTCGCCGTCGAGGCCGACCATCCCGGCGTGGACGTAGGTCTGCGCGAAGGGGTATTCACCGGTGAGCGCCTGCGCGTGCGAGGCGCCCATCTCGTGGTGGGGGAAGGCGAGATCGGAGCCGCCGCCCTGGACGTCGAAGCCCATGCCGAGGTGCTCCAGGGCGATGGCGACGCACTCGATGTGCCAGCCGGGGCGGCCGGGCCCGAGCGACGCACCGTCCCATTGCGGCTCCCCCTCGCGGGCCGCGCGCCACAGCATCGGGTCGAGCGGGCTCTTCTTGCCCGGCCGGTCGGGGTCGCCGCCGCGCTCCGCGGACAGGATCCGCATGGTCTCCGCGTCGAGGTGCGCGACCTCCCCGAAGTGAGTGTCGGCGTCGACGGAGAAGTAGACGTCCCCGTCCAGTTCGTACGCGGCGCCCTGGTCCCGCAGCCGCTCCACGAGCGGCACGATGCGCGGGATCGACTCGACCGCACCGACGAACTGCCGTGGCGGCAGCATCCGCAGGGCCGTCATGTCCTCACGGAAGAGCGACGTCTCCCGCTCCGCGAGCGCCGCCCACTCGTCGCCCGTGGCCTCGGCCCGCTCCAGCAGAGGGTCGTCGATGTCGGTGACGTTCTGTATGTAGTGAACCTGCCGCTTGGTGTCGAGCCACACGCGCTGCACGAGGTCGAAGGCGTTGTAGGTCGCCGCGTGCCCCAGGTGCGTGGCGTCGTACGGGGTGATCCCGCAGACGTATATGCGGGCGACGGGGCCCGGGGCCAGGGTGACGCGGGACCCCGTCGCGGTGTCGTGGATCTCCAGGTCGCGACCCTGGCCAGGCAGGGTGGGGACCTCGGAAGCGGGCCAGGCATGCATTCCTTGAGCCTAACCCGGACGGGAGTTCGGCATCCTGACGGGACGGCCGCCCTCCGTACCGCTCCTGCGTAAATGGCCGGATTCGCGGTCTTGACCACGTACGCCGGCGTGCGTACGCGCTCACGCGGGCGGGAGCCGCCGGATCACACGGGGGGCCACGGGATCGCCGGCCAGTCGCCGCTGGGCAGCGGGTGGCGGCCGGAGCTGATCAGCCCGTCGACCCGCTTGCGCAGGGCCTCGAGTTCGGCCGTGGTGATCAGTTCGGAGAGCCGGGCGGCGAGCGGGGCTCCCTCGGCGAGAGCCGAGGCCAGCCCGCGCAGCGTGGCCGTCGCCTCCGCGGTCAGTTCCTCGCCCGCCCAGCCCCACAGCAGGGTGCGCAGCTTGTCGTCGACGTGGAAGCTCACGCCGTGGTCGATGGCGTACAGCGCGCCCGTGGGGAGGGTCAGCAGATGACCGCCCTTGCGGTCGCCGTTGTTGATGACCGCGTCGACGACGGCCAGCCGGCGCAGCCGCGGGTCGTCGGCGTGCACGAGCAGCGCGGGGCGCGCGCTGCCGGTGTCCACGTGCCCGACGGGCTTCCAGCCCTCCCCCGGTTCGTCGCCCTCTACGATGGCGAGCAGCTCCGCGCCGTCACCGGCCTCGTCGCCCGCACTCCCATGGGTGCCGCCGCCGTCCTCGTCCCCGTCCGCAGCCTCCGCCACTTCCTCGTCGAAGGCCCCGTCCAGGTCCTGGTCCAGGTCCTCGTCCGACGGCGCGGTCCCCGGCACGGGCCCCACCCACGCCTGGCACATGCCCTCGCCGTACGGCCCGTCCCGCAGCACCGTCGCCGGAATCAGGTCCCAGCCCGTGGCGCGCGAGATCTCGTACGCCGCCACCTCGCGCTGCGCGAGCGTGCCGTCGGGGAAGTCCCACAGCGGCCGCTCGCCCGCCACCGGCTTGTACACGCACGGCACCCGCCGCCCCTCGTGCTCGACCTCGCCGAAGAGCACGGCGTTGGAGGCCTGCCGGATCTGCCCCAGCACGGTCAGCGTCCCCAGCGCGAGGCGGGTGCGCGTCTCCTCGGCCGCGGGCGAGGCGGCCGGCGGCTCCTTGTGCGACGGCTGACGGCCGCAGTCGGCTGCCGTGTTCATTCGCCCCGCCGGTATCCGTTCTGACGCGGGCACACATGCCCTTCCGGGTCGAGCGGGAGGCTGCACAGCGGGCACGGGGGCCGACCCGCGTTGACGACTTCGAGCGCGCGCTTGGCGAAGGCGCGTGCCATCGTCCCGTCCAGCCGCACCCGGAGCATGGGCGGCCCGTTCTCGTCGTCCTGGAGCAGCCGCTCCTCGGCGTCGGCGAGGTCCTCGTCGGAGTCGGCCTCCAGTTCGACGACGGCCTGCGCCTCGACGACCATCCGCTCGCCGTCGCCGTCCCAGGCCAGCGCCATGGTGCCGACGCGGAACTCCTCCTCGACGGGGGTCTCCAGGGGCTCCGTGTCGTCGAGTTCGGTGGGTGCGACGGCCGGTACGGGAGCGTTGCCGCCGGACCGCCGCACGACCTCGTCGAGCAGTTCGTCGATCCGCTCGGCCAGTGCCTCCACCTGTGCCTTCTCCAGGGCGACGCTGGTGGTGCGGCCCGAGGCCGACGCCTGGAGATAGAAGGTGCGCCGTCCTGGCAGCCCCACCGTACCGGCGATGAATCGGTCCGGCGGGTCGTAGAGGAACACCTGACGGGACACGTCCTGCTCCGTTGTCGTCGACGTCTAATCGGTCTAAGGCACCCTACTGCCGCGCCGATCTTCCTGCTTAGGCTCCGCCCCCCACAGTGGCGTCGCTGCCCGGCTGCCGGCTGCCCTCCGAGTCCCGCTCGCCTTCCTCGCCTTCGTCGCCGGGCGACGGCTCGGGCGGTACGAGGGAGTCCAGTTCGCCGGTCTCGCCCAGCCGCAGCAGGAAGGGCCGCAGCGGCGTGTAGCGGACGGCCGTGAGCGAGCACGGCCCGACGGCGATCCTCTGGAAGAGGTCGAGATGCATGCCGAGGGCGTCGGCGACCACCGCTTTGATGATGTCCCCGTGCGAGCACATCGCATAGAGCGCGTCCGCGCCGTGCTCGGCCTCGACGCGTACGTTCCACTCCCGTACGGCCTCGACCGCGCGCGACTGCATCGCCCGCATCGACTCCCCGCCGGGGAAGGCGGCCGCCGAGGGGTGCTGCTGAACCGTCGTCATCAGCGGCTCCTCGGCGAGCTCGGCCAGCTTGCGGCCGCTCCAGTCGCCGTAGTCGCACTCGGCGATGCGCTCCTCGGTGTGCAGCGGCAGACCGGGACGGGCCTCGGTCAGCGGTTCCACGGTCTCGCGGCAGCGCTGCAAGGGACTGCTGACCACGGCGGCCAGGGGCAGGGCGCTCAGCCGCCCGGGAAGGGCCGCGGCCTGGGTACGGCCGTGCTCGTCCAGGGCCACTCCGGGCATGCGGCCCGCGAGCAGTCCGTCTGTGTTGGCGGTGGAACGGCCGTGCCGTACCAGGATGAGCGTGGGCATGCCTGCCAGCGTAGGCGAGCGCTCCGCGGCGTTCGCCGGTGGTCGCACGGGCGCCATGAGGGCACAATGGCCACTCGTGATCGTGGACTGCGCCATCTACCGGGACGGACGCCGCATGGAGCGGCCGTCCGACTACTCCGACGCCCTCGACGAGGCCAGGGAGACGGGCGACGCCTTCCTGTGGATCGGCCTGTACGAGCCCACGGAGGCCGAATTCGCCCATGTGACGAGCGAGTTCGGGCTGCACCCGCTCGCCGTCGAGGACGCGCTCCACGCACACCAGCGCCCGAAGCTGGAGGTCTACGAGGACTCCCTCTTCCTGGTGCTCAAGCCCGTCTCGTACGACCAGTCCACGGCGACCGTCTCCGCGGGCGAGCTGATGCTCTTCGTCGGCGACTCCTTCGTGGTGACGGTGCGCCACGGGGACGCCAACCCGCTCGGCACGGTGCGCGAGCGGCTGGAGCAGGACCCGGAGGTCCTGCGGCACGGGCCGACGGCCGTGATGTACGCGGTCAGCGACGCCATCGTGGACAAGTACACGGAGGTCGCCGCCGACCTCCAAGTCAGCCTCGACGGGCTGGAGGAGGACGTCTTCTCACCCGAGGCACCGGTCGCGCGCGACACCGCCGGGCGCATCTACACCTTCAAGCGGCAGGTCCTGGGATTCCGGCGGGCGACGGGCCCGCTCACGGAGCCGCTGGAGCGGCTGACGCACGGGGGTCTGCCGTTCCTCCACGAGGACGCGCGCCCCTTCTTCCGCGACGTGGGCGATCACCTGCTCCGCGTCAACGAACAGGTCGACGGCCTGGACCGGCTGCTGTCCGACATCCTCTCCGCCAACCTCGCGCAGATGAGCGTCCGGCAGAACGACAACATGCGGAAGATCTCCGCCTGGGCCGCCATGTTCGCGATCCCGACCGCCATCGCGGGCATCTACGGCATGAACTTCGAGCACATGCCGGAGCTGCACTGGGTGTGGGCGTATCCGGCGGTGCTGTTCATCATCGCGACGGCATGTCTGGTGCTCTTCCGCGTCTTCAAGCGCCGCGGCTGGATGTGAGCGCCCGTACGCGCCCGGCCCGTCGTGCGTTTCGATGCGTAACCCTTGCGCGTGCCGCGCGTTGAGCTGCGTGACGGCCGTGGCGGGGAAGACCCCCGAGCCCCCTCCACGGCCGCAGTCATGCCTCCGGCCGGGCGCTACGACGCGGCCCCGGCCCGCTCCAGAGCCTCAACTCCCGCCCGCAGTCCGGCGATGCGCTCGTCCAGCGTGAAGCCGGAGGGCGCGAGCGAGAGCGTGGTCACTCCGGCCTCGGCGTAGGCGCGCATCCGCTCGGCGATGCGGTCGACGGGGCCGAGGAGGGTGGTGGAGTCGATGAGTTCGTGCGGCACGGCGGCCGCCGCGCCGTCCTTGTCCCCCGCCAGGTACTTGTCCTGGATCTCGGCGGCCTCCTTCTCGTAACCCATGCGCTGTGCCAGCCGGTTGTAGAAGTTCTGCTTCCGGCTGCCCATGCCGCCGACGTACAGCGCCGTGTACGGGCGGAACTGGTCGGCCAGCGCGGGGATGTCCTCACCGACCGCGAGCGGCACCGTCGGGCAGACGTCGAAGCCCCCGAGCCCGCCGCCCTCGCCCTTGCCGGCCTTCTCGCGTCCCGCTCGCAGATGCCGCAGCGTGGTCTCCTCGGCGTGCTCGGGCGAGAAGAAGATCAGCAGGGCGCCGTCGGCGATCTCGCCTGTCTGCTCAAGGTTCTTGGGGCCGATCGCCGCGATGTAGAGCGGGATCTCCTCGCGCACGGGGTGCACGGTGAGCTTGATGGGCTTGCCCGGTCCGTCCGGCAGCGGCAGCGTCCAGTGCTCCCCCTGGTGGCTGAGGCGCTCGCGCGACATGGCCTTGCGGATGATCTCGACGTACTCGCGGGTGCGGGAGAGCGGCTTGTCGAACTTCACCCCGTACCAGCCCTCGGAGACCTGCGGGCCCGAGACGCCCAGGCCCAGCCGGAAGCGCCCGCCGGAGAGCGAGTCGAGCGTGGCGGCCGTCATGGCCGTCATCGCGGGAGTACGGGCGGGGATCTGGAAGATGCCCGAACCGACGTCGATGCGCTCCGTCTGCGCGGCCACCCAGGACAGGACGGTGGGAGCGTCGGAGCCGTATGCCTCGGCGGCCCAGCAGACCGAGTAGCCGAGCCGGTCGGCCTCCTTGGCGACGGCGAGGTTGTCCGCGTCCATCCCCGCGCCCCAGTAGCCGAGGTTGATACCGAGCCGCATACCGGCCCCCTTACTGATCAGTAACGTCACTGTCCCGGGGACTCTAGCGTGCGCTCGCAAGTAACCTCAACGCCCATGGAGGCAAGGCACCTCGGCCGTACCGGCCTGCGCGTATCCCGTATCGGCCTCGGAACCCTCACATGGGCCCGGGACACCGGCGAGCGGGACGCCGCCGACCAGCTCAAGACGTTCTGGGAAGCGGGCGGGACGCTGGTCGACACCGCCGACGTGTACGGGGACGGCGGCGCCGAGTACCTGCTTGGGAGGCTACTGGAGGGGCTCGTGCCCCGCCGGGACCTGGTGATCGCCACCAAGGCCGGAAGCGTGCCGGACCCCGACCGGCGCTTCGACTGCTCGCGGGGCCATCTCCTCGCGGCGCTCGACGCCTCCCTGGAGCGGCTGCGCACCGACTACGTGGACCTGTGGCAGGTGCACGCCTTCGACCCCCAGACGCCGCTGGACGAGACGTTGCAGGCCCTGGACATCGCCGTCAGCACCGGCCGGGCGCGCTACGTGGGCATCTCCAACTTCAGCGGCTGGCAGCTCGCCAAGGCGGCCACCTGGCAGCTCGCGGCCCCCGGTACGCGCACCCGGCTGGCGTCCACACAGATGGAGTACTCACTGCTCCAGCGCGGAGTCGAGCGTGAACTGCTGCCCGCCGCCGTCGACTTGGGGCTCGGGCTGCTGCCCTCGTCGCCGCTCGGGCGCGGTGTGCTCACCGGGAAGTACCGCCGGGCGGAGCCGCCGCCGGACTCGCGTGGCGCCTCCGAGCATCTGGCGCCCTTCGTCGCCCCGTACCTCGACGAGACGGCGGGCCTCATCGTCGACGCCGTCTCCACCGCCGCCGACGGGCTCGCCGTCTCGCCGCTGCAAGTGGCCCTGGCCTGGGTGCGGGACCGGCCGGGGGTCACCGCGCCGATCATCGGTTCCCGTACGTCCGCGCAGCTCACCGAGGCGCTGTCAGTGGAGGCCCTTAGTCTTCCCGACGAGATCTGCCGCGCGCTCGACGACGTCTCGGCGCCGGTGCACCGCTACCCCGACCAGGACTGGAGCGAGCTGTGACGGACGACAAGGCAGCCCAACTCCTCGCGGCGGTAAGGGCGGTGGAGAGCGGGGAGCGTTCCGCCGCGTCGTTCTTCACCGAGTCCGCCCAGCAGGCCGCGCCCCGGCCGCAACGGCCCGCGCCGCCGCCGGGCCCGCAGGGACGCGGCCCGGCGCCCGGCGGCGGAGGCGCCGCCTCGGAGCGCGGCCCCGTCACCGTCCCGGAGGAGCTGCGCCAGGTGCTCGCCGAGGGAGGCGCACCGGAGACGCTGGCCGCGCGGGCCGCGGAGACGCTCGGCGAGCAGGCCGCCCCGCTGCTGCGCTCCGACCCGTGGCAGCTCCTCGCGGTTCCGGGCGTACGGCCCGAGCAGGCGGACGGCTTCGCCCGCACGCTGCTCGGCGAGGAGAGCGGCCCGGGCGACGAGCGGCGCGCCCAGGCGCTCGTGGTGTGGCTGCTGGAGCGCGCCGCGCTGGCCGGGCACACGGCGCTGGAGCCGGCCGAGCTGTCCAAGGGCCTGTCCCAGTACGCGGTTCCGGAGCCCGACGAGGCGGTCCGTACGGCGATCGACGCCGGAGCGGTCCTCGTCTTCGAGGACGCGCTCGACACCATGCCGGGCGGCGGTCTCCCGCCTGGCGGGGCGGCCGAGCGAGGGGAAGAGGACGAAGAGCGGCCCGTGCGGCTGCTGGCGGGGCTGGAGCGCTATGCGATGGCGGAGGAGAGCCTCGCGGACGGGCTGGCGCGGCTGATCAGCACCGGCGCCTCCACCGGCGCCTCGCAGGGCGCCCCGGCCGGGGAACAGCACGACGACGTGCGCGGGGCGACCCCCGAGGAGTGGGAGGCCGCCGCGGCCTCGGCGCCGTCGCCCTCGGCGGCGGAGCTGATCCGTGCGGTCGCCGGCCACGGGCTGGTCGTGCACACGGGAGGCGAGGCGGCGCGGGCCGAGCCCGCCGCACTCCTGGCCGCCGCAGGGCAGTTGGGGCTGCGTGCCTGCGCCGCCGCGCACAGCAGCAGTGGGCGCGACCGGCTGGCGGCCCTCCTTCCGGGCCGCGAGGACGACGCCGCTGACGACAGCAGCGGTGACGGAACCGACGTCGGCACCGGCACCGGAGCCGCGCAGGCGCACCCTCCTGTCGTCACCGTCGCCGGGCTCCTCGACGGCCACGAGGGGCCGGGCCGCGGCGTGGGCGGAGTCTGGGAGCTCGACCTGCTGATCGTCTGCGACGCTCCGCAGCTCGACGCCGAGACGGCCGCCGCCCTCGTGGAGTCCCTGCCCGACGGTGCGCGCCTGGTGCTCAGCGGCGACCCGAACGTGCTCGGCTCGGCCGGTCCCGGCCAGGTGTTCGCGGACGTTCTCTCCTCCGGCGCCTGTCCGCGCCTCGCCTCGCGCACGCCCGACCCCGGGCCCCTCGGCGAGCTCGTCTCCGGCATCGGCGTCGGCGAGCTGAACCAGGTCGAGGCCCCCGGCAAGGAGGTCGTCATCGTCCCGGTCCGGGATGCCGGCGAGGCCGTGCACCGCACGGTCCAGCTCGTCGCCGACTCGGTCCCCAGGGCGATCGGCGTCCCCGCCGCCGACACACAGGTGATCACCACGGGCCACGGCGGGGCCGCGGGCACCCGGGTCCTGAACGCCGCCCTCAAGGAGCGGCTCCATCCCGGCCCCGGGCGCTTCGGCGGTTTCGACCCGGGCGACCGCGTCGTCCACTCACCGTCCCGTGGCCGTACGAGGGCGGCGGTGGTCGTCTCCGGCGAGGAGGACGGGCTGCGGCTGGAGTACGCCGGTCCGGCTGAGAGCGTCGTCGTCCCGCGGGATCACGTCGCGGACGAGGTCAGGCACGGCTGGGCCGTCACCGCGCATCAGGCCGCGGGCATGAGCTGGCCCGCCGTGGTGGCGGTGCTGCCGGGCGACGCGGCGCAGGCGCTCACTCGCGAGTGGGTCTACACGGCCTTCGGCCGGGGCGAGCGGCATCTCTCGGTCGTGCACGGCGCGGAGGACGCGCTTCCGAAGGCCGTCGCGTCGGTGACCTCCCCCGCCCGCACCACGCGGCTGGGCGCCCTGCTGGCACAGTCCGCCCGCGCGGCCGAGGCCGCGGCGTCCCCGCCGGAGAACCCGGCCGACGGCGGTCCGGAGGAGAGTCTGTAGGCCGGATTGCCGTAGCACGGGTCGCCGTCGTACGGACGGGACGGGTGGCGGCGCATCCGTAGCGGCGCCCGCACTCGCATCGGTGCGGAACCGTGCCTCGCGGCGGCGCCGGACCGCTGTCGGCCGGCACCCGCGGCGGCGCGAGCCGTCACTCCTCGTCGTCCAGCTCGACGTCCGCCTCGTCGAAGACCGAGCTGACGTCGAAGCGGCAGATCACCCTTTCGGGGTCGGCCTGCTCGAAGGGCGCCGTCAGCCACTCCCCCGGCTCGCTCGGCTCGTCGGCCGCCGCCACCCACAGCGTCGAGTCCCCCTCGTCGAGGCCGAACTCCTTGTGGCGGGTGGCGATTTCGTCGGCCTCGTACTCCCCGAAGAGGACGCCGAGCGCCGCGTGCACGCTGCTGCCCGCCGAGGCCGCAGCGGGGCTCTCCTCGTCCGCCGAGTCCGGGTCCAGGTCGGTGACGCGCTGGGCCTGCGCCAGCAGCCGCTGGGGCTCCACGACCGTGTAGTCCCGCCTGATCAGCACGCTCAGGGCGCTGGGCGTCTCGGGACCGGTGTAGGCGGGCATCGAGTCGCCCCCGGGGATCTCGAACGGAGTGACCTCGTCGTAGATCTCGTAGAGCAGCTCGTCGTAGGCCTCGCCGGCCGCGGCGAGTTCGTCGAAGGCGGCGTACACGGCCGTGTCGGAGGAGCCGTTCCCGTTGTCGTTCCCGGCGCCTTCCGCCCGGCGCTCGACCGCTTCGAGGTGCCGGTCCAGCGCGGCTTTCACCGCTTCGGCGGCGGCGCGTACGTCGGCAGCGGTGGGCTGCTCAGCATCAGACATAGTGCAGACGCTATCCGGATCGGTCCTCTGCCCGCACAATAGATGAGATGCCGGAATACGAATTTCGCGATGTGTACGTCCCTCGCGGGGTCTCCCGCAAGGCGGCGACCCGACTGCTGACCGACCATGCCGAGTACGGGCACTGGGAGTTGGCCCGCACGCGGCTCTACCCCGACGGCAGCCGCAGGGTCCGGCTGCGCCGCCGGATCATCCGCCAGCTGCACGCGACCTGGTGAGCCGCCTCCTCTCCGGAGGGGGCGTCGGGACAAGGCGGCGGAGCGGGCCCCACCCGTGTGGTGCCCGCTCCGCCGTCTTTCTTCCGGCTGTCCCGGCTCAGCGCCTCATTCAGCGCCGCGCGAGCCGCGAGGCCCGGCGGTAGAGGACGAAGCCGCCGATCAGCAGGCCCGCGCTCAGCGGCGCGGCGACGCCGATCATGTCGCCGGCGCCGGTGTGCGCCAGCTCGCCCGCGGCCGGCTCGGACTGGGTCCGCACGTCGGAGGCCGGCGCGACGTCCGAGTCGTCGGAACCGCCACCGGGGTTCTCCGAGCCCGGGTTGTCATCCCCCGGGTTGTCGGGGCACGAGTCGTCGCACGGGTTGTCCGGGTCCGGGTCGTCGGTACCGGGGTTGTCCGGGCCCGGGTTGTCCGGCTCGTCGCCCGGCGGCGTCGCCTCGGAGTCGCCGCAGCCCGACGCGCTGGTGTTCGTGCTCAGCGCGCTGATGCCGTTCCCGCACACGTTGACCGGGACGTTCACCGGCGCCTGGACCTGGTTCCCGGAGCCGATGCCCTCCGAGCCCCTGGCCGAGCCGCTCGTCCGCGCCGACCCGCTGTCGGCGCAGCTGCCCGACGACGAGTTGAGCGTGCCGAGGACGCTCACCGTGTTGCCGCACACGTTGACCGGGACGCTGACGGGTGCCTGGACGGCGTTGCCCGAAAGCACCCCGGACGAGTTCCCGGTGGCCGCGTGAGCCCCGGTGTCCGCGAACGCCGTACCTCCCGAGAACGTGGCGAGCACGCCGCCCGCCGCGGCCACGGTGATCAGGCCTTTTCTTGTGACCTGTCGCATGGTTCTGATTCCCCTGCCTTGCTTTCTGCCAGTGGGTGTTACAAGGACACACAAAGGGGAGTGGATTCGTGAATTCGCGCATCCGCCCCCAGGAAGGCCGGACGGCACGAGGCCGCGTCAACACGCGCCAGACCGCCCGGACTTCACTTCCTCATGCGTTGAGGGATGACCTCAGTTGCCGGTGCAGCGGGCCAGGTTCAGGTCCCCGAGTACGGCTACTGTGTTGCCGCACACGTTCACGGGGACATTGACCGGGGCCTGAACGACGTTCCCCGAGGCCACGCCGGAAGACTGCCCGGCGGTCCCCTGGAGCCCCTGGTCGGCGGCGGCGATGCCCGCACCAGCGAGCACCAGACCACCGGTGGCGGCCGCGACAGCGGCGACCTTCTTGATCATGAATTCCTCCTCGTTGGCATGCAGTTCAAACCACGAACCGCATCACCTGTAACGAAGATGGAGGAATCCGGGTACGAGCCGATGCGGGCATTCACCCTTTCCGGGCGCCTGCGCACAGGAGCACGAATTTGGCGTCCGTACGATTCCCGCCACCGGTGGGCAGGAGTCAGCCAACTACCGGCAGAATCAGCACTGATCGAGGAAACGGTCGAGCACGCGTACGCCGAACTTCAGTCCGTCCACCGGGACTCGCTCGTCGACTCCGTGGAACATCCCAGCGAAGTCCAGCTCCGGCGGAAGCTTCAGCGGCGCGAACCCGAAGCAGCGGATGCCCAGATCGTCGAAGGACTTGGCGTCCGTGCCGCCGGAGAGCATGTACGGCACCGCGCGTGCGGCCGGGTCCTCGGCCTTCAGCGAAGCCTGCATCGCATCCACCAGCGCGCCGTCGAAGCTCGTCTCCAGCGCCTTGTCGGCGTGCACGTCCTCGCGCTGCACGCGCGGCCCGAGCACCCGGTCCAGGTCGGCGATGAACTCCTCCTCGTGGCCGGGCAGGAAGCGGCCGTCGACGTGCGCGGTGGCCTGGCCGGGGATGACGTTGACCTTGTACCCGGCGCCGAGCTGGGTCGGCGCCGCGGTGTTCTGGAGCGTCGCGCCGATGATCTTCGCGATGCCGCCGAGCTTGGCAAGAGTCTCCTCCATGTCCTCGGGGTCGAGCTCGGTGCCGAGGGCGTCGGAGAGCTCGTCGAGGAAGGAGCGGACGGTCTTGGTCACGCGCACCGGGAACTTGTGCCGCCCCAACCGCCCCACGGCTTCGCACAGTTCGGTGATGGCGTTGTCGGTGTTGGTCATCGACCCGTGCCCGGCGGTGCCGTCGACCGTGAGCCGCATCCAGTGCATGCCCTTCTGGGCCGTCTCCACCAGATACAGGCGCAGGTCGTCGTTGACCGTGAAGGAGAAGCCGCCGACCTCGCCGATGGCCTCCGTCACGCCGTCGAAGAGGTCGCGGTGGTTGTCGACCAGGTGCCGCGCCCCGTAGACGCCGCCCGCCTCCTCGTCGGCGAGGAAGGCCAGCACCACGTCCCGCGGGGGGCGGCGTCCGCTGCGCAGCCGCTCCCGTACGACGGCGAGGGTCATCGCGTCCATGTCCTTCATGTCGACGGCGCCGCGCCCCCAGACGCAGCCGTCCGCGACCTCGCCGGAGAAGGGGTCGTGCGTCCAGTCCGCGGCGTTGGCGGGCACGACGTCCGTGTGCCCGTGGATCAGCAGGGCGGGACGGGACGGGTCCTCCCCCGCGATGCGGGCGACGGTCGAGGCGCGGCCGGGCCGGGACTCGAAGATCTCCGGCTCCAGTCCCACCTCGGCGAGCTTCTCGGCCACGTACTCCGCGGCGGCCCGCTCCCCCGGGCCCTCGTTGCCGCCGTAGTTGCTCGTGTCGATGCGGATGAGGTCACGGCACAGCTCGACGACCTCACTCTCGGCGCTCGCTCCGCCACCGGTCGGTGCAGGGGTCGACTGGTTCACGCTGCCTCCTCGTATCGCCGCGGGGATCAGTCCCCCATACTCCCCCTTACGCGGCGCCCGCCCAAGGGCGGACGGGTCGGAGGCGGGTGATCTGGAGGCCCTCGGCCAGTGTTAAAGTTGGCTCTGCCGCACGCCGATGACGGGCGGTACACCTTGTCGGGGTGGCGGAATGGCAGACGCGCTAGCTTGAGGTGCTAGTGCCCTTTACAGGGCGTGGGGGTTCAAGTCCCCCTCCCGACACCAGAGCCCCTGGTGGACCAGGGGCTTCTATTCTTTCTCCCTGTCGCGTGACCAACCGCGTGACCAACAGGGATGATCTTGCTCAGGTCAGACCCGAGAGCCGCCCTCAGGCCGCAGCTCGAAGGACGCTCGACTCGGGACGGCAGACGACCACGAAGGCGAGCATTTGGCAGCGCGCTGAGCACAGCGTCGCGCGCAACGGGATGCCCAGGTGCGTCGCCGGCCCCCGCCTCTCGGGGATTTGGGCACTGCCGGGTGGCCCGATGAGAACCGCGAGCATGATCGTGAGGTTCGCGCCTGACAGGCTGTCAATTTGCCTAATGTGAACGGGCTGTTGACGTGCTCGGCCATGCATCGAAAGTTGGCGGCCTCCCACTCCTCGGACGAGACGATCGGCTGCAGCGTCATGGGCTTCCTCGTCACCCCACAGCGCGGCCGATGAGTTTGTGGCTCCTAGCCGGTCCAAGCTCGTGACACCCGAGGAAGGACACCGCCATGTCAGAGCTTCTCGTCGACTTCATCACCTCCCTCGACGGCAACGCATCGGGAGAGGGCTGGCCCGGGTTCTGGGGCCTCGAGGGCCCGGAGTACCTCGCATGGCTCGGCGAGCAGCCGGAGGTCACCTACCTCATGGGAGCGAACACCTACCGCCTTATGTCAGGCTTCGCCGCCGGCCAGGTCCCGGATGGCCAAGACGAGTTCAGGGCCGAGGAAGAGGCGTCCGTCGACGAGCTCACGCAAGCGTCCAAGGTGGTGTTCTCCTCCTCGCTCAAGGAGCCACTGACGTGGGCCAACTCCACGCTCGTCCGCGACGACGCTGTCGAGACGGTCCGCGCCATGAAGGAGAACGGCTCGGGGCTCCTCAGCACGATCGGCAGCCTCAGCCTGTGCCGGTCCCTGCTACGGGCCGGACTCGTCGACCGCTTCCGGGTCGGGATGTTCCCGGTGATCACCGGGGCCACGGGCGCAGAACGCATCTACGACGGCTACCCGGACGTCGCCCTCGAGATGATCGAGCACCGGACCTTCGACGGCCGCATCCAGCTCGTCGAGTACAAGCCACGCGTGCTCGAACACCCGCCGCTCGGCGCCCCAGAGTGACACCGCTGATCGCCACCTGGGTGGCCCGCAGGGCGGAGTACCGCGGAGGCCTCGGTGATCAGCCCGGCGCCGCCGGTCGCGCGGGTGGCCAGGTAAGCGAAGTGCCATCGGTCGGCACACCCGCGAGCTCTCCCTGAGGCCGGGCGCTGGCACGCATCATTGGCGCCGATGTCACCGTGACACCGTTCTGGCCCCGATGGACGGCCTCCGGGGGAGCAATCTGGCAGTCACCGTCTGGACCGTGAAGTTCGACGCAGGCCACCCGCCCTGCCTCCGAGCAGACCTGAGGATGGCCGGCAGGTCACCCGGAGCGGACGCACCGGCTCGAGAAATCCGGGTGACGCAGGAAGATACGTGCTACAGCTCCTCATGTTGCTCAAACCGGCCAATGTAGCTAGGTCCGGGCAAGCAACGCTTTTCAGCGGTACGGGACTCGGGAATCCGGGAGTCCGGATCGCCGCTGCGTCCTCGGGATCGGAGCGAGACGAGACGTGAGACGGCACGGCGTTGGGGAGTCGAGAGGGTCCACGGCCCGAAGCGGTACGTCCAGTCCGGCTTCGGTGGTCACTGGCAAACGTGCCCCGGGGTACGTCGGGACGCCGCCGCTTCCAGATCGCCCCCCGGTCAGCAAACCGGCCCCGGGTATGGGAACGCCGGCCCCCGCTCCCTGGCGGGGGCAGCCCGTGATCGGCCTGGCGGGGCTGGCCTTCCTCCTGCCATTGTTCTTCTTGCTGGCCTTCGGTGCCGGTGGACCGGTGACATCGCTCAAGGTATTGGCTCCGCTCACCACCTTCGCTCTCCCCGTCATCGCGACCATCGCGTTCTGGTGGGAGGACTGGCCCGGCAGCACACTGCGTGCGGGCTGGTCGGGGCTGACGGACACGCTGATCGCCATCCCCGCAGCGGTCGTACTCACTCTTCTCGGCCAGGCCGTCGTCGCCGGATCCGACGCACACGCATTGTTCGACCCGGACCCGGGCTCCGGGCACGTTGAGACCTTCCCCCACACCCTGCCCGTCGCTGCCGGAGTGTTCGCGGCCATCCTCCAAGTGACGCTGGTGTGCGAAGGCTGGCCCTTCCGCCGACTCGGGCGCCTCACCTCGGGTATCGCTGCGTTCGTGGTGGCCTGGGGCATCGGGGCAGGCACCTACCTGCTCGTGGTGCACCTCGACACGAAGGCGGAGGACGGCCTCCGTGATCCCGGGGGCCCCGTTTCGTCCGACGTCTACGGGTCATGGCTCACCGCGTTGGGCGCATGGCAGTTGGTGTTCTTCGTGGCGCTGCGCGGATGGCCTTTCACGGCCGTGGAGCGCAGGGCCGTCCGCCTTTCGGTGGCCAATGTGGCCGTGATCGCCTGTGCTTGGGCCTCCTACCTGCTGCTGCGTCATGCTCTGGACATGCCGGTGGGGCAGGTGACCGCGGCCTGCGGCTGCGGCGTCGCAGCCCTCTTGCTCGTGGCGATGCTTTTCGACCGCTGGCCGTGGACGCAGCTGAGCCCGCCAGCCGGCCGCACCGGCGTGGTGATCACCTCGATCGCCGTGGCGGGACTGTTGTACTGGGCCCTGTACTCCTATGCGGACACGGTCGAGTGGGGACGTGTGCGCCCTGATGGCTGGGTGTCCTACACCGCCCTCAACGCCATCGGCTTGGGGGTCATCTTGCACGTGGCCATCTGGAAGCGCTGGCCGGTGGTACTCCGGTCGAGTTCAGGACCGCACGAGGGCGATGGCCCTGGCTACCGCTCCGGACCGGACGCCCACGGCTGACTTCGGACGGCAGCGCTGGCCGACCGGTCGAGCACCCGCCCACACATCGCCGCGGAAGCCGCACTCCTGTCAGGACTACGGGCCGGTTACCAACCTGGATCCCCGAGCCAGGCCGGAAATCCGCGTCGTTGCCGCGCCTGGGCGCACTGCTCGTCTCACGACCCTACTCATCTTCATCGCGCTTGTCGGCAGTACTGGGTCCGGGCACGAGCGCATACGGGAGGGGCAGCCGTGTCCCGGCCGGCCTTGCGGGCAGAAAAGTTCAGCACCTTCTCGCCGTGCGCTTCGAAGAAGGTCTCAAGTACAGCCTCACCGACGGCCGGAGTGCCCGGGAGCTGCCCGCGGGGGACGGCACCCGACCGTGTGGGGTCCTGAAGTGTCACCAGCGCCGCCTCGCAGGGACCGTCCGTCCGTCGCTCCCGGACCTGCCCCCCCCCACGTCAGGGGGAGGACCGGCCACTCCCCGAGGAGTTCGACGACCGGCTGCCCACCTCCGAGTCCGGACTCTAGTGACCCATCTCCCGGGTTAGGTTCGCGCCGCTGACTGCCCGTCACTTCGTTGGATGCGCAGGGCTCTTAACGCGTTTGAGGGCGCCTGGCGTCGTGGTCGGGGAGGGGCCCGTAGTGCGGGGTGCGTTCCGGCGCGCCCTGCAGGTAGTTGAGGAGGTCGTCGACCCGGGGAGCGGGGCTGATCGACCACCATGGGCCTCGACGAAGCCACGGGGCGATCCGGGGTCACGGCGACTCAGCAGTGGACGAAGGCGGACTGGGCCCGGTCGTTCTCGGCCCAGGACAGGTTGGTCTGCGTCCACGCACCCACGTGTCCCACGGTGTCTCCCCAGGCGTCGTGAAGGGTGACGGCGTTTCCGTGCGTCTTGACCGAGGAGATCGTGTTCTCCCAGCCCGTGAGGTGCGTCCAGCCGCACTGTCCGAGCTGGAGCGGGTAGCCGTTGCCGTCGGAGTCCGGGTACAGGCACACCCGTCCGTAATCGCAGTTCTCGTAGGAGGCCGCCGCTGCTGGCGAGGCACCGGCGAGTGCGCCGGCGGCGGCCAGAGCCAGGGCGGCGAGTGCACTGGTCGCTGCTTTCCTGTTCCTGAGCACGTTCATGTGGATCGTTCCTCCCGTTGTCGCACAGGGTTGGCGGTTGGCAGGCCGCCGCCTGACCGGCGGCACTGGTGACGGGGAGCCTCGCGGTTCGCCGGATTCGGCCCCCCTGGAGTGAGTCGGGCGATGCCGGAGCCTCAGGGACAGTGGACGTACGCGGACCATGCCCGGTCGTTCTCGGCCCAGGACAGGTTGGTCTGCGTCCACGCACCCACGTGTCCCACGGTGTCTCCCCAGGCGTCGTGAAGGGTGACGGCGTTTCCGTGCGTCTTGACTGAGGAGATCGTGTTCTCCCAGCCCGTGAGGTGCGTCCAGCCGCACTGTCCGAGCTGGAGCGGGTAGCCGTTGCCGTCGGAGTCCGGGTACAGGCACACCCGTCCGTAGTCGCAGTTCTCGAAGGAGGCCGCCGCTGCTGGCGAGGCACCGGCGAGCGCGCCGGCGGCGGCCAGAGCCAGGGCGGCGAGTGCACTGGTCGCTGCTTTCCTGTTCCTGAGCACGTTCATGTGGATCGTTCCTCCCGTTGTTCGGTACCGACCGGCGCGGTCGGCGGCAGAGCCTGCTCTCGGCCCCGTACAAAAGCGTCTGCCACGAGCGTTGAGCCGAGGCTGTGGGAGTGTTGAATCGTCCCGCTAAGCTGCGGATGTGTGGATCCGCGCGGGGGAGCGAGGTTGGACGCGGTGAAAGAGGAGCCGTCGGCCTGCATGCGGTTCAAGCTGCTGGGTGACATCGGTCTGTCCATCGGCGGCCGGGAGGTGGACTTGGGCCACCTGCGCCGCAGGAGCGTGCTGGCAGGGTTGCTCATCGACGCCAACACCACAGTCTCCGTAGAGGTGTTGACGGAGCGCGTATGGGGCCGGCGAGCGCCTCGCAGCACGGGCACGACCCTTCGCAGCTACCTGTCCAGACTGCGAACCGCCCTCGCCCCCGCACCCCGCTGCGACATCGTGCGCCGCCCGGAGGGCTACCGCATCGAGGTCGACGAGACGGCGATCGATCTCCACCGCTTCCGGACCTTAGCGGCACAGGCGCGGACGGAGCGGGACGAACGGGCCGTGCAGTTGTTGCGGCAAGCCCTGGGGCTGTGGACGGGTGAGCCGTTCACGGGCATCGAGAACGATGTCGTCAACGGCATTCGCGCTCACCTTGAGGACGAACACCGCGCCGCGAGACTCGACTATCACGATGCCCTGCTGCGGACCGGGGCCCACAGCATGGCGCTGCCCTCCGTGCGCACCATGCTGGCCGACGACCCGTACAACGAACGTCTCGTGGGACAACTGATGCTTGCCCTGCACGGCACCAGCGGCCAGCGCGAGGCGTTGTTGCTCTACGACGGCTTCCGGCGCCGGCTCGCCGAGGACGTCGGAGCCGATCCCGGTCCCCCGCTGCGGGAGTTGCACAGCCAGATACTCCGCAACGCACCGGAGATCAGCGCCCCCGCGTCCACCGCCCTTGCACGCGCCTCGGCCTCGACATCCGCAGGGAAGGGACGTGAGACAGTCCAGGGCGGCGCGAACACACCTGCTGGCAGCGCGGGCGGGTATGTGCCGCGTCAACTCCCTGCTGTCCCATCGGGGTTCGTGGGCAGGCAGGCCGAACTGGCCGCGCTCGACGGGGAGTCCACCGGCAGGCGCAGGGACGGTGGAATCACGGTGATCACCGGTCCGGGAGGTGTCGGCAAGACCTGGACGGCTCTTCACTGGGCCCACCTGCGCCTCGACGACTTTCCCGACGGGCAGCTGTATGTGAATCTGCGCGGATTCGATCCGGCCGCCCCGCCGGCATCCCCCGCCGCGGTGCTGCCCTCGCTTCTCACCGCGTTGCAGGCCGGCCAGGCGGCTTCCCGCAGTGCGGACATCGACGCGCAGATCGCCCTGTTCCGCAGTGTCGTCGCCGACCGCCGAGTACTCATCGTCCTCGACAACGCACGTGACGCCGACCAGGTGCTGCCACTGCTGCCCGGCGGACGGCACTGCCGCGTGCTGATCACCAGCAGGAACCGGCTGACCGGAGTGACGTCGAGTCTGGGCGCCGAGCGTGTCGACCTCGACGTGTTCGACCGGAACACCGCACGCGAAACCATCGCCCGAAGCATCGGCCAGGAGAGCGTCAGCGAGCACCGGCCCGCAGTGGAACAGCTCATCGACTCCTCGGCCGGTCTGCCGCTCGCACTCGGCATCGCCTGCGCCCGCATCGGTGCCGGCAGTACGGTCACCGTTACCTCCCTGGTGCGTGAACTGCGCGAGGGATTCTCCGAGTTGGACATGTTCGAAGCCGATGGTGGCGATGACGCCTCGGCCAGTCTGCGCGCGGTCCTGTCCTCCTCGTACCAGGTACTGCGGGCAGCCGAAGCGCGGGTCTTCGAGCAGTTGGCCCTGCCCCACGGCGACGATTTGGCGCTGGACGCCGCCCGCAGCCTCACGGGGCTGCCGCCGCGCGAGCTGAGGCAAGTCCTTCGCGTATTGGAATCGTTGCACCTGATCCGGCAGCACGTTCCAGGGCGGTTCCGCATGCACGATCTGGTACGGCACTTCGCACGGGAGATGGCGCAAGCCAACCAGACCGCGCAGGAGCGCCGGGAAGCAGTGCTGCGGCTGGCCGATCACTATGCGCACACCGCCAGCAGCGCCGAGCGGCTGCTGCATCCCCACGGCGTGACACTGCCGCTGGGCACGCCCCCCGTGGGATGCGTCCCGCGGCCGCCGGCGGACGAGGCCGAGGCCCTGCGCTGGTTCCGTGCCGAGCACGAGAACCTGCTCGCCGCGCACGCGACGACCGCAGAGTACGGGCTCGGCGACCACGCCTGGCAGCTTGCCCTCTCGCTCGACACCTACCTGCTTCGCTGCGGGCTGCACACCCACCACGTCAAGGTGCTCCAGCAGGCCGTGGAAGAGATGACCACCCCGCAGCTCGCTCCGATTCGCCGCTACACCCGGGCCCGTCTCGGCGCGATAGCCAACTACGTGGACATCGAACTGGCAGAACGCGTTCTGGACACCACCCTCGAGGAAGCCGAGCGCGTGGGCGATCTCCACACCGCCGCCCGGGCACACCGGTACCGGGCCCAGATGCACGCACGGCGCGGCGAGACCCGTTCCGCATTGGCGGACGCCCAGCGAGCCCTGGAACTCTTCATCGCCGTGGACGACCCGGCCTGGGCTGGATACCAGCACAACTCCGTCGGCTGGTACCACGCCGAGAACGGCGACTACGAACTCGCCCGGCAGCACTGCCGTCTCGCGCTCGAACTCACCAAGCAGCACCGCTTCGACGACGGCGAGGCCGCCACACTGCACAGCCTGGCCGTGATCTCCGCCGGGACGGGCCGGTACGCCGAGGCACTGGACTATTACCAGCGTTCCCTTGATCTGTGCCGCCGCATCGGCCATGACGCCCGCGTCCCGTCGCTTCTGGACAGCATCGGAGACATACACGCCGAACTGGGCGCCGTCGACCGGGCAGAGGCGACGTGGCAGCGGGCCGTGGACCTGTATGCCTCACTGCACCTCACTGATGAGAGCGAAGCTGTGGTACGCAAACTGCGGGCGGCCCGAGCCGGGCCGCGGCGCCGTCCCGGCCGAATCTGAAGCAAGGTACCCGCCACCGACCCGTTGGAAGGCCTGGCACAAGCTCTGAGCTGTTGTTGGGTGATCAGGCTGCAGGGCTCGGCGGGGCTTTGTGCTTCCGAAGCGGGAGGGCTCGTGCGTCGCGGTATGTGTTTGACGCTGGGTCAGGCATGTAGCTGCGGGTGTGGGGCGATGGGTGTGTACACATCCTCGTGAAACCGGCCTCGTTGGCCGATCCCGGCTACGACCACGACATCCACGGCGGAGTGTCTCACGACGTTCATTGGTGACCCTCACCTCCCTGCTGCTGCACGGCCTGGCGGGACCCGCGTCGCCTACAGCTGACCAGTCCGGGAGACGCTGCGGGCGTGCCGCCGTCACGGCGAGCGTCTGTACATGGGGGGTGAGCTTCTCTCCCGTTCCAGCGGCCTGGCAGCCGCCGTATACTCCGCCGGGACGGGCACGGCCTGAACTGAGGTCACAGCGCCCGGCTTTGGCCAGTCGAAAGGGAATCCGCGACCCGGACCTGCGCGCCACTGGAGGTGGCCGTTGCGAGAGCTTCTCCCGCACCGCCGAAGAGGGTACGCGGCCCTCGCGCTCGGCCTCGCCGTCTCATACCTCCCGCTCGCCACCCTGACCGCGATGGTGCTCTACACCGTCGGCATACGTGAGGGATTCGAGAGCGCAGACTCCCTGTCCCTCTCCGAGATTCCGACGGTGATCGCATTCCTGGTGGTCGCCGCGCTGGTCGCCCGCGTACGCGCCTTCGTCAGCGCCGACGGTCCCGTGACCGGCGCCCGGACTCGTGCGCAGGCCGGCCTGATGGCGGCCGAATGCCTGGGCGTCGCACTCCTGGCCGCATTGACCGGAGACGGGCTCATCGACGCGTCACTCCTCGGAGCCGGCGCCTCCAGCCTGATCACCGCAGTACGGGTGACCGGCTGGGTCCGCACTCTGCCGCCGCCGCCCGCGCCCGACCCGTCCCAGTCGTCTGCCCCACCGCGGCGGGGGCGCCCGACGCGCAAGAGGCCGTCACCCACGTCGCCTCCGTCCACTCCCGGCCCGCCGCGGTCCACCACTTCGCCGCCGCGCAGGAGGACTGCGCCGGGCCTGGCACGTCCGCGGGGCAGGTTCACTCCTCCCCGCCCAGGCCGTACGGCCTCCCAGGCACCGCCCCGCCATCTGTTCGACGGCCGTACGCCGCCCGCACCCGGCGACATCTGGTTCGCGACGGTGCCATTCGATGACGACACGGGGGCGAAGGACCGCCCATGTCTCGTCGTGCGCACGCTCGACCGCCACGCCGAGGTACTGAAGATCACCAGCGTGGACAAGAGCGAACACCACAACTACGCCCGCATACCGACCGCATCGTGGGACGCCAAGGCGGAGCACGACAGTTGGCTCGAACGGTCTCCGCTGCGCCAGGTCTCTTACTGGGAGTTCCGGCGCTTCATCGCGAAGTGCGACGCCCGAGTCTGGCGAGAGGTGCAGGAGGACAACGGCGTGCCGTGAACTCCATCTATCCCGCCCCATGTTGAGCACGACGAAGGCTCACCACATAGGACACGATCCTAGTACGGGCATACAGGATCGGGCTCCTGGCCGCGCAGGTACGTGGCTTGCTCGGCCTTCGTGAGGCCGCAAACCAGACTCGGCCAGGCTGACCGCGGACATTCCGCCGATGAGTTTCCGGACGTTGTGCGGTCTGCCCGTCGACGAAAGGAGCTCTCCATGCGCGAGATCATCGTTTGCACGTTCCTGACGCTGGACGGCGTCATGCAGGCACCGGGCGGTCCGGACGAGGACGCTGAGAGCGGCTTCGAGCACGGCGGCTGGCAGAAACCCGTGGCCGACGACGAGGTCGGCACAGCCATTGCCGGTTGGTACGAGCACTCCGACGCGATGCTGCTCGGCCGCAAGACCTACGAGATCTTCGCGTCGTACTGGCCCACCGCCGATCCCGACAACCCGTTCACCGACCGGATGAACGGCATGCACAAGTACGTGGCCTCTCGAACCCTGACGTCCGTGGAGTGGCAGAACTCCACGCTGCTCGAGGGCGACATCGTCGATGCCGTACGCAAACTCAAGGCGTCCGACGGTGGCAACATCAACGTCGTCGGCAGCGGCGACCTCGCCCAAACCCTCATGCAGCACGGCCTCGTCGACGAGTACCGGCTGACCATCCATCCCGTGATCATCGGCACCGGCAAGCGGCTGTTCGCCGACGGAGCGATCCCCACAACGCTGGAGCCCGTCAGCGTCTCGACGACGAAGGGCGGCACCATCGTCGGCGTCTACCGGCCGAACGGTAAGCCCAGCTACGACAGCTACTAGTCATGAAACGGTCAGCTCCGGCGCGCTGCGATGACAGTGCAACGACTCTCTCGGGCTGATGTTCGCGCCTGACGGCGCTGTCAATTCACCCGATGCAGTTCTGGAAGCCCGCACCAACGTCCCGCTGCGGAGGTCTCTCGACGGTGTAGATGCTGGCGATGCGGTGTCAACACCTGGTGCGACGGCCTCGTCTTCCATGCCGCTACTCCCCCGATCTCAGAGCCGGACTCGTCCCGAAGGTCTCCGTGAGAGGAAGTAGGCATTCGACGTCACGTCGTAGGGCGCAGCGCCTACCGTGGCGGAACCGCACCGGGTGTCTCGGGCGCCGATCTGCTCCTCGGGTATTACGTCGCGGCGATCTGCTGCCGCAATCCGTCGATGTCGAATTGGCCGTGGTGTTCGGCGAGTAGCCCGTTGTCGAACCGGTCGATGTGCAGGGCACCGACCGACACCTTCTTGCCGGTTGGTGCGAACTCCTGGAAAGGGCCGGTGTGCGTACCGACGAAGCGGCACCGCGTAACGAATCGGTCCTTGTCGACCAGGGCATCCTCGATGACGTGGCGGCCGTCCGGGAATGCCCGGTAGAACGCCTCTTGGTTGCTGCGCCACCGGGTCAGACCCATCACTGGTTCGCTGCCGATCTGAACTACGACGTCCGGTGAGACGAGTTCGAGAATTCGTGCCCAGTCTTGGGTGTCGAGCGTGGCATAGAGGTGCCGCCCTGAAGCGGTGACGGCGTCCGCGGTCGCCTGGGTCAGCGCGGCGGCGAGGTCGTTGATCCTGCCGGACGCGCGGGCGAATCCCACGTGGTGGGCATAGTCACGGCTTTCGACGATCACGCCGTTGCGGACACGGACCACGAAGATGTTCGGCACCGCGAACGGTCGTCCCGCCCACTGCCCCCGGTAGGCGAATTCGAAGACCACCACCTCGGGATCGGCGGTTTCGTGCACCACCGCGTCTGCCGGCGCGAAGCTCTCCGCATCGATCCCGTCCGCTCCTGCGGCGAAGTGGTCCCGCAGCTGGTTCCGCGTACGCAAGGGCGTGTCACCCAGGGGTGCGAACGGATGCCGTACGTCGGTGTCCTCGGCGTAGTAGGCAGCGAGCGCATCCAATTGGGCGGCCCGCTGCTGTGCGTCGAGGCCGCCCGACACCAGGCGGCTCACCCCGGCAGCGACTGCCCGGACGACCTCGGCGGGGGTGGTCGGTTCGGACACGTGACGCTCCTTAAACGAAGTCACTACTCCGATTACGGTAGCAGAGTGGCGACTCCGGTTACGGTGGATGCCAGACACCACGACCGGAGTGGAGATCGAGTGCGAAACGATGCCCGGCGCAACCGCGAACGCATTCTCGCCGCGGCCGAGTCGGTCTTCGGCGAGCAGGGAGCCAGAGGGTCGACCGAAGACGTCGCGCAGCGCGCCGGCGTCGGTATCGCGACAGTCTTTCGCCACTTCCCCACCAAAGCGGCCCTGATCGAAGCCGCGTTGCTGGCCCACTTCGCGAGGCTCCGCCGCCGCGCAGACGAACTCGTCAGCGATCAGGACCCGGAACGGGCACTGCACGCGCTGATCCGAGAGATGATCCAGGCGGGCGCCACGAAACTCACGTTGGCATCACTGCTGCAAGCCGACAGTTCGGTTCCCGCACCGGTGGTTGCCGCCTCGGGGGAACTGCGCGCAACCGTCGAAGAGGTGCTCACCCACGCCCAACGCACAGGCGCGGTCAAGGCTGCCGTCACCGTCGACGAGATCTATCTGCTCGTACGATCCCTCGCCCAGGCCACCGCAACGGAGCCGACGAACCCCGCAACCCTGGACAGGGCGATCAACATCGTGCTCGCCGGCATCCAAACCAGCTGACGCATCCAGGCGGACTCATCCGGCTTCGCCTTCGGCCGCGTGCAGGGGCTCTTCTTTTGCCGTGCATGGTGCGGGCTTCCCGGTACGTCGCGCGGCGTGCTTTCCGGACCTCGTTGTCTCTACGCGCAGTTGGGCCGTAGAGACAACATCACCGCCCCGTGCCGCGAGCCCGTGCTCAGCCGGGGTCTCGCGTGGAATCGAGACGGCCGGTCCGCGCGATGCGTTCGAAGACGTATGCGCTGGGCTTGGGGACGCGGGCGAAGTCGTCGGTCCGGTCGACGGCGATGAGGCCGAACTTGGGGCCGTAGCCCGCGGACCACTCGAAGTTGTCGAACGCCGACCAGTGGAGATAGCCGCGGACGTCGACGCCCTCCGCCCTCGCCTGTGCGAGGGCGGCGAGGTGGGAGGTGAGGTAGCCGACGCGCTCCGCGTCGTCCTCGGTGGCCATGCCGTTCTCGGTGACGTACAGGGGCAGGCCGGTCTGTGCGGCGCGGTGGAGCATCTGCCGGAATCCGTCGGGGTGTACCGCCCAGCCCATCTGGCTCGTCGGTGTTCCCGCCGGAGGTGCGGCGAAGAGGGTCGGGCAGGCCGGATCGACCCACTGCTTTCGGTAGTACTGCACCCCGAGCCAGTCGCCCCGGTCGGATCCGGTGAGGCCGTCGAGGTACAGGTCGACGAGCTCTTCCCGCATGGCCCGGCAGAACGCCTGGCAGCTCTCGTCGTCCGGGCGGGCCGGTGCCAGCAGCGGCAGCTGCACGACGAGACCGGTGCTGGGCTCTCCCGCACCGTTCCGCATGGCCCGTACCGCGGCCATGTGCGCTGCAAGCAGCACACGCCCGGCGCGCTTCCAGAGCGCGGCGTTGGTGACGCCGGGCGGATACCGGCCTTCGAGATAGCCGTGCAGGGCGACCATCTGCGGCTCGTTCACGGTGCAGACGAACGGCATGAGATCGCCGAGCTCGGCGGCGACGCGGGCGCAGTACCGCTCGAAGACCTCGACCGCGTCGGGGGCGAGCCAGCCGCCCCGGCCGGCGAACCACCGTGGAAGCGTGAAGTGGTGCAGCGTGACGAACCCCGTCAGTCCGGTGTCCGCCAGTGCTGTGAGCACGCGCCGGTAGTGCGCCAAGACAGCGGCACTGAACTCTCCCGGTGCCGGTTCGATCCGCGACCACTCCAGCGACAGCCGGTGCGCGTTGTGGCCCAGGGATTTCAGCAGCGCGAAGTCGTCGGCGTAGCGGTGGTAGTGGTCGATGGCGTCGCCGGACGACTCGAGGGCTGCCGTCGAGGGGTCGTGTTCGAAGTCCCACCAGTCGTTGTTGACGTTGCCGCCCTCGACCTGGTGGGCGGCAGTGGCACTCCCCCACAGGAAGTCGGCGGGGAACTCGGCCCCCGTCTCCGGAGCACCGGCCTCAGGGGTCGTCACGCTCGTTCTCCTCCGCTCTCCGAACGTCACGGGACGGTTGAAACGTTATATCCGCCCGAGCCGGGCACCGGTCTCCTCAGCCCTTGATGGCGCCGGAGGTCATTCCGGCCACGATCTGCCGGTTGAAGAAGAGGAACATGATCAGCGGCGGGATCGTGATCAGCAGGATGTCCATGAACAGCAGGTTGTACTGGCTCTCGAACTGGCTCTGGAAGTTGAACAGGGTCTGCTGAACCGTGGCGTTCTCCTCCCCGGGCAGGAAGTAGAGCGGGTTGACGAAGTCGTTGAAGACGTTGACGGACTGGACGACGATCACGGTGACCGTGACCGGGCGCAGCAAAGGGAAGATGACGCGGAAGAAGAGGCGGATGGGTCCGGCCCCGTCGATCACGGCCGACTCGTCGAGGTCGCGCGGGACCGTGGCGATGAAGGCCCTGAACAGCAGGACGCAGAAGGGGAAGTGGAAGGCGACTTCGACGAGGATGAGGCCGAAGAGGGTCTTGAAGAGGCCGAGTCCTTGCAGGACCCAGATGGTGGGGACGACGGCCGGGGGGATGATGAGCCCGGACAGTACGAGGAAGCTGATCGGCCCGGTCGTCCGGCTGGTGCGGCGCTGGAGGACGAAAGCCACCATCGCGCCGAGGAAGACCATCAACGTGACGCTGGCGACGGTGAGGATCACGCTGTTGATGAACGCGATGATCAGGATGTAGTCGCCGGCCTTGAGGACGGCCTGGAAGTTCTCGACGATCTGCCAGTCGCCGGGCAGGGAGAACTCCAGCCGCGCCGCCTCCTGTTGGCCCTTGAACGCGGTCATGGCGATGAAGGCGAACGGGATGACGAAGACGACGACGAAGGCGAGAGTCGCCAGCGCGCTGAGTGTGTAGTTGGGGCGGTGGAGTCTTGTGCGCGGGCGGGCACTGGGGAGCACGGCCCGCACTGTCCTGGTGCTCTCGCTCACAGCTCCGCCTCCTTGCGGTTGAGGAACCAGAACAGCGGCACGACGATCGCGGAGACCAATACGAAGAGCACGACGTTGCCCGCGGTGGACAGGCCGTAGAACCCGGCCTGGTACTGCTTGTAGATGACCGAGGCGATGACGTCGGAGGTGAAGCCGGGGCCGCCGCCGGTCATCGTCCAGATCAGGTCGAAGGTGCGCAGGCCGCCGATGAGGGAGAGGATGATCACGGTGACCGTCGCGGGGCGCGCCAACGGCAGTGTGATGTGCCGGAATTGGGCCAGCGCCCCGGCCCCGTCCACCTCCGCCGCCTCGTAGTACTCGCGTGGGATGGAGACGACTCCGGCGATGTAGATGACCGTGGCCAGCCCCACTCCCTTCCAGACGTCGACGAAGGCGACCGACAGCAGCGCCCAGGTCGGGTCGGTCAGCCAGGCCGGGCCGTCCACGCCGAGCACGCTGAGGGAGTCGTTGATCAGGCCCTCGGACGGATGCATCAGCACCGTGAAGGTGATGCCGACGCCGATCGTGCTCACCAGCACCGGGAAGAAGACGAGCGAGCGCAAAAAGCCCCGGCCGATGATCTGGCTGGTGAGCAGCACCGCGAGCAGCAGTCCGAGGACGACCTTCAGCCCCGAGGTGACGACGGCGTAGATGAGGGTGTTGGTCAGGCCCTTCACCAGCGCCGGCTCGCGCACGAACTGCTCGAAGTTGTCCAGCCCGATGAACTCGTGGTCGAAGAGGGTCCAGCGGGTGAGGCTGAAGTAGAACGCGGCGAAGGTCGGCAGCAGGAACAGCGTCGCGTAGAGGACCCCTGCGGGCAGGTAGAACCCGAACGGGTAGGCGCTCTTGAGGGCCGCACTGCCCGCCCGGGTTCTCTCACGCGACGACTGGGCCGGCAGCTTCCTGGCCCGCCTGTCGTCAGGGGCCTTGAGCGTGGTGGTCATGGTGAGTGCCTGTCACCAGCCCTTGAGGCCGAGTTGCTTGGCCTGCTTCGCCACGTCCTTGTCGTAGAGCTGCGCGCCCTTTTTCGCGGGACGGATACCTGAGCCGACCTCGATGCAGATCTGCTCCAGTGCCGGGCCCTTGACCGGGGAGAGGAACTCCAGAGCGGGCGTCACGGCGTCGTCCTCGAAATAGCGCTGCGTGTCCTTGACCGCCTGCGGTGCGTCCGCGGGCAGTTCGCATCCCTTCACCGAGTAGGGGCCGGAGGGAGGCTGCGCCTTGTTGATGGACTTGCAGCCGGCGGGGCTCGCGAGGAAGGCGAGGAACTCCTTGGCCGCCTTGAGCTTCTCTCCCTTGGTCGACTTCGGGATGTACGTCGCGCTCGGGGCCCAGGCGGTCAGCCCGTTCTTCGCGGCGTCCTCGCCGGGCAGCGCGAAGAAGCCCATGTCGTCCTTGGCCGACGGAACGGCCTTGATCACGGGGGTGATCGCGTTGGTCAGCATCGGGTAGTGCGCTCCCTCACCCTTGCCGATCATGCGCAGGCCCTGCTCGTACGTGGCCGAGGCGAAGCCCTTGTTGAGGTAGCCGGCGTCATGGACCTCCTGGAGACGCTGAAAACCCTTGAGCGCGGCCGGGGAGGTGGCGTACTTGACGTCGTTGGCGGTGTACTTCTTCGCGAAGTCCGGCTCCTCGGCGGCCACGTTGTGGTAGTCGCCCAGGACGAACAGCTGCGAGGTCCAGGTCTCCTGGTAGGTCTGGATGACCGGGGCGATGCCGGCCTTCTTGATCTTGGCGTTGTTCGCCATGAACTGGTCCCAGGTCTTCGGCACCTTGAGGTCGAGGTCGGCATAGACCTTCCGGCTGTAGAGCACGCCGCCGCCCATGTTCGAGCCGAAGGGCGCTCCGTACACCTTGCCGCCGACGGAGGCGGTGGGGAGGAACAGGTCGTCGAGGTCCCGGACCCAGTCCTCGTCGCTCACCGGCACGAGGTTCTTCTTCGGATCGATCGCCCGGAAGAGAGACCCGGTGTTGTACATGAAGACGTCGGCCATCTCGCCGGTGGCCAGCCGCGTCTTGACCACGTTGTCGCCCTCGCCGCCGCCGGGCCGGGCCTCCACGTCCACCTTGATGTCCGGATGCGCACGGGAGAAGTCCTTGGCCAGTTGCTCTCCGACGGGGAGGCTGTCCGGGCCCGTCGGGACGAGGAAGTCGAGCGTCAGCTTGTCCTTGCCTCCGCTCGAACCGAGACTGCCCGAGCTGCATCCGGCCAGGCTGATCGAGAGCGCCACCAGCGTGGCCAGCGCCGGTGAACTGCGGGCCGTGATTCCGAACCTCATGTCGTCGACCTCCGTGGAGTGTGCACTTCGCTGACCGGTGCGGACGTGACGCTGCCCGGAGTTGTGAGGGAGAGATGGGCTGCGGATCGGGCCGCCGCTGATGAAACGATTCAATCTCTGGAAGTGGCTAAATGTTGACCCCGGGGCCGTCGCCCGTCAACCGGCGAGATTGTAACGAAAAGGTAAAACAGCGCCGTAAGTCAGGCGTCGCTGCCCAGCGGCGGCCAAGTCCCGGAGAGTCCCGGTACGTTCACGGCGCGGGCGCGCTGACCGCCCTCGACGACGTGCCGCGTCCGCTCAGGACATCCAGCCCTGCGCCAGGTCGACTCCCGTCCAGGCGAGTGCTGTCGCGCCGTCGGTCAGGGTCCGCGCGGCGGCTTCGCCGACGCAGTGATCGGCGAACTCCTTCTGGTGGTTGAGCACCGGAAAGCACCCGAGGCCGATATAGGGGTGAATGGCGGGGACGACCTGCGAGACGTTGCCCATGTCCGTCGACGCGCGGCACATCTGCGTCTCGGGGCCCTCGGTGACGAACTCGCGCCCCAGCTCGACCGCGTTCCGCTCGTACGACGCCAACGCCGCCTCATGGGTGCGGAAGTCGGAGTACGGCTGCGACTCCGGCTCGATCTCCACATCGCACCCGGTGGCCAGGGCCCCTGCCTCGAAGCAGCGGCGCACCTTCTCCTCGGTCTCGGCGAGTTCGGCCATGTCCTTGGCGCGCACGTACCAACGTCCCATCGTCGTCTGCGGGATGGCGTTCGGGGCCTCGCCGCCCGAGGTGACGATGCCGTGCACTCGGACGCTCGCCGGCAGCTGCTGGCGCAGCATTCCGATCGCGACCTGCGCGATCGTGAAGGCGTCCGCGGCGTTCCTTCCATGGGCCGGGTACGCCGCCGCGTGAGCCGCCTTGCCGGTGTAGCGGATCGCCGAGTGCGACACGGCGAAGGGGACGGCGCGGGCGACGTCGACCGGGGCGGGGTGGGCCATCATCGCGAAGTCGAGGCCCTCGAACGCGCCTCGGTCGAGCATCTCGATCTTGCCGCCGCCGCCCTCCTCGGCGGGGGTGCCGAACACCTCGACGGTGATGCCGAGTTCGCCGGCCCGCTGGGCCAGCGCGATGGCCGCGCCCACGGACATCGCCGAGATGAGGTTGTGGCCGCAGGCGTGCCCGATGCCCGGCAAGGCGTCGTACTCGGCCATGTAGCCGATCCGCCTCGTACCGGATCCGGACCGGGCGTGGAAGGCGGTGGGCAGGCCGGCGAAGTGCTCCGTGACCTCGAATCCGTTCCGGCGCAGGACCGCGGCCACCTTCCGGGCGGACTCGACCTCGTTCCACGCCGTCTCGGGGTTGCGGTACAAGTCCTCGGACAGCGCGATCAGTTCGTCGCGGACGCCGCCGACGGCGGCCTGGACGCGCTCCTTGGCCTCACTCATCGCCGGGGACGCCGTATGCCGGGGCCGTGCCGGGGTCGATGCCGCGCGTCACATAGTCCCCTCGCTGCGGGAGCCACATCTCGACCAGCGCCTCCAGATCGGAGATCGGTGCCTCGCTCCAGTCGACGCGCAGGTCGGTCTCGCGCCACCCGGCGTCCCGTACGACTGCGAGTCCCGCCGAGCGGAGGTCGCCGGCTTCGCCCCCGGCCGCCAGTCCGGCCTTCAGCGCTGCGAGCAGCCGCTGCTCGAACTCCCCGGTGGAGGACTCGAATTCCCTCAGAACGGCGTCGACGACACCCGTGTTGTCGAGCAGATTGCCAGCGGCCGCCGCGTGCTGCGACGTACGCGAGTGGTGGACGCCGAGGGTCCGCCGGCCGGAGTGGACGGCCGGGGCGTCCTGCGCCCCGATGACGGCCAGTTGACGGTAGTCCGTCGTGTCGTCGTGCTCGCGGAGCCCGGCCAGGGCCTCCTCGGCCGAGTCCCCCGCGGCGAGCCTGTCGAGGAGCCAGTCGCCGAACCGGGGGTCGGTGATGTTCTGGGAGGCCACGACTCCCACACCGCAGCGAAGGTGGAGGCAGCGCGCCGCCACACAGGGAGACGACGACGTGACCGCCATGCCGAAGGCGCCGGAGCCGTCCCTGGCCAGAATCGAGAAGGTCATGCGCGCTCCCCGAGAACGGCGGTGGCGTCGATCTCCACGAGCCACTCGGGGCGGGCGAGCGCGTGGACGACGATGCCGGTCGACACCGGGAAGACGCCCTTCAGCCGGCGGCCCATCACGCGGTAGACGGGCTCTCGGTAGCGGATGTCGGTGAGGTACACGACGACCTTGACGATGTCTTCCAGCTCGCCGCCGGCCTCTTCCAGCAGCATGGCGATGTTCGACATCGCCTTCTCCGCCTGGGCCTCGACGTCGCCGATGCCCACGCTCTCTCGGGTTTCGAGGTCCTGGCCGATCTGACCCCGCAGATAGACGACGTCTCCGGCGACGACGGCCTGGCACAGATCGTTGTCGAGGTTCTGCTCGGGATAGGTGTCCTTGGTGTTGAACGTACGGATCCTGGTGTGCTTCATGGGCGTTCCCCGATCTCCGAGCTCCCGGGCCGCTGTACGGGGCGCTGCCGGCGGCCGTACGGGACCTCGGAATTGACGTCGGCGGACAGGTGGGTTGCGGCGGGGGCGAGGGCCTTGCCGGAGGCCACGCGGGCGGCTCCGGTCATGAGACGGTCGCCGGCGCCTCCGCGGAGTCGTAGGCGCGGTAGGACCGGCGGATCATGATGTGGTCGGCGAGGAATCTGGCGTCGTGCCAGACACCCCAGATGAAGCTCGATCCGCGCCGTGACTGCCACGGCAGCCCGAGGAAGAAGACGCCGGGCTCGGACGAGATGCCGCGCCGGTGCCGCGGTCTCCCCTGCTCGTCGAACGCGTCGACCTTGAGCCAGCTGTAGTCCTGCGTGAAGCCCGTCGCCCACACGATCGAGCCGACGCCCCCTTCGGCGAGGTCGAGTTCGAGCAGGGGGTTCGTCACGGACTCCGGGTCGGGCCGCAGGTGGTGGGCCGCCGGCTCCTCGGGCAGGTCGAGGCCGTTGCGCTCGATGTAGGCGTCGGCCTCCCGGAGCAGCGACAGATAATTGGCGTCGCCCTGGGCGATGTTCTGCTTGAGGTCCGAGGCGAACCGGATCTTCCCGTCCTCGTACGACTCGGCCGTCCCGACCAGCGTGATGCCCTCCTCGGCGAGGTCGCGGAAGTCGACGGTGTGGCCGCCACGGGCGCCGCTGACCGCGATGGTGACGTGCTCGGCGCCCTGGGGCGGCGTCGCCGCCTCCCACTTGTTGAGGACACCGAGCCACCAGACGAAGTCACGGCCGCGGTAGCGTCGCGGCGGCCGGTCGTGCGGGCTGACGGCGAGGTAGACCTCGCGGCCGGACCGGCGGAGTTCGTCGGCGATCTGCACTCCGGAAGAGCCTGCCCCGATGACGAGGACGGCCCCGTCAGGCAGCTGCCGCGGGTTGAAGTACGTACTGGAGTGGATCTGGTGGATGCCGGCCGACTCGGGTATGACGGCCGGGATCACCGGCTTCTGGAACGGCCCGGTCGCGGCCACCACGTAGCGGGCGTCGATGGTGCCCTCCGACGTCGCCACGCGGAATCCGGGCTCGCCGAAGTTCTTGGTCACGGAGGTCACCTCGACCCCGGTGCGGATCGGGGCGCCGATCTTCTCCGCGTACTCCGCGAGATAGGCCGCCACTTCTTCCTTGGTGGGGAAGGCGTCGGGATCGCACGGGAATTCCAGGTTCGGGAAGCGATCGTGCCACGCCGGGCCGTTGGCCACGAGGGAATCCCAACGGGAGGTCCGCCACCGCTCGGCGACGCGGTCGCGCTCCAGGACGATGTGCGGGACGCCGTAATCGCCGAGGTGCTCGCTCATGGCGATCCCGGCCTGGCCTCCGCCCACGACGAGAACTTCCGTCGCTGTGCTCGACATCCCTGCGTACCTCCACTGGATTTCGTCTGGTTCACCACCGTACGGAGAAGGCGCCTCGCCATCCAGAATGGATTTCCGTAGGTCCCTTCGGTTATCTCAATACCTCGGGCCTGAGGAGATGCACGGCCATCTCGATGAAAGTCGCGACGCGCTTGCTGGGCATGCGGTCGCCCGGTGTGACGGCGACGACGTCCAATCCCTCGTGCCTGACGGTGAGTTCCTTGGCCACGTACGGCAGGCCCTCGTAACTGACCGTCGTCTTCGGCCGCTGGCTCAGCAGCGAATACCCCGCACCCCTGGCGACCAGGCAGCGCACGAGCTCGGAATTGGGCGTGCGGAAGCGGATGTCGGGGGTGACGCCCTCCGCGTCGAATACGGACAGGAAGTACTGCCCTCCGGGTTCGAGGTCGAAGAGGATATAGGGCTCGTCCGCCAGTTCGCGCAATGCGACGGTGTCCGCCTGGGCAAGGCTGTGCTCGGGATGCAGCAGTACGTAGGGCGGCACGGCCGTCAGCTTGGTGGCGGTGTGGCCGAGGTCCGTCAAATGGTTCCGGAATCGGTACGCGTACATGACGGCGACGTCGCTCTTGCCCTGTTCCATCTGTTCCAGGAGCGCGTGCTGAGAACCTTCCGAGAAGTTCACGTCCACGGCCGGGTAATGGAGCATGAACTCGGTCACGATGGCGGGAAGCAGAAGCGGCGCAATCGTCGAATAGCAGCCGATGTGGAGTTCCCCCGCCAACTCCCCGCTCAGGCCGGCCACACGGCGCTCCAGGCTCGAGACCTCCCGCAGCAGGCGCCGGGCCTCCGCGAGGACCATCTGACCGTCACGGGTGAGCGAGAGTCCGCGGGCGTGCCGCACGAAGAGGTTGATCTTGAGGACGCGTTCGAGGTCGGCGATCGCGGACGAGACCGTCGACTGCGAGAGGTGGAGTGCCTGCGCCGCGGCGGTGACCGTCCCGTGTTCGGCGACAGCGACCAGGTAGTCGAGCTGTCGCAGGGTCACGTTGATCACGAGCACTCCCGTCCGCCACGGTGCAACGACAGCGGGGGCGGCCAGCCGGCCGCCACCATCGCTGCTGCTCAGCGTACGGGTGCGGAAAGTGAGCCTTCCACGGAGACGTCGGACTCGTGGAGAAGGTCGGTGCCCTTGGTCTCCGGGATCGTCAGGACGGTCAGCAGGCCCACGACGCCGACGACGATGAGGGTGTAGGCCGGGACCATCGGGTCGTCCGTCGCCGAGATGAGCCAGGTGTTGATGTACGGCAGGGTGCCGGCGAAGAGCGCACCGGCGATCGCGTACGCCATGGACAGCCCGCTCTGCCGGGTTCGGGTGGGGAAGAGCTCGGCGACGGTCGCGGAGTGCGTGCCGAGGATGATCGCCAGGATGGCGGCGAGGCCCGCGGTCGCCATGAAGGCGGCGGACTGGGAGCCCTGGCGCATGAGGAGGAACAGCGGCACGGCACCCACGATGAGGATCCCGGCAGCACTCAGCAGGACCGGCTTGCGCCCGACCCGGTCGGACGCGATGCCCGAGAGGGGGATCAGCGCGATGGCGACGAGTGACGCGACGGTCGACAGCAGGGCGGCCTGGTCGGGGTGCAGCCCCACGATCTCCTCCTGGTACGTGAGGAGGTAGACGAGCACCACGTAGAACGTGCAGTTCATGAAGGTCTCGATGCCGATGGTCTGGAAGAACTGCTTGCGGTTGCTCCTGAAGACCTCGGGGACGGGTGACGCCGGGACGGTGTCGAGCTCCTCCAGCGCGCGGTACTCGGGGGTGTCCTCGACCTTGAGGCGTATGTACAGGCCGACGAGGGCCAGCGGAACCGTGACGAGGAAGGGGATACGCCAGCCGCCGGCGACGATGGCGTCCTCGCTCAGCGTCGTGTGGAGCGCCCACACGACGAAGGATGCGAGAAGGAAGCCGAGAACGGAGCCGACCTCGATGGAGGAGGTCCCCAGACCGCGGCGCTTCGCCGGGGAGAACTCCGCGAGGAAGGCCGCCGCGGAACCGAACTCACCGCCGGCGGCGATTCCCTGGATGATCCGCGCGACGACGAGGAGTATCGGCGCCACCAAACCGATGGTCTCGTAACTCGGTATCAGACCGAGCAGCAGAGTTCCGGCGGCCATGGAAATGATGACCATGGAGAGGGTCTTCTTGCGGCCGAAGCGATCACCGAGGTGACCGAAGATGACCGATCCGAGAGGCCGGACGAAGAAGGCGACGGCGAAAACGGCGAAAACGGAGAGGAGGCTGGCCGTACCGTCCTGGTTCGGGAAGAAGATGTCCGCCATCGTCGTGGCCATGTAGGCGTAGACCGCCCAGTCGAACCAGTGGACCAGGACGCCGATCGACCCAGCGATGACACTGCGTCGTAGACCTTTTTGCGTGGCACGGTCGTCCGCGAGCGTGGCTGCCATCGGTGCTCCTACGTCGGTTGGAATCCCGGTAGCCGGGAGTGCGCAGCAGCGTAGGTGGCCATCCCGGTCCCAACCAGAGGAAAAAATCGATGGTGCCCACGGTCTCGTCGATGCCTCTTGCGACAGAGACGCACGGCGTCCGGCGCTTCTGTACGGGAAGCCGAGAGCTTCCCTATCCGCTTCACCGACACCCCGGCGCGATTGCGCGGCATTTCCATAATGCCGGGGACCGCGTAACGGCAGTGAGCCTTTTCCGCCTCGGATGGTGAAGGCGGGCGTGGTGGCCGGCGGAAGTCCGTGGCCACCCGCACGACAACGGGATGACCGAACGGCTGCTGTACGTCCGCGCGGACAACGGGAGCCGCAGCCATGTTCTGCACGTGGTGACCCTGGAGAGCTGGCCCACCCGGAACCAGCGGATCTTCCGGGACCACCTGCGCGCCCATCCCGAGGACGCGCTCCGGTACGCGCAGCTCAAGCGGGCGATCGGCGCCGCCGGTACGGGACCGGGTGAGTACACGCGAGCCAAGACGGCGCTGGTGCAGGAACTCACCGACCGTGCGCGCGCACGGCTCGGGCTGCCGTCGGTGCCCGTATGGGAGAAGGGCTGACTCGCCGACGTTCGGGGTGCGTGCGGGCTGCGTGCGCATCACCCGCGCCCCTGCGACGGTACGGCTGCGCGGCTGCGCGGAAATCATGTCCCGCGACGGTTGACCCTGACGCAGGGGCAGCCTCGCAGCATGGCCGGCATGACTACGAGAGCCCCTGCGAACGAGCCCGCCTGCGGCGGCAGCGCCTCGCGGCGCTTCACCGTCCACCACGACGGCGTCACCATCCCCGTGTCCCCCTCCCGTGTCCTCACTCAGGCGTGCGGGTCGATCTCGGCTGTGGTCAGGTCTGCGAGTCGCTGTGCGGTGTCGAAGTGGGGGGTGAGCCGGGTCTTGGTCATGGCGAAGGAGGTGCCGGTGGCGGTGTCGGCGTAGACGTAGCTGCCGCCGCCACCGACCCAGCCGAACGTGGTGGGTGTCTCGTCCGGCCGCGTGCCGATGCGGCCGAGCGGATAGCCCAGGGCCAGCCGCGCATGGTTGCCGAAGACCTGGTCGGTGCCCTCGAACGCCACCGCCGTCAACTCCTCAAGCTGGCGTGCGTCGATGAGCCGGCCGTCGAGGAGCGCGGCATTCATGGCAGCGATTCCCCGCGCGGTGAAGGTGCCGACCGACGGAATGTCCGCTTGCAGGATCTCGTGGCTGTTGCCCATCGCCGCGGTCGGTTGCATTTCCCAGGGCGCGAGAACCGCGTCGCCGTCCGACGGGGCGACCGGGGGCGGTGCGGCGTCTTCGAGTCGCGCCAGCCGGGCCAGGTCGGTTCGGGGCACACCGAAGTACAGGTCGCCTTCGAGGCCCAGGGGTACGGTGATCCACTCGTGCAGGAGCTCCCGCATCGGTTTGCCCGTGGCCCGGCGTGCGACTTCGCCGACGAGGAAGCCGAAGGTGAACGAGTGGTACCCGGTCTCGGTTCCGGGCTGCCACCGCGGTTCGGCGCCGGCGATCGCGGCGCAGACCCGCGACCAGTCAGTCAGGTCGGCAGGGCCGATGTCACGGGGCATCGCCGGCACGCCGGCCGAGTGTGTCAGCACGTGCCGAAGCGTCGCGCCCGCCTTGCCGTGGGCACCGAACTCCGGCCACAAGTCGGCCAGTTGCGTGCCGTATCCGACAGCACCCGTCTTGACGAGCAGGTGGGCGATCAGCGACGTCATGACCTTGCCGGTGGAGAAGCTGAAGAACGGGGTCTCCCGGGTCGCCCTGCGCCCGGTCTGGCTGTCGGCGACACCGGCGACGGCGTCGGCTACAAGAGCACCGTGGTGGTACACGGCGGCCTGCAAGCCGGTTTCGGCTCCGGCATCGACGAGTTCGTCCAGGACGCTTTGGACCTTGTGCTGCAGTGAGGGCATCGTCGTCACCGGCTCGGCCACGTGTAGCGAGTCTGGCTGGACGTCGGCAGCTTGCCGAAGGCGAAGCCGACAGTCGGCGCGATTCGGTACAGCCTGGTGTCGCCGGCGACGACGGCCCTGCCCAGCCCGTACCAGGAACCCTCGGGACTGGTCAGATGCGCGCCGTACTTCCGCTCGAAGTCCGCGACAGCCTGTTCACGCTCGGAGCGCCCGTCCACCACGGATGCGGCCCCCTCGATGACGACGTCCACACCGGTCAAGGCATTCGTGCCTGTCGTCAGCACGCAGCGGGGATTGTGCTCGAGATTCCGCGCCTTGCGCTCCTGACCACCCGTGGTGAAGCACATGCCACCCAGACTCCAGGCCGCCAGCAACGGCGTCACGTGCGGTCGTCCATCGGGTCGCACCGTAGAAAGCCAGAACACCTCCGCCTCACCGAGGACCGCCAACGCCGACGCCCACGGCGTCGCTTGCGCGTCCGGAGACGAGAACGGCCCCAGCACAGCCTCCGGTTCAGCTGCCAACACGTCACATCCTTAGGTCAACGAGGCATACCCACCCGACCGGCACCGGTGAAGGAGCGCCGGCGAACCGACCCATCATGCTCCGGCAGGTGCTACGTGCCGTGCTGATGCTGACCTGGGCTCGCCGGGAAACTCATCGGTCCGCGCCCGCACCAGCAAGCCGTGACCCCGAACCAACCGCCCAGCGGTTACGAGTCAGCCCTTTCTCAGGCCGCGAATACCCGTGCCGGAGCGTCCCGTTCCCGCAATTCTTGACCTCAGGTACCGACTGCTGTTTTGATCGTTCGCATGACGGAGCAGAACGGACTCACGCGGCGGCGCCACGTCGATCTCGCGCGTGTCTTCAGCGCTTCCTGTCGCCGCTCCGTGTGACACGTACTGCGTGACGCGTACTCCGTTATGGCGCACACTGTTGACCTGCGACGAAGTCGACAGGCGGCTGTCCGGAACCCTTCCGGACGCGATGCCGCGTAAGCCCCGGCCCGCTCGCAGAACTCCCTCGCCGTGAGATCCCGGGGGACCTCTTCTCAAGGCCCGGGAAAAGGAGTTCTGTTCAATCCCGCTGAGGTTCTGTGAACGGCGTATTGCAGGTTTGCTGAATCTGCGGGGAATGCGATTCGCCGCGACTTCCACCGGGCAGCCCAGCGGGTCGTGAGCGCGCTTTTCTCCTTACGTGCCGCACCACGGTCGCCCGATCCGAAACCGCCGCCGGGGTGCGGGCCGCCGCGTCCACGACCGCAGGCATCCGAGGACCCCCTCCCCATTCCGCACCGCAACCCGAGGTGATCACCGCATGGCCACCGTCCTGTCCGTGTCAGGAAGTCCGTCCCCCACGTCCCGAACCGCCCGTCTCCTGCGCCATCTTGACGGTGCGCTCGCCGAACAGGGCCACACGGTGGTCCCGCTGGACGTGCGTACGCTGCCCGCCGGGCCGCTGCTGAACGCCGAGTTCGGGCACCCGGAGATCGTCGCCGCGATCGATCTCTTCCGGCAGGCAGACGGCGTGATCGTCGGCACTCCCGTCTACAAGGCCGCGTATTCGGGGCTGTTGAAGTCCCTGCTCGATCTGCTGCCGCAGTTCGCGCTGGAGGACAAGACGGTGCTGCCGCTCGCCACGGGCGGAACCACCGCGCACGTACTCGCGATCGACTACGCGCTGCGGCCCGTGCTCGCCTCCATGGGGGCGGGGCACATCGTGCAGGGCTGGTTCGTACTGGACAAGCACATCGCCGTACGCGAGGACGGGGCCGTCGCCCTCGACCCGGGCACGGCACAGGCGCTGGACCAGGTCCTCGCGCAGTTCTCGGCGGCGCTCGGGCGCAGCGGGCTGCGAGCGGCCGCGTGATCGCGGCGGCCCCGAGGGCTCACGGACCGGGAAACAGCGACGGGACCAGCACGCACACCGGAACCGGCGCGGCCACCGGCACCGGCACGATCGGCACCCTGAGGCCCCGCACTCCTCCCCCGGTCCTCTCGACCAGTGCCGGCGCGCTGTCGGCGGCCGCCCTTCCCGTGGTGCGTACGGACGTCTCCGATCCCCTGGTACGGCCGCTGCTGCGGGGGGGATGCCGCCAGCCGCCCGCGTCACAGATGTGGTGAGGCGGGCGGCGACGCCGGGACGCACGAGGGCGTCCAGTCGATGATGGCCACGGCGGCGCCCGCGGCCTCCCGGCCACGGCACCGGTGGTGGTGGCTGCGCTCGATGTCCTCGACGCACAGGTGCTCGTGGAAGGCGGGCTCGTCCCGCAGCCGCCGTGCGTACGACCACAGTCGGGTGCGGTCCGCGATGCGGTGCACGGCCGCCGCGTCCAGATGCCAGCGGTGCACGGTGTCGAGCTCCAGCAGCGCCACCCACAGATGTACGTCGGCCGCCGTCAACTCCTCGCCCATCAGGAACGGTTGGTCCGCCAGGATGTCCTCCACCCGGTGCAGCGCGGAGAAGAGGGTCCGCAGAGCTTCGACGCTCTCCCCGTCGTGCCGTCCTGCCCGCTGCGCGGCGGCCGTGAGGTCCTCGTCCAGGAACCGCGTCATGGCCCCGATCTCCGCGTCGGCGGCGGCCGGATACAGCTCAGGGCCGCTTCCGCGGAAGCGGACGGCGAGATCGCGCATGATGTCGGGCGCGTGGTTGCTGACGATCCGTCCGGTCCAGCCGTCGCTCAGCACGGGGGCGGCGGCCGGTCCGGCATGGCCGTGCCAGGTCGCCTCGTAGAGGGGAGCCAGAGCCGCGTATCCGCCGGCTGCGTCCGGCAAGGCGGGAAGCAGCGTGAGGGGGACGGTCTCGCCGAGCGACAGCAGGCTGTGCGTGACGGCGATGCGCAGACAGTGCGGACAGGAACGCGAGAGGTACAGCTGATAGCGCTGGGGAGCGGCGTAGAAGCCGCTGGCGGGGCCGGGGCCGATCCTTCCGCGGATCGCGTACGCGGTACTGGACGTCATCTCGCTCGGCATGACTCTCCCTCGGAGTGCGGCGACGGGCGCGCAGAAGCAGGCGGGAAGCAGACGGCGGAAAGCCGGACGGAACAGGCAGAGCAGGCGGTGCGGAACGGCGGCGCGCCTCGCGCGTCACATCAGCCGGGCATCGGCTGCACGGAGCGGGGGCGGCCCAACTGCCGTGTCACGCCAGGGGACTGCATGCGCTGCACACGCGCAGCAGATCGATGTGCCGCCGGGACGTCAGCGTCCGGATGCCGGTGGCGCGGGGGACGCCGCTCGTTCGGAAGGCGCCGGGGATGCGGGCGATACCGGGGGTCGTCTTGCGCCCCGAACCCGTCATGGCACACCACCCGTCATGTCTGGAGACCCGCGACCGGGATCCGCCCACGGGACCGGGCGGACCGTTCCCGGGATCTATGCCCCTGCCGGCCACGGTCCACGCACGGGCGAGGACTTCGCGGAGGAACACCGGGAGAACGCCCGACCCCCGTGCCGGTGCACGAGGGTCGGGACCGGGAGTTCGCCCAGCGGCCTCCGGCGGCTGCTCACCTCTGCGCCAGGGCGGCCCGCCGCAGCGTCGCGACGGCCCGGCCCGCGCGGTGTGCCCGGCAGAGCGCGAACAGCGCGGCGCCGCCCGCGAATACGGCGAGCACGGGTTCGAGCATCAGGAGTACGCCGCCGAGGACGACGCCCACGGCGCCGAGAACATGCCACTGCCGGGCCGAGGTTCGGTAGCCCTCCAGCGACCGCTCCACCTCCGAGCGGTCGATGTCGCGTACGGGCGCCGCCGCAGCGCCCGTCGCCGGGGCACCCGGGGACGGCGCGGCCGCGTCCCGCTCTCCCTCGTGCACGCCGAGCCAGAAGTTCACGGCCGCGGCCACCGCGAACACGGCGGCCCACAGGGGCACTTCCTGCCACGCCCGGACCCCCGCGAGTCCGAGGAACCCCGCGCCGATCGCCACGTAGCGCCACTTCAACGGCCGGTTCACGAGACGACTCCCACGAACGAGAGCATCGCGACGACGCCGCAGACCGTCAGGAACGCCGAACCGACGGCCACGAGCCAGCGCACCAGCGGGCTCATCCGGTACTCCGCCGGCATGTTGACCTTGTCGACGTAGAGGAGCCCCGCCCCGTAGATGCCGCACGCGAAGACTCCGCCCACGATGGACGCGGGCGTGATCAGGTCCACGAAGTCGGCGCCCGTGGCGATCATCAGCAGGGCGCCGATGCCGGTCCACACGTAGACGTACGGCCTCGTGCCGCGCTGCCCGCGCGCCCTGACCTTCTCGGAGACGGCCGAGAGGCTCTCGTACGTCGACCACGAGTACGCCTCCCACAGGGCGTAGACCGTGCCGAAGAGGACCATCACGATGGCGACGATGTAGAAGTACTCGAACATCTGGGCAACCGAGGCGAGGAACTGCGACTGGTACGTCAACACGTCGTTGCCCTCGGGGACTTGCTGCTTCTCCCCGAGTATCGCCGCGCCGTTGATCATGAACGCGGCCGCGATGACGACCAGCGCCAGGAACGCCGCCAGCATGTCGTAGAGCGGAGCGCGGCTCCACGCGCGGGCCTTCGCCACGTCCTCCGGAGCGGTCGAGAGCGGAATCCGCTCGCGCGCCTCCATCCTGGCGAGCCGCCGGCCGATCGCGTCGACCTCCTGATGCCCGAGCATTCCCCACTTCTTCTCGCGGAGCATGCCGGTGTAGCCGATGTAGTCGTACATGCCTCCGCCGAGGCCGCCCATGAACACCACGAGTTCGACCCAGACCGAGGTCTCCGTGACGTCGGGGTACTTCTCCGCGACGAACGGCGCGTACTCGAAGCTGCCGGGGAGGAGGCCCTTGAGCACGCCCAGCCAGTCGGGCTGCGCGACGAAGACGGCCACCAGGACGAGCACCACCATCAGCCCCGCGATGGCGACCTGCACGCGCTCCAGCATCGCGTATCCGCCGACCCACGACAGGACGGCCGCGAAGAGGAGGATTCCGACGGCGTAGGCGGTGGCGTTGCCCGCGCCCTGGGATTCGAGGAAGTCGCCGAGCGCGACGGAGACTCCGCTCGCCCAGCCGGGGAACGACGCCAGGCAGATCAGCGCGAGCAGCACCGGGAACCAGCCCCGCGGCCCGGGCATCACCTTGGCGAAGCGCGACATGGGGTGCTCGCCGGTGAGCGTGATGTGCCGGTTGGACGCGTAGACGAGGGCGCCCTTGGCGATCGTTCCCACGACCACCGCCCACAGGACGGTGTAGCCGAAGACGGCTCCCTCGCGTGAGGCGAGGATGGATTCGCCGGTCCCGATGGTGAGGGACGCGATGATCGCGCCGGGGCCGAAGAACTTGAGAACCGTGGCGATGCTGAAGCGTCCCCGGTGAAGCTCCGTCGGCGGCTCCGGGAGACGCAGAGCGGAGTCCGCGTTACGACCGATTTCCTCTGTGGCCATGGCAGTCCAGACGATCGTCTCGTATATCCTATAGGATACGTTCGGCGCTCGATTATTCGAGCGAGTCGGCTGCGCCGTCAAGGGAGTTGACCGCTCCGTTTCCGGCGCGCGAAGACCCGCTCTCAGGAGATTCAGGGGGAGCCACCATGGATGTGCCACCTGCCGGAACGGCACACGAGAGAGCGGCCACGCCGCTGCCCCGCCGTCAGATGCTCACGGACGACGTCCACGAGGCGATCAAGGCGCTGATCATGGACCACGCCATCGCACCGGGCGCACGGGTCTCGATCGACGGCCTCGCGCGCCAGCTCGGGGTCTCCCCCACTCCCGTACGCGAGGCGCTGGCCCGGCTGGAGACGGCGGAGCTCGTGGTCAAGGAGCCGCTGCGGGGATACCGGACGACGGCCCTGCTCGACCGTGAACAGCTCGCCGACCTGTACGGGTTCAGGCTTCTCATCGAGCCGTGGGCGGCGGCGCGCGCCGCCGAGAGAGCGGACGAGCAGGGCCGCGAGAGGCTCCGCGCGGAGATGGCGGCCTGCGACGCCCCCCGCGAGGCGACGTACGACGCCTACAAGGCGCTCGCGGCGCACGACACCCGATTCCACATCCTGGTCGCGGAGTTGGCGGGAAGCGCGCAGGTGCGGCTCGCCTTCGAGCGCACGCACTGCCATCTGCACATCTTCCGGCTCTACTACGACCGCGGCATCGGGCAGCGGACGCTGGAGGAGCACCGCGCGATCACCGGCGCGGTCCTGTCCGGGGACTCAGAGGCCGCGGAGGCGGCCATGCGGAAGCATCTCGAGACCGCGTACTACGAGCGGCTGCGGCCGGTCACGGAAGGCCCGGAGCCCGGCTCTTCCTGAGGGCTCCGCGAGAGCCGGTCATGCGTACCGGGGCGACTGCGCGGACGGCACCTCGTACGCGTCCTGCCGGTCCAGCCATCCCGTGGTGATGAGGTACTGCCCGAGGATGTAGCCGGCCATGATCAGCAGCTCCTGCGAGGGCACCTTGCGTCCGGCCGCCTGGAGCCCGATCAGCAGGTCCGAGCCGACGAACGCGGCGGCGCCCGCGCCCACTCGGCCGCCGACTCCGAGCGCCGCCGCGCCCATCAGCGTCAGCGCGAGGCTGTAGCCCGCGACGGGCAGCCGCAGCCGCTTCTCCAGCGTCGGGGCGAGTACGGCGTTCACGGCGGCCCAGCCCGCGAGGCAGCCGGCCGCGGTCCAGGGCTTGCGGCGCAGCGAGCGCAGTCCCCCGAGTCGTGTGTAGCCCGCGGTGTAGCTGACCTGTGTGCCGAGGAAGGCGGCCATGCCGAGGAGGAAGGCCGGTTCGTGCTCGTCGAAGAGGAGCGCGGTGTCCCCGGCGGTGGCGAAGCCGAGGCCGGCGACGAGCGGTGCGGGCGCGGGAGCCCGTTCGCCGGAGCGGCGCCGCAGTACGTACGAGGCGAGCGCGGGCATCAGCAGCGGCTTGGCCGCGCGGCGCAGCCCCCGCGTACGGTCGCTCGCGACGGCGGCCAGGTCCGTGGCGGCCAGGGCGCCGAAGGCGACGAGAGCGCCACGGCCGTTCCCGTCGGGCCGGACGGTGCGCGCGGCGGCCTCCGCCACCGCGCTGCGGACTCTGTGCCGGCCGTGGCGCCCTGTGATCTTCATGCGGGCAGTCTTGCCGGGGTCGCACAGCCGGTCAACAGGGCCGCCGCGGGGCCGGAAGGGACGCACATGCGGCGGCATTCGGTCGAAGTGGGCGAGTGGCGCGACCAGGCCGGGCGGGCGCGTTCCTACGGTTCGTCGTGAAGGGCCGGACCGGCCGTGCCCCGTCCATGGATCGGAGCCGCTGATGCCCCTTGCTCCCCCGCGTACGCCGACGCCCCGTCAGCTGCCGCCCGGACGCCGGGCGCCGAGCGGCCTGCGGTGTCCCGCGGACGGTCCGCTCCGCTCCCCCGCCGGCGCACGGTGCGGCCGCGGTCCGCGTCCCACGACGCCGGAGAGGACGGCGTGACCCCGCCGATCGTCGTGCATCCGCCCGCCACCGGGGGCGGGCGCCGCGTCACCGCGCACACGGAGCAACTCGGCGTCGCCTTCCGCCCGGAGGACGTCAGCGAGTTCCTCCGCCAGGCGGGACTGAGCGAGGACGAGATCCAGCTCGACGATCCCAACCTGATCGAGTGGCGCGGCGGCGGTCCCGACGTATGGGCCGGCTGAGCGCGGCCGCATCTCCGCCCGACGCTCCGTGAGGACTCAGCAACCCCGCCACCGTGACCGAAGAGGACGGAACATCCCATGCAGAAGATCACCACTTTCCTCTGGTTCGACGACCAGGCCGAAGAGGCCGTGCAGCACTACACGTCGATCTTCCCCGACTCGCGCATCGTCGACGTGCAGCGGTACGGAGAGGCCGGGCCCGGCGAGGCGGGCACCGTCATGACCATCGCCTTCGAGCTGGCGGGGCAGCGCTTCACCGCGCTCAACGGCGGCCCGGTGTTCACCTTCAACGAGGCGGTCTCGCTGTACGTGGACTGCGCCGACCAGGCGGAGGTGGACATGTACTGGCAGAAGCTGGGCGAGGGCGGCGAAGAGGGCGACTGCGGCTGGCTGAAGGACAAGTTCGGCCTGTCCTGGCAGATCGTCCCGAGGGTGCTGACGGACTTGCTGAGCGACCCGGACCCGGCGAAGACGGCCCGGGTGATGAAGGCCATGTTCGGCATGAAGAAGCTCGACGTGCAGGGCCTGGAGGCCGCGGGCCGGGGGTGAGCGCCTGCCTCGGTCACGCTGACCGACGCCGTACGGGTGCGGCACGAGGCCCTCGCCTCGTGCCGCACCCGTACGCTGCCGCGGGTGGGGCCGCGCGCGAAGGGAGCGACCGATGACGCCTGATCAGTGGGCGACGATCCGACGGCTTGTGGAGTGGCTGGACTCAGCCAACGGCGACGGCGAGCGGGAGACCGCGATGCGCCTGATGAAGCTCGCCGAGGAGTCCGGCGAGGTGATGCAGGCGTACATCGGCGCGACGGGCCAGAACCCGCGCAAGGGCCTCACGCACACACCGGCCGATGTGGCGGCGGAGTTGTGGGACGTCATCCTGACGGCCGCCGTCGCACTGCACCGCTTCACGGACGATCCGGCCGGGGCGCTGGAGTCGAAGATCCGGGAGGTGGCGCGGCGTTCGCTGCCACCGCAGCCCCCGCGGGCCCCGGAGCATCCGAACTCCCCGCGGCCGCCGCGTCCTCCGGGGCAGGCCCGGGTGTGACGGCCGCCGGGCTCACGTCGTCCGCCGCGGAGGCCAGGGCGCCTTCCGTGTCCGGAGAGAGCGACTTCTGGGCCCGTCCCATGGCGATCAGCACGACGACCATGACGGCGGGGCACAGCGCGAACGTGGTGAACGCACCGGACGTGCCGAGGCCCGCGTCGAGAAGGACACCGCCGAGCCAGGGCCCCACCATGGCACCGACCTTGGCGACCGACGACGCCCAGGCGGCGCCGTTGGCGCGTATCGCCGTGGGATAGAACGTGCCGGCGATGCTGGTGATGCCGCCGTGGCCGCCGTTGATGAACATCTTCGCGGAGATGACGACGATGATGTACAGCACCGGGCCCGGCGCCCCGAGTCCCAGCATCAGCATCGCGGCCGTCGCCGCCAGCGGCATCCACAGGATGCTGCCGACGCCTCGCCGGTCCACGAAGCGGCTGATCGCGAGCTGTGCGGCGGCTCCCGCGACGCTCGCGGCGGCGGCGATGAGGGCGGCGGCGCTCACGCTGAAGCCCATCCGCTCGTTGATCATCGGCGTCCAGAAGACCATGAAGTAGATCAGCGCGGACGAGCACACGTACACGATCCACAGCAGCGGGGTGATCCGGGCCAGCGAACCGCGGAAGAGCGTGATGGGGGTGAACTTCCGTCCTGGCGTGGGCGGCTGGGGATCGCCGGGCACGAAGTGCGCGCCGGGGGCGACGGGTTGGCCGGGCCAGAGCCGGGTGAGGATCGCCGCGATCCGCTGGTCGGCGTCCGGACGGCCGCGCTGTGCGAGGAACTTGACGGACTCGGGGAGGTAGATCGCCACCGGCACGAGAGCCAGCAGCGAGCAGACGCCGCCCGCGACGAAGACGGAGCTCCAGCCGTGGCCGGGCACCAGCAGGTTGGAGACGGGCCCGCCTGCGGCGCCGCCCAGCGTGTATCCGACCATGATCACTGAGATCGCGGTGACGCGGACCCTCTTCGGCGCGTACTCCGCAGCCAGCGCCCACGACAGCGGGAGCACTCCGCCGAGGAAGAAGCCCGAGACGAAGCGGAGCACGAAGAGATGTGCGTAGGTGTCCGCAAGGGCGAAGGCCATCATGAAGACGCCGAAGCCGGCGACGCACACCACGATCGAGGGCTTGCGGCCGAAGCGGTCGCCCAGGTAGCCCATGCACAGCCCGCCGACGAGCGTGCCGAAGAGACCGACTGTGCCGAGCGTGCCCAACTGCGTGTCGCTGAGCCCGAAGTCTCCCTTCAGATACGTGGCGGTGAAGGACAGGATCTGGAAGTCGAAGCCGTCGAGGAAGGTGATCAGACAGCAGACGGCGAAGACCCGGTACCAGGCCCTGCGGCCCTGTTGCTTCTCGACGAGCGGGGCGAGTTCCACCACGGGTGGCGCGGCGGGCCCGCCCGGGGAGGACGGTGCGGATGACATGGGATGCTCCTCGTCATTGAGGTTGCGCGGGGTTCGGGGGATTCGCGGAACTCGGGAGACCCGCGCGCCCCGCGGGGTTCGGGGAATTCAGGGATTCACGGGACGTGCGGGGACGCGGGATACACGGAGACCAGGCCGTGGCCCGCGTCGGCGGCGTCGACGCGGACGAAGTCGCCGGTGCGGATCGCGGTGAGCGGGTCCTGGTCCAGCCCGGTGACGGTGGGGACCCGGGTGACGACCGCACCGAGGGCGGCCTTCGTGGTGGTCGTGACGTAGACCATCGCGGCCGGCGCGGTGCCGAGCAGGCGCGTGGACTGGAAGAAGCCGGCCCACCCCGAGGAGCCCTTGGCCCCGGGGAAGACGAGCACCCTGCCGGCGAAGCACTGCCCGTACAGGGGGTGCCGGCGTTCGATGATCACGCCGCGGGCGGGGTCGATGCCGCCCCAGCCGGAGATCGTCGCCGTCGATACGAGCGCCTCTCCTTCCGCCGTGCCGGGGACGACCGTCCTGCCGCGCAACTCCAGTGCGGCGCGGTCGTGCCGGCCCGCGTCCCCGGGTGATGCCTGATACGCCTGAGTGGATCGCGGAGTCATCGCAGCTCTCCCTTCCAGCGGCCCGTGACGGCCGCCGATACGCAGTCCTCGTGTGTGCCGAACCACGCCTCGATGCCGAGGATCGCCGGCAGATAGTGGGCCTGCTTCGCGGAGTCGGTGGCGAAGACCCTGGTTCCGGGGGGTGCCGAGCGCGACATGGCGGGGCACGAGTCGGTGAGCACGCGCCCGCCGGCCCGTTCGATCGCGGCCGTCCACCCGTTGCGGTCGGCGGTGGCGCGCAGCGCTCTGGGCACCATCAGCCACAGCTGGGTCCCGGAGTGCAGCGTGCGGCCTTCCAGCAGCCTTGCGGTCTCGCGTACCTGGTCGAGGGAGGCGTGCGGGCAGCCGAGCAGCACGAAGTCGACTTCGGTGCGGTCGCCCTGGGAGTTGAGGTCCTCGTAGACGGCGCGGCGTTCGCGCGGCCCGTACGGTACGGCCTCGGGCACCGGGGCAGCCGTCCCGAACGCGGCCTGGGTGGTGGGGGCTTCGGGTGTGATGCCGGGCAGGTGGTAGATCTCCACGCCGCCGGACGAGGCCGCCGCGGCCCCGAAGTGCTTGAGGTCGAGCAGGTCCGGCTGCCCCAACTCGCCGGTGACGACGGGGCGTTCGTCCTCGACGAGGCCGCCCGCGAAGTAGCCGAGCATGCCCCAGTCCAGCGGCCCGTCCACCTTGGTGCGGGCCTCGATGAGGTGCGTGCCGCGTCGGTTGTCCGGGTGGTGGTTGCCCCAGCACGGGATGCGGCCGGTCAGCGACGCGGCACCGGTGGAGGCGGTGCCCTCGCAGTTCGTACGGGCGCCGAGCACGGAGTTGGCGTACACGACCGCGGAGGACTCCATCCACGCGAGGTGCTCTCCGCGCACGGGGATGTTGCCGACCTGGTAAGGCGTGCATGTCGCGAGGATGTTGACGCCCTTGCGGCCGTAGAAGGACTCGGCGTCGCTCTGGAGCTCGATCATCTCCTTCGGATACGGGGCGATGCCCTCGGAGTCCGGTCCGAAGGACTGCTGGAGCTGGCAGGTCGGAACCCGCATGGCGGGGATCTCCAGATCCTCGTCGGAGTCCAGGTTGATCACGGCGTACGCCTTGTCCCAGCCGCCCTCGCGCACGAGTTGCGCCTTGACCGGCGAGGGCTGGGTCATCGTGCCGGCGACGTTGCGCACGTCGCAGAGCCTCTCGGCGTCGAGCGCGCGGCCGTAGCGGACGAGGAGGTCCATGGCCGCGGCGGTGGCGGCGCCGTCGGCGCCGTCCAGCATGGCCTTGTCGGAGTCTGTGAGCAGCATCAGCGGCGTGCCTCCTGTGCGCGGGGCGAGAGCACCGCCCCCTCCTGGAGGGGACGTACCGTGCGCCGGTAGACCGAGAGCCAGCCGCGAGCGGCCGCTCCGGTCGCCTCCCCAGCAGGTTCCGGCTCCGGCCGGGCGGTCAACTCCTCTGCGCGCCGGGCGAGTTCGTCGTCCGGTACGACGAGGTCGGCGCGGCGCGAGGCGAGGTCGATCGTGATGGTGTCGCCGTCCCGCACGAGCGCCAGCGGCCCGCCGTCCGCGGCCTCGGGCGACACCTCGCCGACGACGACGCCCTTGTTGACGAGGCCGGAGAGCTGCCCGTCGGTGACCACGGCCACCTGCCCGGTCAGTCCGGCGCCGTCCAGGGCGAAGACGGGGCGCGAGGCCATGCCCATGCCGGGCGTGCCCCTGGGACCGAGCCCGCGCAGTACGAGCACGTCTCCCGCCCGTACGGCGCCCTCGCGCAGGCCGGCGAGGGCGGCGAGCGGGTCCTCGTAGACCTTGGCGGGACCGGTGAAGGAGGTCTCGCGCTGCTCGTCGACGGCGAGTTTGACGATGCCGGTGGCGGGGGCGAGGCTCCCGCGGACGAGGACGATCGTGGGACGGCGCCCGAACGGCCTGTCGGCGGGCCGGATCACGCGTCCGTCCGGGTCGGGCGCCGCGCCCAGGTTCTCGCCGAGGCTGCGGCCGGTCACCGTCTTCGCTCCGGTGTGCAGCAGATCTCCGAGGGCACGCATCACGGTGGCCGCTCCGCCCGCCGCCTCGAACTCCTCGATGGAGTCGGGGCCGTTGGGCCGCACGGCGGCCAGCAGCGGTACGGAGTCGGCGAGCCGCTCGTAGAGCCCGTACACGTCGACACCGGACTCCGCCTCCTCGGCGATGGCCTGGAGGTGCTTCACGGAGTTGACGGAGGCGCTGACCGAGAGCATCAGCGTCACGGCGTTCTCGAAGGCCTGCGGCGTGAGCAGGTCCCGGGGCCGCAGATCCTCGTGCACGAGCGCGACCGCTCGATGGGCGGCGGCCCGCACGTCGTCCAGCATCCGGGGGCTGCCGGCGAGGACGGGCGTCGATCCGGGCAGCGCCATGCCGAGCGCTTCACACGCCATGTGCATGGAGTTGGCCGTGCCCATGCCCGCGCAGACCCCGGGCCCGGCGACGGCTTTCTCGCTCATGGCGGTGAGCTCCTCCAGGGAGAGCCGCCCCTGCGCGTGGTGCCCGGCGCCGAGGAAGACGTCCTCGATGTCGCAGTGCCTGCCGCGGTGGGTGCCGCACGCCTGGTAGCCGCAACCGACCATCACCGTGGGCACGTTGATGCGGGCGGCGGCCATCAGCTGGCCGGGCGCGGTCTTGTCGCACGAGGCCAGGCAGACCATTCCGTCGAGCTGCGCGCCCTCGACGGCCGCCTCGATGTCGTGGCTGATCAGATCGCGGGCCGAGAGGATGTAGCCGCCGCGGCCCCCTGCGCTGTGGATGAAGTCGCTGGGCGCGACGGTACGGATCTCGAAGCCGAGGCCGCCCGCCTCGGCGACGGCCTCCTTGACCGCCTGTGCCACCCCGTCCAGATGGCTGTAGCAAATGGCCAGCGAGGACGAGGAGTTGACGATGGCGATCTTCGGCTTGGCCATGTCCTCGTCGGTCAGCCCAAGGGCGCGCCACTGTGCCCGGCGCACCGCCCAGGGTGAGGTGCCGGGTGGGTAGTTGCTCCGCAGTTCCGTCATCGCCTGCTCCTGCTGCTCGGTACTCGTCCGGACGTCGGCAGTCGGAATCCGGTGGTGGGTGGTCGGAGTTCGGTGGTGGGAGTTCGGAGGTGGGACTTCGGGGTGGACGGTGGGAGGCCGGTCCTCGGAGGACGGGGCCCGAAGGCGGTTTCCGGTGGCCGGACCGGTGGCCGGTGATCGGTGCTCGGTTCTCCGTCCCGGCTCTCCGTCCCCGCCGTGTCAGCCGACGAGGTTGTCGGTGAGCCGCCCTCGGAGTGCCTGCACATCGATGTCGTGCACGCTGCCGTCACCTCCCGCGAGGTCCAGTGCGTGCGCGGCTCCCGCACCCATCGCGGCGCACGGCCCCATGACGCGGACGCTGGAGAGCGCGGCGGCGTCGCCGTCCGCGCAGCGGCCCGCGGCGACGAGGTTGTCGGCGTCCGGGGAGAGCATCGAGCGCAGCGGCACGTAGTGCATGTGGTCGGCGTCGAACATCTCCCATACGTAGCCCTCGGCGCGGTCGTGCAGCTCGATCGGCCAGGCCGTGCGGGCCACGGCGTCGGGGAAGCGGGTGCCCGCGCGCACCTCGCCGAGGCTGAGGGAGTGGACCCCCTTGATCCAGCGCGTCTGGCGGCGCCCCGGCAGCCCGTACGAGCGCACGCGGGCCTGCCCGAAGGCCTTGGGGTACTCGGTGCGCAGGAACTCGACGACCAGGTCGGCCTGTTCGCGCCCTTCGAGCTGTGCCTGCGCGGCGCGTACGGGGTCCAGCGGCGCCTCGATGTGGGTCATGTTCATCACCGCCGTGTTGCGGCCGGGGAAGAAGAACGCGAGCCCGTCGTGGCGCAGCAGCCCGTACTCGGGGGCCTTGCGGGCGACGTGCTCGGCGAGTTCCTCCCGTCCCGGCTGGTGCCGCTCGTCCAGGTGCTCCAGCACGATCTGCTGCGAGCCGTAGATGGTGCGCTCCGGAACCCGGCACGGCAGTCCCGCCTCCCAGGCGAGCGCGGCGTCGCCGGTCGCGTCGACGAATCCCGGCGCGGCGACCCGTACGTCTCCGAAGCGGGTCGCGAAGGCGACCTCGCGGATGCGGCGGCCGTCGCGCTCGACGCCGGTGATCGAGGCGCCCAGGACGACGCGCACGCCCAGTTCGCGGATCCTCCGCTCGACCCACCGGCCGAGGGCGACCTCGTCATAACTGACGGTGATGGTGTGTCCGCGGTTGAAGTGCAGGTCGCCGGCCGGCCCGAGGCTGTCGAAGATCTCGTCGAACATCCCGTGGGTGAGCTGACGGTACGCGGGCGCGTTGCCGAAGACTCCGCAGAAGAGGCCGATGAGGGAGTTGACCATCTGCCCGCCGAGCACCGGCAGGCTGTCGACCAGGACGACGTCCCGTCCCAGCTGGGCCGATTCGATCGCGGCCGACAGCCCGGAGACGCCGGCCCCCACGACGCACACGTCCGCGCCCAGGGAGTGGACCGCCGGGCCCGGTTCCTTGGTGACGGTGTGCAGGGTGAGTTCGGTGAGCTCGTGGGGCATGCGGCCTCCAGTGGTGGGGTGCTGCGGCGCCGTGGTACGCGGGGGAAGGCGCCGCAGCACTGCCTCGCGGGGCAGGTTAGGAAGGCAACTTCCGGAAAGGGAACGTCCGGTTCAATAGCCTCTTCGGCTGGCTGTCATCAACGGCGTTTATGGCGGAGGCCTCCGCACCAGGTCAGGCGGGCAGCGGGCGGCCGGTCACGGGGCGGCCTCGGCCGCCGCCCGCGCCACCAGGTCGCGGAGCCACACGTTCGCCGGGTCCTTGTCGTAGACGGTGTCCCACCACAGCAGCTCGTCGATCTCGTCGACCGGTACGGGCCACGGCAGGGCCCGCACACCGCGCTCGGCCGGCAGCCGGGCCGCGAGCCGCGCCGGGTACAGCGCCACCCGCCCCGTACCGGCGATGAAGTCGGGCACGGCCCGGTAGCTCTCCACGCGTACGGCGATCCGCGGCCGGATGCCCAGGGCGGTGAGCTGCCGGGTCGCCGGCGACGCCGAGGGATAGCCGGCGTCGCGGTGGTACGGCACCACCCACGGCAGCGGCGTCAGGTCCTCCAGCCCGAAGGAGTCCGCCTCGCACAGCGGATGGTCGGCCGACAGCAGGCACATCCAGCGGTCGGTGAAGAGGTGCTGCGAGCTGACCGGCGTGCGGAAGTGGCCCAGGCGCGGGGAGACCATGCCGTCGACGAGCCTGATGGTCTCGACGATGTCGCCGCCGATCGTCTCCCGTACGAGCCGCATGTGCAGCGCGGCCCGCGGCGCCTCACGGGCCAGGAGCCGCGAGAGCCGGTCGCCGAGCACCGTCGCCGGGTAGTCGGACATCAGCAGCGTGAACTCGCGCCGGGAGTCGGCGGGTTCGAAGGCGCTGCCGGTGGCGAAGAGGCGCTCGGTGGCGGCGCACACCGTCTCCACCTGCTCGGTCAGCTGCGTGGCGAGCGGGGTGAGGACGTACACGCCGCCCGTGCGCACCAGCAGTTCGTCGCCGAAGTGCCGGCGCAGCCGGGAGAGCGCCGCGCTGACGGCGGGCTGGGAGACCCCGAGGCGCCGCGCCGCCCTGGTGACGTTGCGCTCCCGGAACAGCTCGCGCAGCGTGACCAGCAGGTTGAGGTCGAGATTGGCGAGGTGTGCGGGCGTACGCGCCGGAGGAGCGGCCATGCGTTGCAGCGTGGTCGGTGACTCTCCGGGCGGCAAGACTCCGGCGGCAGAACGAGGCTCCCGGCGGCACATGGGCCACGGGGCGGGGCGCCCGCAGGCGGGCCGCGCGGGCTCCGGCCGCCTGCCGCTCCTTTCGCAGCTCACGTTGACGGACGGCGCCCGCCTGTCTAGCTTTTCGCCGGGGCGGCCCGGTCCGATTCGTCCGAGGGAGATCCACATGCACCAGGAGAACCGGGCCGCGACGGGCACCGGCTCGGTCACGGGCAGAGCGCTCGGCGTGCTGGAGGCCTTCTCGCCGGCCGCCCCCGTTCTCACGCTCACGGAGATATCGCGGCGCACGGGGCTGCCGCTCACCACGGCGCACCGCCTCGTGAACGAACTGGCCGGCTGGGGCGCCCTGGAGCGCGGCCCCGAGGGCGGCTACCGCATAGGCCTGCGTCTGTGGGAGATCGCGGCGCTCGCGCCGCGGGGCCTCGGCCTGCGCGAGGTGGCCCTCCCCCACCTGTCGGACCTCGCGCGCGTCACCGGCGAGAACGTGCAGCTGGCGGTACGTGAGGAGCTGTGCGTGGTGTACGTGGAGCGGCTGGCGGGCTGCGCCTCGGTGCCCGTGCTCACGCGGGTCGGCGGCCGTTTCGCGCTCACGCCGACCAGCGTCGGCCGCGTACTGCTCGCGTACGCGTCCGCGGACGTCCAGGAGCGGGCGCTCGCCCAGCGACACGTGCGCTACACGGAGCGGACCGAGTGCGATCCCGCGCGGCTGCGGCAGGTACTGGCCGAGGTGCGGCAGACCGGCGTCGCCGTGTGCGAGCGGCAGGTGACGATGGACAGCGTGTCCGTGGCGGCCCCGGTGCACGGCCCCGGGCACGAGGTCGTCGCGGCCGTCTCGGTCGTCGCCCATGTGGAGACCGTCCCCGCGCACACGCTGGTGCCGCTGGTGCAGGTCGCCGCCGCGGGCATCTCGCGGGCGCTCGGGGCGGTGCCGCCTCCGCCCGGCGCGCGTGCGCGCAAGCGCCACCTGGGAGCGGGCGGATCCCGTATCCGTACGGACCGGAAGGTCACGCGGCCTTCCGGGGCCCCGGACTCGCCGATGTCCACCGGCACCGGTCCGTAGGGGAGACAGACGGTGGACCGGATTCCGCGAGCGCGCCCGCTCAGGGCGGTGTGATCGCGCCCAGCAGTGCGCGCGCACACAGGTCGCGCACGTCGTCGCGTGCCATGCGCGGCTCCTCGTCGAGCCACTCCAGGCACACCGTCACCATGAAGGAGAGCCAGCCGCGCACGGCGATGCGGAGCGTGGGCAAGTCACGGGCGACGCCCGCGACTTCGGGGTCGGCGGCGAGCGCATCGAGGATCTGCCGCTCCTGCGCCGCCAGGCCCTGCCGGTAGACCCTGCGCACCGCGGGGTCGCCCGCCGCCTCCGCCCGGTGGAAGGCGCGGAATCCCTGGGCGTGGTTCTCGACGTACTCGAGGAAGCGGTCCAGCCCGCTCGTCAGCTGCTCGCGTGCGGGCACCCCGGGGACGGCGGCGGTCAGCCGGAGCATCCGCCGGCTCTCCCGCTCGACGACGGCGGCGAAGAAGTCGTACTTGGTCGGGAAGTAGTGATAGAGCAGCCCCCGCGAGACGCCCGCGATCTCGGCGACCTGCTCGATCGAGACGTCCTCGTGCGGCCTGCTCGCGAACAGCCGCGCCCCTACGGCCAGAAGCTCCTCGCGACGCTCTTCGGTGCTGAGCCGGCGGCGCGTGCGCTCCCCCTGCTTCTCGCCCATGAGCGGCACTTTACTTGACGTCCGTACGGCGGCCCGCCCAGACTGGAAGCCTTATTGAACCGATGTACAACAAGCCATGCGGGCCTGCGGTACGGGGAGTTGAGGCGGATGGTTCAGGCACGGGAAGCGGCTGGCGGCGCCACGGGCAAGGGGTTCCGCAGCGCCCGGCTCGGCTGGCCCGAGCTGCACCGCATTCCGCATCCGCCGCGCCGGGTGCCCGTACTGGGCGACGTGCTCGGCGCGAGCGTGCGCTCGCCGGTGCAGGACTCGATGCGCATCGCCCGCGAACTGGGGCCGATCTTCCGGCGCAAGGCGTTCGACAGGGAGATCGTCTTCGTGTGGGGCGCGGACCTCGCGGCCGAACTCGCCGACGAGTCCCGCTTCGCCAAGCACGTCGGCCTCGGGGTCGCCAACCTCCGCCCGCTGGCGGGCGACGGTCTCTTCACCGCGTACAACCACGAGCCCAACTGGCAGCTGGCGCACGACATACTCGCGCCGGGCTTCAGCCGCGCGGCCATGGAGGGTTACCACCCGCTGATGCTGGACGTCGCACGGCAGCTCACCGGTCACTGGGACGAGCGGAGCCGCACCGGAGACGCCGTGGACGTGCCGGGCGACATGACCAAGCTGACGCTGGAGACCATCGCGCGCGCCGGCTTCGGTCACGACTTCGGCTCCTTCGAGCGCACGCGCCCGCACCCCTTCGTCACGGCGATGGTCGGAGCGCTCTCGTACGCGCAGCGCCGCAACGCCGCGCCGCCGCTGATCGGACCGCTGCTCCAGCGCGGCGCCGCGAAGCGCAACGCCGCGAACCGCGACTACCTCAACAGCACCGTCGACGAGGTGATCGAGGCGCGCAGGGGCGCCGACGCGACCGCCTCGCACGGCGATCTGCTGGACCGCATGCTGGAGACGGCCCATCCCGAGACGGGAGAGCGCCTCTCGCCGCAGAACATCCGCCGCCAGGTCGTGACCTTCCTCGTCGCCGGGCACGAGACGACGTCGGGGGCGCTCTCGTTCGCGCTCCACTACCTCTCCCGGAACCCGGACGTACTGGCGCGGGCACAGGCCGAGGTGGAGGAGGTCTGGGGCGACACGGAGGAGCCCGCGTACGAGCAGGTCGCGCGGCTGCGGTACGTGCGGCGGGTCCTCGACGAGTCGCTGCGGCTGTGGCCGACCGCGCCCGCCTTCTCGCGGGAGGCGCTGCACGACACGGAGCTGGGCGGAGTCCATCCGCTGCGCAAGGGCGCCTGGGCCCTCGTACTGATCATGATGCTGCACCGCGACCCGGCCGTATGGGGCGAGGACGCGGAGGAGTTCGACCCGGACCGCTTCGAGCCGAAGGCGGTGCGCGCCCGGCCGCCGCACGTCTTCAAGCCGTTCGGTACGGGTGCGCGGGCATGCATCGGGCGGCAGTTCGCCCTGCACGAGGCGACGCTGGTGCTGGGACTGCTGGTCCGCCGCTACGACTTCCGGTCGGACCCCGCCTACCGGCTGCGCGTGAGCGAGCGGCTCACCCTCATGCCGCGGGACCTCAGCCTGCATCTCACGCGGCGCACGCCGGTGCAGGCTCCGGCGGGGGCGCGCGGCTGACCGGGCTCGCCACCGGGGGCGGTGCGGAGCCGGAGCAGGGTGTCCGAGGCCCGCCGCCCCGGTCTCAACTGCCCTGTACGGCGGGCGAGTCGGCGGTCAGCGGCGTGTCCCAGTCCAGCTGCCGCGCCAGTTCGCTGTCCCCGTCGGCGGCGGGCCGCCCCGCGGCGGAGGCGGTGCGGCTCTTCCACTTCGCGCGGTAGTTGTTCAGCGTCCGCTGGAGGCGGCTCGGGGCCCGACTGGGCGTCAGCCGGGCGCTGTTGACGATGTTGCGCTCGACGCGGGGCCTGCGCAGCCGTTCGTATCTCTCCAGCGCCGAGCGCGTATCGTCCGCGTCCCGCAGGGACTTGGCCAGCACCACCGCGTCCTCCAGCGCCATCGACGCGCCCTGCCCGGTCGCCGGTGAGGCCGCGTGCGCGGCGTCGCCGACGAGCAGCATCCGCTCCGTGCGCCACCGCGTGACGGTCGACAGATCACGGGCGTTGGTCACCATCAGCCTGCCGTCCGTCGCCGCGACGATGTCGGCGGCGGGCGTCGCGTCGGGCCGCAGCAACGGCAGGAGGTGATCACGCCAGTGGGCGGGCGCGGTGTCCGCGATCTCGGCGTCGCTCAGCTCCTCCGCCGATACGCGGGCGAACCAGAAGGTCTCCCCGGCCGGGGAGACCGCGTACCCCATGGCGGCCGTGCTGCCCCGCAGCATCTCGATGCGCCCCGGCTCGTTGGGCGGCGCTGCGTCGGTGGTGTAGCCGTAGAAGACGCGCTGGCCCGCGTAGCGCGGGCGGGCGGCCTCCGGGTCGGTCAACGGCCTTACGACGGAGTGGATTCCGTCGGCGCCGAGAAGCAGATCGCCGCGCTCGGTGCTGCCGTCGGCGAACTCGGCGGTGACGCCTTTCTCGTCTTCGCTCGCCGTGACGAACCTCCGGCCGTGGTGGACGGCGATCCCGCGGCGTACGGCCTCCTCCCGCAGCACGGCGCCGAGTTCGGCCCGGCGCAGGCACCGGAACCGCCTGAGCGGGTCGCCGGTCTCCCCCAGCGGCACGGTGGAGACCACCGAGCCGGTGTCGCCCGTGAGGCGCATCGACGTCAGCTCGAACCCGATGCCGGCGACCGCCTCCGCGGCGCCGAACTGGGCCAGGGCGAGCATGCCGTTGCTCGCGAGGGTCAGAAACGCGCCGATGTCGGCACCGCTGTCCGGATGGGCCTCGTGGACGCTCACTTCGATGCCGGCCTTGTTCAGCGCGAGCGCCGCGGCGGTTCCGGCGATGCCGCCACCGATGATCAGGATCCGCATCTTCGAAGCCCTCATTCGCTGGTCGGTCGGTGCGCCGGCTGCCGCGGCCCGTCCACGAGCCGTCTCACGAGCGGGAACGTCGCGCACCGACGGCAGCCTGCCGGCCGTGCGCCCGTGCCCGCCGGGGTGAACGGTACCCGCTGCCCGGGTTCCGCATCCGGCCGCCCGCGGCGGTCGCTCACTCCGTCGCTCACTCCACGGCTGAGTGATCCGAGGCCGGTATACCAGGGCCTCACCGCGGACGGGCGGTCGTTCTGCCACGCGCACGAGACCGGTGCGACAGCCGGCCGCCCACTCGATCCGGACCCGGGATCCCGGTCGTCGACGGGGAGTTGACGGCCGTCGGGACGTCGTCGAGGCCGAGTCTCCCTGACCGCCGACGCGGGTCACGTCCTCGACGGTGGTCGAGCTGCCCGCACGGCGCGCGGGCCGCCCGCCCCGTTCGGCACCGTCCGTCCAGCGGTCGCGCCGTGCGGCCACGCGCCCGGCCGCCTCATGTGTCCCGGGAACGACGGGCGGCCGCTCCCGGCCTGGCTTCGCAGGCCGCGGCGAAGCAGGTCCGGGAGCGGCGCCCCTCGCTGGGCCGGATTGCGCTTGGACGGAACCACGCTCCCCCGCAGCACGATCCCGTACCCCCCAAGCCCGGCCCCGCCCCGGCAGGTTCGCGGGCCGAACTCCGGTCTGTAGAGCCGGTGTTCGGCATCACGTTGACACTATGTCCTTGTGAGCTTCAAGCCGCAAGCTTCGTTCTGATATTTTCAAAGCAAGTCGCAAGGAAAACGCTTGTGTTGACGCTCACGCAGCTGCCCCGTGCGGTCTGTCCGGATGGGTGACCCCCTGCGGCCCTTCGTCTGGAAGCGCTCACATGTGTCTCGTTGCCGGCCGCACCACCGCGTACGTGCTTCGACCGCGCACGTACCCGATCAACCTGCGTAAGGAGTTCGGAAGATGAACCCTGATGCTGTAACCGGCCGCGACACCGGCCGCCTCCGCAATGGGATGCCCGCACGTGAACTGGGCGCCGAAGGCTGGCACAAGCCCTGGAGCGGGCAGAACGGCGGTGCCTGCGTAGAGGCGAAGAAGCTGCCCGACGGACAGGTGGCGCTGCGCCAGTCCACCGATCCCGACGGGCCCGTCCTGCTCTACACCCCCGAGGAGATCACCGCGTTCATCGAAGGAGCCAAGGCAGGGGCGGCCGACTTCCTCACCGCCTGAGACAGTGAGCGCCGCCGGAGCCGTGCAGGGACGGAGTCCAGCCGGCGGCGCTCACACAAGGGCACCGGCCCTGCGCCGAGCCGCCACCGATGGCCGCACGACCAGCACGTCGGCTTGCCCTGGAGCGCACTCCAATTCGTAACGTTCGCTCCATGACCACCACCACACCCCAGCACAGCATCGGATCGGGCTTCGGGGCCCACACCACCGCGGCCGAAGTCCTGCGAGGAATCGACCTGTCCGGGAAGCTCGCCGTCGTCACCGGCGGCTACTCGGGCCTCGGCCTGGAGACGACGCGGGCCCTCGCCGCCGCCGGCGCCCATGTCGTGGTGCCCGCCCGGCGTCGCGAGGCGGCGCTGGAGGCCCTCCAGGGAGTCTCCGGCATCGAGGTCGACACGCTCGACCTCGGCGACCTCGAGAGCGTCCAGGCCTTCGCCGAGCGTTTCCTGGCGACGGACCGCGGCATCGACATCATGATCGACAGCGCCGCCATCATGGCCTGCCCCGAGACGCGTGTGGGACCGGGCTGGGAGGCCCAGTTCGCGACCAACCACCTCGGTCACTACGCACTCGTCAACCACCTCTGGCCGGCCCTCGTGCGGGACGGCGGCGCGCGCGTCGTCTCCGTCTCCTCCAGGGGGCACCACCGCTCCGCGATCCGCTGGGACGACGTCCAGTTCGAGCAGGGCTACGACAAGTGGGCGGCGTACGGGCAGGCCAAGACGGCGAACGCCCTCTTCGCCGTCGAACTCGACGCGCTGGGCCGCGACTCGGGCGTACGGGCCTTCTCGCTGCACCCCGGCGGCATCCTCACCCCGCTCCAACGCCACCTGCCCACCGAGGAGATGGTCGCCGCCGGGTGGATCGACGAGGACGGCAACCCGCTCCTGCCTTCCTTCAAGACGCCCGAGGAGGGCGCGGCGACGCAGGTGTGGGCGGCGACCTCCCCGCAGCTGGACGGCATGGGCGGCGTCTACTGCGAGGACTGCGACATCGCCCCGTACGCGTCCGAGGACGGGGCGCCGGGCGTGCCCGGCGCGGCCTCCGGCGTGCGGAAGTACGCGGCCGATCCGAAGGAGGCGGCACGGCTGTGGGCGCTCTCGGCCGAACTGACGGGCGTCGACGCGTTCGCGGGACGGGCGAAGAGCTGAGCGCCGGGCTCGCGGCTCCGCCGGATCGAGGCGCGGGGCCGCGAGCCGTGCGGAACACGTCCGCCCGCGGCGGACCCGGCACCGCGGGTCCCGCGCCCGCGCCCGAACGGCGCGTCCAGGACCGCCGGACGACCGGCCGGCCGCCGTGACGGGGCGGCGCACACCGCTCGCGACACGGAACCCGTATGGCGCAGGCGCCCCCGGTCCCCTTTCGGCTGACGTGCCGTCCGCTCGCGACCGCGCGGCGGCTGCGGCGACCGTCTTCCCTCCCTCGCAGCGGCCACAGCGGGCCACGGCCACCACACGGGAGGCACGCACCGGCCGTGCCCTCGCGGACATCTGCCTGACCGTCAGCTGACGGTGCACCAACCTGCGCTTTCAGTGGGCCGACCACAGGAGGCGGAGCCCGGTTCGCTCTGCTACAGGTGATTCGTGATCCGCGTTTCTTTCAGAACTCCGAGAAAGTGGCAACGCGTTGCCCCGATGGGGTTGTCGCGTTCATGGCGCCCTGCCTTTACTGGCGGAGCGCGGAATCCGATTTCAGCCCGTGCGGGGAGAGGGAGATCCGCCGTCTCCCCGCACGGGTCCCCCACGCATCGGTGACCGAACTCCGAGCGCGGGAGTCACCGTTCCTTCCCACTCCCGAAGGAGACCGAGATGGCTGCACAGCCAGGCTTCGACCGCCGCGCACTGCTGCGCGGAGGTGTGGCGGCCACGGCCGCCGGTGCGATCGGCCTCGGCACCGCCGGTACCGCTCACGCCGCCGTGACGGCCCGTCCGCAGCGCACGTCCCGCACCAGGGCCGCGGAGCCGCGCATCTACAGCACCGAGGAGTGGGGCGCACGGCCCGCTTCGGGTGAGATCGTCGTCGAGGACCACGTACCGACCTTCATCGTCGTCCACCACACGGCAGACCCGGGCAACAGCGAGGACTACTCGCTGGAGCACGCGAAGCAGATCTGCCGGGACATCCAGGACCACCACATGGACGGCAACGGCTGGTCGGACACCGGCCAGCAGTTCACCAACTCCCGCGGCGGATTCCGCCTGGAGGGCCGCCACAAGAGCCTGTCCGTCGTCCGCGGCGGAACGCAGCACGTCCAGGGCGCCAACGTCGGCGGCCACAACAGCGAGGTCATCGGGATCGAGAACGAGGGTCTCTATACGGACGTGGACGTCCCCGCCGCCCTGTGGGACTCCCTGGTCCAGCTCGTCGCGTGGATCGCCTCCCAGTACGGCACGGACCTCGCGAACATCAAGGGCCACCGGGACTTCAACTCCACCGAGTGCCCCGGCAACGTCCTCTACGGGCGCCTCCAGGAGCTGCGCGACGCGGTCGGCAACGTCCTCGGCGTCTCCTCCCCCGACGCGAGCGAGGTGCTGGCCTGGCCGCTGCTGAAGCCCGGAGCCGCCGGCGCGCAGGTGCGGGCCGCCCAGTATCTGCTGCGCGAGAAGGGCTTCGAGGTCCCCGTGGACGGCGTCTTCGGTACGTCGACGAAGCGCGCCGTCGCCGAACTGGCCGGCCGGAACGGCGTCGAGCGCCACACCTGCTCGGCGGAGCTGCACAGCAAGACCGACGAGACCGGCTACCTCGGTTCGGACATCTGGCCCCTGATCACGCCGTCCGCCCGTCCGGAGCGCGGCGACGACGTGGACGAGGCCGTCCGCGTCCTGATGCGCAAGAACCGCAGCCGCACGAGTCTGCGGTCCGACGGGAACCTCTCACAGGCCGACTGGAAACGGCTGCTGTCCTGACGCGGCAGCCATGACGCGAGGGATGCGGCCGGGTCGCGCTCCCCGGCCGCATCCCTCGCTCTTCTCTGCTCCGGTCCGGCCCCTCTGCCGCTCCCCCTCGGGGCTCCCGGACGGTGTGCCGGGGCGGCTCTGCGATGCTGATCCGGTGCCGCCTCCGCCCCGGGAACCGCAGCCCGTCACGCCCGACCCGCCCGGCTCCACGTCGATGCCGCTGCTCACGCAGTCCTGGCTCGACCTGGCCTTCGTGCACTGGGCGGCCGACCCGGCCGTCGTCGCTCCCCTTCTGCCGCCGGGCACGGCACCGGACGTGCTGCACGGCACCACGTACGTCGGCCTCGTCGCCTTCCGCATGCACCGCGTGGGGTGGTTCCGCCTGCCCGGCGTCCCGTATCTGGGGAGCTTCCCCGAGACGAACGTGCGCCTGTACTCCGTGGACGCGCACGGGCGGCGCGGCGTGGTCTTCCGCTCGCTCGACGCCTCCCGTCTGATTCCGGTGACGGTCGCGCTCTCCGTGTTCCGGATGCCCTACCGGTGGTCGCGCATGTCGGTGCGGCGGCACGGCACGAGCATCACGTACACCAGCAGGCGCCGTTGGCCGGGGCCCCGCGGCGCGCGCTGCCGGATGACCGTACGGATCGGTGAACCGGTCCGGGAGCCCACCGAGCTCGAACACTTTCTGACGGCCCGCTGGGGCATGCACAACACGTTCTTCAACCGCTCGGTGTATCTCCCCAACGTCCACCCGCGGTGGCCGCTGCACCGGGCCGAACTGACCGAGTGCGACGAGGACTTGGTGACGGCGGCGGGGCTGCCCGCTCCGGTGGGCGAGCCGCTGAGCGTGCTGTACTCGCCGGGAGTGCCCGTGCGGTTCTCGCGTCCCGCCCGCCCCGCGGGCGTGCCGACTCCCTGAGCCGCGCACATCAGAGCGGGCCGCGCCGCAGCCGCACCCTGTAGGAGTACTGCTCCGGCAGGAAGTGACTCACCGCCAGCTCGACCCGCTCCCCCGACGCCGTCGCGTACAGCCGGTCGATCCGCAGCACCGGATGGCGAGGCTCGCAGCGCAGCTCCGCCGCGACCCGCTCGGGGGCGGCGGCGACCGTGATGCTCTGCTCGGCGTCCGTGACGGGCGCGGGCAGCCGCTCGTCCAGCAGCCCGAGGACGGTGACGGTGCCGACAGCTCCCTCCTCCGCGAGCTCCGGCACGGACCGCAGCGCCTCGCCGACCCGGGGCGGCAGCCACACGGCCGTATGGCAGAACGGCACGTCGTCGTGGAACCGCAGAAAGGCCGCGGTGTGCACCACGTCGCTCTCCAGCCGGAGCCTGCCCGCGGCGTCCACGTCGACCTGACGGCGCAGCGGGGACGACAGCCGCATGGTCGTGTCGACGGACAGGCTCATCAGGTCGTCGACCGAGCCGAACTGGCGCACGTAGCGGCTCCCGCGCGGCGCGGCGAACGTCCCGCGCCCGGGCACCCGGTGGACCAGCCCCTCCGCCACGAGGTCCTGGAAGGCCCGCCGCACGGTCTGCCGGCTGACCCGGTACGTACGCACCAGCTCGGCCTCCGTGGGCAGGCGCGCCCCCTCGGGGTAGCGGTGTGAGAGGAGGGCCGCCCGCAGATCGTCGGCGAGACCGCGGTACGCGGTGCGGGCACGCCCGGGCGCACCGGCGCGGGCGATGGCGGTGCCGGTTGCGTTACCGGTCGCGGGTGCGGTTGCGGGTGCGGGTCTGGCCCCGGGACTCGTCACGCGAAGGTCACCTCCGCTGTGGCGTGCGCGTCCTCGCGGCAACCGGCCACCCGCAGCCGCACATCGGGGCCGCCGTCACGACTGCCGCGGCCGTGCGCCGCCGCGCCCTCGCCGCACGTCAGCAGCCGCTCCCCGCAGAAGACGGGCTTGCGCAGCCGGTACGAGAGCGAGCGCACCCTCCGCCCCGGAGCCTCGCGCCGTACGAGCTCCAGCATCGACAGCACCAGCAGCGGCCCGTGGACGACCAGTCCCGGGTATCCCTCGGTGCCGGTCGTGTAGGGAGCGTCGTAGTGGATGCGGTGGGCGTTGGCGGTCAGGGCGCTGAACCGGAAGAGCAGGACGGGGTCGGTGCGCCACGGCGACTGCCAGGGGGCGCCGGCGGCCTCCGGTGCCGTGACGGTGTCCGGGACGAGCCCTTCCGGTACGGGCGCTCTGCCGCCGCTGCGGTAGACCAGGTCGGTCTCCTCCGTCACGCACACCGCACCGTCCTGCCGGTATTCGCCGCGTACGGTCACGAACAGCAGCCCGCCGCTCCGGCCCTCCTTGACCTCGATTCCGCCGACGGAGCTGGTCAGTTCGGCGGGACGGCCCAGGGTCAGCGGTGCCGTCACCTCCACGCGGCCGCCCGCGAACATCCGCCGCCGCTCCGGCAGCGGCGGCAGGAAGTGCCCGTCCCGTGGATGCCCGTCGCTGCCGAGCTCGTGCCGCGGCGGCCAGCGCAGGAAGTGCAGCCAGTGCCACAGCGGAGGAAGCGCCTGCCCGGCGGACGCCACGGGACCCGGCAGGCCGAGCACGGCCGACAGCGCCGCCGTGGGCCCCGGATCGAGCGCGTCCGTGCCGTGTACGGGAGCGGGCCGCCACGTACGGGCGATGTCCCGGAGGCCTTCCATGCCCCGGGCGCCGCCCGAGCCGCCGGTGATGGGCTCGGACACGGACATCCCTCGCTCTCCGGCGGTCGCATGGGGGGCGAGCCTGGCGGCCCGGTACGTACAAAGCGGGAACATTCTGTGGACAGCGCCGCCGAACCGTCAACGCCGGCGGACGTATTGGCACGTCATGACGGTGTTGACACCGCTCGCGATTTGGCCGTACAAATCGTGGACCACGACCGGCAAGGGTGGGAAGAGGGCCAGGCCGGGGCAGCGCGAGGCGGGGCGCCGGGCGAACGGAGAGTGGGCACATGAGCGACGTCCGGCCACTGGACGGCATCACCGTCGTCAGTCTCGAACAGGCCGTGGCCGCGCCCTTCGCCACTCGCCAGCTCGCGGACCTCGGCGCCCGTGTCATCAAGATCGAGCGCCCGGGCGGCGGCGACTTCGCGCGCCGCTACGACACGGCGGTGCACGGCCACTCCAGCTATTTCGTCTGGCTCAACCGCTCCAAGGAGTCCGTCACGCTCGACGTCAAGGACGAGCGGGGGCGTGCCGTGCTGGAACAACTCCTCGCCCTGGCCGATGTGTTCGTGAGCAATCTGGCGCCCGGCGCCGCCGGCAGGCTCGGCCTCTCCCCCGCCTCGCTCACCGCCGCGCACCCCCGCCTGATCCCCTGCACCGTCTCCGGCTACGGCACGAGCGGCCCATGGGCGGACCGCAAGGCCTACGACCTGCTGGTGCAGTGCCAGACCGGCCTCGTCTCGCTCACCGGCACCGGCGCCGAAGCCGCTCGGGCCGGTGTGTCCGTCGCGGACATCGCGGCGGGTATGTACGCGTACAGCGGCGTGCTGACCGCCTTGTTCACGCGCGCGACCACGGGCGTCGCCCGCCCCGTCGAGGTCTCGCTCTTCGAGGCGCTCGCCGAGTGGATGGGCCAGCCCGCCTACTACACCGCGCATACGGGCACGCAGCCGCCGCGACTGGGCACGCAGCACCCCACCATCGCCCCGTACGGCGCCTACACCGCGGCCGACGGCAAGGACGTGCTCTTCTCGATCCAGAACGAGCGCGAATGGGCCGCTCTGTGCACGGAGTTCCTTGAAGACGCCGACCTGGCCTCGGATCCGCGCTTCGCCACCTCCTCCGCCCGCGTCGCGCACCGGGACGAGCTGAACGCCGTCGTCGCCGAGCGCTTCGCACGCTCCCCCTCCGGGGAGATCATGGACGTCCTCGACCGGATCGGCGTCGCGTGCGCCGGGGTCAACTCGGTCGCGGAGTTCCTCGACCACCCGGTGCTCGGCGGGCGCGACCGCTGGCGTGAAGTGGCCGTCCCCGGGGGCGAGTCGGTGCGGGCGCTGCTGCCGCCGGTCGATCTCGCCGGGACGAGCGCACGCATGGATCCGGTGCCCGCGCCGGGCGAGCACACGGCGGCCGTCCTCGGCGAACTCGGGTACTCCGCGGACGCCGTGGAGGAGCTGCGGGCCGCCGCCGTCGTCTGACGCGGGGCCGCGGCCTCCGGGCATACGCAGTCCCCGTGCCCGCTCGGCCCCCGGCCCCCGGCCCCCGGCCCCCGGCCCCATGGTGGACAGGCCCAGCTCCGCGACGCCCCGGCGAAGCGACCGGCCCCGCTCTCCCGGGAGGCGGGCCGTCACCTGCGGGTCTATCGTCACAGACATGGGCTCCGGCGAACCCCGCTACGACATCCTTCTGCAACCGCAGACGGCCGACCTCGAGGGTCACCCGGAGCACGGTCCGGTGCTCCGGGTGATCACCGTGCGGGCGACGGGCGCGCACGGCGGGACCGGATATCCGCGGTACGTGGGCGAAGGGGTGGAGGCGGACATCGATCCGCTGACCCGCACGGTCGAGGCGATCACCCTCGACGGCGAGGAACTCCCGTACGGATGGGTCGCGGAGGTGGCCGAGGAGGACGGGGCCGACGACGCCGCGGCCGGCTGACAGTAGGCCCAGCCCGGCCCGGCCCCGCGTTTTCCCCGGTCGGTCTCAGACGCCGCTGCCCGCGAAGACGCCGTCGGCGGCGAAGGCCCGCTTGGCGAAGCGTTCGCCGATGCGGCGGTGCGTGGCGGCGTCCGGATGGAGCTCGTCGGGCAGCGGCAGCTCGGCGGAGTCCGCCGCACCGTAGAGCTCGCGGCCGTCGAGGTAGTGCAGGTTCGGGTCCTCCTCCGCGCGCTGGGCGACGATCCGGGCCAGCTCGTCCCGTATGACGTTCAGGGTGAGCTTTCCGCTCGCTCGCTCGGCCGGGTCTCCTGTGGCCCGGAACCTCAGCTGCCCGGTGGCGGCGCCGGAGAAGTCCGGCGCGCTGGGCCCCGGGGTGTCCTCGTGGATGGGGCACAGGATGGGCGAGACGACCAGCAGCGGTGTGGTGGGGTGCCCTTCGCGGACGGTGTCCAGGAAGCCGTGAACGGCCGGGGCGAACGTCCGCAGCCGCATGACGTCGCCGTTGACCAGGTTGATCCCGACCTTGACGCTGATCCAGTCCGCCGGGGTCTCCCGGAGCGTCCGGGCGGTGAACGGGTCGAGCATCGCGCTGCCGCCCAGGCCCAGATTGATCAGCTCGACCCCGCCGAGGGAGGCGGCGAGCGCGGGCCAGGTCGTGGTGGGACCGGCCGCCTCGGAGCCCTGGCTGACCGAGCTGCCGTGGTGGAGCCACACCCCGCGGCCCCGGTCCGGGGCGGGTTCGACGGGTGCGTCGGTGCGCAGCGCGAGGAGCCGGGTGGTCTCGTTGTGCGGTAGCCAGATCTCGACGTCCTTGACGCCGCCGGGCAGCCCGGTGAAGCGCAAGGTGCCCGGTTGCCCGGGACTGCTCTCCGCGGTTCCGGCGGTCATGTCGATGGTCAAGGTGTCGCCGCCCGTGACGGAGGCCCGGCCGAACGGGCGGCCGTCGACGAGGAGTTCGTACACGCCGTCAGGGCGCGGGGGCGCTCCCACGTAGACCCTCTTGGTGGGCAGCGTGTCCATTTCCAGGGCGGTGGCCCTCGTACGGAAGACCAGCCGCACGCCGGAGGGCTGGGACTCGGCCATGGCCAGCTGTGCGTCGGAGTACTGGGCGCGGGCCCAGGCAGGCAGCCGGTGCGGCAGCACGCCCCGGTCCGTGTGCTCCAGATCGAGCGCGCCGCGCACGAGGTCCGCGGTGAAAGGTGTGGTGATCCAGTCGTCCTTGGTGTTCATGGCCTCAACTCGACGGTCGGCATGTGGGATTTTGGGTGAACTGCCCGGCGCCGGGGGCGTGTTCGCGGGTTCGGGCGCCTGCCGGGGCGGACGGGCAGGGAGGAGGTCAGGCGTCGGGCCAGTTCCGCAGCAGGGCGTCGAGGGCGTCCTGAATCCTCGACCACGTCTCCTGCGTGTCGGGCGCGCTGTGGTCGAATCCTCCGCCCAGCTCCAGGCTGACGTAGCCGTGGAAGACGCTGCCGAGCAGCCGCACGGCGTGCGTCTGGTCCGGCTCCCCCAGGTCGTAGCCGCGCAGGATCGCCCGCGTCATCTGTGCGTGCCTGCCGCCCGCGCTGGCCTTGGCCGTCGCCGGGTCGAGCCGCATCTGGGCCGCGGCGTAGCGGCCGGGGTGCTCCCGCGCGTAGTCGCGGTAGACGTCCGCCAAGGCGGTCAGGGCGTCCTTGCCTGCCCGCCCGGCGAGCGCCGCGGCGCCCCGGTCTGCCATCTCCTCCAGCGCGAGCAGGGCGATCTCGGTCTTGAGGTCCTGCGAGCTCTTCACGTGCGAGTACAGGCTCGCGACCTTGACGTCGAACCGCCTGGCCAGCGCCGAGACGGTGACCTGAGCGAAGCCGACCTCGTCGGCCAGCTCCGCACCCGCCTCGGCCAGGCGTTCCCTGGTCAGTCCTACGCGCGCCATCACACCTCTCCCGGTCAGCAGACTCGATTATGCAGCAGCCTAATACCTTTAGGCAAATCAGTATGAGCATTACCGAGCTGCCGACTGGGCGACGGATCCCGCTTCCCCCGACCGCCTCCCCCAACAGCGGCCGTACGACGACCAGTTCACGTCTCCGCACCACCGACCCGCCCCCTCCAGGAGCCGGTTCGGCTGTCGGAGACGGCCAGGGCCTGCCCGGCGGATCTTGTGACTGTCGTGGTATCGCGGATGTGCAGGCTGCGCGAGATTCCGAAGAACGAGACATGTGGTTCTGTGTCTCGGCCGCATCTTTGCCTCGTCAACGTGCGCGACGGTGTGCTCGCGCCTTCCTCAACCGGAGCGCCGCGATCATGGCAGGCAGAACCACCGCCGTGAGCGCGAGGAAGGTGTCGGAGTACGCCGGCGCTTCGTCGGTGTAGAGGGGATTGACCGCATCCTGCCCGCCTGCCTGCCGGGCCGAGAGCAGGGCTCCGAAGAGCGCCGGTCCCGCACCCGCACCAAGGAACTGGGCGCCTTGGAAGATACCCACGCCGACACCGACCCGCTCAGGCGGCAGGAGGTGACTCACCGCGCTGGTGACGAGAGTGACGAGCACACCGAAACCGGCGCCGAGTCCGAGGACTGCCAGCCCTGCCAGCACCGGGGACGCGCCCACCGCGAGCGTGGACAGGAACAACGTCGACAGACCGATTGCCGTGAGCCCGAGGAACGCCGCGGTGCCCTCGTTGGCTCCACGGGCGCCGATCCGTCCGGCTACTGGTGACACCACCGCAAGAGCAAGTCCTCCTGGAATCATGACCAGACTCCCCTGGCCGGGCGTGAGGCCATTGACGTCGATGACGAGGATCGACACCAAGACCAGCGTCGCCATGTTCACCAACATCGCGAAAAAGATCACCACGATCGCCATGACGTAGCCACGGTTGGCGAACAGCGACGGCGGCACGAACGGATGCGTAGCGGTACAGGTTCGCCAGGCGAACAGAGCTGCCAGCATCACGCCGGCCGACATGACGCCCCAGGAGGACGGCGAGCCGGCTCCCGCGCCCTCGGCCTGCGTGACACCGAACAGCAGCAGACCGGCGCCAAGCCCGAGCAGGGCGCCGCCGAGCAGGTCGAAGGGATGCCGATCATCAGGCGAGTCGTCAGTGACGACGCGCCGGACGGCGGGGATCAGGACCAGCGCGGCGATCGTCATGAGCCAGAACACCGCCGGCCATCCCAGCAGTTGCCCCAGTGTCCCACCTACCGCAGGTCCGCTCGCCGTACCGACGCCTGCGGCGGCACCGATGACCCCGACACCCACTGCCGTCTTCTCGCGGGGCAGCAGTCGCGTGGCGGCCACGATCGCGAGCACCGGTATCGCTGCTCCGCCGGCCCCCATGACGATCCTGCCGAGCACGAGAATCAACAGACCTGGCGCCAGGGCGCAGATCAGGCTGCCGACCCCGAAGGCTGCCAGCGCGGTCGTGAACAGCTGGCGCAAACTGAAGCGGTCCGCGACCCGGCCGTACACCGGGATACCGATGGAGCACACCAGCAGAAATCCGGTCACGACCCAGGCCACCTGAGCCGTTGACGCCGTGAACTGCTCGGCGATGACGGGAAGGACGAGCGAGACCATGTCAGCGGCGATGGGGATCAACATCATCGCGGGAGCGAGCACGAGTAGCAGCCGAGGCATCGGGACCGCGGTGCTCACGGACTCCGGAGCTGAAGTCACGGGAATCTCCGTTCTTACTGTAACCATGCTGGTGACAGTTGTGGGCAAAGATGCGGGCGGAGGGATTCCTCCGCCCGGCAGGTCTTGCTAGCGACTTCTGGACGTGGTGCGCTCGCGCTGATGCATGTGGCGAAGCATGTCGGCAATGCTCGTCCGGGCGAGGCGATCTTCCATCGCATCCTGAGCCGCCGCGAATTCGACCTCCAGCACCGACTGCATGTGCCGCCCGATCACACAGCTCTGGTTTGGCGGGTGAGCGTGTACAGGCAATACCGATGCGCCGTCCTCAGCGGCAGCGTAAACGTCGTAGAGGCTCACCTCCGCGGCTGGTTTCGCGAGCCGCCAGCCGCCGCCACTGCCTTCGACCGCCGCGACCAGACCGTTGTCCCGCAGCAGTCCGAGGATGCGACGCACCAGTGCCGGATTGCTGTCCAGGCTCTCCGCGATCTTCGCTGACGACTGGAGGCCGTCCTGCTCCCATCGAGCCAGAAACGTCAAGGCGTGAACCGCCACCGCGGTCCGACTGCTGACACCCATCTCTGTCCTTCGCTCGACAAATCTGTAACTATGCTAGTTACAGTTCGTCCGAGGGGTCAACCAGGGCCTGCCCGGCGGATCACGGGACGGAGCTAAGGCCTGTCCGGCGGATCATGTTCGGAGCCAGAGCCTCATCGCGGCGAACGTGATCGTGCCGTGGGAAGACGTAGGCGCGTTTGTCGTATCCCGTTGCGATGGCCCGGAAGTTCTTGAGGCGGTTGATCGTCCGCTCAACTTCGTTGCGGCGCCTGTAGATCGCCGTGTCGAATCCAGTGGGCCGACCGCCTTTGCTCCCGCGGTGTCGGCGGTGGGCTCGCTGAACGCTCGTGATCAATACACCTAGCGCCCCTGCCTGTCGGCCCGCAGCCGCACCTGCTCGGCCAGCCGGTCGAGGCTCTCGTCGAGCGCGACGGTCACCTCGTTGTCCGGGGGCGCGAGCCCCTCGTCGAAGAAGGAGAGATGCACGGTGACCGCGCTCGCGCCGTCGCTGATCCCCTCCACCTGGAGCCAGCCCTCGTAGCGCCCGTCGTCCCGCGTGCCCCACTCCAGGCGGAGCTCGTCCCGCCGGGCACGCAGCAGCGCGGGGGCGTCCCTGCCGGTGTCGTCGTCGTGCACGGTGACGGCGGGCGGCTCCTCGCGGCGCACGTGCAGCTCCCGTGGAAGCCACGTCTCGATCTGGTCGACGTCGCCGGCCTGCGCGAAGACGTCTTCCGGGGGCGCCGCGACCGTACGGGAACGCTCGTATTCGCTCATCGGCTCCAGGTTCCCGGCCGCCGACGGACAAAACGGACACGGGGTGAGCCGAGGTGCCGCGGTGCCCAAGGGGAACGTCTCCGGCCGCGCGATCGGCCAGGCGCGCGTGCCGTCACGCCGTGCGCACCCCCGCACGGGTCACGTCCGCGATCCGCTGCGCCGCGTCCGTACGGAACAGCGCGCGGCCACGCCCGACGCGTAGCTCGCGTACCGGCCCCGGGCTCACGACCTTCTCCAGGGCATTCGCCAACTCCCCCTCGTCCCCGGCGAGTTCGGTCACGCCCGCCGCGACCATCTCCCGTATGCCCTCCGCACCGTGACCGGGAAGCGGACGGTATCCGATCACGGGAAGCCCGGTCGCGAGCGCCTGCGCGGCGGTCTGGCCCGCCGCGTTGTCGACGAGCGCGTGCGCGGCCGCCATCAGCTCCGCCATGCTCTCGACCCAGCCCAGCGCGATCGCCCCGGGCACCGACGCGGCCCGGCGCCGCAGCCGCTCGTCCCGGCCGCACAGCAGTACGGGGCAGAATCCGTGCGCCACCAACTGCCGTGCCGTGCCCGGCAGTCCGGCCCCCACGCCCCACGCCCCGGCGGAGAGCAGCACCAACGGCCGCCCGGGAGCGAGCCGTTCGAACTCGCGGTGCCAGTGTCCGTACCGTCCCTCCCCCGTCCGTGCCGCGTACGACTCGGAGAACCGCTCCGGGACCACGGGCCCGGTCGCCTCCGCCGCCCTGCCCGTGACCGCCTCCGCGGTGCGTGCCGCGGATTCGGTGACGCACAGGTGCATGTCATTGCCCGGGTGGAGCCAGCCGCGGTGCACGGCGAAGTCGACGACCGTCACGACGCTCGGGACGTCCAGCACTCCGCGCGTCCGCAGCCTTCCCGTCACCTGGGCGGACAGATGGAACGTCGAGATCACGGCGTCGGGCTCCCAGCGGTCCACGACGTCCATCAGCGCACGCTCCGCGAGCGCCGCGAGAGGCGCGCTGCCCGGCCGCGCCACCGCACCCGCGCCGCCGTCCGGCCCGCTCCGTCCGCGCTGCCCGTCCGGTCCGGCCGCGAGGAACGCGGCGTAGATCCACGCGTAGAGCTGCGGGACGTGCCGGACCGCCCCCCGGTAACCCGCGCGGAGTGCCGGTCCGACCCCCGGGGGGAGCAGTGCCAGCACATCCTGGATCCGCGCCGAGTGGCCACGGGCCCGCAGCCGCTCGGCGAGTTCGCCGGCGACCGCGTCATGGCCCGCGCCCATGCTCGCGCTCAGCAGCAGAAACCGTTGCCGCACTGTTCTCCGCCCCTCCGTCGATCGGCACCGGGCTCACGGCACGGCGCCCGTACGGAGTGGCTGGGTGCCGCGTTACGGGTGCCGCGAACCGGGCCCGATCGAGTGATTCGGGCTGCTGTGCGAAGGAAGCCCCACAGGCGGCTGCGGCCGATAGCCAGCATTCTGGGAGTCCTGCTCCTGATCACCCGGAGGGTGTCATGTTCGAGGGTTCTGGGCGGCTTGTGGCGCACGGCACGCAGCGGCCGGTAGCGCTCATCACCGGCGCCTCGTCGGGCATCGGCACGGCCGTCGCCGAGCAGCTCGCGGCGGAGGGCAGCTGGCGCCTGCTGCTGAACGGACGTGACGAGGAGCGGCTCGGGGACGTCGCGGTACGCACCCGGGGCACAGCTCTGCCCGCGGACGTCACGGACCCGGAGGCCAGGGCCCGCCTCGCGCGCGAGGCGCTGGCGCACGGCGGACGCGTCGACGCCCTCGTCGCCGGGGCGGGCATCGGCTGGGCCGGGCCGTTCACGGCGCAGCCCGTCGAGTCCATCGACCGGCTGCTCGCGGTCAACCTCTCGGCCGTCGTGCACCTGGTGCGGCTGCTGCTGCCCGGCATGGTCGCCCGCCGCCGGGGCCGCATCGTGCTCATCGGCTCCATGGCGGGAAGCGTGGGCGTACGCGACGAGGCGGTCTACGCGGCGACGAAGGGCGGCCTGATCGCCTTCGCGAACAGCCTCCGATACGAGCTGTCCCCCACCGGTGTGCGGGTGTCGGTCGTGATGCCGGGCGCCGTGGACACCCCCTTCTTCGGGCGGCGCGGGTCGCCCTACCACCGTTCGAGGCCCCGGCCCGTGCCGCCCGCCCAGGTCGCGGAGGTCGTCCGCAGGGCCCTGGTCCGCGGACGGCCCGACTCGTACGTGCCCGGCTGGCTGGGCGTCCCCGCCCGGCTGCACGGCGCGGCTCCCGGTGTCTTCCGCTCCCTCGCCCAGCGCTTCGGCTAGGAGTCACTGCGACGTGTTGCTCCTCGCGGTAAGTGTCTTCCTCGCACTGCTGGCGGCCCTGGCCAACGCCGCCGCCTCCGTACTGCAACGCCGTGCGGCGGCTGCGGAACGGCTCGCGCCCAGCGGAAGGCGCCTCTCCTGGCTCACCCACCTCCTGCACCGGCCGGTGTGGATGTGGGGTTCGGCGATGCTCGTCTTCTCCGGGATCTTCCAGGCGGGGGCGCTGGCCACCGGGCCGCTCGCCGTCGTGCAGCCCGTGATGGCCACGGAGCTGCTGTTCACGCTCGTCGTGGGCAGCGTCTTCTTCCACCGCCGCCCCGACGCCCGTGCGTGGTCTGCGTTCATCGCGATGGTGCTGGGCCTCGCGGTCTTCCTGGTGCTGGTGCACCCCTCGGTGGGCACGACGCGGGTTCCCGTCGGACGGTGGCTGACGGTGGGCGCGGTCGTGCTGACCCTCGCTATCGGGCTGATCGTCCTCGCGACGCGGCTGCCGTCCTCGCCGCGCGCGACGGTGCTGGGGACGGCGACTGCGTTCGGGTTCTCCGGTACGGCGGCGCTGATGAAGGACGCGGTCGCCCGGCTCTCCGACGGACTGGTGGCGCTGCTGACGGCTTGGCAGACCTACGCCGTCGGCGTGGTCGGGCTGGCCAGCTTCCTGCTGCTTCAGATGACGCTGCGCGCGGGAACGCTGGTGGCCTCCCAGCCCGCCCTGACCCTGGGCGACTCGCTGATGAGTCTCGTACTGGGGGCGGTGCTCTTCGACGAGCATCTGCGGCTGGGCCTGCTCGTCCTACCGGAGTTGGGGGCGCTCGCCCTGGTCGGCGCGGGCAGCTTCCAGCTGGCGAGAACACCGGAGGTCTCGGGCGACCACAAGGGGGAAGTGTGGTAAACACCGCAGCGTCGAGCCGTACCGTCCGCGCCGCACGCGCCTCGCACCCCGCGCGGGAGGGCGCGCTGTGGGCCGGGATCGCCGCGCTCGCCGGTGCGGGCTGGCACCTGGGTCCGGCGGCGAGCTGGCTGCCCGGAGTACGAAGAGTGGTCAGCCCCGGTCTCGACGGCCGCGGGGACCCGGAACATGTGGCGCTCACCTTCGACGACGGGCCGGACCCGCTCAGCACGCCGTACTTCCTGGAGGAGCTGGAACGGCTCGAAGCGCGTGCCACCTTCTTCGTGCTCGGGAACCGCCTGGAGCGCTATGCCCAGTTGGGGAAGCGCATCGTGGCGGAAGGGCACGAACTGGCCGTGCACGGCTGGCGTCACGAGCGGTTCTGGCGTCCGCGGCCGCGCGGGGACGTACGCGACCTGGCGCGGGCGACGGACACCGTGCAGGGCGTCTCCGGCACGCGGCCCCTCTGGTACCGGCCGCCCTACGGCGTGCTGACCGCGACCCGGCTCGCGGCGGCGCGGCGGCTGGGTCTGCGCCCCGTGCTGTGGACGGCGTGGGGCCGGGACTGGACCGCGAAGGCCGACGTGGACAGCGTCCTCGCGGAACTGGCGAAGCGCATGAGCGGCGGCGCGACCGTACTGCTGCACGACTCCGACCACGCGTGCGCCCCGGGGGCGTGGCACTCGGCCCTGGACGCGCTGCCGCACCTGGTGATGCGGTGCCGGGCCGAGGGGCTGACGGTGGGGCCGCTGGCGGAACACGGCCTGCGCACCACGTGACGTCGTCCCCTCGGGACCCGGCGCCTCGAAGGTCGGAGCCGGGGGGCGCGGGCGCGGTGCACCGGCTCAGCAGATGCGGGGCAGCTGCTCCCCCAGCGGCAGGTCGACCACGCGTGTGCCGCCGAGTCCCGTACGGGCGACGACCATGCCGGGGTGCGCCTCGACGCACTCGCCGATCACGGCCGCCTCGGTGCCCAGGGGATGCTCACGCATGGCCGCGAGCACCGCGTCCGCGTGTTCGCGGGGGACGAAGGCGACGAGCTTGCCCTCGTTCGCGACGTACATCGGGTCGAGGCCCAGCACGGCGCATGCGTTGGCGACCGGCGGCGGCACCGGCACCGCCTTCTCCTCCAGCACCACGCCGACGGTCGCCGCCACCGCGATCTCGTTGAGCGCCGCCGCGAGCCCGCCCCGTGTCGGGTCGCGCAGCACGTGCAGATCCGGGGTGACGGCGAGCATCGCCTCGACGAGACCGCCCAGCGCGGCGCAGTCGCTCTCGACCTCCACCCCGAACTCCAGCCCCTCGCGCACGCTCATCACGGCGACGCCGTGCGCGCCGATCTCGCCGCTGACGATCACGACGTCACCGGGTACGGCGCGCTGCGGGCGGATGTCGACGCCCTCGGGGATGAGGCCGATGCCCGCGGTGTTGAGGTAGATGCCGTCGCCGTGGCCGGCCTCGACCACCTTGGTGTCTCCCGTGGCGACCTCGACGCCCGCGGTGCGCGCGGCAGCCCCGAGCGCTTCGGCGACCCGGGAGACCAGCGGCACCTCGACGCCCTCCTCCAGGATGAAGCCGCAGGAGAGATAGGCGGCCCGCGCGCCGCTCATGGCGAGGTCGTTGACGGTGCCGTTGACGGCGAGATCGCCGAGGCTGCCGCCGGGGAAGAACAGCGGCCGCACGACGAAGGAGTCGGTGGAGAAGGCCAGCCTCGCCCCGCCGAGCGTGAGGACGGCCGAGTCGGACAGCCCGGCCAGCAGGTCGCCGCCGAAGGCGGGCGCGAAGATGTGCTGGACGAGTTCGGAGGAGAGCGCTCCCCCGCCGCCGTGGCCCATCACGACGCGGGGCTGGCCGCGCAGCGGCGCCGGGCAGGTCCAGCCGGAGAAGTCCGGCGCGGCGGGATCGGCTGCGGGCTCGGCGAGGCCGGTCGTCTCAGACAACGGTGCTCCCCTCCAGGGACGCGGACGGGGACGCGGATGGGGACGCGGCCGCGGGTGCCGTGGCCGCCACGTCCGGTGTACGGGGCCCGCCGACCGCTGCGCCCGGCGCTGACGCTGCGTTCGCCGGCTCCTTCGTGCCCCTGCCCGCGCCCCCCAGCCGCCGGTAGAGGTAGTACGCGGCACACGCCCCCTCGCTGGAGACCATCGTCGCGCCGAGCGGTGTACGGGGAGTGCACGCGGTGCCGAAGGCCTCGCACTCGTGCGGCTTGAGGAGCCCTTGCAGCACCTCGCCGCTGCGGCACTCCGCGGGCTCGCGGGTGTCGATGCCCGACACGGAGAAGCGGTACTCGGCGTCGAACTCCCGGTAGCGCGGGGCGAGTCGCCAGCCGCTGTCCGGGATCACGCCGATGCCGCGCCAGGAGCGGTCGGCGACCTCGAAGATGTCGGCGAGCATCGCCCTCGCCGCCGGGTTGCCCTCCGGCGGCACCACACGCGCGTACGCGTTCTCGACGGTGTGCTCACCGCGCTCCAACTGCCGTACTGTGCGCCGGACTCCTTCCAGTACGTCGAGCGGCTCGAAGCCCGTCACGACGATCGGCACCCTGAACCGCTCGCCCAGGGCCGGGTATTCACCGGTGCCCATCACGCTGCACACGTGCCCCGCGGCGAGGAACCCCTGCACCCGGCACGACTCGGAGCGCATGATCGCCTCGATGGCCGGCGGGACGCGGACGTGCGAGACCAGCAGGCTGAAGTTCCGGATGCCCAGCTTGTGCGCCTGATGCACCGTCATCGCGTTGGGCGGCGCGGTCGTCTCGAACCCGATGCCGAAGAAGACGACTTCGCGCTCGGGGTTCTGCTGCGCGATGCGCAGCGCGTCCAGCGGCGAGTAGACCACCCGGACGTCGCCGCCCTCGCTGCGGACCTGGAAGAGGTCGCGGCCCGTGCCGGGCACGCGCAGCATGTCGCCGTAGCTACAGAAGATCACGTCGGGGCGTGAGGCGATCTCCAGGGCCTTGTCGATGACCTCCAGCGGAGTGACGCACACGGGGCACCCCGGTCCGTGGATCAACTCCACCTCGTCGGGCAGCAGTTGGTCGATGCCGTGCCGGATGATGGAGTGCGTCTGGCCGCCGCACACCTCCATCAGCGCCCAGGGTCTGGTGACGGTCGCGTGGATGTCCGCCAGGAGCCTGCGCGCGAGCTCGGGGTCCTGGAATTCGTCGATGTACTTCATTTCGCCGCCTCCTGTGCAGCAAGCTCCCAGGGGTCGCCGAACTCCTCCTCCAGCAACCCGAGTTCCTCGAACAGCGCGAGCGTCTGCCGCGCCGACTCCTCGTCCAGCCGCTGGAGCGCGAAGCCGACGTGGACGATGGCGTATTCGCCGGCCCGCAGATCCGGCAGATACTCGCAGCACACCTCCTTCGCCACGCCGCCGAAGTCGACCGTGGCCATTCGGGTGCCGTCCCGCTCGTTGATCTCCAGCACCTTGCCGGGTACCGCCAGGCACATGGTGTTTCTCCTCGCTCTTCGGGTCGGTCGGGAGGGGGTTGACGCCCCGGTGTCGTCTCAGCGGGCCGTCCGGGACCGGCTCTCGGCGCCGGGTGCGTCCGGTACGTCCGATGCGTCCGCGCGGGCCGCGATCATCAACTGGCCCAGGGCGAGGCCTCCGTCGTTCGGAGGCACGAGACGGTGCCGCAGCACCGTGAAGCCGTCCTCGCTCAGCAGTCGCGCACAGGCCCCGGACAGCAGCGAGTTGGCGAAGACGCCGCCGCTCAGCGCGACCGTCCCCAGCCGGTGCCGCTCGCGGGCGATGCGGCACACCCGCAGGACGAGCCCCGCGACGGAACGGTGGAACCGCGCCGCGGTCGCCCCGGCGGGCACACCGGCCCGTACGTCCGCGACGATGCCCGCGAGCACCGGTGCCGGGTCGCACGCGAGGGTCTCCGCCGCGGTCGTACGGAGCGTGAACGCCCAGTCGGGACGGTCCCGACGAACCGAACCGCCGCCCGGCTTCCCCGCGTTGCCGTCGTCTTCCTCGTTCCCCTCGTTCCCCTCGTTCTCTTCGTTCTCTTCGCGGTTCTCCTCGTAGTCCACGGCCGCCGCCTCCAGCTCCATGGCCGCCTGCGCCTCGTAGCCCGCGTCATGGCACACCCCCGCGAGCGATGCCGCTGCGTCGAAGAGCCGGCCCATGCTGGAGGTGGGCGTACAGCCCAGCTCGCGCTCCAACTGGACGGCGAGCGCCTTGCGTTCGTCCTCGGGGCAGGCGGCGGTGCACGGCAGGTCCGGGTCCCAGGGCAGGCCCGCCGCGTAGAGATGGGCGAGAGCCATGCGGTACGGGCGGCGTACCGCCGCGTCGCCGCCGGGCAGTAGCACCGGGCTCAGATGCGCCAGCCGCCGGTAGCCGTCGTAGTCGGCGAGGAGGAACTCGCCGCCCCACACGGTCGCGTCGTCCCCGTACCCGGTGCCGTCGAAGGCGACGCCGATGACGGGAGCGGTCCCGTCGAGCCCGTGCTCCGCCATGACGGAGGCGATGTGCGCGTGGTGGTGCTGTACGCGGTGCAGCGGCCGTCCGTTCGCGTTGCGCTCGGCCCAGCCCGAGGAGCGGTATCCCGGGTGTCTGTCGGCGGCGAGCAGCGCGGGCCGTACCCCGGTGATCTCCTCCAACTGCCGTTCCGCACGCGCGAATGCGGTGAGGGTCGCCAGATCGTCCATGTCGCCGATGTGCGCGGAGAGCCACGCGTGATGGCCCTCCCCCGCGCAGAAGGTGTTCTTCAGATCGCCGCCCACCGCGAGCGCGGCGGTCACCGGCCTCGGCAGATTGACGGGGAAGGGCGCGTAGCCGCGGGAGCGGCGCACGGGCACCTGCTCGCCGCCCGCGACTCTCACGACCGAGTCGTCGCAGGGCACATGGATCGGCCGGTCGTGCATCAGCCAGGCGTCGGCGAGCGGCGCGAGCCTCTCCAGCGCGTCCTCGTCGGAGGTGACGATCGGCTCGCCGCCGAGGTTGCCGCTCGTCATCACCAGCAGCCGCGGACCCGGCGGGTCGCCGGGAAGTCCGAGGAGCAGATGGTGCAGCGGCGTGTACGGCAGCATGATCCCCAAGTCGGCGCTGCGCGGCGCCACTTCGTCCGCGACGGCCACCGCCGGCTCCGTACCGTCCGGGCGGCCCGTACCGTCCGCCTGGTCCCTGCGGCGGCGCAGCAGCACGATGGGACGGCGCCCTCCGCTGAGGAGGCCGCGTGCGACGGCGTCCATGTGCACGAGCCGCCCGGCGTCGTCCAGATCGCGCACCATGAGTGCGAACGGCTTGTCTCCGCGGGCCTTTCGACGGCGCAGCAGACGCACGGCGCCGGAGTTCGAGGCGTCGCAGGCGAGGTGGTAACCGCCGAGGCCCTTGACCGCCACGATCGCGCCCTCGGCCAGCAACTCCCGTGCGGCGGCGACGGGTTCGCGGCCCTCCGTACGGCGGGCGGCCCCCGCGCCGTCGCCCGCACCCGGTACGTGCAGCCGCAGCCGTGGGCCGCAGTCGTGGCACGAGACGGGCTGCGCGTGGAAGCGGCGGTCCGCGGGGTCGGCGTACTCCTGCGCGCACCGCTCACACATGCGGAAGCGGTCCATGGTGGTGTGCGCGCGGTCGTACGGCAGCCCGGTGACGATCGTGAAGCGGGGGCCGCAGTGCGTACACGTGATGAAGGGGTGGCGGTGGCGCCGGTCGGCGGGGTCGCACATCTCCGCGAGGCAGTCGGCGCAGGTCGCGGTGTCGGGAGCGACGAGCGTACGGACGGTGCCGCCGCTGCCGCGCGACTCCGCGATGCTGAATCCGCGGCCGCCTGACGGGGTCATCGGCTCGTGCGTCACCGACTGGACCACGGCCAGCGGGGGCGCGTCGGAGGTGATGCGGCCGCAGAATGCCTCGACCGCCTCGGGCCCGCCCTCGACCTCGGCGACGACCCCGTCCCCGGTGTTGGCGACCTGTCCGGAGAGGCCGAGCTCGCAGGCGAGCGCGTACACGAAGGGCCGGAAGCCGACACCCTGCACGACGCCCCGAACGGTCACCTTGCGCCGCAGCGCCGCGCCGGCAGGTGCTGCGCCGGTGGGTTCGGTGCCTTCCGCGCCGGCGTTCTGCGTACCGGAGCGTGCCGCGGTCGCGGTGCCGCGCTGCGGGTTCACGAGTAGCTGCGGGCCGGGACACCCGCGGCCCGTGTCTGCGGGCGGGCGGTGTGCGCGTGGGTGCGCGAGTGCTGGTGCGCGTGCCCGTGCGCCGCCCCCTCCCCCTCACCGGAACTCTCCCCGGAACGCTCGCCGGTCCGGGTGCGTGCCATCACCGGCCGGTGCGCCTCGGCCCCTCCGGCGACGGCCAGCGCCCGCTCCAGCACCAGGCCGACGCCCCTCCCGCGGCGCGCGGAGGTGATCACCACCTCGACGCCCGGGTTGATCTGCCGCACGTTGGCGCGGAACGCGTCCTCGTCGAATCCGGCCGCCTCGGCGATGTCGTCCTTCGTGACGACCACGAGCTGCGCGAGCCCGAACGCCGTGGGGTACTTCAGCGGCTTGTCCTCTCCCTCCGTCACCGACGCGAGGACGACGCGCAGCGACTCCCCCAGGTCGTACGAGGCCGGGCAGACGAGGTTGCCGACGTTCTCCACGAACAGCAGCCGCGTGCCGCCGGGCAGCCAGCCCTCCAGCTGAGCGCCGAGCATCTCGGCCTCCAGATGGCACAGCCCGTCCGTGAGCACCTGCTTGACGGGGACGCCGGCGCGGGCGAGGCGCTCCGCGTCGTGCTCCGTTGCCAGGTCCGCCGTCAGCGCCGCCACGGGCACACCGCGCGAGGCGGCCAGAGCGAGCTCCGCTTCGAGCAGCGCTGTCTTGCCGCTGCCGGGGCTGGAGAGGAGGTTGACGACCGTGGTTCCGCGGGCGGACAGCTCCGTGCGCAGCGCGGCGGCGCGCTCGTCGTTCTTCACGAGCACCGCCTGTTGCAGATCGAGGACTCGGCACATGCGTCTCAGCTCTCCTTGGCCTGTACGGGGGCGGGGTGGGCGGCGCCGGCGTCACATGCGCCGCCGTGGCGGAGTCCGGTGATCCGCAGCTCACGTCCCGACAGCAGCTCGGTCTCGCCCCCTTCGCACAGCGGGCAGCACAGCTGCGGCGGCGTGCCGGTGGCCCACTCCGCTCCGCAGGGCGCGCAGCGGGCACGGCCCGGCACGTGGTCGATGAGGAGTTCGGCGCCGTCGAGCACGGTTCCGGCGCACGCGAGCGAGAAGCAGAAGTGCAGCGATTCGGCCACCACACCGGCCAGTTCGCCGAGCCGCAGCCGTACGGCGGTCACCGTCCCGTAGCCGTCCGCAGCGGGGGTCTCCGTCACCTGCTCCACCATCGCCACGGCGATGGACATCTCGTGCATCTCATCCCTCCGCTTCGCGGTTCATTACAGGCCCGGGCCCTCGGGGCGCTTCCCTGACACGCCGCCCCCCGGGGGGAAGGTGAGCCGTTCGGCTCAGGTGCCCCGGCGCGCTTACGTTGTGGCCTTTCTGCCTATATGTCAGATTTTTGAGCGGCATTGCTCAGAGTGCTGCACGGACGGGTCGGGCGACGGTGCGAAGGGATCGGTTCCCATGGGCGACGAGGCGACAGCGACGGCAACCCCCGCACCGGCTCCGGCGGAGGCGATCGACGAGATCCATGTCCTGTGGACCTCGGAGGGCATGAGCTGCGACGGCGACACGGTCTCGGTGACCGCGGCCTCGCTGCCCAGCCTTGAGGACGTGGTGCTGGGCGGAGTGCCCGGCCTTCCCAAGGTCCATCTGCACAACAAGGTGCTGGCGTACGAGACGGGCGAGGACTTCCTGACCGCCTTCCGCAAGGGAGCCCGCGGCGAACTGGGCCCGTTCATCCTCGTCGTCGAGGGCTCCATCCCGAACGAGAACATCAACGGCGACGGCTACTGGACGGCGATGGGCAACGACCCGGACACCGGCGAGCCCGTCACGCTCAACACATGGTTGGACCGGCTGGCTCCGCACGCCTGGGCCGTCGTCGCCGTCGGCACGTGCGCCACGTACGGAGGGATCCACGCGATGGCGGGCAACCCGACCGGCTGCATGGGCCTGGCCGACTATCTCGGCTGGGACTACCGCTCCACGGCGGGGCTGCCGATCGTCAACGTGCCGGGCTGCCCGGTGCAGCCGGACAACTTCATGGAGACCCTGCTGTGGGTCCTGCACCAGGCGGCGGGGCTGGCCCCGACCATCCCGCTCGATGAGAATCTCCGGCCCACCTGGCTGTTCGGCAAGACCGTCCACGAGGGCTGCGACCGTGCCGCGTACTACGAGCAGGGCGACTTCGCCAAGGACTACAACTCCCCCAAGTGCCAGGTGAAGATCGGCTGTTGGGGCCCCGTCGTGAACTGCAACGTCACCAAGCGCGGATGGATGGACGGCGTCGGCGGCTGCCCCAACGTCGGCGGCATCTGCATCGGCTGCACCATGCCGGGCTTCCCCGACAAGTTCATGCCGTTCATGGACGAGCCTCCCGGCGCCACGCTCTCCTCGTCGCTGATGAGCGTCTACGGGCCGTTCATCCGCAGCATGCGGTCGATCACCAACCGGTCGGCGAACCGGGAACCGAAGTGGCGGCACGACGAGCCCGCCCTCACCTCCGGCTACCAGCCCCGCTGGACCGGCCGCAAGTAATCAGCGAAGCGACCTGCGAGAGGAACGAGACGTGGCGACCGCCCAGCAGACCACCAGGCAGCCCGGCACCGGGGAGCGGGAACTGACCGAGGTGGCCTTCGATCCCATCACCCGGATCGTCGGCAACCTCGGCATCTACACGAAGATCAACTTCCCGGGCCGTGAAGTGGCGGAGTGCCGCAGCACCTCATCCATCTTCCGCGGCTACAGCGTCTTCATGAAGGGCAAGGACCCGCGGGACTCGCACTTCATCACCAGCCGCATCTGCGGCATCTGCGGGGACAACCACGCGACGTGCTCCGTCTACGCGCAGAACATGGCGTACGGGGTGAAGCCGCCGCCGCTCGCGGACTGGATCATCAACCTCGGCGAGGCCGCCGAGTTCATGTTCGACCACACGATCTTCCAGGACAACATGGTCTTCGTCGACTACTGCGAGCGCATGGTCCGGGAGACCAACCCCGGTGTTCTGGAGCGTGCCGAGCGCACGCCCGCACCGCGAGCCGAGGCGCACGGGCACCGCACGATCGCGGACATCATGCGCTCCTTCAACCCGTTCGAGGGCGAGACGTACAAGCAGGCACTCGTGATGAGCCGGCTGACCCGCGAGATGTGCTGCCTGATGGAGGGCCGCCACGTGCACCCCTCGACGCTCTACCCGGGCGGGGTCGGCACGGTCGCCACACCGCAGCTCTTCACCGACTACCTCGTGCGGCTGATGCGCTGCATGGACTTCGTCAAGCGCGCGGTCGCCATGAACGACGACGTCTTCGACTTCTTCTACGAGGCGCTGCCCGGCTACGAGGAGGTCGGCCGCCGGCGCACGCTGCTCGCCTGCTGGGGCTGCTTCCAGGACCCCGAGGTCGTCGACTACGACTACCGGACGATGAACACGTGGGGGAACTCGATGTTCGTCACCCCCGGCATCATCGTCGACAACGAGCTGGTCACCACCGACCTCGTCGACATCAACCTCGGCATGCGCATCCTGCTGGGCAGCAGCTACTACGAGGACTGGACGTCCGAGGAGACCTACGTCGAGCGGGACCCTCTGGGCAACCCCGTCGACCGGCGCCACCCCTGGAACCAGACGACGCTGCCGCAGCCCCAGAAGCGCGACCTCGACGGCGGCAAGTACAGCTGGGTCATGAGCCCCCGCTGGTACGACAAGAGAACGGGCGACCATCTGGCCCTCGACACCGGCGGCGGCCCCATCGCCCGGCTCTGGGCGACCGCGCTGGCGGGCAAGGTGAGCACTCCGTACGTACGGTCCACGGGGCGCAGCGTCCAGATCGACCTGCCGAAGACGCCGATGACGCCCGAGACGCGGCTGGAGTGGACGCCGCCGGCCTACCCCAACACCCTGGAGCGCAACCGGGCCCGGATGTACTTCGTCGCGTACGCCGCGGGCATGGCGCTGTACTTCGTCGACCGCGCGCTCGCCGAGGTGCGCGCCGGGCGCACCAAGGTCTTCGAGGACTTCAAGGTGCCCGAGGAGGCCATCGGCGTCGGCTTCCACGAGGCGGTCCGCGGCGTGCTCTCGCACCACCTCGTCATCCGCGACCACAAGATCGCCAACTACCACCCGTATCCGCCGACTCCGTGGAACGCGAGCCCGCGCGACCACTACGGCACCCCGGGGCCGTACGAGGACGCGGTGCAGGGCATGCCGGTCTTCGAGGAGAACACCCGCGAGAACTTCAAGGGCATCGACATCATGCGCACCGTGCGCAGCTTCGACCCGTGCCTGCCGTGCGGCGTGCACATGTACCTCGGCGGCGGGCGGACCGTCCGGGAGAACCACTCGCCGACCTTCGGCGCACTCGCGTAAGGCCGGCGGAAATGGCAGAGGACGAGCGCGAGGCGCGTGAACACGTCGCCCGCACCGAGGAGTTGCTCTCCGGACTGGACGGCATCGCCGACACCGCCGCGCGCGAGCAGGCGCTGGACGCCCTGCACGCGCTGGCCGCGATGTACGGCGAGTGCCTCTCCCGGGTGATGAGCAGCGTGGACGGCCCGGCGCGTGCCGCCATCGCTGCGGACGAACTGGTGGGCCATCTGCTGCTCGTGCACGAGCTGCACCCCGAGAGCGCGGAGCAGCGGGTGCGCCGCGCCCTGGAGGACGTACGGGGCGTGACGCTGCTGAGCGCCGGCGAGGCCGAGGTGCGCGTGCGGATCGCTCCGCAGGGCTGCGGCTCTCCGTCCGCGGAGCAGCTCGCGCGGACCGTGCGGGACACGGTCGCATGGGCGGCGCCCGAGGTGCGGCGGGTGGAGACCGAGGACGCGGCGCCCGGGCCCGCGCTGATCCCCGTCGACTCCCTCTTCCGTGACGCGGCTCCGCAGCCCGGTGCCCAGCCGGCCGGAAACCGGTGAGCGGCATGGCCGCCGCGAGTCCGATGCGCCCTGCCGGTCCCACGGATCCGGTGGCGCACGGGTCACCGGCCGTGCCGGGCGAGCGGCTCCGTGGACTGCTGCGCCGGGTGCGCCCCACGGAGTCCGCCGCATCCGCCGCGGAGCGCTGCGATCTGTGCGCCGAGCCGGTGCCCGAGGAGCACCGGCACATGCTGGACGTGCAGCAGAGCGCGGTGCTCTGCGCATGCGGGCCCTGCACCCTGCTGTTCGGGCAGAGCGCGGCGGGCGGCCGGCACTACCGGCTGCTGCCCGAGCGGAGGATCCGGCTTGAGGGGCTGCGGATGGACGAGGGGCTGTGGGCCCGGCTCGGGGTCCCCGTCGGCCTGGTCTTCTTCGTACGCGACGGCGCGACCGGCGAGGTCGGGGCCGCGTATCCCGGTCCGCTGGGCCTGGCCCGCTCTGCCGTCGGATCCGAGGTCTGGGAAGAGGTCGCACGGGGGTACCCGGAGGCGGCAGCGCTCGCGGACGACGTGGAGGCGCTGCTGGTACGGCGTCCCGACGGCCCGGACCGACGGGACGGTCCTGATCGGCTGGACGGCCAGGTCGGCCAGGACGAGAACTGGATCGTCCCGCTGGATGACTGCTACCGGCTCGCGGCTCTCGTCCGTACCCACTGGCGTGGGCTGTCCGGCGGGAGCGAGGTGCGCGAGCACATCGACGCGTTCTTCGCGGGGCTCGCGGGGCGGTCCGCGCGGTCCCGCACGAGTGGAGCTGCCGAGCCGACGGGCCCGGCAGGCGAACCGAGGAGTCAGCATGGCTGAGATCAAGACCGGCAAGCCGCACGTACGGCTCGACAAGGCGGCGCACGTCCCCGGCGTAGGACAGGGCAACCACGAGGGCGCCTACAAGCGGCAGCCCGGGCATCTGCCCGACGAGACCTCCACGGCCCGCAGGTCCACGGGGATCAGCCCGAAGGCGAAGAACCCGATCGTGCCCGGCATGCCGAACCTCTCCCCCGCGTGACGGCGCACACCGCACCGGGCGCTTCCGGCACCGGGCAGCGCACGGAGATCCCCGACGGCCGCCCCGACGCCATCCCCGACCTGGAATTCGCCGTGACCGGCGTGCGCGCGTTGCCGGACGCGGCCGTGCCCACGCTGGCCTTCCGGCTCGCGATCGGCCGCACCGGCGGCGGCCGGGTCCGCTCCGTCTCGCTCACGACGGACGTACGGATCGCGGTCGCCCACCGCCGGTACGAGCGGGCCGACCGCCTGGTCATGGCCAGGCTCTTCGGCCAGCCAGAACAGTGGGCGACCAGCATGCGGCCACTGACCTGGGCCCGGATCAGCACCGTGGTCCCGCCCTTCGACGTCCGTACGGAGACCGATCTGGCGGTGCCGTGCAGCCGGGACATGGAGCTCGCCGTCACGTCGTACTTCCACGGTGTGCGGGACGGCGAGATCCCGCTGGAGCTCCTCTTCAGCGGCACCGTCTTCCACGACGGCCCCGACGGACGGCTGCGCACCGCGCAGATCTCCTGGACCAAGGACGCCGCCTGCCGGCTGCCCGCCGGGCTCTGGCACGAGGCGACCGGCCGCTACGGCGGCGGCACGAGCTGGCTGCCGCTCTCCCCGGCCACGTACGGCGAACTCATCGCTCACCGGGACCGGCACGCACTGACCGGATGGGACGAGACGGTCGCCGACCTGCTCGCCCGCGCAGACACCACCGCAGGAGGTACGGCGTGGACGCCGTAGAGAAGATCGCCCGCGCCTGCCTGTACGAGGGATACCTGCTGTGGCCGTACCGCCGCGGCACGCTGAAGAACGCCCGGCGGTGGACCTTCGGCGGGATCTATCCGCAGCGCTGCGCCGGGGCGATCGGCGAGCCGTCGCGGATGCGCACGGAGGTCCTGCTGCGCGCGGGACCGGCGGCGAAGCTCACCGTGCATCTGCGGTTCCTCCAGGTCATCGACCGGCAGGTGTACCGGAACGGGCCGCGGGGACCGGTGCCGGTCGACGAGCTGCGCGTCGAGGGCCACAGCCATCTGACGTGGCAGGAGGCGATCGAGCGGCGCTGGGTGTGCCCTCCGTGGTCGCCCCGCCGCGGGCCGCGCACCAGCACCGTCGACATCGCGGCGGGCACGGACCGCGAGGCGCTGCGTGCCGAGTCCGGCAGCGTCGCCGGGACGCTGGTGCGGGGCTGGCAGCGGCTGACGGGGAAGGTGCGGCTCACGTCGGTGCCGGTCACGGACACCGTGCTGCGCGTGACCGTGGACATCGAGAACACCTCACCGAGCCCGCTGCCCGCGCCGGGCGCACGGGGGGCGCGGGACAAGATGGCGCCGTACGCCTTCGTCTCCACGCACACCGTGCTGCACAGCGACACCGGCGAGTTCGTGTCGCTGACCGATCCGCCGCCGGAACTGCGCGAGGCCGCCGCGGCGTGCGAGAACGTCGGCGTATGGCCCGTACTGGTCTCGGACGACCCGCAGGCGCCGCAGAACAGCCCGCACTACTCCGCGGAGGTGCTCTCCTCGCCCATCACGCTCTACGACTATCCGGGCGTCGCGCCGGAGAGCCCCGGCGACCTGTTCGACGGGGGCGAGATCGACCAGCTGCTGATCCTCAGCGTCCTCAGCCTCACGCCGTGGGAGCAGGAGGAGGCACGAGCCACGGACCCGCGGGCACGGGAGATCCTGGACCGCTGCGCGTCCCTCGACCCGGACGACCTGGCGGCCCTGCACGGCACGATCCGGGCGTTCCGGCCGGTACCGGAGGGGCGATGAGCACGGGCGAGACGTTGAGCAGGAGCGAGACGGCGAGCACGGACGAAGTGACGAGCACCGGCGGCGGGCGCACCGTCGACGTCGCCGGCGTGCGGCTGGGACGCGGGAGCCGGGTGCGGCTGCGGCCCGGGCAGTCGGCCGACGTGCTGGACCTGGCGCTGACGGGACGTACGGCGGAGGTCGACGCCGTCGAGGAGGACCTGGAGGGCCGCGTCCACGTCGTCGTCACGCTCGACGGCGACGACGGGCGGGACTTCCGCACCGGCCTGGGCCACCGCTTCTTCTTCACCCCGGAGGAGGTGGAGCCCGTCGAGGATGGTGCGGCGGGTCCCCGCATCCTCGTCGCGGGCGTCGGCAACATCTTCATGGGCGACGACGCGTTCGGGCCGGAGGTCGTGACGGCCATGCGGGAACGGAGCCTCCCGGAGGGCGTGCACGTCGCGGACTTCGGCATCCGCGGCATGGATCTCGCCTACCGGCTGCTGGACGGGTACGACGTCGCCGTCCTGGTCGACGCCGCGCCCCGCGGCAAGGCGCCGGGCACGCTCCACGTCATCGATCCCGGACCGCTCGCCGCCGCGCCGCAGCCCGCCGGGCGCGCCCTTCCCCAGCCGCACGGCATGGACCCGGTGCAGGTGCTCGCCCTGGCACGGCAGCTCAGCGACGGGATGCGTCCGCTGCCCCGCGTTCTCGTCCTCGGATGTGAACCGGCGGTGCGGATGCGCGGCGACGAGCACGACGTGGTGGTGGGGCTGAGCGGGCCGGTGCGGTACGCCGTTCCGGAGGCCGCGGACATGCTGGAGTCCCTCGTCGGCGAGCTGCTGTGCGATCCGCACCGCGATCTGAGCAGACCTGTCGTGGGGAGGTGATGAGAGATGAGGAGAGGGATCTTCGTTCCGGCGGTCGCCGTGCGCGTCGCCGTCGGCACCCTGGTGGTGGCGGTGGCCGCGATGGCGGCGGCCAGCGCACCGGACATGGTGCGCTACATGAAGATGAAGTCGATGTAGGGGCTGAAGTCGGTCCAGGCGCCGGTGACTTGGGGCCGGCGGCGGAGTGCGGTGGGCGGCGGCCTCATCTTTCCCGGGAGTGGACGGTGAACAGACCGCCCTCGGGATCGAACAGACCGGCCGACCTGCCCCAGGGGTTGTCGGCCGGACTCGTCGCGATGGCGCCGCCCGCCGCCACAGCGGTCTTCGAGGCGTCGTCGACGTCGTCCACGGCGAACGAGGCGTGCCAGCGGGGGCGGATGTGCGGATCGGGGGCGGACTCGATCGCGCCGCCGCGCAGGGTGGCCACGGTCCGCCCGTCGACCCGTACGACGACGGCCTCGTACTGGTAGTCCACCTCGCAGCGTCCCGTATCGGACGCCCAGTCGAAGACCTCGGCGTAGAAGATCGCCGCGGCGAAGGCGTCCCGGGTGCGCAGCTCCAGCCGCGCGGGCAGATCGCGGTGTCCGGCGTCCCAGCTGGAGAGCACCGCACCCTCCCAGAAGCCGAAGGTGGCTCCCGCGAGGTCGGCCGCCAGGGCCGTGCGCCCCTCCCCCATGCGGATCGGGCCGACCGCGACGGTGGCGCTCCGCTCACGGACACGGGCGGCGGCCGTGTCCGCGTCCGGTACGGCGAAGAACGGCGTCCACTGGACGGCCACGCCCATGGTGCGGGCGATGGCCCCGAGGCCGGCGACGGGGACGCCGTCGGAGAACGCGACGCTGAACTCCTCGCCGATGCTCCCGGGCCGGAAGGACCACCCCAGCACCTCGCCGTAGAAGCGCTGAGCGCCCTCCAGCCCGCCCGTCGCCAGACTCACCCAGCACGGGGCGCCGTAGACGGGTGACGCCTCGGAGGCCACGCCCGTTCTCCTCGCTGCTCCGGCGAACCCGATCAGCGGCCCAGTGCCCTCTGGAGCTGCCGCTTGTTCATCGAGGAGCGGCCCTCGATGCCGCGCTGCCGGGCCTCGTTGTAGAGCTGGTCGCGGGTGGGACCGCTCTTGGGGCCCATGGCCCTCCCGGAGCGGGTCCCGCCGCGTGCCGCGGCCGACTTGCCCCTCGTGGAGGTGCGGCTGGCACGGGCGGCCTCGCCGGTACGGGCACGCTCCTTGTTGACCGTGCGGGAGGCGATCTCCTTGGCGCGGCCGGTGGAGGCTCCGCGGCGCTTGGCGCCTTCCTTGATGTGCTCGTACTGCCGCTCGCGCTTGGCGTTCGATCCTGAGGGCATGGGCTCCTCCTGTCTCGCGTTCGGACCAGTGCCCCGATTACCCGTCCACCCCGATTGCTAACAAGCACCCGCGAAACGGATCGGATGCACAGGACACGGGGCAAGGCGCCGCACAAGTTGAATCCGCGACATCCTGATCCGGAGGGCGGACCGCGCCCCGGGGGCGATCAGGGCTTGCGCGCCACGGCCGCGTAGCAGCTCGCCTCCGCGTCGGTGACCTGGGAGAGGTCGTGCTCGGCGTCGGGACGCCAGCGGTGGGTGACGGTGACGCCCGGGTCGAGCAGTTCCCAGCCGTCGAAGAAGCGGGTGAACTCCTCGCGGGTGCGCGCCTGTACGGGCGTACCCGCCGCCGCGTACGCACCGATGGCGCGCGTCAGGGACTCGGGGTCGAAGTCCGGCGTGACGTGGCTGACCGTGAGGGTGCTGCCGGAGGGCAGGGCGTCCTTGAAGTACTCGACGACGTCGTGCGCCGTGCGCCCGCCGGGGATGCCGTGCTCATCGGTGACGAAGTGGAGCAGTGCGATCAGGCTCAGGGCGACCGGGCGGCCGAGGTCGAGGGTCTCGCACACCTCTGGCGACTTCAGCAGCGCCTCGGGGTTCTGCGCGTCGCCGTGCAAGTACGCCGTGCGGCCCTCGGGGGTGCTGCGCAACAGGGCCTGCGCGTGGGTGAGGACGATGGGGTCGTTGTCCGTGTAGACGACGCGGGCGCCGGGGTCGGTCTCCTGAGCGACCTCGTGCAGGTTGGGGGAGGTGGGGATGCCCGTGCCCACGTCCAGGAACTGGCGCATTCCCAGGCGCGCCAGATGACGCACGGAGCGGTGCATGAACTGGCGGTTGGCGCGGGCGGCGACGAGGACCGCCGGGAAGACGGCCATGGCCTTCCCGGCGCTCTCGCGGTCGGCGGGGAAGTTCGTGGTGCCGCCGAGGAAGTAGTCGTACATCCTGGCCGAGTGGGCCCGGTCCAGTTCCAGATCCACTGCGCCTTCGTCGACGGCCACTGGGTTCCGCCTTTCTCACGTTCCTCGTCACCGGCGGTTGCTGAGACGGCTATCGTGCGTCACTTCGGCGAACTTGCCCAGGGCACATGGGCGTTGGGGGCAGGACCCGGCCACAGGGTGGCGTGAAGCGTCCCTGGACAGGCACGGTAGCAAGGCTTTTACTCTGTGTAGTATTTTGGCCGGACTTCCACGGACACCGTCCGTTCAGGTCCTGTTCTCTCCTTTCTGACCACGTTCTCCCGTGAGAGGCCCTCCATGAGCGCTGAGAAGGCGCGCGAGGCACCTGAAGGAGAGGCGCGCCGACGGCTGTTGCTCTCCTTCGACGCGTTCGACGCCTCGCACCACCGGCTGTGGCTGCGTTACGCACACACCCAGACCGGCAGCCGCGAGGCGGCGGAGCGCATCGTCGAGGACGCCTGCCGCCATCTGCTGGAGCACTGGGAGCACGCGCTGCGCCGGGAGTCGCTCACGGAGTACACCTGGACCGTGCTCAAGGAGCACGTCGCGAACTGGCTCAGCGAGCGGGGGCTGCGTCCCCGGCTGGCCGAGACCGCGGCCTTCCACGCCGTCGAGCGCAGCGCGCTGCTGCACGAGCTCCGCGACGAATTCGCGGTGCTGGAGGGCGAGATCGGGCTGTACGCGGCGATCGGCCGTCTCCCCGAGCGGCAGTACGACGTGGTCGTGCTGCGGTATGTGCTCGGCTGCCCGGAGGAGGAGGTCGCCGGGTACCTCGGTTTTGATACGGCGGCGGTGCGCTCGCACATACGCTATGCGAAACGGAAGCTCGCCCGGGAGCTGCGCACGGCGCCGGGGCCCGAGTCGGGGGACGGCTGATGCATCGGAGGCGCGGACAGCCCGAACACCGCACCATCGACGCGCTGTTGAGCGATGCGGAGGTGCTCGCCGAGGACTACGACGAGCGCGATGTGGCGGCGGTGCGGGAGCGGGCGCTCGCGGGTCCGGCCCCTCGCGCGGCGTCTGCGACGGCCCGGGGCGGCGCGGCGCGGCGGGATGCCTCCGCGGGCCGCACGGCCAGCGCCGGGGATCCGGCGGCGCGCGCCCGTCACTATCCGACCGAGTGCGAACAGGCCGCGCACGACCTGGACTTGGCCGTGAGTCTCGTCGTCAACGCGCCCGAGGCGGCGGCCAGTCTGACGCGTCTGGTCGACGACCAGGAGTCCATCGCGCCGGAGGGGGCGCTGGTCTTCGGCGGTCTGCTGCATCTGGCGCGCTATCGCGAAGCGGCCCAGTTCTGGTGGCAGTTCGCGGCGGGCGGCGGTTCCCGGACCGCCGCCTTCTGCCTGTGTCTGCACCACCGTCGCCATGGCGAGTTCCGCGACGCCGAATACTGGCGTGCGCAGTCGGCGCGGCTGGCGCAGCGCGCCCGTACGCCGGGAGCCGCCGCCGTTTCCCGTCCGCGGCAGCGTCCGTGCACGCGGCCCCTGCTGCCGGAGGGGGTTCGGCACGGGCTGCTGAGCGAGTGCAAGGAAGGCGGCCATCCGCGTCTGCCGCATGCGCTGGAGGCCGTGATCCACCGCCTTCCCGTGCTGGAGGACGACGAGGACTTCGGTGAAATCCCCCAGCCCGCGCGGGACTTGGCGGGGCATCTGACGGCGCCGTGCGGCGGGGCGCCCGGCTTGCGGTGAACGGTTTGCGCTGCGCGGATCGCGCTGGACGATTCACGGTATGCGCGGCTCGACGGAGCGCGCGTCCCATGGCCGCCACGGTGCCTGCGGCGCCTGGGCCGGGCCGGTGCACCTGGCAGGCGCCCGCCTGCCCTGCCGGGCGCCTGCCGGGTGAGCTTGGGCGCGGCGTGTGGTGCCGTTTACAGCCGGCCGCCGGTGAGCCGGGTGAACGGCCCCGTCCTGCGCCGTACCGAGTAGCGGCCCGCCGCGAAGGACGCGGCGACGGCCGTGAGCGCGCCTGTGCCCACACCCGCGGCGACACCCTTGCGGTTCTTGACCACGGTCCACGTCGCGGACGCGGCGCTCGCGGCGCTGCTGGACGCGGAGTTGAGCTTCGCGCGCCCCGCCTCGGCTCCCCTGCCCGCGATGTGACCCGCGCGCCTCGTGGCGTCGCCGAAGATCCGGCCGCCGTTCTCGACGGCGTCGCCCACGGAGCGGGGCGCCGAACTCGTCTTCACGGCGGCCTCGGTGATGCCGCGGTCCGACTTCTGGCCCGCTGCCGCGGGCTTCTTGGTGCTGTTTGCGGCCTTTCCCGCGTTGCGGGAGGTCTTGCCGTTCTCAGTCATGGATGACGGGTTGCCGTGTGTGGGGGCTTGAAACATTCGGTGTCCGGGGTGTGCACACCCCGGACATCGGGTGGCATTCCGCGCCACATGTCAAGACGCCGCGGCGCAGGGTGAGTTGAGCTCGTCTATCCGTCCTGGCGCGGCAGCAGCGAACCGAGAGGGCCCAGATCGAGGTTGAGGTCCTCCATCGTCAGTCCGTAGCGCTCGCACAGCTCCGTCATGCGTTCGTGGAGGATCATCAGCGTGATGCCGATCCGCTCCTCCTGGTCCTCGCTCAGGTCGCCCTGGTCGACCCGGTTCAGGGCCGTGCGTTCCATGAGCTGACGCAGCAACTCCACGATGGTCAGGACGAGTTTCATCAGATCGCGCTCGACGGTGTCCGGATCGGTGCGCAGCCGCTGGGCAAGCCTGCCGTCGCCGCGCGGGCCGCGTGCGTCCGGACCCGCGGGCAGCAGGTCGAAGGCGCGGGCCGCGGAGCGTGCCACGTCGTCGAGGCTGACGCCGTCCGGCCGCGGTGGACGGCACGGGCGCTCCGGGCGCTCGGCCTTCTGCCCGTGTCCGGGGGCGAGTTCGGCCCGGGGCTCGCGCGGGTGCTCGTGCTCGCTGGTCATTCGTGGGCCTGTCCGTCTCCCGCGCCGCTCACCACGGCGCCGGGTCGTCGGGGGTCACGGAGTGGATGACGGCACGCAGGTTGATGCGTACGAGATCGACGTCCGCGATGGACAGCACGAGATCACCGGTCAGCACGGCGCCGCCGGTCAGCAGCCGGTCCAGCAGATCGATGAGGGCGACCTGGCGTCCGGCCGGCCCGCCGTCCAGCCCGTTCTCGTCCGCGATGCCGCCGGAGAAGCCGTCCGAAGCGGACCGGGTGCCCGCCTCGACGGCGTCGGCGAAGCCGCTGCCGGGCAGCTCAGGACGCATCGTCCGCGGCTCTCGTGGACCCCGGCCGGGGCGAGGACGGCGGCGTCGCGAACGAGTACGGCGCCCACGGCCCCGTCAGCTCGACGCGGACGCCCGGCACGTCCTCGGCGAGGCCGCCGATCGCCGCCCTGAAGTCCTCGCTGCACCCGGCGGGCACCAAGTACGCGTCGTTGGCGATGTTCTCGCCCGGTCCGGAGGCCAGTTCGCCCTGCTGCGGGCGGTGCGCGACCCTGTCCGTGGCGATGCCGTCCGCGAGGGCCGCGACGCGCTCGGCGACGGCGCCCGCGGCCCGGTAGGTGTCACGGTTGGCGCTGCGCTGCTGCCTTCGCTGCTGGAGGTACGCCCGCCCGGGGCTGCCGGACGCCGGCGCCGCCGCGCCTCCGGAGGGCCTGGTGCCGGCGCCGGCCAGCGCCTCGCTCAGGTCGGCGTAGACCTTCACGCCCCATTCGACGTGGCCTTCCAGGCGGGAGAGCAGAGCGGCGAACTCGCCGGCGCGCTCGGCCAGCATCTCAGCGACCCGCTCGTCGTCGAGGTAGACCGTCGCCAGCCGCATGGGCAGCACCGTGGCGTGCTCGCTGGCCGCGGCGACGACGGCGTGGTGGGTACGGGCGAGCGCCTCCAGCCGCTCCAGGTCCTCCAGTTGGGCCTTCAGCCCCGCCTCGTCGTACAGACCCGCCGGAACGTCCGAGACCAGCGCGCTCAGCCCGGCGCCGTCCACCGTGCGCACGGACGAACCGTCAGGGCCGGACAACCCGGCGGCCGCCGACCGGAGCGGTCCGCCCGCGCGGCCGACGGCGAAGACGTAACGGACCTGCCCGCTCTGCTGTCCCTGCCGCGGATGCTGCGAGTGCTGCGACTGCTGTGCCCGATCCTGCTGCGGCCGCGCCTGCTGCGGCGCTTCGGGCTCTCCCGCCGGAATCGGCATCGGACTCGTCACCTTCCGTGCTCGCGCGTGCCGTCGCCGCCGGTCTCCCGGGCGGCCTCCTCGCCGGTGGGGAGTCCGGCCGCGGAGCGCAGCCGCTCGATCTCCCGGCGCAACCGGTCGTTCTCCTCGGCCAGTTCGCCGCGCCCGTCGGCCCCGTTCAGAGTGCCGTCGGACTGCGGCGAGCGCGCGGCCCGCGAGGAGAGCGACGGATCGTTCTCCCACCAGTCGATCCCCATCTCCTTCGCCTTGTCGACGGAGACCACCAGCAGCCGCAGTTTGATCGTCAGCAGTTCGATGTCGAGCAGGTTGATCTGGATGTCGCCGGCGATGACGACGCCCTTGTCGAGCACCCTCTCCAGGATGTCCGCCAGGTTGGCGGAGGAGCCCTGCTGACCGTATGGGACCGCCCTGTTGGGGGACGGTCCCATACGGGCGGCCAGTGAATCGGACACGTGGAATCAGCCTCGTCTGCTCGGTCGTGGTCTCGTCTCGGCGCGGTCATGATCTCCCCTGGTGCTGGCGTTGCCAGGCCTGGCGCCACTCCAGCTCGTCCAGGAGGTCGTCCTCGATCCGGTCGAACTCCTCCTCCGAGATCCGGCCGCCGAGCAACTCCCGTTCCAGCTCCGCCAGTCGGAGGCGCACCGGCTCCGGGTCGTAGTACTGCTGCTCCGCCGTCAGCACGAGCTGGTCCATGACCCACACCGCACCGCGCACCGGCGCGAGCGGCAGTGTCAGCAGCTGAGTGATGAGGCCCATCCGACGGCCCTCCGTTCAGGGCGTCAGACGAAGCTGTACGGAGGCAGCGGGCCGTTCAGGTTGAGGGAGTACGCGTCACCGAGCCGCTCGGCCTCCTCGTGCACGGCCTGGGAGAAGGCGGCGGCGTCCTCCCGGCGCACCAGGAACGAGACGTTGAGGAAGTGCGACTGGGTGGGATCGGCGACCGCGTGGCGCCGGGCGGCGCCCGACAGCCGCGCCGCCAGCTCCCTGCCTTCGGCCTCGTGGCGGGCCTGTACCTCTGCCGAGACCAGCTCGCCGAGCCGCACCTTCTCCTCCTGTGCCTCCGGATGCCGCCTGGTCAACTCCCGCAGCCGCTGGACCTCTTCGGAACCGGCGATGATCTCGCGCAGGAGGTCGTCCTCCTCGCGGGCCGCCTTGAGGTTGTACTCCAGGCAGCCTTCGAGCTCCGAGAGCCGCTCCGCGTAGACGTCGCGGTTCTCCTCCAGCACCGATTCGACGGATCCGTCGTCCGGACCCACCAGTCCGAAGCGCATCGGCAGCGTCGCGCCGTCCGCCATCAGCTGTTCCAGTACGGCCTGGTGGGCCGCGAGATCGCGGCGCTTGGCACGCAGGTGCTCCGGCGCGTCGCTCACCACGGCGCTCAGCGTCTCGGCCCCGACGGTACGCAGCGTGCCCGCCGGGTCCCCGACGCCGCTCAGCCCCTGGAGGTTCTGCGGGTGGTCGGCTGCGGTGATCGCGTAGACGTAGGTCGACACGTATCAGTCCTCCTTGTGGCGGGAGTTGCGGCGGCCGCCGGAGTTCGCGGACGCCTTCCCCGGCTCCCGCTCACGCTCGTCGTCCTCGTCCTCGCGCCCCTTGCCGAAGGACTCGCTGAAGGCCTCGACCGCTCCGGTCAGCGCGCCCTTGGACTTGCCCTTCGCGCCGTTCTCCGTCACGTCGCCCACGATCTCGGTCAGCTGCGTGGGGGCCTTGCGGCCCGCTTCGAGGTCGAGCCGGTTGCAGGCCTCGGCGAAGCGGAGATACGTGTCGACGCTCGCGACGACCACGCGCACGTCGATCTTCAGTATCTCGATGCCGACGAGGGAGACCCGTACGAACGCGTCGATGACGAGACCGCGGTCCAGGATGAGTTCGAGGATGTCGTAGAGGTTTCCGCCGCCGGAACCGGTGGCCGGCTGGGCACCGCTCTGCGCAACTACCGTCACTTGCTTCGTCCTTCCGGAATGATGTCGTACGCGGGGGCCGTCATCGCGTGATCACTTTCGGATCACGCCGAGGCTCATCTCCGCTGATCGATCTGGCCGCGCGCGTAACGGCGGGTGCGCTCGTAGCCGAGCAGATTTCCCCGCCCGTCGAGCTGCACGCGGTAGGAACCCATGACGCTCGTGGTGTCGGGAACGCGCTCGACCTCGACCACCTCGACGTCCGCCGTCCAGCCTTCCTGCGCGGGCTTGATCGAGGACACCGACTCGGGTTCGCACCGCAGGAGTTCGGCCAGCTGTCCGGCCGCGAGGCGCATGGCTTCGGCGATCGGAACGCGTTCGCCCGCCTCCGCGCTGCCGCTCCGGTCCTGACTCCGGTCGCGATCCGGGCGTTGCGTTTCGTTCTGTTTGTCACCTGTTGTCGCCATGGTCTCACCCCTTTCCGTGCGGCCGGGTTGCAGGCCTGTGTTCCAGGTCTCACAGGTCTCTCACGTGTCTCACCGCATCCCCGTGTCGGGTGTGCTGGGTGCCCCCGGCGTGAAGACCTATGCGTAGAGGATTACGTGATGGCCCCTCAACCGGGTTGCACCACTTGGGAGATGGTGACTCAGCTCATACGCCGGCGCTCTCCCGGACGACGAGCCGGTGGGGCACGGTGACGCGGCGCGCGGGCAGATGGCCGAGACGGCCGTAGACGCGGTCCGCCAGGCACTGGAGGGCCCGCTCGGCGATCTGCTGCTTGTCCGGGGAGACGGTGGCCAGGGAGGGCACCGAGTAGCGGCCGTCCTCGATGTCGTCGAAGCCGACCACTGCCAGATCCTCCGGCACGCGCAGACCTGCCTCGCGGGCGGAACGGATGGCGCCGAGGGCGAGTTCGTCGCTGAAGCAGAAGACGGCGTCAGGTGCCTCCGCCTCGTCCAGCAGCCCGCGCATCGCGCGGTGGCCCTCCTCGCGGTGCAGCGTGGCGACGGAGCGTGTCAGCGGCTCCGCGACGTGCGGCCCGGCCGAGGCCAGCGCCTCCCGGTAGCCCTGCGCGCGCTGTTCGGCGGTGCCGTTGGACAGCTGCGGCTGAAGGCCGATGGCCGCGATCCGGCGGCGGCCGAGGGAGGCGAGGTGCGCCGTCGCCTCGCGTGCGGCCGTGACGTTGTCGATGGCGACGTGGTCCGCGGTGCCGCCCGTCTCCTGCTCACCGAGGACGACGAGGGGCAACGTGGCGCTGTGGCGCCCGAGTTCCTCCGGCGTCAGCGACCACGGGCTCATGATCATGCCGTCCACGGTGTGCCGCTCGGAGCCCTCCAGCAGGCGCCGCTCCCGCTCGGCGGTGCCGTCCGTACGGTCGACGAGCACCGTCCAGCCGCGGTCCTGCGCGGCGTCGATGAGGAGTTCGGCGATCTCACCGAAGTACGGGGAGCGGACCTCCGGGACGGCCAGCCCGATCAGGCCGGTGCGGCCCTGACGCAGATTGCGCGCCGCGAGATTGGGCCGGTACTGAAGCTCCTCGATGACCCGCAGGACGCGCTCCCTGGTCGCGGGAGCCACGGCCGCCGCGTTGTTCACGACGTTGGAGACGGTACGGACGGAGACGCCGGCCCTGGCCGCCACGTCCTTCAGTTTCGCCGCCACCGCTGCGCCCTTCCTGCCCGGCCCTGCCCGGGCTTGCTGCCCGGCCCTGCCGCTCGGGCTTGCTGCTCAGTCTTGCTGCTCGCTCCTGCCGCCCAACCGCGGGATTCCTGCGGCCCTTTCGGCCCGTGCCGCCCGCCTCTCACCCGTAACGGCGTTCTCGATCTTCCCACGCCGTCCTTGCGAGGGAGAGGATCGATCCTCCCCTCTTGCCACGCTGCATGCAACGTTGCAAGCTGGGCCCTTCACCGCCTGTCAGGGAGGAGTCCGCCTGTGACCACGACGAGCCCCCAGCCGGACAGCGAGACGCCGCCCGTCACCGTGGCGACCATCGGCGACGTGGTGCGCGACCTGTACACCGACGGCATCAGCGGGTGTCCCGGGGCCTTCCCGCCGGAGTGGGCCGACCGCATGCGCGAGGACATCGAGCACGCCTACGAGGAGGCGAGCCGGCGTCCCGGCGGCGCCGTGGGCCGCGGCCCGAACCGCTACTACGTCGAGATACACCCCGAGCAGCTGCGCGGATTCGCCGAACTCGCCGGCCACCCCTGGGTGCGGGCGGTCTGCGAGGCGGTGCTCGGGCCGGACTACTCGATCGTCGAGCTCGGGTTCGACATTCCGTTCGCGGGCGCGGTCAACCAGCCCTGGCACCGCGACTTCCCGATGCCCGAGCCCACCAGGACGCGGCGGCGGCTGAACTCGCTGGCCTTCAACCTCACCGGCGTCGACACCACCGAGGAGATGGGCCCCTTCGAGATCGCGCCCGGAACGCAGTGGGACGAGGACAGCCGCTTCGAACACGCCATGTTCCCGCCGCGCGAGGACTATCCGCGCTACGGGGCGCTCGGGGTGCTCAAGTTCCCGCAGCGCGGGGACATCTCCGTACGGTCGGCGCTGACGATCCACCGCGGCACAGCGAACCGCTCCGCGATCTCGCGCCCCGTTCTCGTGCTCGGAGTCGACGCACCGGGAGCGGGCAACGACGGCCACCACGACATGGCCGTCACCCGTGGCTACCGCGACGCACTGCCCGCGTGCGTGCGCGACCATCTGCACTGCCCCGTCGTGGACGAGCTCACGCCCATCGTGCAGAAGCACACGATCGAGGGCCTCGTCATGGGCGACACCGGGGACCCTCCCGCGCGCTCCGGCATGGCCGCCTCCGCGCCGGACGACTAGGAGCCCCCGGCGCGGAGTCGCCCGGCCCGGCTACTCCTTGACCGCGCCCGTCAGCATGCCCTCGATGAAGCGCCGCTGGAGCGCCACGTACACCACCACGACCGGCAGGGCGATCAGCACCGAAGCGGCGGCGAGCAGCGCCGTGTCGGAGCTGTGCTGCCCCTGGAAGAACGCCAGCCCGAGCGGGACCGTGCGGTGCGCCTCGTCGCTGACCATCACCAGGGCCATCAGGAACTCGTTCCACGTCCACATGAAGACGATGACGACCATCGTGGACAGCGCTGGACGCCCCATCGGGACGAGTACGCGCCACAGCGTCGTCCAGCTGGACGCGCCGTCGATACGAGCGGCCTCGATGACCGATCGGGAACTGCCGCGGAAGTACGTACGCATCCAGAAGACGCCGAAGGCGAGGGACTGCGCCGTCTGCGGGAGGATCAACGCCCAGTAGGTGTCGGTCAGTTGCCAGTACCGCAGATCGAAGTAGAGCGGCACGACGAGGGCTTCCTGCGGCAGCGTCAGGCCGAGGACGAAGAGGTAGAAGAGCAGGTTCGAGCCGGGGAAGCGCATCACGCCGAAGGCGTACGCGGCGAGCACGGCGAGCACGGCGGTGGCCGTGACGACCACGACGGCAACGAGCACCGAGTTCGACAGGTACGTGCCGAAGTGCCCGCGGGTCCAGGCGTCCGCGAAATTGGCCCAGTTGAGTCCGTCCGGCAGTGAGAAACCGGTGGCCGTCCCCGACCTGGGGCCGAACGCCGTGGAGAGGATGCCGACGACGGGCGTGAGGGCCACGACGGCGAAGAGGGCGAGGATGCCGTAGGTGGCACCGCGTTCGAGGCGGCCGGTCATCGGCTTCGTCCTTCTGTGAGCCGGGCGACGGAGACGGTCAGTACGAAGATGAGCACGGTCAGGCCGACGCCCATCGCCGCCGCCGATCCGACCTCGTTCGTCTCGAACGCCCGGTGGTAGACCTCGTACGCGGGTACGGAGGTGGCGTTCCCGGGGCCGCCGCTGGTGGTGATGTAGATCAGGTCGAAGTTGCGCAGCCCGGCGACGATCGTAAGGGTCAGCGCGACGGCGATCTCGGCCCGCAGCGCCGGAAGGGTTACGGCGAAGAACTCCCGCAGCGGGCCCGCCCCGTCCATGCGGGCCGCCTCGTACAGCTCGCGCGGGATCCGCTGGACGCCGGCCAGGAAGAGCACGACGCACAGGCCCGTCTCGACCCACGCGCCGACCGTGCCGACGGCGGGCAGCGCCCAGGTGTAGTCGCCGAGCCAGGAGCGGGCGAGGGAGCCGAGTCCGACGGCGCGCAGGGAGTCGTTGAGCAGCCCGTCCGGGCCGAGTATCGAGCGCCAGGCGACGCCGACGACGACCATCGCCAGCACCTGCGGCAGAAAGAACACCGTGCGGAAGAAGGTCATCCCCCGCACCCGGAAGCGCGAGAGCGCCGAGGCCAGCAGCAGCCCCAGGACGACGGGCAGCGCGGCGTAGAAGAGCAGCAGCACGAGCGCGTGCACGAAGGGGCCGCGCAGCGACGGATCGGTCAGCAGCGCCTGGTAGTTGTCCGCTCCGGCCCAGGTCGCGACGGTCAGGCCGTCCCAGTGCAGCAGCGAGAGCCATACCGTCTGCCCGAGGGGGAAGAGGAGGAAGACGGCGTAGAGCGCGAGCGCCGGCAGCACGTAGAGGTAGCCGACGGCACGGGGCTGACCGGGGGCGCGGCGGCGGTAGCGGCCGGCGGCGTGCCGCAGCAGGCGCCCGCGCGTGCCGGTCCCGGCCGCGGGAGCGCCGTCCGCGGGCGCGGTGGCCGGTGCGGTGGGTGCGGCGCTCACGGCTTCGGCTTCCCTTCTGCGCGCTTCTTCTCCTGGAAGTCCGTGTAGGAGCGCTGCATCTTCGAGGACAACTCCCCCGGGGAGACCGACCCGTTGATGACGCCCTGGAGGTCCGCGGAGAGCGAGTCGTAGAAGTCGGGCGTGGTGTAGTCGAGATACGGCACGAGACCGTCGGCCGCGTTGAGCTGTTCCCAGCCCTTCACCATCTGCGCGTCGACGCTGCCCTCGGGGATCTCGCGGGCGGCCTTGCCGGGCACGGCGGGCAGCACGCCCTCCTCGGTCATCACGTCGGCGGCGTGCCGGCTGGTGATGAAGTCGAGGTAGGCGGCGGCCACTTCGGGGTGCCGCGACTTGGACGTGATCGACCAGGCGAGGCCCTGTCCGCCGGTGGTGACGGGCTCGCCGCCCTTCTTCACGGGCGGCGGGGGCATGAAGCCGAGCTTGCCGCCCATGGTCTTCTTCAGATCAGGCAGCTGCCAGGTGCCGGTGACCAGGAACGCGCCGTCGCCGTCGGCGAACTTCTTGGCGGCGTCGTCGTATCCGGTGCCGTTGGCGCCCTTGGGGATGTAGCCGCGCTTCTTCCAGTCGGCGAGCGTGCGGGCGGCCTCCTTGGTCGGCTCGTTGTCGAAGCCGCCGCCGCGTCCGAAGACGCTCTCGCGGGTCTCCTCCGCGCCGCCGGCCTGGTTCTGGAGCACGCCGAAGGTGTGGATCGCCGGGTACTTGTCCAAGTTGCCGAACTGGACGGGAAGTTCGCCGTCGTCCTTGATCTCGGGCAGCGCGTCCGTCAGCTCCTCCCAGGTCTGCGGGGGCTCGACGCCGGCCTTCTTCAGTACGTCCTTGTTGTAGTAGACGCCGATGTACTCGCCCGTCTGCGAGATGCCGTAGAGCCGTCCCGTGCCGAAGTCGCGGCCGTCGGCGGAGACCCGGTTGAGGTTGAGCAGCGTGGACGGATAGCGGGTGTTCCAGGCGTAGAGGCCGGCGTAGTTGTCGAGCGGGGTGAGCAGGCCGGCCTGGACGAAGGCCACCATGTCGGGGTAGCCCTGGTTGGCCTGGATGACGTCCGGCGGCTTGTTGCCGGATATGGCCAGCTTCAGCGTCGTCTTGAGGTCGGAGAAGCTGCGGGCGACCCGCTTGATGCGGATGTGCGGGTACTTCTTCTCGAACTCGGCGTTGAGCCGCTCCAGTTCGTCGTTCTGCCCGCCGCGCACCTCCTGGTCCCACACGGTCAGCGTGGCCTTCCCCGCCTTGGACGGGTCGGGCTTGGAGGTGGCCGCGGCGCCGGGCACGCCCGCGCCCGCCGCGCCGGAGCCGTCGGTCCCGGGCACGCATGCCGCGGCGAGCAGCACGCCGCCGAGGGCCAGTACGAGCCCCGCGGCATGCCGCCTTGTCCTGGCGGTGCGCCGGGACGGGCGCCCCTGGCGCTGCCGGACGGGCGCCCGGCGCGGCCGGTGCGCTCGCCCCGTGCTCCTCACCCGCTCAGAGTGCATGGGAGTCTCCTCTCGGCGTCCCGCCTGGGTGCGGGCGCATCGTGCCCGTACCGGGGCGGCGTTCAGGGTGCGCGGAATCCGATGGTGGGTGTGGCGCGGCGCAGCGCCGAGCCCCGGTTGGCGCCGGGCAGCAGGTCGGACAGGAAGGCGTACCGGCGCATCACGTCCTCCGTCTGTCCTCCGCAGCGGGTGGCGTACTGCCACCAGGCGGCGACCTCGGTCCAGCCGGGAGCGGAGAGCGAGCCCCCGAAGTGCTGTACGGACAGGGCGGCGGTGAGGTTGGCGAAGGCGAGCCGGTCCGCGAGCGGCCAGCCGGCGAGCGTCCCGGTGATGAAGCCGGCGACGAAGACGTCCCCGGCGCCGGTCGGGTCGAGCGCCTCGACGGGCAGGGCGGGCAGGTCGGCGCTCTCTCCGCTCAGCGAGTCGACGGCCACCGCGCCGCCGGAGCCCTTGGTGACGACCGCGATGGGGACGAGTTCGGCCAGCGCGCGTACCGCTTCCTCGGGGCTGCCGGTGCGCGTGTAATGCTGCGCCTCGGCGGCGTTGGGCAGGAAGGCGTGGCAGTAGGAGAGGTCGGCGAGGGTGTCGGGGTCCCAGGCGCCGGTGTCGTCCCAGCCGACGTCGGCGAAGATCTTGCTGCCCTCGTCGTGGGCCTCGCGGACCCAGCCGTCGAGGCGGCCCGGGGCGAGGTCGGTGAAGCAGGCCCGGGAGCGGGGGCGCCCGCCCGTACGCACGCAGGGGGCCGGGGCCTCGTGCCCGTGGGAGACCATAGTCCGCTCGCCCTCGTAGGCCATGGAGACGGTGACGGGCGAGTGCCAGCCCTGGGCGCGGTGGGACGGTGCGAGATCGATGCCTTCGCTGTCGGCCAGGGACTCCCAGCAGTAGTCGCCGTAGACGTCGTCGCCGAACGCGGCGGCGAGGGACGTGCGCAGGCCGAGGCGGCGCAGCGCCGTCGCCATGTTGGCGACGCCGCCGGGCGACGAACCCATGCCGCGCGCCCACGACTCGGTGCCGCGCACGGGCGCGTGGTCGAGCCCGGTGAAGATGATGTCGAGGAAGACGGTGCCGGTCAGGAAGACGTCCTGTTCCGGGCCGCCGTCGCCGCGCAGGGCCGACAGCGGGTCCAATGCCGCCGATGTCGGCGCCGGCTGCGCGCTCCCGGTCGTGCTCACTGCTCTCCCGCCCCTTCTGCGGCCTCTCCGGCCCTCCCCCGCTCTGCTGCTCCACCGCTCTTCCGCTCTGCCGGGCGCGGCGGTGAAGACCAGGGGGTTCTCGCTTCTTTGAGCGACACCTTGCACGTAGAAGGCGATTTGTGCAAGACCCCGGTCACACTCGCGCAAAGACGCTCACTCGCGCTACATTGCCGAACATGTTGCGCGAGACCCGTCATGAGCAGTTGCTGAAGCTGCTCCGCGAGGAGGGCGTGCTGCCCGTCGGGCAGATCGCGGAGCGCCTCCGCGTCAGCGAGGCCACCGCACGCCGCGACCTCAACGATCTGGGCAACGCGGGCCGCCTGACGCGGGTTTACGGCGGGGCGGTGGCCCGCGGCCCGGTCGAGCGGCCCTTCGCGGAGGAAGAGGTCGACGACCGCGCGGACAAGGACGCGGTCGCCCGCAGCGCGGCCGCCACCGTCGCGGACGGCGAGGTCGTGCTGCTCGACATCGGCACCACCACCCTCCAGCTCGCGCGGCGGCTGCACGGCCGCAGCATCACGGTGGCGACGAGCAGCCTCGCCGTGTACGAGGAGCTGAAGGACGACGAGGACGTCGCGCTCGTGCTCCTCGGCGGCCAGGTCCGCCGCAACTACCGTTCCCTGGTGGGGCACTTGACGGAGTCGAGCCTGCGTCATCTCTACGCCGACCGGCTCTTCCTCGGCACCAGCGGCGTCCTGCCCGACGGCCGCGTGCTGGACACCACCGACGTCGAAGTGCCCGTCAAGCAGGCGATGCTGGCCTCCGCACGGCATGCGGTGCTGCTCGCCACCGCCCGGAAGTTCCCCGGCAAGGGCACGGCCCGTATCTGCGGGCCGCAGGACATTCACACGCTGATCACGAACGAGTCGTCCGACCCGGCGACGCTGGCCGTCTTCCGCGAGGCCGGCGCCGAGGTGGAGACAGCCGGGGAGCCGGGTGCGGAGCCGGGTACCGAGCCCCCGGCAGAGGCACAGACGCAGGCGCGGGCTCACAGGCCGGTGCCGGCGCAGACCGGCGGCGGCACGCACAGGGACGTGGACACGGACATGGAAACGCACACGGAGACGAGGGACATGGAGGCAGAGGTGGAGCGCCGATGAGGCTGACCGTGCTGGGCGGCGGCGGGTTCCGGGTGCCGCTGGTGCACCGTGCACTGCTGGAGGACGAGGGCGACGACGCGGGACGCATCACCGAACTCGTGCTCCACGACACCGACTCGGGCCGCCTGGACGCCGTCACGGCCGTCCTCTCCCACCAGGCGGCGCAGCACGAAGGGCGACGGGTGCCCGCCGTGCGGGCCACCACCGACCTCGACGAGGCCCTGCGCGGCGCGGACTTCGTCTTCTCCGCGATCCGCGTCGGCGGCCTGGAGGGACGTACGCGCGACGAGCGCGTCCCGCTCGCCGAGGGCGTGCTGGGGCAGGAGACGGTGGGCGCGGGCGGCGTCCTGTACGGGCTGCGGACCCTTCCCGTCGCGGTGCGCATCGCCGAACGCGTCGCCGAAGTCGCCCCGGACGCCTGGATCATCAACTTCACCAACCCGGCCGGCATGGTCACCGAGGCCATGAGCCGCGTCTTCCGCGAACGCGGCCTGGGCGAGCGGGTGATCGGCATCTGCGACTCCCCCGTCGGCCTGTGCCGCCGCGCCGCGCGCGCCCTGGGCGCCGACCCCGACCGCGCGGACTACGACTACGTGGGCCTCAACCACCTCGGCTGGCTGCGCGGCGTCGTGGTGGACGGGCGGGACAGACTTCCCGAACTGCTCGCGAACGGCGACCTGCTGGAGTCCTTCGAGGAGGGCAGGCTCTTCGGCGCGGACTGGCTGCGCGCGCTGGGCGCGCTGCCCAACGAGTATCTGCACTACTACTACTTCAACCGCGAGGCGGTCGCCGCCGTACGGGGATCGCGGGCCACCCGCGGGGAGTTCCTGCGCGAGCAGCAGTCCCGCTTCTACGAGGCGTCGCGGCCCGCCGATCCCGCGGGTTCGTACGACGCCTGGGACCGTACGCGCCGCGAACGCGAAGAGACCTACATGGCCGAGAGCCGCGAGGCCACCGGCGGCTGGAAGCGCGACAGTTGCGATCTGGACAGCGGCGGCTACGACCGCGTCGCGCTCGCCCTGATGCGCGCCGTCGCCCGCAACGAGCGCACCACGCTGATCCTCAACGTGCCCAACCGCACGGCCGTTCCGGGTCTGGACGCGGAAGCGGTGGTGGAGGTGCCCTGCCTGGTCGACGCGGGAGGTGCGCGTCCCCTGTCGGCCGGGGCCGTGTCCCCGGACCAGCTCGGCCTGATGCTCCAGGTCAAGGCGGTGGAACGAGCGACGATCGAGGCGGCGGCGGACGGCTCCCGCTCAGCGGCGCTGCGGGCGCTCGCGCTGCACCCATTGGTCGATTCGGTACGGGTGGCCGGGCGCATCCTGGACTCGGCGGGCGGCTTCTGAGCCCGTAGCAAGCGATCCGGAACGCGGCGGAAACAGTCCGGGGTTCAATTCCACTTGATGCCCCACGAGGCGTGGACCCGGCGGTGCGGCGGCCTTAGCTTTATTGCATCGACGCCGCCCCGCGGGTACGCCCGGCAGCGAAGAATCTCCGAATACTCCGGCCACCGGCGGTGATTCCGATGGTTCTGAAGGATCTCTGGCGCAGCTTCCGGGAGTTCAACGCGCGGCAAGTCGAGACCTGGGAGCGGATCCAGCTGCTCAACAGCCCGTGGGAGGAGGACTTCGTCCACTGGGCGCGGGGCGAGGACGGCTGGGAGCTCCACGGCCGTCTTCCGCCGCCCCGCGACCGGCACACACGGAGCGTGACCCGCTCGGGATGGTGCCCGGGGCTGAAGTGCCCCGAGGGCCCGGGCGGACGGCAGCCGCCCGTCCCGGACCGCTGAACGCCGCAGCCGGACAAGGGCGTTCACGGCCGGAGGCCCTCTCCGGACTCCCGGACAAGACCCCGCCCCGGCCTCGGCCCGGTCGTGCGCGTACGCGTCCGCCAGCTCCCGTCAGCTCGCGGGGAAGGCGTTGACGAGGGGTTCCCCCGCGGCGAAGCGGCGGACCTGCTCCACGACGAGCCGCTCGGCGCGCGGCCTGAACGTCGCGGAGCCGCCCGCCACATGCGGGGTGATGAGCACGCCGGGCTGCCGCCGCAGCGGATGGTCACCGGGCAGCGGCTCGGGGTCGGTCACGTCGAGCGCGGCGCGGAGCCGTCCGCCGCGTACCTCGTCCAGCAGGGCCCCGGTGTCGAGGGTGCGGCCCCGCCCCACGTTGACGACGAGCGCCCCGCCGGGCAGCGCCGCGAGCTCGTCCTTGCCCAACAGGCCCGCGGTCGCGGGGGTTTCGGGCAGGACGAGCACCGCGATGTCCACCTCCGGCAGCAACCGCGGCAGGGCGGTCACGGCGTGGACGTCCTGCTCGGGCCGGCCGCGACGGGCGACGCGCACGACCTCCGCCTCGCACGCGAGCAGCCGGTGCTCCAGGGCCCGTCCGATCGAGCCGTAGCCGATCACGGCGACGCGGGAGCCGGCGAGTGAGCGCGTGAAGTGCGGCTCCCAGCGGCCGGCTCGCTGATCGGCGACCCAGCGTGGAAGCTCCCGCTGCGCGGCGAGGATCAGCCCGAGGGCGTGTTCGGCGGTGCTGGCGTCGTGCAGACCGCGGCCGTTGTACAGGCGCACTCCGTCCGGCAGCAGCGGCAGCAGCTTCTCCACCCCGGCACTGAGGGACTGCACGGCGCGCAGCGCCGTGAGCCGCGGCAGCAGCCGCTCCACGCCCGGCACCGCGTACGGCATCACCCACAGGCCGGCCGACTCCAGGACGTGCGGGGGCAGTTCGCCGTCGGGTGTGCGCCCGTCCCATACGTGCACGCGGACGTTCGCCGGCCATGGCCCGTGCCGCTCGTCCAACTCCGGCCAGGGCAGCAGCACATGGACGGGGGACCCCGCCGGCTCCGGGGAACCGGCGGGCTCCTGGGCGTCGGCGGGCCCCGCGGAACCTTCGCCTCCGGGCTTCGTGGACATGCGTGGACCTCTCCTTCACCGCGTGCGGCGTACGACTGCGGGACGGGCCGCGCGGGAGCCGCCGGCCCGACGCGTCCCGGCCATTGACCCGGCCGGCACACGCTCGTAACGTCCTTCCCGCCCAGTGAAACACTTTCCATCCCACGGAAAAAGGAGGGTCCGGGAATGACAGGGGCTGCTTCCTCCCTCACCGGCAGCGGAGGCTTCTGGTCATCGACCCGCGCCCGGTATCTGATGCCGATCGCGTTCGTCACGTACTCGCTCGCCTACCTCGACAAGTCCAACTACGCGATCGCCTCCGCCGGCGGCATGGCCGAGGACCTGCATCTGTCCGCGGGGCTCGACTCCCTCATCGCCGCCTCCTTCTTCCTCGGCTACTTCTTCTTCCAGATCCCGGGGACGATCTACGCCGAGCAGCGCAGCGTGCGCCGCATGGTCGCCGGTTCGACGATCGCCTGGGGCCTGCTCGCCACGGCGCAGGGCCTCCTCAGCAGCCCCGGCCAGCTGATCGCGGTGCGCTTCGCGCTCGGCGTGGTCGAGGGGGCCGTGCTGCCGTCCCTCGTGCTGCTGCTCAGCCGCTGGTTCACCAAGGGCGAGCGGAGCCGCGCCAACACCCTGCTGATCCTGGGCAATCCGATCACCGTGATGTGGCTGTCCGTGCTGTCCGGGTGGCTCATCGAGGTCTCGGACTGGCGGACGATGTTCGTCGTCGAGGGCCTGCCGTCCGTCCTGTGGGGGCTGCTGTGCCTGAGGCTCATCAAGGACCGCCCGGACGAGGCACGTTGGATGAGCGCCGGGGACCGCGAGGAGCTGCGCTCGGCGCTCGCCGCCGAGCAGCGCGCCGCCGCCGAGTCGCCCGGCTCGGCCGTGACGGCGGACGAGGTGGGCGCGGGCTCTCCGGCCTCGCCCGGCGCCGGATCCGGCCCGGACGCGCATGCCACCAGCGCCGACGCGCCACGGGCGAGCGCGGCGGACTACCGGAAGGTGCTGCGCTCGCGGCCCGTGGTCGTGCTCGCCGCGCAGTACTTCTTCTGGTCGTTCGGCATGTACGGCTTCATCTTCTGGCTGCCGTCCATCGTGAAGAAGGCCTCGGGCGAGGGCATCGGCGCCACCGGCCTGATCTCGGCCGTCCCGTACGCGTTCGCCGTCGTGGCGATGCTGCTGAACTCCCGCGTCTCCGACCGCACCGGGCGCCGCCGCGCCGCCGTCTGGCCGTGGCTGGGCGCGGGGGCGGCGGCGCTGTTCGCGTCGTATCTCGCGGGCGCGAACTTCCCGCTCGCGCTGACGCTGCTGACCGTCGCGGGGCTGTGCATGTACGCGCCGTACGGCCCGTACTTCGCGTTCGTCTCCGAGCTGGCACCGGCCGGCGTGGCGGGCGCGGCCGTCGCCGCGGTCAACTCCTTCGGCGCGCTGGGCTCGTTCGCGGGCACGTACCTCGTGGGCTGGGTACGCGGCACGCCGCTCGGCGACGCCGGGGCCTTCGGCTTCATGGCGGTGTGCACATTGATCTCCGCGGCGCTGATGTTCGGCGTGCGGGAACCGAAGGTCCCGACGGGCGCTACCGGTACGGTGAGTGCGCACCCCCGCCAGGCCGCCCGCACGGCGGTGAGCGGCGGCGGACGCGACTGACCCTTCCCCGCACGATCTCCGAGGAGCACCGACGGTGACGGCACCCGCCGGCGACGACATGCTCAGCCGGGGCCTGCGGCTGCTGACCGTGCTGGCGGACAACCCTTCGGGGCTGGGCGTCAGCGCCGCCGCCCGCACCGCGGGGCTGCCCGTCAGCAGCGCGCACCGGCTGCTGGGCCGGCTGGCCGCCGAACGTTTCGTGGCCTACGACGAGGACACCCGCCGCTACGCCCTGGGCGTGCGCGTCCTGGAGTTCTCCCGGGGCTTCCAGCGCTCCCCCGCCGGCTACTCGGCGGCCGCGGCGCCCATGCGGCGCCTGGCCGCCCGTACGGGACTCCCCGCCATCGCCGGCATCCTCGACGGCAGGGAGGTGCTGCTGGTGCTCAGCGCGGAGGGCACGCAGCACCTCCAGCTGCGCAGCGCCGAGGGCACCCGCAACCACTGGCACGCCACCTCCCTGGGCAAGGCCCTCGCCTCCGCGCTGCCCGAGGACGAGCTGGGCGCGCTGCTCGCACCGCCCCTTCCGGCTCCCACGGCCCACACCGTCACCGATCCGGAGGTGCTGCGCCGGGACATCGAGCGCGTACGGGCGCGGGGGTGGGCCGAGGTGGACGAGGAGAACGAGGTCGGCGTCCGCTCCGTCGCGACCGTCGTCCCGGACCTGAACGGCGGCCTGCGCCCCCGGCTGGCGGTGTCCCTCGGCGCCACGGTCGTCCTGACGACGAGGGACGAACTCCACGGCCACGTACCGGCGTTGCGCGCGTGCGCGGAGGAGATCGCCTCCCTCATGGGGTGACGCCGCGGTGAGGCGCCGGCGCGGCGACAAGGTGCCGGCACGGGCCGCCCAGCACATCTCAGAACCGCCGAAGCTTCGCGCTTCGACCCCTTCGTGTGATCACCGGACATCGCCGGGTCGATGCGTGTGCACGGGGTAGGACTGGGGCTGATCAGACGCCGACCGGCCCGCCGGCAGACGGGCCCTGGGGGAGGAGTTCCACCGTGCGGACGGGCATCAAGACCCTGACCTTCGTCGTCGGCACCGGGCGCAGCGGCTCGACGGCGCTGTCCCAGGTGCTGCGGCTGCACCCCGACGTGCTGAGCCTCAACGAGCTGTACTCCTGCATCGACGGCCCGCCCGCGCTGTCCGGGCAGCCGCTCACGGGGCCGGAGTTCTGGCGATGTCTGCGCGAGCCGATGGAGGTCTTCGACGCCATGGTCCGCAGCGGCACCCCGCTGCCGGAGTTCATCTACAACCGCCACCCCGAGTGGCGCTACTCGGCGCAGACCACGGGCATCCCCGCGATCAGCATGATGGCGCTGCCCCATCTGACCGACGACCCCGACGCGCTCCTCGACGCCCTGGAGCCGGAGGTGCGCTCCTGGCCCGAGCGGCCCGCGCCGCAGCAGTGGCACGCCCTGTTCGGCGCGCTCGCCTGGCGCATCGGCGGGCGCGAGGCCGCCGTCGAGCGCTCCGGCTACTCGCTGCACCGCGTGGGCCTGCTGCGCGAACTCTTCCCCGAGGCCCGCTTCGTGCACCTCTACCGCGACGGGCCCGACTGCGCCCTGTCCATGAGCCGCCACAACGGCTACCGCATGATCGCGTTGCTCCGCGAGATCGTCCGCCGCTCCGGTGTGGAGTCCGCGTCCGAGCTGACGGACGACCACATCAAGCAACTCCCCGACGACCTCGCGCCGTTGCTGAGCCCGCAGTACGATCCGGCGCTCGTCCTCGACCGCGAGATGCCCGTGCCGGACTTCGGCACTCTCTGGTCGGACCTGATCTGCGAGGGCGTGGAGCAGCTCTCGGCGATCCCCGCGGAGCAGCGCACGACGCTCTCGTACGAACGGCTCCTGGACGCGCCGCGGCAGGAGCTGGCCCGCGTGGCCGACTTCATCGGCGTGCAGCCGATCGCGGAGTGGCTGAAGGAGGGGGACGAGCTTCTCGACGGCACGGGCCGCCGGAACTCGGCGCTGCGCCTGCCCGAGCGCGTGCTGACCGCGCTCCGCGCCAACTGCGAGCGCGGAGCCGCCGCGCTGGGCGTCGCCGGGGCCGACACGGCTTCCTCGCAGGGGAGTTGACCGGGCGGCCCGCATCCCCCCGTCGCACCGGCGGGCGGCCCGGTCACTCCGGGACGGCGCTCCACGAGCACGCAGCCGGTGCCGTACCGCCCCAGAGGGATCGACTGCCAACAGTTCTTCGCAAAGAACTCTTCGCAAAGAACTGTTGGCGTTCTAGAGTGCTCGGCATGACAGACGCCGACAGTGAAGTCCCCGCCAGGGACAGCGAGTTGGGCAGGGTTCCGGACGACCCGGACACCGCCGGGGCCGGAGAAGCCGCGAGGGACACCGTCGTCCTGGACGCCAAGGGGCTGCGTGCGCTGGCACATCCGGTGCGCGTGCAGCTCGTCGGGCTGCTGCGCAAGCACGGCCCGTCCACCGCCACGCGCCTCGCCGACCAGCTCGGCGTCAACTCCGGCACCGCCAGCTACCACTTGCGCCAGCTCGGCGACGCGGGCTTCGTCGAGGAGGACACCGAGCGCGGCAACGCCCGTGAGCGCTGGTGGCGTTCGCTGCACCACTCCACGCGCTTCGACGACGTGGAGCTCGCCGAGCAGGAGCCCGAAGCCACGCTGGCCTACCTGCACTCCGTGGTCGCCGCGTACACGCTGCGGGCTCAGCGGGCCGTGAGCGAGCTCCAGACTCTGCCTCCCGCATGGCGCGCGGCGACCGACTGGAGCGACTGGGCGTTGCGGCTCACTCCGGAGGAGACCAAGTCCCTGTACGAGGAGTTGGTGTCGGTCATCGGGCGCTACCGGCGGGACGCGCCCGGAGTCGCCGCTCCGCAAGGCGCGGAACGCGTCTCGCTCATCACGCAGCTCCTTCCCGAACTGGACGCTCCCGGGAGGCCGGAGTGAGCGGTCCGTCGCCCGGACCACGGACCCTGCGGCCGCTGGCGGGTGTGCTCGCGGCGACCGGTCTGTCGCTGACCGGCACCCGCATCTCGGTGGTCGCGCTCCCCTGGTTCGTCCTCGTCACCACGGGCAGCGCGACACAGACAGGCCTGGTGGCCTTCTGCGAAATGGCGCCGTACGTACTGGTCAAGGCGCTCATCGGGCCGCTGGTCGACCGCAGCGGCCCGCGGATCGTCTCCTGGTCCACCGACGCGCTCAGCGCCGCGGCGGCCCTGACCATCCCGGCACTCCATACGGCCGGCCGGCTCTCCTTCTGGCTGCTGCTGCTTCTCGTCGCGGTCATCGGCGCGGCACGCGCTCCCGGCGATCTGGCCAAGGAGGTCATGGTCCCGGAAGCGGCGGACCGCGGCATGGTGGCGCTGGAACGGGCCACGGGGCTCAGCGGCGTCATGGAGCGTCTCGCCTTCACGATCGGGCCGGCGGCCGGCGGTTCGCTCGTGGCACTGCTCGGCCCGATGACCGCACTCGTCGTCAACGCCCTGTGCTTCGGGACCGGTTCGGTCGTGATCGCGCTGGTGGTTCCCCGGAGCGTCGGCCGTACGGCGGAGGCGCCCGGGCGGGGCCCGGACGCACCCGGCTACTGGAGACGCCTCGGCGAGGGCGTGCTCTTCCTGCGCCGCGACCCGCTGCTGCTCACGGTGACCGCGATGATCGCGGTCACCAACCTGCTGGACGCCGCCTTCACTTCGGTGCTCGTACCGGTGTGGGCGAAGGAGTCCGGCAACGGCCCGGCCGCGATCGGACTCACCGGTACCGCCTCGGGCCTGGCGGCCGTGGCCGGCAGCCTTGTCGCGGCCGGCGTGGCGCACCGGCTGAAGCGCCGGGTCGTCTTCTTCGCCGGCTTCCTGCTGGCCGGTGCACCGCGCTTCCTGATCCTCGCCGCCGACGACGTGCCGTTGTGGGCCGTGGCGGCCGTCTTCGCCGTCGGCGGCTTCGGAGCCGGCTTCCTCAATCCCATCCTGGGTGCGGTCCTCTACGAGCGAATTCCGCGCCAACTCCTCGGCCGCGTAAAGGGTTTGGGCACGTCACTGGCGTGGGTGGGCATTCCCCTCGGCGGTCTGCTGGCGGGCGCGGCGGTGTCGTCCTTCGGCCTCGTCCCGTCGCTGCTGGCGGGCGGCGTCGCGTACTTCCTCACCACGAATCTCGCCGGACTCCGCCGCGAATGGCGCCAGATGGACCAGTCGCGAGGGAAGCGGGCAGCGAAGGAGGAGAAGAAAGAGGAGGAAAAGAAGGAAGAGGTTTCACGGCCGAGCGACCACGCTATGCCGTGATGTCGCCGAAGTCCGGCGCCTTCTTGACCAGTCCGCTCTTCTGGTGGAAGCGCCGGGCCGTCTCGTACGGCGTCCTCTGGACCGCCGGGGACCGCGGCATCTCCCTGCGCAGGATCGGCACCAGCGCGTCCAGCGCCTTCGGGTCGGTGTCCTTGAGGTACTTCTCCAGCAGTTCCCGCAGCTTGCCGGGGTCGCCCTGCACGTCCTGCTGGGCGCGCTTGATGGCCCTCTGGAAACCGTCGGCCTCCTCGGACTTCTTCTTCAGCAGCTTCTGCGTCGAGAAGACGACCCCGTGGAGGGCGCCCGTCATCTCCTTCACGTCGCCCCGCGCCGGGGATATGAGGATGCGGCCCGAGCCGTCGGCCTCCGCCTGCTGCCCGATCGGCTGGAAGAAGGAAAGCGCGTCCACGCGGCCCGACTTGAGCGCGCCGATGGCCGACGTGGCGGCGCTGCCCAGGTTGACGAGCGTCGCGTCCGTCTTCGCCTTCTTGCCGACGCCGTCGAAGAGAAAGGTGACCAGAGCCTCCGTGCCGCTGCCGGGGCCGGTGATGCCGATCTTCTTGCCCACCAGGGCCTTGGTGCGCTGTTCCAGGCTCGCGCTCTCGTCGGGCCCGTCGAAGGTCTTCCCCACGACGATGTCCACGTAGTACTCGGTGACGAGGCTGGAGAGGACGCGCGTGGCGCCGGGCTCAGAGGACTGCGCGAGGTTGAAGGCGTCCGTCAGCACCCCGGCCCCCAGATCGATGGAGCCGGACTTCAGTGCGGCGGCCACCTTCGCGCCGGTGCCGAGCCGCGGGCGGTCGCCGAGCTTGATGCCCTCGTCCTTGAAGTAGCCCTTCTCCTCGGCGATGAACAGCGGGAAGAAGGCTACGGAGTTGCTGATCTGGCCGATGTTGAGCGTGCCGGCCTTGGTGGTCGACCCGTGCTTGGCGCATCCGGCGGCCAGCGGTGAGAGGAGGACGGGTGCCGCTGCGAAGGACTTCAGCAGCGTCCGGCGCTCGATGTGCATGCCCATGGTTCAAGCTCCAGTCGCATGGGTTCCGGCTCCGCCCGGGCGGACGGAGGGAACGGGAGGTCGGGGATATTGGGGGTCGGGGACGGAGGACGGGGTGATACGGAGCGGAGAGACAGAGGACCGGGAACAGGGACAACTGCCAGGACAGGGACAGTGGCGGTGACCGGGGTGCGCGCACGCGGCTCGGAACAGGAGGGCTCAGCCCCGCGACTCGACCGGTTTCCACCGGTTGACGCGGCGCCCGATGAGGCCCACGAGCACGTTCAACAGCCCCGCGATGACGCTCAGTACGACCAGCGTCGCGAAGACCCCGGCGGTGTCGAACTGCGCCGCCGCGTCGTTGATCAGATAGCCGAGCCCCCGGTTGGAGGCCACCAGCTCGCCGATGACGGCGCCGATGAGCGCGTACGGGATGGCGACCTTGAGCCCCGTGAGCACGCCCGTCATCGACGCCGGCAGCACGACCTTCAGGGCGATGTCCCGGCGGCTGCCGCCCATCAGCCGCACCGCGTCGACGAGCCCGCGGTCCACTTCCCGTACGCCCGCCGCCGTGTTGAGGAAGACGAGGAAGAAGACTGTCGCGGCGGCCAGCAGCACCTTCATGTGCATCCCGATGCCGAACCAGACGATGAACAGCGGTGCCAGCGCGACCTTCGGGATCGAGTAGAGCGCCATCATGAACGGGTCGACCACGCGGTACGCCAGCCGCAGCGACGCCAGTACGAACCCGGCGAGCGCGCCCGCCGCGGCGCCCAGCAGGAAGCCGTAGACGATCTCCTGGATCGTCACCCAGCTGTGCGTCCAGAGGGTGCCGTCGCTCGACCATTCGCCGAGGCGCGCGGCGATCGCGCTCGGCTTGCTGGTGAAGGTGATGTCGAACAGGCTGCCCGCGGTGGCCTCCCATCCGGCGAGCAGTACGACGACGAGGAGCAGCCGCAGACCCCACACGGTCGTGGTGCTCCCGTGGCGCTGCCACCAGGTGCGCTCCACCGGAACCCGCACCGGCCCGGATCCGTCGCCGGACGGGCCGCGCTCCCCCGGCGCGGCGGCGCCCGCCGCCTTCGCCGCTCCCGGACCCGGATTCGGCGTCACGGTCCGCTCCGTCATGACGAGCCCTCCTTCAGCGCGGCGGCCATCGCCGTGTGCAGCCGGACGAACTCCGGGTCCACGCGCAGGGCGTCCACGGAGCGCGGCCGCGCCAGCGTGATCTTCTCGTCGGCGACGATGCGGCCCAGCCCGCCGAGGACGACGATCCGGTCGCCGAGCAGCAGCGCCTCCTCGATGTCGTGCGTCACGAACACCACGGTCTGGCCGCTGCCGTGCCACAGGCGCAGCAGCTCTTCCTGGAGCTCGGTGCGCAGCTGCGCGTCGAGCGCGCCGAACGGCTCGTCCATCAGAAGGGTGCGAGGAGTGCCGGCGAGCATGCGCGCCAGCGACGCCCGGCGCCGCATGCCGCCGGAGAGTTCGCGCGGGTAGTGGTTCTCGAAGCCGGCGAGGCCCACGCGCCGGATCAACTCGGCGGCCGTCTCCCGGCGTTCGGAGGCCCTGACGCCGCGGATCTCCAGCGGCATCTCGACGTTGCGCCGCACGTCGCGCCACGGCATCAGCGTGTCGGACTGGGTGAGGTAGCCGATGTCGACGTCCGGGCCGGTCAGCCTCTTCCCGCGGTACGAGACGACGCCCTCGGAGGGTTCGGTCAGCCCGGCGAGGAGGTTGAGCATCGTCGACTTGCCGCAGCCGCTGCGTCCGAGGACGGTCACGAAGCTGCCCTCGTCGACGGTGAGGGCGAAGTCCCGCAGGGCGACGATGGCGCTGTCGTCCTTGGTGAACTGCTTGGTCAGCTTCTCGGCGCTGAGGACGGCGGTCATGTCACGGCCTCCGACTCCGCCGGCCCCGACGGTGCCTTCGGCCCCGCAGGTTCGGCCTGTTCGCGTGCTCCGGCATGCTCGGCCGGTGCTGCCCGCGGGCTCTCGTCCGCCGCGCGCATCCCGTACGCGTCGTAGCTGAACTCGCCGGCGGCCCAACGCTCGCGCAGGCCCTCCTCCTTGGTGATGCGCTGCCGCACCGCCTCCACGGCCGCCTCAACGTCGGCGGCGGCGACGGCGGTTGCCCCGTCGTCGTCCAGGACGACCACGTCGCCCGGGGCGACCGTCGTGCCGCCGATCTCGACCGGGACGTTCACGCTGCCGCGTTCGTCCTTCGTGGCGCCTCGCGCGCGGCGCCAGCGGGTCCACACGCCGTACTCGAACCGTGCCAGGTCGGCGCTGTCGCGCACCGCCGCGTCGACGAGCACCCCCGCCGCACCGCGCGCCGCGGCCTGGGTGGCGAGCAGATCGCCGAAGAGCGCCACGGGCTCGGGCCGCGGCATCGTCAGCACCAGGACCTCGCCGGGCCGCAGATGCGGCATGACTTCGTGCACCGCACGGTTGTCGCCCTGCCCGCAGCGGGCGATGCGCGCGGGGCCCGCGATGCGCCGGCCCGGCTGCAAGGGGGTCCACTCAACGTCGAGGAGCCCGCGGCGGCCGTAGGCCTCGTACACCGTGGCCACTCCGGCGGCCGCGAGCTCCTGGACGGCGGCTGCCGTCACCGCCGCGCTCACAGCGCGCCCACCACGTGGGGCAGGAGCCTGTGGAACGCCTCCGCCTGCCGGATCTTCTCGTTCCCCGTGACCTTGCGGGCGTGGTTGCCGCGCTGGTCGGCGCGCTGCGCGTAGTACTCCTGGAGATACTGCTGGGCGGCCATGCAACTCATGGCGTCGACCTTGCGGTTGAACACGGGCGTTATGTCCACGTAGACGGTCGGGGTGAATCCGCACAACTCCGGCTGGTGCGGTTCGAAGGCCAGGAACTCCGACGGCGGTGCCGTACGGAAGCCGCTGGCGACTCCGGCGCCCGAGGTGAGCAGCCGGGCGCGGGCGACCGCCTCGTGCGCGACGGGGTGGTCCGGGTTGAACGGGTCCTTCTCGGGGTGCGTGAGCACCACGTGCGGGGCGAAGTCCCGCATCAGCTCGGCGAGTCGGCCGACCGACTCCGGTGAGACGTGCAGCGGGTAGTCGCCGAGGTCGAACGCCCGGAAGTCGGCGCCGACCGCGCCGGCGGCCTTCACCGCCTCCTCGTGGCGGATCCGCTTGACGTTCTCCTCGGTCTGGCCCTCCTGCTTCCACAGCACTCCGGACTCGCCGCGCTCGCCGTAAGACAGGGCCACGACCAGGGCCTCGCCTCCCGCGGCGGTGTGCGCGGCGACCGTACCGGCGGAGCGCCAGACGAAGTCGGCGCTGTGGGCGCCGACGACCAGCATCCGGCGGCCACTTGCGTCCTGGCCGCCCGTGCCTCGCCCGTCGTCCGTGCCCTGGCCGTCCGTGCCCGAGTCGCTCATACCAGGCTCTCCTTGCGGTGGTGGGCGGGCGCGTCGGCCAGCGGCTCGGCGCCCACGAGCCAGCGGCTGTTGTGGACGGTCATGACGCGTACGTCCTCCTCGCCGAAGCCCTCGCCGAGCAGGCGGTCGGCGCAGATCGCGAGGCCGTCCTCGACGGGCGGGTTGAAGGGCTGACCCAGGTCGCTGGAGATCACCGAGTGCCGCGGCCCGGCCTCGCGGATGGCCCGGAACCAGGTCTCCCAGGCGACCTTGCCGGTGTAAGGAGTGGTGAAGCAGCGCTCCAACAGGGCGCCGTGGGCGGCGAGTTCGCGCTGGCGGTCGACGGCGACGCGCTGCGAGGTGAACTCCGGGTGCGTGACGACCATCCGCTGCACGCCCTCCCGGGCGGCGGTCTCGACGACGACGGCGATCTCGTCGGCGTGCAGATGGCCGGTGGCGAGCACCATGTCGTGGCGGGCGATCAGGCGGAAGACCTGGCGTGCGGCGGGGACGACCTCGCCCTCGGGCGTCAGGACGTCGACGGGGTCGGCGGCCATGCCGTCGGCGCGCAGGTCGTCCTGGAGCCTGGCCCACATGGGAGGGGTGGCGCCCTCGGGTTCGCGTGCCTGGCACTGGCGCTGATTGGCGCTGTCGACGGTGGGCAGCCACACGAACTTCGCGCCGCCGCGGCCGGCGATCTCGACGGCGATGGGATTGAGCCCGCCGACGGAGGCGTTGAGGGTGATCGCGCCGAGGGCGGTCGCGCCCGGCTCGGCGCGGCGGACCACGGCGGCGCGCTCCGTGGTGGGCACGTAGTGGGACTTGAGAACGAAGCCGGCCATGCCGACGGAGGCGAAGCGCTCGGCGAGGGTCACGTCGTCGATGCGGCGGCGCATCACGTCCGGCGAGACGTGGATGTGCACGTCGTACGCGCCGCGCACCAGCTCTCTGGCCCGCTCGGACGGCTGGGGGTGCTGCTCCGTCATGTCTCTCCCTCGCGGTTCCGCGACTGCTTGTAGCCACAATCTCCGCTCAGATTGTCAACAATCTTGGCTACAGAGGTCAAGAGGCATGGAGACGAAAAGGCCCGGAGAGCAGAGGAGAGGAGCCGGGGCGGTGAGCGGAGGGGGCCGCCGCCGGTCGGGCGTGCATGCACGGCGGGCGCCGGGCCGATGCGCGCGGCGGCACCTCAGCGGGGCGGCGGCCCCGATCTGTCCGCCTCCTTGAGTGCCTCGATGACGCTGCGCAGATGGTTGTGCGCCGCCGCCTCCGCGGCCTCGGGATCGTGCGTGCAGATCCCGTCGATGATCGCCAGATGCTCCGGCAGCGACACCGCGGGCCGCCCCGGGTGCATCGCGAGGCGGAACTGGTGGCGCACGTTCTGGCCGCGCAGCCGCTCCAGCAGCCGGGACGCTGTCCGCTGGCCGCCGATCTCCCGTACGCGCCGGTGGAGTTCCTGGTTGAGCGACGAGTAGCCGAGCAGATCGCCCCCGGCGACGGCCTCGCGCATGGAGGCGCCGATCGCGCGCAGTTCGCGGATCTCCGCCCCGGTGACGGTCACGGCGGCCTTCGCCGCGCAGAGCCCTTCCAGCACCATGCGGACCTCGGAGATCTCGACCGCCTCGTCCAGGGAGACGGCGCGCACGCGGGCACCGCGGTTCTGAATGCGCTCGACGAGGCCCTCGTTGGCCAGCTCCAGCAGCGCGGCCCGCACGCTGGCCCGTCCGGCGTCGAACTGCGTGGACAGATCGGCCTCGACGAGCCGCTGGTTCGGCACGAAATCGCCGCGGATGATCGCCTCACGAATGGCTTCGACCAGGGGAACTCCCGCCCCGCTCCGCGCCACGCCCTCTGCCACGATCGCTACGGTTCCTCTCCGCTCCACAGATGCACACCGATATTGTCAACAATTTTGTACGAGCTTAGTGTAGCGGCATGGCCCCGAACCCGGTTCCCCTTACCGTCGTCGCCGTCCTCGGCCTGGGCGAGGCCGGCGGCGCGCTCGCCGGCGACCTGGTGCGCGCGGGTGCGACCGTGCGGGGCTACGACCCCGCTCCGGTGACCGCGCCGCACGGCGTCATCCGTACGGAGAGCGAGGCCGACGCGGCGGCGGGCGCGCGTCTCGTGCTCAGCGTCAACAGCGCCTCCGCCGCCCACGACGCGCTGCGCTCCGCGGTCCGCTCGGTCGCGGACGGAGCCGTCTGGGCCGACCTCAACACCGCCTCCCCCGGGGCGAAGAGGGCCCTCGCGGCCACGGCCGGCGAGCACGGGGTGCCGTTCGCGGACGTCGCCATCATGGCCCCCGTTCCCGGACGCGGCCTGCGGGTGCCGATGCTGGCCTGCGGACCGGGCGCGGCACGCGCCGCGCGGCTGCTCACCGGACTCGGCGCGTCCGTCGGCCTCGTCGAGGGCGCCGCGGGCACAGCCGCCGAACGGAAGCTGCTGCGCAGCGTGTTCTTCAAGGGGCTGGCGGCCGCCGTGGTCGAGGCGCTCGCGGCCGGACGCGCCGCGGGCTGCGAGGAGTGGCTGCGCGAGAACATCGCGGCCGAACTGGAACGCGCCGACGCCGCCACGCTCGACCGCCTCGTCAGCGGCACCCACCGGCACGCGGTGCGCCGTACGTCCGAGATGGCCGCGGCGGCGGAGATGCTCACCGAACTCGGCGTCGAGCCCGCGGTCTCCGCGGCCAGCCGCGACCTCCTCGCCCGGATCGCCGAGGACGGGTAACCCTCCCCCGGCCTCAACGGGCGCCCGCGGCACCGCTGTTGAGCTTGAGCCCCTACCCCACGGCCTTCGCCGCCGCCCTCCCCGCCGTACGTCCGGAGAAGAGGCAGCCGCCGAGGAACGTCCCCTCCAGCGAGCGGTATCCGTGCACGCCGCCGCCTCCGAAGCCCGCGGCCTCCCCCGCCGCGTACACCCCGGGCAGCGGCTCGCCGCCCTCGCTCAGCACCCGCGCGTCCAGGTCGGTCTCCAGACCGCCGAGCGTCTTGCGCGTGAGGATGTTGAGCCGCACGGCGATCAGCGGACCGGCCTTCGGGTCGAGGAGCCGGTGCGGCGAGGCGACGCGGATCAGCTTGTCCCCGAGGTACTTGCGCGCACCGTGGATCGCGGTCACCTGCGAGTCCTTGGTGTAGGGGTTGCGGATCTCCCGGTCGCGCGCCTCGATCTCGCGCCGCAGCGCGGTCTCGTCGATGAGCTTGTCGCCGGTGAGTTCGTTCATCCGCCGTACGAGAGGGCCGAGTTCATGCTCGATCACGAAGTCGACGCCGTGATCCATGAACGCCTGTACGGGGCCGGGCGCGCCCGAACCCACCCGCGCGAGCAGCTGCCGCACGTCCCGCCCGGTCAGGTCCGGATTCTGCTCGGAGCCGGAGAGCGTGAACTCCTTCTCGATGATCTTCTGGCTGAGCACGAACCAGGTGTGGTCGTGCCCCGTGTGCATGATGTGGTCGAGGGTGCCGAGGGTGTCGAAGCCCGGGTAGAGCGGAACCGGCAGCCGCTTGCCGGTGGCGTCCAGCCACAGCGAGGACGGGCCGGGCAGGATGCGGATGCCGTGCAGATTCCAGATCGGGTTCCAGTTCTCGATGCCCTCGGTGTAGTGCCACATCCGGTCGCGGTTGATGATGCGGCCGCCGGCCTCCTCGGTGATGCCGAGCATGAGCCCGTCGACGTGCGCGGGGACCCCGGAGAGCATCCTCTCGGGCGGAGTGCCCAGCCGCTCCGGCCAGTTGGCGCGTACGAGTTCGTGGTTCCCGCCGATGCCGCCCGAGGTGACGACGACGGCCTGGGCGCTCAGCTCGAAGGTGTCCGCCACGTCACGGCTGCTCGCGGTGCCGCGTTCGGCGTCGCTGGGCTCCAGCACCTCTCCGGTGACGGTGTCGACCGAGCCGGCGCTCCGCGCGAGCCCCGTGACGCGGTGCCGGAAGCGCAGCTCGACGTCGCCGCGCTCGACGCCCGCCCGCACGCGCCGCTCGAACGGCTCGACCACTCCCGGTCCCGTGCCCCAGGTGATGTGGAAGCGGGGCACCGAATTGCCGTGCCCCGTCGCGCCGTAGCCGCCGCGCTCGGCCCAGCCGACGACGGGGAAGATCTTCAGCCCCTGCTGCCGCAGCCAGGCCCGCTTCTCGCCCGCCGCGAAGTCGACGTACGCCTCCGCCCAGCGCCTCGGCCAGTGGTCCTCCTCGCGGTCGAATCCGGCGGTGCCGAGCCAGTCCTGCCAGGCCAGTTCGTGGCTGTCGCGGATGCGCATGCGGCGCTGCTCCGGCGAGTCGACGAAGAAGAGCCCGCCGAAGGACCAGTGGGCCTGCCCGCCGAGCGACTGCTCGGGCTCCTGGTCGAGAAGGATCACCTTGCGGCCCGCGTCGGCCAGTTCGGCCGTCGCCGCGAGCCCCGCGAGCCCCGCTCCGATCACGATGACATCGGCGTCGTACGCCATGCGTCCCACCTGTTCCGCGCCCGCTCGTCACGCTGAAGATCTGCTGGTGCCGGGAGAGTAGCCCCAGGTGGACGTGCGCGGCACCCCCGGGGCGGGTGGTGGAATGGGGCTCATGTGGGAGATCCGATGACCGAAGAGCCGCTCTCGGCGGACGAGTTGCTCGACATCGTCGACGAGGACGACCGCGTCGTGGGGCAGGCGCCGCGCGGCGAGGCGACGGCGCGCCGGCTGCGGCACCGGTGCGCCTCCGTGCAGGTCCGCGACCCGCTGGGCCGGATCTTCGTGCACCGCCGTACGCCGCAGAAGCTGGTCTTCCCGTCGATGTACGACGTGGTGGTGGGCGGCGTCGTCGGCACGGGCGAAAGCTACGACGCGTGCGCGCTGCGCGAGGCGGGTGAGGAACTCGGCGTGCGGGGGCTGCCCGCGCCCGAGCCGCGCTTCACGTTCCTCTACGAGTCGCCGCGGCACACCTGGTTCCTGCGCGTGTACGAGCTGGTGTGCGAGGTGCCCGTACGGCCGCAGCCCGAGGAGATCGACTGGTGGGACTTCCTGCCCGAGGACGAGGTGGAGCGGCGGCTCGCGCTCCCGGACTGGCAGGTCGTTCCGGACGGGCTGGAGTGCCACCGGCGGCTGCGCGCCTGGCGCGCGGGGCGGCCCGGCGGCGGGCGTCCCGGCGGCGGGCGGCGAGACGGCACCTGAGCCGCCGCCGCACAGAGGGGGCCGTAGGCTCGTCGGCATGATCGACCGGCTCATGGCGACGCTCCGGCTGTGGTTCGCACCGCAGCGCCTGCGGGCTGAGGGCACGACGCCCGACTACCGCTTCTCGCTCGCCAACGAGCGCACGTTCCTCGCCTGGATCCGCACCGCGCTCGCGCTGGTCGCGGGCGGCATCGCCGTCGACCAGTTCCTGACGGGCCTCAGCTGGGGCGTACGTACGACGATCTCGGTGGCCGTGCTGGCCTGCGCGGCGCTCTGCGCTTTCCGCGCGGTCAACCACTGGATGCGCTGCGAGCGCGCGATGCGCCGCGGTGAGGACCTTCCCGTCTCGCGCTTCCCGGTGCTGCTGGCCACGGCGACCGCGGCCGCCGCGCTCCTGGTGCTCGTCGCGGTGGTGCTGGGGGGCGGCAGATGAACGGGGCCGGAGGCGGCGCGGCGGACACGCGCACGGGCGACCCGGCCGCCCAGCCGGAACGTACGCGCTTCGCGTGGCGCCGCACCACGCTCACATTCGCCCTCGCCGTGGCGCTCGGCGTGCGGGAGGCGCTGTACGGGGGCGGCGGCGTCTCGGCGACGGAGGCCGCGGCCGCGGCCGTCGGGGTGCTGGCATGGCTGATGTTCCTGGTTCTGGCGCACCGCCGGATCACGGCCATGGAGGCGGCCCGCCCTCCGGAGATGAGCCGCGCGGCGGTGCGCACGGCGGTGCTGTGCACACTGGCCATGGCGACGGTTGGAGTGGTGCTGCTGTGGTGAGCGACGAGCAAGGGCGCAGTGAGGACGGCCGCGAGCAGGGGACGGCGAAGGCGGAGAACAGCACGGAGACGAGCGCGGCGGAGAGCACAGCGGGAGACGGGCGCGCGCCGCTCGTCGTCGTGATGGGGGTTTCCGGATCGGGGAAGTCGACCGTGGGCGAGGCGCTCGCCGAGCGGCTCGGGGTGCCGTACGCCGAGGCCGACTCCTTCCATCCGCCCGCGAACATACGGAAGATGTCCGCCGGCACGCCGCTGGACGACGAGGACCGGCGGCCCTGGCTCGACGCCATCGCCGTCTGGCTGTCGGAGCACGCGGAGCACGGCGGCGTCGTCAGCTGCTCGGCGCTGCGCCGCCGTTACCGCGACCGGCTGCGTGCGAGCGGCGCGCGGATGTTCTTTCTGCATCTGGACGGCTCCGAGGAGCTGATCGCGCGTCGGCTGGAGGGCCGCCACGGGCACTTCATGCCGCGTACGCTGCTGCGCTCGCAGTTCGCGACCCTGGAGCCGCTGGACCGGGACGAGCACGGCGCCGCGGTTGCCATCGGCGGCACCTCGCAGGAGGTCACGGAACGGGCACTGGCCGCCCTCGCGCCGTAGCCGCGGCGGTGGGCGCCCTGACAAGCTTTGGGGCGTCGCTGCGCCGGAGCCGGCGGGCGGAGAGAACGAGGGAGAGAACAGCGCATGACGTCTGCGTCAGGGGTGGAGGCAGGCGGGAGCGCACTGCCGTCCGAGCAGCCGTACACCGAGAAGGTCGCCGAGGGCGTGTACGCCTACGTCCAGCCGGACGGGGGCTGGTGCCTCAACAACGCGGGCTGGATCAGCGACGGCGGCGACACCCTGCTCGTGGACACCGCCGCCACCGCCCGCAGGGCCGCGGCCCTGCGCGAGGCTCTGCTGGCCTCCGGCGCGCCCGCGCCGTCCACGGTCGTCAACACCCACCACCACGGCGACCACACCTACGGCAACGCGCTCTTCGCGTCCGGCGCGCGCGTCGTCGGCCATGAGGCGTACCGCCGGGAGACGCTGGCCGCGGGACGCCAACTCCACGCGATCTGGCCCGACGTGGACTTCGGCGACATCGACGTCACCGCTCCGTCCCTCACCTTCCGGGACGAACTCACCCTGCACGTCGGGGAGATCGAGGTGCGCATGCTGCACCCGGGCGTCGCGCACACCACCGGCGACACCGTCGTCTGGCTGCCGGAGCACGGCGTGGTCTTCACCGGCGACATCGTCTTCCACCGCGGCACGCCCTTCATCTCGATGGGTTCGCTCAGCGGTTCGCTGCACGCGCTGGACAGGCTGCGGGAGTTGGGCGCGCGGACCGTGGTCCCCGGTCACGGGCCGCTGGCCGGGCCGGAGGTGTACGAGACGGTCGAGCGCTATCTGCGGTACGTCGACGGGCTGGCACGCTCGGCGCACGCGCGGGGCCTGACGCCGCTGGAGGCGGCGCGCGAGGCGGGACCCGGCGAGTTCGCCGAACTTGCCGAGAGCGAGCGGCTGGTGGCGAACCTCCACCGCGCCTGCGCGGAGCTGGACGGACGTCCTCCCGGCGATCCGCTCGACATCCTCGCGGTCTGGGGGGACATGGAGCGGATGAACGGCGGCAGGCCGGTCGCGTGTCACGCCTGACTGTCCGCCCCGGCGGGGCGCGCGTGGAGCGGGTCCGGTGCCGGTCTCCGCGTGCGTCTCGTCACATGCGGGGCGTTCGGGACGGTCTCAGACCGTTCCCCCCTAGACGCCATACCGACTAGTCGGCATGATCGGGGGTCGGCAGCCCGTCGCCCCCGTGCTCCGGCCTTCGCCCCTGTCCGCCGCCCTCGTCTCCGCCCCGTCTCGTCCGTGATCCGCCACCCCTCGCGGGCGGTCCGCCGACCCTCGTCCGTATCGTCCTCCCTCCCATCCACGCTAAGGAGCGCGCACGCATGAGCAAGGAGAATCCGCCCGGGCTCGATCCCGAGCGGCTCGCCGCATATCTGGACCGGGAACGCCCCGGCCTGGTGGCGGGGCCGCTGCGGGCCGAGGTGATCCAGGGCGGCCGGTCGAACCTGACCTACCGGGTCACCGACGGCGCCGGCCGCTGGGTCGTGCGGCGGCCGCCGCTCGGCCATGTGCTGGCCACGGCCCACGACATGGGCCGCGAGTACCGCGTGATCAGCGCCCTGCGCGGCACGGACGTACCAGTGCCCGGGACGGTGCTGCTGTGCGAGGACGAGGACGTGCTCGGGGCGCCCTTCTACGTCATGGAGCAGGTCGAGGGCACGCCGTACCGCACGGCGGACGAACTGGCCGCGATCGGCCCGGAGCGCACGCGCGCGCTGACCCTGGCGCTGCCCGACACGCTCGTGGCGCTGCACTCCGTCGACCCCGAGAGCGTGGGCCTGGGCGACTTCGGACGCCCGGAGGGCTTCCTGGAGCGGCAGTTGCGCCGCTGGGGCAAGCAACTCGACTCCTCCCGGAGCCGGGAGCTCGCGGGCATCGACGAACTCCACGCCTCGCTGGGGCAGCAGCTGCCCGCCTCCCCCGAACCCTCCGTCGTACACGGGGACTTCAGGCTCGACAACGTGCTGGCCGACGCGGACGACCGGATTGCGGCCGTACTCGACTGGGAGATGTCGACGCTCGGCGATCCGCTGACCGACCTGGGCCTGCTGGTGATGTACAGCGAGCCGCTGAACATCCCGGAGGCGCCGGTCAGTTCGACGGCGGAGGCCCCGGGGCATCCCTCACCCGAGGAGCTGATCGAACGCTACGCCGCCGCCTCCGGGCGGGACGTGTCCCGGATCAACTGGTACACGGCGTTCGCCTGGTTCAAGCTCGCGGTGATCCTGGAGGGCATCCACTACCGCTACACGCTCGGCCAGACCGTCGGGCCGGGCTTCGACCGGATAGGCGGCCTCGTCCCGGTCTTCATCGACAACGGACTCACCACGCTGCGGAAGGGATGAGGTCAGTGGACTTCGCATTCGACGCCCGTACGGAAGAGCTGCGCAAGAAGCTCCAGGCCTTCATGGACGAGCACGTCTATCCGGCGGAGGCGGTCGCCGACGAGCAGCGCGCCGAGCTGGAATCGCCCTGGCTCACGCCTCCGATCGTGGAGGAGCTGAAGAAGAAGGCACGCAAGCACGGGCTGTGGAACCTCTTCCTGCCCGACCGCACCTACGGCGCGGGCCTGACGAACCTCCAGTACGCGCCCCTCGCCGAAATCCTCGGACGCAGCCCGCGCTTGGCGCCGACCGTCGTCAACTGCGCCGCGCCGGACACCGGGAACATGGAGGTGCTCACGGAGTTCGGCAACGCCGAGCAGCGCAGGAAGTGGCTGGAGCCGCTGCTCAGCGGCGAGATCCGCTCGGGCTTCGCGATGACCGAGCCGGACGTCGCCTCGTCCGACGCCACGAACATCGAGACGCGCATCAGGCGGGACGGCGACGACTACGTCATCACAGGCCGCAAGTGGTACATCTCCGGCGCGATGCACCCCGACTGCAAGATCTTCATCGTCATGGGGAAGACCGACCCGGACGCCCCCGACAGCCGCCGTCAGCAGTCGATGGTCCTGGTCCCGCGGGAGACCCCGGGCCTCGAAGTGCGCCGCGCCATGCAGGTCTACGGCTACCAGGACCACTACCACGGCGGCCACGCCGAGATCGTCTTCGATGACGTACGGGTGCCCAGGAGCAACCTCATCGGCGAGGAGGGCGGCGGCTTCGCCATCGCGCAGGCCCGCCTCGGGCCGGGCCGCATCCACCACTGCATGCGTCTGATCGGCATGGCGGAGCGCGCCGTCGAGCTCATGTGCCGCCGGGCGCAGGCCCGTTCGGCCTTCGGCGGGCCACTGGCCGAGCAGGGACAGGTGGGCGAGTGGATCGCCGACGCGCGGGTGCAGATCGAGCAGCTGCGGCTGCTGGTGCTCAAGACGGCCTGGCTGATGGACACCGTCGGCAACAAGGGCGCGCACACGGAGATCCAGGCGATCAAGATCGCCACTCCGCGCGCGGTCGTCGGCATCCTCGACCGGGCGGTGCAGCTGCACGGGGCGGGCGGCGTCAGCCAGGACTTCCCGCTGGCGGAGCTGTGGGCGGGCGCCCGTACGCTCCAGCTGGCCGACGGCCCCGACGAGGTCCACCAACGCTCCCTGGCACGGCGCGAGTTGAAGCGGCACGCCTCCGGCGAGGGGTGACCTGCCGGGCGTCCGGCCCGGACCGCCCGCTCCCTGGTCGACGCCCCGCCCGGTCCCGTCCTGCCCTGCCCGGGGGACGGGACCGGGCGGGGCCCGCCGGGTCCCTTGAGCATCACCACGTACTCCGACTCGCAGCGCTGTCGGTGAGGTTGGAACGGCTCGCTGCCGAACTCATCGGGCATGCCTGGGAACCGAACGGATTCAGCGCCGTTCCCGACGCCGTAACCGGCACGGCGGTTCCCGGCAGGCGGCAAAAAAGCAGGAAAGGAATTCCCGCCGAAACGCCGCCCGGATCTCGCCTCCGTCACAGGCGCGATACATCACTCTCCGCGTCCCGGCTGTTTCATCACGTAATTCCGGCGGCGCTTCACCTGCTGTGAGTTCACCGGCGGCCGGTTTCTCCACGGCGTTCCGCCCCGGCGGCTTGACCCGCTCGTAATGAAAAGCGGAATGACCGTCCGACACTGTGCGTCACATCACGACGCCCGTCGACGGCGACGCGATCCGGACTCTGTTCGGCTGCTCGGCCCGGAGCGCCGACCGCACCCGGCTGCCGCCCGTGGAACGCCGCTCACCTCGGAGAACTTCCCCCGCCCTCCCGGGAGTCGACCCTGCCGAGCCGCTCGCCCACAAGGGCAGGAGACCGGCACGTTCAAGCCACATAGCTTACTTGGTCCGTACCTCTGTGCAAGTTCGAGCATTACAGCGCAAACCAACCTCCCGATTCGTCATCGAGGGCTACACGGGAGACCGGCCGAGGCGACTCTCTGTTATCGAAGGATGGTCACGGCGCCAATTCGGCCGATGCGACCTTGGGTTGCGTCGACCGACAGCCGACCCGAAAGGGGCCACCATGGCTTCGCCTACACGTGCCATCGCCCGTGCCGTATACGGAACGCGATACAACAGCGTCCCGTGGGGTCAACGCGTCTATGTAAGGCCCGGAGAGAGGGCGATCAGGGAGTTGCAGTGGCGGATGCTGCTGCGCACGTCCCCGGTGATATCCCTCGACCAATACCGCTCGCGGGTCAGGCTTGGCGCCATCGAGGAATTCATCACCTGTCACATGTGCGGCGAGTCGCGGCAGCAGCCGCTCTACGAGCCGACCAAGAGGAAGGCCAACGGCAAGGTCGCGTGGAGCTACCACGTGGTGCGCTGCCCGTCCTGCGGATTCCTCTACCGCAACCCCAACATCCTGCCCGAGCGGCTCGGCGATCTGTATTCCAAGAACTACAGCACCTTCCTGACCGGCAACTACGCGCAGAACAGGCAGCGGCGCTACCGGCAGGCCATGGACGCGTTCACGCCGGTCTTCGCCTCGGGCGACAACCGGCGGCTGCTCGACTTCGGCTGCGGAGCCGGCTACTTCCTGGAGCTCGCCGAGCAGCGCGGTTTCGACGCCTGCGGCGTGGACCTCTCACCGGACTCCGTGCAGGAGGCCAACGAGCGGCTGACCACCGCGACGGCTCACTTCGGCGCGCCCGAGGACCTGCCCGAGATCGCCGCGGGCGGGTTCGACGTGATCACGCTGTGGTCCGTTCTGGCCCATCTCCCGCGCCCGCTCGACGACTTCACCACCTTCCGCAGCCTCCTCGGGCCCGGCGGGGTGCTGATGATCCTCACCGTCAACGCGCAGTCGCTGCTGCTCAAGGCCTACCAGTCCGAGTGGAACGGGTTCACCCGCAACCATCTGATGTTCTACTCACGGGAGACGCTGCCCATGCTGCTGCGTCACACCGGGTTCGCGGGTGTCGCCTTCGAGCCGTTCTACGGCGACACGATCGAGGCCGGCACGACGAGGCTGAGCGACGCGCACAGCCGCCGGCTGCGACGCTCTGTCGACAGCAGCGACGGCGGCAACATGATGCGGGCGCTGGCCTTCGCCGACGAGGAAGCGATCCAGCGCTGGGGGGACGGCCGCCCCGTCCACCGGCTCACCTGAGACGGCGCGGCCGGCGGCCGGTCCCCGGCACACCGGTCATGCGCGCCGGTCCCGTCCCTGCCGAGGGGACGGGACCGGAGCGGACCGTGGGCTCCCCGCGGGCGCGGTCCTGTGTTCCCGTGCACGTCCCGACTCATCACTCAGGGCGCCGGAGTTGTTCCCTTCGAGCGCGCCCCGCAATTCATGGAGACGGACCGCCAGGTGGAGGCGCAGTGCGCAGTCCGGCGAGCGCCAGTCCTCGCCGAGCAGGGCCCCGATCCGGTCCAAGCGCTTCAGCAGGGTGTTCATGTGAACGTGCAGGAAGCGGGCGGTCCGGCTCAGGTTCCCCGAGTGGGCGAAGTAGGCGGCGGTCGTCGTGACGAGGTCGGTCGAGCGTCGCCGGTCGTACGCCAGAAGCGGGCCGAGGGCCTCGGTGAGGAACCGGTCGAGGTCATGGGCGCGTTCAGGGTCGAAGACGAGCGCGTACATCGCGTACTGCTGTGTGGTCGAGCCACGGTCGGTCTCGCCCAGAGAGCGCATCACGTCGAGGCAGCGCTGCGCCAGGGTGAACGAGCGTGACCGTTCCTGCCCCGTGACGCGATCGGCGACCACGAGCGCCGGCGCACCGAGCGTGCGGCGCAGCCGGTGGTGAAGGGCGCTTGCCGCCTCCTGCACATCGTCGGCGCGCAGCAGCATCGTTGCCCGGCCGAGATACTCGCCCGCCAGTCCCGACCACTCCGGCGAGACGGCGTTGAGCTGACGGACGACGTCGCTCGTGGACTTCCCGGGGCAGTCGGCCACGACGAGGACGTCGAGGTGGTCGACGTCGACCCCGCGCGCGAGTGCCCTGTCGCGCGGAGCAGGGTGGACGGATGGACGTGACAGCAGTTCCATGACCAGCTCGCCGCAGACCCGCTCCTCCGCCTCGACGCGGGCGTCACGCATGAGGATCAACAGGCCCATGATCTGGGCCGAACGCTCGAGCATGCGGATGTCCGGGGGCTCCGGCGCAGCACGGCGCGTCAGCGAGAGCGAACCGAGATGGCTGCCACCGGCCCGGATGACCGCCACGCTGTGGACAGCCCCGTCGTCACCCTCCGCGGTCGCGCAACGCCCGGTCCTTCGCGCGGCCTCGAGCAGTTCCGGAGCCGGTTCCCGGCCGGTGTCCGCGGTCTCTCCTCCGGAGGAGCGGCTTGCGACGACTCTGTCGTCCCGGTCCAGGACGGTCACCATGCCCTGGAGGTGCTCGACCAGAACCTGTGCGAGATCTCCGGGTCCGCCACCGGTCAGCACCACATGAGTGAGTGCCTCGTGAACAGCCGTGGCCCGCTCCATCGTGGTGACCTGGTCTTCGATCGTGCGATACGCCTCCTGAAGTCGCTGCACCGATACACGGCTCTCCTCGTAGAGCCGCGCGTTGTTGAGGGCGATCGCGGCGTGGTCGGCGAAGGCGCTGAAGAGGGCCACTTCATCATTCTCGAAGGGTCGTTCGGTGCGGTCAGCGGCGAAGAGGACTCCGACCGCCCGCTCGCCCACCAAGAGCGGAACGCCGAGCAGGGCCATGAGCCCCTCGCCGGCCACGAGCAGGTCGAAGGCGGGGTCGTGTCTGAGGGCGCGGGCCTCACCGTAGTTGCTGACCCAGAACGGGGCCTTGGACTCGATCACGCGCCCGCCCAGACCGGCCCCGCGAGGCATGCGTGCCGAGGAGAATTCGGGCGAGATGGTGCCTGCCGAGGCTCTGAGGGCGAGGTTCCCCTCCGCGTCCAGGAGTGACAGGTAGGCGAAGTCGCTGCCGATCAACTCGTGGGCGTGTCTGACGATCGATGGAAGGACCTCATCGACCTTGCCGAGCGCCGCCAGCGACCGAGCCGTCGCGTACAGGCTGCTGAGTTCGCGCTCGCGCCGCAGCCGGTAGGAGGCCAGTTCGTCGTTGTCGGTGGCGCCCTGCGTGCCGGATTCCATGCGTGCCATCGATACCCCCACGTCGGAGCATGGTGGAAGTTCCATACACCCTGAATTCGCCAGGAGTGTATTTCCTCTCCATCTCAAGGGGCACTTGCGCGGCCCTACTCTCACCCCACGCCTCACGGTCGTGATGCACGTCGCAGTCGCCTGGCGCGCTGCCCAGCCCGAGCCGGCAGTGGGCCGCCGAAACCCGGAGAGGCGGCCGGCCGACGTCCCCCTCCGCCACCTTCTCGCCAACCCCTAGGGATTCCGCATGACTTCATCCGCGCAGGCGCACGTCCGCGGCAGCGGCCCCGCTCCCTCCCCGGCACCCGGGCGCCGTACCTCCCGGAAGCTGCTCGCGGCCGGGCTGATCGGCAGCTCGATCGAGTGGTACGACTTCTTCCTGTACGGCATGGCTGCGGCGCTGGTCTTTCCGCACGTCTTCTTTCCCCACTCGTCCGCCCTCATGGGTACGTTGCTGTCCTTCAGCACGTTCTGGGCCGGTTTCGTGGCACGGCCTCTCGGCGGGCTTCTCGCGGGTCACTTCGGGGACAAGTACGGCCGCAAGCCCACGGTCGTGGTCTGCCTCGTCGGAATGACGGCCGCGACCTTCCTCATCGGCTGCCTGCCGGGCGCCGCGACCGCCGGCGTACTCGCTCCGACTCTGCTGGTGGTGCTGCGTTTCCTCCAGGGGATCGCGGCGGGAGGCCAGTGGGGCGGAATCGCGCTCCTCCTCACGGAGTCGGCCGCTCCGAAACGTCGCGGGTTCGCCGGCACCTTCGGCCAGACGAGCGTCCCGGTCGCGGTCATCATCGCCAACCTGATTCTCATCGCCGCCAGCACCCTCGTGCCGAGCGATGCTTTCCTGAGCTGGGGCTGGCGCGTCCCGTTCCTGCTCAGCGCGGTGATGTTCCCCGTGGTTCTGTACATACAGACGAAGGTCGAAGACACCCCGGATTTCCGGAAGTTGCAGGACGAGGCGGCGCGGACACGGAAGGCGACCGTGGTGCGGGCGCCCCTGAGCGAAGCCGTACGCCGGAACTGGCGCCGCATCCTCCTCGGCTGCGGCACCCTTTCCGCCACGAACAGCCTCTTCTACGTCAGCATCACCGGCCTGCTCAGCTACGGCACGACCACGCTCCACATGGAGCGGAACGCACTGCTGACGGTGACCCTGCTGAGCGCGGCGCTGATGACGGTGGTCCTTCCCATTGCGGGACACCTGTCGGACAAGTTCGGGCGGCGGGTCCTGATCCTCGTGGGCGGACTCGGGGTGGCGGCCTGGGCCTTCCCCTACTTCGCGCTGGTAGAGACGAGGGCGGCACCGCTGACTTTCATCGCGGTGGCCGTCGGTTTCCTCTTCCAGGGACTGACGTACGGCCCGGCGGCCGCCTTCCTCGGTGAGCTCTTTGCGCCGAACGTCCGATACTCCGGCGCCTCCCTCGCCTACCAGCTCTCGGCCATCGTCATCAGCGGCGGCACACCGATCCTCATGACCGCCGTGATCGCGAAGACGGGGACGACGACTCTGGTCGCGGCCTACATCGCCCTCATGGGCCTCGTCACCTTCGCCAGCGCCTGGTTCCTGCCCGAGACGAACCCGGCGGAGGTGCGCCGGGACCCCGACGCGCTCCCCGGAACGCACCTCTACCACTGACCAGTTGGCCCCCCATTCGATGAACGACGATGAGGAATCGCACATGTTCACTCCCGGAGTCGGGTTCCCGCTCGGTGACATCCCCGAGGCCCATGCGGCGGAGCGTCCGGACGCCGTCGCGGTGCGCGCGGACGACGAGGAGCTGACCTGGGGACAGCTGTGCCGGGCGAGCAATTCCGTCGCGCTCGGTCTGAAGCTGTCCGGTGTCGAACGGGGACGCATCGTCGCCCTGATGCTGCCGAACGGCCCGGACGTCGTGGTGGCGGCCTTCGCCTGTCTCAAGATCGGCGCCGTCCCGCAGCCGCTCTCGACCGGGCTCGCGCCCGCCGAGGAGCAGGCGATCCTGGAGCTGTCCGATCCTGCGGCCGTCGTCGGCCTCGAGGACGGAGTGGTCCTGGGCGACGGCCGGTTCCGGTCCACCACCGTCGCGAGCTTGCGCCGACTCGGCGGCGGGGACGGGAACTTCGCGACGGAGATCGGCCCGTCGTGGAAGGCGCCGACCTCGGGAGGATCCACCGGCAGGCCGAAGATCATCCTCTCCGGTTCGCCGGGAACGTTCAACGCCTTCGATACGGAGGCCTGGGGGCTGAGGAGCGGTGAGCAGGCACTCATCACGGCGCCGGTCCACCACAACGCGCCCTTCTCGACGGCCATGACGACCCTGTTCAACGGCGGCACCGTCACGCTCCTTGGCAGGTTCGACGCCGAGCGGGTGCTGGCCGAGGTGGATCGGCACGCGATCACCTGGGTGTACTTGGTGCCGACCATGATGCGACGCATCCTGGCGCTGCCCGAGCAGACCCGCGAACGCTACGACCTCTCCTCGCTGATCTCGGTGTGGCACTGCGCGGAACCGTGCCCGCCCGCGATCAAGCAGGCGTGGATCGACTGGCTGGGAGCGGAGAAGATCTGGGAGCTCTACGCCGGAACCGAGGCCCAGGCGGGGTGCACCGTCTCGGGCACGGAATGGCTCCGGCATCGCGGCTCGGTGGGCCGCGTGACCTGGGGTGAGATCAAGATCGTGGCACTCGACGGCACGCCGGTCACCGAGCCGGGGATCCCCGGTGAGGTCTTCATGCGGGTCGTTCCGGGCAACCCGCCGACCTTCCGCTACATCGGTGCCGAGAAGAAGGAGATCGACGGGTGGTCGACCCTCGGTGACATCGGTGAGTTCGACGCGGACGGTTATCTCTACCTTCGCGACCGCCGCTCGGACATGCTGCTGGTCGGCGGCGTCAACGTCTATCCCGCCGAGATCGAGGGCGCACTCGCCGAGCACCCTGACGTCCTGTCCAGCGCGGTCATCGGGCTGCCGGACGCCGACCGCGGGAACCGGATCCACGCCATCGTCCAGATCGAGCAGGGGCGCACGACCACGGCCGAGGAGATCGGCTCCTTCCTCGCCACCAGGCTTTCGCCCCACAAGCGGCCCAGGTCGATCGAGTTCGTCGACGCTCCGCTGCGCAGCGCGGCAGGCAAGCTGAGGCGTTCCGCACTGCGAGCCGAGCGCCTGGCCGACGTCGCGGCGGACCGCTGACCGGCCGGCGTCAGGTGCGGGCGTAACGTCCTGGGGTGACGCCCAGGAAACGTTTGAAGTGCCGGCTCAGATGCGACTGGTCGTAGAAGCCGACCGCGGGCGCCACTTCAGCGGGTGGCTGCCCGTCGAGAAGCAGCCGCCGCGCACGGTCCACCCGGCGAGCCATCAGGTACTGGTGCGGGGCGATGCCGAATGCCGCCCTGAACGCACGTACCAGATGGGCGGGGTGGGCGTGCACCAGCTTCGCGGCCTCCTCCAGAGCCATCCCCTGTAGCAGCCGTTCGTCGAGGAGTTCCCGCAGACTCCGTGCCACGTCGCGGTCCGGCTGCCGCGGGTGGAGGGCCTGCCGGGGTCGCAGGTGGCCGCGGAGCCGTTCACCGATCAGAGCGAGGCGGCTGTCCGCCTCCAGTTCGTCGCCCCGGTGCGCGAGGACTGTGTGCAGCTGTCCGACGCGTCGCCGCAGCACGGGATCGACAAGGTCCGGACGGTCCGCTGCCGGTCCGATGAAGCTCTCGTCCAGCTGGGTCGTGTCCAGGTAGAGCACCCGCTTACGGAAGCCCTGAGGCGTGGCGGGTGAGCCGTTGTGCGGTACCTGCGGCGGGAGAAGAGACACCGTGTCGTCCGGCGTGCCGTGCTCGTGGCGGTTCAACTCGTAGCGGACCGCGCCGTCGTCGACGATCAGGAGGGTCCATGCGTCGTGGACGTGCATGGGGTACGCGTGCTCGGTGAAGTGGGCATGGAAGACCTCCACCACGCCCGCCACCTGCGGACGCCATGCTGAGATCTCCTGCTTGCCCACCATGCAAAGAACGTACAAGACGGTGCGGTCGGGCGGTCTGCAGTCTCGGGGTATGACGAGTGAGAACACGCCCGTACGTTTCGACACCAAGATCGCCGTCCTGCTGCGCGAGGACCTCGAATCATGGCAGCGGCTGAACGTGACCGCGTTCCTGGTCAGTGGTCTCGGCTCGGAGGTCGCCGAGGTGATCGGCGAACCGTACGCCGACGCCGACGGCACCGGATACCTGCCGATGTTCCGCCAGCCTGTCCTTGTCTTCCAGGGCACGAAGGAGTCGCTGACCGCCGCGCACAGCCGTGCCCTGTCACGCTCGCTCCCGCGGGCGGTCTTCACGGCGGATCTCTTCACCACCGGCAACGACCAGGACAATCGTGCGGCCGTGCAGGCCGTGCCGAGGGATCAGCTGGATCTCGTGGGCCTCGCCGTCTACGGGCCACGCAACGCGGTGGACAAGGTGCTCAAGGGCACCCGCATGCATCCCTGAACATCGGCGGAAGCCAAGCATTCGATGCCGTCCCGGCCACGAGCATGCTCTCCCCCTACCCGCAATCACGTAACGGCTCGTAAGGTCGTTCACATGACTGCCGGGTCGGCCAGGGGCCGCACACAGAACGGACGCCCGGCCGGCGTTTGATCACCGCGCGGGCGCGAGGCCCGCCCCCGTTACGAGAAGCGCGCGCAGCGACATGTGCAGCCGACTCGTAGCGGAAGGAGGTGAATTCATGAGCTGGCAGGAATTCCTCGACCGTCACCGGAGCGGTGACGTCATCGAAGGCGTGGTCACCGGAGAAGTGCCGTTCGGTTCGTTCGTCGAATACGAAGGCGTCACCGGTCTCGCCTACCAGGAGTCCTGGCCCGTAGGCACCCGCGTCTCGGTCCGCATCCTCGAGATCGACCCCGAGAAGCAGCGGTTCAGCCTGGCCCCGGCCTCCGCATGATGCAAGCGCTGATCCGGGGGAAGAGGACTCCCCCGGATCAGCTCCTCGCATTGTCCCGTCCGCAGCAGCACCAACGGCCGTACGGCGTAAGGATGCCGCTCCCGCGGTGGGTGCCTTCCACCGGCGTCAGATCGCGGTCGCGGGCGGCGTGGCGCGAGGGCGAACTCGCGTGCGTACTCGACGCCGTCACCGATCTGACGGAACGGCTCACGCCCGCGTCACGGCTCGAAGTGCCCCGCGCCGCCCCTCGGTCGGGCGGCTGGAGGTCGCTGGCCGCACGCGTGGACGGGCCCCGCCCACGCGGACGTTGTGACGCTGCTGGGCGGCGCCGCGCTCAGCGGAATCGACCCGGAGCCCTACGCCGCACGCCCCCGCTGCTCGGCGGCGTGGAACCGGAAGCGGTCGACGTCCTCGTTTCCGCACAGGCGGGCTTCCTCCTGGCCTCGGCCTGCTCGGCGGACCCGGCGGCGGATCCACGGCTGGTCCGCATGATGACGGAACTCGGCGCGGCCTCCCTGCGCTGGCTCTCGGCCCGCCGGGGAAGCAACTAGCCGTGGCCGCGGCCCTCCCGTAACGGGGCCACCGGCAGGATCGCGGTCTACGTCTGGAGGCCGCGCCGGTACCAGGTGCCCGGCTTGCCGCCGAGATCGTCCGGGGCGGCCGGGCCGACCGGGACGAACCCGGCCTTGGTCAGCACCTTCTGGGACGCGACGTTCTCGTGGGAGGTGGCCGCCCGCAGCGTCCGCAGCCCGTGCCGGGCCGCCGCCACGCGGCACAGCTCGCGGACGTTCGCGGTCGCCACGCCACGGCCGGAGGCGTGCTGCGCCACGCGGTAGCCGAGTTCGGCAGCGCCGCCCTCGATGTCGTACAGGTTGAACCGGCCCAGAACCGAACCGTCCTCGGCGACGAGCACGTGGAAGGCGCAGACGCCGGCCTCCTGCTCGGCCAGCAAGGCCCGGTACCGGTCGGCGAACTGCTCGAAGAAGCCGTCGCCGCGGTCGGAGACCGAGGCAGCGAAGTAGGCGCGGTTCGCCAGCTCGAAGGCCAGGACCGCCGGGGCATGACCGGCATGCAGCCGCTTCAGCTCGGGCACCGCCCGACTCTACCCAGGCGGTACGTCGAGCCCACCTGTTTTTCGCCCGCGACGGACAGGCCCCGAGACCACAGCAGATGACGGGCTGCCGCTGCCTCGCGCAGGCAGCTTCCCGGCCCCCCTGGAGCTTCCGGTCAGGGCAGGACGGCCACCCGCCCCGTCGTCGTGCCGTCGAAGACGCGCTGGACCGCGTCCGCGCCGTCCTCCAGCGGAAGGCGTTCGCTGATGAGCGGCTTGACCGAGCCGTCCGCCGCGAGCGCCGTCAGCTCCGCGTGGCAGGCCTCCACGGCAGCCGGGTCCTTGGTGTTGTACAGGCCCCAATGGAGGCCGAGGATCGAGTAGTTCTTGATCAGCGCATGGTTGAGGCCGGGCGTCGGGACCGCGCCGCTCGCGAAGCCGACGACGACGATGCGCCCCTCGAACGCGATGCACTTGACGGACTTGGCGTAGGCGTCGCCGCCGACCGGGTCGTAGACGACGTCCGCGCCGCGGCCGCCGGTGGCCTCCTTCACGGCCGCCACGATGTCGTCCTCGCGGCGGTCCACGACCACGTCGCAGCCCAGCTCGCGTGCCGTCTCCGCCTTGGACTTGCCGCCCACGACGCCGATGACGCGCGCGCCCGCCGCCTTGCCCAGCTGGACGGCCGCGCTGCCGACTCCGCCGGCCGCCGCGTGGACGAGCAGCGTCTCGCCCGGCTGGAGCCGGGCCCGGCGGTGCAGTCCGAACCAGCCCGTCTGGTAGCCGATGTGGAGCGCGGCGGCCTCGGCGTCGTCCAGGGCCTCCGGCGCCTTGCGTGCCGTCGCGGCGCTGACGAGCGTACGTTCGGCGAAACCGCCCATGGGAAGGGCGGGTTGGGCGATGACGCGGGAGCCGGGCTCGGGTGCGGCGATCTCCGGGGTGCCCTCCCCCACGGCGAGGACCTCGCCGCACAGCTCCACGCCGGGCGTGAACGGGAACGGCGGCTTGATCTGGTATTCGCCCCGGCACAGCAGCGCGTCGGGGAAGTTGACGGCGGCGGCGCGTACCCGTACGAGCAGTTCGCCCTCGCCGGGTTCGGGGTCGGGGATGTCCTCCAGCCGCATCACGTCGTGCGGCTCGCCGTTCTTGTGGACGCGCCATGCCTTCACCGGTGCTACCTCCGGAACGTAGTTGCCTGCTCTTCGCTCGTCACTCGTCGCCTGTCGCCCGTCAGCCGCCGGTCACCACCGGGCGTTCCGATGCCGGGCCCCCGCCGCGCACGGCCCCGGGAGCACGCTCATACCCAACCGCGCAGGTGCGCAAGACAGTTGCCGCCCGCAGACCCGCACCGCTTCTCCGAGCCCGTGCCGTGCCCGTACCCGCCGCGTACACCGGTCAGGGCCGCAGCGCCCGCAGCAGCAGGTCCGCGAGGTGGTCGGCGACCTCCTGCGGCTTCAGCCGCCCGTCGGGCCGGTACCAGGTGCTCAGGTGGTGGACCGAACCGAAGTGGTAGTCCACGACCAGGTCCGGCGGCGTCGCCGGGTTGAAGACGCCGGTGCGCTGGCCCTCCGCGACGAGGTCGCGGAAGCGCTCGTGGTACAGGCGCCGCTCCGCGCGCACCTGCTTCTGCTTCTCGGGGCTGAGCTGGTGCATGGAGCGGAAGAAGATCCTCGCGTCGTCGAGGTTGTCGATGGTGGTGACGACGACGTCGGCGGCGGCGCGGCGCAGCCGCTCCTCGACGGGTTCGTGGGCGTCCGCGTAGCCGTCCAGCCGCTCCTGCTGGAGCCGCAGCAGACGACCGTAGATCTCGTGCAGCAGATCGTCCTTGGAGCCGAAGTAGTGGTACAGGGCGCCCTTGGTGACGCCCGCCGCCTCGACTATCTCCTGCACGGACGTACGGTCGTAGCCGTGCTCGGAGAACAGGCGCGTGGCGGCGGCCATCAGCCGCTGGGGCACGGGAGCCGGAGCGGTGCCCGGAGCCGTGTCCGGAGCCGAGCCGCCGGCACCGCTGTTCTCGCCGGCGCCGGTGCGGGCCGCCGTTCCAGATGTGGCCATACGCCCTCACCTGCCTCTCTTCGTGCGCCCGCTCACCGCGTACACCGCGCCGGCCGCCGCCGCTTCGTCATTTGCCGCTGTCACGGCGAGAACGCAGTTCCCGCCTCAGGATCTTCCCACTGCTCGTCTTGGGCAGGTCTGCCAGGATCTCGATCTCGCGCGGGTACTTGTACGCCGCCAGCCGGTCCTTGCAGTGGCCGATCAGCTCCTCCGGACCGGCCGAAGCGCCGGGCCGGAGGCTCACATACGCCTTGACCGACTCGCCTCGGTAGGCGTCGCCGACCCCGACGACCGCCGCCTCCCGTACGGCGGGATGACTGTAGAGGACGTCCTCCACCTCGCGCGGCCAGACCTTGAAGCCCGAGGCGTTGATCATGTCCTTCTTGCGGTCGACGACGTACAGCCAGCCGTCGCCGTCCATGAACCCGATGTCGCCGGTGCGCAGTTCGCCGTCGGGTATCGCCGCGGCCGACTCCTCGGGCCGGCGCCAGTAGCCGGGCACGACCTGGGGCCCGCGGACGGTGATCTCGCCCTGCTCGCCCAGCGGCACCGGCCTGCCCTCGTCGTCGACGATGCTCACCACGGTGTCGGGCCCCGGCACGCCCACCGCCAGCGTGCCCGAGGCCGGGTCGACGGGCGCCTCCCGCCCCGGCGGCACGGACGCGCACGGCGCGGTGCACTCGGTGAGCCCGTAGCCGTTGCGCAGATACGGCCCGAAGGCCGACCCCAGCCTCGCGACGAGCGCGGGCGGCAGCGGCGCCCCGCCCGAGGAGAGGACGTGGAAGGAGGAGAAGTGCTCGGGCGTGGCCTGCGGATGCGCCGCGAGCGCCATATAGGCGGTGGACGGGCCGACGGTGAACGCCGGGCGGTGCTCCAGGAACGCGTCCAGCACGACGCCCGCGTCGAAGCGGTAGGCGAGGGCGAGGGTGCCGCGCCCGGCGACGCAGGCGGACAGTTCACAGACCATGCCGGTGATGTGGAACAGCGGCGCGAGGACGAAGATGCAGGAGCCGTCGGGCAGTTGGAGGCCGGTGTGCTGACGCTCGGCGTTGTAGGCGATGTTGGCGTGGGTGTTCATGGCGCCCTTGGGGACGCCGCTGGTGCCCGAGGTGTAGCTGATGAGCGCGATGTCGCCGCCGGTCAACTCGCGTCCCTGCGGGGCCGTTCCGCCCGCACGCGCGACGGTGAGCAGGTCGTCGGCGTCCTCGGCCGGCGCGGCGCGCTCGAAGCCCAGCACCCGCTCGTCGTCGCGCGACTGGAGGTCGAGTTCGCAGGCGGTCAGTGAGATGCGTACGGGCGAATCGGCGGCCGTCGCCCGCAGATACGGCTCCCAGGCCCGCTCGTCGCACACCAGCGCCGTCACCTCTGCGTCGTGGAGTACGTGTGCGACCTCGCGGGCCTTGTACATGGGGTTGACGGGGACGACCACCGCTCCCGCCTTCCACGCGCCGAACAGCGCGAGCACGAAGTGCGGGCTGTTCTGGAGCATCAGCGCGAGCCGGTCGCCGCGTTCGAGGCCGCGCGCGGCGAGGTGCGCGGCTATGCCGTCGGAGAGGGTGTCGGCGTCGCGGTAGCTGATGCGGCCGTCGAAGTAGGCGAGGGCCGTGCGGTCGGGGACGGTGCGCACCGCCTCGCGGAAGGCGTGCAGGATCGTCTCGGGTGGCTGGACGGGGGCGCGCTGTGCTTCGCTGAGCTGCTTCAGCCAGGGCTTGTCCTCGTACGTCACCGTCAACGTGCCGCCTCCTTCGAGCCGTTGGCGGCCTGTGCCTCCTGCTCCAGAAGCGCTTCGAGCTTGCGCTGCATCTTGTTCATCCCGCCGAGCCAGTGGTCGGGGTCGCCCGCGCGGGCCGCGTAGAAGCCGGCGGTCTCCGGGTGCGGCAGTACGAGGAAGCGCCGCTCGGCCATGGCATCGAAGAGCGAGTCGGCGACGTCCTCCGGCTCGATGGCCGTCTCGGCGAGCACCAGGTCGCCGGCGACGCCGGTGCCGGCCAGCATGTCGGTGCGCACGCCCTGCGGACACACGGCGTGCACGTCGATTCCGCGGTGCTTGTACGTCACCGACAGCCACTCCGCGAAGGCCAGAGCGGCGTGCTTGGTCACGCTGTAGGGCGCCGAGCCGAGCATGGTGAGCAGCCCGGCGGCGGAGACGGTCGCGACGAACCGGCCGCTCCCCTGCTCCAGCCATCCGGGCACCAGCTCGCGCGCGGCCCGTACGTGCGCCATCACGTTCACGTCCCAGGCGGTCTCCCACGCCTCTTCGGCCGCTTCGGGGCCGCCGGCCGTGCCGACTCCGGCGTTGGCGCAGAAGGTGTCGATCCTGCCGCCGAGCGCCTCGCGGGCTACGGGCACGATGGACGACGCGTCGCCGGGCACCGCGATGGCGCCGATCTCCTCGGCGACGGACCGGGCCTTGGCGGCGTCGAGATCGTTGACGGCGACCCTGGCGCCCTCGGCGGCGAACCGGCGGGCCAGAGCCGCCCCGATACCCCCGCCTCCGCCGGTGACCACCACGGTGCTGTCGCGCAAGGACTCCATCGCCGCAACTCCCCTTCGCACTCTCGCTTCGGCTCTCCGCGGCGGCAGACTAACCAGTCGGTATGGGCGAGGGAAGAGGGGGTCCGGACGTGCGTACGGGAGAGAAGGGGACGCGGCGGAGCCGGCAGCGCCGGAAGCGGAACCACCGGCGAGGCCCTGACCAGGGACCTTCGCCGCTGGCTGCCGGCACCGGCGGTCACGTCTTGCGGCCGACGCCTCCATAGGTGGTGACGGGAGTCACCGGGAACGGCGTGTGGTCGGGCCGCCACTGCGTCACGGGCACCAGGCCCGGCTCCAGCAGTTCGAGTCCGTCGAAGAAGCGGCCCAACTGCTCGGGGCTGCGCAGGTGGTAGGGCACCGCGCCGCTGCTGTTGTACTCCTCGTGGGCCGCCTGGCGGGCCGCGCTGACGTCGGTGCCGTCGCTGAGCGTGAGGTGGCTGCCCGGAGGCAGGGCCTCCAGCAGCCGGCGTACGAGCGACCCGGCCAGCTCGCCGTCGGGGATGTGGCCCATGATCCCCAGCATCATCAGGCCGACGGGACGGCCGAAGTCCAGCGTCCTGGACGCGGCTTCGAGGATCGCGTCCGGCTCACGGACGTCGGCGTCGATGTAGTCGGTGGCGCCCTCGGGCGTGGAGGTCAGCAGCGCCTGGGCGTGCGCCAGCACGAGCGGATCGTTGTCCACGTACACGACGCGCGCGTCCGGGGCGACGGACTGGGCGATCTCGTGGGTGTTGTCGACGGTGGGCAGCCCGGTGCCCACGTCGAGAAACTGGCGGACGCCGACCTCACCCGCGAGGTGCCGCACGGCACGCGCCAGGAAGTAGCGGGATCCGCGGGCCGCGTCGACGATTCCGGGAAATGTCTTCGCGAACTCGTCGCCGGCTTCGACGTCGACCGGATAGTTGTCCTTGCCACCGAGCCAGTAGTTCCAGATCCGCGCCGAATGGGGCACCGTCGTGTCGATCTTCGGTGGGGCCCCGGGCTCGGACTTCTCATCGGCCATGGTGACGATCTCCCCGTCCGCACGGTGGTTTTCCCCCACCCTACGGCCGGCATTCGCGGGCACGCACGACCTCCCGTACGGGGGGCGCGTTCTCGCCCCTGCCGGCGTTCCCGCCGGTTCTCCCGTCTCCTGCCCGTCGGCCCCGGCCCGCCCGCCTGACCTGCCAACTGCGTGCGCTCCGGCCGCCGTTGACGTGTCCCGAGCGGATCATGCGTCCGTGCCGGCGGTCGCGCTCGGGACCGTACGACGCGAAGCGCACGTCACATCCGCACCGTCCGCCACGGACTCACAACACGGAACCCCTCGTTGCGAGGTCTTCACGACCGATGAGAGTTCTGTGAGAAGTCATGAGAGCCGCGTGAGAATTCCCTCCGCCAGAGAGTGCGTTCGCGCTGCGGGGGTAGTTCACGGGCCCGGGAAGGCCGGTGACGCGGAAGCCCCGGACAACCTGAAAGAAATGACTTCGCAACGGGGGGATCCGATTGCGCGGCAGTTACGTCATATCGCCGACGAGTCGGGTCCACTCCGTCGGAGGTGGGATGATTGGCCGGTTTCAGAGCCCTCGCAGAGCAGGTCCGCGACCCTGACAGGGCACCCTCCCAGCGCCGGCAGGCGCTGCGTAAATGCCTGGAGCGCTTCGCCCCGTACGGACACCGGGCGACCTGGCAGCACCTGTGTGCCCGCGCCGGTTTCCGGCCGGACGACCGCGAGCCCGACCCCGAACTGCTCGTCTCCGCACTGGAGGAGCTGGAGGAGGCGCGCTCGGTGTGGCTGGAGTACGAGTCGCAGGTCGCGATGCGGCGCAGAGCCGAGAAGCGCCACGGAATCAGACAGCCGGCGCCGCACGACGAATGGCACCGCCTGACGTGGGGCGGCAGGTCGCTGCTTCCCTGTGACCCGTCGACGCCGCCCACGCCGCGGCTTGCGGACGTGCTGCGCCGGATGATCACCGCCATGGACAAGGACGTCGGCAAGGACGTCATCCGCCTTGCCGGCCGGACCCGCGGAATGCGCCCCGGTCTGGGATCGATGGCCGCTTCGCAGGGCTGACAACAGCACAGGGAAGTCCGCCGCCGCGCACAGCCGCGGCTCCCCCGCGGATCGCCACGGCCTCCCGCCCCCTTGCGGGCGTTGACACGCGCGACAAGACCGCAGCATGCTGAGCGGGCGCTTAGCATCTGGCGGCGCGCGACACGTATGCGGGAGGTTGTACGGATGGCGGAGCCCCGGGTCTTCACCTCGACCGACGAACTGGTGGCCGCGGTCGGCCAGGAACTCGGCGCCAGCGACTGGCTGGAGATCGACCAGAAGCGGATCGACCTGTTCGCGGACGCGACGGGCGACCACCAGTGGATCCACGTCGACCCCGCCCGCGCGAAGGACGGCCCCTTCGGTACCACCATCGCGCACGGCTATCTGACCCTCTCCCTGCTGCCCGACCTCGTACCGCAGATCATGCGCGTCGAGGGGATCCGCATGGGCGTCAACTACGGCGTGAACAAGGTGCGTTTCCCCGCGCCGGTGCCGGTCGGCTCGCGCCTGCGCGCACGTGCGGAACTCGTCGACGTCAGCGAGGCGGGCGGCGGAGTGCAGGTCGCCGCGAAGGTGACCGTCGAGCGGGAGGGCGGCGACAAGCCGGTGTGCGTCGCGGAGACCCTCAGCCGCTACTTCTGGTAGACGCCCCCGCGTCCCGGCGCGGACCCCGAGGACCTCGGGGCGACCATGCGCAGGACGAGGTCGGCGTAGAGCGCGCCGATCTCGTCCGGTGTTCTCCGGCCCGAGGGGCTGTACCAGCGGGCCACGTCGATGCAGAGCGACATCACCGCGAGCGTCGTGCCGCGAGTGTCGGCGACCTCGAACTCGCCGGAGGCGTCCCCGCTCTCCAGCACGCCGCGCAGGATCTCCTCGCTGCGGCGCCGCAGCCCGACGATCTCCTCGTAGTGCTCGGCGCCGAGCGCCGCCAGTTCGTACTGCACGACGCGGGCGGTGGTGTGGTGTTCGGCGTGCCAGCGGACGAAGAACCGTACGGCGCGGGCCAGTCGCTCGGAGTCGCTGCCGCCGCCGTCGGCCGCCTCGGCGAGCACGCCGACGGAGCGCTCGTGGCCGACCCTGCTGATCTGGAAGAGGAGTTCTTCCTTCGTCTTGTAGTGGATGTAGAGCGCGGCCGGGCTCATGCCCGCGCGGCCGGCGATGTCGCGGGTGGTGGTGGCGTGGAATCCGCGCTCCGCGAACGCCTCCACGGCGCCCAGCAGCAGCCGCCGGGCGGCGTCCGGCGAGACCCCCTCGAAGGATCCGTCGGCAGTCGCGACCTGGGGTTCCGCCTCCGATGCCATTGCCTGTGCCCTTCCCGTCGACCGGTCGAACACCATACATCGGCGGCTGAGCAGCTGCTTAGGGTGTGCCCCGGCGGCGGTGAAGGCGATCCCGTCGCGGGAGACGATCGGCCCCTGTCCCCGGTGGCGGCCGCTCTACCATCTACCGCATGGCCAGACCGCCCAAGCCGCTGCTCAGCCGGGAGAGGATCGTCGCGTGCGCGCTGGCCCTCGTGGACGCGGAGGGGCTACAGGCGGTCTCCACACGGCGCTTGGCCGCCGAGCTCGGCGTGAGCGGGCCGTCCCTCTACAACCACTTCCGCAACAAGGACGAGATCCTCGACGCCGCCGCGGACACCGTCTGCGCACAGGTCGAGGTGTCGATGTTCACCGACGGCACCGACTGGCGGCAGGCGCTCGTGGAGTGGGCGCGCTCCTACCGTGCGGCGCTCAACGCACACCCGAACATCGTGCCGTTCCTCGCCCAGGGCCCCGGGCGGCGGCCCAGTCAACTGCGCATGGCGGACGCGGTGTTCGGCGCGATGACCGAGGCCGGCTGGCCCAAGCCGCAGGCGACCCACATCGGCGCTCTCATGCGCTACTTCGTGGCGGGCTCGGCGCTCGGGTCGTTCGCCCTCGGCTTCGTCGGCGACGCGTCGCTGTACGAGGGCGACTACCCGCACCTGGACCAGGCGCATCTGCTGCCAGGGCACCAACGGCGCGTCGACGACGGGGCGTTCGAGACGGGCCTGCACGCCATCGTCGACGGGCTCGCCGCCCGCTTCCCGGGCTGACGAGTCCGGCCGCCGAGTGCGCGCCCTCGCCCGGCCGCCGAGCGAGGAGAGCTGCCTACGAGCCGGGCGGGAAGTCCGCGCTCCGCGAGCGCGCCTCCTGCTCGCGGAGCGCGGCGAGCGTGCCCTCGTACTTCTCGACGGCCGTGTCATACGCGGCACTTCCCAGGACGAGCCGATGCGGGGGAGCGTCCTCGTCCATGGCGGAGACGACAGCTTGCACGCCGCGGCGCGGATCCCCCGGCTGCTTGCCGTCCTGGTCGACGAAGGCCGTGCGGACGGACTCCAGCATCGCCCGGTAGTCCTCGTCGGTCTCCAGTACGGGCTCATCGGCGAATCCCGCGTAGGCCCGGGTGCGGAAGGCTCCCGGCTCCACCGTCAGGACCGTGATGCCCAGCGGCTCCACCTCCCGGCGCAGGGCGTCCGAGACGGCCTCGATCGCCGCCTTCGAGGCGGAGTAGTAGCCGAAGCCGGCCGCACCCACGAGACCGGCCATCGAGGACATGTTGACGACCCAGCCGGAGCGGCGTGCCCGCATACCTGGCAGGACCGCGCGCAGCACGGCGAGGGCCCCGAAGAAGTTCAGCTCGAAGAGCTTCCGGACGGCCGACTCGTCCATTCCCTCCACGGAGCCGTACCAGCCGCGTCCCGCGTTGTTGACCAGGACGTCGATGCCGTCGAAGCGGCGCTCGGCCTCCGCCACGGACCGCTGGACCTGCGCGGTGTCCGTGACGTCCAGTGGCAGTGTCAGCGCGCGGTCGCCGTGCGGCCGTGCCCACTCGCGCAGCTCCTCCGGTCTGCGCGCGGTCAGCACGACGCGGTCGCCCCGCTCCAGGGCGGCGTCGGCGTAGGCCATACCGAAGCCACCCGGCGTGCCTCCCGTGATGAACCATGTCCTCATACGTGATCCCTTCGCCGTGAGGGAGGCCGCGAGCTCGTCTGGAGCGGCCCGTGACCCGGTGCGTACGCGTCCACGCGAGCGGCGCTCAAGGAGCGATCTCCAGGCTGGAGATCGCGCCGCCGGCGACGGTGAAGCGCCACGTGAGGCCGGCGATCCCGCCCGGGAAGTCGCCCTCGATGCGGCCGGTGACCAGGAAGGCGCCCTCGCCGACGGCCTCCGTGCCCAGCACCTCGGTCGTGTACCGGTACTGCGAGGCGGGGCCGCGCCGCCAAGCCCGGACCCCCTCGGCACCGCGCCAGGTCCGGTCCTCGTCGACGATCGTGGCGTCGTCGCTGAACAGCGCGACGACGGCGTCGACATCCCGCCGGGCGTCCGCCTCGAAGTAGCGCCGGATCACATCGGGAACAGCCGTATCCACGGGTTTCTCCTCAAGGGTCGGGACGGCCGCCTCAGGCGGCAAGTCGAGATGGCCACCGGCGGCGGTGAGAGCGGCGCCATGTTCGCTAGGCGCCATGCCCACCAGTCGCTATATTCGCTACAGTCCTTCATGTAGCGCTACATGGGTTACCGTAGCGGCATGACTGCCCGAGCGCAAAGCGGCAACGCCCGCGACCGGCTGCTGCTGGCCGCGGGCGAGCTGCTCAACAAGTCCGGCGACCGCAATGTCTCGACGCGGGCCGTGTGCGAGCTCGCGGGGGTGCGGGCGCCGACGCTGTACCACCACTTCGGCAGCAAGCAGGGCCTGATAGACGCGGTGATCAACCACGGCTTCACCCAGTACGTACGGCCGCAGCACGCTCCCGAAGACTCCGAGGACCCGGCGGAGGACCTCCGGCAGGGCTGGGACCGGCATGTGCGGTTCGGGCTGGAACACCCGGCGTTCTACGCGCTGTTGTACGGGCAGGTCGATCCCGGCAAGCCGTGCACGATCACGGCGCCCGCCCACGCGATGCTGCGGGACCTGCTCACGGTGGCCGCCCGGCAGGGACTGCTGAAGGTGCCCGCCGAGGACGCGGCAGAGCAGATCCTGGCCGCCAACATCGGCGTCACCCTCAGCCTCATCACCCAGCCCGAGGGCGAGCGCGACATGGGGCTCTCCGACCGCGTCCGCGAGGCGGCGCTGGCCGGCGTCCTCGAAGGCGGCACGGAACGGAGCGCACGGCAGGCGCCCGCCGCCGGAGGCACGCGAGCCGGTGCGGCGCTCACACTGCGCGCGCTGGTGGACGCGGACCCCCGGGGGCTCACCGGCGGCGAGCACGCACTGCTCAGGGAACTGCTGGACAGGCTGGCCGCGTCGGGCTGATCCGGCCGGTCCCGCTGATCCCGCAGTCCGGCCGGTCAGCGGGGTCTCTAGTCGCCGAAGACCACGAGCGCGCGGCCGCCACGCCCGGCGAGCATCGCGTCGAAGGCCGCGGGGATGCCCTCCAGGCCGATCCGCTCCGTCACCAACTGGCCCAGATCCAGGCGCCCCTCACGTACGTGCTCGGCGAGCACGGGCAGATCCCGTGCCGGGTCGCAGTTGCCGTAGACGCAGCCGGTGAGGGTGCGGGCGAAGTGGAAGATCTCCAACGCCGTGAACTGCACCTGCTCTTCCTTGCCGCCGACACCGACGACCGTCGTACGGCCGCCGCGCCGGGTGGAGTTCCACGCGGCGCGGATGGTCTCGCCCCGGCCGACGCACTCGATGGCCACGTCCGCGCCGAGGCCGCCGGTGAGCTTGCGTATCTCCTTCGCGGTGGTGTCCGAGGCGATCAGATACTCGTCGGCGCCCGCCGCCCGCGCCAACTCCTCCTTGTGCGGGGAGACATCGACCGCGATGACGGTCCCCGCCCCGGCCAGCCGCGCCGACTGGAGCACGGCCAGCCCGACGCCGCCCGCCCCGAAGACGACCACCGACTCGCCGCTGCGCACGCGCGCGCTGTGGTGCACGGCGCCGTAACCGGTCAGTGCGGCGCAGCCCAGCAGCGCCGCCTCCGTGAGCGGGACGCCCGCGGGCAGCGGCAGGACCGAGCGGGACGAGACGACGGTCTCCTCCGCGAAGACGGCGGTGGAGAGCCCGGGGTAGAGGTCGCCGCCCGCTTTCGTACGGGCGTAGGGCACGGTCGTGCCCGCGTTGGCGTTCACGCACAGCCAGGGTTCGGCGAGGGAGGCGCAGAAGTGGCACTCGCCGCACGAGGGCGCCCAGTTGAGGACGACCTGGTCGCCCGGCGCGGGTCCCTCGACGCCCTCGCCCACGGAGACGACCGTGCCCGCGCCCTCGTGGCCGAGCACCGCCGGTACGGGCTGGCGCAGCGTGCCGTTGGACAGCGACAGGTCCGAGTGGCAGACCCCCGCGGCGGCCAGCCGCACCCGCACCTGCCCGGGCCCCGGCTCGGGCAGGTCGATGTCGGTGACGTCGAGCGGCGTGCCGACGGCGGAGAGTACGGCGGCGCGGACCATGTCGGGCTCCTGGCGGACGAGTTCGGGCGGGAGGGAGGCGGCGGGGGTGAGCGGGAAGCGGCGGCTGACGCCGGACCGCGAACGGCGTCAGAACTGGAGGGACTTGGTGTGGAGGTACTCCCCCAGCCCGTGCACGCCCAGCTCCCTGCCGACGCCGGACTGCTTGTAACCCCCGAAGGGCGCAAGGGGATTGAAGCGCCCGCCGTTGATGTCGACCTGTCCGGTCTCCAGCCTGCGGGCGAAGGCGACGGCCTCGTCCTCGTCCTTCGCCCACACGGCGCCGGCGAGCCCGTAGACGCTGTCGTTGGCGATGCGCACGGCGTCGTCGACGTCCTCGTACTTCAGGATCGACAGCACCGGCCCGAAGATCTCCTCCTGGGCGATGGTCATGTCCGGGGTGACGTCGGAGAAGACCGTCGGCCGTACGTAGCAGCCCTCTTCGAAGCCGTCGGGTGCCTCCGGGCCGCCCGCGGTGAGGGTGGCGCCCTCCTCGACGCCCTTGGCGATGAAGCCCGTCACGCGCGCGTGCTGCTTGGCGTTGACGACGGGCCCGATGCGGGTCTTCTCGTCCGCCGGATCGCCCGGCAGATACTTCCCGACGGCCTCCGCGGCGATGCGCACCGCCTCGTCGTAGTGCTCGGCGTCGACGAGCATCCGCGTCCAGGCGCTGCACGTCTGGCCGGAGTTGGCCATGACGTTGGCGACGCCCTTCTTGACGGCCTGGGTCAGATCCGCGCCCGGCAGGATGACGTTGGCGGACTTGCCGCCCAGTTCGAGCGCGACGCGCTTGACCGAGCCGCCGGCCGCGGCGCCGATCTGCCGTCCCACGGCGGTGGAGCCGGTGAAAGAGACGAGGTCGACGTCCTCGTGCACCGCCAGCGCCTGTCCCGCGACGGGCCCGAGGCCCGTCACGAGGTTGAACACGCCCGCGGGGAAGCCCGCTTCGTCCACCGCCTCGGCGAACAGCTGGGCCACGAGCGGCGTGTCCTCGGCGGGCTTGAGCACCACGGTGCATCCCGCGGCGAAGGCGGGAGCGGCCTTGGCGACGATCTGGTGCAGCGGGTAGTTCCACGGCGTGATCGCGCCGACGACTCCCACCGGCTCGTGGAACACACGGGAGTTGCCGATCTCCTCCTCGAAGGGGTACTCGGCCGCGAGCTTCGCGTAGCTCCCGCTGACCGCGACCGGCACGGCCGCGTGCACCGCCTTGGAGAAGGCCAGCGGCGAGCCCAGCTCGGCGGTGACGGTCTCGGCGATCTCCTCGCCGCGGGTCTTGAGTACGTCGTGCAACGCGCCCAGCAGCGCGGCCCGTTCGGCGGGCGGCGTCGCCGCCCAGCCGGGCTGCGCCGCGCGGGCCGCCCGCACAGCGGCTGCCACGTCCTCCTCGCCGCCCGCGGGCACCGTGCCGATGACGGTGCCGTCGGCGGGGTTGACGACTTCGAGCTTGCCCGGGGCCGCCGCGGGGCGCCATGCGCCGTCGATGTACATACCGTCGTGTGGCTGCATGGACCCAAACTAGCGACGCTAGTTTGAGGTGTCAGTACGGCGTCGGGTGCCGTGGGTCACCCGCTGCCGCGGCGCTCTCCTCCGCAGTCTCCCCGGCCCCGCCTCGTACATGCCGTCGCGGGTGCGCGCGGCCGTGCCCGAGGCTCCGACCAGCAGCACCCCCAGCAGCACGAACGGCGCCGCCGCTCCGGCCGCGCCCGCGAGCAGCCCCGCCCCGGCGGGCGCGGCGACCTGGCCCAGCCGGTTCCCGGTGAGCCGGAGCGCCAGCGCCGTCGACCGCGCGCTGTCGGGCGCGGCCTGCACGACGGTGCTCATCGTCAGGGGCTGCCCGGCGCCGAGGCAGAAGCCCAGCAGCGCCAGCGCGAGGGCCAGCGTCCACACCGGGAGGGGCACGGCCAGCAGCGCGCACAGCACGCCCGCGGCGAGGCAGCTGAGGACGAGGAACATCTGCCTGCCCAGCCAGGCAGTCATCCGCGGCAGTGCCGCGCGCGACAGCACGGACGCGGCGGCGCGCAGGCTGAGCAGCAGGCCCACCACGCCCGGTGCGATGCCCCGTTCCTCGCCGACGACCGGAAGGTATGCGGTGAGCACGTCCGTCGTGGAGAGCACCGCGAGGGAGGCGAAGATGCCCGCGGGGACTCCCCGTGACCGCAGTATGCCGACGACCGGCACCGGCGCCGCCTCCTCGGCGGTCGCGGCCGAGGGAGCCGATGGGCCGGCCGCCTTCCCGGTGCCCGCCGTACGGCCCGCCCCCGGTGTCCGCCGGAGTGCCTGTCCCTCGATGCGCCACAGCGTCGCGTACGAGCAGAGCGTCAGCGCGCCCGCGGCGAACAGCGCGACGGAGCTGCTGTGTTCACCCGTCCCCTGGCCTCCGGCGGCCCCGCCCGCCGCACCGGCGCCGCCGACGAGCCAGCCCGCGAGCACCGGCCCGATGAGCTGGCCCATCGAGCCGCCGATGGTGAAGTGGCCGAAGTTGCGGTCGTATTGGTCGGGCTCGCTCTGCCGCGCCACCAGCGACTGCGCACCGATCATGAAGACCAGGTGCCCGAGGCCCAGCAGGGCGCTCCACGCGGCGAGAAGGACGAGGGAGGGCGCCGTACCGGCGAGCACGGAGCCGGCCAACAGCAGGGCGGCGCCGATGGGCAGCAGCGGTCCGCACGAGCGCCGGTCGGTGCGCCGCCCCAGCGGTACGGCGACGACCAGCGGCAGCAGCGCGAAGGCGGCGCTGATGACGCCGACGGCCCGCGCACCGGCGCCGAGTTCCAGCGCGTGGTAGGAGATCGCGGGCCTCGCCATGCTCACCGCGCCCTGCGTGAAGACGAACGAGGTGACGAGGCGCAGGAGCCAACGGCGCGGCGGCGCGGGCGAGTCGGGGAGCGGGCCCGCAGAAGTCACCCGGCACCCGGAAGCGTCACGGACTCGGCGGACGCGTCGGGACCGGCCCCGGGATCGGCCTCACCGGCACCGGCACGTACAGCAGCACCGGCGGCCGCCGCCTGGGCCGCCCCGGTCGCTTCCGCCTGCTCCGCGGGAGCCACCCGCACCGGGAACCCGTTCAGCACGGCCGTCCCGGAGAGGGTGTCCAGCAAGGTGCCGTCCAGGAGCTGGTTGACGTTGACTCCGGGATCGCCCGCTGCCACCCGCATGCGCGTACCGGGCCGGTCGTGGCCCCAGCCGTGCGGCAGGCTGACCACGCCCGTGCGCACCGCGTCGGTCACTTCGACCGGCGCGGTCACCTCTCCCCCGTCGCCCGTGACGCGGGCGTGCCCACCGTCGGCGAGGCCGAGGCGGGCCGCGTCGCCGGGGTGGACCTGGAGGGTGCAGCGGTTCGAACCGCCGCGCAGGGCGGGCACGTTGTGCATCCAGCTGTTGTTGGAGCGCAGATGGCGCCGCCCGACGAGCACGAGGCTCTCGCCCGAAGTCCTCCGCCGCAGCGCCGCCCGCAGCCGCGGCACGTCCTCGCGCACCGGCTCCGGGCAGAGTTCCACGGTGCCGGAGCGCGTGCGCAGCAGCTCCGGCAGCCGCGGGCGCAGCGGTCCCAGGTCGATGCCGTGCGGGTGGGCGAGGAGCCGTTCCAGGCTGAGCCCGCCGGGGTCGGCGCCGAAGCCCTCTCCGTACGGGCCGAGCCGCAGCATCATGTCCAGGCGCCGCTCGACTCCGTCCCGTCCGGTCAGCTGCCGCGCGAGTTGCTCCGGGTCCTTGCCGTGCACGGGTGAGTGCGGGTCGGCGACGGCCTTGCCGAGGGTGCGGGCGATGACGGCGTCGTCGACGGTGTGCGCGGGTGCGCCGGGCGTGCCCGCGAGGCAGAGCAGCAGGCGCGCCATGATCTCCGCCTCGCCCGGCTCGTTCGTCTCCGGTTCGACGACCTCGCGGGTGTAGCGGACCTGGTTGCGTACCGGCAGCGCGTTGAAGGCGAAGTCGAAGTGCGGTACGCGGCTGGGCCTGGCGGGCGGCAGCACGACGTCGGCGTGGCGCGTGGTCTCGTTCAGATACGGGTCGAGGCTGACCATGAAGTCCAGTGCGGCCAGGGCCTCTTCGAGGCCTTCGCCGTCGGGCGCGGAGAGCACCGGGTTGCCGGCGAGGGTGATCAGGGCCCGTACGCGGCCCTCGCCGGGTGTGGTGATCTCCTCGGCGAGGGCGACGACGGGAAGCTCCGACTTGGCCTCGGGATGCCCGCTGACCCTGCTGCGCCAGCGGCCCAGCGAGAAGCCCTTGCCGGGGGCCGCCGGGCGGGGCGGCCTGGCGGTGGCGGAGAGCGGGAACATGGCGCCGCCGGGCCGGTCGAGGTTGCCGGTCAGTGCGCTGAGGACGTCGACGAGCCAGTTGGTGAGGGTGCCGAACTCGACGGTGGAGGAGCCGACCCGGCCGTAGACGGCGGCACGCGGGGCTGCTGCCAGCTCGCGCGCGAGGGCGCGGATGTCGTCCGCGGGGACGTCGCAGGCGTCCTGGACGGCCTCCGGGGTGAACTCCCGTGCCAGCTCCCGTACTTCGTCCACACCGCTCAGGTGGGGGGCGAGCTCGCCGGTGTCCGTGAGGTCCTCCTCGAAGAGCACCTGCACCATCGCCATGAGCAGCAGCGCGTCGCTGCCGGGACGGATCGCCACATGCCGGTCCGCGAGCTTCGCCGTGCGCGTGCGGCGCGGATCGACGACGGTCACGCGGCCACCGCGGCGCCGCAACTGCTTGAGCCTGCCGGGGAAGTCCGGGACGGTGGCGAGCGACCCGTTGGACTCGACGGGGTTGGCGCCCAGGATCAGCAGGTGGTCGGTGCGGTCGATGTCGGGCACCGGGATGGCCTGCGGGTCGCCGTAGAGCAGACCGCACGAGACGTGCTTGGGCATCTGGTCGAGCGTGCTGGCCGTGTAGAAGTTGCGGGTGCGCAGGGCGCCGAGGAGCTGTGGCGGGTAGAGGGAGCCCGCCATGGTGTGCACGTTGGGGTTGCCGAGGTAGACGGCGACGGCGTCGGGAACGCCGTCCGCCAGTACGGGGCCGAGTCCGGCGGCGACCGCGGCGAACGCCTCGTCCCATCCGGTCTCCTTCAGCCGCCCGTCCGCGTCGCGCACCAGCGGGCGGGTCAACCGGTCGGGATCGCCGTCGAGTTCGCCGAAGGACGCGCCCTTCGGGCAGACGAATCCATGGCTGAAGACGTCGTCCCGGTCACCGCGTGCCTTGGTGATGCGCCCGTCCTCGACGGTGACGGCCAGGCCGCAGGTCGCCTCGCACAGCGGGCAGATGCGCAGCGCGGCGCCGGTGTCTGCGGGGATGTGGGCGGTGTTCGTTCCGGCGGACGTGCCGGGCGTACCGGTCGCGGTCATCGCGCTCCCTCGGACCGTGCTGTTGTCACTCCGTGCCACTTGAACTGTAGGCGCTGCGCGCGGGGTTTCGCCCGCGAGGCCGGTGAACGTGACAGGCGTTACGGACGCCCGCGAGCGGCCAGGACCTCGCGTGCCCCGCCCCATCCCGCCTCATTGACGGGGGCACGCCGCATTCCTATGGTCAAGTACAGGAATCCAGGGGGATACATGAGCGGCAGGAGCAACCGATGACCCTCGGCACAGGCGCCGGCAGCGACGGCGGCAGCGCGGCCCAGGACCAGGCACGCAAGACGGCGGAGGGACTCGGCTACCTCTCCGGCTTCGGCAACGAGCACAGCAGCGAGGCCGTCCCGGGCGCGCTGCCCGTGGGGCGCAACGCCCCGCAGCGCGCACCGCTGGGCCTGTACGCGGAGCAGCTGAGCGGCACGGCCTTCACCGAGCCCCGCGCGCGCAACCGCCGCTCGTGGCTCTACCGCATCCGCCCCTCGGCCGCGCACCCGCGCTTCCGGCGCATCGGCAACGGCGCCCTGCGCGGCGCTCCGTTCACCGAGGCCGTGCCCGATCCCAACCGGATGCGCTGGAACCCGCTGCCGGACCCGCCGCGGGGCACCGACTTCGTCGGCGGGCTGTGGACGCTCGGCGGCAACGGGGACGCCGCGCAGCGCACCGGCATGGCCGTCCACCTCTACGCGGCCGACACCTCCATGACGGACCGGGTCTTCTGCGACTCCGACGGAGAGCTGCTGATCGTGCCGGAGCGCGGCGGGCTGCTGCTGCACACCGAGTTCGGGCTGCTGCGGGCCGAGCCCGGGCACGTGGCGCTGATTCCGCGCGGGGTGCGCTTCCGCGTCGTACTGCTGGAGCGGCACGCGCGCGGTTACGTCTGCGAGAACTACGGACAGCCCTTCGAACTGCCCGAGTTGGGCCCGATCGGCGCCAACGGCCTCGCCAATCCACGGGACTTCATGGCACCCGTCGCCGCGTACGAGGAGAACGGCGCGGACGGCCCGGTGGAGGTCGTCAACAAGTTCTGCGGCAACCTCTGGGCGGCCCCCTACGACCACTCGCCGCTGGACGTCGTCGCCTGGCACGGCAACCACGTCCCGTACGTCTACGACCTGCGCCGCTTCAACGTGATGGGGACCATCAGCTACGACCACCCGGACCCGTCCATCTTCACCGTCCTCACCTCGCCGTCCGACACCCCCGGACTGGCGGGCGTGGACTTCGTCGTCTTCGCGCCGCGCTGGCTCGTGGGCGAGGACACCTTCCGCCCGCCCTACTTCCACCGGAACGTGATGAGCGAGTACATGGGCCTGATCGAGGGCGCCTACGACGCGAAGGCGGAGGGCTTCGTCCCGGGCGGCGGCTCGCTGCACAACATGATGTCCGCGCACGGACCGGACCGGGAGACCTTCGAGCGGGCGAGCTCGGCCGAGCTGAAGCCCCAAAAGGTCGACGACGGGCTGGCGTTCATGTTCGAGACGCGCTGGCCGGTGATCCCCACCGCGCAGGCCCTCGAGGCGGACCATCTCCAGACCGGCTACGACGAGGTGTGGCAGGGTCTCCAGCGCGAATTCCACCCGTAGGCGCGAATTCCACCCGAGGGGGTGCCCCGTGTCCGTCTTCGCTCCCGACTCGCTGGAGCTCAACCGGAAGCTGCCGCTGTGGTACCAGGTCTCGCAGTCGTTGCGGGCCTCGATACTCGGCCGCACGCCGCAGGCGCCGCTGCGGCTGCCGACGGAGGAACGCCTCGCCGGGCACTACGGCGTGAGCGTGCTGACCATGCGGCAGGCGCTCAAGGAGCTGGAGACGGAGGGGCTGATCTCCCGGCACCGGCGGCGCGGCACCTTCATCGAGCCCGACGCCTGCCGGACGAGGCCGGTGCGGCTGCTGGGTTCCGTCGACACCATCGTGGCCCAGCAGTCGGGCGACCGTACGACGCTGCTGGGCCACGGCCCGGCCCCCGTGCCGCCGGAGCTGGCGGAGCACTTCCCGGGCGTCACGGAGGTGACGGCGTACCGGCGGCTGCGCCGCGACCCCGACAGCGGCGAGGCCACCAACTGGGCGGAGAACTTCATCCATCCACGCGTGGCACCGCACATCGACCCGGCCGACCTGGAGCGCGGCTGGCCGATGACGAAGGTCCTGCGCGACGGCGTCGGCGTGCGGATCAGCCGGATCACCGACACCGTCGAGGCCCGGCTGGCCGACCCGGAGACCGCGAAGCTGCTGGACGTGCCGCTGCTCAGCCCGATCCTCCACTACACGGGCGTGACGTACGACGAGGACGGGCAGGTCGCGGACGTCGCCCTGATCCACTACCGGGGAGACCGGTTCTCCTTCTCCGTGACCGTGCAGGCGGACTGAGCGCGGCGGAGCGGCGGCGAGCAGGGCTCGCGGCCCAGGGAGGCGACGGCGCCACGCACCCCTGACGGCGGCGCGCACCCCCTCGTAGCATCGAGCGGTGAGCGACGACGGCCCCGGCACCCAGGACGCACCCTCGCCCGGCGCGCTCCTGCCCGATGCGCCCCTGCTCGACGAGGTGATGCCGTGGTCCGTCCCACCGCTGCGCCTGGGCCGCGGATGGGTGGCCGCGCCGGACGCCGCCTCGCTCCGCGCACGCTGGAACGCCCTCGTCCGCACCGAGGACGAGGCCGAGCGCGCCGCCCTGTTCGGGCCGAGCCGCTCCCGTACGCCGCGCAGCGCCGTCGCCCCCCTGCCCGGGATGCCGGCGCACCGCGGGCGGCTCGCGCAAGAACGCGGTGACTGCCCGGAGCCGGTGCGCATCCTGCACGGGCCGTACGACCAGCAGTGGCTGATCCCCGACCACCGGCTCATCGACGCCGCGCGGCCGCAGCTGTGGCGGGTGAGCGACGGGCTTCAGACGCATCTGGTGGAGACCGCACACGACCAGCGCCGCCCCGGCCCGCTCGTCGCCTTCACCGCGCTGCTGCCCGACGGGCAGTCGCCCGCGGGGCGGCCGGGGCGCGTCCGTCCGCTGTACAGGCGCCCCGGCGGCCGTGAACCCAACGTACTCCCGGGCCTGTTGGACCATCTCGCCGGACGGCTGGGTGTGCCCGTCACACCCGAGGACATGCTCGCCTGGACGGCGGCCGCCGTCCGGCCGGGGCCCGCCGGGCGTGCGGTGCCGCTGACGTACGACCCCGGTCTGTGGCGGCGCGGGGTGGCGCTGGGACGGCGGCTGGTCTGGCTGCACACGCGGGGTGCCCGGTGCGCCGGCGAGGGCGAGCACGGGCGCCGGCCGCGGCTGCCGGGCGGCCATCGCCCTTACGTACGGGCCCCGTTGCCCGCCTCGCTCGCGCACGGCGAAGAGGCCGGGGAACTCGTCCACGACGCGGAGGAGCACGTGCTGCACATCGGTGAGGGCCGGGTGGCTCCGGTGGCGCCGGAGGCCTGGGAGTTCGAGGCCGGCGGCGCGCGGGTGCTGGAGACGTGGTTCGCACAGCGGGCGGGCGCACCGGCCGCCGCGGCCGGCACGCTGAGCGCCGTACGGCCCCGGAACTGGCCGCAGGAGTGGACCTCGGAGCTGCTGGAACTGATCACCGTGCTCACGCTGCTGGCCGAACTGCGCCCGGAGCAGCGGGACTTGGCGCAAGCGCTGGAGGCCGCCGAGGGAGGCCACGGGCGGGCGGAGCTCGCCCGGGCGGGGCTGCTGCCGCCGCCTGCGGCGTGCCGCCGCCCGGCATCGGTCCTCGACGTGCCGGAGGAGGGCCCCGAGGGCCAACTGGCGCTGCTCTAGGGCGTGTTCGAGCGAGCTGTCAGAGCTCGGCGGGGCGGGCGTACGGGACTCCGGCGACGCCGAGCCGGGGGGCACGCGCGTGGCGCGCCGCGGCCGGACACGCGCGTGGGGCGGCGGCCGGTCACCGGCCACCGCCCCGAAGCGCAGGGAGGTCTGTTCGAGGAAGGAAGCTCAGCCGCGGCCGCCGAACAGCGTGCGGCGCAGTTTGCGCAGCGGCGCGAACAGCGAGACTCGCGAGCCCCGGACTCCCGTCCGGTTGCGCCCGGCGTCACGCTGGGTGATCTCACGCATCAGCGAAGTCGCTTCTTCCGTCTCACCCTGCGGCACGGCGGGGCCGGCGAGCACAGCCAGATGCCGGTCGAGACGCGAACTCGTCGCGCCCGTACCGCATTTGATCGCAGGCACTCGCGCCCTGCCGCTCACTGTTATCTGTTCCATGACACTCCCCACCCGTACGAGGGCACGAGGCCCGGGCACAGCAACCCTAACGCCCGACTGCTCCACCCGTGTATCCCGGTCACAGGATTCACCTGCCCCACAGGGGCGTTGACGAACATACGTGACTCCCTGTGGTACGCGCCTCCGTCCGGTCCGACGGGCGGAAACGTGCGTGCGCCGGGACCCGTGATGACGGATCATGTGACTCATGTCAGCCCAGTCCCGCCGCCCGTCCGCCACCGACAGGAGTGAGATTCCGACGTCTCCGACCCTGCCCGAGCACGCGATCACTCCCTATCTGACCATCGACGACACCGACTCGCCCTCGGACGTCATCGACGCCCTCTTCCTGGGCCGCTTCACCAAGGGAGAGCAGCCGTACTCGCGCAGCCACTCCGTCGACCGCGTCAAGAAGGGCCGCACGCTGCTGCCTTCGGACGCGAAGGTGCTGCGCGAGGCGCAGGCCGAGGGCCGCAGCACCGTACTCGCGGAGGGCGAGGGCTGGACTGCCCTGGTCTCGCGCTGGACGCACGGCGCGGACGTCACGGTGACGGCGGTCAGCGGCGAACTCGCCCAGAAGCGGCTGGACGAGGCGGTTCAGGGCGCGGAGGACGAGCCGGAGCCCCAGTCCGACAAGGTCTCCATGGGCTTCTGGTACCACTCGCCGATGCGCGGCCCGCGCCGCACGACGCGCTCCATCACGGCCGGCACCTGGCAGGAGGTCCGTCCCAACTACACGGCACGCGTGGCCGACGCCATGGACGGGCTGATGAAGGTCACGCCGGACGAGATCTCCGGGCGGCTGCTCCTGCTCCACGGCCCGCCGGGCACCGGCAAGACCTCCGCGCTGCGCACGCTGGCGCGTTCGTGGCGCGACTGGTGCCAGGTGGACTGCGTCCTCGACCCGGAGCACCTGTTCAACAACATCGGCTACCTGATGGACATCGCCATAGGTGCCGACGACAGCGACGCGGACGATCAGCGCTGGCGGCTCCTTCTCCTGGAGGACTGCGACGAGTTGATCCGCGGCGATGCCAAGCACGCCGCGGGCCAGGCGCTTTCACGTCTGCTCAATCTGACGGACGGTCTGCTCGGCCAGGGCCGCAACGTGCTGGTGGGCGTCACCACGAACGAGGATCTGGAGCGCCTGCATCCCGCGGTGGTGCGGCCCGGCCGCTGCCTGGCCCGTATCGAGGTCGGCGCGCTCACACGTACCGAGGCGGTCAACTGGCTCGGCACGCAGGAGGGCATCGGCCGTGAAGGGGCCACCCTGGCCGAGCTGTTCGCGCTCCGCAAGGGCTCCTCGCCCGCCTCGGTGCCCGCGCAGGACGCCCGCGAGGGCTCCGGGCTGTATCTGTAGGAGCGCGGGGCTGTGGGAGCAGGCGGCGCCACAAGTCCGCCTTTCCGTCAGCTGATAAACAGTCGAGGGGCACCGCTCTGCGCTGCCAGAATCACGCCATGGTCGATAACGTCGCTGAACTCGCCGAGCGGACCGCACGCGGGGAGCGCTTCAAGTACCTCTACTTCTGGGGCCATCGGCCGCGGCGGGACGGCGGCGTGGGCAAGGGCTGCCTGAGCCAGTGGTGGCACGCGCCGTTCGAGGTGGAGGGCGTCGAGTACGCCACCGCGGAGCACTGGATGATGGCCCGCAAGGCACGGCTGTTCGGTGACGCGGAGGCGGAGCAGCGCGCCGTCGCCGCGCAGCATCCCAGGCAGGCGAAGGCGGCGGGCCGCGCGGTGCGGGGCTTCGATCAGAGCGTGTGGGAGCAGGAGCGCTTCGGCATCGTGGTCGAGGGCAGCCTGCGCAAGTTCGGGCAGCACGGAGAGCTGCGCGAGTTCCTGCTCGGCACCAACAGCCGCGTGCTCGTGGAGGCCAGCCCGCTGGACCGGGTGTGGGGCGTCGGCCTCGCGGCGGACGACGAGCGGGTGCGCGACCCGTCCCAGTGGCGCGGGCAGAACCTGCTGGGGTTCGCGCTGATGGAGACCCGCACGAGGCTGCTCACACGGACGGGCACGCCGAAGTAGCGGTCGAGCGGGGTCACTCGTACACCGCGCGCAGCGCGTCCTCGACCGCGGCGAGCGCCGCGCCCCGGTCCAGGCCGAGCCTGCGGACGCGCTGCGCGTAGGACTGCGCCGCCTCGGACGCCGCCTTCTCCGCCGCGTCGCCCGCCGCCGCCACGAAGGTGCCGTGCCGCCCCCTGGTCTCGATGACCCCGTCCGACTCCAGCGCCCGGTAGGCCTTCGCGACGGTGTTCGCGGCGAGCCCCAGCTCCCCGGCCAGCCCGCGAACGGTCGGCAGCTTGTAACCGGTGGGCAGCGAGCCGCCGCGCGCCTGCTCGGCGATCTGCGCGCGGAGCTGCTCGTACGGGGCGTCCGGCGCGTCCGGGTCGACGGTGATCTGCAACGGCACGTGGTCTCCCGTGTGTTCGCGGTTGCGCCGGCGTGCGGGCCGCACGCCGATACGCGGATGGGGTGCCGATTCTCTCCTGGGCGGCGGAGGACCGGCGGCGGCGCGACCGGCCGCCGCGCGGCGTACCGCCGCGCTTCACAAGGCCGATCGGTTTCCGGTGTCGACAGGCTGAGTGGCCGCCGCGCCCTTGCGTGCGTGCTTCTGCACCTGCTCCGCGGTGAGCGCGTAGCCCGTGTCGGCGTCGCTCGTCGAGCGGGCGAAGATCACCCCGAGGACCTTGCCGTCCTTCGTCAGCAGCGGACCGCCGGAGTTGCCGGGCCGGACGGTGGAACGTATGGCGTAGATGTCCCGGGTGCTGAGGTCGTCGCCGTAGATGTCCTGGCCGCGCGCCTGCACCCGCTGGGCGACGGCCGCCGCGCGCAGATCGAGGCTGCCGTTCTCGGGGTATCCGGCGACGACGCTCGGCGCTCCGCGGGGGGCGTTGCCGGCGAAGTCCAGGGCGGGGGCCTCCAGTCCGGGCACCGCGAGGACGGCCACGTCGGCCTTCGGATCGAAGAGCACGACCCTCGCCTCGTACCGGGGGCCGACACCGCCGACGCGCACGGTCGGCTCGTCCACGCCCGCGACGACGTGCGCGTTGGTCATCACATGCTGGCGCGTGTAGACGAATCCGCTGCCTTCCTGGCCGCGCTCGCTCCCGTCCACGTCCGCCACTCCCTCGACCTTCACGGTGCTGCGCTTGGCCGCCTCGGTCGCGGCCGGGGTGACGGAGTCGCCGGAGGGCTTGGCGACGGACGTGCCGGGCTCGTGCTCGAAGGGGTTGAAGACCGGGGGGAATCCGGCCGTCGTGAGCGCTCCCGTTGCGTCGTTGAACCAGGTGGCCGCCTGGTCGGGCATGCGGTCCTGGACGGTGCCGAGCACCGCGGAGCTGCGGATCGTCTGGTTCAGCGCGGGCGACGGCGAGACGGACAGGGCACTCGCGGCGACCCAGCCGACGACGAGCACCGCCACCGCGTTGACGGCTACTCCCCCGACGCCGTCCGCCCAGCGCACCGGCGTCCAGCTCAGAGCGTCACGCAGCCGCCATCCCAGGGGCGCGGCCACGGCCTGTCCCAGCGCGGCCGGTACGAGCACGGTCAGCAGCGCCACGACGGTGGCCTCCGTGGTGCCGGGCGGCACCTTGTCCAGTACGTACGGCAGGGCCCACACGCCGACGACGGCACCGCCGACGAAGCCGGCGAGGGAGACGAATCCCGCGACGAGGCCGCGCTGATAGCCGGAAACGGAGAAGACCAGCACTGCGAGCAGCAACAGCACATCCAGCAGGTTCACCGCACACCCCTTCTCGCCCCACTCGGGATACTCATCGTGCTCACGTTGCGGCCCTGTCCTCCGATTGTGCCTCGACCGTCCCGGGCATCTGCCCTCGGTCGCAGAACACACGCGAATCGGAGCACGGTTGGTTCCGTAACACACACGAAACGCCGCCGACTTACCCGCCGTCTCCATATTCACGCGGCTCAGCGGCGAGGGACCGTCCGCCCGCCGCGGTCACTCCTCGTCCCGGTCCGGGCCTCTGTCCGACGGGCTCCGGTCCTCCGGGTCCAGGCGGTGTGCCACCCGTCCCAGCCCGTCCGCGAGAAGCTCCAGCTCGGCGGTGCCGAGAACGTCTATCAGCGCCTCGCGCACGGCGGCGACGTGGCCCGGCGCGGCCTCCCGCAGGACGCGCCCGCCTTCGGCCGTGAGCCTGGCCCAGACACCGCGCACGTCGCTCTCGCAGGAGCGGCGGCTGACGAGGCCGCGCTTCTCCAGCCGGCCGATCTGGTACGTCAGCCCGCTCTTGGAGGTGACCAGGCTCCTGGCCAGCTCCGTCATGCGGATCTCGCCGCCCGCCGCTTCGGAGAGGCGGACGAGGATCTCGTACTGCGGGTGGGACAGGCCGCTCTCCTCCCGCAGTTGCTGTTCGAGACGCCGGCCGACGAGGTTGCTCGCCCGCAGGAAGCCCTGCCAGGCCGCCATCTCGCGCTCGTCCAGCCACCGGGGGTCGGTCATGGCTCAATCCTACGCAGTTGTTCGAATTCGAATCATCGGGTAGCTTCGAGGGCAGTGCTTCGAATTTGAACAACGTCGGGAATACCGACAGCGCCACCGGCAGGCGTGCGGGGGCGCCGCTCGCGAGCGCGATCCCGGAGAGGCAGAAGCGATCATGACCAGCGGCACCACCACGGACACCGCCGGCACCACCGCGGACCCGGCGGCGGCATCGGCCCGCATGCCCGTGCTCTATCTCGGCCACGGCGCGCCGCCACTGGCCGACGACGAGCTGTGGACGTCCCAACTGGCGGGCTGGAGCGCCCGGTTGCCGCGGCCGAGGGCGATCCTGATGGTCTCGGCGCACTGGGAGTCGGCCCCGGTGACCCTCTCGGCGACGCGCACGGTGCCGCTGGTCTACGACTTCTGGGGCTTCCCCGAGCGCTACTACCAGGTGCGCTATCCGGCGCCGGGCGCACCCGAACTCGCCGAGCGCGTACGGAAACTGCTGTCGGGGCCCGGAGAGCAGGTGCACGACGCACCCGAGCGCGGCCTCGACCACGGGGCGTACGTGCCGCTCGTCGAGATGTATCCGGACGCCGGCGTCCCGGTGCTCCAGATGTCCATGCCCACCCTCGAACCGGAGGAGCTGCTGCGCCTCGGACGCAGGCTCGCCCCGCTGCGCGACGAGGGATACCTCATCATCGGCAGCGGCTTCTTCACGCACAACCTGAGCGGGCTGCGGTGGGGCGCCGGAGTGGACGAAGCCCCCGCCTGGTCACGGGAGTTCGACCACTGGGGCCGGGAGGCGCTGGAGAGCGGCGACGTCGACGCGCTGCTCGACTTCGCGCACAAGTCGCCTTCGGGACGCCTCGCCCACCCGCGCAGCGAGCACTTCGCCCCGCTGTTCGTGACACTCGGCGCGGGCGAGGCCGAACTGGCGCGACAGCGCACGGTCATCGACGGCTTCTGGGCCGGGCTGGCCAAGCGGTCGATCCAGATCGGCGGCGACGCCGAGGCCCCGGGGGCTGCGGCCGTACGGTGAACCTCCGGGCGCCGGGCGGCTGTCGACGCCCGGCACTCGGCCACCCGATCACCCACGACCCGCAGCGGAATCAGCGCGGCGCCGCCCAGCTGTGAGCGACGTCGACGACGAGGCGGTCGCCCAGTTCGACGACACGGAAGGGCAGGCGGGCTCTGACGCCGAGGCCCAGCTGCGTCGTCCCCTCGTAACTGGCGCCGAAGCGGGCGTCGCGGAAGGTCTTGTAGCCCGCGAGGTTCACGCCCGGCAACGGCTTCCCGCCCCGGCCCGGGTACGTGGCCTCGTAGGTCTCCGGGTCGTAGCTGGGCGCGGACGCGACGATCTCCAGGACGGCGCCGCCGCCGACCTCGATGTGTCTGCCCGAACCGTCCTGGTACAGCTTGTCGACGTAGCGGACCCGGTAGCCCGGGGAGCCCGCGGACGCACCGGGGCGGATGTCGAGGACCATGCGGTCGTAGCACTCGTGGCGGCCCGTACGTACGCCGGTGAGCGGGCGGTCGCCCGGGCCCTCCCCGGTCTTCGGCAGGCTCCCCCAGGTGAGGCCGCAGCTCGCGGCGGCAGCGGTGTGCGACGCGGCGGGCGCGGCCTCGGCCCCGGCGGCGGTGCCCGCCGACACGGTGGCAAGGAGCCCCGCGCTGGTGAGCAATGCGGTGACGAGCAGCCTGGTGTGTCTCATCGGAGGCTCCTTCGGGGTGCGTTCGCTCTGGCAAGAGGCTAGACGTACGAAACCAGGCCAGAGTTGTACGGGCAGGGGCGTAAGGGAATCGAATGTGTAAAGCGGATGCACGGCACACATCGATGCGCCCCGGACTCCGCGCCTGAGGCCCCGCTTACCCCCGCCTTAACGCCACCATAAGGATGGGCAGTTGGGCTCTTCGGGCATCGAACGGGCAGTTGAGCGGGGCTAGCGTGCTGCCTGCACACCGTCACGGCCCGGCACGCCCGGCACCACCGGGGCGCGCAGGGCACGAGGCGGCTCGTACGCCCCCCACCATCAGGAGCCCCAAGATGTCCGCTCGTCGCACGGTCGCACGCATAGCCGCTCTCGGAACCGTGCCGCTCGCACTGTCCATGGCAGTCGCGGCCCCCGCCGCAGCACACGGATCGATGACGGATCCGGTCAGCCGAGTCTCCGGCTGCTTCGCGGAGGGACCGGAGAACCCGCAGTCGGCCGCGTGCAAGGCGGCCGTGAAGGCAGGCGGCACCCAGGCGCTCTACGACTGGAACGAGGTCAACATCCCGGACGCCGCCGGCAAGCACAAGGAGATCATCCCGGACGGGAAGCTGTGCAGCGCGGGCCGCGCCAAGTACAAGGGCCTGGACCTGGCGCGCAAGGACTGGCCGGCCTCGAAGATGACGGCCGGGGAGCACGCCTTCTCCTACAAGACGACGGCCCCGCACAAGGGCAGCTTCGAGCTCTACATCACCAAGGCCGGCTACGACCCGTCCAAGCCGCTGAAGTGGTCGGATCTGGAGTCCAAGCCGTTCGCCAAGGTCAAGGACCCCGAACTGCGCGGCGGAGCCTACGAGTTCAAGGGCGACGTGCCCAAGCGGAGCGGCCGCCACCTGATCTACAGCATCTGGCAGCGCTCCGACAGCCCCGAGGCCTTCTACACCTGCTCCGACGTCACCTTCGGGGGCAAGAACGCCGCCGCCGGATCCGTGGAGACCAAGTCCGCCGCGGGCCCGCAGGCCCCGAGCGACTCGCAGATCTCCGCCGGAGCCCCCAAGTCGACGGTGGAGCACGGCGGTCGCGGCCACGCCTCGACCGGCGAACACGCCGCGCACGGCGAGCACAGCACCAAGGGCGGCCACTCGTCCCACAACACCCCGAGGACGGAGAGCGCCGCCGAGAAGGGCGGCCGCCTCGCCACGACCGGCGGCGACGACACGACGACGGACTTCGCCCTCGCCGGCGCAGGAGTCCTCGTCGTCGGAGCCGCGCTGGTGTGCCTCAGCGCACGCCGCCGTGACCTCGGCCGTCGCACCGGCGACTGACACATGCTCGTACGATGCCGTTACGAGCAGGACGAGGACGCAACCTGCGTGGCCTGTGAAGAGGGTGAGGCGGGGTGGCACATCCAGAGCCGCCGTCGGCGACGCGGGAAGTCACTTCGGAGGCCGAGCTGCGACAACTGCTGGGCGAGCCCGCGCCGTACGCCGCGCGGAAGGTCCGGAGCACGCTGCACGCGCTGGACCGGGAGTGGCTTGCACACTCGCCGCTGTGTCTGATCGCCACGTCGGGCCGTGACGGTTCATGCGACGTGTCGCCGAAAGGCGATCCGCCAGGCTTCGTCAAGGTGCTCGACGAGCGTACGGTCGCCATTCCCGACCGGCCGGGCAACAAGCGGGCGGACGGGTTCCGCAACATTCTCCAGAACCCGCACGTCGGCCTCATCCACCTGTTGCCCGGCCGTGGCGACACGCTGCGGATCAACGGCAGGGCGCGGATCGTGCGGGAGGCACCGTTCCTCGACGGGATGACGGTCAAGCGGAACCGGCCGGTGCTGGCGCTGGTGGTCCAGATCGAGGAGATCTTCTTCCACTGCTCGAAGGCGTTCCTGCGCTCCGCCGCCTGGAGCCCCGCCACATGGGAGCCGGAGGCGCTGCCGGGGCGCGCGAAGCTGTCCAAGGCGCTGGAGCGGCAGGAGGATCCGCTGGAGGTGCTCGAAGAGCACTACGGACCGGCGTACGCGGAGAAGCTCTACCAGTAGGACGGCACGCAAGCGGGGCCCGCTCGTCGAACGGGCCCCGCCTGCGTGTCCTGCTCTGCCGTTTTTCTCCTGCTCTTCTCCTGCTCTCCTGTTACGAAACGCAGGTCGTCGGTTCGGCGTTGGCGGGGTCGAGGGCGTTGGCGGTCTCGTGGAACGCCAGCTTGTCGAAGAGGCCGATGGCCAGGTGCTCGGAGATGTCGGCCGGGCACAGATCCTGGAGCACGACGTTCTTGACGTCCGGCCCCTCCAGGAACTGCGACTTGTAGGGCGTCACGACCTCGTCGTGCTTCGTCGCGATCACGGTGTACTTCACGCCGGGCAGGGTGTCGCCACCCTCGTTGAGGCGGTTGATGAAGTCCGAGCCCACCTTCTGCTGCAGCAGCGACGGCGCGAGCCCGTCGATGGCGTCCCCGAGTCCGGGGATCTCGTCGACGAGCTTGGTGAGCCCGTTCAGGTCGGTGCCGTGGTTGCTCGGTGCGATGCCGACGAGGGCGTTCACCTTGTCCGCTCCGCCGAGGAACTTCATGTAGTAGCGGGGCATCATGCCGCCCTGCGAGTGGCCGACGATGTCGACCTTGCCGCCGCCGGTCGCCTCGAGGACCTTGTTCACGAAGGCGTCGAGCTGCTCGGCGGAGTCCTCTATCGGGCCGAGGCCGTGGAGCAGCGGAATGCCGTTGTACTGGCCGTAGTCGAGGGAGAAGACGCAGTATCCGCGCTTCTTCAGGTAGGGCGCCAGGCCGAGCCAGTTGTCCACCGCGTTGCCGCCGGTGCCGTGCACGAGCACGACGGGGCGGGGGTGTTCGTCGGAGGGCTTGCAGTTGTAGTCGTTCCAGCCGCCCTCTGAGGAGGCGGCGGCTGAGGACTTGTCGGTCAGTTCGGCCTGCCCGGCCTGCTTGCTCTGCCCGGCCGCGTCGGCGTCCGGGGACGAGGCGGCCGGTTCCGAGGTGGCGGTCTCGGATGCGGAGGCGCCGGAGGCCGTGAGGGGGAGCGCCGTCATGACGATCGCGGCCGCGGCGGCGACCGCCGGGGTGCGGGGGTGCTTCCAGGACAGTTTCACTGCCGTCTCCTCGTGGGGGTGAGGGGGACGTTTGCCTGTGGCGCCTCTTCGGGGTGGTGCGTGGGGGTTGTACGGGGCCTGTGTGGGGGGTGGCTGTGGAGGGTCGTACGTGGGGGGTGATGGTGAGGCAGGCCACATTTGTCGAAGTCACGTCAATTAACGCAGCGGTAACTTGGGAGGGCCATAAGCGTGCCTGTGAAGATTCGGTGACCGTCCTGCCGCCGTGTAAGCTGCCGCGGCGGCACGACGTCATGAGCGGGAGGAAGTCCGGTGGTTCAGAAGATCACCACCCGCAACGCCCGCTTCCAGCAGTGGCAGTCGCTGCTGGCCAACCGCAACAAGCGGCAGCGCGCACGGGAGTTCCTCGTGCAGGGAGTCCGTCCCATCAGCGTCGCCGTCGAACGCGGCTGGCCCGTACGGGTGTTGATCCACTCCACGCGGCAGCCTCTCTCGCGCTGGGCGCAGGACCTGCTGCGCGACGTCCGCGCGGAACGGGTCGCGATGGCCCCCGAACTCCTCGCCGAACTGGGCGGGAAGGACGAGACCGCGCCCGAGGTCGTGGCCGTGCTCGAAATGCCCGAGGACGATCTGTCCCGCATCCGCGTCGGCGCGGACGGCGCCTTCCTCGGCGTGCTCTTCGACCGTCCGTCCGGCCCCGGGAACATCGGCACGGTCATCCGCTCCGCGGATGCCTTCGGTGCCGGCGGCCTGATCGTGACCGGGCACGCCGCCGACGTCTACGACCCCAAGTCGGTGCGGGCCAGCACCGGTTCGCTCTTCGCGCTGCCCGCGGTGCGCGTGCCCTCACACCGCGAGGTCGTCGCGTGGCTGGAGCACCACCGGGCGCTCGGGCAGCGGATCGCTCTCGTCGGTACGGACGAGGACGGCGAGGCGGACCTCTTCGACTCCGACCTGACCGGGCCCGTACTGCTGCTCGTCGGGAACGAGACCTCGGGGCTGAGCGCGGCCTGGCGCGAGCTGTGCGATCACACGGTGCGCATCCCGATGGCGGGGACGGCGAGTTCGCTCAACGCGGCCGGTGCCGCGACCGCCGTGCTGTACGAGGTCTCGCGGCAGCGCATCGCCGCCGCGCGCGCCACGTACTGACCCCGCGGCGGAGCTCCGGGCTTCACGCCGCGTGGAACAGCCCCGCCGGGTGTGCCGCGCCCGCACCGAACCGCAGCCGCGCACGGTCCGCCGCCGCCTCGGCACGCCTGGCCTTCTCCTCGCGTGGGTCCAAGGAGAGCTGCCGGGCGGCCAGTTCGGCCGGCATCAGCTCCTCCGCACGCAGCGCGACCGCCCGCACGCGGGCCCGCTGCAGCCCGAGCCCGTCGTGCAGGGCGTAGGCGGCTGCGGTCAACGCCGGTGTGTGCGCGGAGGGTCCCGCGAGCGTACGGGTGCGCGTGGTGACGGCACGGTCGGCGTAGCGGACGATGAGCGTCAGCGCGCGAGCCGCCTGCCCGCCGGTGCGCATGCGGAAGCCCAGCTCGTCGGCGAGGGTGAGCAGCGCGCGGCGGCGCTCGGCCGGGTCGATCTCGTCCCGGCCGAAACGGAATTCGGACTTCTCCGAACGGGCCGGTTCGCCGGGGACCACCGGCGTCGGGTCGATGCCGCGGGCCCGCTCGTGGAGGAGGCGCCCGGCCTTCGCACCGAGGATGCGCTGCAAGGTGGCGGGGGCGGTGCCGGCGACGCGGCCCACGGTGTCCAGGCCGTACGAGCACAAGGTGCGCGCGGTCGCCGGTCCGACGCCGTGCAGCGCCCCGACGGGCTTGCGGGCGAGGAACCCGGCGCTCTCCCCCGGCCGCACGACCCGGACCGACCCCGCGGGCCCGGAGTGCGCGGCCATCCGCGCGAGCAGCGGGTTGACGGCGACGCCGACGGTGCAGTCGGTGCCGTACCGGGCCAGCGCGCGGAGGCGGATGAGCCGGGCCAGCCCGGGTGCGTCGCTCTCGAAGTAGCGCAGCGCGCCCCGTACGTCGGCGAGCGCGGCGTCGGGCGGCAGCGCCTGCACGACGGGGGTGAAGTCCGCGAGGAGGCCGAGAAGCACGGAGAACTCCGGGCGGTCCTCCTCCTCGTCCCCGGCCGCCCCTCCGGCCACGCCGTCGCCGAAGTGGACGTACAGCACACTGAGCCGTCCGCTGCGCCCGGACTCCCCGGACTCCCCGAGCTGTCCGGCCAGTTCGGACTGTTCGCGTTGCTCACCCTGCCCGCCCTGCCCGCCCTGCTCCCCGCGGCCGCTCATCCCGCGCTCCCCGGACTGGAGTGCCAGAGCTTGCGCAGGGCCTTCGGCGACCCCGGGGAATCGCCGGGCGGACGCAGGTCGGCCCAGGGGTGCATCTCGTACCCCTTCGCCACCTCGACGGTGCGTCCCCCGCCGCCCGCGCCCTGCCCGGACCCGGACCCCGGCTCGCCCTCCCGCCCGGAGCCGTCCTCCTGCCCGTCCGCGGGTACGGGCTCCGCGAGCCTGGCCGCCACCGCGTCCAGGCCGCCGGTGCGGCGCAGTTCGGCCAGTTCGGCCAGGTCCCATGCGGCCGACCCCACCACGCTGAGGCTGCGCGGGCCGCGCCGCTGCACCACTCCCCGCACCAGCAGCAGCCAGGAGTGGAAGACGGCGTGCGCGCAGGCGGCGTGCGAGTCGTCGAAGAAGGCGAGGTCGACCAGCCCGGTCCCGTCGTCGAGGGTGCTGAAGATGACGCGCCGCCCGGAACGGATCGGCGGGGTCTGGGTCGCCGCCTTGGCCCCCGCGACCAGGACCGTCTCGCCGTGCCGGACGTCGCGCAGCGCGCGTGCGGAGGACACGCCCAACTCCCGCAGGAAGGCGGTGTGATCGTCCATGAGGTGCCGCGACGTGTCCATGCCGAGGATCCCGAGCTCCGCCCCCAGCCGCTCGGTGGCGTCGAGGTCGGGAAGCCCGGCCGGTTCGGGTGCGGCGGTGCCCTTCGCCAGATGGTCCAGCGCCAGCTGCCCCTCGCGCCCGCCGGAGTCGCCGCGCTGCCGGCGGTGGAGTTCGGCGATCTGCAACAGCAGGTCGCGGCGGTTGCCGCCGGGTGCGAAGGCGTCCAGCGCCCCTACTTGAGCGAGCCTTTCGGCGACGGGCCGCGGCGGCCGTGCCCGCCGCCACAGATCGGACAGCGAGTCGTAGGGCTGTCCGTCGGCGATGCGCTCCGCGTCCGCCTCGCTGATGCCCTGCACGTCGCAGAGCGCGAGACGCAGCCCCCACAGGTGCCGTTCGGCACCCTCGGCTCCCTCAGCGCCCTCAACTCCCCTTGAATCAGACACCAGTTCGATTCGATAGGCGACTGAGGACCGGTTCACGTCCAGCGGAAGCACCGGCACCCCGCGTCTGCGCGCGTCCGCCAGCAGCAGCCGCTTCGGGTACATCCCCGGATCGTGCTCCAGCACCCCCGCGTAGAAGGCCGCCGGATAGTGGGTCTTGAGCCACGCCGACTGGTACGTCGGTACGGCGAAGGCGACGGCGTGCGCCTTGCAGAAGCCGTACGAGCCGAACGCCTCCACGATCTGCCAGGTGCGTTCGACCGCCTCGGCCGCGTACCCGCGACGGGACGCCTCCTGCACGAACCATGCCCGCACCCTCCCCTGCCGCTCGTCGTCCGAGAGCGCGCGCCGCGCCTCGTCGGCCATGGCGCGGCCGCATCCCGTCATGACGGACAGGATCTCGATGATCTGCTCATGGAAGACCACGACGCCGAACGTCTCGCGCAGCGCCGGTTCCAGGTCCGGGTGCGGATACACGGCTGGCCGCCGCCCGTGCCGCGCCTCGATGAACGGCCGCACCATGTCGGCGACGACCGGCCCGGGCCGGAACAGCGAGATGTCGACGACGAGATGGTGGAAGCTCTCCGGCTGCAGCCGCCCCACCAGGTCGCGCTGGCCCGGAGATTCGATCTGGAAGCAGCCGAGCGTCTCGGCGGAGCGGATCAGCGCGTACGTCTGCGGATCGTCCTCGGGCACCTCGTCCAGCGCGAGGCGTCCGCCGCCCGTCCGCTCGATCTCGGCGACCGTGTGCGCCATCGCGGACTGCATCCGCACCCCCAGCACGTCCAGCTTCAGCAGCCCCATCTCCTCCACGTCGTCCTTGTCGAACTGCGACATCGCGATCGGGGCGCTCCCCGAGCCCGGCGGGCTGAGGGGGACCTCGCCGCTGGTGGGCACGACGGGCGTACGGGCGCGGAGCGAGGAGTCCGAGAGCAGCACCCCGCACGGGTGCATGGCGATGCCGCGGGGCAGCGCGTCCAGCGACTCGACCAGGTCCCAGAAGCGGGGCCCGTACCGCTCGGCGTCCACGCCGCGCAGCTCGGGGAGTTCTTCGAGGGCCGCACGCGCGTCACGCGCCCGTATGTGCGGGAACGACTTGGCGAGCTTGTCGGTCTCGGCGGGATCCATGCTCAGCGCCGCACCGACGTCGCGGATCGCGTGCCGCACCCGGTAGGTCTCCGGCATGGCGACGGCGGCGACGCGCTCCTCGCCGAAGCGGTCGAAGACGGCGCGGTAGACCTCCAGCCGCCGCGCCGACTCCACGTCGATGTCGATGTCCGGCAGGGCCGCCCGGCGCGGCGAGAGGAACCGCTCCATGAGCAGGCCGTGTTCGACGGGGTCCGCCTGTGCGATGCCCAGCAGGTGGTTGACCAGCGACCCGGCGCCCGAGCCGCGCGCCGCGACCCGTACACCCATCGCCCGCGCGTCCGCGACGACCTGCGCGACGGTGAGGAAGTACGAGGAGAAACCGAGCCCTTCGATGATCCGCAGCTCGTGTTCGAGTCTCTCCCAGCGCTCCCGCCGCCCCTCGTACCGCCGTGCGACCATCCCGGCCGCGCACCGCGAACGCAGCACGCGCTCGGCGCTCCTGCCGCTGCCCGCGCCGACCAGCCACGGCTCGGGGAAGTGCACACGCCCGATGCCGATGTCCTCCTCCGGGTCGACGCGGCAGTTCGCGGCGGTCTCCTCGGTAAGGGCCAGCAGCCGCCTCGCGGTGTCGCTCCGGTAGCCCGCGGCCTGAGCGATGCGCTCCGCCGCCGACGCCATGGCCTCCGGGCCCTTGAGCCACCGCTCGCCCGCGTCCAGCCCCTTGCGGGGGTCGACGGGGACCAGGCGGCGCGCCGCGTCCAGTACGTCCACGACCGGGCCCTGGCCCGGGTCGGCGTAGCGCACCCCGTTGGCCAGTACGGGCTTGATCCCCTGCTCCGCCGCGAGTCCCAGCATCCGCGCGGACTCCCGCAGCGGCACGTGCCCGGCGACCTCCAGGCGCAGCGCGTCCGTACCGAAGATCTCCCGCCAGCCGTCCAGTTGCCGTGCCGCGCGGTCGGGTCGCCCGGCGGCGAGCGACCGGCCGACGCCGGAGTCGGGGCCGAGCAGCACCGTCAGCGCGCCCTCGTGCGTACCCGCGGCTCCCGGGCCCGCGGCGCCCTGGCCCGCGCCTCCCACCGCAGCCAGGTCCTCCCACTCCAGCCGGGGACGCTCGCCGCCTCCGGCGTGCGCCGCGGTGACCAGCCGGCACAGCCGCTCCCAGCCCGCGGCTCCCCGCCCGGCGAGGAAGACGACGCGCTGCGCCGACTCGTCGATGAAGGCGCCGCCCTTGACGGGGGTACGGCGGCGGCGAACCGCGCTCTTCCTCTCCGGCCGCTCCGCCACGGCCAGATCCACCCCGTAGACCGGGCGTACGCCCGCACCCGCGCTCGCCCGGGCGAAGCGGACGGCTCCGGCGAGGGTGTCCCGGTCGGTGAGCGCGACCGCGTCCATGCCGCGGTCGGCGGCGCGCCCGGCGAGCGTCTCGGGGTGCGACGCCCCGTATCTCAGCGAGAATCCGGAGGCCACGTGCAGGTGCACGAATCCCGGCATCGCACGCACCTCCCGCCGCATCCGCACCTCTGCCTGTCCTTGGATACTGCCCCACCATAGACCAGTCTGTCGAACTTGTGTTCGACAGTACGTGTGGTGTCTCTCCGCAGCTCACCGGCGGTACACGGCTTGCGGGGGCGGGGCTGCGGACGCCCCAGGGGACGCCCGGAAGGACCCGCGGACAGGCCCGGTAAAGGCCCGGAATCACCGGCCTCCCGGCGGGTTCGCGGGCCACTCGTACGGCACGCGTACGGCACACGTACGGCACCCCCGAGCGGTCGGCCCAGGGGTGCCGTACGGACCGGTTCAGGCCGCTTCGGCGGACAGGTCCTCAGGCGCGCTGCGGAGCCTCGTCCTTGAGCATCGAGCGGACCTGCTCACGCAGCTCCGGACTGTCCGTATGCCCGTGCACGGACTCGGCGTGCTCGCTCGCGGCCCGTACCACTTCCTCCTCCTCGCCGGAGATGGTCAAGGTGCAGTTCATCTCGCTGGGGAAATCCCGGCAGTCGGCTACCTTGCGCATGGCGCACCTCCTCGTGCCCGGTGGACCCGGATTCTCGTGCCCAGTGTGAGCCCGGACGGGGATGTGCGCAGGACGGAGCCGACCCGCGCCGCCTGCCGTCGAACGGGCTGAGCCGGTCCGGGCGTTGCGGGCGCCCGTGTGACCGATGTCAAAGAAGTGGCCGATCGTAGCCGGAGCAGGGCAGGGTAGAAGAGCCTGCGCCCGCCGGCGGGCCGGGCTCGGGGTCTCCCGCCGCAGACGCGCGAAGCTCCCCGTACGCCCGCCGCGGCCGGGGCACGGCCCACGCACAGCACACGTACAGGACACGCACAGAAGGAGCCCCATGAGGATCGGGATCGTCGGAGCCACCGGCCAGGTCGGCGGCGTGATGCGGGAGATTCTGGCCGAGCGGGGACTCCCCGTGGAGCAGCTGCGTCTGTTCGCCTCCGCCCGTTCCGCCGGGCGCACCCTCCCCTGGCAGGGCGGCGAGGTCACCGTCGAGGACGCGGCGGGCGCCGACTATTCGGGGCTGGACATCGTGCTCTTCTCCGCCGGGGGTTCGACGTCGAAGGCCATCGCGGAGAAGGTCGCCGCGCAGGGTCCGGTCGTCGTCGACAACTCCTCGGCCTGGCGGCTCGACCCCGAAGTGCCGCTCGTCGTCTCCGAGGTGAACCCGGACGCGGCGAGGAACCGTCCGAAGGGCATCATCGCCAACCCGAACTGCACCACCATGGTCGCCATGCCCGTGCTGCGTCCGCTGCACGACGAGGCCGGGCTGAGCGGGCTGGTAGCCGTCACCTATCAGGCGGTCTCCGGAAGCGGCCTGGCCGGCGTCGCCGAGCTGAACGAGCAGGCGAGCAAGGCCGTCGAGAGCGACGCGAGCCGGCTGACCTTCGACGGCGGCGCGGTGGACTTCCCCGAGCCGGACAAGTACGCGCGTCCGATCGCCTTCAACGTGCTGCCGATGGCCGGATCGATCGTCGACGACGGCCTGGACGAGACGGACGAGGAGCAGAAGCTCCGCAACGAGAGCCGGAAGATCCTCGGCATCCCCGGCCTGAAGGTGTCGGGCACCTGCGTGCGTGTGCCGGTCTTCACCGGTCACTCGCTCCAGATCAACGCGCGCTTCGAGCGGCCGCTCACCCCGGAGCGCGCGCGTGAACTGCTGGCGTCCGCCCCGGGCGTCGAGCTCTCGGACATTCCCACGCCGCTCCAGGCCGCGGGCAAGGACGTGAGCTACGTCGGCCGCATCCGCACCGACGAGACCGCCGGGAACGGCCTCGCGCTCTTCCTCGCGGGCGACAACCTCCGCAAGGGCGCGGCGCTGAACGCGGTGCAGATCGCGGAGCTGGTCGCCGCGGAGTGACCTTCCCGGCACCTTGACGTACGACGGAACCCCCGGGCTGTGCCCGGGGGTTCCGCATGTGTGACAGTGCCCGCTTCCCGGGCCCGCCGGGCGCTCAGCGCGTGGCCGCGCCGAACGCCCGCACGGGGTCAGGGAAGCTGCGCGCCCAGGGCCTCGAGGGCCGCGGGAACCGGCTGGAAGAAGGTCTCGCCGCCGGCGGAGCAGTCGCCGCTGCCGCCCGAGGTGAGGCCGATGGCCTTGTCCTCGGCGAAGAGCGAGCCGCCGCTGTCGCCGGGCTCGGCGCAGACGTCGGTCTGGATCAGGCCGTCGACAGTGCCCTCAGGGTAGGTGACGGAGGCGTCCACGGCCTTGACCGTGCCGTCGTGAACCTGAGTCGTGCTGCCGCTGCGGGTGACCTTCTGGCCGACCTCGGCCTCGGCCGCGGCGGTGATCTTCTGGGTGCTGCCGTTGTACAGGTCCACCTCGCTCGGGTGGTCGACCTCGGCGGTGTACGAGGCGATGCCGAAGTCGTTGCCCGGGAACTTGCCGTCGCCGCTCTTGGCGATCTCCGGGCCGCCCTCTTCCTCGGACCAGCTGGCGATGGCGGTGGTGCAGTGCCCCGCCGTGAGGAAGGCCGGCTTGCCGTCGAGGGTGACGTTGAAGCCGAGCGAGCAGCGTCCGCCGTCGCCGTTGATGGCGTCGCCACCGGCGATCTTGGTGGTGAACTTGCCCGCGCTGCGCTTCAGTTCGACCTTGCTGCCCTGCGCCGCGGCCTGCTTCTTCAGCTTGGCGAGCTTGGCGCCCTTGACCGTCTTGTCGGCCGTGATGACGACCTTGTTGGACTTCACGTCCACGGCACGGGAGGTGCCGATGACGTCGTCCTTGGTGAGGCTGTCCTTGACCGACTCCAGCTGGGCCATCGTGTGCTGGACGACCTTCGCCTCGGCGCCGGCTGCCTCGACCTTCTCCTTGGCGGCCTGGTCCGTGACGTTGACGACGAGCTTCTTGGCCTTCGCGTCGTAGTACGAACCCGCGTCACCCTTGAGGTCCGACGTGAGCTTCGAGGCGAGCTTCGAAGCCGACGCGGTGGACAGGGTCTTCAGGGTCGGCGCGCTGTCTTCCGCGGCGTTGGCCGTCGACAGGGTCAACGACCCGGCTACGAGCGCTGCGACACCCGCACCCGCGATGACCATCTGGCGCTTCGATATCTTCTTCAACTCTGAACCTCCAGTGGGGGGTTGAGACCGCCCTTGGCGTTTTTGGAGGGGACGGTCCCGGAGGAAGTACGGACACGGGCTCCCTTGCCCGAAGGAAGTCGCGTCCATGCCAACTCGTACCAATGAGTATTACGAGAAGCGCTGTTATCGCACAAGGCCGAATCGGCTCCGTCCTGCGAAACAGCGGACCGTTGCAGGTCGACCGTACACAGCACAACTCGACTCGTCGATCCCCTGTTTGAACACCACGGCCGACAAGGGAAGAAGATGCCCTCAACTGGGACAACAAGCGTACTTGTCCCGTTCTGTCCATCGATTCCCGTTTGACGTACGGGATTTCACCCCGCATTTCCGGACGGTCCGCCGGAGCGCTCCGAAGAATTGCGCGTGCGCCATTGCCAGGGGCCGCGCGGAATTTCCGGCCGGGTTCTCTCCGGGCGCTCAGTCGCACGCGCGGGCGACGCCGGCAGGTCAGACCGTCTCCGCCCGCGCAGCGCCTGGGCGTTCGCGGCTTTGCACGCCAACAGGCCGCGGCCAGGGGGAACATGAGCGCGGCGCCCGGACGCGGTACCCGAACACCCCTCCTCCGCCCCTGTGTTGACCCCTCGCACAGTGTTTCGTGCGCGTCGCACAGCGGCATCACATTGGCGGCAGGTCACCATGGTGTGCGGGGCGATCCGCACGGTCTGCCTCCCCGCCCGCACCCCGGCGGGGTGCGCACAACTTGCACACCGTCACCACGCGTGCCCCACAAGTTCCTTGACCCGGCGCCATATGTTCTGCACCAGTACCGTCACGAAACCCGGACTGGGCAGGTATCCACTTGGCGCAACATCCGCATCATGGACGACGATAGATGCGGACTCCCGGGGGGAGCTCGATGCGACCGCGGACGGACCGCGCAGAGGAGAGGAGGCGTCCATGGGATCGGTGCGCAAGGCGAGTGCCTGGCTGGGCCTCGTCGACGACAGCGAAATGCGTTACTACGACGACGACTACGCCGAGGGGCCGGAGCCCGGCGACGCCGCCCGGGAGCCCTGGGTCACGGACCCGCGGATCCGGGTGACGGCGGAGGCCGCTCAGGATCAGGGCACCCGGATCGCGACGGTCACGCCCGACGGCTTCCGCGACGCCCGCGGCATCGGTGAGCTGTTCCGCGACGGCGTGCCCGTCATCATCAACCTCACCATGATGGAATCCGCGGACGCCAAGCGGGTCGTGGACTTCGCCGCCGGTCTCACCTTCGGCCTGCGCGGGTCCATCGAACGGGTAGCGACGCGGGTGTTCCTGCTGACACCCGACGACTACAAGATCGTCAGCAACGAGAACCGGCGCGCCTCGGAGGGCGGCTTCTTCAACCAGAGCTGATCCGGCCGCCAGAGCTGATCCGGGCCGGACGACGGTCGCCGCCCTCCCCCCGGAGTCCGGCGCCGGCCGGCATTACTGGCGCGCCGATCCGCCTTCTTGTGCGCGGTTCTTGTGCGGGCGGGCGCGCGCGGCGTCAGGGCCGGCTGATTCCGCTCGGCAGCAGATCGCTGCCGCCGCCGTGCCCCTTCTCGCGGCCTCCGTGGCCGTTTTCGCGGCCGCTACCGCTTCCGTTCGCGGTTCCGTTCGCGGTTCCGTTCGCGCTTCCCGCTCCGCTTCCGTTCGCGGTGCCCGCTCCGTGGCCGTTCCCGGATTCGCCGGAGGGGGCCGGGGCAGCCGCCGCGGGCCGCTCCTGGCTCCGGTCGGCCTGCCTCGGCAGCCGGTTGTGCGCGGGCACCTCGGTACGGGCCTCGCCGTGGCCGTCCTCGTGGACGCGCACCGGGGCTTCTTCCGGCCCTGCCGCCGCCTCCGGTACCGACGCCCCGGACGCCGCCGGCGCCGCGGGCTGCGCCTCCGCCTCGTCGGGCGCACCGCTCTCCATGGAGCGGGGCAGCCTGAACGCGGCCAGCGCCCCGAGCAGCAGCAGCCCGGCGCTGGCGATCAGAGTGACGTGCATGCCGTGGACGAAGGCCTCACGCGCCGCCGAACGCAGCGCGTCCCCGGCGGAGCCGCCGAGCCTCGCCGCGATCCCGTACGCCTCGCCGAGCGAGTGGCTCGCGTCGCCCTTCGCGACGTCGGACACCCCGGGCACATCGCGAACGCCGGGCGCGTACGCCGCGTTCATGACGCTGCCGAGCACGGCGATGCCCATTCCGGCGCCCAGTTGGTACGCCGTCTCGCCGATCGCCGCCGCACCGCCGGAGCGCGAGGGCGGCGCCTCGTTGAGCATGGACTCGTAACAGCCGAAGAGCGTGGTCTCCAGGCCGAAGCCCAGCAGCACGAACCCGCCGACGAGCAGTGCCGGCCGGTCGTCCTGGCCGAGGCCCGTAAGACAGAGCACGGCGGCGATGGTGAGCAGGAACCCGAGGCCGACCATGAGCCGCGGGCCCAGCATCCTCAGGAGCCGCGACCCCACGAGCCCCGCCGCGATGGCCGCGAGCGAGAGCGGCAGAAGCCGCAGACCGGTCTGGAGCGGCGAGAGGCCGAGCACGAGCTGGAGGTACTGCGCGGCGATCAGCGCGAGCCCCACGAGGGCGAGCACCGTGAGCACGATGCACCCCACGGCCGTACCGAAGGCCCGCCGCGCGACCGTACGCACGTCGATGAGCGGATAGGTGCGCCGCCGCTGCCTCCGTACGAACACCCCGAGCAGCACCAGGCCGGCCAGGAGCGGCACGGCCGTGCCGGGCGAGAAGGGATGGCCGCCGCCCGCGTGCTTCACGCCGAGGATGACGCCGAAGAGGCCGGCCGCCGCGACGACCGCGCCGAGGACGTCCCAGGGGCCCTCGCGGTCCCCGGTGGACTCGGGCAGCAGCCAGCGCCCGAAGAGCAGCCCGGCGGCCATCAGCGGAAGGTTCACGAGGAAGACGGAGCCCCACCAGAAGTGCTCCAGCAGCAGCCCGCCGACGAGCGGGCCGACCGCGGCGCCGACCGCGGCGACCGCGCTCCAGATCCCGATCGCGAGCGCCCGCTCGCGGCGGTCGGGAAAGACGTGGCGCAGGATCGACAGCGTCGCGGGCATGATCATCGCGCCGCCGACGCCCAGCAGGGCACGTGCCCCTATGAGCATCTCCGGTGTCTGCGAGTAGGCGGCGAGGGCCGAGGCCCCCGCGAAGAAGGCGTATCCGAAGAGCAGCACCCGGCGCCGCCCGACCCTGTCTCCGAGCGTGCCGAAGAGGATCAGCAACGACGCGCACACGAGCGGATAGGCGTCCACGATCCACAGAAGTTCGACGGAGCCGGGCCGCAGCTCCTCGGAGACGGCCGGCACCGCCACGTGCAGCACGGTGGCGTCGATGGCGACCAGCAGCAGACTGGCGCAGAGGACGACGAGGACGGTCCACCGGTTCGCGCTGGGCGCGGCACCGGAGACGGGGCGGGCAGCCCCGTGCGCGGGAACGTCCGCCGCCTCGCCGGCTCCGGCCGTGGTCGTCCCGGACATCTGCGCACCTCCTCTCGCGCTCGCTCCTTCAGTGGTGGGGGTCACTGGCCCCGCTGCGGTCGGTTGCCCCGTGAGCGGGGACGGAACACAGCACGGCCCGGACAGAAGAACGAGTGGCCGTCAGGGTACGCGAGTCTGCCAGGCGGCCGCGTGGCGCATCTCACCTACCGTCGCACCCGCCCCAGGGCCGCCCTCGCGCCCCGTACGCCCCGCTCCCGCCTCCCCCCTGCGTCAACTCATGGGCGCGGTACGGGAATCCGGTTGGAAACGAGGAGCCGAATTCTCCATCGACCGTTGGTTAACAGAAATTCCGGAGCGGGTTGGCCGTCAGCTTGCGCCAAGGCATCCGGAATGCGGGGTCTAAACCCCGGATAAGCTGCGGGAATTCACCCTCACAAAGGCCTCGGTGAGACGCACTCCACATCACATCGTCATCACGAACGAGCGTCGCGCGTACGGCCACCTCTCACACCCGTTGTAACGTCGACTGGGTGCGTACCGACCGACTACTCGCCCGGCTTGAACAAGAGCCCGAGCGACCGAGCAACCGCGATGTCCCGCGGATGAGCCGAACACGCAAGCTGTTGTTCGGTGCTACTTCGGTGCTCTATGCGGTGATTGTCATCGCCGTGCTGATCCGGGCAGATCTGGTACGGCTCGACTGGCAGGTCATGCTCTTCCGGCCATACAAGCAGTGGCCCCAAGTGCACGAGTTCCTCGACTACTTCGTCGTTCTGGGCCAGCGCGGTCCGACCGCCGTGCTCGTCGCGGCATGGCTGGGCTGGCGCTCCTGGCGGCAGCGGACACTGCGCCCGCTGCTCGCGCTCGGCTCGGCGCTGCTGGCGCTCAACGTGACTGTCGGCGCTGTGAAAATCGGCCTCGCCAGGCTCGGGCCGCACTACGCGACCACCGTCGGATCCACCGAACTCTTCGCCGGCGGCGACATATTTCCCTCGGGTCACACCGCCAACGCCGTTGTGACCTGGGGCATTCTGGCGTACCTCGCCACCACGCCGCGGGCCCGCAGGGTGCTGTCGGTGGTCGCCGCCTTCTTCGCCCTCGGCGTCGGCGCGACCACCGTCTACCTCGGTACGCACTGGGTGAGCGATGTGCTGCTCGGCTGGGCCGCGGGGCTGCTGATCCTGCTGGGTCTGCCGTGGGCCGAACCCGTCATCGCCTGGTCCGAGGACCGGATCCAGGCATGGAGGGACCGGGCGCGCAGCACGAGCCCCGGAGGCCGCCGCCTCATCCCCTCGCCGCTCTCCCCCGTCACCCGGCAATCGCTGGTGCCCTCGGGCAGGGGCCTGCCGGCCGAGGAGATGGCGGCACAGGACGAGGCACAGCACGGCGACGCCGCCGTCATCGGCGGCCGCGCCCCCGCCCCGTCCACCTCGGGGCCGGGCGTCGGGGCCGCACGCCTCTACCACCAGGGCGGACGTCAATACCCGCTGCGGGCGGAACGGGCACCGGTCAACCCGCAGCCTCCCGCCGGCCCCGTCGGGCCCCGCCGTCCCTACGCGGACCGCTCACAGCCGCGCACAGCCCATCTCGGGCCGCGCGGCAAGTAGCGCGTCTGCGCATGCGAGAGGCCCCGGTTCCCGCCTCGCGGGCGCCGGGGCCTCTCGCTGTGCGCGCGGATCGCGGTGCGCGCGAAGACTCGGGCAGAGCCGCGGGTCAGCCCTTCCAGCAGCGCACGACGTTCCCCGTGCTCTTCTCGACGGCGAAGTTCAGCCGCCCGCTCAGATACTCCATGGTGATGATCGCGTCCGGCGGCAGCGACCGCACGGTGGTCCAGCCCCGTGCGTACGCGCGCTCCTCGGCGGCCTCCGCGGAGAGCCCCACGTAGGTCTCGGGGTCGTCCTGCGGGTTGTCCTGGTCTGCGGATTCCGGTGCCATGCCGCCACCGTACCGCCGGAAGTCCGCGTCGCATCGTCAGCTCGTCACACTCTTGTCACAAGCGCCGCCGCACGCTCGACTGTTCACCGTGTCACTCGTACGGGGCTTCTCCTGCGGCCCTTTTTCACGCTTCACCACATGTGGAATCGGCCACCGGAATTCTGCCGTGGAGACTCCGTCAGAAATTGCCGAGTACCGGAGAAAATTCCGCCGGAAGACTGTGTTCCGGTAACGCCGCGGAGGCGCGCGCGACTTGTGCGTCGCAACCGCTTGCACAATTCCGGCGTAACGAGCCCTCCCGCACCGTCCTCATCCGGCTACTCTCCGCCGACTCTTGGTGAAGGAAGGAAGAGGAAGCGGGCGGGCGGGAAGGGGAAGCGGCGGGAAGAAGGGGAAGGAAGTCCTCAACTTCCGCCCAGGGCCCGGTCGAGCCTGTCCCGTACGGCCCTGACCTGTGTGAACAGCCCTTCCGGGGCGCGTACTTCGAAGTCGAATCCGAGCATCAGGATGTACGGAAGGATCACCTCGGCCGACGGCCCTCCGGTGCGCAGCAGGCAGCTGTGCTCGTCGACCGCCTCCAGCGTTCCCGTCGACAGCGTGACCACCTCGGCCGCCCGCTCGACCGGCACCCGCAGCAGCACCGTCACCTGCTCCGGGTAGGCCCTGACGGCGACGCCCTCGGAGACCCACGCCGCCAGGTCCTCGGCCGGACCGATGCGCGGCGCGAAGTGCGGGCCGTGCGGCGGTGTGAGCGTGATGCGGTCGACCCGGAAGGTGCGCCAGTCCTCGCGTTCCGTGTCCCAGCCGACGAGATACCAGCGCCTGTACGTGCTGACCAGCCGGTGCGGTTCGACGACGCGGCGGGCGGTCTCGCCGCCGTGTGTCTCGTACGAGAAGCGCAGCTGCTGGTGATCCCGGCAGGCGTGGGCGAGTTCCGTGATGAGCGAGGCCTCGACGGCGGGCCCGTGGTGTGCCCGCGTGATCGTGACGGTGTACGCGTTCAGCGCGTTCACGCGGCGGCGCAGCCGGTGCGGCAGCACCTGTTCGAGCTTGGCCAGCGCCCGTGCCGAGGACTCCTCGATGCCCTGCACACCGCCGCCCGCGGCGCCGCGCAGCCCGACGGCGACGGCCACCGCCTCCTCGTCGTCGAGCAGCAGCGGGGGCAGTTCGGCACCGGCGCCCAGCTGGTAGCCACCTGCCGTGCCCGTGCTCGAGTGCACGGGATAGCCGAGCCCGCGGAGCCGGTCGACGTCCCGGCGAACGGTGCGCGGGCTGACGCCGAGCCGCTCCGCGAGTTCGGCGCCCGACCACTCGCGCGGGGACTGGAGAAGCGAGAGCAGACGCAGGAGCCGTGCCGAAGTCTCGACCATGGCCATGAGTCTGTCACCTGTTGCGGACCCCTTCTGTCCGCAACAGGTGGCGGTTCAGGACCAGTTCCTCAGGTCGCACCGAGCAGTACGGGAACCATCGGGACCACACCTCCTGCCGCGACGGGTGCCCCTGTGAGTGCCTTTACACCGCATCGGCACAACTCACCCGCACCGAGAGGTCGTTGTCGAGTGTGTAGTACGGCCGGACGGAGCGCGCCGCACCGTCGGGGCCCGTCACGCGCTGCGGCGGATAGCTGAAGATCTGCTTCTTGTCCGGGACGTCGTCCAGTATCCGCGCGAGCCGGACCGGCTCCTCCCCCGCGCCCGGGCGCAGCCACAGGTCCCACGCCCGCGGCCCGGACGGCAGGGCGTCCAGGGGCAGTCGGGCCGTGAAGCCGGGTGCCGGTTCCGGGTCGCCGGTGCCTACGGTGGAGGTGAGGCTGCGGGACGGGCCGTCGTCGCTGCCGTACCTCGCCGTGACCCCACCGTCCGGGAGCACCGGCACCGTCACGGGCGCCTGCGCCATGTCGCGCGGATGCGCCTCCAGGCGTGCGGTGGCCGAGAGCCGCGCTCCGTAGAGCCTGCCGCTCAGCACGATGCCGCCGTCCGCGAAGCGCAGCGGCCCCGCCTCGGCGTGGGGCCAGCGCAGCCACGAACGGACCGTGAGATTGCCGTACTTGGTGGCGTACGGGATGCGCACCCCCAGCCATGTGCGCCCCGCTCGCGGCACGCGGTCGACGAGCGAGCGCAGATCGTGCACGCCGGGCAGCAGCCGCCGCGGCTCCTCGCCGTCAAGGGCGAGGTAGGCGTCCCAGCGTCCCTCGGGGAGGCTCATGATGCTGGGCAGCACGGCGCGCAGCATCACCTCGCCCTCCGCGGGCCCGAGCGGCAACCGCACGGTGTCCTCCGGCTCCTGGCCGCCCCGCAGACGCAGCAGCAGCGCCGGGTCGCACGGCCGCCCGGAGCCGACCACGACCTCGCTCGACCGCACGTCGAAGGTGAGCCCGCCGGCGCTGTCCGCGGTGCAGTCGGCACGCGGACGGGTCGCCGAGGGCGGGCCGGCATCCGGCGTTGCGGGACCGGGTGTCGAGGCGGTGGGCGCGGACGCCGCGGTGCGCACGGCCTCGCCCGCGCGGAGCCCGCTCTGGGCGGCCCGTGACTGCCGCGCCCGTCCTCCCTGCCGCGCGGACCGGTCTGCCCTGGCCGCCTTCTGCCCCTTCGGATTCCGCCGCGTTCCCGCCGTCCGCCGCGCGCGGCCTGCGCCCGGCGGGGCGGACGGTGCGGAATCCCCGGCCGGAGCCGCCGTCGCCGCGGGTACGGGTCCGGGTGCGGCCTCGTGTACGGCGGCGGGTACGGCCGCCGCTCCGCCCGTTCCCGGCGCACCGGTGACGTAGCCGGTCATGCCCGTCCTCCCTGCAATGCGAGTCTCGTGCCGACAAGGGCGTCCTTCGCCGCGTACGCGCCCGCGAGCAGCGATCCGCGCGTACGGTGCACGGCTGACCCGCGGCGGTTGACCAGAGCGGTCAGCAAGTCCTCGTAGCGCGCGCCCACTCGGGACGGGTCGAAACGCGCCGAGGAGGCCAGTGCGGCCCTTCCCATCCGCCGCCGCAGCGCGTCGTCGTTCATGAGCCGCAGCAGCGCACCGGAGACGGCCGGCACATCGCCCATGGGTGCCAGCAGCCCGTCGACGCCGTCGCGGATGATCTCGCCCGGCCCGTGCGGGCAGTCGGTGGCGACGACCGGGAGCCCGCAGCGCATCGCCTCGACGATGGTCATCCCGAACGACTCCAGGCTGGAGGTGACGGCACCGATGGCGCCCTTGGCCCACTCGGCCTCGATGGGATGGGCCGGGCCCATCAGGAACACGTGGTTGTACAGCCCGAGTTCGTCGATCAGGGAGCGCAGCCGCTCGCGTTCACGTCCGTTGCCGTAGATGCGCAGGCCCCAGTCGGGACGCTCGGCGACGGCCTCACCGAAGGCCCGTATCAGCACGTCGTAACGCTTCGCGGGGGCCAGCCGGCCCGCGGCGACGACCCACTTCCCGCTGCCGTCCGCGGCCCTGAGACCCGGCTCGGGCACGCTGTTGGGCAGCGCCTCGACGCGTACGCCGGGCAGGCGCAGAATCCTGCGGTAGTCGCGGGCGTCGGCCTCGGTGACGGTGGTGACCGCGTCGAGCCTCGGATAGGTGTCCCGGAGCATCAACTTGAGGCGAGCAGGGTGCGTGGCGAGCGTGAGGTGCTCCTGCCCGAGTCGTACGGGACCGCGCCGCGTCTGCCGGGCGATGTGCGCGTTGAGCCCGGGGCGCGTGCCGATGACGACGTCCGCCTCGGTGTTCCTCAGATACTCGCCGATGCGGCGGTCGGTCAGCGCGCTGTACTGCGGGTACCGCCCGTCGCCCATGGGGAACACCCGCGCCGGCAGGGCGTGTTCGGGATCGCCGCCCTCGTAGCCGGGGCTGTGCCGCCGCATGTCGACCAGCGACCGCAGCCGCACCCCGGTGCCGGGGTCGAAGAACGGCCTGTCCCGGTACCGGAAGACCGACACGACCTCCACGTCGTGCCGTTCGGCGAGCGTCCGCGCCAGATTGAACGTGGTGCGGATCGTTCCCCCCATGCCGTATGCGCTGTTGATCAGAAACGAGATGTGCATTCTGCCCCGACTCCCACGCATCCAGTGCGTTCGTTCCCCCAACTACCGGTCTGTCACTGGCTAGACGGGCTTGCGAAGGTGATGGTTGGGCACTATCGAGGTTTTGTTCCAGAAGAGTTCCGACATCGTGAAGAAGATCCTGGAACTTCACCGGGCACCCCACCGTTCGCGGCGCCCGCGACCTGCGGCGACTCGCGGCGATTCGGCTCCTGACGCGCCCGGTCGGACCGCCGCGGACCGGATCGGCTCGGGCGGTGCGATTCCGCATCCGCTCACGCGTGACCGGGACCACGGCTCCCCCGTTGTTCATACGGACAAGAACCGAACGCCCAGGGAGCCCCCGTGTCCCCCATGCTCGATGTCAGCGACGACGTACGCGCCGAGATCGGCGATGACGAAGCCAACCGGCTGCTCGCGGGCGACAACGCCCCGGGCAGCTACGACTGCACCTCGTGCCGCGCCCCGGGCGACACGGGCCAAGTCCCCACCAGCACAGTGCTGTTCGTGGGTGAGGAGACCGCGGTGCTGGCCTTCGCGCACGCCACGTGCATCCCGTCCCAGGTTGTCAGGGTCTCGGAGGAGGAGGTGCAGGGCGCGGTCCGTACGATCACCGCCGACGCCGCGCAGACCCCACCGCCGGCACCGGCTCCCGCCGTCCCCGCGCCCGCACCGGCGCCCGTGCCTCCGGCGGGCCAGGCCGTGGCACCCGCCGCCGTGCCGGACGCGACCGTCCCGCCCGCGGGAGGCGCTCCCGCTCCCGCTCCCGCCGGTCCCGGCGGTGCGATGGCCGGGGCCCCGGCTCAGGCCCCGGGGTACACGCCGTCATACGTCCATGAGCCCGCCCCGGCTCCCACCCGGGCCCCCGCCCCGCCGCCCGTTCACCCCGGCCCGGGGCCGCAGTCGGCACAACCGGCGCAGGAGCGCGCGGTTCTGGGCGTCACCTGCGGACAGGTCCTGATCAACGACACGGTGCACGCGGCCGTCGTCGTCGAACCGACCGCGCGCATCGCGCGCCCCGGCTCGGACGGCCAGGGCGACGACTTCCTGCCTCTCCTCATCGAGCAGGGCTTCAACCCCGTCACCGGGCTCACCCAGACTCCGGCACCCGTGCCGGGCTGGTCCGTGCTCGTGGCGATGGGGCAGCTGCACGCGATCCTCCAGCCGCCGACGGGCGGCAGCATCCAGCAGAACATCTGGTGGCAGGCGCACCAGGCGCTGCCGGTCACCGACGCCTGGCGCAACTCGGCGAACCAGAGCAACACGGTCCTCGTCTACGCCGCTCCCGTCGGCTCGATCGGTCAGCAGCCGCGCGAGGACCTGCTGCGCGAGGCCCTCGTTCAGGCCGCGGCGCAGGGTGTCCTGGTGGGGGCGGCGATGCCGCTCGCCGGTTCCTGACGTCGCGGCAGGGGCGGGCCGTCGGTCGGCCCCGAGGTCGGCACCGTGCCGTTTCGTACGTACGGTCCACGGCCCACCCCTGCGAACAGGTCATTCGTCGCGCCGCCCCGCATCCGCGGGGCGGCGCCGTCGTTGGCCCAGACGTGCAGCCTTACGAATCCTCCCGAGTCCCCCGTCCCTACCGCGACCAGGGCAGAGGTCCTGTCCTCGGCATCCCCGGCATGCGGCCCAGCCGCGACCTCGCCGTGAACAACGCCTCGTCCACGCCCATTTACGACGCGCTGTACGCGGAGTACAGCAGGCTCTTCCGTACGCTGCCGGGCGACCGCACCGGCGAGGAAGAGCTGCGCTTCGAGGGCTTCGGCACGGTGCACGGCACCGGTACCGGAAGCTGGGGCGACGACTGGCAGCGGGACGCGCTGCCGCGGCACACCGCGCACGTACCGGCGCTGCCGCCCGGCCCGCGCGACGGCCAGGCGTACTGACGACAGCCATACCGACCCCGGGGCGTACTCACTCCCCCGCGACGTGACGGACGTCCGTCGCCCGCCGACCGGCCGGGACCAGGCGAGGTCCCAGGCCGGTCCGGCCCCCGGGCCCCGCCCGGCTACTTCTTCTTGCCGCGCTTCTCCCGTACCCGCACGGACATGTGGATCGGCGTCCCCTCGAACCCGAACTCCTCGCGCAGGCGCCGCTCCACGAAGCGCCGGTAGCCGGCCTCCAGAAAGCCCGATGCGAAGAGCACGAAACGCGGCGGCCGCGTGCCCGCCTGCGTCCCGAAGAGGATGCGGGGCTGCTTGCCGCCGCGTACGGGGTGGGGATAAGAGGCGACGATCTCGCCGAGGAAGGAGTTCAGCTTCCCCGTCGGCACCCTCGTCTCCCAGCCTTCGAGGGCGGTCTCGATGGCGGGCACCAGCTTCTCCATGTGCCGTCCCGTGCGGGCGGAGATGTTCACGCGCGGCGCCCAGCGGACCTGGACCAGATCCCGCTCGATCTCCCGCTCCAGATAGAAGCGGCGCTCCTCGTCCAGGTTGTCCCACTTGTTGTACGCGATGACGAGGGCTCGTCCCGCCTCGACCGCCATGGTGATGATCCGCAGGTCCTGCACGCTGATCGGCTCGGTCACGTCGATCAGTACGACGGCGACCTCGGCCTTCTCCAGCGCGGCCGCGGTGCGCAGCGAGGCGTAGTAGTCGGCGCCCTCCTGGAGGTGCACACGGCGGCGGATGCCGGCCGTGTCGACGAACATCCAGTTCTTTCCGGCCAGTTCGATGAGTTCGTCCACCGGGTCGCGGGTGGTGCCGGCCGTCTCGTCGACGACGACGCGCTCCTGCTTGGCGACCTTGTTCAGCAGCGACGACTTGCCGACGTTCGGGCGGCCGATGAGCGCGACCCGCCGCGGGCCGCCCACTCCGGCCCCGCCGAAGGTCTGCGCGGGAGCCTCGGGCAGCGCCTCCAGCACGGCGTCGAGCAGGTCGCCGGTGCCGCGTCCGTGCAGCGCGGAGACGGGGTGCGGCTCGCCGAGTCCCAGGCCCCACAGATAGGCCGCGTCGGCCTCTCCGGTGGGGCCGTCGACCTTGTTGGCGCACAGCACCACGGGCTTCCTCGCCTTGCGCAGCATCCGTACGACGGCCTCGTCCGTGTCCGTCGGGCCGACCTGGGCGTCCACGACGAACACGACGGCGTCCGCGGCCTCGACGGCGAACTCCGCCTGGGCGGCGACGGTGGCCTCCATGCCGAGCACGTCCTGCTCCCAGCCGCCGGTGTCCACGGCCTTGAAGCGGCGCCCCGCCCACTCCGCCTCGTATGTCACGCGGTCGCGGGTCACGCCGGGACGGTCCTCGACGACGGCCTCCCGCCGGCCGAGGATCCGGTTCACCAGGGTCGACTTGCCGACGTTGGGACGGCCGACGACGGCGAGCACGGGCAGCGGGCCCTGCGCCGCCTCCTCGAGCGCGCCCTCGACCTCCTCGGCGTCGAATCCCTCTTCGGCGGCGAGCTCCATGAACCGGTCGAACTCGGCGTCGCCCAGCTCACCGTGGTCGTGCCCGGGCTCGTACACGCCGTGCTGTTCGTTCTCGTCCATGCGGTCTCGTCCTCGTCGTTCATGTTCAGGTGGTCAGCCGCGGAGCGGAGGGCTCCGCACCGCGGCTACTGCAAGTCTGCCGGGCGCCGGGCCGGGGCGGCCCGGGCGTTCAGTGCCCGCACGGGCGACTCCCGCCCGCCGGCGGTCAGCGCTCCGTGCGGCGCCGTGCGTCCGCCAGGTGGTCCGTGAGGCGGCTCTGGATGCGCAGGGTCGCCTCGTCCAGCGCGGCACGCGTACGCCGGCCGCTGCCGTCGCCCGCCTCGAACGGGTCGCCGAAGACGACGTCGATACGGCTGCCCAGCGCCGGAAGGGCCGTCACGAGCCGGCCCGGCCGGTCGTTGCTGCCGAGCACGGCGACCGGCACGACGGGCGCCCCCGAGCGTACGGCGAAGTAGGCCAGCCCCGAACGCAGCGAGGCGAAGTCGCCCTCGCCGCGCGTGCCTTCGGGGAAGATGCCCATCACGCCGCCGCGCTCCAGCACGCCCAGGGCGCCGAGTACGGCGGCCCGGTCGGTGCTTCCGCGGTCGACCGAGATCTGCCCGATCCCGCGGAGGAACGAGCCGAGCGGGCCCTTGAACATCTCCTGCTTGATGAGGAAGTGCACGGGACGCGGCGACGTCCCCATCAGCATCGGTCCGTCGATGAAGTGCGAATGGTTGACGGCGAGGATCGCGGGCCCGCTCGGCGGTACGCGCCAGGCGCCCAGCACGCGCGGACGCCACAGGCCGTACATCACGCCCAGTCCGATCCGGCGTCCGGCCGCTGCCCCTCGCGTACCGGGCGCGGAGCCGGTCGAGGTCACTTGGAGATCTGCCCCGCCTTCTCGTCGGCCGCCTCGGCGGCCTGCCCGGCGCGGCTGTCCGCGCCGTCGCCCTGAGTGCCGTTGCCCGGCGTGCCGTTGTCAGCCGTACCGTTCCCGCCGTTGCGGCCGTCCTTCGCGGCGGCGGCCTTCTCCACCAGCGTGACGACGCACTCGACGACCTGCTCCAGCGTGAGCTGGGTGGTGTCCACCTCGACCGCGTCGTCGGCCTTCTTCAGCGGGGAGGCCTTGCGCCCGCTGTCGGCCGCGTCCCGCTTGATCAGCGCCGCACGCGTGGCCGAGAGGTCCGTGGCGTCCTTGCCCGTCAGCTCTCCGCTGCGGCGGGACGCGCGGGCCTCGGGCGAGGCCGTGAGGAAGATCTTGACGTCGGCGTCGGGGAGGACCGTCGTGCCGATGTCCCGGCCCTCGACCACGATGCCGCTCGCCGCCTCGGCGGCGATGGAACGCTGCAACGCGGTGATGCGGGCCCGCACCTCGGGGACGGCGCTGACCGCGCTGACCGCCGAGGTGACCTCCTGGGTGCGGATGGGACCGGAAACGTCCGTCCCGTCGACGGCGATGGCCGGGTCGGCGGGGTCGGTGCCGGAGACGATGACGGGCGTGGCAGCGGACGCGGCCACCGCCTCGGCGTCGTCCACGGGAACGCCGTTGGTCAGCATCCACCAGGTGATCGCCCGGTACTGCGCGCCCGTGTCCAGGTAGCTGAGGCCGAGCGCCGCCGCGACCGCCTTGGACGTGCTGGACTTGCCCGTGCCGGAGGGGCCGTCGATGGCGACAATCACTGCTGACACGCTGTGGGGGACCTTTCTCGAACACGGGCATGCGGGCGGGGGCCGTGCCGTACCGGCCCGGGCACAAGGCTACCGGCTCGGCGGGGGCCTCATTCCCGCCGCCCTGGCACGGACTCCCGCGCTCTCCCGGCTTCCGCGCGGCCCCGTGGGGTGTCCGCGCGGGCCGTCACTGCTGCCGGAGGGACCAGCCCCGCTCGCGCAGCGCCGCTTCCAGCACCGACGCCGCGCCGGGCTCCACCATCAGCTGCACGTGACCGGCCTGCTGGCCCGTCGCGTGCTCGATGCGTACGTCCTCGATGTTGACGCCCGCGACCCCGGCGTCGGCGAAGATCCGCGCCAGCTCTCCCGGCCGGTCGCTGATGAGGACCGCCACCGTGCGGTAGGCGGCCGGTGCCTGACCGTGCTTGCCCGGGACCCGCGCGCGGCCCGAATTGCCGCGGCGCAGCACGTCCTCGATGCCCGCGACGCCGCCGCCGCGCTTCTCCTCGTCGGCCGAGCCGAGCGCGCGCAGCGCCCGTACGGCCTCGTCGAGGTCGCTCGCCACGTCGGCGAGGATGTCCGCGACGGGCCCGGGGTTGGCGGCGAGGATCTCCACCCACATCGCGGGGTCGGAGGCCGCGATGCGGGTGACGTCGCGGATGCCCTGGCCGCAGAGGCGTACGGCCGTCTCGTCGGCGGACTCCAGACGGGCGGCGATCATGCTGGAGAGCAGCTGCGGGGTGTGCGAGACGAGGGCGACGGCCCGGTCGTGGGCGTCCGCGTCCATCACGACCGGAACGGCGCCGCACAGCGCGATCAGTTCCAGCGCGAGGTTGAGGACCTCGGTGTCCGTGTCGGCGGTGGGCGTGAGCACCCAGGGGCGGCCCTCGAAGAGGTCGGCGGTGGCGGCGAGCGGCCCGTTCTGCTCGCGGCCCGACATGGGGTGGCTGCCCAGGTAGCTGACGAGGTCGCCGCCCAGCCCGAGCAGTTCGCGGCGGGGGCCGCCCTTGACGCTGGCCACGTCGATGCAGCCGCGGGCGAGGCCGCGGCTCTGCACGTCGGCGAGGACACGGGCGACGTGCGCCGGCGGTACGGCGACGATCGCGAGGTCGACGACCCCTTCCGGCTCGCCGTCCGTGCCCGCGCCGAGCGCCGCCGCCGTGCGCACGCGCTCGTGGTCGACGTCGCTCAGGTGCACCTGCACGCCGCGCCCTGTGAGGGCGAGCGCCGCGGAGGTGCCGATGAGACCCGTGCCGACGACGAGAGCTGTACGCATTACCGGGCGATGTCCTTCTGCGGGGTTGCTTGGCTTACGAGGCGATTGGCCGGACGGCCTACTGGGCGATGTCCTTGCGGAGTCCGGCCGCGGCCCCGAGATAGACGTGGTTGATCTGCGACTTGGGCACATCCGCCTCGACGTGCGCCAGCACCCGCACCACCCGTGGCATGGCGCCCGCCACGTCGAGTTCCTGAGCGCAGATCAGCGGAACGTCCACGATGCCGAGCTTACGTGCGCCCGCCGCCGGAAAGTCGCTGTGCAGGTCGGGGGTGGCCGTGAACCAGACGCTTATGAGGTCGTCCGCGGTGAGGCCGTTGCGCTCCAGCACGCTCGTCATCAGGGCCGAGACCTGCTCGTGCATGTGGTCCCGCTCGTCCCGCTCCAGCTGGACGGCTCCCCGTACCGCTCGTACCGCCACGCCTGCCCCGCTCCCTGCCGCTGCTGTGCGCCGTCTTCCGTCTTGCCTGATGCCTGGGTTGCGCGCCTGACGCCCGCCCTCCCCCGCCGGCGGCCGACAGCCTAGATCGCCGCGGGAGACGGCATACGGACGGACCGCACACTGAGACGCCCGCGCCCGGGACGTCGGGGGGACGGGGTGCTTCAGAGACCGACCTCGTTCATCAGCATGCCGACCTCGGTGTTCGTCATGCGGCGCAGCCAGCCCGACTTCTGGTCGCCGAGCGCGATGGGGCCGAAGCGCGTACGGACGAGCCGGTCGACGGGGAACCCCGCCTCGGCGAGCATGCGGCGCACGATGTGCTTGCGGCCCTCGTGGAGCGAGACCTCGACGAGGTAGTTCTTGCCGGTGTTCTCGACGACCCGGAAGTGGTCGGCGCGGGCGTAGCCGTCCTCCAGCGGGACGCCGTCCCTCAGGCGCTTGCCCAGGTCGCGCGGGAGGGGGCCCTGGATCGCGGCGAGATAGGTCTTCTTCACGCCGTAGCGGGGGTGGGTGAGGCGGTGGGCCAGCTCGCCGTGGTTGGTGAGGAGTATGAGGCCCTCGGTCTCGGTGTCGAGGCGGCCGACGTGGAAGAGGCGGGTCTCCCGGTTCTGGACGTAGTCGCCCAGGCACTGGCGGCCGTCCGGGTCCTCCATCGACGCGACCACGCCCGCGGGCTTGTTGAGAGCGAAGAAGACGTGCGACTGCGTGGCGATGGTCAGCCCGTCGACCTTGATCTCGTCCTTGTCCGGGTCCACGCGCAGGCCCTGCTCGACGACGATGCTGCCGTTGACCTCGACCCTCGCCTGCTCGATCAGCTCCTCGCACGCGCGGCGCGAGCCCATGCCGGCGCGGGCCAGCACCTTCTGGAGCCGCTCGCCCTCCTGCTCACCGAAGGTCTTCGGCAGCTTCCGGGCGGGCTTGCCGTGCCGGGCCCGGTTGCGCTCCTCGATCTGCGCCTCGTACTCGCGGGGGCGCGAGGGCGCGGAGGCGTTACGGGCGCGGGCCTTGGGTGCGCCGCTGCCGGTGACCTTGCGGGGCCCGCTCTTGGCGGCGGTCCTCGCCGCGACGCTCCTCGCGGCGGCGCCGCGCGCCGTCGCGCTCTTGCCGCCGCTCTTGGGGCCCTTGGCGCCGCTCTTCGGGGCCTGAGCGCTGTTCTTCGGGCCGCTCCTCGATCCGGCCGCGGTGGACTTCTTCGCCGACGGCCTCGGTGCGTTCCCCGAGCCGCTCTGTGAGGAGTTCGCGCCGCGTCCGCCGCCGCGCTGCGCCCCCGGCTTGCCGGAGCCGCCCGTGGAGCGCTCCTCGCCCTTGCCGTAGCGGCGCTCCTCCGGGCGCGGACGGTCCGTCCGCTTCTGCCTGCCTCCGCCCCCTCGGGCCGCGCGGGGAGACTGCCTGCCCCCCGCGCTGCTGCTCCTACGGTTGCCGCCGGTGTTGCCGCTGCTTCGCATCAGTGTTCCGTCTGCGTTCTGTCGTGGACTGCGTCGCCGCTGTCGTCTACATCTACGTCGAACGACGGCACGCCCTCCTGCGAATCCCCCTCGACGGCGTCCGCCTCGGGCAGGAAGGGCGCCAGCTCCGGGAGCTCGTCCAGGCCGCGCAGGCCCAGCCGCTCCAGGAAGTAATGCGTCGTCGTATACAGGATCGCACCTGTCTCGGGTTCCGCGCCCGCCTCCTGTACCAGCCCCCGCTGCAGCAGCGTACGCATCACGCCGTCGCAGTTGACCCCGCGTACGGCGGAGACCCGGGAGCGGCTCACGGGCTGGCGGTAGGCGACGACCGCGAGCGTCTCCAGCGCCGCCTGCGTCAGCCGGGCCTGCTGCCCGTCCAGTACGAAGCTCTCGACGGCCTCGGAGTACTCGGCGCGCGTGTAGAAGCGCCAGCCCTCGGCGACCAGCCGCAGCTCGAATCCCCGGCGCTCCCGGTCGTATTCGTCGGCCAGCTCGCGCAGCGCGTCCGAGATCTCACGGCGCCGCCGGTGCAGCACCTTCGCCAGGTGTTCCTCGGTCGCCGGCTCGTCGACGACCATGAGCACGGCTTCCAGGGCGGGCTTCAACTCCAGTACGGCGACGCCGTCCAGGACCTCGTCGTCGGCCTCGAGGTCCGCGTCCGGGTCGGAGTCGTCAGCGGAGCCGGGGTCAGCGGCGGCGTCCGTGTCCGGGGTCTCCCCGTCCGGAGTCTCCGGTCCCTGGGCGTGCTCGTGCGGAGCGCCCTCGTCCGGGGCGTCCGTCCCGGTGGCCGCCTCCGGTCCGTGCACCGGCTCCTCGGCCTCGGACTCCCCCGCCTCCCGGATCTCGTACGTCTCCTCGCTCATGGCTGCATCTCCTCCTCGGGCGCGGACTCCCGCCGGGCCTGCGGCTCCTGGTCCTCGTCCGTGCCGTCCTGCCGTCCGGGCTCCTGGTCGAACTCGTCCGTCACCAAGGGTTCGTGGCCCTCCTCGCCGCTCCAGCGCACCATGAGCGACCCCAGCGCCTCCTCCTGTTCGAGGGTGACGGCCCGCTCCCGGTACAGCTCCAGGAGGGCCAGGAAGCGCGCCACGACGGTGAGGGTGTCCGGGGCGTCCCGCGTCAGCTCCAGGAAGCTGACCTCGCCCAGCTCCCGCAGCCGCGCCACCACCACCTCCGCCTGTTCCCGCACGCTCACCAGCGGTGCGTGGATGTGCTCGACGTACACCTGCGGCTTGGGCTTGGGCTGCATCGCCTTGACCGCGAGCCGTGCGAAGCCCTCCGGGCCGATGCTGATGGCCACTTCGGGCAGCAGCTCGGCGTGGTGGGGTTCAAGCCCGACGGTACGGGGGTGGCGGTGCGCCTCCTGGGCCATCCGTCCCGCGAAGATCGCGGCGATCTCCTTGTACGCGCGGTACTGGAGCAGCCGCGCGAAGAGCAGGTCGCGGGCCTCAAGCAGCGCGAGGTCGGCTTCGTCCTCGACCTCGGCGGCGGGCAGCAGCCGCGCGGCCTTCAGATCGAGCAACGTCGAGGCGACGACGAGGAATTCGGTGGTCTGGTCGAGGTCCCAGTCCGGGCCCATCGCGTGGATGTACGCCATGAACTCGTCGGTGACCTTGGAGAGCGCGACCTCCGTCACGTCCAGCTTGTGCTTGGAGATCAGCTGGAGGAGGAGGTCGAAGGGCCCCTCGAAGTTGTCCAGGACGACCTTGAACCGCCCGTCGTCGGGCTGCTCTTCCTGCTCTTGCTGCTCTTCGCCTCCGCCGTCGCTTCCACCCTCGCCCTCGCCTCCGTCCCGGCCGGGTCGGTCCGGCCCGGACTCGGGCCCGTCCGGCACCGGTTCGGAGCCGGAGGCGGTCTCCGGCCCGTCCGGCACCGGTTCGGGAGCGGGCCCGGGCTCGTCCGCCGCCTGTTCAGGCTCGGGTGCGAGTTCTTCCTCGGGCCCGGGAATCGGCGGGAGTTCGGGATCGAGTTCGGCCGCGGGCTCCTCCGCGGGCGCGGGCTCCGGCTCTGGTTCGGGCGCACCCTCCCGCTCCGGCTCCCGTTCCGCGGCAGGCTCCTCCACGCCCCCTGGCGCGGGCACCGGAGGCTCACCGGGGTGCGCCGCGCCCGAAGCCGACGACGCGCCCGGCCCCCGCCCGAGGGTGCGGCGGGCGGCGCGGGGCGTCGGTTCGGCGTGGTCGTCAGGACTGGGCATCGCGGGGCAGCGTACTGGGGAGGAGCCGGTCAGGGCGTTCCGGCTCACTCATGTGCCCGCGCTTTCGGAAGTGGTGGCGCACAGGTCGCTTCAGCGCCCCCGCAGCCGCCGTACGAGGATGCTCGCGTCCCCGCGGGATTCCAGGTCCGCCAGGACGACGGCGACGGCCTCGCGCACGATGCGGCCGCGGTCCACCGCGAGGCCGTGTTCACCGCGCAGGACGAGCCGTGCGTGCTCCAGGTCCATCAGCTCTTCCGCGGAGACGTACACCGTGATCTTCTCGTCGTGGCGCTCGCGCCCGCTCGGGCGGCGGTTGGCGCCGCGACCCCCGCGGCGTGCCGAACCGCCCGCCTGCTGGCGGCCCCTGGCCCCGTCCGGACGCGGACTCTTCGGCTGCTGCGGCGACTTGGCCGCCGAGCCGCCTGCCGGACCCACGGCGCCCGAAGGCCCCGCAGGTCCCGACGGACCGGTCTGCCGGGACGTGATCTCCCCGCCTCCGGAGCGCCCCGCCGTGCCGCGCGGCGCGCCCTGGCCGGGCACCGTGCGACGGGGCGCGGACTGTTCGTCCTGCTGGTCGCCGCCCTCGCGGCCCGTGTGCTCGCCCGCCTCCGCTGCGGGGGCGCCGCCGGACGCCGCGGCGCTCTCCGCGGCGGGATCGTCGCCCTCGTCCGCGGCGCTGTGTTCGCTCCGTTCGCCGTCCTCGGCGGGGTCGTCCTCGGCGGAGGCGCCGTCCGCGGAGGCGTTCTCCGCGGCACCGGCGGCGTCCTGATCGCCGGCGGGTGCCGGGACCCGGGTCGTGGACGGTGTGCTCTTGCCGGACAGCTCCTCGCCGTTGGCATGGTTCTGGTTCGCGGGGGACGACGGCTGGACCGCTGAGCCCCCGGTCGTACGGAAGAGTTCGTCAGCTGCCGGAAGACTCACTCGGCGTGGCACCGGGCGAGCACCTCCCTGGCAAGCTGGCGATAGGCGGCGGCACCGACGGAGTTGGAGGCGTACGTCGTGATCGGCTCACCCGCGACGGTCGTCTCCGGGAAGCGGACGGTCCGCCCAATGACCGTGTGGTAGACGTTGTCGTCGAACGCCTCGACCACGCGCGCGAGGACCTCGCGGCTGTGCACCGTGCGCGAGTCGTACATCGTCGCGAGGATGCCGTCGAGCTCCAACTCCGGGTTGAGCCGCTCCTGCACCTTCTCGATCGTCTCGGTCAGCAGGGCGACGCCGCGCAGCGCGAAGAACTCGCACTCCAGCGGCACGATCACCTTGTGCGCGGCGGTGAGCGCGTTCACGGTCAGCAGACCGAGCGAGGGCTGGCAGTCGATGACGATGAAGTCGTAGTCGTTCAGCAGCGGTTGGAGAGCCCGTTGCAGCGTCGACTCGCGGGCTACCTCGCTCACCAGCTGCACTTCGGCGGCGGACAGGTCGATGTTGCTCGGCAGCAGGTCCATCCCGGCGACGGCCGTCTTCAACAGCACCTCGTCGGGCGCCAGGCCGCGCTCCATCAGAAGGTTGTAGACCGTGAGTTCGAGCTCCATCGGATTCACGCCGAGCCCGACCGACAGGGCGCCCTGCGGGTCGAAGTCGACGAGCAGCACGCGCCGTCCGTACTCCGCGAGCGCCGCGCCCAGGTTGATGGCGGAGGTCGTCTTGCCGACGCCGCCCTTCTGGTTGCACATCGCGATGATCTTCGCGGGACCGGGTTCGCTCACCGGCCCGGGGATCGGGAAGTACGGAAGCGGACGCCCGGTCGGGCCGATCCGCTCGCGGCGCTGCCGTGCGGCGTCGGGCGCGAGGGTGGCCGCGTACTCGGGGTCGGGTTCGTATTCCGCGTCCGGGTCGTAGAAGTGCCCTTCGGGCAGCTCGCCGTAGGCGACGCGGTGCGGGTCACTGTAGTCGGCGAGCTCGGCGGACTCGTCGCCCGCGGAGTTGCCGGCCATGGCGTTCACTTGGCGGCCGTCCATGCTCTGTTGGGCTGTCGTGGTCGGTGATGCGTTCTGGTGGGCGGAGAAGGTGCGGACAGCGACGGAGCCGACATCCTCGGACCCCGAGGACCCCTGGCCCCGCGCAGGTGCTCCTGGTTGACCACCCCCGGGAGAAAATGTCGACTCATTCACAAGTCGTCCTACCTCCTTGGTGACCAGGAAACTTCTAGACAGGTCAGCGTGACACCATGCCGACGATTGGCGACTCTATGGCGTGTCGGGCGTCCGCAGCAACACAATCCACCGGAGACGGCACGATGTGTCGAGGTGCGAACACTCCGCTGTCAAGAGGCAATGTGGGTCGCGGAGCCTCTCCAGGTGGGGCGGCGGGAGCGCCCCGGAGGCGCGAACGCGCCTCGCGTGCCCCGTGGTTGAGCGGCTGTCGCCGCCCCGGAAAGGCGTCACCCGCCCGTGCGCCGCCTGGGCGTTCGCAGGCCGGTGACGTCGGCCGACGCGCTCGGTGACGCGTCCTCATCGGCGGTTCAGCCGCATTGACTTGTCCGGTTGACGTGCCCAATCAGCCCAGCAGCGTGGCGAGTTCGCGGCTGTCGAGTCCGTGCGCCTCGGCGACCGGCCCGTAGAAGACCTCTCCGTCGTGGACGTTGAGTCCCTTGGCCAGCGTCTCGTCCCGCCGAAGGGCCTCCCGCCAGCCGCAGTTGGCCAGCTCGACGATGTAGGGAAGGGTCGCGTTGGTCAGGGCGTACGTCGACGTGCTGGGCACCGCCCCGGGCATGTTCGCGACGCAGTAGAAGACCGACTCGTGCACCTGGAAGGTCGGTTCGGCGTGGGTCGTCGGGCGCGCGTCCTCGAAGCAGCCGCCCTGGTCGATGGCGATGTCGACAAGAACACTTCCCGGCTTCATGCGCGAGACCAGCTCGTTGCTCACGAGCTTCGGCGCCTTCGCGCCCGGGATCAGCACGGCGCCCACGACCAGGTCCGCCTCCAGGACCGCGCGCTCCAACTCGTAGGCGTTGGAGGTGACGGTGCGCACCTTGGTGCCGAAGATCCGGTCGGCCTCGCGGAGTTTGTTGACGTCCTTGTCGAGAAGCGTGACGTGGAATCCCAGCCCGGTGGCGATCTGTGTCGCGTTCCAGCCGGAGACGCCGCCGCCGATGACGACCGCGCGGCCCGCCGGGACTCCCGGGACGCCGCCCGGCAGCACGCCGCGCCCGCCGGCCGACCGCATCAGGTGATAGGCGCCGACCTGGGGCGCGATGCGCCCCGCGACCTCGGACATCGGGGCGAGCAGCGGCAGGGCGCGGCTGCCCGTCTCGACGGTCTCGTACGCGATGGCCGTCGTGCCCGACTCCAGCAGCGCGTCGGTGCACTCCTTGGACGCCGCGAGATGGAGATAGGTGAAGAGCGTCTGGTCCTTGCGCAGCCGCCCGTACTCCTCGGCGACCGGCTCCTTGACCTTCAGCAGCATGTCGGCGGTGGCCCAGACCTCGTCGGCGGAGCCAAGGATGGCGGCTCCGGCTGCGACGTACTCCTCGTCCGGGATGGAGGAGCCGATTCCGGCTCCGCTCTCCACCGTGACCTGGTGTCCGTTGCGTACGAGTTCGTGCGCCCCGGCCGGGGTGATGGCCACGCGGAACTCGTTGTTCTTGACCTCGCGGGGGATACCGACCTTCACGTCGATCACGGTCCTTGACTTCGGGTTGTTTCGGAAGCGCCCGCACCTGTGGGCGTGGGGGGCATCCGTGGCGCACATCCCGATACGGCAGCACATGAAGCACATGCGAGATATATGCCGGTTGTCGCCTGGACGGCCACGGCTTCGCCAGTCTAATGAAGGATGCCGTGCTGTCCAGCCTTACAAACCAACAATTTTCCTCTACTGACTATTAGTTTCTTAGGTCTACTCTCCGTGGACCGTCAGGTTGTGCGCCTTCAGGAGCTCGTCGGCGGCCCTGCGGTGCCTGCTGCCTGCCCGTACGTCGCCGGTGCGGTCGCACGCGTCGGCCAGCCTGAGCAGCAGCGCCGCCCGCAGCCGCTCGTCCTCCGCCTCCTGCGCGGCCCGCAGGGCCTCACGGCACACACGGACCGTCTCCTGAGGACGGCCCGCCCGCTCGTGCACTCTCGCGATCTCGGCCAGGGCACGGGCGTGCGCCCCCGGGTCGCCCAGCCTCCGGAAGTTCGCCGCCGCCGCGCGCCACTCGCGCAGCGCCTCGGCGAAGCGTCCCGCGGCGGTGTGCACCGCGCCCAGCCGTCCGTGCAGCCGGGCCGCCGCCGCGCGGGCGTCCCGCGTCTGGTGGTGGGCGAGGGCGCGGCCGTACCAGTCGGCGGCGCGCTCCAGATCGCCCATGTCCTCGTACGTGGAGCCGATGGACTCCAGGGCGCGGGCCGCGGCGGCCTGATCCTGCCCGGGAGACGCCGCACGGCCCGCGTCGCCCGCCTCGCGGCCCGTGCGCTCGCGGCCGCCCCCCTCGCCATCCCGGGCGGCGTCCAGCGCTGCGCGGTAGCGGGTGAGAGCGCGCGCGTGCCGGCCCGTACGGGCGTCCAGGTCACCGAGGTTGAGCAGCGCGGCGGCCCGTTCCCGTTGCAGCGCGGCGCGTTCGGCGACGTCGAGTACGAGTTCGTGGAGCCGGTAGAGCTCGGGCGCGGCCTCCTCGGGCGAGCGGTGCGCGTCGAAGGCGCGTGCCAGCGCGGAGATGAGCCGCCGCGCGAGACCGTCGAGCCGTCCGCCGCCCTCGGCGACGGCCAGCCTTGCGGCGGCGAGTATCGCCGGGCGCCGGGCCTCCAGCCACTCGCGGGCCTCGGCGCGCGTGCCGAACCGGACCGAACGCGGAAGGAACGCAAGGCGCTTGCGGGCCTCGGAGCCCTCCGGCTCGGTGATCGCATGGCACGCGCGCAGCCGCCGTACCGTCCGCTCCAGCATCCGCGCACGGGCGAACACCGTCTCCTCCGGGCCCTCGTGCTCGGCGAGTTCGGCGCGCAGCAGCGGGTCGAGGCAGCGCGGCACGGCGTAACAGCCGGGCGAGAGCGTGCTGGTGCGCAGCAGCCCGAGCCGCAGGAACTCCTCCAGGATCTGCCGGGCGGCGGCAGCCGAGCAGCCCGCGAGGGCCGAGGCGGTGTGCGCGTCGACGAGGCCGTCCGGGGCGAGGGCGAGCATGCGCAGCACCCGGGCGGGCGACTTGGCCAGCGACCCGGCGACGAGGCGGAACGCGCGCTCCAGCGGGTCGCTCTCCGGGAGCGCCCCGAGCTGCTTCGCCGCCTCGGCGACGGAGAGCTTCGGCCGTGCGGCGAGCCATCCGCCCGCCAGCACCAGCGCGGCGGGCAGACAGCCGCAGGCGTCGGCGACGAGTTCGGCGCTGCGCGGGTCGACGGTCGTACGGTGCGGGGCCCCGGCGCGCGCGGCGAGGAGCGACACGGCGGCCTCGCGGCCGAGCCCGCCGACGGTGCAGGGCCGTACGTCGGGCACTCCGGTCAGCGGACCCGCTGAGACGGCGACGACGAGGCAGTTCCGGGTGTCGGGCAGCAGATCGAGCACCTGCTCGGGCAGGGTCACGTCGTCCAGGAGCAGCAGCACGCGGCGCCGGGCCAGTTCGGCGCGGAGCGTCTCGGTGAGTTCGTCCTCGTCGGCACCCGCGGGCACCGGGTCCGGGCCGAGGGCGGCGAGCAGGTCGCGCGCGGTGCGTTCGGTGGGCACGGGGGTGCCGCCGGGCTCGGTGAGCCGTGCCCGCAGGACGCCGTCGCCGTACCGGTCGGCGGCCTGCCGGGCGAAGGCCTCCGCGAGCGCCGTACGTCCGGAGCCGGGTCTTCCGGCGACGAGCAGCACGCGGCTGTGCGGCGAGGGGCGCCCGGAGAGGGTGTGCAGACCGGCCCGCTCCATGTCGGCCCGCATCTCGGCGAGTTCGTTCTCGCGGCCGGTGAACCAGAGGGAGTCGCCGCCGGGCTCGGGGAGCCGACTGCCGCGCGTGGCCGCTGTGTTCGCGCCGCTTGCCGTGTCCGCCGTGTCCGCCGTGTCCGCCGCACCCGCTGTGCCTGCCCTGCCTGCCGCGTCCGCCGAGCCCTCAGCGCTTCCGGTGCCGCCGGTCCCTGCCGTGCTTCCCGGACTGTCCGTCCGTCCCGTTCTTTCCGGACTCCCGGCGGGCTGCCGCGTTTGATCCGTCACGGCCACGCTCCGTCCACCTGCGTCTGCGCGTACGAGCCCAGCCGCGAGCGCGACCGGGAACGCACAGAGCGTAGTTCACCGCGAGCGGCCGTACGCGGCGCGCACGCCGCACGCGCCGGGACGGGAAGGCGGCATCCGTCCGGCGCCTTTGCGGAGCCCGACGCGCCCTCGCCGCGGGCTACTTCTCGAACGGACGGGCCGGCCACGGCGCGCCGGCCGGGCGGAGCGCATCGAGACCGGGGCCGGAGCGGGCGGCGGTGAGGGCCAGAACGCCCACCACGAGGCAGTTGTTGTGCAGTTCGCCCGCCAGCACGCCCCGTACGAGATCGGGCACCGGCACGCGCGCGAGCTCCATGTCGGCCTCCTCCTCCGAGACTTCGAAGCGGGCACCGTCGGCCGCGCTGATCTCGCGCGCGAGGAAGATGCGTACGGCCTCGTCGGAGCCGCCGGGTGTCGTGTAGACGTCGGCGAGCACCCGCCAGTCCTCCGCCTTGACGTGCGCCTCCTCGTACAGCTCGCGCTGCGCCGCGTGCAGAGGGTTCTCACCCGGGACGTCGAGGAGACCGGCGGGGATCTCCCACAGCTTCTCCCGCACCGGGTGCCGGTACTGGCTCAGCACCAGCACCCTGTCCTCGTCGTCGAGGGCGAGGACGGCGACGGAGCCGGGGTGCACCTGGTAGTCGCGGCGGACCACCGAACCGTCCGGCATCACGACGTCGTCGGTGCGCACACCGGTCTTCTTGCCCTCGAAGGGCAGCGCGGTGGCGGTGACCTCCCATGCCTCGGGTGCGTCCGCGATGTGCGTCGCGTGCTGCTCCGGCAGCCTGTTCTCCGCCATGCCTCAGCCCTCGCCCCGCTGCCGTGCCACCGCCGCCGCGATCAGACCGGCGAAGAGCGGATGCGGTCGCGTCGGCCGCGAGCGGAGCTCGGGATGCGCCTGGGTGGCGACCAGGTACGGGTGCACCTCGCGCGGATACTCCAGGTACTCCACCAGCTTGTTGTCCGGGGAGGTGCCGGAGAAGACCAGGCCGGCCTTCTTCTCCAGCTCGCCCCGGTATGCGTTGTTGACCTCGTACCGGTGGCGGTGGCGCTCCTCGACGTACGGCTCGCCGCCGTACACCTCGCGCACGATGGAGCCCTCGGCGAGCTTGGCGGGATACAGGCCGAGCCGCATGGTGCCGCCCATGTCCCCGTCGCCCGCGACGATGTCGAGCTGCTCGGCCATGGTGGAGACGACGGGATGGGCCGTCCCCTGCTCGAACTCCGTGGAGTCGGCGTCCTCGATGCCGGCCAGGTTCCGCGCCGCCTCGACGACGATGCACTGGAGGCCCAGACAGAGCCCGAGGAGGGGGATCCGGTTCTCGCGCGCGTACGTGATGGAGGAGAGCTTGCCCTCGACGCCGCGCTCGCCGAAGCCGCCGGGGATGCAGATCGCGTCGCAGTCTCCGAGCTGCCTGCGGGCGCCCTCGGGCGTGCGGCAGTCGTCCGAGGTGACCCACTTCACCTTCACGCGGGCGTTGTTGGCGAAGCCGCCCGCCCGCAGCGCCTCCGTCACGGACAGATAGGCGTCGGGCAGGTCGATGTACTTGCCCACCAGCGCAACCGTCACCTCGTGGTCGGGGTCGTGCACGCGGCGCAGCAGGTCGTCCCACTGCGTCCAGTCCACGTCGCGGAAGGGCAGGTCCAGCTTGCGTACGACGTAGGCGTCGAGGCCCTCGGCGTGCACGACCTTCGGGATGTCGTAGATCGACGGGGCGTCCTTGCACGCGATGACGGCGGAGTCGTCCACATCGCACATCAGCGAGATCTTGCGCTTGATGGAACGGGGCACGTCGCGGTCGGCGCGCAGCACGATGCCGTCCGGCTGGATGCCGATGCTGCGCAGCGCGGCCACCGAGTGCTGGGTCGGCTTGGTCTTGAGCTCCCCGGACGGGCCGATGTAGGGCAGCAGCGAGATGTGCACCACGAAGACGTTGTCCCGGCCGACCTCGTGCCGGACCTGGCGGACGGCCTCCAGGAAGGGAAGCGACTCGATGTCGCCGACGGTGCCGCCGACTTCGGTGATGACGACGTCCACGTCGTCGGTGGCCATCCGCCTGATCCGGTTCTTGATCTCGTTGGTGATGTGCGGGATGACCTGCACGGTGTCGCCCAGGTAGTCGCCGCGCCGCTCCTTGGCGATGACGGACGAGTAGATCTGCCCGGTGGTGACGTTCGCCGAGCCGTCGAGGTCGACGTCGAGGAAGCGCTCGTAGTGCCCGATGTCCAGGTCGGTCTCGGCGCCGTCGTTGGTGACGAACACCTCTCCGTGCTGGAAGGGGTTCATGGTGCCCGGATCGACGTTCAGATACGGGTCCAGCTTCTGCATCGTGACGCGCAGACCCCTCGCCTTGAGCAGCGCGCCCAGACTCGAGGCGGTGAGCCCCTTGCCGAGTGAGGAGGCCACACCCCCCGTGACGAAGAGATGCTTGGTCGTCATGGACGTGGGCGGCAATGCCAAGAGGTGCTCCCGTGGTCGCGAGGTGGGGTGCGCACCGGCGCCCTGACCCGCCTCGCCACGCAGCGGTGCGCAGCGGATGTCAGGGGAGCCGTCGCTGCGGCTCGGGGGGCTTCCGTGCCGGGGATTCGAGGACGAATCCGGGAACTCTCGCCCACCGGTCCACGGGCCACCAGGGTATCAGCGACCCCGCGGGCAGGAGCCCCGGCGTGTGCGCGACTGCGTCCGGCATCACAGCTCAGCGGCTTCGGGTGCGGCCCGGCGGTCCCCTACGGTGAGGGCATGGTCGCACCTGGTGAGCGGCTTCGGGGCCGGCTCACCGCATAGGCTCATCCGTACTGGGGAGAGCGCGGGGCGGAGGCCTCCGCTCCGTCGTATCCTGCTCGGACGCTCGATCGGACACACGGTTGGGCTTGACGGAAATCCGCAGGTCATCGCACGTCCCAAGGGGCGAGCCACAGTTCGACTGGAGATATACGTGGCTGGGCGCATCGAAGATTACGCACTCATCGGGGACATGCAGACCGCAGCCCTGATCGGCAGGGACGGCTCGGCGGACTGGCTGTGCCTGCCGCGCTTCGATTCCCATGCTGTCTTCGCAAGCCTTCTGGGTACGGGGGAGCACGGGTGCTGGCAGGTCGGACCGGCCACCGCCGAGGGCGCGGAGCCGCCGAAGGCGGACCGCAGGCGCTACCGAGGCGACTCGCTCGTCCTGGAATCCGAGTGGGACACCCCGCGCGGCACCGTCCGCGTCATCGACTTCATGCCGCCCCGCGAGCAGCACGCCCCGCAGCTGGTGCGGATCGTGGAAGGGGTCAGCGGCCGGGTGCCGATGCGCTCGGCGCTGCGCATGCGCTTCTCCTACGGCTGGGTCGTGCCGTGGGTGCAGCAGATCGACGGCCGTACGGTCGCGGTCGCAGGGCCCGACTCGGTCTGGCTCGACACCGACGCCGAGACCTACGGCAAGGACCTGACCACGTACGCCGACTTCACCATCGCTCCCGGCGAGCGGGTCGCCTTCACCATCAGCTGGCAGGCCTCGCACAAGAGCCCGCCCGCGGAGCCGGACCCGGAGGCGGCGCTGGAGGCGACGCAGGAGTTCTGGCGCGAGTGGGTCGACCACTGCACGTACCACGGTCCCTACCGCGAGGCGGTCGTACGGTCGCTGATCACGCTCAAGGCGCTGACGTACGGGCCGACGGGCGGCGTCGTGGCCGCCCCGACCACCTCGCTGCCGGAGTGCATCGGGGGCATGCGCAACTGGGACTACCGCTTCACGTGGCTGCGCGACGCGGCGATCACGCTCTCGTCGCTGCTGCGCACCGGCTACCACCAGGAGGCGCTGGCCTGGCGCGAGTGGCTGCTGCGCGCGGTCGCCGGCGACCCGGAGAACCTCCAGATCATGTACGGCATCGCCGGGGAACGGGAGTTGGGCGAGGCCGAGCTGAACTGGCTGCCCGGCTACGAGGGTTCGGTCCCGGTGCGGATCGGCAACGGCGCCGCGGGCCAGCTCCAGCTCGACGTCTACGGCGAGGTCACCGAGGCGCTGCACCTCGCGCACATGACGGGCCTCTCGCGCAACGACTACGCCTCCCTGCTCCAGCTCAAGCTCATCGGCTACCTGGAGGACCACTGGGACGAGCCGGACGAGGGCATCTGGGAAGTGCGCGGCCCGCGGCGGCACTTCGTGCACTCGAAGGTCATGGCGTGGGTCGCGGTCGACCGCACGGTCAAGCTGATCGAGTCCGGGGACGTCGACGGTCCGCTGGGCCGGTGGCGCGATCTGCGCGACGAGATCCACCGCGACGTGTGCGAGAAGGGGTACGACAAGGAGCGCAACACCTTCACGCAGTCCTACGGTTCGCGTGAGCTGGACGCCTCGCTGCTGCTCATCCCGCAGATGGGCTTCCTGCCGCCGGACGACAAGCGCGTCATCGGGACGATCGAGGCCGTCCAGCGGGAGCTGTCGACCGAGGACGGCTTCGTGATGCGCTACCCCACCTCGCAGCTGGAGGGCGAGAACGTCGACGGACTCCACGGCGAGGAGGGCGCCTTCCTGGCGTGTTCCTTCTGGCTCGCGGACGACCTGGCGATGATCGGCAGGGTGGAGGAGGCGCGGAAGCTCTTCGAGCGGCTGCTCGCTCTCCGCAACGACCTGGGGCTCCTCGCCGAGGAGTGGGACTCGCGGCTCCAGCGCCAAGTGGGCAACTTCCCGCAGGCGTTCAGCCATGTGCCGCTCATCGACACGGCGCTGCGGCTGACGGCGTCCGGCGCGTACGGCGGCTGACGCCGGGTTCCGGCCGCGCGAAGGCGCGGGTACGTACGCGGTATGACGCAACCACGCCCGCTGCCCGGCGACAACCGGCAGCGGGCGTGGAGGTGAGGGACGGGAACTCCCCTGGGTCAGGAAGTCCCGGGGGACCCCAGGCGGGGTGGGGGGTGGTGCTCCCGTTGGCAGATTTCCCTCAGAACGGGGTCAGCGTGAGCGTCATTTCGCTGGCCCCGCCGTCCTCGATGTAGGAGGCGAAACTCGCGACGTCGTCGAATGCGAAGCCGTAAGCCTTGCCGTCCTCGGTGGCCTCGTGCATGGCCTTGACGTACTCGTGTACGACGTCTCCCTTGTAGAACTCCTTGGGGTCGGTGGTCGGCTGCTCGGCGATGGAGGCGAGCGTGGAGCGGTTGAACGCGGCGCCCACGATCGCGGCCACCGGGCCGGTGGTGCCGTCGTTGGGCGCGGCGAGCTCGCCGTCGCAGAAGAGGATGTCCTTCGTGCTGGGCTTGTTGAAGGAGACCTCGCCGGGACCGGTGAAGGACAGCTTGTCGCCGCTGACCTTGCCGGTGAACTTGCCCGCGTTGGTGGTGACGACCAGCTCCTTGGAGGAGTAGGTCTCCCACACCTTGTCGGTGTACGCGTCGAAGAACTTGTCCGAGAACTTGCCCTCGCCCAGGCCGTGTCCGGGCGCGATGACGCGCTTGTCGTCGATCACCAGGTCCCCGAAGCCCTTGGCCTCCTTGACGGCCTTGAAGATCTGGTCGCGGCCGCCCTCCTTCAGGAAGCCGGTCTTCTGGTCCTTGTCGCCCTTGAGCTGGATGCCCAGCGGCACGCTGAACATGTCGACCATGGTGGTGTTGCAGAACATGGAGCCGTTCTTGTACGTGAACTCGGCGCAGTCGTGCAGCACATCGAAGTTGGGGTCGCCCGACACCCAGCCGGCCGGGTAGGCCAGTGCGGCCTTGCCGTCGCCGCCCTCGACCGCCTTGATCTTCAGCTTGTCGCCGCAGGCGACGTAGATGCGGCCGGACATCTCGGGGAGCTTGAGCGTCGTCTCCTCGCCCGAGAGCGGGATGGCGTAGTCCGTGAAGCCGTCGCCGCCGTTGTCGCCCGCGGAGACCTGCTTCAGCTCGCCCTCCGGGGTCACGTGCACCTGGTTCGTGCCGTCGTTGCCGACGATGTACACGTAGATCGACTTGCTGTCGAACTCGCCGCTCTTGTTGACGATCTTCAACGAGAGGGGTCCTGCGGCCTTGCCTGCCTTCTTGCGTGTCGCGCCGCCGGCCTGTGTCACCAGGAGACCGGCCGCCGGAGCGGCGATGGCGGTCGCGGCGGCACCGCGGATGAGAGACCTGCGGCTGATCACTTGGAGGCACCTCCGGTGCTTTCGACGGACACGTAGTCCACGGTCAGGGAGCCGCCGGACTTGGTGGCGGCGGTGGGGGTCTTCGAGCCGGCGACACCGTCGGGGAAGGCTCCGCCCATGGCCAGGTTCAGCAGCAGGAAGTGGCCGTGGTCCGTTGCGTCGGACCAGGTCTTCGCGTCCACGTCCGACTGCTTGACGGAGTGGAACTGCTCGCCGTCGACATACCAGCGCAGCTCTTCGGTTCCGCCGCTGCGGTCGAATTCGAGCGCGAACTTGTGGAAGTCGGACTTGCAGGAGCCGGAGCACTCGTGCGACTTGCCCAGGCCGGTCGTCTCGTTGCACGGCCCGCCCGGGTTGGTGCCGCAGTGCAGCGTCCCGTGCGTGGTGTTCTGGCCGTTGACGTTCTCCATGACGTCGAACTCGCCGATGCTGGGCCAGTTCTGGTAGTTGCCACGGAAGGCCTCGCCGAGGGTCCAGAACGCCGGCCAGTAGCCGAGCGCCTCGTCCCCGGAGACGTCGGGAAGCTTGAGGGAGGCCTCGATGCGCATCTTGCCGCCCTTGGGCGCGGCGAAGTCGGTGCGCTTGGTCTCGATGCGCGCGGACGTCCAGTTCTCACCGTTCTTCAGCGCGGTGATCTTCAGATGCCCGTCGCCGTCGAGCTGGATGTTCTCTTTGCTGTCGGTGTACTCCTGGATCTCGCCCGTTCCCCAGTTGTCCGCCCCGCCGGGGTAACCGTGGCCCTTGTCGATGATCCAGTCGTCGCCGGGGCCGGATCCGGCGTCGCCGTTGAAGTCGGCGCGGAAGACCTCTTCCATGGCCGCCTTCTTCTGGGCCTGTGCTGACTTGCCGCCGCCCTCTTCGGCTTGCGCGTACGGCGCCACGCACGTGCCGATGACGGCCGCCGCCGCTATGCCGGCGAGTGCCCAGCGCCGTCTGTCGCTCTTCAAGAGCATGACTTACGCTCCTCGTTGGTGGGGGGTGAGAGCGCTCTCACGTCATGGGCAGCACCCTGCCTATAGAACCGCCATTGGTCAAGACCTAGGCAAAGAAAGAGGAGTTGTCTGTGCACACTTTCCATGGATCCCGCCCCACCCTGGAGGCTGTGGCGTCCCATGCCGGGGTGTCACGGGCGACGGTGTCGCGGGTGGTCAACGGGGGTGCGGGCGTTCGCGCGGAGGTGCGCGAGAAGGTGCGGCACTCCGTCGAGGAACTGGGCTACGTGCCCAACAACGCGGCCCGCACCCTCGTCACCCGGCGCACCGGCGCCGTCGCCGTCGTCATCGCGGAGCCCGAGAGCCGCGTCTTCGCCGACCCGTTCTTCGCGCAGCAGTTGCGCGGTATCAGCCGTGAACTCGCCGAGCACGACACGCAGTTGCTGCTGATGATGCTGGAGCGGCAGAGGGACTACGCGCGCATCGGACGGTATCTGTCGGCCGGGCACGTCGACGGCGCCCTGATGTTCTCGCTGCACGGCGACGACCCCCTTCCGGGCATGGCGCGCCGTACGGGGCTGCCGGCCGTCTTCGGCGGCAGACCCGGCTGGCCGGGAGCGGAGGACGACCCGGGTCTGCTGTACGTCGACACCGACAACCGGAACGGCGCGCGGCAGGCCGTTGCCCATTTGCAGGAGCGAGGACGGCGCACGATAGCCGTGATCAACGGACCCCTCGACCAGACCTCCGCGCTCGACCGTCTCCACGGCTACTGCGACGCTCTGGGCATCGGCGTGCACGACGCCGACCCGTCGCTCGTCGCACAGGGCGACTTCACCGCCGAGGGCGGCGAGCAGGCCATGGGCAGGCTGCTCGACGCCTCCCCCGGCCTGGACGCCGTCTTCGCGGGCAACGACCTGATGGCCTCGGGTGCGCTGCGTACGCTGCGGGCCCGCGGACGCAGGGTGCCCGAGGACGTGGCCGTGGTCGGCTACGACGATCTGGAACCGGCGGCCTGGGCCGAGCCGCCCCTGACGACGGTGCGCCAGGACGTCGAGGGCATGGGCGGGATGATGGCGAAGCTGCTGCTGCGCCGCATCGGGCTGGCGGACGAGACGGCGGAAGCGGCACCTCCCGCTCCCGTGATCACACCGGCCACGCTGGTGGTGCGCGACTCCAGTTGAGAGGGCGGGCCTGGTCCCGGCACCGCGGACCGGCCCCGGCACGGCCCGCTCAGCAGCGGCCCGCGGAGGTCAACTCGTCGTAGACGCTGAGGACATGGGCGACCGTGCCCTCCTCCGTCGGCCACTCCGCCGCGCGGGCCCAGCCCTGCGCGACGAGGCGCTCGCGCCGCGCCGGGTCGGCCAGCAGGGCGCCGACGGCGGCGGCCAGCGCGTCCGCGTCGCCGTACGGGATCAACTCGGCCGCTCCGCCGACCAGTTCGGGCACCCCGCCGACCGACGTGGCGACCAGCGGCACCCCCTCGTGCAGCGCCTCCTGCGCGAGAAGCGGGCGGCCCTCCCAGCGCGAGCTGAGCAGCGCCACATCCGCGCCGGCCAGCAGCTCGAACGCGTCCTCGCGCCGCCCCAGCAGCCGTACGGGCAACTCCTCGTGGTCGATGCGCTGTTGCAGCCCGGCCCGCTGGGGTCCCTCGCCTGCGATGGCCAGCAGCGGCTGCGGGTCGAGACGGCGCCAGGCACGGGCCGCGCTCAGCGCGGTGCCGTAACCGTGCCGGTCGTCGAGGCGGCCGACGGAGAAGACCAACGGACGCCCCACCGCGCCCACTTCGGCACGCGACTTGTGGTGGCCGCGGCTCTCGACGGCGGCCCGCGGCTCCAGCGGGGCCGCGTCCCGTCCCGGGCCGGGAAGGACGACCGGAGCGAGCCGCGCGTCGCGGGCGCCCCGGCTCCGCGCCCGGTCCACGAGGTCGGTGGTGACGGCGAGCACGACCGACGCGCTGCGCGCGAGGCGGCGCTCCATCAGCCACCGCAGCTGCGCCCGCGCGCCCGACGCGTGCCCGCGGTGGTGCCAGGTCACCACGAGCGGTACGCGGCGGAGGCGCCCCGACAGCGCGAGCGTGGTCAGCGCGAGCAGCCCGGCGCGCACCCCGTGCGCGTGCACGAGGTCGGCGTCCGCGCAGAGGCGGCGGAGCACCGCCGCGGCCTCCGGTTCGCTGCGCGCGGGAAGCGGCGCGAAGCGGGCCCCGGCGTCCGTGAATCCGTACACCGTCTCCGAGCCGGGCGGCGCGCAGACCGTGACCCGCAGTCCGCGTGCGACGAGCCCCTCGGTGAGCGAGCGCACATGTGCGCCGGTGCCGGCGCTCGCACCGTCCACGACCTGGACGGCGTGCTGCGGCGACCGGCCGGCGGACGACGGAGGCGACGTGGGGGGAAGGCTCACAGCAGGTCGAGCTCCAACGGGGTCTCGTACGGGGAGGAAGGACGTCGGGGTGCGGGACGGGCCCAGCATGCCAGCCGAGGCCGGCGCCCGGCACCGCACCCGGGTCGCCGGGTGCGGCACATCGGGGTCCGTACCGTACAGCTATCACTCACTCAGGTGATGGCGCAGGTACGGGCCGGTCGTCTCTCCCCTGCTCCGGCCTGCTTGCCGCAGGGGGCAGCCGGGTCCGCCAACGCCGCCACGAAGTCGTGGATCCCGTGGACGAACGCGTGGTCGAGGCCGAGGCCGTGGCCGGGCGGCCACCAGGCGCCCAGCTAGTGGGTGGCCGGGCTCGGTGACGAGGATGCGCCGGAAGCCGACTTCGGTGTCGGGGGCGGCGGTCTCGTGGAAGAGCAGCTCGTTCATCGACTCGAAGTCGAAGGCGAGTGCCGGAAGGGGAGTTGCTCGCGGAGCCGGGCGCGCGGGCCGACGTCCCGGAGGCGCCTGGGGCCAGTGGGTACGGCCGCAGCCGCTGCACACGACCCGTGCGGCGGGCTGTTACATCCGAGCCCCGGGGGCGTGAGTTGAGGGCGCCGGCCTCTTCAGGAGCCCGTGCGTGCCGCCTCCAGCAGCTCCTCGGCGTGTGCGCGCGCCAGTTCGGAGTCCTCCTGCCCCGCGAGCATCCGGGACAGCTCGCGCACCCTCGCCTCGCCCTCCATCGCGAGCACGCCGCTGCGCGTGACGGAACCGTCGTCGGTCTTCTCCACGACCAGATGCCGGTCGGCGAACGCCGCGACCTGCGGAAGGTGCGTGACGACGACCACCTGCGCCGAGCGGGCCAGCCGCGCCAGCCGCCGCCCCACCTCGACGGCGGCCTTGCCGCCGACTCCCGCGTCGACCTCGTCGAAGAGGTACGTCGGCACCGGATCGGCGCCCGCGAAGACGACCTCGACGGCGAGCATCACGCGCGAGAGCTCACCTCCGGAGGCGCCCTTGGCCACGGGCCGCGGCTGCGCCCCGGGGTGCGGGGCGAGCAGCAGCTCGACCTCGTCGGTGCCGTGCGGCCCGAACGCGACGCTGCGGCCGTCCAGTTCGAGCCCGGCGGCGCCGGAGGCGGCGTCGCTGCGCCGCAGCGAGAAGGAGACCCTGGCGTGCGGCATGGCCAGTTCGGAGAGCTCCTCGGTGACGGCGTCCGCGAAGCGCTTCGCGGCGTCCGTACGGGCGTCCGTCAACTGCTGTGCCAGGCCGGTGAGTTGCGTCATGAGCGCGTCGCGCTCGGCGGTGAGCTCGCCGATGCGCTCGTCGTCGCCCTCGAGTTCGGTGAGGCGGGCGGCGCTCTCCTCGGACCAGCCGAGGACCGCGGCGATGTCCTCGCCGTACTTGCGGGTGAGCTGCGCGAGGGCCGCGCGGCGCTCCTCGACGGCGGCCAGACGGAGCGGATCGGCGTCCAGATTGTCGGCGTATCCGGCGAGTTCGCCCGCCACGTCGCCCATCAGGATGGAGACCTCGCCGAGCCGGTCGGCGAGCGAGGCGAGCGCCGGGTCGTGGGCGCGCTGCGCCTCCAGCGCGCGGTGCGCGGCCGAGACGAGCGCCGCCGCGTCCACGCTCTCGGGGTCCGCGGGGTCGCCCGCGAGGGCGCCGTGCGCCGTGGTGGCGGCGGAGGCGAGCGCTTCGGCGTGGCCCAGGCGTTCGGCCTCGGCGGCGAGTTCGGTGTCCTCGCCCGCGCGCGGTTCGACCGCGGCGATCTCCTCCAGGCCGAAGCGGAGCATGTCGGCCTCCTGCGCGCGTTCGCGCGCGAGGGTGGTGATCTCGTCGAGCTCGCCGCTCACGGTGCGCAGCCGCTGGTACGCGGCGGTCCACTCGGCGAGCGGCACGGAGACCGCCTCGCCGGCGAACCGGTCCAGGGCCTGCCGCTGGCGCGCGGGGCGCAACAGGCCCTGCTGGTCGGTCTGTCCGTGCACGGCCACGAGGTCGTCGCTCAGCTCGCCGAGCAGCCCGACCGGCACGGACCTGCCGCCGACGTGCGCGCGTGAGCGGCCCTCGGCGGAGAGCGTGCGGCTGACGAGCAGCGCCCCGTCGTCGAGTTCGGCGCCGGCCTCCCGCGCGCGGAGCGCCGCGGACGAGTCCGGCGGCACGACTATCCGCCCCTCGACCACCGCGGCCGCCTCCCCCGCCCGTACGAGGGCGGCGTCGGCACGGCCCCCGAGCAGCAGCCCGAGGCTGGTGACGACCATGGTCTTGCCCGCTCCGGTCTCACCGGTCACCGCGGTGAAGCCTGGGGAGAGTTCGACGACAGCGTCGTCGATGACACCCAGGGACCTGATCCGCATCTCCTCCAACACGGATACGACCATACGCAGTCCGCGGAGGTACCCCCACCCTCCCCCAGAGACTTCAACCTGGGTGAGGTCCCCCTGGGGGCACCGCCCGGCGAAGCCAGGGGGGACCGAGGGGAGCTCCCAGGCCCGTCCGGCGGCGGTCGCCCGTCCGCGGGAAGCGGCGCGCGTCAGTGCGGCGCGCCCCGCCAACCCGCCACCGGCAGCGCGAACTTGGCCACGAGTCGATCCGTGAACGACGCGTGGTGGAGTCGCGCGAGCCGCACCGGCATCGAGCCTCGGCGCACCTCGACGCGCGCGCCCGCGGGGAGTTCGACGCTGCGCCGCCCGTCGCACCACATCACCCCGTGCGGCGTCTGCGGCTGCACCTCCACCGCGAGCACCGACTCCGGGGCCGTCACCAGGGGCTTGGCGAAGAGCGCGTGCGCGCTGATCGGCACCATCAGCAGCGCCTCCACCTCGGGCCAGACGACGGGACCGCCGGCGGAGAACGCGTACGCCGTCGAGCCCGTCGGCGTCGCGCACACGACGCCGTCCCCGCCGAAGCGGGAGACGGGCCGGTTGTCGACCTCGGTGACGACCTCCAGCATCCGCTCGCGGGACGCCTTCTCCACGGACGCCTCGTTGATGGCCCAGTCACGGTGCACGATCCGCCCGTCCGTGCGGACGAGGACGTCGAGCGTCATCCGCTCCTCGACCTCGTAGCCCCGGCCGACGACGCGGTGCACGACCTCCTCCAGGTCGTCGCGCTCGGCCTCCGCGAGGAACCCGACACGTCCGAGGTTGACGCCGAGCATCGGCACACCCGAGGCGCGCGCGAACTCGGCGCCGCGCAGCAGGGTTCCGTCGCCGCCGAGGACGACGATCAGCTCGCAGCCCTCGACCGCGTCCTCCGTCGCGGGCACGCGGCGCACCGCCTCGGGCAGCGGCAGGTCCGTGGCCTCCTCCTCCAGCACCCGCACCCCGATGTCCTTGCGCAGCAGTCCCTGGACGACCAGTTCGGCGCTGCGTACGGCGGCGGGGCGGCCGGTGTGGGCGAGCAGGAAGACCGTACGGGCGTGATCGGCTGTCGTCATTTCGGGCCCTCCGCCACAGCTCGCTCGACATCGGCCGCGTCGATCCCGGGTGCACCGGCGCGCAGCCACAGAAAGTACTCGACATTCCCGGACGGTCCGGGCAGCGGACTCGCGGTCACCCCGCACGCGCCGAGCCCGAGCGAGGCGGCGCGGCAGGCGACGCCGAGCACCGCCTCCGCGCGCAGGGCCGCGCTGCGCACCACGCCTCCGCTGCCGAGCCGCTCCCTGCCGACCTCGAACTGCGGCTTGACCATGAGCACCAGGTCGGCGTCCGGTGCGGAGCACCGTACGAGGGCCGGGAGCACCAGCCCCAGCGGGATGAAGGACAGGTCGCCCACGACGAGATCCACGGGGCGTCCGTCCACGTCGTCCAGGGTCAACTCCCGTACGTTCGTACGGTCCTTGACGGTGACGCGCTCGTCGCTGCGCAGGGACCAGGCGAGTTGACCGTAGCCCACGTCCACGGCGACGACCTCCGCCGTTCCGGCGCGCAGCAGCACATCGGTGAAGCCGCCCGTCGAGGCGCCCGCGTCCAGGGCGCGGCGGCCCTCGGTGCGCAGGCCGAGCGGGCCGAACACGGCGAGCGCGCCCGCGAGTTTGTGACCGCCGCGCGAGACGTACCCGGGGTCGGCGTCATCGGGCTTCACGACGACCGCTGCGCTGGTCTCCACCTGTGTGGCGGGCTTCGCGGCGACGTTCCCGCCGACCGTGACCCGTCCCTCGGCGATGAGTCGGCCGGCGTGCTCCCGCGAGCGTGCCAGCTTGCGGCGCACCAGCTCCGCGTCGAGTCGGCGTCGCGGCAACTGTCAGCTCCGGGGGTGCTGAGGCCCGGGCATGGGGTGGCCGGGGCGTGGGGCGGAGGCTCGGTACGGGGCGGGAGCGGGCGCCGGTGGGTGTGCGGGGGTGTGCCGGTCGAGGCCTGCGAGCGTCTCGCGCAGCCCGCGGTGGACGTCCTCGTACACCTCCAGATGGCCCGAGACCGCGAGATGGTCCGCGTCTTCAAGGCGCCTCAACTGGGCGTCCACGGGGGCGTGTCCCGTCGGCTCGACGTGCAGGCCCAGGGGGCGCGGCCCGTCGTCTTCCTCCTCCTGCTCCTCGGCCTCGGGGGGCTCCCCGGACCCGGCGGACTCCTCGGGCCGCTCCGGCTCCACGGGCCCGGCAGGCTCTGTGACTCCCGGTCCCTCCACGGGCTCCGCTGCCGCGAAGAGCCCGGAGGGCTGGGGAAGCTGGGCAGGGCCGGAGGGCTGGGAGGGCTGGGAGGGCTCGGAGTGTTCGGGGGGTTCGGAGGGTTCGGCATGCTCCGGCGGCCCGGAGGACTCCCGGGGTTCCGCCGCAAAGGGCTCCGGTTCCGGGGAACCCGCTGCCTCCGGGGAACCCGCGGACTCCGTGGGGCCTGCGGACGCCGCTGCCTCCGCCGGCTCTCCGTCCTGCTGCGCCGGCACTGCGCCCGGCATACGCTCGCTCATGCCCCTGACGCTACCGCTTCCGGCCTGCCGCCCGGCCCCCGACCGTACGCGGGGCTCAATCCCGGCGTACGGCGCGCGTGCGCTCCCTCGCGGCGGGTACGACCAGCGGCGTTCCCGACTCGGGGTCCTCGATGACACGGCACGGCATCCCGAAGACCTCCTCCACGAGCTTCGCGGTCACGACGTCGCCCGGCGCGCCCTCCGCGACGACCTCGCCGTCGCACATCGCGATCAGATGAGTCGCGTAGCGGGCGGCGTGGTTGAGGTCGTGGAGCACCGCGACGAGCGTGCGGCCCTCCTCCTCGTGCAGCCGGGCGCACAGGTCCAGCACCTCGATCTGGTGGGCGATGTCGAGATACGTGGTCGGCTCGTCCAGCAGCAGCAGCGGCGTCTGCTGCGCGAGCGCCATCGCGATCCACACGCGCTGCCGCTGGCCACCGGAGAGTTCGTCGACGAGGCGGCCCTCCAGGTCCGCGACGCCGGTGGCCTCCATCGACTCCCGTACCACGCGCTCGTCCTCACGCGACCACTGCCGCAGCAGGCTCTGGTGCGGATAGCGGCCACGGGCCACCAGGTCGCCGACGGTGATGCCGTCGGGGGCGACGGACGTCTGCGGCAGCAGCCCGAGCGTGCGCGCCAGCTTCTTGGCGGGCATGGCGCCGATGTCGGCGCCGTCCAGCAGTACGGAGCCCGCGGCCGGCCGGAGCATGCGTGAGAGGGCGCGCAGCAGCGTGGACTTGCCGCACGCGTTGGGGCCGACGACCACCGTGAAGGAGTGGTCCGGCACGGCGACGCTGAGCCGTTCCGAGACGGTGCGCCGGTCGTAGGCGAGGGTGAGCCGGTCGCCGGTGAGCCGGGGTGCGCCCGCCGGGGGGCTCTCGGGCGCACCCTTCAGCGTGTCCTCCGGCGGTGCCGGTTCCTGCCCGGCCTCCGGCGCGGGGGCCTGCTGCGCGTCCCGGGTCTGCTGACTCGTCATGGCCGCCGCCCTCGCACTCGCCTCGGCGTTCGCACTCGCACCGTCCTCCAACTCCCGTCCCTCATATGCGTCCCGCCCTGCGTTCCGTCGCCAGCAGCCACACGAGATAGCCGCCTCCCAGCACACCCGTGACCACCCCGACAGGCAACTCGTGTGCGCCGAAGGCCCGTTGGGCGGCGAAGTCGGCGGAGACCAGCAGTGCGGCTCCCATGCACATCGACGGCAGCAGGTTCGGCCCCGGCGCCTTCGTCAGACGCCTCGCCAGCTGCGGAGCCGTCAGCGCCACGAAGGCCACCGGCCCCGACGCCGCCGCCGCGAGAGCCACCAGCAGCACGGCCGAGCCGAGCAGCACCAGCCGCACCCGCTCGACCCGTACGCCCAGGGAACCGGCCGCGTCGTCGCCCATCTCCATCATGCGCAGGCCGCGTTCGCACCCGAGCAGTACGACGGGGACCAGCACGGCCATGGCGACGAGCAGCGGCGCCGCGTCCCCCCAGCCGCGTCCGTCCAGGCTGCCGGTCATCCACAGCACCGCCCGGCCCGCCTCGGTGATCTGGGCCTTGGTGAGGAGATATCCGTTGATCCCCGTGAGCATGGCGGCGACGCCGACGCCGACGAGCACCAGCCGGAAGCCGTGCATCCCCTGGCGCCAGGCCAGCCCGTACACCACGATCCCCGTCGCGACACCGCCGAGCAGCGCACCGCCCGCGAGCGCCGCGCTGCCCCCGCCGGCCACCACGATCGCGATCAGCGCCCCCGTGGCCGCGCCGTGCGTGAAGCCGAGCACGTCCGGACTTCCGAGCGGGTTGCGCACCACCGCCTGGAAGACCGCACCGGCCAGCGCGAGGGCCGCGCCCACCGCGAGCGCGGTCACGGTCCGCGGAAGCCGCAGTTCGCCGACGATGAAGGCGTCGGCGGGCGCGCCCTGCCCCGCGAGCGTACGGAGCACGTCCGCGGGCGCCATCGGGTACTCGCCGCTGCCGATCGCGAACACGCCGACGACGAGCGCCAGTACGGCGCACGCCGCTCCCGCGAGGAGCGCGCGCGGCCGGAAGGTGACGGAGAGTCCGGCGGCGGTACGTATCACGCTCATGCCTGCGCCACCTTCCGGCGCCGCACGAAGTAGAGGAAGAACGGCCCGCCCAGCACGACGGTCACGATGCCCGCCTGCAACTCCCCCGGCCGCCCGAGCACGCGCCCCAGCACGTCGGCGCCGAGCATCAGCACCGGCGCCAGCAGCGCGCAGTACGGCAGCATCCAGCGCAGGTCGGGCCCCGTCACCGAGCGCACCATGTGCGGCACCATCAGGCCGACGAAGACGATGGGCCCGCATGCGGCGGTCGCCGCTCCGCACAGCAGCGTCACGGCCACGATGCAGGCGCCGCGGGTGAGTTCGGGACGCGAGCCGAGGGCGCGCGCCGAATCGTCGCCCAGCGCGAGCGCGTTGAGCGGACGGGCGAGGGCCAGCGCCAGCACGACCCCGGCGAGCACGAACGGCAGCGCCTTGAGGTTGGTGTCGTCCTGCGCCCGCGCCAGCGAGCCGACCGTCCAGAAGCGCATGCGGTCCAGCGAGGCCGTGTCGAGCAACTGCACCGCGTTGACGTACGAGATGAGCGCCGCGTTGAGCGCCGTGCCGGCGAGCGCGAGCCGCGCGGGAGTCGCCCCGCGGCCGCCCCCCACCGCGTACACGGCCACCGAGACGGCCGCGGCGCCCGCGAAGGCGAAGGCGACGTAGCCCGTGTAGCCGGAGACGCCGAAGAAGGAGATCGCGGTGACGACGGCCGCCGCGGCGCCGCCGTTGATGCCCAACAGGCCCGGATCCGCGAGGGGGTTGCGGGTCAGCGCCTGCATCACTCCGCCCGCGAGGCCCAGCGCGGCTCCGGCGAGCAGCCCGAGGACGGTGCGCGGCAGGCGCATCTCGTGGACCACCGAGTACGACGGCGAGGCAGGGTCCGTCAGGCCGCTCAGCACCTCGGCGGGCGAGAGCTGCTTCGCGCCGACGGCGATGCTCAGGACGGCCACGAGGCCCAACAGGCCCACGGCGCCCAGCAGTCCGGCGGCGCGGAGCAGGACGCCGGTACGGCCGCCCTGCGCCGCCGCGCCCGAGGGCTGCCCCTGCGCGTTCGTCCGCTCGGCCTCGCCGGGGATGCCCGTCCGGCCCGCCTGCGCGGGGCGTTCGGCCGGTTCGGCGTCTGGGGCCGCCGAACTCCCGGGTGTCTGGCGGGACTTGATGAGAGTCACGTACCGGCTCCGGTCGGGGACGGGGGCGTGGGGCACCCGGCTACTGGACAACTACGACTTTGGTTAGGTTAACCTAACTTGCATCCCGGCCCACAGCCGACCGTACGACTCTGAGAAGAGAAGGCTCTGTCATGCCCCATGCGTCCTCGTCCTTCGACCTCTCCCGCCGTGGCCTGCTGGCCGCGGGCGGCGCCGCCGGTCTCGGTGCTCTGCTCGCCGCGTGCGGCGGTGAAGGCGGATCGAAATCCGGCTCCGGCAAGGGCGGCGGCGCCTGGTCCTTCACCGACGACCGCAAGAAGAAGATCAGCCTCGACGCCCCTCCGAAGCGCATCGTCGCCTACGTCGGCACGGCCGCGGCGCTGCACGACTTCGGCGCCGGCGACGCCGTCGTCGGCGTGTTCGGACCGACCAAGAAGAAGAACGGCGAGCCGGACGTCCTGGCCGGGGACCTCGACGTGAAGAAGCTGGAGATCATCGGCAACGCCTTCGGCGAGTTCGACATCGAGAAGTACGCGAAGGTCCGCCCCGACCTGCTCGTGACGAACATGTACGTCAAGGACGCGCTCTGGTACGTGCCGGAGGAGAGCAAGGCGAAGATCCTCAAGCTCGCCCCGGCCCTCGCGCTCAAGACCGCTGAAACGTCCATGCTGAACGCCGTCGAGCGCTTCGCCGAACTCGCCCGCTCCCTCGGCGCCGATCTGAAGTCCGAGCGCGTCACGTCCGCGAAGGCCCGCTTCCAGCAGGCCGCGGAGAAGGTGCGCAAGGCGGCGAAGGCGAGCGGCGGTCTGAAGGTGATCGCCGCCTCGGGAGCCCCGGACCTGATGTACGTCTCCGACCCGTCCGCCAACGCCGACCTGCGGTACTTCAAGGAGCTCGGCGTCGAGCTCGTCGTCCCGAAGAAGATCAGCAAGCAGGGCTTCTTCGAGGAGCTGAGCTGGGAGAACGCCGACAAGTACAAGGCCGACCTGATCATGCTCGACAACCGTACGCAGGCGCTCCAGCCGCCCGCCCTGAAGTCCAAGCCGACCTGGTCGGACCTGCCCGCGGTCAAGGCGGGCCAGGTCACGACGTGGAACGCCGAGCCCCGTTTCTCCTACGCGGGGGCCGCTCCCCTGCTGGAGGAGCTCGCCAAGGCGATCGAGGACGCGAAGAAGGTCAGCTGAGCCGCGGCGGTGGCCGGGGCGGAGGCTCGCGACGCGCCCCCGCCACCGCGGCCGCCCGGCCGCCCGGCCGCGGCACAGCCGAGCACCTGCACACGCACAGGCCCCGCACCCGCACCCGCACAGTCACCGGCAGCAAGTACACCCACGGCACGGCCAAGCCCGGGAGGAGAGCCCGCAGCATGAGCACCGCAGCCCCCGAAGCCCCAGCCCGCACCGTCCCGTTCGAGTTCTTCGACACCCACGTCGTACGGAGCCGCAGGCTGGGCCCGACGATGCTGCGCATCACCTTCGGCGGCGACTCGCTGCGGCACTTCGCCTCGGGCGGCCGCGACCAGCGCTTCAAGCTCTTCCTGCCGCATCCCGGCCAGGACGCGCCCGTCGTGCCGACGGAGGCGGGCGACGCGTGGTTCACCGCATGGCGGTCCATGGACCCGTCCGTGCGGGGCATCATGCGCTCGTACACCGTGCGCGAGCAACGCCGGTTCCCGCAGGACGAGTTGGACATCGACTTCGCGCTGCACGGCGTCGGCGACCCGGCGGAGGCGGCCACCGCGGGCTTCGTCGCGGCCGGGCCGGCCTCGCGGTGGGCGGCCACCGCCCGCCCGGGCGACCGCGTCACCATCCTGGGCCCCACCGTCGACGACAACGGCGGCGTCGACTTCCGTCCCGGGCCCGGCACCGACTGGGTGCTGATCAGCGGCGACGAGACAGCGCTCCCCGCCATCGCGGGAATCCTCGAGTGGCTGCCCCAGGGCACTCCGGCCAAGGTGTGGATCGAGGTGCCGCACGCCGAGGACATCCAGGAGCTGCCGACGGCCGCCGACGCCGACATCACGTGGCTCGTGAGGGACAACACCGCCGAGCACCGAACCGACTTCCACGTCGCCTCACTCGCCTCCGCCCACTTCCCCGAGGGCACGCCGTACGCGTGGATCGCGGGCGAGGCCGGAACCGTCAAGGCGCTGCGGCGCCATCTGGTCCGCGAGCGCGGACTCGACCGCAAGCGGGTCAAGTTCACCGGCTACTGGCGACTGGACGCGACGGAGGAGCAGCTCGTAGAGGAGGCGGTGTCGGGCGCCGCGGCGGCGGCTGATGACGCATGACGCGAGGAGGGGCGGCCGCAGCCGGATGACGACGACGCAGGACGCGACGAGAAGCGCCACGGCGGATGACGAGGACGCAGACGCGAGTACGGCGGCGAGCGGCGGGACAGTAAGCGGCCCCACCGCGGACACTTGACGACCGACGGCGAACGGCGAACGGCGAACGGCGAACGGCACGACGGTACGCGGCCCGACGGCGGACACCTGACGTCGGCCGGTCCGGTCAGCCGGGGCCGACGTCGGACAACGGACTACCGGGCCACGGACTACCGGCCACCGGCCTACCGGCTACGGACCACGGACGACCTGACGCCGAACCGGCCCGGTCCCGCCACGTCCGGTGCGGGTCACCGACGCGGCACCGGCCCACCAGCCCCCGCCTGCCTCATCGAAGGCGTCCGCGCCTTCAAAGTCCCAGCCGCGCAAGGGCCTTGTCCGCCTCCAGCCCGCAACTCCCGTCCCCCGCCGCCGTCCACGCTGCTCCGCACAACGCCCGCAGCCCGTCCAGCACTTCGCCCTCGCCGTCCAGTACGAGCGCGTCCGTGCCCGCCCGCGCTCTCCAGCCCCCGCATGCGAACCCGGCCTCCGCGTCACCGCTCGGCCCCGGGTGCGGCTGCCCCAGTCCGCGCAGATCCCCCGCCACATACACCGGGCGGTGCTCGGGCCGGGCCGCGAGGAGCTGAGCCGCGTCCGTCACCCCGGTGAGTACGAGCAGCGAGTCGACGCCTCCCGCATGCGCACCCTCGATGTCGGTGTCGAGGCGGTCCCCGACGACGAGAGGCCGGCGCGCGCCCGTGCGCAGAATCGACTCCCGGTGCATCGGAGGCCGCGGCTTGCCTGCGATCTGCGGTTCCGGTGCGTCGCGCATCCACCTCGTGGCGATCCGTACGACCTCGACGGCGGCTCCGTTGCCCGGCAGGATGCCCCGCTCGCCGGGGATCGTCACGTCCCCGTTGGAGGCGAACCACGCCGCGCCCCGACCGACGGCGATGGCGGCCTCGGCGAGCTGTCCCCATTCCAGGTGCGGGCCGCCGTATCCCTGTGCCACGGCGGCCGGTTCGTCCTCCGCCGAGTCGACGACGCTCATCCCCTGCTCGCGCAGCGCCTCGCGGAGCCCGTCGCCGCCGACGGCCAGTACGCGGGCTCCCGCGGGATGCTGCTCGGCGATGAGCCGCGCGACGGCCTGCGCCGAGGTGATCACGTCGCTCGTCTCCGCGGGGACGCCCAGCTCGTCGAGGTGCGCGGCGACGGCGGCGGGCGTGCGCGACGCGTTGTTCGTCACGAACGCGGGCCGCATCCCGGCCTCCCGCGCCTCCTCCAGCGACCGCACCGCATGCGGAACGGCGGCGCCCGCGACGTACACCACGCCGTCCAGGTCCAGCAGCGCGGTGTCGTAGACCTCACGCAGCGGCCGTTCACAGCCGGAAGTGCTCGTACGCGCAGTGGCCGCCATCGTCTCTCGCTCTCCTCGCAACGGACTCGCCTCGCAGCGGGCCTCGCCGCTCCTCTTCCTACGTCTTCTTCGTACTCGGTCTTCGTACTCGGTCTTCGTACTCGGTCTCCGTACTCGTTCTTCGTACGGGGTTCCTCTTCCGGGGTTCCTCTTCGCAACCGCCCCCGATCATCCCCTGCCGCACCCGGCAGCCCCGGCCCGCCCCGGGGCGGACTCCGGCATAGCATGCGGTAATGACCCATGACGGCCTCCGGCTCGCGCCCTTCCGCGGACTGCGTTACGCGCCCGGGAAGGTCGGCTCCCTCGCCGCCGTGACCTCGCCGCCGTACGACGTCGTGGTCCGCCCGGACGAGCTGAAGCACCTGGAGACGGCGGACCCGTACAACATCGTGCGGCTCATCCTTCCGCAGGCCGCCGACGCCGCCGGCAGGCAGGCCAAGGCCGCCGCGACGCTGCGCAGCTGGCGCGCCGAGGGAGTGCTGACACCGGATCCGCGGCCCGCGCTGTACGTCTACGAGCAGCGCCGCGGCGATCTGTTGCAGCGCGGGCTCATCGGTGCGCTGCGGCTCTCGCCGCCCGAGGACGGCGTCGTGCTTCCGCACGAGGGCGTGATAGCCGAGATCGTGGAGGACCGCGCGGCGCTGATGCGTTCCACGGGCGCCAATCCCGAGCCGCTGCTGCTCTCCTACCGCGGCGACGGCACCGTGACGGGGGCCGCCGCCGTGATCGAACGGACCGTCCTGCGTACGCCGTTGCTCTCCACCAGGACCGAGGACGGCTTCTCGCACCGCCTGTGGTCGCTCACCGACCCCGCCGAACTCGCCGAGGTCGACGCCGACTTGGCCCGTCACCGCGCTCTGATCGCGGACGGGCACCACCGCTGGGCCACGTATCTGCGGCTCCAGCGCGAACGGGACGGCGCCCGGGGATCCGGTGCTCCCGTCACCGGTTCCGGCGGCTCGTCCCCCTGGGACTACGGGCTCGTCCTGCTCGTCGACACCGTCCGGCATCCGCTGCGGGTGCAGGCCATCCACCGGGTGCTGACCGGCCTCCCCCTGGAACAGGCCCTGCACGCCGTGGAGTCCGGCGAAGCGTTCCGCGTACAGGCCCTGGGCGCCCGGGAGTTGCCGCAGGCGCTGGAGGCCCTGGACGAGACCCCGGGCAACGCCTTCCTCCTCACCGACGGCGGCGGCACCTTCCATCTGCTCCGGGACCCTTCTCCCCGGCTCCTGGAACAGAGCCTCGACCCCCGCCGCCCCGAGGCCTGGCGCCGGCTGGACGCCACCGTGCTGCACTCGGTGCTGCTCGACGAGGTCTGGCGCGTGCCCGACCGCCCGGACGAGATCGGCTACATCCACGACGCCGCCGCCGCGGCGGGCAAGGCGGCCCAAGTGGGCGGCACCGCCGTGCTGATGAGGCCGGTGCGGGAGGACGTCGTACGGGAACTCGCCGAGCAGGGCGTGATGATGCCGCGCAAGTCCACGTCCTTCGGCCCGAAGCCGGCGACCGGCCTGGTGCTGCGCGTCCTGGACGACGAGGGCGGCCACGGTCCTGCCGACCGCGGCTGAGACGCGGCCGGCGGCGCCACCGAACAGGACGGCCGCTGAGAACCGCCCCCGGACCCAGACCTGAAGTCCCCCTCAACGACGGCTCCACATCCGATCACGCCCTCCTGGGACGGCTGCCCACCACCCCGCGCTCCTTTCAGCTCAACAAAGTTAGGGTAGCCTTACCTCACCGCACCCTCCGTGCGGTGAGCTTACGACCCCCTTGTCAGGGAGGACAGTTCATGAGCAGCAGGTCGCACCTGCTCAACGACAGGACGGCGGAGCACTACCGGCGCTCCCTCACGGAAGGCGTCGACCGCGTCGCGGAGAAGATCGCCCGCGCCGACCGCCCGTTCACCGGAGTCACCCCGTCCCAACTCGCCCCCACCGTCTCGGGAATCGACCTGGAAGACCCGCTGGGCGACCCGGCCGCCGCGCTCGACGAGCTGGAGAACGTCTACCTCCGCGACGCCGTCTACTTCCACCACCCGCGGTACCTCGCCCACCTCAACTGCCCGGTGGTCATCCCGGCCGTCCTCGGCGAAGCCGTGATCTCGGCCGTCAACTCCTCGCTGGACACCTGGGATCAGAGCGCCGGCGGCACTCTCATCGAGCGCCACCTCATCAAGTGGACGGCGGAGCGCATCGGCCTCGGCACCGCGGCGGACGGCATCTTCACCAGCGGCGGCACTCAGTCCAACCTCCAGGCCCTGCTGCTCGCCCGCGACGAGGCGTGCCGCCTCGCCGAGAAGAACTCCCCCACGCCGCTGCGCAAGCCCGAGATCCTCCCGCGGCTGCGCATCCTCACCTCCGAGTGCAGCCACTTCAGCATCGAGAAGGCCGCGACGCTGCTCGGCCTGGGTCCCGAGGCCGTCGTCTCCGTGGCCTGCGACGAGGACCGCAGGATGCGCGCCTCCGCGCTCGAGGCCGAACTCGACCGCTGCGAGCGCGAAGACCTCGTCGTGATGGCCGTCGTCGCCACCGCGGGCACCACGGACTTCGGCAGCATCGACCCGCTGCCCGCCGTCGCGGACCTGTGCGAGCGCGCCGGTACGTGGATGCACGTCGACGCGGCGTACGGCTGCGGGCTGCTGGTCTCCCGGCGCCGCCATCTGCTGGACGGCATCGAGCGCGCCGACTCGGTGACCGTGGACTACCACAAGTCCTTCTTCCAGCCGGTCAGTTCGAGCGCCGTGCTCGTACGCGACCAGGCCACGCTCGGCCATGTCACGTACCACGCGGACTATCTCAACCCGGCGCGGATGGCCGAGAACGACATCCCCAACCAGGTCGACAAGTCCATCCAGACCACGCGCCGCTTCGACGCTCTCAAGCTGTGGCTGACGCTGCGCATCATGGGCGCAGCGGGCGTCGGCGAGCTCTTCGACGAGGTCGTGGACCGGGCGGCCGACGCCTGGCGGATGCTCCGCGACGACCCTCGCTTCGAGGTCGTCACCCGGCCCCAGCTGAGCACCCTCGTCTTCCGCTATCTGCCGCCCCGCCCGGCGGGCCGTGCCCTGACGGACGAGGTCAACCTGCATGCGCGGCAGGCCCTGTTCGCCTCCGGCGAGGCCGTCATCGCGTCGACGGTCGTCGACGGCCGGCACTATCTGAAGTTCACCCTGCTCAACCCGGAGACCTCGCTGGACGACATCGCCGCCGTCCTCGACCTCGTCGCCGAGCACGCGGGCCGCTGCCTCACGGAGTGCCGAAGCACCCGCCACACCGGACGAACGGACCCGGAACCCGTCCGACCCCGCGCCAGCTGACCGCCCGCCCCCGGAGCCCCGGAGATTCTCGTGTCCACCGATCAACAGACCGCCCACGTCCACGACTTCACAGCCATCGGGCTGGGCCCGTTCAACCTCGGGCTCGCCTGCCTGACCGAACCCATCGGCGAACTCGACGGCCTGTTCCTGGACGACAAGCCGGACTTCGACTGGCACTCGGGCATGCTGCTCGAAGACAGCACCCTCCAGACGCCGTTCATGTCGGACCTGGTCACCCTCGCGGACCCGACCTCCGCCTTCTCCTTCCTCAACTACCTCAAGGAGACGGGACGCCTCTACGCGTTCTACATCCGCGAGAGCTTCTATCCGCTGCGCGCCGAGTACAACGACTACTGCCGGTGGGCCGCCGGAAAGCTCGCCTCGGTGCGCTTCAACAACCGTGTCACCAGCGTCGAATACGACGAGAGCGAAGAGCTGTACCTCGTACGCGCCGACGATCTCGCCACGGGCGAGCGGCACACGTACCGCAGCAGGAAGCTCGTGCTCGGCACCGGGACGCCGCCCTACATCCCCGACTCCTGCCGCGGCCTCGGCGGCGACGTCATCCACAACTCCCGTTATCTGGAGCACAAATCGGAGTTGCAGGAGAAGAAGTCCGTCACCGTCGTCGGCAGCGGCCAGAGCGCCGCCGAGATCTACTACGACCTGCTCCAGGACATCGGCGGCCATGACTACCAGCTGAACTGGATCACACGCTCCCCGCGCTTCTTCCCGCTCGAATACACCAAGCTGACGCTGGAGATGACCTCGCCGGAGTACGTGGACTACTTCCACAGCCTGCCGCCCGCCACCCGCGACGGACTCGTCGCCTCGCAGAAGAACCTCTACAAGGGCATCAACACCGAGCTGATCGACGCCATCTTCGATCTGCTCTACCAGAAGAGCCTCCACCGCCCGTGCCCCACGCGGCTGATGACCAACACCGCGCTCACGGACGCCTCTTACGACAAGGCCTCGGGCTCGTACACCCTCGGTCTGCGCCAGGAGGAGCAGAAGCAGGACTTCACGCTCGAGACCGAGGGCCTCGTCCTCGCCACCGGATACCGCTACCGCACGCCGGAGTTCCTCTCCCCCATCGCGGACCGCATCGAGTGGGACGAGCAGGGCCGCTTCGCCGTCCGGCGCGACTACCGCATCGACAGCGGGTCCACCGCCGGCCGCGAGATCTACGTACAGAACGCCGAACTGCACACCCACGGCTTCGTCGCACCCGACCTGGGCATGGCCGCCTACCGCAACTCGTCCATCATCCGCGACCTGCTCGGCCGGGAGGTCTACCCGATCGAACGGTCCATCGCCTTCCAGGACTTCGCAGCACCGGCACCCGCCCCGACGACCAGGACGGAGGCTCCGCACTCATGAGCAGCGCCCGTACGGACGACGTCCCCGCACCCGCCCCCGGCATCGTGCACACCCGCACCGACGCGCATCTGGGCCGCTTCTCGCTGCGCCCCGTCGACCCGGTGCGCGACGCCGAGATGCTGCACGGCTGGCTCACCCACCCCAAGTCGGCGTTCTGGCTGATGCAGGAGGCCACCCTGACGGACGTGGAGCGGGAGTTCATGGGCATCGCCGCCTCCGAGCACCAGGACTCCTTCGTCGGCCTCCACGAGGGCGAACCGCGCTTCCTCATGGAGCGCTACGACCCCGCGCACGTCGAGCTGCGCGGCCTGTACGAGGCACAACCCGGCGACGTCGGCATGCACTTCCTGTGCGCACCGACTGCGACCCCCCTGCACGGCTTCACGCTCGCCGTGATCACCACGGTGATGGACATGCTCTTCGCCGACCCGCACACCCGCCGGGTCGTCGTCGAGCCGGACGTACGCAACACGGCCGTGCACGCGCTCAACGAAGCGGTCGGCTTCCGCATCGAGCGCACCCTCGCCAAACCCGAGAAGGACGCGTACCTGAGCATGTGCACCCGGCAGCAGTTCGAAGCGGCCCGGGAAGCCGGTGCCCGGCGCGAGACCGGCCAGACCCCAGGAGGGACGAAGAGCCGATGACCAGCCCCGCCCCCCTCTCCCCCCGCGAGGCCGTCGCCCATCTCACGCCCGAACGCTGGGACTTGGCGAACCGGCTGCTGATACGCAAGGCGCTCGCCGAGTTCACCCACGAACGGCTTCTCGCGCCCTCGCCACTGCCCGCGCACGACGACCCGCGCGAGGATCCGCACGACGGCCCGGCCGCCGCACACCCCGCGCGCCCAGGCCGCTACCGCGTCCGCAGCGACGACGGCGGCACCGAATACCGCTTCACCGCACGGCGGTTCGCGCTCGACCACTGGCAGATCGACTCCGGCAGCATCACCCGCCACCGGCACCGCGACGGCGCCCGGCTGCCGCTCGACGCCCTCGCGTTCGTCACCGAGCTGCGCAACTCCCTTGGCCTGACCGAGGAGATCCTCCCCGTCTATCTGGAGGAGATCAGCTCCACCCTGGCGAGCACCGCGTTCAAGCTCGCCCGTACGCCCGTGAGCGCCGGCCGGCTCGCCCGCTCCGCCTTCCAGGAGATCGAGGCGGGCATGACCGAGGGCCACCCGTGCTTCGTCGCGAACAACGGCCGGCTCGGCTTCGACGTCGCCGAGTACCGCGCGTACGCCCCCGAAGCCGGCGTCCCGGTACGGCTGTTGTGGGTCGCCGCCCACCGCGACCACGCCACGTTCACCGCGGCGGCCGACCTCAGCTACGACAAGCTGCTGCTCTCCGAGCTGTCCGCGACGACGCTGCGCCGCTTCTCCGCCGCCATGAAGGAGGACGGCCTCGACCTGGACGACTACTTCCTCATCCCCGTCCACCCGTGGCAGTGGTGGAACAAGCTCTCCGTCACCTTCGCCGCCGAGGTCGCGCACCGCAATCTCGTCTGCCTCGGGCACGGCGACGACGAACACCTCGCGCAGCAGTCCATACGCACTTTCTTCAACGCCACCAACCCCGGCAAGCACTACGTGAAGACCGCACTCTCCGTGCTCAACATGGGCTTCCTGCGCGGACTTTCGGCCGAGTACATGAAGGCCACACCGGCGATCAACGACTGGCTGGCGGGCCTCGTCGCCGAGGACGAGGTGCTGCGCGAATCAGGGCTCGCGATCCTCCGCGAGTGCGCGGCGGTCGGTTACCACGCGGCCCCGTACGAGGCCGCCGCCCCGAAGGGCTCCCCGTATCTGAAGATGCTCGCGGCCCTGTGGCGCGAGAGCCCCGTCCCGCTTCTCGCACCCGGCGAGCGCCTCGCGACGATGGCGTCCCTGCTCCACACCGACGCTGACGGAGCCTCCCTGGCCACCTCGCTCATCGAACGCTCCGGCCTGGACGCGCGGGCGTGGCTGCGCCGGTACCTCGACACGTATCTCACGCCGCTGCTGCACTGCTTCTACGAGTACGACCTCGTCTTCATGCCGCACGGCGAGAACGTCATCCTCGTACTCGACGAGGACGGCGTCCCCAAGCGGGCCGTCTTCAAGGACATCGCCGAGGAGATCGCGGTGATGAGCCCGGACGCCCAACTCCCCCCGGAGGTCGAGCGCATCCGCGCCGACGTCCCCGAGGAGATGAAGATCCTCTCCCTCTTCACGGACGTCTTCGACTGCTTCCTGCGGTTCCTCAACGCGATCCTCGCCAGCGACGGCACCCTCGACGAGGACTCCTTCTGGTCAGCGGTCGCCGACTGCGTCCGCGACTACCAGAAGTCCGCACCGCACCTCGCCGAACGCTTCGCCCGCTACGACCTCTTCGCGGACACGTTCGCGCTCTCCTGCCTCAACCGGCTGCAACTGCGCAACAACCAGCAGATGGTCGACCTGCAAGACCCCGCGGGCGCGCTCCAGCTCGTCGGCGAACTCGAGAACCCCCTGGCACGCTTCGCGCCCTAGCGCTACGGGGAGGTGGCCCCTTCGCCCGGGCCACCTCCCCGTACTCACAGACTCATCAGCCCTGTCTTTCGCCCTCCCCGGACCCTTCGCTCTCACTCGGCTCGTCGTCGGCCTCCGGGTCGAGGGCGTCGATGAACTCCACCCCGTCCAGCTCGGCCAGCCTGTCCGACGCGTCGGTCGCGCCGCTCTGATCGGCCTCCAGCGCCTTGGCGAACCACTCCCGCGCCTCGTCCCTGCGCCCGACCTCGAGCAGTGCGTCGGCGTACGCATAGCGCAACCGTGCCGTCCACGGCTGCTGCGACGTCGACGCCAGCTCCGGGCTCTGCAACGTCACCACGGCAGCCTCGGCCTGGCCCATGTCGCGCCGGGCCCCCGCCGCGACGAGCCGCATCTCCACCTGCCCTGCCTTGTCCAGCTTCTGCACCTCGGCCTCGCCGGCCATCGCCAGAGCCTTCTCCGGCCTGCCCATGCCCCGTTCGCAGTCCGCCATCACGGGCCACAGGTGCTGCAAACCCGCCATGCGCCGCGCTGCCCGGAACTCCGCCAGCGCCTCCGTGTACTTCTCCACCGCGTACGCCGCGAAGCCCGCCGCCTCGCGCACCGACGGCACACGGGACGCGAGCCGCAACGCGACCCTGGAGTAGCCGTACGCGGCTTGCGGATCCTCATCCAGCAGCCTGGCGACCATGACGAGGTTCTTCGCGACGTCCTCGGCGAGCGTCTTCGGCAGGCTCATCAGCTCCTGCCGGACCTCCTTGTCGACCTCGGCGCCCGTCACGTCCTCGTCGATGGGCAGTCGCCTCGGTGCCGGGTGATCCGTCCGCCGGTCGTCCCGGCGTCCCTCACGACGCCCCTCACGGCGATCCTCGCGGCGATCCTCGCGCCCAGGACCACGGGAGGGCCGCCCGCGGTCGTCGTCCCGACGCCCTCGAAAGCCACTCCCGCCGCGCCGCTCACGGTCGTCCTTCCCGTACGGCCGCCGGCCCCCGGCACTGCCCCTGTCGTCGTCCCGCCGGGGCCCACGCGGACGGTCATTCCCACCGCCCCGTCGCGGCCCATCGCTGCGGCCCCTGTCCGACCGCTCACCGCTGTCGCCGCGCCTGGCGTCCCCGCCACGCGGCTTGTCCCGGCCCTTCCGCTCATCACGCGGGTCACCGCGGCGCGCATCGTCGCGCCGGTATCCACTCCGTCCACGGCTCTCGCCGCTTCCTCCGCGACCATCCCGCTTTCCACCACGGGGCCGGTCAGCCCCTCCCCGCGGACCGGACTGACGAGGCCGGCGCTCGGGCCGCTCGTCGGGCGAATCGGTGGACATCGACATGACTCCTGTCTGCGACGCGGCCCAATTCCATTAAAGGGTCCGCGCTAATGCACTCTTGAATACAGAAAAGGGCCCGTGGCCTACAGCGCAAGCACGCTGTGAACCACGGGCCCTTCAAAAGGAGTTCGGCGGTGTCCTACTCTCCCACACGCTCCCGCATGCAGTACCATCGGCGCAGTAAGGCTTAGCTTCCGGGTTCGGAAAGTAACCGGGCGTTTCCCTCACGCTATGACCACCGAAACACACCCCCTCACCGGGGGGAAACTTGTGTGTGCTGTTGTGTCAGCGCTCTATCCACTTATCAGCCGGCCAGCCGGCCGGGCGGCTGGTTGTGGCCGGGGTTGTTGTTTCAGATACCGGACAGTGGACGCGAAACAAATACGTGTGTGGTCAAGCCCTCGGCTTATTAGTACCAGTCAACTCCAACCCTCACGGGT
>NZ_JASTTH010000002.1:0-946508 GCF_032248595.1 Streptomyces winkii | reverse complement strand
GTTCGTCCTGAGCCAGGATCAAACTCTCCGTGAATGCTCCAAAAAACATCACCAAGAGCCGGCACACACGAGAGGAATCACCCCGCACGCACCGAATCCAAGCAAATCAAAGAAATCCCCACCCCCACAAACCAACGCGGGGGCTACGGGGTATCAACATATCTGGCGTTGACTTTTGGCACACTGTTGAGTTCTCAAAGAACGAACGCTTCCATCACAACCCATATCCCAGGGCCACTCCGGGCGCATCCCTCTCGGTGTCACTACTTTAGCGGATTCCCTCGGAGGTTCCTAATCGGAATCCTCACGGTCGGTTTTTGGCACGCCAAAAGCCGACCCCGTTGGGGAAGTCGTAGGTAGTGTTTGGTCACTTCCGGGGCCGCGTCTCCTCGGCTTGAAGCCGTGGCTACCGCCTATCCGTTTCAGCGACTCTGTCAACGTTAGGTCTTCGGACCCCCAGAGTCAAGCGACCTTGGACGCCGCCTGGGTTGATGTGGCCGGTAAGGGCTCACGGTGAGGTCCTCGTCGATCCAGTAGCGCCAGGGGTGGACCGCCCCGGCTCCCCCCACGCCGGTGCGGGGACCGCTGCGGAGGCGGCCGCCGTCGGAGGGCTCACCAGTGAGAACGCGGAGCGGAGCGTGCTCGTCCGTGGCGCAGACGTCGGTGCCGTTCAGGGTGCGGTCCACATCCAGGGCCGTCGCCAGCCGGGCCGGGCCCTTGGCCAGTTCCGTGTGCTTCTTTGCCTTCGGGCGTCGCTTCCGTGCGTGTTCCTCGCCCGTCAGGACCTCCCCGGCGCGCAGCAGCACACCGCTCGCGTGGCCCTCGGCGCCGCAGACCAGGTTGAGGCTGAACCACATGCCGTAGATGAAGTAGACGTACGCGTGCCCGGGCGGGCCGAACATCGTGGAGTTGCGCTGGGTCCTCCCCTTGTACGCGTGCGATCCGGGGTCGGCCTCCCCCGCGTAGGCCTCCACTTCTGTGATGCGCAGGACGATCCGTCCGTCCGGCGCCGTACGGACGAGATACCGCCCGAGGAGCTCGGGGGCGACCTCCAGGACAGGGCGATCGAAGAAAGAACGGTGCAGCGGTGTGTGGCTGTCGTCGTTCCTTCGCGTACGGTCTCCGCCGGTGATCATGCCGACCGAGGGTAACGGAGCCGGAGGGCTGTGCATCCGGCCGGTGGTCCGATGATCCTGCTCTGATGCCGGAACCGCCGGCCGTCGCTGGGCGTACCTCGTACCGGAGGACGTCCAGTACGTCATGAGTGACAGAAGAGGCGCACAGGTAAGTGCCTGGGAGGGACTTGAGAGATGGGTTTCAAGAAGCTGTTCGCGAGCTTGGGGGTCGGGAGTGCGTCTGTGGACACGGTCCTCCACGAACCGAACGTGGTGCCGGGTGGCGTGGTGCAGGGTGAGGTCCACATAGAGGCGGGGTCGGTCGACCAGCAGATACAGGGGCTGTCCGTCGGTCTCATGGCGAAGGTCGAGGTGGAGACCAACGACGGCGAGCTGAAGCAGAACATCGAGTTCGGCAGGCAGCAGCTGGGCGGTGCTCTGGAGCTGAAGGAGGGTGCCAGGCACACGGTGCCCTTCCAGCTGGAGGTTCCGTGGGAGACACCGATCACGATGTTCATGGGGCAGCAGCTGACCGGGATGAGCATCGGGGTGTCGACGGAGCTGGCCATCGCCCAGGCCGTCGACTCCACGGACATCGACCCCGTGAACGTCCATGCGCTCCCCGCCCAGCAGGCGATCCTGGACTCCTTCGGTACGCTCGGCTTCCGCTTCAAGGCGGCCGACATGGAGAAGGGCCGGATCCGGGGTACGCGGCAGCAGCTGCCCTTCTACCAGGAGATCGAGTTCCTGGCGCCCCAGCAGTACCGGGGGCTCTCGCAGGTGGAGCTGTCGTTCGTCGCGGACGGCCGTCAGATGGACGTCGTCATGGAGATGGACAAGACGCCGGGGATCTTCACGGGGGGCAGCGACTCGTACCGCGCGTTCCAGGTCGACCTGACGGACTTCCACCAGACCGACTGGACGGCCTTCATCAACCAGTGGCTCACGGAGGTCGGAGGGCGCCGCAACTGGCTGTGAGTCCGGGCCTGAGCCTGCCGCCGGCGTCGCGTCGTGCGGCGGGGTCAGCCGAGGAGCACCGACAGCGGTGCGTCCCGCACCGCCCAGTAGCCGACCGCCGCCGTGAAGACGTTCACGGCGGTGGCGGCGGCCTTGGGGTCGGCCTGTTCGAAGCCGGGCCAGCCCGCGGTCATCAGCAGGTATCCGCCGGTCTCTCCCCACCAGGAGAGGTCGGTCAGGGAGTCGGCGAGCGCGTCCCAGTTGTGGCCGAACCAGCCGGGGAGTTCGAGGCCGGTGGCGCAGCGGTTCATGAACTCGGTCTTGTCGGTGACGTCGCTGAGGTCGATCACGGCGCCGGTCCAGTTCGCGGCGTCCGCCTGCATCAGGACGTCGGGGCCGACGGATGCGCAGCGGTACACCCCAGGGGGCACGGAGCCGTCGAAGAGGCCCGGCAGACCGCCGTCGGGCAGCTCGGGCAGTTCAGGCAGGTCCACTGGACTGGTCATCGTCGCACCACCGCTTTGAGGTCTCGTCGTGCGACCCATGGTGGCAAAGACCCGGACAACGGCTCGTTAGGCTGGCCGGTGCAGCGATTCGCGCCATCAGGAGGTACCGACGTGACCGAGCAGAAGCAGCCGCCGCTCCCGCACGACTTCCATCCGCCCGTCGCCTCTTTCCAGGTGGTGAGCGACGACGTCTCGGAGGGCGGGCGGCTGCGGCCGGACCAGCTGTACGCGAAGGGGAACACCTCCCCTCATCTGCGCTGGGAGGGCTTCCCCGCGGACACCCGGAGCTTCGCCGTCACGTGCTTCGATCCCGACGCCCCGACGGGCAGCGGCTTCTGGCACTGGTCCGTCTTCGACATCCCCGTCTCCGTGACGGAGCTGCCCGCGGGTGCGGCGACGGGCGACATGGCAGGGCTGCCCGAGGGGGCCGTGCACGTGCGCAACGACTTCGGCACGCGGGACTTCGGCGGGGCCGCGCCGCCGCCCGGCGACGGTCCGCACCGCTACGTCTTCACGGTCTACGCCGTGCAGGACGAGAAGCTCGGGCCGGACGCCGACGCCTCCCCCGCCTTCGTCGGATTCAATCTGCGTTTCAAGACGATCGGCAGGGCCCAGCTGATCGGTCTGCACGAGGAGCCCGCCGGGAGCTGAACCGGCGGCGGAGTCGGGGCGCCCGACTGAAATTCCGTTGCGTCCCGTCGTTCCCGGATCGCACTGTGGTGCCGGGCAGTCGGCACCGCAGTGCGGGGGCGGCGGGGCGCTTGTGTCTGCGCCGGCCGTCCGCCGGAGCCTGGCCGGGGGCCGGCGACCGCGCCGACTGCCCTTCGGCTCCCGCCCGGCTTTCCCTCCCGTCCTTGCGTCCGGTCTTCCGCGCTGTTTCGCGTTTTCAGGGTTTCCGCGACTTCCCCGGTTTTCCGTTTCTCCTTCTTTGTGGTTCGCGTTCTTCCTTCCCTTTTCACCGGCCCGTCGTATGGCCGTCGACTTCCGTACGGCGGGCGGAAATTGCGTTGTCCGGTGATCGGGACGGCGGCAGAGTGGGGCCACCGCCGCAGGAGGCGGTCGGGAACCGGGAGGTGGAGGGCATGCGCGAGACGCTGATCCTGAACGCGAGCTTCGAGCCGCTGTCGACGGTGTCGCTGCGCCGTGCCGTGGTGCTGGTCATGCAGGACAAGGCCGTCGTGGAGCACGCTCATCCCGGTCTCCGTGTGCGGGCGGCGAGCGTCGATCTGCCCGTACCGCAGGTGATCAGACTGTGCAGATACGTGCGCGTGCCGTTCCGACAACGCGCGCCGTGGTCGCGGCGCGGCGTCCTCGTACGTGACCGGCACCGGTGCGCGTACTGCGGACGCCGGGCGACCACGGTGGACCATGTGGTGCCGCGTTCACAGGGCGGCCGTGACACCTGGCTCAACACCGTCGCGGCCTGCGCGGCGGACAACCACCGCAAGGCGGACCGGACACCGGCGCAGGCCGGGATGGCTCTGTCGGTCAAGCCCTTCGAGCCGACGCCGGCGGACGCTCTGCTGCTCGCACTCGGCCTCAAGGACGGGGAGGGTCTGCCGGAGTGGCTCGCCGTTCCCAGCGCCCGCGTCTCCGCGCCGGCGCTGCCCGCAACGGCCTGACCGGACGGCGGCGCGCGCCGAACTGCCGTACTCAGCGCAGCAGTTGCTGAATGATCGCCGCGACACCGACCGTCACGACGATCACCCGCAGCGCGGTCGGCGGAAGTCTGCGTCCCACGAGGGCGCCGAACTGGCCGCCGACCGCGCTGCTCACGGCGATGAGCAGGACCGCCGTCCAGTCGAAGTCGGCGACGAAGAGGAAGAAGACGGCGGCCGTGGCGTTGACCAGGGCGCCGAGTACGTTCTTCACGGCGTTGATCCGCTGCAAGGGCTCGTCGAGGAAGAGCCCCATCAGCGCGAGGTAGATGATGCCCTGGGCGGCCCCGAAGTAGCCGCCGTAGGCGCTCGAGAACAGCATCCCCGTCGACAGCATGACGCCCCCGTTCGGGCGCGCTGTCGTGCCGTGCTTCTCGCGGCGGCGTTCCGCGACGCGGGCGAGCCACGGCTGGACGGCCACGAGGAGCAGCGCGATCCCGATGAGCGCCGGGACGATCTTGTCGAAGGCGCTGGAGGGCAGGGCCACCAGCAGGACGGCGCCCACGAGCGCGCCGACGAACGCGACGGCGCTCAGCACCAGCACGCGCCGCCTCTGGCCGCGCAGTTCACGTCTGTATCCGATGGCGCCGCTGACCGACCCGGGGACGAGGCCGAGCGCATTCGACACGTTGGCGGTGACCGACGGGAGCCCGACGGCGAGCAGCACCGGAAACGTGAGCAGCGTGCCGGAGCCGACGACGGTGTTGATCGCACCCGCGCCGACGCCCGCGGCGCAGACCGCCACCGCCTCCCAGATCGTCACGCGAAGCCCCTTCGAGATCAGTGCCGTACACACTGATCATGCCGGAGGGGCTTCTGGCGTGCGTCTCCGGGGCTCGGTCCGGACCCGGGCGCCAGATCCGAACCCGGGCCGAGCCGGGCTCAGTCGAGCTTCGGGCTCTCCCGAGGGGGCTTCACCATGCCGGCGGCCTGACCTCCGCCGCCGGTGGCCGCACCGCCGTTGCCTCCGCCGGGCTTGAAGCCGTCCAGCGCTCCGCCGAGCCCCTTCAGCGCGTCACCGATCTCGCTGGGGACGATCCAGAGCTTGTTGGCGTCGCCCTCGGCGATCTTCGGGAGCATCTGGAGGTACTGGTACGAGAGCAGCTTCTGGTCGGGGTCACCGGCGTGGATGGACTCGAAGACCGTACGGATGGCCTGGGCCTCGCCCTCGGCGCGCAGCGCCGCCGAGCGGGCCTCACCTTCCGCGCGCAGGATCGAGGACTGCTTCTCGCCCTCGGCGGTGAGGATCGCCGACTGCCGTACACCTTCGGCCTGGAGGATCGCCGCGCGCTTGTCGCGGTCGGCGCGCATCTGCTTCTCCATCGAGTCCTGGATGGAGGTCGGCGGCTCGATGGCCTTCAGCTCGACGCGGTTGACGCGGATGCCCCACTTGCCGGTGGCCTCGTCGAGCACACCGCGCAGGGCGGCGTTGATCTCCTCGCGGGAGGTGAGCGTCCGCTCCAGGTCCATGCCGCCGATGATGTTGCGGAGCGTGGTCACCGTGAGCTGCTCGATCGCCTGGATGTAGCTGGCGACCTCGTACGTCGCGGCGCGGGCGTCGGTCACCTGGTAATAGATGACGGTGTCGATGTTGACGACCAGGTTGTCCTGGGTGATGACGGGCTGCGGAGGGAAGGGCACGACCTGTTCGCGCAGGTCGACCCTGTTGCGCACCGTGTCGATGAAGGGAACCACGATGTTCAGGCCCGCGTTGAGGGTGCGGGTGTAGCGGCCGAAGCGCTCCACGATGGCGGCGCTCGCCTGCGGGATGACCTGGATCGTCTTGATGAGTGCGATGAAGACCAGCACCACCAGAATGATCAGGACAATGATGATGGCGTCCATCCGCCCCCCTGCATGTGTGTCACCGATATGACGTCGTCCGGGCCGACGAGAGAATCGTCCCACCGCAAGTCGCCGTGTACTCGCGGTTGTTGAGGTTCGCTGTCGCCGATCATCCCATCACGACCGCCGTGGCTCCGTCGATCTCCACCACGTCGACCTGTGAGCCGGGCTCGTAGGCCTCTCCCCCGTCCAGGGCGCGTGCCGACCACACCTCGCCGGCGAGCTTGATCCTTCCGCCCTGCCCGTCGACCCGTTCCAGCACCGTCGCCTGGCGACCGCGGAGCGCGTCCACACCGCTGCTGAGCTTCGGGTGCTCCCTGCGGGAGCGCCGGGCGACCGGCTGCACGACGACGATCAGTGCCGTCGAGACGACGGCGAAGACGAGGACCTGGGCCACCATTCCGCCGCCCAGCCCCGCCGTGACGGCTCCGGCGACGCCGCCCATGGCGAGCATGCCGAACTCGGGCATAGCGGTGAGGACGAGTGGAATTCCCAGCCCCACGGCGGCTATCAACCACCAGATCCATGCATCCACATGGACATGGTAGGCCTGCGATCAGCTCAGCGGCAGACCCTGAGCGGTCCAGCGCTCGCCCCGGTTCTCCACCACGAGCGGCAGTCCGAAGCAGCGCGAGAGGTTGCGCGAGGTCAGTTCGGTCTCGATCGGGCCGGCGGCGAGCACCTGCCCCTGACGGATCATCAGTACGTGCGTGAATCCGGGGGCGATCTCCTCGACGTGGTGCGTGACCATGAGCATCGAGGGTGCGTACGGGTCGCGCGCGAGCCGTCCCAGTCTGCGCACCAGATCCTCGCGGCCGCCGAGGTCGAGGCCCGCCGCGGGCTCGTCCAGCAGGAGCAGTTCGGGGTCGGTCATCATGGCGCGCGCGATGAGGGTGCGCTTGCGCTCGCCCTCGGAGAGGGTGCCGAACTTGCGGTCGAGGTATTCGGTCATGCCGAGCCGGTCGAGGAAAGCCAGCGCCCGCTCCTCGTCGACCTCCTCGTACTCCTCCTGCCAGTGCGCCGTCATGCCGTACGCGGCGGTGAGCACGGTGCGCAGCACGGTCTGGGAGCGCGGGAGCTTTTCCGCCATTGCGATGCCGGCCATGCCGATGCGGGGGCGGAGTTCGAAGACGTCGACGGCGCCGAGCTTGTCACCGAGGACGGTGGCGCTGCCCGTACTGGGGAAGAGGTAGCTGGACGCGAGGTTGAGCAGGGTGGTCTTCCCCGCGCCGTTGGGACCGAGGATGACCCAGCGTTCGCCTTCCTTGACCGACCAGGAGACATCGTCCAGCAGAGCGTGGCCGTCGCGGACCACGGATACGTCCACCAGCTCCAGTACTTCGCTCATGAGCGCGTTGTCTCCCAATGCAGTCGCCGTTACCCGTGCCTTGTGAGCAGAGTCCCCAGGCAAACCTACGCCACGCGTTCGAGGGCCCGTTCCCTAGGCTGGGGTCATGCTCGATGAACCTCGTTCGGGACGCCTGGCCGCTTGGGGAAATGCTCTGTTCGCCGCTCTCGTCTCGCCCGATGAGGCCGCACAGCGGATCGTCGGCGAGGACGTGGTGCACCGCGTGGTGGGGCTTCCCGCTTCTCCGGGTCCGTACGCGGATTCCGAGCCGGAGACCGCCGGCCTGACGCTGGCGCTGGGGCGGCTGCGGACTCTGGGCACGCGCGGGCTGCGGGTCGCGCTGCCCGTGCCGGGCCATCCGCTGGGGCTGAGCGGGCCCCCGGAGTTCAACTCCCGCGCCCTGGAGGCCGGTGAGGCCGTGATCGCGGCGGGCGCCGGGCTCGGGCTGGTGCCCGAGGTGTTCGAGGCCGGGCCCGAGGGAGACGTCCACGTGGAGGTCGCCTGGCACTGCCTGCCCGTACGGGAGGCGCCGCCCGCCGACGTGCCCTCGCTCAGCGAGGCGGAGCGCGAACTGGCCGAGGCCATGCGGGAGGCGACCGATGTGCTCACGGAGCTGGACGTGGCCGGCTCGGGCCCGGTGGCGAACGCGGCGCTGGACGCGTACCGGGCGCGCATGGAGGCCGGGAGGCAGCTCCTGGCACCCGGGTATCCGCCGCGGGCGGTGCGGGTGCTGGAGCTGGCGCAGCGGGTGCGGGCGCTCGTCGGGATCGCGTACGGGGACGAGGGCGGGCCCGCACTCGGCGCAGCCGGCATCGCGGGGGACGGCCGTGAGCACGGCGGCGCGGTGAGCGCCTCGCAGATCGCGGCGCGTGGGGAGGCGCTGCGGCCCGTGGAGCGGACGGCGAGGCGCGCGCAGGTCGCGGCGTACAACGCCTACGCGGAGGAGCTGGAACGCAAGAACTCGTGAGTGGCGAAGGGCGCTGCCGGATCCGGCGGACACTGCCCGGCGAGCACATGTGTACGTGACGGCCCGCCTGCGCCCGTCGGTTCGTGAGCCTCCTCCCGTCAGTTCGTCAGCCCGTGCCGCACGGCCCACAGCGCCGCCTGCGTACGGTCGGCGAGGTCCAGCTTCATCAGGATGTTCGACACGTGGGTCTTGACCGTCTTCTCCGAGAGCACCAGCTCCCGGGCGATCTCGCGGTTGGATCTGCCGTCCGCGATCAGTTCCAGCACCTCGCGCTCGCGCTCGGTGAGCACCGAGCCCCGGCCGGCGCTGGCGCTTCCGCCTCCGCCCGCTTCGTCGGAGAGCAGCGCCCCGGCGACCTCCGGCTGGAGAAGCACATGGCCCGCGTATATGGAGCGGATGGCACCGGCGAGGGCGTCGGGGTCGACGTCCTTGTAGACGTAGCCGGCCGCTCCGGCACGCAGGGCGGGGACGACGGTGCGCTGCTCCGTGAAGCTGGTGACGACGAGGACGCGGGCCGGGTTCTGGAGCCGCCTCAGCTCGCGCAGCGCCTCGATGCCGTCCGTGCCGGGCATCTTCACGTCCATGAGGACGATGTCGGGGCCCAACTCCTGGGCGCGCGCCACCCCTTCGTCGCCGTCGGCGGCCTCGCCGACCACCTCGATGTCGTCCTGGATCTCCAGGAAGGTGCGCAGTCCGCGCCGTACGACCTGGTGATCGTCGACGATCAGCACGCGGATCGGGTCAGCCACCGGGCACCTCCAGCTCGATCACCGCTCCCTTGCCGGGCTCGGATTCGACGGTCAGGGTGCCGCCGACGCCGCCCGCCCTGTCGCGCATCGAGACCAGGCCCAGGTGGCGTCCCGCCTTGCGCACCGCCTGCGGGTCGAAGCCGAGTCCGTCGTCGGTGACGCGCAGCCGCGCTCCCGCGCCGCCGTAGGCGAGGGTGACGCCGACGCGCGAAGCCGCCGCGTGGCGCAGGGCGTTGTGCAGGGCCTCCTGGGCGACGCGGAGCAGTGCCTCTTCCTGTGCGGCGGGCAGGGCGCGCGTGGCGCCCTCACTGACGAAGGTGACCTCGGCGGTGTGTGCGCGGTCGAGGACCTGGGTCTGGGTGCGGAGGGTGGCGACGAGCCCGTCCTCGTCGAGGGCGGCGGGGCGCAGCTCGATGACGGCGGCGCGCAGTTCCTCCGAGGCCTCGGCGGCGAGGCGGTCGATCTCGTGGAGTTCGTCCTTGGCGCGGGCCGGGTCGCGGTCGACCAGCGCGGTCGCCGCCTGGGCGGTGAGGCGCAGCGAGAAGAGCTTCTGCGCGACGGCGTCGTGCAGGTCGTGGCCGATCCGGGCGCGCTCGCGCGCGATGGTCAGCTCGCGACTGCGCTCGTAGAGGCGTGCGTTGGTCAGGGCGATGGCGGCGTGCTGGGCGAGGAGGCGCAGCAACAGCTCGTCCTCCTCGGTGAAGGCGCAGCCGCGGACGGGCGCCGCGCCCCCGTCGGCCGCCGCACCCCGGGCCGGTTCTGTGCCGGGTGCGCACCTCTTGTTGGCGAGGAAGAGCGCGCCCAGGACCTCCTCGCCGTCGGCGATGGGCATCCCGAGGAAGTCGGCGAGCTCCGGGTGTGCGCGGGGCCAGCCGCCGAAGCGGGGGTCCGTGCGTACGTCGGCGAGCCGCTGGGGGGTGGCCTCGTGGAGCATCGCGGCGAGGATGCCGTGCTGGCGGGGCAGTGGGCCGATGGACTTCCACTGGTCCTCCGTCACCCCGTCCACCACGAACTGGGCGAAGCCGTCGTGGTCGTCGGGAACGCCGAGGGCCGCGTACTCGGCGTCGAGCAGATCACGGGCCGAGGCGACGATCGTCTGGAGGACGTCGCGCACCTCGAGTTGCCTGTTCATGGCGAGGATCGCGGCGCTGACGGCGGCGAGCCCTGAGCTGCGGAGCATGCTGTCACGGTACCGGCGGGGGAAGCCCCGCGGATCGGCCCGGAGCGGGGATGGGACGGGGGTCCGGAGACCTAGGACCAGCGACCAGCAGTGTGACCCTGAGTTTATAGCTTCTACACACTGCGTAAATGTAACCGGGTGTGTGGTGTGAGTCGCCGCATAGGACCCAGATCACGTACGGCCGTACTTAGTAGATGTTGTCGACTGAAGGGACGTGCAGCGCAGGCACGTCAAGGCATCCGCTCTGCTCCAAATCCACTACCAAGGTTAGTAATGGTGATTTTTGCCCGGTGACTGACGGCAGCTGAGAATGTCTGCCGCCGCAGCGGCCACTGTCGCTGCGGTCCGCGAACTGGAAGAGGTTTCCTCCCATGAGCGTTCCCAATCCCGAACGCCACGGCAGGCTGTCCCGTCTGCACAAGATCTCTGCGGCGACCGGAGCCGCAGCCGTCGGTGTTACCGCCTTCGCGTTCACCGTCGTACCAGGTCAGAAGAGCAGCGGAAGCGTGACTGCCGGATCGGAGATGACGGCCCAGTCCGTCGCACTGCAGACCGCCGCCGACGGCCCGGCACAGCAGAAGGCGAGCATCGACGCTCAGACCTCCGCCGCCGACGACCGCGCACGCGCCCACGCGAAGGCGGAGGCACGCAGGAAGGCCGAAGCCAGGGCAGAGGCACGGCACGAAGCAGCTGTGAAGAAGGCAGAGCGGGACCGTGAGCGCAGGCTGGCGGCGAGCCGCTCGGCCCAGCGCAGCAAGGCGAAGGCGCCGTCGGGCTCACCGCAGCAGATCGCACGGCAGATCATCGGCGACGAGTCGCAGTTCCAGTGCTTCTCCCAGATCGTGGAGCGGGAGAGCGGCTGGGACGTGCACGCGCAGAACCCCAGCGGAGCGTACGGGCTCGTGCAGGCCCTGCCCGGCTCCAAGATGTCCTCGGCGGGCCCGGACTGGCGCAACAACGCGGCCACGCAGGTCAAGTGGGGGCTGAACTACATGGAGGACCGCTACGGCAGCCCCTGCGGCGCGTGGTCCTTCTGGCAGTCCAACAACTGGTACTGAGCCGGCGGCCGTACGGGCTGGGGGCCGCGCATCCCGGTCCGTGAGCGCGACCACGGTCGCTGCGCGCGAAGCGCCGGAGGCGGCGGCATCCCATCGGGGTGCCGCCGCCTCCGTGTGTGACGGTTGCCGGTGCGCCCGCGCTACTTGCGCATGACCTCCGGTTCGTGGCGGCGCAGCAGCCGTGCCACGACGAAGACCAGGGCCACGCCGAGGCCCAGCAGGACCGCCATGTCCAGTACGTACGTACCGGCCGTGTGCTCCCACAGCGGGTCCGGGTTGCCGCGCTCCCACGGCAGCAGCGTGTTCATGTCGGCCGTGGCGCCCATCGCGGCGACGGCCCAGCGGGACGGCATCAACCAGGAGAACTGGCCGACTCCCGGGGTGTCGAAGAGCTGGAACAGCACGCCGGTGAAGACGACTTGGACGATGGCGAACATGACCAGCAGCGGCATGGTCTTCTCCGCCGTCTTCACCAGCGAGGAGATGATGAGGCCGAACATCATCGAGGTGAAGCCGAGCGTGATCACGGCGAGCGTCATCTCGACGGCGGGGAGGTCCTCGCCGATCACGCCCTCCGCGGGCAGCTCGCGCGGGACGAATCCGATCGCGGAGATGATCACGCCTTGCAGGGCGGTGACGATTCCGAGCACGAGCACCTTGGACATCAGATACGCCGAACGCGAGAGGCCGGTGGCCCGTTCGCGCTCGTAGATGACGCGCTCCTTGATCAGTTCCCGTACGGAGTTGGCCGCGCCGGAGAAGCACATGCCGACGGCGAGGATGAGCATGATCGTGCTCGCGTCGCGGTTCGTTCTGCCGCTCTTCAACGGGCCGTAGCCCAGGCCGTAGTCGCTCGGGATGAGGGTGCTGACGCCGCCGAGCACGACGGGGAGGATCACCGTGAGCGCGAGGAAGCCCTTGTCCGAGGCGATGACCGAGACGTAGCGGCGCACCAGCGTCCAGAACTGCGAGCCCCAGCTCTGCGGTTTCTGCGTACGGGCCGGCGGTGCCTGCACCTGCTGGGCCTGCTGCGGGGTGACGGAGTCGAGGTCGGCCGCGTACATCTGGTAGTGCTGCGAGCCGTGCCAGCGGCCCATCCAGTCGTAGTCGCGGTAGTTCTCGAAGGCGGAGAAGACGTCCGCCCAGGTCGCGTAGCCGAAGAAGTTGAGCGCCTCCTCGGGCGGGCCGAAGTAGGCGACGCCGCCGCCGGGCGCCATCACCAACAGCTTGTCGCACAGGCCGAGTTCGGCCACGGAGTGGGTGACGACGAGCACCGTGCGGCCGTCGTCGGCGAGTCCGCGCAGCAGCTGCATGACGTCGCGGTCCATGCCCGGGTCGAGGCCGGAGGTGGGCTCGTCCAGGAAGATCAGCGACGGCTTGGTGAGCAGCTCCAGGGCGACGGAGACGCGCTTGCGCTGGCCGCCGGAGAGGGAGGTGACCTTCTTGTCGGCGTGGACGTCCAGCTTCAGTTCGGCCAGCACCTCCTCCACGCGGGCGTTGCGCTCGGCCTCGGCGACGTCGCCGGGGAAGCGCAGACGGGCCGCGTAGCGCAGTGCGGTGCGGACCCTCAGCTCCTTGTGCAGGATGTCGTCCTGCGGGACCAGGCCGATGCGCTGCCGCAGCTCGGCGAAGTGCTGGTAGAGGTTCCGGTTGTCGTAGAGGACCTCGCCGACGTCCGCCGGGCGGTAGCCGGTCAGCGCGCGCAGCAGCGTCGACTTGCCGGAGCCGGACGGCCCGATGACGCCGATGAGCGACTTCTCGGGAACGCCGAAGGTGACGTTGTCGAGGATGACCTTCCCGTTGTCGACCTTCACCGTGAGGTGGCGGGCGGAGAAGGTGACCTCACCGGTGTCGACGAATTCTTCGAGCCGGTCGCCGACGAGGCGGAAGGTGGAGTGGCCGACGCCGACGGTGTCCTGCGGAGTGATCACCGCGGAGCCGGACTTGGGCAGCGGCTGGCCGTTGACGTACGTCCCGTTGTGCGAGCCCAGGTCGTGGATCTCGAAGCGCCCCTCGGGCGACGCGTGGAACTCGGCGTGGTGCCGGGAGACCTGGAGGTCGGAGACGACCAGTTCGTTCTCCAGGGCGCGGCCGATCCGCATGACCCGGCCCAGCGCGAACTGGTGGAACGTGGTCGGGCTGCGGTCGCCGCCGTGGCCGCCGCGAGGCGCGCCCTGCCCGGGTGCGGCCTGCTGCCCGGCGGCCTGCTGCGGTATCCGGCCCTGCTGCGGGTGGGGCTGTACGGGCTGCTGCCCGGGGTAGCCCTGCTGCTGCGGCACACCGGGTTGCTGCTGCGGGTGCGGCTGTTGGGGCCGCTGCTGCCAGCCCTGCGGCTGCTGTTGCGGATGCGGTTGCTGTTGCTGTTGCTGGGGCTGCTGGTGCCATCCCGGGTGCTGCTGGGGTGGCTGCTGCTGAGGCTGGTGCGGCTGCTGCGGCGGTGCCTGTGCGGCTCCCGCCCTCGGCGACCGGGGGCCCCCGGCCCCGACTCCCTGCTGCTGCGGCTCCGCGGCTCGCTGCGCACCCTGGCCCGCCGCGTGCGGAGCCTGTGCCCCGCTGCCCGAGAGATCGAGCCTCGGCCCGTCGGTCGCGTTCCCCAAGTGCACGCTCATGCCGGGGCGGAGCTCCATCTGCTGGATCTTCTGCCCTTGTACGTACGAGCCGTTGGTGCTGCCCTGGTCCTCGATGACCCAGCTCTGACCGCCCCACCGGATGGTGGCGTGCCGCCAGGAGACCCTGGCGTCGTCGATCACCACGTCCCCCTGCGGATCGCGCCCCACGCGATACGGTCTGGACGGTTCGAGGGTCCAGGTTTTTCCGTTCAATTCCAGTACGAGTTCCGGCACTCCATGCCCCACAAAGTTGTCCCCCGAGTGACTCCCTGCGCGGGGAGCCTAGGGATGGCGAACATCGTGGGGAACTATTTCAGGCCCCGCCCCCTGACAGGAAGTCGCCCCATGTCACAACCCCACGTCAGCTGTGACAGGCCGGGGACAGCCCCTTCCGCGGACGCGAAAGAGGGCTGCTCAGAGGAGCCGGTGAGCGCGCGCAGCGGGAGGGGCGAGGCTTGCGGAGAGCTTCGCCGTAGGTGTGAGCCCCCGGGAGGTGTCTCGCGCCCCACAGCGATACCGTTGGCAGCACCATGACCACATCGCCGGCCACCCCGCCCTCGTACGCCGACACCCCCACCCTCCTGGTGAAGATCTTCGGAAAGGACCGGCCGGGCATCACCGCCGGACTCTTCGAGACCCTCGCCGCCTTCTCCGTAGAGGTCGTCGACATCGAACAGCTCGTGACCCGGGGCCGCATCACGCTGTGCGCACTGGTCACCGCTCCCGGCGCCGTCGCGGGCAGCGCCGCCGCGCATCCGACGGGCACGGCCAGCGAGGGCGAGCTGAGGGCCACCGTGCACGGCTGGGCCGAGTCGATGGGCCTCGAAGCCGAGATCATCTCCGGTACCGGCGACAACCAGCCGCGCGGCACGGGCCGTTCGCATGTCACCGTGCTGGGGCAGCCGCTGACCGCCGGTTCGACGGCCACGATCGCCGCCAGCATCACCGCTACGGGCGGCAACATCGACCGCATCTTCCGGCTCGCCAAGTACCCGGTCACGGCAGTCGAGTTCGACGTGTCCGGAGCCGAGACGCCCGCTCTGCGCACCGCCCTCGCGCTGGAGGCCGCCAAGCACGGCGTCGACATCGCGGTGGTCGCCTCGGGGCTCCAGCGCCGGGCGCAGCGGCTGGTCGTCATGGACGTCGACTCCACCCTGATCCAGGACGAGGTGATCGAGCTCTTCGCGGCGCACGCCGGATGCGAGGACGAGGTCGCCGAGGTCACGGCCCGCGCGATGCGCGGCGAGCTGGACTTCGAGCAGTCCCTCCACGCGCGCGTGGCGCTGCTGAAGGGTCTCGACGTCTCCGTCGTGGACAAGGTGCGCAAGGACGTACGGCTCACGCCCGGCGCGCGCACGCTCGTACGCACCCTCAAGCGTCTCGGATACCAAGTGGGCATCGTCTCGGGCGGGTTCACGCAGGTCACCGACGCGCTCCAGGAGGAGCTGGGCCTCGACTTCGCCGCCGCCAACACCCTGGAGGTCGTCGACGGCAAGCTCACCGGCCGTGTCACCGGCGACATCGTGGACCGCGAGGGCAAGGCGCGGCTGCTGCGCCGCTTCGCCTCGGAGGCGGGCGTACCGCTGGCACAGACGGTCGCGATCGGGGACGGCGCCAACGACCTCGGCATGCTCAACGCGGCCGGTCTCGGCGTGGCGTTCAACGCCAAGCCCTTGGTACGGGAGGCAGCGCACACCGCGGTCAACGTGCCCTTCCTGGACACCGTCCTGTATCTGCTCGGGGTGACGCGGGAAGAGGTCGAGGCCGCCGACTGCGACGGCGAGGACGACGAGGACGACGCCGCCGGGCCGCGCGCGCAGGACGAGCAGGGCGAGTAGCGCGTACCCGGAACCGCGGACGCCGGTGGCCCCCGCCCGGGACGATCACGGACGGGGGCCACCTCGGCGGGAGTTCGGATTCGGGTCACTCCGGGGGCTCGTGCGGCTCCCAGTAGTCGGTGAGGGTCGCGACGCCCGGCTCGACGGACTTCCAGGAGCCGTCGAAGCGCAGCACCGCGACCGTGGAGGTGGGGAAGCCGTTGCGCGTCATGCGCTCCAGCACCTCACTCTTGGCGTCGCCGGTGAGAGCCTCGGCGACGCCCTGGATTCCGGGGTTGTGCCCGATGACGAGGAGATCTTGGACCTCCTCCGACACATCGTTCAGCAGGGCGATGATCTCGCCGGGCGAGGCGTCGTAGAGACGCTCCTCGTAGACGGTCTTGGGTCGCTGGGGCAGATGGTTGGCGGCCAGTTTCCAGGTCTCACGGGTGCGTACGGCTGTCGAGCAGAGGGTCAGTCCGGGAGCGATGCCGTGCGTGGCGAGCCACTCACCGACGGCCGGGGCGTCCTTGCGGCCGCGGTCGGCGAGGGGGCGCTCGTGGTCCGCCACATCCGGCCAGTCGGCCTTCGCGTGCCGGACAAGGACGATACTGCGGGGCACATCGACGCTCATGTTCCCCAGCTTCGCACGAAAAACGGTGCTGGGCGGAGGGTGTTGACGTGCACAGAAGGACGCGGAGGTGCGCGGCTCCCGCTCGTCAGCCCAGCAACGCCTGGGCCACACGCTCCAGGACGGCGACGATCACCTCTCCCCCGGCGCCTCCCGCCTGCCGCTGCGCGGCGCCGGCCTCCGATCCGCCGAGCAGCAGCGCCAGCAGCAGCACGAAGGCGAGGACGGGCAGGGCGGCCGCCCACCACGGCAGCCGCGTTGCGTGCGCGCCGGGCGGCGAGTGCTGCCGTGCCGGCTGCGCCGGGGACACGGAGCGTCGGCTGCGGGCTCGGGCGGTGGCCATGGGCTCGCCTCCCTGTTTCCGGGGTCGTCGCTGGTGTGATGCGACGTTACGGACGCGGAGGCGCCGGCCCCATCCGGTGATCCACCCACTTCCCCCTGACCCGGCCCCCCTAGGGGTGGTGGGGCCAGCACCACCATCGCGGCGGCGCGGCCGTGTGTCAGGGAGCGGCGAGGGTCGCGACGATCCCGATGAGGATCATGATCCCGAAGATCAGGGCGACGATGAGGAGCAGCTTCTTCTGCCCGTTCTGCGGATCGGGTTCGAGCACTGGCATGCGGCCAGTCTCGCACTACGGCCTGACGCTCTGGTCAGGTGGACCGGGGAGCGGGCCGGGTTGCTGCCGGGAGGCGACGCGGGCGGCAAGGCCGTAGGACGCATGTGACGCGCCCGCGCGAGCCGTTGGCCGGCACGTGGGCTGCCCGTTGCCCTCCCGGGCGGCGCGCTCTAGCAGCCGTCCTCGATCACGCGGTCCCGTCCCGCCAGTACGCCCGTCACCGTCTGCGCGAGCATCAGCGCCGTCATCAGCACCAGCGGTACGTGCCAGCCGCCCGCGGCGTCGTGCAGCACCCCGACGAGCAGCGGGCCGGGAATGGAGAGCAGATACCCCGTGCTCTGCGCGAAGGCGGAGAGCTTGACCACGCCGGCGCTGGAGCGCGACCGGAGGCCGATCATCGTAAGGGCAACGGGGAAGGCGCAGTTGGAGACGCCCAGCAGCAGCGCCCACAGCCACGCGCCCCCGGCCGGAGCGAGCCACAGGCCCGCATAGCCGGTGAGACCGCACACGCCGAGGGCCACGACGAGCGGGCCCTGGTGCCGCATCCGGGCCGCGAGGCGCGGGACGACGAAGGCGAGTGGCACCCCCATGCCCATCGTGACGGCGAGCATCAGACCGGCGGACGAGGCGGAGACGCCCGCGTCACGGAAGATCTCCGGCAGCCAGCCCATGATGATGTACGCGGCGGACGCCTGGAGTCCGAAGAACGCTCCGAGCGCCCAGGCGGTCGGCGAGCTGCCGATGCGTATGCGGGAGCCTTCGCCGGCGGACGTCGCCTCGGGGCGGCTCGGCGCCTCGGAACCGGAAGGTGCCTCGGAGGCGGATGGCGCCTCGGAACCGGAAGGTGCCTCGGAACCGGAAGGTGCCTCGGAGCGGCTCTCCGCCGGGGGCGGCGACTCCGGACGACGGCTCGCCGGATCCTTCAGGACCAGGGCCCACGGCAGAATGGCGAGCACCCCGAGCAGCGCCCACGCGCCGAGTCCGGCACGCCAACTGCCGCCCAGGGCACCGGTCATGGGCACGGTCACGGCCGCCGCGCAGGATGTGCCGAGGGAGAGCCCCATCGAGTACAGACCCGTCATCGAGCCGACACGGGTGGGGAACCAGCGCTTGACGACGACGGGCATCAGCACGTTGCTGACCGCGATGCCGGCGAGGGCGAGCGCGCTCGCGGCCAGAAAGACGGCCGTGCTCCCGGCCAGCGGCCGCAGCGCCAGGCCGGCCGTGATCGTGACCATGCCCGCGAGCACCACGGGAGCGGGCCCGCGGCGGCGCGCGAGCCGGGGAGCGAGGCTGCCGAAGACGGCGAAGCACAGGGCGGGCACGGAGGTGAGCAGTCCTGCCACGGCACCGCTCATGCCCAGGTCGTCGCGGACCTCCTTGAGCAGCGGGCCGAGCGCCGATATGGCCGGACGGAGGTTGAGCGCGGCCAGGAGGAGACCGAGGGCGACGAGCCGGACCACCCAGCGCGGGGCGGCGCCGGAGCCCGGGTCGCGCGACGCGGGCGAGGCGGGCTGCCCGGGCCCACGTCCACGGCCACGTCCGAGTCCAAGTCCACGTACGGTTCCGGCTCCGGGTCCACGTCGTGCTCCGCGTGAAGTGGCCCCGAACGCCGGGGTCTTCGCATCGCGGGCGGTGCGCTTCGGGCCGTCCTCCGTCGTAACCATGGAACCCATCATAGAATCATGGGATGAATTGCTCCAAGGCGTCTCTCCATGTGGAAGGACCCGCCGTGACGACCCGGCTGTGCCAAGGCCCCGGACCCGCCCCTGGGAGTTCCCGATGACCCTCTCCTCGCCGCAGCGTTCCGCCCTCTCGGACCAGGTGATCGCGGCACTGCGCACGCAGATCGCCTCCGGCGAGTGGCCGGTGGGCTCCCGGATCCCCACGGAGCCGGAGCTCGTCGAGGAGTTGGGCGTGGCGCGCAACACCGTCCGTGAGGCGGTACGGGCGCTCGCGCACAACGGACTGCTCGACATCAGGCAGGGCTCGGGGACGTACGTCGTCGCAACGAGCGAACTGGCCGGGGTCATGCACCGCCGCTTCGCCGACGCCGATCCGCACCATGTCGCAGAGATGCGCGCCGCGTTGGAGACATCGGGGGCGCGGCTCGCGGCGCTGCGCCGCACCGAGCAGGAAATGGCGCAGCTGGACGCGCTGCTGGAACGGCGCGAGGCGGCATGGGAGTCGGGCGAGGCGGAGCGCTTCGTGGAGGCGGACGCGTCGCTGCACCTGGGCGTCCTCGCCGCGTCGCACAACGACGTACTGGCCGCGGTCTACGCCGACTTGGGCGAGGTGATGCGCGACTTCCTGCGGCTCGACATCGGCGAGGAGCTGCGGCCCGAGGCGCACATGGACCACGCGCGTCTCATCGAGGCGATCCGCGCCGGCGACGAGGAGGCGGCGGCACGGGAGGCCGCCTCACATACGCAGGAGTGGCGCTGCGGTGCGACGGGCGCGGGGAGCACGAAGACGCCGAGGAGCGCGGGCGCAGCGGACGAGGGCCACTGAGCCGCGGCCCGGACGCCTGAACGCCCGTGCGCCGCGGCCGAGTTCACGCACACGCACACGTTCACGTGCGCGTGCATGCGCTCAACGGCGGGCGTACGTACGCGTGCACACGTACGCCCGTGGCGACCGGCGCGGTCAGGCACCCATCATGTGCACGCCGCCGTCGACGTGCACGATCTCCCCCGTCGTCCTCGGGAAGAAGTCCGAGAGCAGGGCCACGATTCCGCGCCCCGCCGGGTCCGGATCGGTCAACTCCCAGCCGATGGGGGCCCGGTGGTTCCACACGTCCGCCAACTCCTCGAAGCCCGGGATGGACTTGGCCGCCATCGACTTGATCGGGCCGGCCGAGACGAGGTTGCAGCGAACGTTCCGCGCGCCCAGATCGCGGGCGAGATAGCGGCTGGTCGATTCGAGGGCCGCCTTGGCGACGCCCATCCAGTCGTACTTCGGCCACGCGATCTGCGCGTCGAAGGTGAGGCCCACGACCGAGCCGCCGCGCGGCATCAGCGGAAGGCAGGCCGTGGTAAGGGACTTGAGGGAGTACGCCGAGACCTGGACCGCGGTCGCCACGTCCTCCCAGCTGGCTTCGAGGAAGTTGAACGCGCCCTGCGGGCCGAAGGCGATGGAGTGCACGATCCCGTCGAGCCCGACGCCCTCGCCCAGGTGCTCGCTCACCTTCTCCGCGAGGGAGTCCAGGCGCTCCTGGTTCGTCACGTCCAACTCGATGACGGGAGCCTCCTTCGGGAGGCGCTTGGCGATCCGCTGCACCAGCGTCAGCCGGCCGTACCCGGTGAGCACGACCTCCGCGCCCTCTTCCTGCGCGATCTTGGCCGCGTGGAAGGCGATCGACCCGTCGGTCAGCACGCCGGTGACGAGGATGCGTTTGCCCGCGAGGATTCCGCTCATCTCAGTGCCCCATGCCCAATCCGCCGTCGACGGGAACGACGGCTCCGGTGATGTACGCGGCCTCGTCGGAGGCGAGGAAGCGGACGGAGGCGGCGACCTCCTCCGGCTGGGCGTAGCGGCCCAGCGGCACCTGCCCGACGATGTTCGCGCGCTGCTCGTCGCTGAGCGCCTTCGTCATGTCGGTGTCGACGAAACCCGGCGCGATCACGTTGCAGGTGATGTTACGTGAGCCCAGCTCACGGGCGAGCGACCGGGCGAACCCGACCAGACCGGCCTTGGAGGCGGCGTAGTTGGCCTGCCCGGCGGAGCCCAGCAGCCCGACCACGGAGGAGATCAGCACGATGCGGCCGCGGCGGGCGCGCAGCATCCGCTTGGCGGCGCGCTTGACCACCCGGAAGGTGCCCGTGAGGTTGGTGTCCAGCACCGCGGCGAAGTCCTCCTCGGACATCCGCAGCAGCAACTGGTCCCGGGTCACACCGGCGTTGGCGACGAGCACCTCGACCGGGCCCTGCTTCTCCTCGATCTCCTTGTAGGCCCTCTCCACCTGTTCGGGATCGGTGATGTCGCACCTGACCGCGAGGCAGCCGAGATCCGTGAGCTCCTTGGGAGGCTCGCCCGTACGGTAGGTGACGGCGACGTCGTCCCCCGCGTCGGCGAAGGCGCGCGCGATGGCGAGGCCGATGCCGCGGTTGCCTCCCGTGACGAGTACCGAGCGGCTCAAGGTGGGACCACCCTTTCTGCGATTTCTGCCGTTTCTGCGGTCTGGACGATCTGCGCGCCGTCTGCGCGCCGAACTCCGCGCTGCCGCGTGCGTGACGAGGAGCGGCCGGTGTCCTTCACTCTGAAAGCTATACGCGCGCGGCCGGATTCAGGGAATCGGGCAGTGACAGGGGGGAGAACGGCCTCCTGTGGGGTCCCCACAGAACGGCCGCGGACTTCCCCCGCACAAGCCGCCCGCGAGCGTCAACGCCGTGATCCACCGGCCGGACCGCCGCGGTGGGAGCGGACGGCGGCGGCGGGTGACCGGCCCGGCGCGAATAGACTCTGCGGCGAACCCGATCCGCTTCTATCCCCAGGACAGAACGTGACACGCCTCGGCGACTCCGTACAGCGCGCCAGCCTCCTGCTGGCCCAGGACCTCTCCTCAGACGCCACCGTCGAGCAGCTGCTCGACGAGACGGGGTCGCGGCGCTATCTCGATCTGAGCGATCTCCCGGCGAAGGAGCAGGCCGCGCTGATCGGTGCGCGCGCGGTGGAGGTGCTGCCGTCGGTGGAGAAGCTCGCCGAGGCGATCGAGGCGAAGCAGGCGCAGGGCAAGGGCCTGCACGTGAAGCTCGGCATCGACCCGACCGCCGCCGACGTACATCTCGGCCACGCCGTGCAGATGATCGTCCTCAGCCGCTTTCAGCGGATGGGCCACGATGTCACGCTGATCATCGGGGACTTCACGGCGAAGATCGGCGACCCGTCGGGGCGTACGGCCGAGCGGCCCGCGCTGACCGACGAGGACATCGCGAAGAACCTCTCGGGCTACCAGGAGCAGGTCAGGCCGTTCTTCGACTTCGAGAACGTCAGCTTCCGGCACAACAGCGACTGGCTCGGCGAGATCGGCTTCGCGCAGCTGATCACGCTGCTCGCGCAGGTGCCTGCCTCAGCGCTGCTCCAGCGTGAGGACTTCCGCAACCGGCTCGCGCAGGGCTCCGGCCTGACGATGTCCGAGCTGATCTACCCCGTGGCGATGGCGCTCGACTCCGTCGAGCTGGACTGCGACATCGAACTCGGCGGCGTGGACCAGCTGTTGAACATGCAGATGGGCCGGCGGCTGATGGAACTGCACGCGCAGCGGCCGCAGATGATCGCCGCCATGCCGCTGATCGAGGGCACGGACGGCTCGGGCGCGAAGATGTCCAAGTCCAAGGACAACTACATCGGCCTGACCGCGGAACCGGACGATGTGTACGGCAAGATCATGTCGATTCCCGACCGGCTCATGGTGCCGTACCTGCGTGCCTGGACGGAGTGGACGGACGCGGAGATCGACCAGGCCGTCGCCCGCATCGAGGCCGGCACCCTGCACCCGATGGATCTGAAGAAGGTGCTGGCGGGCGAGGTGGTCCTGGCACTGCACGGCGCGGAGGCGGCCAAGGCCGCACGGGCGCACTTCACCGCGCAGTTCTCGAAGAAGTCCTTCGCCGACGTGGAGACGCTGCCGCATGTGGACGCCGGCGAGCACGGCGGCGAGGGCATCGCGGCGATCCTCACGCGAGTGCTGGAGTTCACCCCGAGCGCCTCGGCCGCGCGGCGCATCGCCAAGCAGAACGGGCTGCGGCTCGTCGTCGAGGCGGAGGCGGGCGGCGACCAGCACGCCATCGTGCTGGCGGAGGCGGACGCTCTGCGCCCGCTCGCCGAGGTGGTGCCGGAGAAGCTCGCCGAGGCCGGCGTGAGCGGGACGGTGTATCTCAAGGCGGGCCGGCGGATCGCCCAGATCGAGGGCCTGTAGGGCCGGCTCCGGCAGGGCGGCGGGGTCATACGCGCCCGCGTGGGCCTCTCCCCCCGGCTTCTCCTCCGTCCCGCGGGTGCGTCTCCGCGCACGCGGACCCGCACCGCCCGACCCGGGCCGCACTCGCGCGCCCGCCGGCTTGGCGCCGTGCGGGCTACGACGCATTGCGGAGTAACCCGTACGGGCCGTGCCGCAGACCGCCCGGTCCGCCCGTGCGGGCCGCCCGGTCTCGAACCCGTTCGAGTCCGGGCGTACGGTGAGAGGGGCCCGCAGCCCTGGCGGCAGGCCAGGCGACCGGGCCCGGTGAGGTGGTGAGAGTGATGCGGAAGCAGCGTGGAACCGAGGTCTTCCAGATCACCGGGGCCCGTCAGTCACTGGCCGACGACGTACGAGGCAGGCAGCGGCGCTATGTGATCTCGATGCTGGTCCGCACGGTCTCGGTCCTGCTGACCGTCATCCTGTGGAACGTGGAGCGGCCGTTGGCCGTTGTGACTCTTGTGGTGGGCGCGCTGCTTCCGTACGTCGCGGTCGTCGTCGCCAACGCGGGCCGGGAGAACCCCACTTCGATGCCGTCGGCCTTCGTGCCGACGCACACGCGGCCCGCGCTCACCGCGTCCGAGGCCGTACCGGAAGCGCGCACGGAGACGGGCGACGGGCCTTCCGGCGAACGCAGTTGAGCGCACTCCCCACGGGCCCCCGGCGTAAAACCTCAAGAAAAGCTCAGATCAATCATGTTGTTCCGCTGCACCTCGCAGGGGTCCCCATGCCATACTTCATAGGCGCTCCGCATCCCCCGTCGGAGCGAAGACCGACGCCGGGCGGCTCCCCCCGTGGCTGCCCGGCGTCGCTTGTCTTCAGGGCCCGGGTGTTGGATGGGGGCTGTGTTCTCTTCGTCTTCTCCGTCCTCACCGTTTCAGCCGCCGGGGTCCTCGGGCGCCGGCGAAGGCCCCGAGAGCCCGATCTGCTCCGCCAAGGGCTGCCGCGCTCCCGCCGTGTGGGTGCTGGCCTGGAACAACCCCAAGCTGCACACTCCTGAGCGCCGCAAGACCTGGCTGGCGTGCGACGAGCACCGCGAGCACCTCTCGTCCTTCCTGGGCATGCGCGGCTTCCTCAAGGACGTCGTACGCCTCGACGAGTGGGAGGAAAGCGGCGGGAAGGGAAGCCGCGGGGACGAAGGCGGCGCGGACGAAGGCGGCGGGAGGCCCGGGGCCTCAGCCGCCGATGGCTGACATCGGACGGTCGGGCTGTACGAAGGACGGGTCGTCGATGCCGGCGCCCGCCTTCTTGCCCCACATCGCCAACCGCCAGCGCGAGGCGATCTCCTGATCCCCCGCGCCCGAGCGCAGCGCCCCGCGCAGATCCGACTCCTCGGTGGCGAACAGGCAGGTGCGCACCTGGCCGTCGGCCGTCAGGCGCGTACGGTCGCAGGCCCGGCAGAACGGCCGGGTGACGGAGGCGATGACGCCCACGCGGTGCGGACCGCCGTCGACGATCCAGCGCTCGGCCGGGGCCGAGCCGCGCTCGTCCTCGCCCTCGGGGGTGAGGGTGAAGCGGGTGCCGAGCGACTCCAGGATGTCCCCGGCGGTGATCATGCCGTCGCGCTGCCAGCCGTGCTGGGCGTCGAGGGGCATCTGCTCGATGAAGCGCAGTTCGTAGCCCTGCTCGATGGCCCAGGCCAGCAGCGCGGGTGCCTCGCCGTCGTTGAGCCCCGGCATGAGCACGGAGTTGACCTTCACCGGGGTGAGGCCGGCCTCGTGTGCGGCCGCGAGACCTCGCAGCACGTCGGCGTGGCGCTTGCGGCGGGTCATCCTCTGGAAGACGTCCGGATCGAGGGTGTCCAGCGAGACGTTCACCCGGTCCAGCCCGGCGTCGCGCAACGCAACAGCCGTGCGCTCCAAGCCGATTCCGTTCGTCGTCAGGGAGAGCTTCGGGCGCCGCGGCAGGCCGGCGCAGCGCTCTACGATGCCGATGAGGCCCGGCCGCAGGAGCGGTTCGCCTCCGGTGAACCGCACCTCCTCGACGCCGAGTTCGCCGACGGCGATGCCGACCAGACGGACGATCTCGTCGTCAGTGAGCAACTCGGGCTTGGCCAGCCACTGGAGGCCTTCCTCCGGCATGCAGTACGTGCAGCGCAGATTGCACCGGTCGGTCAGCGAAACGCGCAAGTCGGTGGCGACCCGGCCGTAAGTGTCGAGCAGCATTCCTGGCGGCCCTCCCACGATTGTGCCGATGCTTCGCAGCGTACGGGACGCCACCGACATTCAACAGATCGTTGAATGCGGTGGCGTCCCGTCGGCGTGGAGCTCAGAGGGCTCCGTGGCCCGTCAGCGAACGCACCTCCAACTCCGCGTGCTTCTTGACCGCCTCGTCCTCCTTGGAGAGGACGGAGCCGAGCCAGCCCAGCAGGAAGCCCAGCGGGATCGAGATCAACCCCGGGTTGGACAGCGGGAAGTAGGCGAAGTCGGCGTCGGGGAACATCGAGGTCGGCAAGCTGGTGACCACGGGCGAGAAGAACACCAGCACCACCGACGAGATGAGTCCGCCGTAGATCGACCACAGCGCGCCCTGGGTGGTGAACCGCTTCCAGAAGAGGCTGTAGAGGATCGTCGGCAGGTTCGCCGACGCCGCCACCGCGAAGGCGAGAGCGACGAGCCCCGCCACGTTCAGGCCGCCGGCGAAGATGCCGAGGCCGATCGCGACGGCACCGATGATCACCGAGGAGATCCGGGCCGCGCTGACCTCCTCCTTCTCAGTCGCCTTGCCCTTCCGGATCACGTTCGCGTACAAGTCGTGCGCGAACGACGACGACGAGGCGAGCGTGAGTCCCGCGACCACCGCCAGGATCGTCGCGAAGGCGACGGCCGAGATCATCGCGAGCAGGACCGCACCTCCGGTCGAGTCCGCGCCGCCGCCGATCTCCTGGGCGAGCAGGGGCGCCGCGGTGTTGCCCGCCGGGTCCGAGCCGGTGATCGTCTTCTGGGAGAGCAGCGCCGCCGCACCGAAGCCCAGCGCGATGGTCATCAGGTAGAAGACGCCGATGATCCCGATCGCCCAGTTCACCGACTTACGGGCGGCCTGGGCCGTCGGGACGGTGTAGAAGCGGATCAGGATGTGCGGCAGCCCGGCGGTGCCCAGTACGAGCGCGAGCCCGAGGGAGATGAAGTCGATCTTCGAGGTGGTGGTCAGCCCGTACTTGAGCCCGGGCTCCAGGAAGGCCGCCCCCTTGCCGCTGTTCTCAGCCGCGGCACCGAGCAGGCTGGAGAGGTTGTAGTTGAACTTGTGGAACACCAGCACGGTGACGATGAGTGTGCCGCCGATGAGCAGGACGGCCTTGATCATCTGCACCCAGGTGGTGCCCTTCATGCCGCCGATCGTCACGTACAGCACCATGACGACGCCGACCAGCACCACGATCAGATTCTTCCCCGCGTCGCCGGTGATGCCCAGCAGCAGCGCGACGAGCGCTCCCGCGCCGACCATCTGCGCGAGCAGGTAGAAGATCGAGACGATGATCGTGGAGACGCCCGCCGCCGTACGGACGGGACGCTGCCGCATCCGGAACGCGAGGACGTCGCCCATCGTGTAGCGGCCCGAGTTGCGCAGCGGCTCGGCGACGAGCACGAGGGCCACCAGCCACGCCACCAGGAAGCCGATGGAGTAGAGGAAGCCGTCGTATCCGGACAGCGAGATCGCACCGGCGATGCCGAGGAACGAGGCGGCCGACATGTAGTCGCCGGAGATCGCCAGACCGTTCTGGAAACCGCTGAACTCGCGGCCCCCGGCGTAGAAGTCCGTGGCGTCCTTGGTCTTGCGACCGGCCCACACCGTGATGCCCAGGGTGAACAGGACAAAGACGGTGAAGAGAGTGACGATCAGAGTGCGGTGCTGGCTTGCGCCCTCGGCCGCGAGCTGCACGTGCCCCGGAGCGGAGGCCAGCGAGTGCGTGAGGCTCATGCTTCACCGTCCAGACGGTTCTTGATGGCCTCGCCCTTCGGGTCGAGATTGGCCGAGGCGTGACGGGAGTACCACCAGGCGATGAGGAAGGTGGTCAGGAACTGGGCGAGGCCCAGGACGAAGGCGACGTTGATGTTGCCGACGACCTTGGTCGCCATGAACCCGCCGGCGTAGTTCGACAGCAGCACGTACAGCAGGTACCAGGCGATGAAGCCCAGGGTGAGGGGAAAGGCGAATGACCGGAAAGCGCTGCGCAGCTCTCCGAACTCCGCGCTCTGCTGCACCTGCGTGTAGTCCGTGCCGTCTGGTGGCGCGGACCTCTCGTTCTCTGGTGCTGAGTCCACGGGAACTCCAGTCGATGTGAGTATTCAGTGAGGAAAAGAGCAGGTCGGGGTGTAGATGCCAGCAGTGCAGTGCGCCGAATCGTAGATCTTCACAAGGGAGCAGCAACAGGGGGAGGTCTTTGAATCACGGAAGAGTTATCGAAGACAAACCCGGGCCATCTTCGGGATTCCGTTGCTGAGCAGCATCGATCGACGCTAAGTTCCCATCTCTGTGGTCAACTTCGGACAACATGGAGATCCCATGGATTCTCAGCCTTCCAGGCGGTGGCGAAGACTCGCGATGCCGCTGGGACTGGTACTGACTGCGTCGCTCGGACTTGCGGGAGCGGCCGTCGCCAGCGGACAGGACGCGCCGGCGAACTCGAAGAAGGACGGCGAGCTGTTGAGCTACGTCGTCAACACCGAGCCGGACGCCGGCACGGTCAAGCGCGTGAAGAAGGAGATAGCGAAGGCGGACGGCAAGGTCGTCACCGCGTACGAGCAGATAGGCGTCATCGTCGCGCACTCCTCGAAGGCGAAGTTCGGCGAGAAGATGCGGTCGGTGAAGGGCGTGGAGTCGGCAGGCGCGACCCGCACCGCTCCGCTGGAGGCCGCCGCCACCACAGATGTGGGGAAGCCGAAGTACCTGGACGTGCCCAAGTCGGCGACGGGGCCTGAGGCCAAGGCCCGCGCCAAGGCGGAGGGCGAGGAGCCGCTTGAGTCCTTGCAGTGGGACAAGCGGACCATCAGGGCCGACGAGGCCAGCAAGATCGACCAGGGCAGCAAGGACGTCACCGTCGGCGTGATCGACACCGGTGTCGACGACACGCACCCCGACCTCAAGGCCAACTTCTCGGCGGAGCAGTCCGCGAGCTGCGTGGGCGGCAAGGCCGACACGACCGCGGGCGCATGGCGTCCGTTCGACCCGGCCGAGGACTACCACGGCACGCACGTGGCGGGCATCATCGCCGCTCCGCGCAACGGAGTCGGCGTCGCGGGCGCCGCGCCGGGCGTGAAGGTCGCCTCCCTGAAGGTCTCCGAGCCGAAGACCTCGCTCTTCTTCAGCGAGGCAGTGGTCTGCGCGTTCGTCTTCGCGGCCGACCACGGCATCCAGGTCACCAACAACAGCTATTACACGGATCCTTGGCTCTACAACTGCTCCGACGACCCGGATCAGAAGGCCATCGCCGACGCCGTGAACAGGGCTGTGAAGTACGCGACCGGAAAGGGCGTCACGAGCGTCTCGTCCGCGGGCAACTCCTCGCACGACCTTGCCGCCAGCGAGATCAAGGACGACACGAGTCCCGACGACAGCAAGCCCGTCGAGCGCACCATCGACCCGGCGGAGTGCCCGGACATCCCGAGCATGCTGCCCGGGGTGACGTCGGTCTCCTCCACCGGCGCCGAGGACGGGAAGTCGTACTTCTCCAACTACGGCCTCGACCAGATCGATCTCGCCGCGCCGGGCGGCGACCGCCGCTACCAGACTCCTGAGGAGCCGGCCAAGGACGGCGGCGTGCTCTCGACGATGCCCGACGGCGACTACGCCTATCTGCAGGGCACTTCGATGGCAGGACCGCAGGTGGCCGGAGTCGCGGCGCTCATCAAGGGCAAGCACCCCGACGCCACCCCGAAGGAGATCGCCTGGCGGCTGAAGGCACAGGCCAGGAGCGTTGCCTGCCCCGACAAGTACGACCCCGACGGCAAGGGCACGTACGAGGCCAAGTGCACCGGCCTCAAGGGCAACAACAGCTTCTACGGCCACGGGATCGTCGACGCCCTCGCGGCCGTCACGAAGTGAGAACGCTGAAGTGAGATCACCTGAGGCAGGGTGAACCGCGGCGCCCGCGCCGCCACTTGACCTTCCCGGTCAGGAGGTGGCGCGCGGCACCGGCGCATCCGCCGGTGAGGGGCCGGGCCGCTCGTGCGGCCCGGCCTCTCATGCCTCTTACGTGCAGTGCCTCTTACGTGCCGGCGGTGCTTCCGGCGGCGGCCGCGGCCCCGTCCGTGTCCGCTCCGTCGTCCGTACGCGGCTTCGCACCGTTCGTACGCTGTGCCGCCGACGCCTCGGCCGGTGCCCAGCCCGGACCGCGGAAGACCCTTCCGGCACGCTCGTTCCAGCTGCGGGCAGAGCGCAGATCGCGCCCGATGGCGGCGTACTCGTGGGTGGCCACACGCAGCGGGTTGTACGTCGAGATGTTCTTGGTGAGCCCGAAGACACAGGGCTCGGTCTCGGGCGTGAAGGAACCGAAGAGCCGGTCCCAGACGATCAGGATTCCGCCGAAGTTCCGGTCCAGATAGCCGCCTTGGGAGGCGTGGTGGACCCGGTGGTGCGAGGGCGTGTTGAAGACGAACTCGACCGGACGCGGGAGCTTGCCGATGCGCTCCGTGTGGATCCAGAACTGGTAGACGAGGTTCGCCGAGGAGCAGAACGCCAGCGCGGCCGGATGCACGCCGAGCGCGATCATCGGCACGTAGAACGGCCAGACGGTCCACGTGGTCCAGGGCTGGCGCAGCGCGGTGCTGAGGTTGAACTTCCGGCTGGAGTGGTGCACCACGTGGCAGGCCCACAGGATGCGGATGACGTGGTGACCGCGGTGCGACCAGTAGTAGAAGAAGTCCTGCGCGAGCAGCATCAGCGGGAGCGTCCACCACTCCACCGGCACGCGCAGCGGCGTCAGTTCGTAGACGCCCGCGTAGATCGCCACGATCGGGATCTTCCACAGGGCGTCGAACACGAGGCTGCCGAGCCCCATTCCGATGCTCGTGGCGGCGTCCTTGGCCTCGTATCCGGCGGCGTCCTCGTCCGGATGGAGGCGATAACTCACGATTTCGACCACCGTGAGCAGAATGAAGGCGGGTATCGACCAGAGAACGACGTCGGGCAACTGAGACGGCATGTCAGCAAGGTAAGCGCGGAGGGCGCACCCCGCTAGGGGTTGTTACCGACAAGTATAAAATGAGTGACCGTCAGCCCGGCCGCCGATGCGCCGCTCCCCCGGTCCCTCCCCCGGGACTTTGACGGGGCCTCGCACCGTGCCGCACACCGGCCGCGACTCGCCCGCGGCGCTCCGCCCGGCTCCCGCTTAGCGCCCTGGCCGGCCCCCTTCCCGGCCTGTCGGAGCGCGTCCGCGAAGGCCCGAACGCCCCCGGTACGCACGGATGTTGACGCACCGTCGGAAACGCCCGATCCGCGGCGGCCTCGCCGCAGGCCCCGCGGGAACTGTCAGTGCCGCCCCGTATTCTCTGTGACCATGCTCGAAGACCAGACGGCATTCCCGGGCGAGCCCGAGGACGGGGCGGCGAGAGCCGGTCGTATCCCCGCTCAGTCACCGGCCGTCGGCTCCGGAGCCGGGCCCGTCTGGCCCGACGGATATCCGCAGGGCTACGCAGTGGTCGACGTCGAGACGACCGGCCTCGACCGCCACGACCGCATCGTCTCCGCCGCGGTCTACCGTCTGGACGCCCGCGGCGAGGTGGAGGACCACTGGTATTCGACCGTCAATCCGCAGCGCGATCCCGGGCCCACCTGGATCCACGGCCTGACCACCGAAGACCTCGCCGACGCACCGCTGTTCACCGAGATCGCCGACGATCTGGCCACGCGTCTCGACGGCCGCGTCCTCGTCGCGCACAACGCGGTCTTCGACTGGTCGATGATCGCCCGGGAGTACGCACGTGCGCGGCGCACGCCGCCGGTCCGGCAGCGGCTGTGCACCATCGCCCTCGCCAAGCAGCTCTCGCTTCCGCTGCCCAACCACAAGCTGGAGTCGCTCGCCGCGCACTACGGCGTCTCGCAGCGGCACGCGCACCATGCCCTCGACGACGCGCGGGTGCTGGCCGAGGCGTTCCGGCCGAGCCTCCATCTCGCCGTGCAGAAGGCGGTGCGGCTGCCGCTGCACGCGTGCAGGCCGCTGTCGGAGTGGCCGGAGGGCCCGGGCGGTGCGAGCGGTTCGGGCGACTCGGGCGACTCGGGCGGCGCCGCCGGTCCGGGCTTCGGCGGCTTCTTCGGCGGCCGCCGAAGCTGGGGCGTGACGGGGGCCCGTCCGTACCGGTACGGCTGGCGCCGCTCGCGGAAGCTGCCCGCGTGCCCGTATCCGAACCCGGGGCGGTACGAGCCGGGCACCCGCCTCGTCCAGGGCATGCGGATCGCCATCTCGGGCGACACCTCGGTCGAGCGGGAGCTGCTGGAGGACCGGGCGACGGAGGCCGGGCTGCACATCTCCTCCCATGTCTCGCGGCTGACCAGCCTGCTGGTCACCAACGACCCGGGGGCCCTCACCTCGAAGGTCGTCAAGGCCGAGGCGTACGGCACGCCCGTGCTGGACGAGGCCGCCTTCCTCCAGCTCCTGCACGACGTGGCCCCAGCACAGGAGCGGTGACCGCCGGGGAGTACCGTCGTCAGACGTGTACCGCTTCCTGTTGTCCAGGCAGTGGGTGATTCTCACCCTCCTCGGCCTCGCCCTCATCCCCGCGATGATCAAGCTGGGCTTCTGGCAGCTGCACAGGCACGAGGCGCGCGTCGCGCACAACGAGCTGATCTCCGCCAGCCTCGCCGCGGAGCCCGTGCCCTTCGACCGGCTCAGCGGCACACGGCACGGTCCCGCGGAGGACGACAGCTTCCGTACGGCCAAGGCCACGGGGCGCTACGACACCCGCCACGAGGTCGTGGTGCGGCAGCGCACGGGCGCGGACGAGAAGTCCATCGGATACTTCGTCGTCACGCCGCTGATCCAGGACGACGGCAAGGCGGTCCTGGTCAATCGCGGCTGGATCGAGGCGGGCGGCGACCTCACTCGCTTCCCTAAGGTGCCCGCGCCGCCGCGCGGCGAAGTCACCGTCACCGGCCGCGTCATGGCGGACGAGACGAGCGAGGCCAGCGGCATCAAGGACAAGCAGGGCCTGCCGCCCCGCCAGGTCATGCTGATCGACAGCCGGCAGCAGGCCGAGGCGCTCGACAGGCCCGTACTGCGCGGATACCTCCAGCTGACGGACACATCGCCTCGACCCGCGAAGGGGCAGCCGCAGCGCATCCCGGAGCCGGACCACAGCAGCATCGGCCCGCACATGGCGTACGCGGTGCAGTGGTGGCTCTTCGCCGCGGCGGTCCCGGTCGGCTGGGTGGTCCTGGTGCGCCGCGAGCGCCGGGACCGTCTCGCGGAGCAGGCGGAGCGCGCGACGAGCACCAGCGACGCGGACCCGGCGGCCTCCGCCTCCGACGGCTCTCCCGACGCCTCCCGCGACGCCGCCGGTTCACGCGCTTCCGGCGAGGACGGCGGCGAGCCGGAGACCGCCTCCTCCCCGGCGGGCCCCGCCGCGGTCCCGTCCCCCGCGGAACGGCCCGACTGACCCTGCGTGCGCATGCCCACGGGCCGTGGCGCACACTGTGAGCCATGGATCTCGGGCTGAAGGACCGCGTTTACGTCATCACCGGCGCCACCCGCGGACTCGGGTTCGCGACGGCTGAAGCACTCGTCGCCGACGGAGCCAAGGTGGTCGTCTCAGGCCGCACCGACGAGGCCGCCACCGAGGCCGCCGCACAGCTCGGCGCCGGATCGGCGGTGGGCATAGGAGCCGACAACGCCTCCCCGGACACCGCCGAGCGCCTCTTCGAGACGGCCAGGAGCAGCTTCGGGCGCCTCGACGGCGTGCTGATCAGCGTCGGCGGACCGCCCGCGGGGGTGCCGGCCGACTCGCTCACCGACGAGCAGTGGCAGTCCGCCTTCGAGACGGTCTTCCTCGGCGCGGTGCGGCTGGCCCGCGCGGCCGCGGGCGAGCTCGGCGAGGGAGGCGTCATCGCCTTCGTACTCTCCGGCTCGGTGCACGAGCCGATCCCGGGGCTCACTCTCTCCAACGGGCTGCGCCCGGGCCTCGCCGGCTTCGCCAAGACCCTCGCCAACGAGGCGGGGCCGCTGGGCATCCGCGTGCTGGGGCTGCTGCCGGGCCGCATCGCCACGGAGCGGCTGCGGTACCTCGACTCGCTCTCCGGGGACGGCGACGCCGCGCGCGAGCGCAACGAGGGCACGATTCCGCTGCGCCGCTACGGGACGCCGGAGGAGTTCGGACGTACGGCGGCCTTCCTGCTGTCACCGGCGGCGTCGTATCTCTCGGGCATCATGCTGCCCGTCGACGGCGGTGCGCGGCGCGGCTTCTGACGCTCGCGGCTCTCGCGCGTCGCAGTTCGGGCCCGGTCCACGCTCGCTGAAGCGGCCCCCGGCAGCAGCCGGCGGGCCGTCAGACCACGCGCTCCGGGCGGTGCTTGACGGTCCGCAACCGGACCTCGGCCGGCAGACCGTCCAGCGACGCCGACGTCCGCGCGTGTTCGAGCGCCTCGCCGGTGACGCGGCCCAGCACGGGCCCCGGCTCGGCGTGTGCCGAGAGCAGCAGCTCCACCGAGGCGCGCGGTGTGGTGCGCCGGCCGGTCAGCCGAACCGCCGCCTTGTCGACGCCGGGGAGGGACGCGGCCTCCGCCTCCAGTACGTTCGACAGCGCCCGGCCGCGCAGCAACGCGCCCTCGCCGTCGCCGCTTTCGACCAGGACCTCGCCGAGCCTGCGCCTGCGCAGCTGCGCCAGCAGCCACGACAGCAGCAGGATCACGGCCAGGCCGAGGCCGCCGAGCACGGCGGGCCACCACCAGCTCTCCGAGCGCCATCGCGTGCGGTCGGCGTCCGACAGCAGCACGTCGTCCGGCCTCGCCCAGGGCCAGCCGGAAGGCAGGTCGAAGTTCCAGTGCCGCGGCAGGTCGAACCCGCCGACCAGCGCCGCGAGTCCGGTGGCGAGGAGCAGCACTCCCGCCACCGCCAGCAGGACGCGGTTGACGCTCCGCAGGGCTCCGTCCATTCCGCTCACCGCTTCTTCGGACGCTGTACGTGTACGGTCAGCCCCGGCCGGCGCGCCAGGCCGAGCTGCCGGATGCCGTCCCCGAGCGCGGAGTCGAGATCACCCCGTACCTCGTGGAGATCCCTGAAGTGCGCCTGCGCACGCGCCCGGACCTTGCGCCGCCCCACGGCGACGCGCACCGACTGCACGCCGGCCACCCGCATCGCGCGGTCGCGCAGCACCAGCGCCGCCGCCGAGCGCTCCAACCCGGCACGCACACCGGCGACTTCGCGGCGCATGGGCAGCAGTCCGCGGCGGCCGGGCGTGACGGCGAGGGTGATCAGCCATACACCGAGCAACGTGACGACGCAGGCGGCCGCGAGGACCTTGGGGTCGTCCACGGGTGTGGCCGCCAGCTCGTCGGCGAGGGTGTGGCGCCAGGCCATCGCGGTGCTGCCGGCCCGTACGGCCGCCAGGTCGTACAGCAGCAGCCCGGCGGCGGCGAGCACCAGCAGCGACACGATGCCGGCGGGCAGCCGCCGGACCGACCAGAACCGCCCCGTCCTGCCTGCGTGTTCGGGCTCGCTGCCGGGTTCGTAGCCGGCGGCGGACGTGGACTGCTCCAGGTCTCCCCCGCCCGAGCCCGTGCCCGCCTGTGGCTCCTTCTCCAGCGTCGCCGACCGCTGGGTGCGCTCGTGGCTCACCGGACCCTCCCGGACCTCTCGCCGTCCAGCTGCTCGGAGTGCAGACGTTCCACGCCCACGGCCACGTCCGGCACGTCCATGCCGACCAATTCCTTTACCCGCGAAACGACTTGTCGACGCACCGCAGCACACTGCGCGCCGATGTCGGAAGGGTAGCCCAGCTCCACGAGTACGCGGACCCGGGCGGTCCGTTCCCGTACCCGGGCCGAGGCGCGGGGCCAGTGACGGGGCCCGGGCGGCACCTTGCGGGCGGCGGGGGCGGAGCGCAGGGCCTCCCGTGCGGCCTGCACCGCGACCTTGGCCACGACCCTCTCGACGACGGTGGTCGCGCCCCGTTCGGCTCCCTCCGTCCCCTCCGTGCCCGTCTCTTCCCTGTCCGTCTCCTCCGTGCTGGTCACCGTCCCGGGCCCGTCACCTGCGGCGGCTCTCGCCACGGATGCGGAAGAAGTCCTCCGCTCTCAGGTCACCGTCGAGGAAGCGGCCCACGACGAAGCCGAAACCGCCCAGCGCCGCCACGAGCAGGAAGGCACCGAACCCACCGAAGAATCCGGCGAAGCCCAGCGCCATCCCTGCGATCAAGCCGATCACGGCCATGCTCATCGTGCGCCCCTTCGCTCAGTACTCATGTGTGCCCCGGCGCCGGGCGTCCGCCGTGCTGCTACTGCAGCCTCGTACGGCCGCCCGGCTCCTCTCCTTCTTCGTCCTGTTCGTCGGGCAACTTGACGTCGCTGACGGCGATGTTGACCTCGACGACCTCCAGGCCCGCCATCCGCTCGACGGCCGAGATGACGTTCTCCCGTACGGAGCGCGCGAGGTCGGCGATCGCGACCCCGTACTCGACCACGATCTCCAGGTCGAGCGCCGTCTGGACGTCGCCGACCTCCGCGCTCACACCACGCGCGGCCGACCTGCTGCCGCCCGGTACGCGGTCGCGCATCGCGCCGAACGTACGGGCCATGCCGCTGCCCAGGGCATGGACACCGGGCACGTCGCGCGCGGCGAGACCCGCGATCTTCTCGACGACCCCGTCGGAGATGCTGGTGCGCCCGCGGGTGGCCGCCTCCACCTTGGGGCGGCGGGTCTCCCCCGCTCCGTCGCGCGAGGCGGTGCGCGAACCCTGTCCCGGGGAATCGAACCGGTTGCCGGTCTTGGTGTCGGCCATGGCCTTCACCCCTTTCCGAGAGGGAGCGGTCCGGATTCACCGCTCTTGTGCCACATTAGGCGTGCTCGGACCTGTTCGCCTTGTACGTACGCACTTGGCCTGATGCGCGTGGGCATCCTCCCGGCGTTCCGGTCTTCCGGCCTCCGTGTGCGGGAAGCTGATGCCCTTCCAGTGGTCACACAGCGGATTCGTAATGGAACGGAGCGCGGTTCGCATGGATGCCGAAGGGCTGTCACGGGCGGTGCGGCGGCAGCTCGGCCTCGGCCGGCTGCTGCCACTCGGGGACGCGGCCGACGGAGCGTGGCTGGCGGAGAGCGCCGCGGCGGAGGCACTGTACGGGGCCGTATCGCGGGATCTGCCGGACGTACGGATGGGCGGCCTGCGGCTCTGCCTGGCGGATCCGGACACGGCCGCGCCCCCAGCCGTCCCGCCGCCTCCGTCTGCGCTGCCGCCGGGCCCACTGCACATCGACGCGGAGTTCGCGACGGCGCCCCACGCTCCGCTGACGACGACCGCGGAGCTGGTGCGCGCGGTTCTGCTGACGGCCGCCGACCGGGCGCTGGGGCTGCGCGTCGCCACGGTCGATCTGCGGATCACGGACCTGCTGGAGAGCGGGGACGGGCACGACGGCCACGGCTCCTTCGACGGGCCCGGGGAGGACACTGCTCCGGCGGCCGGCGCCGGGGCGCCCGGGGCAGCCGGGACGGAACCGGGCGTGCGGGGGCTGCGCCGTACCGGTGACGGCCGACGTCCGCCCGCTCCGGCGGACGAGCCGCGCGGCGCGGCCACCGCACAGGCCGTGATCTCCGTGCCGGGCGTGACGCGCCTCGCCCCGGCGCTGGGTTCGGGGCTCGGCGGTCTGCCGGCCGAGGCGGTCACCGTCACCGACACCGCGGACGCGGACGGCCGGGGCGCCGGAAGGCATCTGCGGATTCAGCTCGCGGTCGCCGAGGGCTCGCGGGTCCTGGACGTGGCGCGGGCGGTGCGGCACGCGGCGGAGAAGGCCGCCGCGTGGGACGCGGAGGAGCCGACCGCTCCGGTGACCGTGGCGGTGCTGGTCAGCGCGATCGACCCGGCGCCCCGGAACGGGTGAGCCGCGCGCTCCGGGCCCCGCCCCGGGCTCCACTCCGGGGACCGGGCTCGGGCCCGGAGCCGGCCGCCCCGGGCCTGAGCTCACCTGCCGAGACTCACTCGCCGAGACCCGCCAGGTCGCGGAGCCGCCGCGTCTGCGCCGCGCGCTCGGCGGCGCGCTGCTCGTCGTACGTACGCCCCGCGGCGCCTTGCAGCAGCGCCTTGGTCTCGATGACGGCGTCGCGCGGAGCCTCCAGCAGGGCGGCCGCGAGGTCGGCCACTGCGCCGTCGAGCTCCTGCGCGGGGACGACGAGATTGGCCAGCCCCGTACGCTCCGCCTCGGCCGCGTGCACGAAGCGGCCCGTCGCGCAGATCTCCAGCGCACGGGCGTATCCGATGAGCGCCACCAGGGGATGCGTGCCCGTCAGGTCGGGAACGAGACCGAGGCTCGTCTCCTTCATGGCGAACTGCACATCGTCGGCGCACACGCGCACGTCCGCCGCGAGCGCCAACTGGAAGCCCGCGCCGATGGCATGGCCCTGCACGGCGGCGATGGTGACCAGATCCGGCCGGCGCCACCAGCTGAAGGCCTCCTGGAAGGTGGCGATGGTCTCGTCGACCTTCTCGTCGGGGGCCTGGGCGAGATCGACGAACGACAGCTCGCCCTCGATCCCCTCAGGGGTGAACGCCTGCCTGTCCAGGCCGGCGGAGAAGGACGCGCCTTCCGCGCGCAGCACCACGACCCGGACGTCACCGGGAACGGTGCGTCCGGCCTCGCTCAACGCCCGCCACAGGGCGGGCGACTGGACATTGCGCTTGGCCGGGTTGGAGAGCGTGACCGTAGCCACGGCGCCGTCCACGGCGAGACGCACGCCGTCCTTGTCCAGCAGGGTCATCGACATCCTCCGGTGGTTACTCAGCGGTCAAGTAACCGAAGAGTAACCACCGTGAGGGATGCCTGGAAGTCCTGTCAGGCCGAGGCGGACTTCTTGCCTCGTGTCGCGCCGCCGCGACCCCTCAGGGCCACACCGGACTCGCTGAGCATCCGGTGCACGAAACCGTAGGAACGGCCCGTCTCTTCGGCCAGCGCCCGGATGCTCGCACCGCCGTCGTACTTCTTCTTGAGGTCTGCCGCGAGCTTTTCGCGCGCGGTGCCGGTCACCCGGCTGCCCTTCTTCAGAGTCTCGGCCACCCGTGCCTCCTCATGGGAAGTGCGCTTTGTGACTCTCATGATCACCCCTCCCCCTGCTTCTGGCCACCCATTCGGCAAGGTCCGTGGAAGTGCCGTGACCGGCGGACTACGGCCCGTTTCCAGCGGAGCGACACATTCCGGTGGCTGGATCTGTCCGGTCCGCGAGCGGCCTCCCGTGAACCGCCTGGTCAGCGCGGGAGATCTTCGTCACGCGACCGATCCGGGAGGACTGCCACAGGCGGCGTGAGCCCGGCGGACGGCCACGCCGGGATACGAGCCGCACTCACTCATATGAAGGATCAAGCGTCGGCCGAATGATCCAGCGGAGATTGATCAAGGAGAAGGACAGGCCCGGTCAGGCCAGCGCCACGAGGTCCGCGTACTCGTCGTTCCACAGGTCCTCGACGCCGTCCGGGAGCATGATGATGCGCTCGGGCTCCAGCGCCTCGACCGCGCCCTCGTCGTGGGTGACCAGGACGACAGCGCCCGTGAAGGTGTGCAGGGCGCCGAGGATCTCCTCGCGGCTGGCCGGGTCGAGGTTGTTGGTCGGCTCGTCCAGGAGCAGCACGTTGGCCGACGAGACGACGAGCGTCGCCAGCGCGAGACGCGTCTTCTCGCCGCCGGAGAGGACGGCGGCGGGCTTGTCGACGTCGTCCCCGGAGAAGAGGAACGAGCCCAGCGTCTTGCGGATGTCGACGAGGTCCATGTCGGGTGCGGCCGAGCGCATGTTCTCCAGCACCGTGCGGGCCGGGTCGAGGGTCTCGTGCTCCTGGGCGTAGTAGCCCAGCTTGAGACCGTGCCCCGGCACGACCTTTCCGGTGTCGGGGTCCTCGACGCGGGCGAGCAGCCGCAGCAGCGTGGTCTTCCCCGCGCCGTTCAGACCCAGGATGACGACGCGCGAGCCCTTGTCGATCGCGAGGTCGACGCCGGTGAAGATCTCCAGGGAGCCGTAGGACTTGGAGAGGTCCTCGGCCATCAGGGGCGTCCTGCCGCAGGGCGCCGGGTCGGGGAAGCGCAGCTTGGCGACCTTGTCGGACCGGCGCTCCTCCTCCAGCCCCGACAGCAGCTTCTCCGCGCGGCGGGCCATGTTCTTCGCGGCGACGGCCTTCGTGGCCTTGGCGCGCATCTTGTCCGCCTGCGAGTTGAGCGCGGCCGCCTTCTTCTCGGCGTTGGCGCGCTCGCGCTTGCGGCGCTTCTCGTCGTCCTCGCGCTGGATCACGTACTGCTTCCAGCTCATGTTGTAGATGTCGATCGCCGCGCGGTTGGCGTCGAGGCAGAAGACCTTGTTGACGACGGTCTCGATCAGCGCGAGGTCGTGGGAGATCACGACGAGCCCGCCGCGGTAGGTCTTGAGGAAGTCCCGCAGCCAGACGACGGAGTCGGCGTCGAGGTGGTTGGTGGGCTCGTCCAGCAGAAGGGTGTCGGCGTCCGAGAAGAGGATGCGCGCGAGCTCCACGCGACGGCGCTGACCGCCGGAGAGGGTGTGCAGGGGCTGGCCCATCACACGGTCGGGCAGGCCGAGGCTCGCGGCGATGGTGGCGGCCTCCGCCTCCGCGGCGTAACCGCCCTTGGTGAGGAACTCGGTCTCCAGGCGCTCGTACTTCTTCAACGCACGCTCGCGGGTGGCCCCTTGGCCGTGTGAGATGCGTTCCTCGTTCTCGCGCATCCGGCGCATCACGACATCGAGGCCGCGGGCGGAGAGGATGCGGTCGCGGGCGACGACGTCGAGGTCGCCCGTGCGCGGGTCCTGCGGGAGGTAGCCGACCTCGCCGCCGCGGCTGACGGTGCCCGCCGCCGGGACGGCCTCGCCGGCGAGGCACTTGGTGAGCGTCGTCTTGCCGGCGCCGTTGCGGCCGACCAGGCCGATGCGGTCGCCCTTGGCGATGCGGAACGTGGCGGACTCGATCAGGATGCGGGCGCCGGCGCGCAGCTCGAGGCCGGTGGCGGTGATCACGGACTACTCCAGGCAGGGTGAGGTCGTACGTACGGATGGGGACTGGCGCGTACGTACGGCGCTAGTGCATGAGGTGAGTAGCCATGCGGCCAGTCTAGCGGCGCACCGCAACTGCTTTCTCCGGAGCCGTTGTCGGGGCATCGGTGCCCCGGTGCCGGGCAGCGGGAGGAGCAGTCGCGGGGCGTCCGTCCCCCGTCCGAGCCGGGGGACAAAACCGGTCAGGAATCAAGAAGCGCGGGTCACGGAGCCGCGGCTAGCGTGACGGCCATGGACATCACCATTCACGCGAGCTTCCTCCCGCACGACGACCCGGACGCGTCTGTGGCCTTCTACCGCGACACCCTCGGCTTCGAGGTCCGCATGGACGTCGGATACGACGGGATGCGCTGGATCACGGTCGGCCCCGCCGAGCAGCCCGGCACGTCGATCGTCCTGTATCCGCCGTCCGCCTCCCCCGGCATCACCGACGACGAGCGCCGTACCATCGCGGAGATGATGGCGAAGGGCAGCTACGGCATGATCGTCCTGGCCACCCACGACCTCGACGCCACCTTCGAGCGGGTGCAGTCCCGCGACGCCGAGGTCGTGCAGGAGCCGACGGAGCAGCCGTACGGGGTCCGCGACTGCGCCTTCCGCGATCCCGCGGGCAACATGGTCCGCGTCCAGGAAGTGCGCTGAGCCGACCCGTGGTCGTTGCCGCGACATGGGCGCAGACTGCGTGACAGGGCCCGCGCGCGACGCAGCAGCAGACGCACCGCTCGACGCCGGTCAGGGCGACCAGCGGATCGGGCCGGACGGACAGAGCGACGGCGGCTGAGCCAGGCGAGGCCGACGGAGACCGCGAAGGCGGCTTCGCCCGAGATATGGAGAACGATGAACATGGCCACGAGGACGGACACGCGACCGTCCACGCCGCACGTCGCCGACAGCCACGAGCTGATCCGCGTGCACGGCGCACGCGAGAACAACCTCAAGGACGTCAGCGTCGAGATACCCAAGCGCCGGCTGACGGTCTTCACCGGCGTCTCCGGCTCGGGCAAGAGCTCGCTGGTGTTCAGCACCATCGCCGCCGAGTCGCAGCGGATGATCAACGAGACCTACAGCGCCTTCGTGCAGGGCTTCATGCCGACGCTGGCGCGTCCCGAGGTCGACGTGCTCGAAGGGCTGACGACGGCGATCATCGTCGACCAGCAGCGCATGGGCGCCGACCCCCGCTCGACGGTCGGCACCGCCACCGACGCCAACGCGATGCTGCGCATCCTCTTCAGCCGGCTCGGGCAGCCGCACATCGGCTCGCCCCAGGCGTTCTCGTTCAACGTCGCGTCGGTCCGGGCGAGCGGTGCGATCACGGTCGAGCGCGGCACCGCCAAGACGGAGAGGGTGACCTTCACCCGCACCGGCGGCATGTGCACGCGGTGCGAGGGCCGGGGCACTGTCTCCGACATCGACCTCGCCCAGCTCTACGACGACTCCAAGTCGCTCGCCGAGGGCGCGTTCACCATCCCCGGCTGGAAGTCGGACAGCTTCTGGACGGTGCGGGTCTACGCCGAGTCGGGCCTCCTCGACCCGGACAAGCCGATCCGCGAGTTCACCGAGCAGGAGATGCGGGACTTCCTCTACCGGGAGCCGACCAAGGTGAAGGTCGAGGGCGTCAACCTCACGTACGAGGGGCTGATCCCGAAGATCCAGAAGTCGTTCCTGTCCAAGGACAAGGAGGCGATGCAGCCGCACATCCGGGCGTTCGTGGAGCGCGCGGTCACCTTCACCGACTGCCCCGAGTGCGGCGGCACGCGGCTCAGCGAGGCCGCCCGGTCCTCCAAGATCGAGGGCATCAGCATCGCCGACGCCTGCGCGATGCAGATCAGCGACCTGGCCGGCTGGGTCCGCGGCCTCGACGATTCCCCGGGCTCTCCGAGCAGCGGATACGCCATGGTGGCGCCGCTTCTCGCGAAGCTGCGGCACACGCTCGACTCGTTCGTCGAGATCGGGCTCGGCTACCTCTCGCTCGACCGGCCGTCGGGCACGCTGTCGGGCGGCGAGGCTCAGCGCACGAAGATGATCGGCCACCTCGGCTCCTCGCTCACCGACGTCACGTACGTCTTCGACGAGCCCACCACGGGCCTGCACCCCCATGACATCCAGCGCATGAACGACCTGCTGCTGCGGCTGCGCGACAAGGGCAACACGGTGCTCGTCGTGGAGCACGAGCCGGAGACGATCGCGATCGCCGACCACGTCGTCGACCTCGGACCCGGCGCCGGTACGGCGGGCGGCACCGTCTGCTTCGAGGGCACCGTCGAGGGGCTGCGCGGCAGCGGCACCGTCACCGGGCGGCACTTCGACGACCGGGCCGGGCTCAAGGAGACGGTGCGCAAGCCGGCCGGCGCGCTGGAGATCCGCGGAGCGACGGCGCACAACCTGCGCAACGTCGACGTGGACATCCCGCTCGGGGTGCTCACCGTCGTCACCGGTGTCGCGGGCTCCGGCAAGAGCTCGCTCGTGCACGGGTCGCTGGGCCGCGCGCCGGACGCCGCCGGGGAGGGCGTGGTGTCGATCGACCAGAGCGCGATCCGCGGCTCGCGGCGGAGCAACCCCGCGACGTACACCGGGCTGCTCGACCCGATCCGCAAGGCGTTCGCGAAGGCCAACGGCGTGAAGCCGGCCCTGTTCAGCGCCAACTCCGAGGGCGCCTGCCCCGGTTGCAAGGGCGCCGGCGTCGTCTACACCGACCTGGCGATGATGGCCGGCGTCGCCACCACGTGCGAGGAGTGCGAGGGGAAGCGCTTCGAGGCGTCGGTGCTCGACCACCACCTCGGCGGACGCGACATCAGCGAGGTGCTCGCGATGTCGGTGAGCGAGGCCGAGGAGTTCTTCGGCGACGGCGAGGCGCGGACTCCGGCCGCGCACCGGGTCCTCCGCCGCCTCGCCGACGTCGGGCTCGGCTACCTCCGCCTCGGCCAGCCGCTCACCACGCTGTCGGGCGGCGAGCGGCAGCGGCTCAAGCTGGCCACGCACATGGGCGAGAAGGGCGGCGTCTACATCCTCGACGAGCCGACCACCGGCCTCCACCTCGCCGACGTCGAGCAACTGCTCGGTCTGCTCGACCGGCTCGTCGACTCCGGCAAGTCCGTCGTCGTCATCGAGCACCACCAGGCGGTCATGGCGCACGCCGACTGGATCGTCGACCTCGGCCCCGGCGCCGGTCACGACGGCGGCCGGGTGGTCTTCGAGGGCACGCCCGCCGATCTCGTCGCAGCCCGCTCCACCCTCACCGGCGAGCACCTCGCCTCCTACGTCGGCACATGACCGAGGCTCTGACGGATCCGCCGGCGGACGCTCTCACGGGCGATCCCGGGACGGGCACGCGATCGTGCCGGCCCGTCCCGTCCGGCCGGCGGGCTCGGGAGTGGACGAGCCTGGAGCCGTCCCGGGAAGATGCACGCGTGCGACCCCACAGCCCGGCGCCGCCCGGGGAGAGCGTGCCCCCGCAGCGCCTGAACCGCCTCGCGCTGCTGCGGCGCGTCCGCGACCGGATCGACCGGGAGTACGCGCAGCCGCTGGACGTCGAGGCGCTCGCCCGCGGAGTGCACATGTCGGCCGGGCACCTCAGCCGCGAGTTCCGGCTCGCCTATGGCGAGTCCCCGTACAGCTACCTGATGACGCGGCGCATCGAGCGCGCGATGGCGCTGCTGCGCCGCGGCGACCTCAGCGTCACGGAGGTCTGCTTCGAGGTCGGCTGCTCGTCACTGGGCACCTTCAGCACGCGCTTCACGGAGCTGGTAGGCGTGCCGCCCAGCACGTACCGGCGCCAGGAGGCGGGCGCGACGGCGGGGATCCCGTCCTGCGTGGCGAAGCAGGTGACCAGGCCCGTCAGGAGCCGCGAGGCGCCGGGCACCGCCGGGGCGGCGAGGACGAGCGGCGCCGCATCGCGGAGCTGACGGCCAAGGCTCAGGCGGCGGCCGGGACCCGCGCGGCGACCGGGCGTCTCAGACGCCGCCCGTGTGCACCTGGAACGCCGCCCGGCGCACCGCCTTGGCGAGCGCGGGATCGGGGTGCGCCGCCGCGAGGGCCACCAGCACCTGCACGGTACGGGGATGGCCGACGGCCCTGACCTCCTCCAGCAGCTTGGGGACGGTGCCCTGCACGGCCGTCTCCAAGTGGTCGACGAGCAGCCGCTGTTCACCGTGGTCGGTGACGGCGGCCGCGGTGTCGATCCACAGCCACGTCGCCTCCTGGCGGCTGAGCACGCCGGGTGCGCCGCCCGCGAGGTCCTCAGGGTCCGCTCCGTCGAGTTCGGCGAGCCAGAGCAGTGCGTACGGGCGCAGGGTCGGCTCCGCCGCCGCCTCCCGTACGGCGGGCTCGGCCGGTGCGCCGACGACGCGCAGGGCTTCGAAGGCGAGGCCGCGGATGAGGGCGTCCTCGCCGCGGGCCGCCGCGAGGAGCTCGGTGATGGCGGAGCCGTTGGAGCGGGCGGCGAGCCAGGCGCGGTACTCGTCCCGGGCGGGGCCGGGCGTGAGGCGGGCGCAGCCGCGCAGCATGTCCTGGGCGGACTGCTCGATGTTCCCGGCGGGGCTCTGCGCCGCGACGCAGATCTGCTCCAGTTTCGTCCACACCGCCCAGTTGCCCAGCGGGGTGAGGACCGCCGAGCCCTCCCGCGGTGCGGCTCCCCAGGAGTCCGACGGCGCCGGGGGCACCCCCGCGTCCGCGCAGCGGGTCAGGGCTCCCACGGCGGCGAAGCCGTCGAGCGCCCAGTCGAGCAGACCCGGCAGCAGCACTTCCTCGGAGTGGTCCGCGGCGGTGCCGCCGCCCGTGTGCGAGGCGGCCTCGTCGGCGCCGTCCCGCTCGGCGCGCAGCTCGGCGACGCGCTGGGCGAGCAGATCGTGCAGCGCGGAGAAGGTGACGGGCCCGGCGGTCAGATGCATCACGGACAGCAACTGCGGCGCGGCCTCGACCACTTCGGCCACGAGGGCGGGGTCGGCGGGGGTCGGACCCGGATAGGCCAGGGACCAGGCGTCGAAGAGCGCCATCCAGCCACGCAGCACCGCGCTGTCGTCCCGCTCCCAGGCGCGCAGGCGCCACCCGGGCCGTGCCGTCTCGCCGTGCAGCTCGATGAGGCCGGCGAGGCGTGCGCGGTCCCATTGGGTGCGCACCTGCTCGACGGGCATCCGCAAGGCTGCCGCGGCCCGTTCGCGCTCCGGGCCGCTGCCGGGGAGCGCCTCGTTCCGCTCGGCCCAGCGCGCGAGCAGCACGGCGTCCGCGAGCGCGGCCCTGGCCTGGCGGGCGAGCTGTTCGCGCGGCGGCAGCCCCTCGGGCGGGGGCGGCGACGGGCGCGCGCGACGGGCGGTCACGGTGCGCCGGGCCGCGGCGATCGGCCGCGTGGGGACGAGGCGGAGCGGGTTGTCTCGCGGGGTACGGGACGGCGTCACAGGAGCAGTCTTCACGGTCCCCCGGGCAAACCCCAAACGGGGGCCCGGAATTGCGGAATCCGCTTCCCGGAGCCGGGCTGATTTCCACGCAGCGATGTGCATTTGTAGGGCGAAACCGGGCGGCCCGGATCGCGCGATGGCAGCGCTTTCACGGGGCCGATGTCTGCGCTTTCAACGGTCTCCGTCCGCTCCCCGCCCCGGCATCGGATCAGCGCTCCCGGCACGGCGTCAGATCAGCGGCGTCAGGAAGTGGCGCAGCCGCTCCTCGTATGCCTCGGGGTCGGCGTTCCACATCGCCGCGTGCGGGGCGCTGGGAATCGTGTGCAGCCGGACGAACTCGCCGCAGGCGGCGGCCAGTTCCCTCGACCGCTGCCACGAGGCGACGGTGTCGTCCGGCCCGTGCAGCAGCAGCGTCGGCACCTCCAGCGCCGCCGGGTCCACGACGTGCCGCAGCTTCTCCGGCTGTACGTGTGCGCGCCCCTGCGCCGCCCGCACGGCCAGGGGCAGCAGCGCACGCGGGGCGTTCCTGGAGGCCGCCAGCGCACGCACGGTGGCCCACCAGTCCAGTACGGGCGAATCGGCCACCACGCCCGCGATCCTTCCGGCGACGTCGCCGGCGGTGCCGGTGCGGCCGCCGCGGAGCTCCTCCGCCGCGCGGAGCGCCATGGAGGCGCCGGCCGACCAGCCGTGCAGGACGACCTGCGCCGCGCCGTTGCGCACCGCGTAGCCGATCGCCGCCTCGACGTCGCACCACTCGGTGCCGCCGAGGTGGCGCAGCCCGTCCGGCGGGGGCGGCGCCCCCGCGTCGCCGCGGTAGGCGAGGCCGAGCACCGGGAGCGAGAGCCCGGCGTAGAAGGGCAGCAGCGGGAGGGCCTGGGCGGGCGTGGCGCCCAGGCCGTGCAGGGTGACGACCCAGGTGTCCCGCTCCCCTGGCATGAACCACGCGGGCAGCGCCCCGAGTTCGCCCGGGACCTCGACGGCGGTACGGGCGGTGGCGCGGGTGCCGTGAGGTCCACGCGCGCCCTCGCCCCCGCCCTCGGCCCCGTCCTCCGGCCCCTCCACCGGCTCGGTCGCGTCGTCCCGCTCGTCCGCGCACACCTGCGGGGTGAACCACACCCTGGTGCCGGGCCGCAGCCCGCCCCGGACGGTCCGCTCCAGCCGCCGTACGACGGTGTCGGCGGGCGCCTTCGCGGGCTCGCCGTCCAGCACCGGGCCGACGACGGCATGGCAGTCGCGCCCCACGAGTCCGTACACGCCCGGAAGCTGCGCCGTGAGGGAGCGGGTGAGGGAGACATATCCGTCGCCGACGGCGTGCACGGTGAGCGGAGGCCCGCCGAACCCCGCCGGCAGCCGCCCCCGCCCCGCAGGTGATCCGGGGCGTGCGGGCCGCAGTGCCGCGTCGACGGCGTACCGTCCGGCGGCCACCGCCGCGGCACCGGCGACCGTCACTGAGGAGGCGGCCAGGGCCGCGGTGCGCAGACGCATCCCGTCAGTGTCCGTGACGCCTCGAGCGCCGGGCCAGTGGCCGGTGCCGCCCGGGTGAACCGCATCGCGGGCGGCGATCCGCGCGCCGGGGGCTCACTCCGGCGCGGGCCGCTGCCCGTATCCCTTCAACTTCTCCCCCACGCGGGCGAGTTCGTCGTCGGGGATGAGCGAGGGCGTACGGCCGGGCAGCGAGGAGGCCGCCAGCCAGACGTGGCACATCCACTCCAGCTGTGCCGTGCGGTCATACGCCTGGCCGAGGGCGTCGCCGTACGCGACCGTGCCGTGGTTCTGCAACAGACAGGCGCTGCGCCCGTCGAGGGCGGCGAGCATGTGCGCGGCGAGTTCGTCGCTGCCGTATGTGGCGTAGGGCGCGACGCGCACCGGGCCGCCGAGCTCCGCCGACATGTAGTGCACGGCGGGGAGTTCGGGCACGAGGGTGGAGACGGCGGTGGCGTGGACCGCGTGCGTGTGCACGACCGCACGGGCTCCGGTGTTCCGGTAGACCGCCAGATGCATGGGGAGTTCGCTGGTCGGGGAGAGGCTTCCCGCGATGCGCCGGCCGTCGAGGTCCACCGCGCACAGATCGCCGTCGCAAAGGCGGTCGTACGGGACGCCGCTGGGGGTCACCAGCACCGCGTCCCCCACCCGTACCGAGACGTTGCCCGAGGTGCCGACGACGAGCCCGTCGGCGGTGCTGCGGCGGGCGGTGTGCACCAACTCACGCCAGGCGACCAGCCATTCCGCGGATTCCGGGTCCCCGGCCGCAGTTTCCTCCACGTTTACCTCCACCTTCGTCGTCGGGGTGTGCGCACCCCCCTCCGAGCTGGATGAAGGCGGCGGAAGAGGGCGGAGAGAACGGTGGTGCGGGAGTGTGACCCCGCTCACAACAGACGCCGGGTAGTGACACTCGCAAGCCCGCCGCAGTTCATCTTCCGTTCACCCACCGTCCCTACGTTCAACGGGACATCAACCTTCGAGCTGATTGTGCCTGGGTGAATGGAACACATCACGCTTCTCATCGGGATCGTGATCGTCACGGCCTTGGTGTTCGACTTTACGAACGGCTTCCACGACACGGCCAACGCCATGGCCACAACCATCTCCACCGGGGCACTCAAGCCCAAGACAGCGGTGGCGATGTCGGCGGTCCTCAACCTCGTCGGGGCTTTCCTCTCGATCGAGGTCGCCAAGACCATCTCTTCGGGAATCATCGACGAAGGCTCCGGTATCCGGCCTGAAGTCATCTTCGCCGGACTGGTCGGAGCGATCATCTGGAATCTGCTGACCTGGCTCGCAGGGCTTCCCTCCAGCTCCTCGCACGCGCTGATGGGCGGTCTGCTCGGCGCAACCGTCGCCTCGGCGGGCATCGGTGCCGTCAACGGCGGCACCGTCGTGATGAAGGTGCTCATCCCCGCTCTCGCGGCGCCGCTCGTCGCGGGCGTCGCGGCGCTGGTCGCCACGCGGCTGACCTACCGGGCCGCGCGCAAGGCCGACGAGCAGCAGACCGCGAAGGGTTACCGCGCGGGGCAGATCACCTCCGCCGCTCTGGTCTCCCTCGCGCACGGCACGAACGACGCGCAGAAGACCATGGGCGTCATCACTCTCGCCCTGATCACCGGCGGCGTGATCGCGCCGCAGGCGGACCCGCCGACGTGGGTCATCGTCTCGGCCGGTCTGGCCATCGCCCTGGGTACGTATCTGGGCGGCTGGCGGATCATCCGCACCATGGGCAACGGCATCACCGACATCAAGCCCCCGCAGGGGTTCGCCGCGCAGACGTCCGCCGCGGTCACGATCCTCGCCTCGTCCCACATCGGGTTCTCCCTCTCCACCACGCACGTGTGCTCCGGGGCCGTCATGGGCTCCGGTGTCGGCCGCAAGGGCGGCATCGTGCGCTGGTCGACGGCGGGCCGCATGGTGGCGGGTTGGGGGCTGACGCTCCCGGCGGCGGCCCTCGTCTCCGCGGGCGCGGCGCTGCTCGCGCAGCAGGGCGACTGGGGCGTCAGCACCGTCGCGGCGCTCGCGCTGGCCGTGGGCGGCGGCATCTGGCTGCTCTCGCGCCGCCAGCCCGTCGACCACACCAACGTCAACGACGTGACGCTGCCCGGCACTTCGGGCTCCGAGCCCGCCGGTGTCGTCACCGCGGCGCTGCGTTCCGTCGCGCCGCCGCCCGCGGCGGCAGCGGCGCGCACCACGGCCGCCGGCAACGGCGGACCGGTGCCGGAGGCGGCGTCCGAGACGGTGTCCGAGACCACGCCGGAGACGGCATCGGAGCCGGCGTCCGAGCGACGGCGCCGGCAGGCGGCCTCTCCCCTCGGCTAGGCCGGTTCACGGGGTCCAAGGCCTCAGCAACCCAAGACCTCCCCAACTACTGAGCAGACAGGAAGCGAACGCTATGGACATCGACTGGGCAGCGCTCGGCGAGGTATTCGGCGTCAGCCTCGTGGCCACGGTCGCCCTGGTGGGCGTGTTCACGCTCGGCATCGTCGGCTCGTCAGCCGGCAAGGCGCAGGGTTCGGCGCCGGGTTCGCCGCGGGGCGGCGGCGCGACGGTGCTCGCGCGCACCGGCGCGTACACGTGCTTCGCGCTGTGCGCGGCGGCCGTCGCGTACGGCATCTACATCATCACGGCACCCTGAACGACGCGGCGCCGGCGGCCTGTTGACGGTCGCGCCGGAGAGCGGAAGGGGTACGGAGCGGCGCTCCGTACCCCTTTTCCCTGTGCCTGCGCCCCTCCCCGTGTGTCTGCTCACACTCTCCCGTCGCAGGTCAGCGGCGAGTTGACGCCCCTCCTGGTACGTGGTGGACTGCCGGAGTTGCCCAACGGCGGCAGGAGAGGAAGCCGGTGCGAATCCGGCGCGGTCCCGCCACTGTCACCGGGGAGCGCACCCCCAACCGAAGGTCACGGCCCATGCGTTCGAGGGCTGGAAGGCCGGGGGGCGCGGCGATCCGGGAGCCAGGAGACTCTCGCCGCCGGTACGTCGAACCAGGGCGAGGACCCTGAGTGAGGACTCCGTCATGCGTGGCTTGCCCGCCTCTCCCACAGCTGTGTCCGCTTCCGCCCTCGCGACCGCTCACGTCCCGGGCGACCGTCGCCTCCCGTACTCCCGCGGCCGGCGGCCACGGCCCGGCGCATCGCCCTCCCGAGGCACCACGACGGCTCGCTGACCGATGCGGGCCCAACGCGCCTACGTATCCGGCGCGGTCCTCGGTCACCTGGGCGATCTGCTGCTGGGCGACCCGCGTCGCGGGCATCCGGTGGCCGCCTTCGGCCGGGCCGCCGCCGCGGCCGAGCGCGCCCTATGGCGGGACGACCGCGGTGCGGGCGCGCTGCACACCGCGCTGTGCGTCGCGGGGTCCGTCACGCTCGTCACGGCGCTCTCGCGCGCGGCACGCGCCCTCGGCGGCGCCGCCGGCGCCACACTCTTCGACGCCGCGGTGACCTGGACGGTGCTGGGCGGCACGGGGCTGCGGCAGGAGGCGCTGGCCGTCGCCGCGGCCCTGGAGTCGGACGATGTCGAGGGCGCGCGGCGGCTGTTGCCGCATCTGTGCGGCCGCGACCCGCAGGCGCTGGACGCGGACGCGATCGCCCGGGCCGTCGTGGAGTCGGTGGCGGAGAACACCTCGGACGCGGTCGTCGGGGCACTGGTGTGGGGCGCGGTCGCCGGTGCGCAGGGCATGGCCGCGTTCCGCGCCGTCAACACCCTCGACGCGATGGTCGGTCACCGCTCCCCCCGCCATCTGCGCTTCGGCTGGGCCGCCGCCCGGCTGGACGACGCCGCGGGCTGGCCGGGCGCGCGCCTGACGGCGGTGCTCGCCGCGCTCGCCGGCCCGTCGCCGCGCGGTGCGCTGCGTGCCTGGCGCGCCGACTCCGCGCGCCATCCGAGCCCCAACGCGGGCCCCGTGGAAGCCGCGTTCGCGGGCGCGCTGGGCGTGCGGCTGGGCGGCACCCTCAGCTACGGCGGACGGACCGAGCACCGGCCGGTGCTCAACTCCCGTGGCCGCGCCGTGCGTACGGGCGACATCGCCGAAGCGGTGCGGCTCTCGCGGCGGGTGGGCGCGCTGGCGCTGCTGGCGACCTCGGCCGCGGGCGCACTCCGTGCGAGGCACCGTGCCGGAAGGGGGAGCACATGAGTCCGGACGGAACGCGCCGCGGCCACCACGCCGAGCCTGGTGGCCCGGCCCCGTCGGGCACCGGCGGCGGGCTGCTCGTGGCCGGCACGACCTCCGACGCGGGCAAGAGCGTGGTGACCGCCGGGATCTGCCGCTGGCTGGCACGCAAGGGCGTCCGGGTCGCGCCGTTCAAGGCGCAGAACATGTCGCTGAATTCGTACGTCACGCGGGACGGCGCCGAGATCGGCCGGGCGCAGGCCATGCAGGCCGCCGCCGCGCGCACCGAGCCGTCCGCGCTGATGAACCCTGTGCTGCTCAAGCCGGGCGGCGACAGCACCAGCCAAGTGGTGCTGCTGGGCAGGCCGGTCGGCGAGATGAGCGCCGATGGATACCACTCGGAGCGGCAGGAGCGGCTGCTGGGCACGGTCGCCGACTGCCTCGCGGAGCTGCGGCGCACGCACGACGCGGTGATCTGCGAGGGCGCGGGCAGCCCCGCCGAGATCAATCTGCGGCGCACCGACATCGTCAACATGGGGCTGGCCAGGGCCGCCCGGCTGCCCGTGATCGTCGTCGGCGACATCGACCGCGGCGGCGTCTTCGCCTCGTTCTTCGGTACGACGGCGCTGCTCGCGGAGCGCGACCAGGCCCTGCTCGCGGGCTACGTCGTCAACAAGTTCCGCGGGGACGTGACGCTGCTGGAGCCGGGTCTGGAGATGCTCCACGGCCTGACGGGGCGGCCCGTGCTGGGCGTTCTGCCCTTCCGGCACGGCCTGGGCATCGACGAGGAGGACGGGCTCCGCCTGTCCCTGCGCGACACCGTACGGGAGCAGGCGACGGCGTCCCCGTACGGAACGGACGTGCTGCGCATAGCGGTTGTGCCGCTGCCGCTGATGTCGAACTTCACCGACGTCGACGCCCTCGCCGCCGAGCCCGGCGTCGCCGTCCGCTTCACCGACCGTCCCGAGGAGCTCGCCGACGCCGATCTCGTGGTGCTGCCCGGCACCCGCGGCACGGTGCGGGCGCTGGCATGGCTGCGCGAGCGCGGACTCGCAAACGCGGTGCGCCGCCGCGCGGCCGAGGGCCGCCCCGTGCTGGGCGTCTGCGGCGGCTTCCAGATGCTGGGCGAGCGCATCGAGGACGAGGTCGAGTCGCGGGCGGGCTCCGTCGAGGGGCTGGGCCTGCTGCCGGTGCGGGTGGTCTTCGCACAGGGCAAGACCCTCGCACGTCCTTCCGGGCACGCCCTGGGCGAGCGCGCCGAGGGCTACGAGATCCACCACGGCGTCGCCGAAGTGCTGGGCGGCGAGGCCGTGTTCGGCGACGCGGACGGCAAGCCGCTGGACGGCTGCCGGTCCGGCGCCGTGTGGGGCACGCACTGGCACGGGTCGCTGGAGAGCGACGGCTTCCGGCGGGCCTTTCTGCGCCGGATCGCCGCGGACGCGGGCCGCGGCGGTTTCGTACCGGCGCCGGACACGGACTTCGCGGCGCTGCGCGAGGAGCAACTGGATCGCCTGGGCGATCTCATCGAAGAACACGCCGATACGGACGCCCTGTTGCGGCTGATCGAGTCGGGCCCGCCCGCCGGGCTGCCCTTCATCGCCCCGGGCGCGCCGGAGGCACAACACGCGGGAGCGTCCTGATGAGCACTGTTCTGCTGCTGTCCACCTCCGACACGGATCTGCTCGCGGCGCGCGCGTCCGGTGCCCCGTACCGGATCGCCAACCCCACGCGCGTCGACGCGGCGGAGGACCTGCCGGCTCTGCTGGACGGCGCGGACGTCGCGGTCGTACGGCTGCTCGGCGGCAAGCGGGCCTGGGAGGACGGGCTGGCCGCGCTGAGGGCGTCCGGGGTGCCGACCGTGCTGCTGGGCGGGGAGGCGGTGCCCGACGCGGAGCTGATGGCGGAGTCGAGCGTGCCGTCGGGGCTGGTCTCCGAGGCGCTGAGGTACCTCGTGGAGGGCGGCCCGGAGAACCTGACGCAGCTCGCGCGCTTCCTCTCCGACACGGTGCTGATGAGCGGCGAGGGCTTCGAACCGCCCGCCGCCATGCCGGAGTTCGGGGTGCACGGCGCATACGAAGGGCGGCCGCGGCGGCCGGACGCGCCGACGGTGGGCGTGCTCTTCTACCGCGCGCACGAACTCGCGGGCAACACGGCCTTCGTGGACGTGCTGTGCGAGGCGATCGAGGAGGCGGGCGCCAACGCGCTGCCGGTGTACTGCGGTTCGCTCAGAGACCCCGACTCCGCACTCTACGAACTGCTCTCTCGGGCCGACGCGCTGGTGACCACGGTGCTGGCGGCGGGAGGCACACGCGCCGGCGACGCCTCGGCCGGCGGCGACGACGAGACGTGGGACATCGGGGCGCTCGCGGAGCTCGACGTACCGCTGCTCCAGGGCATGTGCCTGACGAGCACGCGCGAGGCGTGGCTGGCCTCGGACGCCGCGCTCTCGCCGATGGACGCGGCGATGCAGGTGGCGATCCCGGAGTTCGACGGACGGCTGATCACCGTGCCGTTCTCCTTCAAGGAGGAGGGCCCGGACGGCGTGCCCGTGTACGCTGCCGATCCGGAGCGTGCCCGGCGCGTCGCCGGAATCGCCGTGCGCCACGCCGTACTTCGGCACAAGCCGAACGCGGAGAAGCGGCTCGCGCTGGTCTTCACGGCATACCCCACCAAGCACTCGCGGGTCGGCAACGCCGTCGGGCTCGACACCCCCGCCTCGGCGGTGGAGTTGCTGAACGCGCTGCGCGACGCCGGGTACGACGTCCACGGACACCCCGACGACGGCGACGAGTTGATCCACCGGCTGATCGCCGCGGGCGGCCACGACGTGGAGTGGCTGACGGAGGAGCAGCTGGCCGCCGCGCCCGCGCGCGTACCTCTGAAGGACTACCAGGAGTGGTTCTCGCGCCTGGACCCGGCGCTGCGCGAGGAGATGACAGGGACCTGGGGCGAGCCGCCCGGCGGGCTCTACGTCGACGGGGACGAAATCGTCCTGGCGTCCCTCCAGTTCGGCAACGTCGTCGTGCTCATCCAGCCGCCCCGCGGATTCGGCGAGAACCCGATCGCCATCTACCACGACCCCGACATGCCGCCCTCGCACCACTACCTGGCGGCCTACCGGTGGATCGAGCACACCTTCGGAGCCGACGCCGTCGTGCACATGGGCAAGCACGGAACGATGGAGTGGCTTCCGGGCAAGGGCCTCGGCCTGTCCGCGGCGTGCGCGCCGGACCCGGTCCTCGGCGAACTGCCGCTGGTCTACCCGTTCATCGTCAACGACCCCGGCGAGGGCACGCAGGCCAAGCGCCGCGGACACGCCACCGTCGTGGACCATCTGGTGCCTCCCATGGCGCGCGCCGACTCCTACGGCGACCTGGCGAAGCTGGAGCAACTCCTCGACGAGTACGCCCTGGTGAACGACCTGGACCCGGCCAAGGCCCCCGCCGTGCGCAGCCAGATCTGGACGCTCGTACGGGCCGCCGAGCTCCATCACGACCTGCACGTCGAAGAGCAGCCCGGCGAGGACGAGTTCGACGACTTCGTCCTGCACGTCGACGGCTGGCTCTGCGAGATCAAGGACGTCCAGATCCGCGACGGCCTGCACGTCCTCGGCGGCGGGCCCGTCGGCGAGGCGCGCGTCAACCTCGCGCTGGCGGTGCTGCGTTCGGCCCAGGTGTGGGGCGGTGTCTCGGGTGCCCTGCCGGGGCTGCGGGCTGCCCTCGCGAGCCATTTCGGCCTGTCGGAAGGGGAGTTGCTCGCGGAGCCGGGCACGCGGGCCGACGTCCCGGAGGCGCTGACGAAGCTCGTGGAGGGCCCGGCCCGTACCGCCTCCGACGCCGTGGACCTGCTGGAGCGGCTGGCGCGCACGCTCGTGGAGGAGATGGAGGCACGCGAGTGGGCCGCCGGGCAGGCCGGAGCCGTCGTCGCGGGCGTGCTCGGGACCGGACTGGACGATGCCGCAGCTGTGCTGGAGTTCGCCGCGGAGGAGGTCGTGCCGCGGCTCGCGCGGACGACGGACGAGATCGGCAACGTCCTCCACGCGCTCGACGGCGGCTACATCCCGGCGGGTCCCTCCGGCTCACCGACGCGCGGCCTGGTCAACGTGCTGCCGACGGGGCGGAACTTCTACTCCGTGGACCCCAAGGCCATTCCGTCCAGGCTCAGTTGGGACGTGGGAAGCGCCCTCGCCGACTCGCTGGTCCAGCGCCACCTCGACGACACGGGCGAGTATCCGCGGTCGGTCGGGCTCACCGTGTGGGGCACGTCCTGCATGCGCACCCAGGGCGACGACATCGCGGAGATCCTGGCGCTGCTGGGCTGCCGCCCGGTGTGGGACGACGCCTCACGCCGCGTCACGGGCTTCGAGGTGGTGCCCCCGGAGGAGCTGGGGAGGCCGCGCATCGATGTGACGGTGCGCATCTCCGGCTTCTTCCGCGACGCGTTCCCGCATGTGGTGGGGATGGTCGACGACGCCGTGCGGGCGGTCGCGGAGCTGGACGAGCCCGCCGACGTCAACTTCGTACGGGCGCACGCGGACGAGGACACCGAGGCGCACGGCGACCGGCGCCGCGCCACCTCCCGCATCTTCGGCTCCAAGCCCGGCGCGTACGGCGCCGGGCTGCTGCCGCTGATCGACGCCCGCAACTGGCGCTCCGACGCCGACCTCGCCGAGGTCTACGCGGTGTGGGGCGGCTACGCGTACGGGCGGGGCCTGGACGGGCGTCCCGCGCGCGGTGACATGGAGGCGGCGTTCCGGCGCATCCAGGTGGCCGCGAAAAACGTCGACACCCGCGAACACGACATCGCCGACGCCGACGACTACTTCCAGTACCACGGCGGCATGGTCGCCACGGTGCGCCATCTGACGGGCGAGTCGCCCGAGGCGTACGTCGGCGACTCCGCCGTCCCGGACCGCGTCAAGACCCGCACGCTCGGCGAGGAGACGCACCGCGTCTTCCGCGCCCGGGTGGTCAACCCGCGCTGGATGGCGGCCATGCGACGGCACGGCTACAAGGGCGCGTTCGAGATGGCGGCGACGGTGGACTACCTCTTCGGCTACGACGCGACGGCCGGCGTCGTCGACGACTGGATGTACGAGAAGCTCGCCGCCGAGTACGTCTTCGACCCGGAGAACCGGGAGTTCATGGAGCGCTCCAACCCGTGGGCGCTGCGCGGCATCGCCGAGCGGATGCTGGAGGCCGCCGAGCGCGGGCTGTGGGAGGAGCCGGACCCGGGGACGCTGGAGCAGCTGCGGGCCGCGTATCTGGAGCTGGAGGGCGACCTGGAGGACGACAGATGAGCGGCCCCGTCCCCGACTCCGCTGTCCCCGACTCTGCTGTCCCCGACTCCCGTTCCGCCGCCGACCGTTCGCACCGGGCTTCGCCCCGGGGAAGGAAGAGGGCATGAGCACCCCGTACCCGTTCACCGCACTCGTCGGAATGCGGGACATGCAGCTCGGGCTGCTGCTGAACTCGGTGAACCCCGCCATCGGCGGCGTCCTCATCCGCGGGGAGAAGGGCACCGCGAAGAGCACCGCCGTACGGGCGCTCGCGGCGCTGCTGCCGCGGGTGGACGTCGTGCCGGGGTGCCGCTTCTCCTGCGATCCGGCGGCACCGGACCCGGATTGCCCGGACGGGCCGCACGAGAGCGGAGCCGAGGTGGGGGCGCTTCCCGCGGGAGCAGGAGGAGCAGGCGGAGAGAGCCGTGCGGCACGCATGGTCGAGCTGCCGGTCGGCGCCTCCGAGGACCGTCTCGTGGGCGCGCTCGACATCGAACGGGCCCTCTCGGAGGGCGTGAAGGCGTTCGAGCCCGGTCTGCTCGCGGACGCGCACCGGGGCGTGCTCTACGTCGACGAGGTCAACCTGCTCCACGATCACCTCGTCGATCTGCTGCTGGACGCGGCAGCCATGGGCTCCTCGTACGTGGAACGCGAGGGCGTGTCGGTGCGCCACGCGGCGCGGTTCCTGCTCGTCGGCACGATGAACCCCGAAGAGGGCGAGCTGCGGCCGCAGTTGCTGGACCGGTTCGGTCTGACGGTGGAGGTGACGGCCTCACGGGAGACCGACGAGCGCGTGGACGTGGTGCGCCGCCGCCTCGCCTACGACGCCGACCCGGCGGCGTTCGCCGCCCGTTGGGCCGCCGACGAGGACGCCCTGCGTGAACGGATCGCCGCGGCACGGGAGTTGCTGCCTCACGTGCGGCTCGGCGACGCGGCGCTGCGGCAGATCGCGGCGACCTGCGCGGCGTTCGAGGTCGACGGGATGCGCGCGGACCTGGTGATGGCGCGCACCGCCACGGCACTGGCCGCGTGGGCGGGCCGCACGGATGTGGCCGCGGAGGACGTGCGGCAGGCGGCCCTGCTGGCGCTCCCGCACCGGCGCAGGCGGAACCCGTTCGACGCTCCGGGCCTGGACGAGGACAAGCTCGACGAGACGCTTCAGCAGAACGCGGGCCCGGACGACGGTGCCGGGAGCGACGGCCCGGACGGCGGCCCGGACGACGAGGACCCCGACCCGGACGGCCCCGGCGGCGGACAGCCCCCGCAGAGCGACCCGCCCGAGGAGAGCCCGCCCGGGCAGACGTCCCTGCCCGAGCAGCGTGCGGAGGACCGCGCGCAGGAGGAGCACACGCCCGCGACCGACGGCGGGGGCAGGAGCGAGGGCGAGAACAGAGCCGAGGACAGGGGCGAGGACGCGAACGGCACGGAGGGAGACTCCCCTTCGGGGCGGGCGCCCGAGAAGGCCCCCGCGTCCGCCGCCGAGCCGTTCCGCACCCGCACCCTCTCCGTGCCCGGCCTCGGCGAGGGCGCGGCCGGCAACCGCTCCCGCGCCCGTACCGCGTACGGCCGCACCACTGGTGCCCGCAAGCCGCGCGGCACGCTGGGCCGTCTGCATCTCGCGGCGACCGTGCAGGCGGCGGCGCCGCACCAGCGGGCCCGCGGCCGCGACGGCCGTGGGCTGCTGCTGCGCCGGGACGATCTGCGCGAGGTCGTACGCGAGGGACGCGAGGGCAACCTCGTCCTGTTCGTCGTGGACGCCTCGGGGTCGATGGCCGCACGGCAGCGGATGAGCGCCGTCAAGGGCGCCGTGCTGTCGCTGCTGCTCGACGCGTACCAGCGGCGCGACAAGGTCGGCATGGTCACCTTCCGCCGCTCGGAGGCGGAGGTGGCGCTGCCGCCCACCTCGTCCGTCGAAGCGGCCGCGGCGCGGCTGGAGTCGCTGCCCACCGGAGGGCGTACGCCGCTGGCGGCCGGGCTGCTCAAGGCGCGCGAGGTGCTGCGCGTGGAGCGGATGCGCGACCCGTCCCGGCGTCCGCTCGTGGTCACCGTCACCGACGGCCGGGCCACCGGCGGCGCCGAGCCGGTGGCGCGGGCGCAGCGTGCGGCGCGCCTGCTGGCAGCCGACGGCACGGCGTCGGTAGTGCTCGACTGCGAAGCCGGGCCGGTGCGGCTCGGGCTCGCGGGCGCGCTCGCGGCCGATCTGGGCGGCAGCGCGGTGACGTTGGAGGATCTGCGCGCCGAGGCGGTCACGGATCTCGTACGCCACGCCACCGCCACCACCGGCACCGGCGCCACCGGCACCCGAGCGGCGGGGGCGGCGGCACCCGCGCCGTCGCCGGGCTCCACGCGTTCCTCTCACGCCCAGGACACCCAGCACACCCAGCCGCAGACTCGGAGGGCCGCGTAGTGCCGAAGGGACAGCCCAGCTCCGTACCCGACGACGGACTCACCACGCGCCAGCGCCGCAACCGTCCCCTGCTCGCCGTCCACACCGGCGTCGGCAAGGGCAAGTCGACGGCGGCGTTCGGGCTCGCGCTGCGCGCCTGGAATCAGGGGTGGCCGATCGGGGTGTTCCAGTTCGTGAAGTCGGCCAAGTGGAAGGTCGGCGAGGAGCGCGCGCTGCGGGTGCTGGGGGCGAGCGGCCAGGGCGGCACCGTCGACTGGCACAAGATGGGCGAGGGCTGGTCCTGGATCCAGCGGGACGGCGAGATGAGCAGCGAGGAGGCGGCCCGCGAGGGCTGGGCGCAGGTCAAGCGGGACCTGGCCGCCCAGACCTACCGGCTGTACGTGCTCGACGAGTTCGCGTATCCGATGCACTGGGGCTGGGTCGACGTGGACGAGGTGGTGGAGGTGCTGCGGGAGCGGCCCGGCGTCCAGCACGTCGTCGTCACCGGCCGCAACGCGCCGGGGAAGCTGATCGACGCCGCCGATCTGGTCACCGAGATGTCCAAGGTGAAGCACCCCATGGACACGGGCCAGAAGGGCCAGCGGGGCATCGAGTGGTGAGTACATGAGCGAGCAACCCAACGAGCGCTGCGTGAACCCTCCGCGCCTCGTCGTCGCCGCCCCCGCCTCCGGCAGCGGCAAGACGACGGTCGCGACCGGGCTGATGGCCGCCTTCACCGAGGCCGGTCTGACCGTCTCACCGCACAAGACCGGGCCCGACTACATCGATCCCGGCTACCACTCGCTGGCCACGGGCCGGCACGGGCGGAACCTCGACGCGTATCTGTGCGGAACCGAGCGGATCGCACCGCTCTTCGCGCACGCCGCCGCGGGGACCCAACTGGCCGTCGTCGAGGGTGTGATGGGCCTGTACGACGGCGCGGGCGGCGGCGAGACGGCCTCGACCGCGCAGGTGGCGAAGCTGCTGAAGGCGCCGGTCGTGCTGGTGGTGGACGCCTCGTCGCAGTCGCGCTCCGTCGCGGCGCTGGTGCACGGCTTCGCCTCGTGGGACCCGGAGGTGCGGATCGGCGGCGTCGTGCTCAACAAGGTCGCCTCCGACCGCCACGAGGCGCTGCTCCGGGAGGCGCTGGACGGCTCCGGCGTGCCCGTGCTGGGCGCGCTGCGGCGCGAGGCCGGGGCGGACACGCCCTCGCGGCATCTCGGTCTGGTGCCGGTCGCCGAACGGCGCGCGGAGGCCGAGGAGTCGGTGGCCGCGCTCGCCGCCAGGGTGCGTGCCGGCTGCGACATGGCCGCGCTGCTCGCGCTGGCGCGCAGCGCTCCCCCGCTGCCCGTCACACCCTGGGAGGCGGCCGCCGAGGTAGGCGGGCAGAGCGATCCCGTACGGGCTCGCGGCGAGCGGCCCCGGATAGCGGTCGCGGGCGGCGCCGCCTTCACCTTCTCCTACGCCGAGCACGCCGAACTGCTGCACGCCGCGGGCGCGGAGACCGTCGCCTTCGATCCGCTGCGCGACGAGAGCCTGCCCGAGCGGACGCGCGGACTCGTCATCGGCGGCGGCTTCCCCGAGGTGTACGGGCCGCAGCTGTCGGCGAACGAACCGCTGCGCGCCGCCGTGCGCGAACTCGTCGCCGGCGGCGGCCCGGTGGCGGCCGAGTGCGCGGGTCTGCTGTATCTCGCCCGTGAGCTGGACGGCGAGGAGATGTGCGGCGTGCTGGAGGGCAGCGCCCACATGACGGAGCGGCTCACGCTCGGCTACCGCGAGGCCGTCGCGGTAGCCGACAGCGTCCTCGCACCGGCCGGACTGCGCGTGCGGGGGCACGAGTTCCACCGCACCGCGCTCACGCCGGGAGCGGGCGGCGAACCCGCCTGGGGCGTGGTGCGCCCCGAGCGGCGCAGGGAGGGCTTCGTGGCGGGTCCGTCCGGCAACGTCCACGCCTCGTATCTGCATGTGCACTGGGCCGCCGCGCCGGTGATGGCCCGCCGTTTCGTGGAGAGGTGCGTGCCGTGCCCAGACTGACCGGGCCCAGACTGACCGGAGTGGGCGTCGGCCCCGGCGATCCGGAACTCGTCACCGTCAAGGGAGTCGGCGCGCTGCGCGACGCCGGGGTCGTGGTGGTGCCGGTGATGGAGGACGGCGGCACGGGCCGCGCCGAGGCGACGGTGCTGCACTACGTCGACGCCGGGAAGGTCGTCCGCGTCGTCTTCGCGCTCAACGAGCGCAGCGACCGCGCCCGCCGGGAGGCCGCGTGGGACGCGGCGGGCGCGCGCGTCGCCGAACTGCTGGGCACGCACGGCTCGGTGGCCTTCGCGACCATCGGCGACCCCAACGTCTACTCGACGTTCGGCTATCTCGCGCAGACCGTGTCCGAGTCCGTGCCGGGGGTCGTGGTGGAGACGGTCCCGGGCGTCACCGCGATGCAGGATCTGGCCGCGCGCAGCGGCGCCGTGCTCACGGAGGGGACGGAGCCGCTGACGCTGGTGCCGGTGACGGCCGGAATCGCCGTGCTGCGGCGGGCACTTGAGGGCCCGGGAACCGTCGTGGCGTACAAGTTCGGGCGGCAGGCGGCCGAGGTCGCGGCCGTGCTGCGCGAGACGGGACGCACGGAGGGCGCCGTATGGGGCTCCTCGCTCGGCCTGCCCGGCGAATCGATTCGTACCGCCGCGGGCGTGGCACCGTCCGGCGGCGAGTCGGGGGAGGGCGAGCGGCTGCCGTATCTGTCGACGCTGATCGCGCCCGCCCGGCGGGACGGACGAGGAGGAAAGCTGTGAGTGTGAACAGCGCTGGTACGGCGGGCGGTTCGGCGCGCGCGGACGGTACGGCGGGCGGTTCGGCACGTACGACGGGGACGGACGCCGCGACGGGCAAGGGCGGCGCCCCCGCGGACCGGGCCAAGGTGACGATCGTCGGCGCCGGCCCCGGAGCCGCCGACCTGCTCACGTTCCGCGCGGCACGCGCCATCGCCGAGGCGGACATCGTCATCTGGGCGGCGAGCCTCGTACAGGAGGAGGTGCTGGAGCACGCACGCCCCGGCGCGGAGATCCTCGACTCGGCGTCGATGGCGCTGGAGGACGTGGTGGCCGTCTACGAGCGTGCGCGCCGCGAGGGGCTGCGCGTGGCCCGTATCCACTCCGGCGACCCGGCGCTGTGGGGCGGCACCCAGGAACAGGCCGACCGGTGCGCCGAGTTGGGCATCCCGGTGGAGATCGTGCCGGGCGTCGCGTCGTTCTCCGCGGTGGCCGCGCTGGCCGGGAGGGAGCTGACGGTTCCCGAGGTGGCGCAGTCGGTGATCCTCACGCGGCTGGGCGGCGGCAAGACCCCGATGCCGCCGGGCGAGGAGGTGCGGGAGTTCGCCCGGCACGGCACGACGATGGCGCTCTTCCTCTCCGCGGCGCGTTCGGGGCAGCTGTGCGCGGAGCTGCTGGAGGGCGGCTATCCGGCGGACACTCCCGTCGTCGTCGCCTATCAGGCCACGTGGCCCGACGAGCTGGTGCTGCGCTGCACCGTCGGCACGCTGGAGCAGACCGTCAAGGAGCACAAGCTCTGGAAGCACACGCTCTTCCTGGTGGGCCCGGCGCTCTCCGCGGCCGGCACGCGCTCACACCTGTACCACCCGGGCCACTTCCACGGCTTCCGGCGGGCGGACCCCGAGGCGCGGCGCGCGCTGCGGGCGGCACGTACGGCCGCGGCGGACGGCTGAGCGATGACCACCGGTCACGGCCCGGCCGACGACGAGGCTCCGGAGTCCCGCCCGCCACGCACGGCGGACGGCGGCCGGGTCCCCGCCGTGCCCGGCGTGCCCGGTCGCGGTGAACCCGAGCTGCGGGAGCCGGAGTTGCCCCGTACGGCGAAGGCTCGGCCCAGGGCGCTGCGCACCGGCTGGACCACCGGCACCTGCGCCTCGGCCGCCGCGCGCGCCGCCGCGCTGTACCTCGTGACGGGACAGGCGCAGCCGTGGGTGGAGGTCGCACTGCCGTCGGGGCGGCGGGTGACGTTCGCGGTCGAGCGGTCCGCGGAGCTGAGGCGGGGCCGCACGGAGGCGGTCGTGGTCAAGGACGCGGGCGACGATCCGGACGTCACGCACGGTTCGCATCTCACCGCCACCGTGAGTTGGCGCGAGGGCGGAACGGGGCTCGCGCTGCACGGCGGCGTCGGCGTCGGCGTGGTCACAAGACCCGGGCTGGGCCTGGAAGTCGGCGGCCCGGCGATCAATCCCGTGCCCCGGCGCATGATCGGCCAGGCCGTCGGGGAGGTCATCGACGTCGAGACCCGCGGCGTGGACGTGACGATCAGCGTGCCGGACGGCGAGGTGCGTGCCCGTAAGACGACCAACGCCAAGCTCGGCATTCTGGGCGGCATTTCGATCCTCGGCACGACGGGCATCGTGCGGCCCTTCTCCACCGCGTCGTGGCGCGCGAGCGTCGAACAGGCCGTCTCGGTGGCCGCCGCGCAGCAGGTGCCCGCCGTGGTGCTGTGCACCGGGGGACGTACGGAGAAGGGCGCGATGGAGCTGCTGCCGCAGCTGCCGCCGGTGAGCTTCGTGGAGGTCGGCGACTTCACGGGCGCGGCGCTGCGGCGCGCGGTGGAGGGCTCGGTGCCGCACGTGGTGTTCGTCGGCATGGCGGGGAAGTTGACCAAGCTGGCCTCGGGTGTGCTGATGACGCACTACACCCGCTCGAAGGTCGATCCCGGCGCCCTGGCCGACATCACGCGTGCCGCGGGCGGTGCCGAGTCCGTCGTCGAGCAGGTCGCGCACGCGAACACGGCGCGCCATGCCTACGAACTCTGGGAATCAGCCGGCCTGTTGGAGAGCGCGGGCACCGAGCTGTGCCGCCGCGTCGCGCAGGTGATGGCCCGCTTCACCGATCACGCGGTGACGGCGGAGGCGGCGATGGTGGACTTCACCGGGCGCACGCTCATCGCCTCCGCTCCCGAACCGGGCGCCACCGGGGGGCTGTTGTCGTGATCACGGTCATAGGCGCGGGAACGGGCCCGGTCGCGGGCGACGAGCGGGCCCGCGCGGACGAGTTGGAGCGGGCCACCCTCGTCGTGGGCGCGCGGCGGCACCTGGAGGAGGCGCGGCTGCCGGACGGCGCCGAGCGCATCGTTCTGGGCCCGCTCGCTCCTGCTCTGGACGCGGTGGAGGCCCATCTCGCCGCCGACGCCGCGGAGTTCGGGACGCCTGCGCGTGTGCCCCGCGTGGTGGTGCTCGCCTCCGGCGACCCCGGCTTCTTCGGGATCGTACGGGCCCTCGCCGGCCGCTTCGGGCCCTCTGAACTGCGGGTGTGGCCCTCGGTTCCCTCGGTCGCGCTCGCCTTCGCACGCGCGGGCCTGTCGTGGGACGACGCGGCCGTGGTCAGCGCACACGGCCGCGACCCCCGCACCGCCGTCAACGTCTGCCGGGCACACCCGAAGACGGCCGTGCTGACCGGACCCGGCTGCGGGCCCGCCGAGCTGGGCGCGGCCCTCGCGGGCACGGGCATCGCCCGCACGCTGTTCGTGGCCACCGCCCTCGGCGGCCCCGGCGAACGCGTCGAGCGCCTCTCCCCCGCCGAGGCCGCGGGGCGGACCTGGCCCGACCCGCTCGGCGTCGTGCTCTGCCTCGACGCCGCACGGGCGGTGCCGCCCGCGCAGCGAGCGCTGGCGGGCGGGCACCCTCGTCCTTCCGAATGGGCCCTGCCGGAAGGGGAGTTCGCCCACCGCGACTCGATGGTCACCAAGTACGAGGTGAGGGCGCTCGCACTCGCCCGCATGGGCCCCGGCCCCGGCGACCTCGTGTGGGACGTCGGCGCGGGCAGCGGCTCCGTGGCCGTCGAGTGCGCGCGGCTCGGCGCGGCGGCGGTGGCCGTGGAGCGGGCGGCCGACGGCGTCGAGCGCATCCGGGCCAACGCCGCCTCGCACGGCGTCGATGTGCAGGCCGTGCACGGTGCGGCGCCCGACGCGCTCGACGGGCTCCCGGACCCCGACGCCGTCTTCGTCGGCGGTGGCGGCCCGCGGCTGCCGGAGATCGTCGCGGCCTGCGCCGCGCGCGCACGCCGCTGCGTCGTCGTCACGCTCGCCGCGCTCGACCGCGTTCCCGAGGTGCGGGCGGCACTGTCCGGGGCGGGGCTCTCCCCGGAGGGCGTACTCCTCAACTCCTCGCGGCTCTCGCCGCTGCCGGGTGAGGTCACGCGACTCGCCGCCACCAACCCGGTCTTCGTCCTGTGGGGCACCGTGCCGTCGGCGGCAAGGGCCTCCCACAGCGTGGACGCCCCCAACCCCCTTGGGAATCCGGGCACTTCACGACCCGAGAACCCCGACGACTCACACCCCGAGAATCCCGACGCCTCAGAAGGAGCAGCACCGTGATCGGCCTCATCTCCGCCACCTCGGCAGGAGCGTCCGCCCGCGACCGGCTGGCCGCGGCGTGGCCGGACCGTACGCGCGTCTACGAGGGCACGCCGGTGCGCGAAGCCATGGAGCGGGCGTTCGGCGAGTGCGACACGCTGGTCTGCTTCCTCGCCACGGGCGCGACCGTCCGCCTCCTCGCGCCGCTGCTGGACGGCAAGCGCACCGACCCGGGCGTCGTCTGCGTGGACGAGGCGCAGCGGCACGCGGTCGCGCTGCTGGGCGGCCACGAGGGCGGCGCCAACGAGCTGGCGAGGGCCGTGGCCGACGCCCTGCCCGGCTGCGCCCCGGTCATCACCACGGCCACGGACGCGACCGGCGTGCCGGGCCTGGACTCGCTCGGCTGGCCCGTCGAGGGAGCCGTTCCGCGGGTCACGCGGGCGATCCTGGACGGCGCGCCCGTCACCCTCCGCGCCACCACGCAGTGGCCGCTGCCCGCGTTTCCCGATCACGTGTCACCGCCGCGCGGCGCCAGGGAACCGGGCACGCGGCCCGCGGAGAACGACGACGAGGCGGACGGGGCCGACGAGTTGAGCGAGTCGCGCGAGCCGGCCGACTCGGGCGACTCGGGCGACTCGGGCGACTCGGGCGAGCCACAGCCCACCCTGTGGGTGACGGACGAGGTCCTGCCGCTCGGCCCGTACGAGGCAGTGCTGCGCCCGCCGTCACTGGCCGTCGGCATCGGCGCGAGCAAGGGCGTCAGCGCCGATGAGGTGATCGGCCTCATCGAGCAGAGCCTCGATGAGGCGGGGCTCTCCCTGCGCTCCGTCACGGAGTTGGCGACCGTGGACGCGAAGGCGGGCGAACCGGGGCTGCTCGCGGCGGCGGACCGGCTGGACCTGCCGCTGCGCACCTACGCCGCCGAAGTCCTCGCCGGCGTCGAGGTGCCGAACCCGTCCCACGCGCCGCAGGCGGCCGTCGGCACGCCCTCGGTCTCGGAGGCCGCGGCACTCACCGCTGCGGGCGACGGGGGCCGGCTCGTCGTGCCCAAGGCCAAGTCGGTGCCGCTCGACGGCACTCCCGCCATGGCGACCGCGGCGATTGCGCGCCGCCGCCCGCGCGGCAGGCTGGCCCTCGTGGGACTGGGACCGGGCGCCCGCGACCTCCTGACCCCCCGCGCCCGCGACGAACTGCGCCGCGCTTCGGTCCTGGTGGGGCTCGACCAGTACGTCGAGCAGATCCGCGATCTGCTGCGTCCCGGCACCCGCGTGCTGGAGTCCGGACTCGGCAGCGAGGAGGAACGGGCGCGCACGGCGGTGGCCGAGGCGCGCGCGGGACGCTCTGTCGCGCTCATCGGCAGCGGCGACGCCGGCGTGTACGCGATGGCCTCGCCCGCCCTCGCGGAGGCGGGCGGCGACATCGACGTGGTCGGAGTCCCGGGCGTCACCGCGGCGCTCGCAGCGGCGGCGCTCCTGGGGGCGCCGCTGGGCCACGACCACGTCTCGATCAGCCTCTCGGACCTGCATACGCCGTGGGAGGTGATCGAGCGGCGCGTACGGGCCGCCGCGGAGTCGGACACCGTGGTGACCTTCTACAACCCGCGCTCGCGGGACCGCGACTGGCAGTTGCCGAAGGCGCTCGCCATCCTCACGGAGCACCGCTCCCTTGGCACCCCGGTCGGCGTGGTGCGGTCCGCGAGCCGCACCGACGAACAGGTCACGCTCACGACGCTGGACGGGCTCGACCCCTCGGTCGTCGACATGATGACGGTCGTGACGGTGGGCAACACGGCGACGCGGACGGTCGCGGGCCGGATGGTGACACCGCGCGGCTACAGGTGGCAGACGTGACGCGCGACGCCCTGCGGGGCGCAGCGCCGCGCGGGCGGTTCGCCGCGGATGCGGCCGGCGCCGCGACCGGACGGCGCGCCGCCGGCGCGGCGGGCGCCGGTACCGGCACGGCGGCGCACCAGGCCGGTCCCGCAGACCGCACGCCCGGCGGGGCGGGCACCGGCCCCAACACCGCCGGAGCCGGGCCCAGTTCAACAAGCCCCGCGCCCACTACGACCGGCGCGGGGGGCACCCCCGCAGCAGCGCCAGGCGCCGCAACCAGCACACCGGAGACGGCGGATTCCCCAGCCGACCCCGAACACCCCACGCCCCGCAGCGCGGCCAGCGAGCCCAACACCGCCGGAGGCGGGCCCAGTTCGGCAAGCTTCGTGCCCGGTGCCACCGGCACCCCAGGCGCTGGTGCGGGCGCCCAGCACCGTACGACGGACACCCCCGCCGACGCGGCGGCCAGCGACCCCAACACCGCAGGAGCCGGGCCCAGTTCAGCCAGCGCCACAGCCGGTAGAGCAGACACCTCCGCAGCCGCGCCAGGCGCCGCAACCAGCACGCCGGAGACGGCGGACTCCCCAGCCGACCCCGAACACCCCACGCCCCGCAAGGCGGGCAGCGAGCCCAACACCGCAGGAGCCGGGCCCAGTTCGGCAAGCATCGTGCCCGATGCCACCGGCACCCCAGGCGCTGGTGCGGGCGCCCAGCGCCGTACGGCGGGCACCCCCGCCAACACGGCGGGCGGCGGCCCCAACACCGCCGGGGCCTGGGCCACTTCCGCAAACCTCGTGCCCGGTGCCGCCGGCACCCCGGCACGCGCGCCCGTTCGGGTCACCGGCCGCTGCGCCGGCTGCGGCGCATGTCTGCTGACCTGCCCCGGGCGCGCCATACGGCCGGTGGGCGGCGCGTTGCTGGTGCTGGCGGAGCTGTGCGACGGGTGCGGCGAGTGTGTCGAGATATGCCCCGTCGACGCGATAGACGAAGTCACGGACGCCACCGCCTTCACGGCCGGTACGGTCGCCGGATCGGGCCCCTCGCGCGGCCGCTCCGGCTCCTCCGGTTCGTCCGACTCCTGCGACTCCACCCCCGGAGGCCTCCGTTGACCAGGCCGACCAGCCGTACCGTCCATCCCATCGAGCAGCAGTCGTACCGCATCCTGCGGTCCCGCCTCGACACCTCGGCGCTGCCTCCCCTGACCCGGGCGGTGGTGGAGCGCGTCGTCCACTCCAGTGCCGACCTCGGCTACGCCTCCGACCTCGTCACCGACGAGCAGCAACTGCGGGCCGCACACGCCGCGTTGCACCGTCCCGTGCCCGCGCCCGTGGTGACGGACGTGGAGATGGTCGCCTCGGGGATCACACGGCGAGAGACCGTGTGCCGGCTGCCGGACGCGACGTCCTCACCGGGACTGACGCGTTCGGCGCACGCCGTGCGCCTCGCCTACGAACAGGTGGGCCCGGGCGCGGTGTGGGTGGTCGGCTGTGCGCCGACGGCGCTCTTCGAGCTCATCCGCCTCGGTGTCTCTCCCGCTCTCGTCATCGGCATGCCGGTCGGTTTCGTCGGCGCCGCCGAGAGCAAGGAGGCCCTGCGCGCAAGTGGTCTCCCGGCCGTGAGCAACGTGTCGGAGAAGGGCGGCTCGGCCGTCGCCGCCGCGGCCCTCAACGCCCTGCTCTACGCCGGGAGTCGAGCGGGCGGCGTCGACGACGACGAAGACGGCGGCTCCGACTGCCACGGGGCCAACGGCCCCGGCCACAGCCACGGCCCGGAAAGCCCACCGGTCCCGGACAACCAGCACCGCAAGGAGAACCAGTGACGACCCCTCCCGCCCTCCTGCTCGTCGGTCACGGCACGCGTGACGACGAAGGCGCCGCGGCCTTCCGTTCGTTCGTCGACGACCTCGCGAAACGCAACCCCGAGACGCCCGTGGCCGGGGGCTTCATCGAGCTGTCGCCGCCGCCGCTCGCCGACTCCGTCGCCGAGCTCGTCGAGAGCGGCGTGACGAGGTTCGCCGCCGTACCGCTGATGCTGGTCTCCGCCGGGCACGCGAAGGGCGACATCCCCGCGGCCCTCGCCCGCGAGAAGGAGCGCCACCCCGGCATCTCGTACACCTACGGGCGCCCGCTGGGCCCGCATCCGGCGCTGCTGTCCGTACTGGAGCGGCGCGTCGAGGAGGCCCTGCACGGGGGCGCCGCGACCGGCGGAACCCCTCACCGCTCCCCCGGCGACCGCGCCGGGACGACCGTGCTGCTCGTCGGACGCGGCTCCACCGATCCCGATGCCAACGCGGAAGTGCACAAGGCGGCCCGGCTGTTGTGGGAGGGACGCGGATACGCGGGCGTCGAGACCGCGTTCGTCTCGCTCGCCGCCCCGGACGTCGCCTCGGGCCTCGACAGGTGCCGCATGCTGGGCGCGAGGAAGGTCGTGGTACTGCCGTACTTCCTCTTCACGGGCGTACTGCCGGAGCGCGTGCGCATGCAGGCGGAGGGCTGGTCGGTGGCCAACCCGGAGGTCGAGGTCGTGAACGCCGATGTCATCGGCGGCACCGACGAGCTGGCGAACCTGGTCGCGGAGCGCTACCGGGAGGCCGTCGAGGGCGACGTGCGCATGAACTGCGACTCGTGCGTCTACCGGGTCACCCTGCCCGGCTTCGAGGACAAGGTCGGGCAGCCGCAGCAGCCGCACTTCCATCCGGACGACGACGACGACGGCCACGCGCACGGCCACGGCCACGGCCACGGCCACGGGCATGGGCACTCGCACCAGCACCAGCACCAGCACCACGACGGCGATGCGCACTCGCACTGAGACCGGCCCGGCGCGCGACGACCGCCACGGCGACGCCCCCGGCGGTGGTCCCGTCAGCGACGGCGACGCCCTGCGTCATCACGGCGACGCCGAAGTGCGCGACGCCGGAGGCGAGTTGACCGACCTCGCGGTCAACGTCCGTACGGGCACACCGCCGCCCTGGCTCAAGGCCCGCATCGCCGCCTCGCTCGACGGGCTCGCCGCGTACCCCGACGGGCGCGCCGCACGCCGCGCCGTGGCCGCCCGGCACGGCCTCGCCGAGGAGCAGGTGCTGCTGACGGCCGGTGCGGCGGAGGCCTTCGTGCTGCTGGCCCGCGCCCTGGCCACACGTCAACCGGCCGTGATCCACCCGCAGTTCACCGAACCGGAGGCGGCTCTCCGGGACGCCGGGCACGACGTGGCCCGGGTGCTGCTCGACGCGGGCGACGGCTTCCGGCTCGACGCCGCGTCCGTACCGGCGAGCGCGGACCTCGTCGTCGTCGGCAACCCCACGAATCCCACGTCAGTGCTGCACCCCGCGGAGACGCTCGCCGCGCTCGCGCGCGAGGGGCGGACCCTCGTCGTCGACGAGGCGTTCATCGACGCCGTGCCAGGCGAACGAGAGTCCCTCGCACCGCTGTTGGCCGCAGACACGGCGCGCCCGGCGCTGCCGGGCCGCGTCGTCGTGCTGCGCAGCCTCACCAAGACCTGGGGCCTGGCCGGTCTGCGCATCGGCTACGCCCTCTCCGATCCCGGCACGGTCGCCCGGCTCGCCGGGCACCAGCCGCTGTGGCCGGTCTCCACTCCCGCTCTCGCGGCGGCCGAGGCCTGCTGCGAACCGCGCGCGCTCGCCGAGGCCGACGAGGCCGCGCGGCACATCGCGCGCGACCGCGCCCATCTCCTCGCGCGGCTCCGGGAGTTCGCACCGTCGGGCCTGTCCGTCGCGGGTACTCCGCGGGCGCCGTTCGTCCTGGTCCGGCACCCACGGGCCACCGCCCTCCGCGAGGGCCTGCGGTCGCTGGGGTTCGCGGTGCGGCGCGGCGACACGTTCCCGGGGCTCGGGCCGCAGTGGCTGCGGATCGCCGTGCGCGACGTGGAGTGCACGGACCGACTGGCGAACGCGGTCGGCCAGCTCCTCTCCGGCGAGCTCCCGTCCGGCCCGCACCCCCTCGGCCCCTGAACTCACCCCGCCTCACGCCGCGTTGCTGCCCCGAGCGCCGCCCCGCCGCACCTCCACCACCGCCCTGGCGACGCCCAGCCGCACCACGTCCTGCGGGCGCAGCATCAGTTCGTCCGCGATGGCCGCGACCTCCCCCTCGGGGCGCTTGAGGATCGCGGCGGCGAGTTCGGGCGCGATCACGGAGAAGTAGCTGTCCGGCGTGACCCACAGCCTGCCGGGTGCGGCGAGCGCCAGCGCTCCGCCCGAGCCCCCCTCGCCGATCAGGAGCGACGTCACGGGCACCTCGGCCTCCGCGACTGCGGCGAAGACCTCGGCGATCGCCGGACCGGCACCGGCGCTCTCAGCCTCGGCGTCGTTGGCGGCCCCGGGGGTGTCGATGAGGGTGAGCACGGGGATGCCGAGCCGGTCGGCGGTACGCACGAGGCGGGCCGCGGTGCGGAAGCCGGAGGGCCGCGTGGCGGTGCCGGTCTGCGCGGCGTAGGCGACCGTACGGCCGTCGCGCCGTCCGAAGCCGCAGAGCATGCCCTCGTCGACGCCTCCGCAGCGGTCGCCGCGTACCTCCTCGCGCCAGTCGAAGTACGCGTCCAAGTAGGCGGTGGCGCGCGGTCGTCGAGCGGCACGGGCGCGCGCCACCGCCTCCTGCCCGCTCGCCGGAACCGAGTCCGGGAGAGGGCGTCCGGCGGACAGGGCCTGGGGGGACGGGGCGCCCTGCCCGGCAGGAGGTTTGCCGGGCGTGGGCCCGCCGGACGGCAGCGCGTCCGGCGGTGGCGCCGCGCCGTCCGAACGGGACGTCAGCAGGACGAGCCAGCGCTCCAGCGCCGCGCCGAGCTCCTCCGGCTCCACGATCTGGTCGATGTGCCCGGCGGCGTGCTGGCCTTCGGCCGTGTACGGGGCCGGGTCCGCGCCCTCGGGCCGTACGCGGGACCCGGCGAAGGCGACCTGCGCGCCGGGCAGGGCCAGCACGACGTCCGCGCCCGCTCCGAGCGTGGCCCAGCCGCCGCCCGTGGCGGGGTCGCGGAGCACGGCGAGCTGCGGCACCCCGGCCCGCCGGGCGAGCACCGACTCGCGTGCGACGCGCTGGAGTTGGCTGAGGGCGACCATGCCTTCCTGCATGCGGCTGCCGCCCGTGGCGATCAGCGACACCAGCGGCAGCCGGTGTGTGCGTGCGTGCTCGTAGGCGGCGGCGATGCGGTCGCCCGTACGCGCGCCGAGCGAGCCCCCGAGATATCCGAACTCGAAGGAGACGAGCACCACTTCGGCGCCCACGGCACCGTCGGCGCCCTCGTGGACGGCGCCGATCCGTGCCCTGCCGCACACCACGGACTCGCTCTCACCGGTGCGTTCACGCGCCCGCTCGCGTGCGGCGCCGTAGCCGTGCCAGTCGAGCGGACCGTCCGGCCGGCCGTCGCCGGCGGACGCGGCCCCGGACGCGGACCGGTCCGCCGGCGCGGGCGGCTCGAACTCCGTGAAGCCGCTCGCGACGGCCCGGATCGCGGCACGCGCCGAGTGACCGGTCTCGCGGCCGTCACGGGACTCGCGGCGGCCCCTCGCGTCGCGGGAGTCGCGGCCGTCACGGGACTCGTGGGCGCCGTCACTCATGGAGCGCCCGCTTCATCAGCTTGCCCATGTCGTTGCGCGGCAGGGACTCGCGGAAGCGCACGACGCGCGGCCGCTTGTGCGGCGCGAGTTGCTTCGCCACGTGGTCGGCCAGCTCCTGCTCGCCAGGGCGCCGGGCTCCGGGCACGATCCACGCGACGATGCGTTCCCCGAGGTCGTCGTCGCTCTCACCGGTCACGGCCGCCTCCGCCACGTCCGGGTGTTCCAGCAGCGCGTTCTCGATCTCGCCCGCACCGATCTTGTAGCCGCCGCTCTTGATGATGTCGGTGGCCTTGCGGCCGACGATCCGTACATAGCCGTCGGGATCGCGGGTCGCCATGTCGCCCGTACGGAACCAGCCGCCGTCGAAGGCCTCGGCGGTGGCGTCCGGCCGGTTGAGGTACTCGGTGAACAGATTGCGTCCGCGCACCTGGATCTCGCCGACCGTCTCGCCGTCCCACGTCTCGACGGCCCGCCCCTCCTCGTCGACGATCCGCAGCTCGACCCCGTCCAGGGGGACGCCCACGGTGCCGGGCCGGCGCTCCCCGTCGGCGCGCACGCTGGTGTTCATCAGCGTCTCGGTCATGCCGTACCGCTCGACGATGCGCGCTCCGGTGGCGGCGGCGATGCGCTCGTGGTCGTGCACGGGCAGGGCCGCCGAACCCGACACGAGCAGCCGCGCGTCCCCCAGCGCCTTCGCCAACTGCCTGTTCTCGCCCACCTCTTCGGCGATGCGGTGGTACATCGTCGGCACTCCGAAGAGCATCGTGCCGCCGTCGTCGAGCGCCCGCCGCACGCCGTCGGTGGAGAAGCGGCCGAGGTGGTGGACCGTGCCGGAGCGGCGCAGCGGGCCGAGCACGCCCAGGATGAGCCCGTGCACGTGGAAGAGCGGCAGGCCGTGCACGAGCACGTCGTCCTCCGTCCACTGCCAGGCGTCCCGGAGCGCGTCGAGGGTGGCGGTGAGGGCGCGGCGGGGCAGGACGGTGCCCTTGGGCGGGCCGGTGGTGCCGGAGGTGTAGACGATGACCGCCGGCGCTTCCCCGTCCGGTTCGGCGGGGAGCGCGACGGGTGCGGGCGGCGGCGCGGTGTCGATGCCGGTACGGGGCAGCGCGGCGAGCGCGGCGGGAAGCTCCGCGTCGTGCTCGGCGAGCACGAGGACGGGTTCGCTGTCGCCGACGATGTGGGCCAGTTCGCTCTCGCCGATCTTCGGGTTGAGCGGTACGGCGGGCGCCCCGGCGAGCAGCGCCGCGACCACGGCGACGCTGGTCTCCATGGTGGGGGTCGCCCAGACGGCGACCCGGCGGCCGGGTGTGAGTTCCCCGGCCAGCGCCCCGGCCACGTCGGCGAGTTCGGCGTAGGAGAGGGTCTGTTCGCCGAATCGCAGGGCCGTCTTCGCGGAGGGTGCGCTCAGCGCCGGGAAGAGGGTGGTCACGGGTGGCTCCTCGCAGTCGTGCTCGCGGGTGTGCGTACGGCGGCTCTGGCGTACGGCGGGGGTGTGGGGGGTCGGCGTCTCTTGCGTACGAACGTACGGCGGTGCGTGTCCGTGTCCGTCGGGGTGTGGGGCTGGGGGCCGGGCGGAAGCGACGACGTGCTGTCCTCACCGAGTTCAGTGTCATCGCCGGCTTCCCTGACTTCGCTGACTCCACTGTCGTCGAGTCGTTCTCCCGGCCCCCACGCTCCCGGTGCCCGGGTACGGGTCACCCGAACCCGGGTACGACCATGGCCAGCCAGATCAGCGCCGGTACGGCGGCGGTCACCGCCCCGCCGTAGATCATCAGCTGGCGGAAGAGCCGGTCGCGCCCGGCCTCCTCGGCGCTCGCCAGCACGAGGGCGCCGTTGGTCGAGAACGGGCTGACGTCGACGACCGTGGCGGAGACCGACAGCGCCGCGATCATGCCGACGACGCCGATCTCGCCTTTCTCCAGGAACGGCACGACGAGCGGGATGAGCGCGCCGATGATGCCGGTGGACGAGGCGAAGGCCGAGACGACTCCGCCGATGTAGCAGAACAGCAGGGCGGCCAGCAGTGGAATGCCGATGGCGGCGACGCCCTCACCGGCCCAGTCGATCGTGCCCATCCCGTCCAGGACGTTGACGTAGGTGAGCACGCCGCACACCAGCAGGACGGTCGGCCACGCGATGCCGTTGACCGCCTTCTTGCCGTCCTCGGGCCAGATCACGGCGAGCGCGACGGCCAGGGCGATGGCGGTCAGGCCCGCGTCGAGTTCGAAGCCGAGGACGGCGACGACGAGCAGGACGATGCCGGCGAGTGTGGCGATGCGAGCCGATGTGAGCCGCTCGCCGCCGGGGGGCACGCTCGTGCCGCCGTCGGAGGAGCCGTCCCGCTCGGTGGCCTCGCGGGTCCGCGTGGCGACCGAGGTGCCGCCGTCGCGGGTGGCCGCCGGCGCGGAGCCGCCCGCCGTACCACCGGAACCGCCCGCACCCCCTGAACCGCCCGAAGGACCCCAACCGCCTCCGGCGACGGCGTCGTTGCCGCTCCCCTCGCCGCCGGGCTCCTCCGCCCTGGCCCCGCGCAGGCTCATGCCGCCGCAGGCGACGAAGACCGCGACCGCGATGACGAGGTTGACGACGAGGCTCGCGGCGAAGAGCGCGAGCGCGTTCCCGGGCAGACCCTCCCTGGCCACGATGCCGTTGACGGTCGAGCCGTAGATGCTGATCGGCGAGAAGCCGCCCGCCTGGGCGCCGTGCACCACGAGCGCGCCCATGAGCAGCGGATGGATGCGGTACCGCGCGGCGAAGCCCATCGCGATCGGCGCGATGATGGCGACCGCGGCGGGGCTGACGGCACCGATCGCCGTCAGCACGCCGGTGACCGCGAACATCACCCACGGGATCAGGACGATCCGGCCGCGCACCACCCGGATCCCGGCGTGCACGAGCCAGTCGGTCGTGCCGTTGGCGCGGGCGACGGCGAAGAAGTACGTGACGCCGACCAGCACGACGAACAGGTCGCCCGGAAAGCCGGCGAAGACCTTCTCCACGTCGAAACCGGCGGCCAGCGTGCCGACGCCGAATGCGGCGGCGAAGGCGAGCGCGCCCATGTTGACGGAGCGCGTCGTGGCGATGACGAAGATCACCGCCAGCACCAGGATCGATATGAGTTCGGCAGACATGGGGCTCCCGTCCTTGGGCGCCGTACGACAGGACGCCGGGATCGATGAATTGGCGCAATGGCCAAGTGGCTGGACCACATTCCTCGCGGCTCTTCTCCGCTGTCAATGGCTCGGACAGAATTGGTTCGGCCACTTGTCCACCAGTCATCGGGCCATTGATCCGCGGTGTTAGGCTCCTGGCCTGTACACCCAGGGGGCCGAGGGGGCCGGATGACCGACGACGCACTGCGACCCATGTCCCGCCCGCGGCTGTACGAGCAGGTGCTGGACAGGTTGCGCGCGTACGCCGTCGATCACGAACTGAGCGCGGGCGACCGCCTTCCGCCCGAGCGCGAGCTGGCCCAGCGACTCGGCGTCAGCCGCTCCTCCGTCAAGCAGGCCGTGGTGGTACTGGAGGTGCAGGGGCTCGTCGAGACGCGGCACGGCGGCGGCACGTACCTGATGCGCGACACCCTGGACGCGGAGCCGGTCGAGCGGCTCGTCGAACGCCAGCGGCGCCTGCCCGACGTGCTGGAAGCGCGCGAGGCGCTGGAGACCAAGCTCGCCGAACTCGCCGCGGAGCGGCGCACGGACGAGGACCTCGAAGCGATGCGCTCCGCGCTGCGCGCCATGGAGGCGGACATCGCGACGGGCGGTCACGGGGTCGACGGCGACCGCAGGTTCCACGCCGCCGTGACCGCCGCCGGACACAGCACGCTGCTCGCGGAGTTCATGGGCTCGATCTCGGAGTCCGTCGCGGAGAGCCGCAACGAGTCGCTGCGCCAGCCCGGCCGGCCCACGCGCTCGCTGGACCAGCACGCGCGCATCCTCGCCGCGATCGAGCGCGGCGAGCCCAAGGCCGCCGCGGCGGCGATGCGCCGCCATGTGCGGACGGTGGCCAAGGTCCGCCTGCTGGAGTGGAATCCGGACGAGGGCGGCAAGGGCGAGCCCGAGGGCTAGAAGCAACGGGAGCAACAGGAACAACGAGAACAAGGGGAACAAGGGGACGGCCCCCGGCGGCAGTTGACGCGCGGCTCGCACCCCGAACTCCCGAATCCCGCACACCCGCGCACCCTTTGCCCGGCACGCTCAGGTCGCGCTCACCCCAGCAGCGCCGGCCGCACCCGCTCGACCCAGCCCGTCTCCCGCTCGTACGCGTGCGCCAGGCGCAGCAGCTCCCAGTCCCCGCGGTGCCTGCCGATCAGCTGAACTCCCATGGGGAGCCCGCCGGGACCGAACCCCGCGGGCATCGCGATCACCGGCACGCCCGCCAGGGTCCAGGGCACGACGGTCTCCATCCACCGGTGGTACGTGTCCATCTCCCGTCCCCCGACCCGGTACGGCCAGTGCGTCTCCTTGGCGAAGGGGAACACCTGCGCCGACGGGGCTAGCACGTAGTCGTAGCGCTCGAAGAACTCCGTCAGCGCTGCGTACCAGCGGTCGCGCGACTCGCCCGCGGCGGCGATCTCGAGGGCGCCGAGCGAGAGCCCGCCCTCGATCTCCCAGACCGCCTCCGGTTTCAGTTGCCCGCGCGAGTGCGGATCGGCGTACAGGCCGTGCCGCTCCAGGTTCGCGAGCCCGCGCCAGGTGAGGAACGTCCGCCAGATCTCCTCCGGCGGGAACTCCGGCCGCGCCTCGGTCACTTCGCACCCCAGGGCCTCGAACGCCGCGAAGGACGAGCGGCATACGTCCAGCACGCCGGGGTCGGTCGCCAGATAGCCGTCCCAGTCCCCGACCCACGCGATGCGGACGCCGTGGAAGCCGGACCGGGAGCCGTGCCCCGAACCCTCTCGCCCCTCGCCGCCTCCGAGGCCCTCCCTGAAGCGCGCCCCTCCCCCGGCGCCGGCCAGCGGCGCGCCCGGATCGGGCCCCGCCATGACCGACAGCAGCCACGCCAGATCCTCCGTCGTACGCGCCATCGGCCCCGCGGTGCTCAGCTGCGCGGAGAAGCCCGGCGAGGGGACCAGGCCCCAACTCGGGCGCATGCCCAGCACGTTGTTGAAGGCAGCGGGGTTGCGCAGCGACCCCATGTAGTCGCTGCCGTCCGCCACCGGCAGCATCCTCAGCGCGAGCGCCGACGCCGCGCCTCCGCTGCTTCCGCCCGCCGTGCGGGAGGGGTCGTAGGCGTTCCCCGTCGTTCCCCACACCGGGTTGTACGTCTGCGAACCCAGCCCGAACTCGGGGGTGTTGGTCTTGCCGATGACCACCGCGCCGGCGGCCTTGACGCGCCGTACGAGCAACGCGTCCTGCTCGGCGACGCGTTCCGCGTGCAGTGGCGACCCTTCCGTCCAGGGCAGGCCCTCGGCCTCGGTGAGGTCCTTCACCGCGTGCGGGAAGCCGTGCATCCAGCCCAGGCGTTCGCCGCGGCCGAGCTGTTCGTCGCGCTCGCGCGCCTGCCTAAGGGAGAGTTCGGGGTCCTGAGCGCCGACGATCGCGTTGACGTGGGGGTTGATCCGGTCGATGTGCTCCAGGTACGCCTCCATGACCTCGGTGCACGAGACCCGGCGGTCCGCGATGGCCCGCGACAGCTCGATCGCGTCCCACGAGACGATCTCTTTCACGGCGACTCCCAACTCCCCCCGGCTGCACACGACTCGGCGAGCGACACGGACCCGGCCCGGCCCGCTCCTACCGCATCACGCGGCCGCGCAGCACCACATGCCGCGGATCGCCCAGTACCCGTACGTCCGAGAGCGGGTCCTCCGCGAAGACCACGAGGTCCGCCGGGGCGCCCTCCTCCAGACCCGGCCTGCCGAGCCAGCGGTGCGCGCCCCACGTCGCGGCCGAGAGCGCGTCGGCGGCCGGGATTCCGGCGGTGACCAGCTCCGCGACCTCCGCGGAGACCAGTCCGTGCGCGAGGGAACCGCCGGCGTCCGTACCGGTGTAGACGGGGATTCCCGCGTCGTAGGCCGCCCGCACCGTCTCGTAACGGCGCTCGTAGAGCCGGACCATGTGCTCCGACCACCGCGGATACTTCGTGCCGCCCGCCGCGAGCTGCGGGAACGTGGCGGTGTTGATCAGCGTGGGGACGATGGCGACGCCGCGCTCGGCGAAGAGCGGAATGGTCTCCTCGGTGAGGCCCGTCGCGTGCTCGATGCAGTCGATGCCCGCCTCGACCAGGTCGCGCAGCGAACTCTCCGCGAAGCAGTGCGCCGTGACCCGCGCGCCCTCCTCGTGCGCCGCGGCGATGGCCTCGTCCACCGCCCAGCGGGGCCAACTCGGGGCCAGGTCGCCCTCGTTCCGGTCGATCCAGTCCCCGACGAGCTTGACCCAGCCGTCACCGCGCCTCGCCTCGCGGCGCACATACGCGGCGAGATCGCCGGGCTCGATCTCGTGCGCGAAGTTGCGCAGGTAGCGCTTCGTACGGGCGATGTGCCGTCCGGCGCGGACGATGCGCGGCAGGTCCTCGCGGTCGTCGATCCACCGGGTGTCGGACGGCGAGCCCGCGTCGCGCAACAGCAGTGCGCCGGCGTCGCGTTCGGTCAGCGCCTGCTTCTCGGTGGCCGACTCGTCCACGGGGCCGTCCGAGCCGAGGCCGACGTGGCAGTGCGCGTCGACGAGGCCGGGAAGCACCCAGCCCTCGGCGGTGCCCGCTTCCTGGTCCGTACGGGCCGGGCGCTCGTAGGTGATCCGCCCGTCGACGACCCAGAGTTCGTCCCGTATGTCCTCGGGCCCGGCCAGCACGCGCCCCTTGATGTGGAGATTGCCGCGGTCGCTCATGCCCCGCACCCTACGAGGTACCGGTCTCTTCCCTGCACCCGCACGGCACGGGCACTACGCTGGGGCCGCGTACGCACAGTGGTGATCCCATTGCGTGCCGGGGAGAAAAGATGCGACATCGAAGCGAATGCCGGAGAATACATTTCCGATACAATTCAGAGCGTAGCTTCCCGTATTCTTCTGCCCGCTTTCCGCTTTTCTAAACGCTAAGATTTTTCACCGCCTATCGGGGGCTCGTTTCGGCCCCGCACCCCCGTCGTTACGGCAATGTGACGGACTCCACAGGACGTCCGGTAGGCCCTGGAAAATGCTGACTTACCGGGGCGAACCGTCACCCCTGGACACACGTGCGCGCCTGCGCGCGATAACACATCACCCCCGTCCTGCGTAACCCCGGCCCGCCGTGCGTTTTCAGATTCTGCTGGGTAAATTTAATACCCATGACCGCCGCACAAGCAGACCATGCACGTGCCCACAGAGATTTCCTGGAAATGCCGGAAGGGCTGACACTCGACGCTCCACGACTCGAGGACGGAGCGGCGCTCTGGCGCATCGCCCGCGACTCCCGGACGCTCGATCTCAACTCCTCCTACAGCTATCTCCTGTGGTGCCGCGACTTCGCCGACACCTCCGTGGTGGCGCGGGACGCGGGCGGTGAACCGGTCGGATTCATCACCGGCTACGTGCGCCCCGCGCGCCCCCGGACGCTTGTCGTCTGGCAGGTCGCCGTCGACGAGGAGGCACGCGGCCGGGGACTGGCAGCAGCGATGCTGGACGGACTGGCTGCCCGCACGGCCCGGGATCCGGGGATAGACGGGATCGAGACCACCGTCACCCCCGACAACACCCCCTCCAACCGCCTGTTCACGTCCTTCGCGGAGCGGCACGGCGCGGCGACGGAGAAGGAGGTGCTCTTCGATGCCGGGGTCTTCCCCGAGAGCGGTCACGAGCCCGAAGTGCTGTACCGGATCGGCCCCGTGGCGTCCCTGACCGGATCGGGCCCGCTGGCCGCGCGCTGAGACCGAGCGCGCGCTCCGGCGCCGGTCCGCACCCACGGACGCCGAACCATCCCGCGACACCATGCAGCCCCGCCACCGATCCGCCGACCCCCACACACATCCGAACTTCTTCCGCACGCTACTCACTCCCAGGAGCATGCCGTGACCATCACCCAGCCCGACCTCAGCGTCTTCGAGACCGTCGAGTCGGAAGTCCGCAGCTACTGCCGCGGCTGGCCCACGATCTTCGACCGAGCCCAGGGCTCGCACATGTACGACGAGGACGGCCATACGTACCTCGACTTCTTCGCCGGTGCCGGAACGCTCAACTACGGCCACAACAACCCCGTTCTCAAACGGGCGCTGCTGGACTACCTGGAGCGTGACGGGGTCGTGCACGGCCTCGACATGAGCACCACCGCCAAGCGGGCCTTCCTGGAGACCTTCCAGGAGAAGATCCTGCGGCCCCGCGGCATGGACCACAAGGTGATGTTCCCCGGACCCACCGGCACCAACGCCGTGGAGGCGGCGCTGAAGCTGGCCCGCAAGGTGAAGGGCCGCGAGGCGATCGTCTCCTTCACCAACGCCTTCCACGGCATGTCTCTCGGCTCGCTCGCCGTGACCGGCAACGCCTTCAAGCGCGCCGGCGCGGGCATTCCGCTCGTGCACGGCACGCCGATGCCCTTCGACGACTATCTGGGCGGCACCACCGACGACTTCGTCTGGTTCGAGCGGCTGCTGGAGGACCAGGGCTCCGGCCTCAACCAGCCCGCCGCCGTCATCGTGGAGACCGTGCAGGGCGAGGGCGGCATCAACGTCGCGCGCGCCGAGTGGCTGCGCGACCTGTCCGACCTGTGCAAGCGGCACGACATGCTGCTCATCGTCGACGACATCCAGATGGGCTGCGGCCGCACCGGCGCCTTCTTCTCCTTCGAAGAGGCGGGCATCAAGCCGGACATCATCACGCTGTCCAAGTCCATCGGCGGCTACGGGTTGCCGCTCGCCCTCACGCTCTTCAAGCCCGAACTGGACATCTGGGAGCCGGGCGAGCACAACGGCACCTTCCGCGGCAACAACCCGGCCTTCGTGACGGCCACCGCCGCGTTCGAGACGTACTGGACCGACAGCCAGATGGAGAAGCAGACCCTCTCGCGCGGCGAGCAGGTCGAGGCCGTGCTGCGCGCCATCTCCGAGGAGCACGGCGAGGACGTCGCCGACTACCGCGGGCGCGGGCTCGTTTGGGGCCTGGAGTTCCACGACAAGAGCCGCGCGGGCGCCGTCGCCAAGCGCTGCTTCGAACTGGGTCTCCTCGTGGAGACCTCGGGGCCGGAAAGCGAGGTCGTGAAGCTGCTTCCGGCGCTTACCATCACCGCAGAGGAGCTGGACGAGGGCCTGCGCGTGCTGGCCCGGGCTGTGCGCGAAACCGCGTAGCCCAACCCCGCTCACGGCCCGTCCCGGTTGCGTCCGGGGCGGGCCGCCCCCGTAATGAAGAGAGAAAGGTACGCCAGAACGTGATTGTTCGTTCTTTCAAGGACATCGAGAACACCGACCGTCACATCAAGTCCGCATCCGGCACCTGGGAAAGCAAGCGGATCGTGCTGGCAAAGGAGCGTGCCGGCTTCTCCCTGCACGAGACCGTGCTGTACGCCGGGACGGAGACCTCGATGTGGTACGCAAACCACATCGAAGCCGTACTCTGCGTAGAGGGCGAGTCCGAACTCACCAACGATGAGACCGGTGAGAAGCATCTGATCACCCCCGGCACCATGTATCTGCTCGACGGGCACGAAAAGCACACGATGCGGCCCATTACCGATTTCCGGTGCATCTGTGTCTTCAATCCGCCCGTGACGGGCCGGGAGGATCACGACGAGAACGGCGTCTATCCGCTTCTCACCGAGCCGGACGACTGAGCCCACAAGGCTCGGCCGGTGCATGCCGGTCCGGCGGTTCCAGCCGCCCCGCGGCTTCGGCCGCTCGCCCACCGAACAGGGCCGTACGAGAGGAGAGGAAGGCAACACCATGACCACCGCACCCGAGCGCACCGCCGACCTGTACCCCACTCGCGGAGCCACCGAGGTGGCCACCCCACGCATGGACCCCGTCGTGTGGTCCGAGGGGGGTACTCCGGGGCCCATCGAGGCCGCGGTACTGGCGGACTACGAGCGGGACGGGTTCCTTGTGATCGACCAGCTCATCACTCCCGATGAGGTCGAGATGTACCGCAGGGAACTGGAACGGCTCACCACGGATCCGGAGATCCGTGCCGACGAGCGCTCGATCGTCGAGCCGAAGTCGGACGAGATCCGGACCGTGTTCGAGGTGCACAAGATCAGCGAGGTCTTCGCCGGACTGGTGCGGGACCCGCGCGTGGTGGGCAGGGCGCGACAGATCCTGGGCTCGGACGTCTACGTCCACCAGTCCAGGATCAACGTCAAGCCGGGCTACGGTGCCACAGGCTTCTACTGGCACTCGGACTTCGAGACCTGGCATGCGGAAGACGGAATTCCGAACATGCGGACCGTCTCGGTCTCCATCGCGCTGACCCGGAACTACGACACCAACGGCGGCTTGATGATCATGCCGGGGTCGCACAAGACCTTCCTCGGCTGCGCGGGCGAGACGCCGAAAGACAACTACAAGAAGTCACTTCAGATGCAGGACGCGGGCACACCGTCCGACGAGTCCCTGGCCAAGTTCGCCGACGCCCACGGCATCAAGCTCTTCAAGGGCGAGGCCGGTTCGGCGACCTGGTTCGACTGCAACTGCATGCACGGGAGCGGTGACAACATCACTCCGTACCCGCGGAGCAACGTGTTCATCGTCTTCAACAGCGTCGAGAACAAGGCCGTCGAGCCCTTCGCGGCGCCTGTCCGCCGTCCCGAGTTCATCGGGGCGCGGGACTTCACGCCGGTGAGGTGACGCGGCACGCCGTCGCGCACTGAGCCCGCTGGAAAAGGGGGGGACGCCGCATGACGGCCTCCCCCCTTTTCCGGCGGCCCCCTTCCGGTGTGCGGCCTCCGCTGTGGTTCTCTGCTGTGGGCGTACGTAGGGCCGTGTCGCGGCCCCGCCGGAACACGGCCCTACGGGAACCCGATTCACAGCGCGAGGGAGGGCACGCACGCCATGGCCGGAACTGCCGCCGCCTATCAGGCCGATGAGGGCGGCCCGCTCGACGTCGACCGCGCCTTCTACGACCGCGTCGCCGCGGACGCCGGCCGTGAACTCGTGGACCGCTTCACGGTGCCCGTACGCTCCGGCCGCGCGTGGGAGGTGCCAGCCGGGCACGTCTGCCGCCTGGTCACGGTGGACGGGCCCCAGGTCGGCGACCTGAACGTATGGAACCGGCACGACCCGCGGGAGCGGCTGTGGGCCTCCCGCACACGGCAGTTGCAGCGTGCGCACGTGAGCCTCTACGACCGGCTGTGGTCCACGCTGCCGTTCCTGCGGCCGCTGCTGACCGTCACCGGCGACACGCTGGCCTCGTACGGGCGCGACGCCGAGGGCGGCAGGGTGCACGACCTCCTCGGCACGCGCTGCGACCCTTACGTCAACCGCATGCTCACCGGCGAGGACTTCGACTTCCACTGCCACTCGAACCTGGTACGGGCCGTACTCCCGTACGGGCTCACCGAGTTCGACGTGCACGACGTGCTGAACGTCTTCCAGTGCACCGGACTCAACGACGACGACCGGTACTTCATGAAGGACTGCCCCGCGCGGCCCGGCGACCACTTCGAGTTCTTCGCCGAACTCGACCTGCTGTGCGCGCTGTCGACGTGCCCGGGCGGCGATCTGTCCGTACCGATGTGGGGACCGGGCTCCGACGTGGACCCGGCGGAGTTCTGCCACCCCATCGGCGTCGAGGTCTACCGCGTCGATCCCGCGCTGCTGACGGACTGGGCACCGCCGGAACCCGCCGCGTACCGCGGTCTGCACGGCATGACTTGCCCCCTCGGCCCCTGAGGGCGTGGGGACCCTCCCCCCCCCCGGCCCCGGAGGGCCCGGCGGACCCCCGGGCCCGAACCTCCCCGCCCGAACCTCCCGCGCGCCCCGAGGAGTTGCGGGAGGCCCGGCCGCGTGAGGCAGGACTCCGTGTTACGCGGCTGTCGTTCAGTTCTCCCTGCGGCCGTCCACGCGGCGCGGCAGCCCCAGCGGGTTCGCGTCACGCAGCTCTGGCGGAAGCAGCGCCTCCGGCGCGTCCTGGAAGGCGACCGGGCGCAGCCAGCGCTCGATGGCCGTGGCCCCGACGGAGGTCGAGGTGGAGGTCGTTGCCGGATACGGCCCACCGTGGTGCTGGGCCGGGGCGACCGCCACCCCCGTGGGCCAGCCGCCCACCAGGATCCGGCCCGCCAGCGGCGTCAGCGCCGCGAGCAGCCGCGCGCCCTGCCCGCCGTCCCCCGCCGCCTCGGCGCCGCTGAGGTGCAGCGTGGCGGTGAGGTTGCCGGGCAGCCGGGAGAGCGCGGCCGTGACCTCGTCCTCGTCCCGGTAGCGCGCGACCACGGTCACGGGGCCGAAGCACTCCTCCAGCAGCAGCTCGTACTCCGGCTGCCCGAGCTTGGCGGCCGGGACGGTGAGGAAGCCGGCGCTGACCGAGTGCTCGTCCTCGCCCGGGCCCGCGGGCACCGGCGCCTCGACACCGTCCAGTCGGGCACGGGCGCCGACGCCCGAGAGGAACGCCTCACGCATTCTGCCGTCCAGCAGCGGGCCCTGGGCGGCCTTGCCGAGGGCGGCCCGCAGCGCCTCCAGGAGCCGGTCGCCGTCCGCGCCCTCAGGGGTGAGGACGAGACCCGGCTTGGTGCAGAACTGGCCGGTGCCCATCGTCATCGACCCCGCGAGCCCTTCGCCGATCTCCTCGGCGCGCTCGGCCGCGGCCGCGCCCGTGACGACCACGGGGTTGAGGGAGCCGAGTTCGCCGTGGAAGGGGATGGGCGTGGGCCGTGCGGCGGCGGCGTCCAAGAGCGCGCGCCCGCCGCGTACGGAACCGGTGAAGCCGGCAGCGGCCACCAGCGGATGCTTGACGAGCTCGACGCCGGCCTCGAAGCCGTGCACGACGCTCAACACATCCTCGGGCAGCCCGACTTCGGCCGCGGCGCGGCGCAGCGCGGCGCCCGTCAGCTCCGAGGTCGCCGGGTGGTCCGGGTGGGCCTTGACGACGACGGGGCAGCCGGCGGCGAGCGCGCTCGCGGTGTCGCCGCCGGGCACGGAGAAGGCGAGCGGGAAGTTGGACGCGGCGTATACGGCCACGACGCCCAGCGGGATCTTGTAGCGGCGCAGGTCGGGGCAGGGCGGCGTCGCGTCCGGGTCCTTGTGGTTGATCGTGACGCCCAGATACGCGCCGTCCTCGATCTCGTCGGCGAAGGCACGCAACTGCGCCTGTGTACGGGCCAGTTCGCCGGGCAGCCGGGGCCGTCCGAGGGCCGTCTCGGCGTCCGCCGTGGCGATGATCTTCTCGCTCGCCGCGTCGAGCTGTCCGGCGGCGGCCCGGAGCAGCGCGGCGCGTACGGTGCGGTCGGAGAGCGGCTCCCTCGCGGCGTGGGCGGCCCGGACGGCCGCATCCACCTCGCCTGCCGTGGCCTCCGTGCCGACCTGTTCGCGCTGCTTTCCGGTCCGGGGGTCGACGCTCCACACTGGTGCTGCTGCCACCGCGATTTCCTCCTGCCGCGTGCTTGTCTCCGCAGAGAAGGCGTTCGATATGCTGAACATCATCTCTGTCAGTGAACCTGCCGGGGAGCCTAGGAGCGGCGCAACAGAGGGGTCAAGGACGATGTCAGCTGGCGAGACGGGAGCATCGCAGGTCAAGTCCGCCGTGCGCACCGTGGAGCTGCTCGAGTTCTTCGCGGGAAGGCCGGGGATGCACTCCCTCGCGGACGTCCAGGAGGCCGTCGGCTACCCAAAGTCCAGTCTCTACATGCTGCTTCGCACGCTCGTCGATCTGGGCTGGGTGGAGACGGACTCCACGGGCACGCGGTACGGCATCGGCGTGCGTGCCCTGCTCGTCGGCACCTCGTACATCGACGGCGACGAGGCCGTGGCGGCGGCCCGCCCGACCCTCGACCGGCTCTCCGACGACACCACGGAGACCATCCACATGGCGCGGCTCGACGGCACGAACGTCGTCTATCTCGCCACCCGCCAGTCCCAGCACTATCTGCGTCCCTTCACGCGGGTGGGGCGGCGACTGCCCGCGCACTCCACGTCGTTGGGCAAGGCGCTGCTGGCGACGTACGAGGACGAGCAGGTGCGCAAGATGCTTCCGGAGACGCTTGCCTCGCTCACCGCGAACACTCTCACCGACCGCGAGGCGCTCATCGAGGAGCTCGCCCTGGTGCGCGAGCAGGGCTACGCGGTCGACCGGGAGGAGAACACGCTGGGGTTGCGCTGCTTCGGCGTCGCCATCCCCTACCGGACGCCGGCGCGGGACGCGATCAGCTGCTCGGTTCCGGTCGCCAGGCTCACGCCCGCGCACGAGCAGATGATCAAGGACGCGCTCTTCGACGCGCGCGACCGGCTCACTCTGGCCACGCGGCGGCTCTGAGGCGGCAGTCCGGGCTCACGCCTGACGTGGAGGACGCGGGCCGGAGCCGCGATCCCGCGGGCTAACGTGGGTGCATGGCTGAGCTGTTGCACATCACGGAGCGCTCCCTGTGGGAGGAAGCCCGCGCGTCCGGCACGTACGAGATGTCCACGCGCGGCCGCACCTTGCAGGAGGTCGGGTTCATCCACTGCTCGCTGCGGCACCAACTGTCGCGGGTCGCCCGGATGTTGTACGGCGGGTGGGACCCGGAGCGGCTGGTGGTGCTCGTCATCGACAGCGAGCGGATCTCCGCGCCGCTGCGCTACGAACCGCCGGAGCCGGGCGAGGTGTGCACGGGCGATGCCGGCGGGACCGCCGCCACTGCCGAAGCGGGCGGGACGGACCGTACGGGCGCGGCGGCGCCGGAGGAATTCCCGCACATCTACGGGCCGTTGCCCGTCTCGGCCGTCGTCGCCGAGGAGCCGTGGCACTGGGACGACGCCCCGGCGGCATGACGCTGAGTTCCGGCCTCACACGTCCTGCGTGACAGCGGGCGGCCCGCGCTCCCACCCGGACGCGGGCCGCCCGTCCCCCGTCCCCCCTCAATGGCCCGTCAGGAGGCCGCGGCTCCGGTCGCCCCCGCCGCTCCCTTGCCCACGGGCTGGACCGCGCACTGGTCGGAGAAGCCCTGACCGGTCAGTCCGAGGGCGGCGTTGATGCGGGAGCGGTGGTTCTCGACGGCGACGATCGCCGTCAGCTCGACGAACGCGCTCTCGCCCAGCCTGCCGATCAGCTCCTCCGCCATCGCGTCCGTCACGGTCGGCTCGGTCTCCGTCAGCGCCTCGGCGAACTCCATGACCAGAAGCTCCAGTTCGCCGAAGCGCTCGCGGTGCTCCCGCCAGGCCGGCACGTACCGGATCTTCTCCATCGGCATGCCCAGGTCCTCGGCCAGCCAGTATCCGAAGTCCACGCACCAGGAGCAGCCGATGCGGGACGCGCTGACCATCTCGGCGAGGTGCTTGAGGCCGGGGTCGAGGGCGCGCCACTTCGCGATGCGGGACTCGTAGAGGGCACCGGCGCGCAGCACCCTCGGGTTGTGCGCGGTGGCCCTGAGCGGGTCCATGACCCTTCCGTACTTGCGGCGCGAGTACCACTCGGCCATGCGCAGGAAGAGGCTGCGCGGCGGATCGAGCGAGATGCGTGCCATGGCTGGCGCTCCTTCGTCCCTTGGTTCGCGGGTGTCCCTGCCGGACCGTGTGCCGTGGTCCGGCTGACACCTCTACGACGGAACGGACCCCCTCGGATGTGACACGCGCCGGTGGGTCACCCGGCCGGATCTCCCGAGACGGGTCCGCGCAGGGCCTCCCGCACGGCCGCGAGGTCGGAGTCCGGGGCCAGCCCGGCGTGGTAGAGGCGCAGCTCGTCGGCGCCCAGGGCACGTGCGTGCGCCGCGTCGGCGGCGAGGGTGCCCGGGGAGCCGCCCATGCCGGAGACGACGGTGAAGTTCGCCGCGACGGTGAAGTCCTCCGGGGCCGTGAACGGTGCGCGTGCGAGCGGTGCGTGCGCGAGCGGTGCGTCCGTGAGCGGTGGGGTGCCCGCGGCCCCGGGCTCCCGCCCGGTGTCCGCCGCGGCCCCGTCGTCCCCCATGGCAGCGGCGGCCGCGGCAGCCGCGAACGGGCCGATGGCAGCCGCGCGTTCGGCGGCACCGCCGCCGCAGGGCACCACCACACCGTCCGCGTCCCGTACGGCCTCGGCGGGAGCGACGCCCGCGTTCGCCCCGAGCCGGTGCGGCGCCGGATCGGCGTGCAGCGTCACCCTGAAGTCCCGCCCGGCGTCCGTACGTTCACGGGCGGCGGCCCGGACGGCGGCCACGGCCTCGCGGCGCAGCCGCCGCGCCGCGTCCGCGCGCCACGCGGCGCACAGGGCGGCCGCGCCGGCGCCGAGCAGCTCGCACACCCCGTCCCACTCCTCGTCCCGGCCCGCGCCCGGGCCCTCCGCCGGACCGGACCCGCCCCAGACCGGCTCCAGGGCCGCCGCGACACGGGCCCGCAGCTCCTCCGGGTCGGCGCCGAGACCGGCGTACCCGGCGCGGCACACCTCGCAGAAGCACAGAGACATCAGGTACTGGGCGGCACCGCTCAGCGGGACGCCTCCTGTCTTGTCGTGCGCGTGCAGATGTGCCAGCCCGTACCAGCCGCACGACTCCAGTTCGGTGCCGTCGGTGAAGGGGCGCACGGCGGCCTCCGCCGCCAGCGTCACGGCGTACTCGCGCACTTCGGGACGGGCGATGCACGGGGCCCAGGGGTAGCGGTCGCCGTACGCGTTGCGGACCGCGATGTGCGGATGCTCCTGGCCCAGGCGGGAGTTGTGCGCCAGCACCACCCAGGAGTGCACCGACAGACCCGCCTCGGCCAGGGCGTGCGCCGCCTCGCCGTACGGGCCGTCCGGGTGGCCGCACTCCACCCACCGCTGCTCGTACGGGCGCAGCTCGCGGCCGCTCCAGCGCTCCGGGGCGGGCGGATAGAGCACCGCGGCGTGCCGTGCCGTGACGATGCGGTGCCGGGGATGGCGCGGCGTGAGGGCGCGCACCGAGTGGTATGCGGAGGCCAGGGTGACCTGGCGGACGCCGAGGGCCGCGAGGCGCTCCGGCGCGGCCGGATCACCGACGACGTCCCAGGGGTAGAGGAACGCCCCGGCCCGCATCAGCGGCTCCCGCCGTCACCCCGCACCGCGGTGCCGCCGACGGGCCCGTCGGCGGCGACCAGCGCGAGCCCGCGCTCGATCAGCCCCTCCAGCTCCTTCACATGGGCCGCCGACGGTTCGCACAGGGGCGGACGCACCTCGCCCACGTCCAGCCCGCGCAGCCGCACGCCCGCCTTCACCAGCGAGACGGCGTATCCCCGGCCGCGGTCGCGCAGTTCGACGAAGGGCCGGAAGAAGCCGTCGAGCAGGCCGATGGCCCGGGCGTCGTCCCCCGTGACGAGCGCGCTGTGAAAGGCGAGCGCGATCTCGGGGGCGAAGCAGAAGACCGCGGAGGAGTAGAGGGTCACGCCCAGGCTCCGGTAGGCGAGGGCGGTCTGCTCGGCGGTGGGCAGCCCGTTGAAGTAGCGGAAGGCGCGGGCCTTTTCGGCCGGCACCTCGGTGCGGACGGTGCTGACGATGCGCTGCATCAGGTCGAGGTCGCCGAGGCCGTCCTTCAGCCCGATGATTCCCGGGGTGCGGGCGAGCCGCGCGACGGTGGACGGGGCGAAGACGGCGTTGTCGCGCTGGTAGACGACGACGTCCAGGCCCGTGGCCCCGGCCAGCGCCGTGTAGTGCTTCAGCAGCCCTTCCTGCGACGGAACGACGAGATAGGGCGGCATCGCCAGCAGGCCGTCCGCTCCGGCCTCCTCGGCGAGCGAGGCGAACTGGCAGGCGAGCGCCGTGCCGTAGCCCGCGCCCGCGACGACGGGCACCCGGCCGCCCGCCTCTTCGACGGCGGCTGCCACGCAGTCGCGGAACTCCTGGGGCGTCAGGGCGTGGAACTCACCGGTGCCGCAGCAGGCGAAGACCGCGCCCGCGCCGGCGTCGATGCCCGCGCGCACGTGCGTGCGGAACGCGTCGAGGTCGAGTGCGCCGTCCTTCCCGAACGCGGTGACGGGGAAGAAGAGCAGGCCTTCGAGGCGCGCGGCGAGCGTGCGGGACCCGGGCGCCGCCGCGCCTTGCGACGATGACGACGAGGGTGACGAGGACGAGGGTGAGGTCATTGCGCGCTCCTGCTTGCGGCGGTACGGAGACGGGCCAGGGCGGCGGAGGTGTCCTCACCCCCGACAGCTGTGCACGTTTCTGATCTGCGTCCACATCTCTGAACATCAGAAACCGTAGGTCAGCCCGCCCGCGCCGGTCAAGCGCACTGATCGCGCCCCGAGTTCGCGATCGACATCACGGCAGTGAGACCGCCACCGCTCCGCCGTTCTTGACCGTACGGGCGGGCGCTCCATAGCGTGTCTCCATATATGAACCTCGTCCATGGACGGAGATCTTGCCGATGCCCGCGCCCCGCACCGTCCTGCTCACCGGCGCCGCAGGGGGCCTCGGCACCCTGATGCGCGGGCTGCTCCCCGGCTACGGCTACGGGCTGCGCCTGTTCGACATCCGTCCCGTCGACGGCGAACCTGACGCCGTCACCGCGGACCTCACCGACGCGGACGCCCTGCGCGAGGCCGTGCGCGGCACCGACGCGATCCTCCATCTCGCGGGGATCTCGCTGGAGGCTCCGTTCGAGAAGATCCTGCACTCCAACATCGAGGGCACGTACCGGCTTTACGAGGCCGCACGCCAAGAGGGCGTGCGCCGCGTGGTGTTCGCCTCCTCCAACCACGCCGTGGGATTCACCCCGCGCCCGCCCGAGTCCGGCCCGCCGATCCCCGTGGAGACTCCGCGCCGCCCGGACACCTACTACGGGCTCTCCAAGTCGTTCGGGGAGGATCTCGCCCAGCTCTACTGGGACCGGCACGGCATCGAGACCGTGTCCGTGCGCATCGGTTCCTGCTTCCCCCGGCCTACGTCGGTGCGCATGCTCTCGCTGTGGCTGAGTCCCGCGGACGGCGCCCGCCTCTTCCACGCGGCGCTGACGGCGCCGGACGTACGGCACACCGTGGTCTACGGCTCCTCCGCCAACACCCGCCTGTGGTGGGACCTTTCGGCCGCCCGCGCGCTGGGCTACGAGCCGCGGGACGACTCCGAGGAGTACGCGGCCGAACTCATCGCAGAGCAGGGGGAACTGGACCCCACTGACCCCGAACACTCCCGCATCGGCGGGCACTTCTGCACACGGCCTCCCACCTGGCCGTACTGAAGCGCGAGTCGGGGGGCATGATGGACCAGAACCGGTCACGCAGTTCGCTCACGGGGAGGGCCCTCCATGTACCTCATCGCAGACACCGATCCGGACTCCGCGCTGTCCGGCCTGGTGGACTCGGGGCTGCTCAGCTGGCTGATCCTCGGTCTGATCGCGGGCACGGTCGCCAAGGTCATCCTCCCGGGCCGCGATCCGGGCGGGCTCCTCGGCACGATCCTCATCGGGATCGCCGGCGCGTTCATCGGCGGCTGGCTCTCCTCCACGTTCCTGCACCGCTCGGTGGACCACGACTTCGTCGACCCCGCCCTGTGGGTCTCGGCCATCGCGGGCTCGCTGGTGCTGCTGATCGGGTACCGGATCTTCTTCGGCCACTCCCGGGAGCGCCGCCGCTGACGGGCGCCCCTCAGCGCGCCAGATCGCCCCACCCCTCCCCCGTACGTTCCTCGAACACGTCGGTGCTGGACGGCAGTACGGGCACATAGCCCGAGTCGATCAGCCGGGGAAGGTAGTCGCGCAGCGCGGCGACGCTCTGCGAACGGTCGCCCCCGCCGTCGTGGGAGAGCAGGATCGCGCCGGGCCGTACGGATTTCATGACGGTCGAGGTGATCTTGCGGGTGCCGGGTTCTTCCCAGTCGCACGTGTCGACCGACCAGCCGAGCGGGCTCATGCCGAGGGACGCCGAAATCTCCAGGGCCCGTCTGTCCCACTCTCCGAAGGGGGCGCGCGCCAGGGCGGGTGCCGTGCCCACCGCCTCGTCGACGACGTCGCTGGTGCGCGCGAGTTGCTCGTGTATCTCCCGGGTGCGCATCCGCGTCAGCAGCGGGTGGCTCCAGGAGTGGTTGGCTATCTCGTGGCCGCCGTCGGCTATCGCGTTCAGCAGCCAGGTGTGTGCGGCGGCGTCCCTGCCTATGACGCAGAAGGTCGCCTGCACGCGGCGCCGTCGCAGCACCTCCAGCACCTGCGGGGTGTAGACGGGGTCCGGGCCGTCGTCGAAGGTGAGGGCTATCTCGCGCCCTTCGGAGCCGAGCGTGTAGGCGACGGATGTGCTGCCGCGCGTCTGAGGGTGCAGCCGGCCCGCCTCCGGCCGCAGCCGGTAGGTCTGGGGACGAGATGCCATCCGCTCGCTGCGGAGCGACTGCCGGGCGGCTCCCTTCGCGTCGGCCCCGCCGTGGGCCCCCGACGAGCCGGAGGAACCGGGTCCGCCACCGACGGCGTGGGCCCGGTTCGCCACACAGGCGCCCGCTATGAGGAGCCCGCCGAGGAAGACGCGTCTGGTGTTCCTGTCGGTGTGCCCGTACCTGTTCGTGCGTGATTCCGAAGTAGTCATGCGTGACGTACTGCCACGCCGCAGAGTAGTCACACGTAATCAGACAGTGACACCACTCGTATGCCGCACTGCTCCTGCCGCCCGGCGGGGACGCCGTCTGCTAAGGCCGCGACCAGCGGCGCACCATCCCTGCCACCTCCTGCCCGCTCCTGTCAGCCCGTGCAGCCCGCCCGGCCCAGGGCATTGCGCGCCATCGAGCGGGCTGCGGCGACCGGCTCGGCCACGACCCGCAGCCCGTTGAGCACGGTTGCCCCCTCGTGCAGGAGCACCAGCTCGTCGGCGAGGCCGTCCGCGTCCTCCGCGCCCGCCTCCACGGCCAGCTCCCGCAGGAACTCCCGCAGCCAGCGCTTCTGTTCCGCGATCACCTTCCGGCCCGGGTGCCGCGGATCGGGCAGCTCCGCCGCCGCGTTGACGAAGCCGCAGCCGCGCGGGTTCTCGCGGCGCATCCACACCTCCAGGGCGTCGAAGGTACGCAGGATGCGCTCTGCCGCGCTCGCGCCTCCGCCCCCTTGGACCTGCCCGGTCAGCCACTCCCGCCAGCGCTCGTCCCGTCCCCGCAAGTACGCCGCCACCAGGGCCTCCTTGGAGCCGAAGCGGTCGTAGAGCGTCTTCTTCGTGACGCCGGCCTCCCTGGCGATCAGGTCGACGCCGACAGCCGTGATGCCGCGCCCGTAGAACAACTCGGAGGCCGCGCCGAGGATCCGGCGGGCCGCCGGCGTGAGCTCCGCCGCCGTCTGCGTCATCGCTCCATCTCCCCGCACCCCTTGCAGTAGACCGATCTGTTTAGTTCACTCTAACCCCGACAGAGTAAACAGATCGGTCTACCTCCGGCGGGCCGCGGAGGACGGGAGCTACGGATGCCGCCTGCGATACGCACGCACCTCATCGGGGCCGGGCTCGTCGTGATGTGGAGCTCCGGCTTCATCGGCGCGGAGCTCGGCACCCGGGAGGCCCCGGCCGACACCCTCCTGCTGTGGCGCTTCATCGCCGCCGCCGCGCTGCTGGGCGCCGCGGGGCTCGTACTGCGTGCGCGTACGTACGGACGACGGCGGCCGGCGGGCACCGCGCGGATGCCGCCGCGCGCCCTGGCCAAACAGGCCGCGATCGGGCTGCTCTCCCAGGGCGTGTACCTCGGAGCGGTCTACTGGGCGGCGGAGTCGGGCGTGCCGGCCGGAACGTCCGCGCTGACAGCGGCACTTCAGCCGCTCGTCGCGGGCGCGCTCGCCGGGCGGCTGCTCGGGGAGACGGTCACCCGGCGCCAGTGGGCCGGGCTCGTGCTCGGCCTGGCGGGGGTCGCCGCCGTGGTGCGGGACGATCTCGCCTCCCCCGCCTCCACGGCACCCCCGCTCGCCTATCTCCTCCCCCTCGTGGGCATGGCGGGCCTGCTCGCCGCGAGCTTCCTGGAGCGCCGTGCCCGGCACCAGCCCGGACCTGCCGAGGCGCTGCCGCTGCACTGCCTGGTGAGCGCGGTGGTCTTCACGGGGCTCGCAGCCGGCACCGGGCATCTGGTCCCGCCGCCCACGGCCGCGTTCTGGATGGCGGTCGCCTGGGTCGTGGTGCTCTCCACGGTCGGGGGCTACGGCTTCTACTGGCTGAGCCTGCGGCACAGCGGCGTCACACGTACCAGCGCGCTGATCTATCTGACGCCGCCCACGACTGTGGTGTGGGCGTACGCGATGTTCGGCGAACGCCCGGGCGCCGTAGCCGTCGCGGGGATGGGCATAGCCGTGGTGGGCGTACTCGTCGCGGTGCGCCCGCAACGCGTCCGCGAGGCGCCTCCGGCAAAGGAACCGCAAAGCGGGGCCGCTCGTTACGACCGGCATGACGGCAATGACACCCGGTTCGAACCTCCCGCTCAGCACGGCTCAGGTGGCGGTGGAGGTGACTGCACCGTCCCGCCTGGACGTCTCAGGACTGCTCATCGCGGAGAACGGAAAGGTCCGCTCCGATGACGACTTCGTCTTCTACAACCAGCCCTCCGCCCCCGGCGTGACGCACAGCAGCGGTGCCGCCGACACCATCACGGTCGACACCGCCAAGGTGCCGGCGGATGTGCAGAAGGTCGTGGTCACCGCGAGTCCCGACGCCCCCGGCGCCACCTTCTCGGGCATGGAGCCGACGGCCACGGTCCGGGACGCCGCCACGCGGGAAGTGATCGCCACCTTCACCCCGCCCGCGCTCGGCGCCGAGACGGCGCTCGTCGTGGTCGAGGTCTACCGGCGCGGCGACGCGTGGAAGGTGCGGGCGGTCGGCCAGGGCTATGCGAACGGACTGGGCGGCATCGCCACCGACTTCGGCGTCAACGTCGAGGAGCCGGCCGCGCCCGCGGCCACCCCCGCACCCGCTCCCACCCCGCAGGCGCCGCCGCCCCAGCCCGCACCGCAGGCGGTCCAGGCCCCCGCGCCCACCCCGGCCGCACCGGCACCGGCGGCCCCGGCACCCGTCGGTGCCGGAAAGATCAACCTCGACAAGGGCAAGGTGAGCCTCCAGAAGAACCAGACGGTCTCGCTCACCAAGGGCGGCCGCCCCATGCTCAGCAGCGTACGGATGGGCCTGGGCTGGGAGCCCGTCTTCCGTGCGGGCCGCCGGGCGAAGGAGATCGACCTGGACGCCTCCGTCATCGCCTACGACGCCCAGCGCAAGAAGGTGGACGCCTGCTACTTCGGCAAGCTGGCCATCCTCAACGGCGTCATCCAGCACTCCGGGGACAATCTGACGGGAGAGGGCGGCGGCGACGACGAATCCATCACCGTCCACCTCGGCGATCTGCCGCCGCACGTCACGGGGCTGGTCTTCACGGTCAACTCCTTCTCGGGGCAGAAGTTCACCGAGGTGGCCAAGGCGTACTGCCGTCTCGTCGACGCGGGCAGCGGCCAGGAACTCGTCCGCTTCGACCTCAGCAACGCCGAGCCGCGCACCGGCGTACTGATGTGCAAGCTCGTGCGGCAGTTCTCGGGCGAGTGGGACATGACGGCGCTCGGTGAGTACGTCGACTCCCGTACGGTCCGCGGCATGGTCAAGCCGGGCGGCGCCGCTCTCTGAGCCTTTAGCGCCGCGAATCCGGGGTACCGCGAAGGCATAGAGACACGAGTGCGCGTACGCCCGCGGGCCTCCGGTCCGCGGTGTCCCGGCCCGTTCCGCGGCGTCCCCAAACCGGACCCGGGGCGTCCGCTCCGGGAGGCGGGCTGCACCGGGGGCCGGGCGGGGTCGTCTCGTACGTGCGCGACGTGCACAGGCACCGAAGCAGCCGAAGGAGGCGCTCACATGGCCATCGCCACGGTGAATCCGGCCACGGGCGAGACCCTGAAGACGTTCGAACCGCTCAACGTCGGCGAGATCGAGGAGCGGCTCTTCAGGGCCGGCCGCGCCTTCCGCGAACACCGCCTCACCAGCTTCGCGCAGCGGTCCGCCCTGATGCACCGGGCGGCGGACCTGCTGGAGGCGGACCAGGACGGCATCGCCCGCACCATGACGACCGAGATGGGCAAGCCGCTGGCCGCGGCCCGCGCCGAGGCGGCCAAGTGCGTCAAGGCGATGCGCTGGTACGCGGAGCACGCCGAGGCACAGCTGGCCGACGAGCACCCTGCGCCCGACGACGTGAAGGACTCGGGCGCGGCCCGCGCGTTCGTGCGCTACCGGCCGATCGGCACGGTGCTCGCCGTGATGCCCTGGAACTTCCCGCTCTGGCAGGTCGTGCGCTTCGCGGCCCCCGCCCTCATGGCCGGAAACACCGGACTGCTCAAGCACGCGTCGAACGTGCCGCAGACAGCGCTGTACATTGAGGAGCTCTTCCGCCGCGCCGGGTTCCCCGAGGGCGCCTTCCAGACCTTGCTCGTCGGCTCGGACGCGATCGCCGGCCTGCTGCGCGACGAGCGGATCGCTGCGGCGACCCTCACCGGGAGCGAGCCCGCGGGCCGCTCGGTCGCCTCGATCGCCGGGGACGAGATCAAGAAGACCGTGCTGGAACTCGGCGGCAGCGACCCGTATCTGGTGCTGCCCTCGGCCGATCTGGACAAGGCCGTACGCACCGCGGTCACCGCCCGCGTGCAGAACGCCGGGCAGTCCTGCATCGCCGCGAAGCGCTTCATCGTGCACACGGACGTCTACGACGCGTTCACGTCCCGGTTCGTTGAGCGCATGTCCGCGCTGAAGGTCGGCGACCCCATGGCCGAGGACACCGACGTCGGCCCGCTCTCCAGCGCACAGGGCCGCTCCGACCTGGAGGAGCTCGTCGACGACGCCACGCGCCGCGGCGCCACCGCCCAGTGCGGCGGCGGGCGCCCGCTGCACCTCCCGGACGGCTGGTACTACGAGCCGACGGTGCTCACCGGCATCACCGAGGACATGCGGATCCACCGCGAGGAGGCCTTCGGGCCCGTCGCGTCCGTCTACCGCGTGGACGGCCTGGACGAGGCGATCGAACTCGCCAACGACACGTCGTTCGGCCTCAGTTCAAACGCCTGGACGCGTGACGCGGGCGAGCAGGAACGGCTCACCCGCGACCTGGAGGCCGGGGGCGTCTTCTTCAACGGCATGACGGCCTCGCACCCGGGCCTGCCCTTCGGCGGGGTCAAGCGCTCCGGTTACGGGCGTGAGCTGGCCGGTCACGGGATCCGGGAGTTCTGCAACGCGACCACGGTGTGGTTCGGGCCCGAGGAGTGACAATGGTCGTGTCCGGCCCGTAGGAGCGCCGGAAGGGGCTCGGGGCCGGCGCCCGCAAGGCCGGGTCCGGCGGGGACCGGACGGGCGGGCCGCATCCCGTTGTAGGGCGGCGTACCGCGGTCCGCTCGCCCGGCCCCCGCCGTGGGGAAGCCGGGCCTGGACGGGACCGCCGCCGTACGGGCAGGTTCGCGTCGACCCGGACGGGCGGGCGCAACGCCGATGGCCGGGCCGTAGGGGCGCAGCCCCTGAGGGGAGCCCCTCGGGCGCTCCCGGACCCGCGGGTAGGGTCGGCACCGCCTCGCGCGCCGCAGGCCCGCGGCGCCCCGGCAGATCCGCCGTCGCATCCGCCCGTCGCAATCCGCCCGTCCCCACCGGAGGTCGAGCCCGCCATGGCCGTACGCACCGAGAGGCAGGGGCCGGTCACCACCGTCGTCCTCTCCCGTCCCGCGGCACGCAACGCCGTCGACGGCGAGACCGCCGCTCAACTCGCCGACGCCTTCCGTGCGTTCGAGGCCGACCCGGAGGCGATGGCCGCGGTCCTGTGGGGCGAAGGCGGCACGTTCTGCGCCGGAGCCGATCTGAAGGCCATCGGAACCGAGCGCGCCAACCGCGTCGAGCCGGACGGCGACGGGCCCATGGGCCCCACGCGACTGCGCCTCTCCAAGCCCGTGATCGCGGCGGTCAGCGGCCACGCGGTCGCCGGGGGCCTCGAACTGGCCCTGTGGTGCGATCTGCGCGTGGCCGAGGAGGACGCGGTCTTCGGCGTCTTCTGCCGCCGCTGGGGCGTCCCGCTGATCGACGGCGGCACGGTGCGCCTTCCCCGGCTGATCGGCACGAGCCGCGCCCTCGACCTCATCCTCACCGGCCGGCCGGTGCCGGCACCCGAGGCGTACGACATGGGGCTCGCCAACCGGCTCGTGCCGCACGGGGAGTCCCGCACCGCGGCCGAGGAGCTCGCCGCACAGCTGGCCCGCTTCCCGCAGACGTGCCTGCGCGGAGACCTCGCCTCCGTACACGAGCAGGAGGGCCTGTCCGAGGAGGACGCGATGGCGCGCGAACTCCGGTACGGGCAGGCCTCGTTGCTGGAGGCCGCGGACGGGGCGGCGCGCTTCGCGGCGGGCGCCGGCCGCCACGGCGACTTCGAGTCCATCTGACGGCCCCCGGGCCCTGCGGCACACGCTTCCCGCCGCGGGGCCCGGAAGGGCCGGAAGCAGCGCGCGGGGCTCCGGTCAGGCCAGCCGGCTGCGGGCCTTGAAGGCCGCCTTGCGCGCGTCCTTGGCCGTCTGCTTGTCGGGGTGCACGCGCCCCATCGCCTCCAGGACATAGCCGGTCGCCGGGTGGTCGACCTTCCACGCCTTGTCGAAGAACCCCGCGTGCTGGTCGACCAACCCCTGTACCAGGCCCTGGAGTTCGGTGGCCTCGCCCGCCGTCGCCAGCTGGGCGGCGATCGTGTCGACCGTCAGCCAGAAGACCATCTCCTCGTCCGGCTGCGGCACGTCCTGCGCACCGTGCTCGACGAGCCACACCCGCGCCAGCCCGCCCAGTTGCCGGTCCTCCAGCACGTCGCGCAGCGCGGGCTCCGCCCCCGCGCCGATGAGGGAGAGGGCCTGCTGGCAGGTGAGGCGGCGGGAGGGCGCGTCCTCGTCGCTGCCCCGGGCGGCGTCGAGCAGTTCGCGGGCCGACTCCAGGGGCGTACGGGCGGCAAGCCAGGATTCGATCTCGGCCTGCGCGTTCTGCTCGGTGTAGGAGGTCAGGGCGCCCAGCAGCCGCTCCGCGTCCGCTCCGGCGAGGTCGCCGACGGCGGGCGCCTCGACGCCCGCCTCGCGCAGCCGCGTGCGCACGCCGTGCACGCCGAGCGGGGTGAGCCGCACCATGCCGTAGCGGGAGACGTCCTCGTCGTCGAGGCTCTCCGGCAGCTCGACGTCCTCGTCGGTCTCCTCGGTCAACGCCTCGTCCACGGGCTGGTATTCGACGAGCCCGGTGGGCGCGAGCATCCGGAACTGCTCGTCGAGCTTCATCATCGCCGACGAGACCTCTTCGAGTACGGCGTCCGTCGGCTCCTCCATGTCGTCCGGGACGATCATCGAGGCGGCGAGCACGGGCAGCGGCACCATCGCGCCCGCGGAGACCGCCTGGTCGGTGGCGGTGAGGACGTAGAGGTTGCCGAGCGCGCCGTCCAGGAAGTCGGCTTCCTTCTCCGGATTCCAGTCCAGGGAGTCGAGGTCGATGGCCTCCGGGTCGATCTGCCCGTCCTCGCCCGTGACTTCCTCGATCCCGCCGACCAGGTCCTCGAAGCTCGGGGTGGCGGCGTCGGCGAGCACGCTCTCGAGGCCGCCCTGCCAGATCTCCAGGACGTCCTCCGGGCTACCGCCGCGGAGTTGGGCCAGCTCCTCGCCGGGGCGTGCCGTGCCCACGGGCTCCTCGGTGAGGGTGACCGCCGGGCGCTGCGCTGCGGCGGGCTCACCTTCCGCACTGGCGTCCGCGCCGCCCGCGCCCTCCGCGCGGTCATCCTCGCCGTCGTCGGCTCCGCTCTCGCCCGCGTCCTCGCCGCCGTCCTCCTCGACCTCCAACAGTCCCGTGTCCACGGCCAGTTGCCACGCCTGGGCCGTGTGCATCTCCCCGTCCTCGTCTTCGGAGAGGCCGAGATGAGCCACCGCCTCCTTCAACTGGGCCGCGAGCAGCTCTCCTCCGGCGCCGACGGGCACCCCGGACGCGCCGCCGTCCTTGGCGCCGCCGTCCGCTCCTCCCGCCCAGTCCGCGAGGCTCGCGGCCCAGGAGAAGAGCGGTGCGGCCAGTGCGTCCCGCGCGAGTTCGGCTTCGGAGGTCAGCCGCACGGGCGGCATGGCGGGACGGTCGCCGCCGGTCGTTTCACCGGACATCAGCGCGTTCATCTCCTACGGGGGCTACTGACTGCGGAAAGGATGCGGCCCCCAGCGTAGACGGGATGTGTCCCGCACTGCCCGAATCGCACGCCCGCCGTTCTCGTGCCTCCCGGTCATGCGAAGGCAACGCTGCGTGTCATCGGACGTCGTCCGGACGGGAGTTGTGTGAGCCGGTGCTCAATGACCCACATCCGCTTGACAAGTGAGATGAGCACGACAGACTTTTACGCGCGTAGAGATTACCCGTCCGTAATGAAGTCCGGACCTGGAGAGAACGCCGTCCGCCACCCCCCTCCGGAGGCACCGTTGTCGTCCCGTCTCGCCCGTACCTCCGCCCTCACCGTCGCGGCGGTGTGCGGCTCAACTCTGCTCGTCATGACCGCGGTCTCCGCGTCAGGGAACACGGTCGAAGAGCCACGTCTCCACGACATCCAGGGCAACACCCGGGTCTCGCCCTTCGCGGGCAAGCAGGTCACGGATGTGCCCGGAGTCGTCACGGCGGTCCGCGGCTTCGGCAAGGCGCGCGGCTTCTGGCTCCAGGACCCGAAGCCGGACGACGATCCCGCCACCAGCGAGGGCATCTTCGTCTACACCGCCGGTGAGACGCCCGACGTCAAGGAGGGCGACTCGATACAGATATCCGGGAAGGTCGACGAGTTCTACCCGGGCGGCGAGAAGGCCGGCGGCCAGTCGGTGACGCAGCTGACGGACGCGAAGTGGAAGGCCGCCTCCAAGAAGAAGCAGAAGCTCCCCAAGGCGGTCGCCCTGAACGCGGAGCGCGTCCCGGACGCGTACGTGCCCGAAGGCAAGGGCGACGACGGGAACATCGAGTCGCTCAAGCTTCAGCCCACCAAGTACGCGCTGGACCTCTACGAGTCCCTCGAAGGCATGCGCGCCGGCCTCAAGGACGCCCCGGTGACCGGCCCGAGCAGCGAGTTCGACGAGCTGTGGGTCACCGCCGACCCCAAGGAGCACCCGACTCCGCGCGGCGGCACCCTCTACGGCGGGTACGACCAGCAGAACGGCGCCCGGATGAAGGTCAGTTCGCTGCTGCCGCGCGAGGAGCACCCCTTCCCGAAGGCCGACGTCGGCGACGCGCTGAGCGGCACCACCGAAGGGCCCCTGGACTACGACAACTTCGGCGGCTACACCGTACGGGCCACGACCATGGGCGAGTTGAAGGACAACAAGCTCAAGCGGGAGAAGACGGCCAAGCAGGGCAAGGACGAACTCTCCGTCGCCACCTACAACGTGGAGAACCTCTCCCCGAAGAGCGAGGCCGCGAAGTTCGACCGGCTCTCCGAGGCCCTGGTGAGCAACCTCTCCTCGCCCGACGTCGTCGCCCTCGAAGAGGTGCAGGACAACTCGGGCCCCAACGACGACGGCACCGTCGCCGCCGACGAGACCCTCAAGAAGCTGACCGCGGCCATCAAGAAGGCGGGAGGCCCCGCGTACGAGTCGCGCCAGATAGAGCCGGAGAACAACGCCGACGGCGGAGAGCCCGGCGGCAACATACGCGTCGCGTTCCTCTTCAACCCGGACCGTGTCTCCTTCGCCGACCGCAAGGGCGGCGACGCGACCACGCCGGTGAAGGTGACCGACGACGGCGGAAAGGCGAAGCTGTCGGCCAACCCGGGCCGCATCGAGCCGCAGGACGAGGCCTGGAAGGACAGCCGCAAGCCGCTGGCCGGTGAGTTCACCTTCAAGGGCCGCCAAGTCTTCGTCGTCGCCAACCACTTCAGCTCCAAGGGCGGCGACCAGCCGATGGAGGGCCGCAACCAGCCGCCCGTGCGCGAGTCCGAGAAGCAGCGCACCGCGCAGGCGAAGCTCGTCAACTCGTTCGCCGAGAAGGTCGAGTCCGTCGACAAGAACGCCGCGATCATCGCGGCCGGCGACTTCAACGACTTCCCCTTCTCCCCCAGCCTCGACGCGATGCGCAAGGGCGGCGTCTTCACCAGCCCCATGGACGATCTGCCCGCCGCGGAGCGCTACGGCTACGTCTTCAACGGCAACTCGCAGGTGCTCGACCACGCGGTGACCAGCCCGGGAACGGGCAAGGTCAAGTACGACATCGTGCACATCAACGCCGAGTTCCACGACCAGGCCAGCGACCACGACCCGTCAGTGATCCGCCTGAAGCCGTAAGCACGCGGGAGCGGGTCCGCCCTGACCACGCGGACCCGCACACCGCCCCGTCGGCGGGCGCCCCCGAGAGTGGGCGCCCGCCGCTCTCTGCGTCCTGCGCGGGACAGCGGTTCCGCCGTGACCGGCCTCCGCCGGGATCGTTCCCGGCCGCTGCCTACCGAGGCGTTCCCCCGCGAGTCCACGGCTCCGGCTGCGGCGTCTTCGGAGCGCTGATCCCACCGGGGCGGGGCACGGTCCCGCTCGTGCCGGGCGTGCCGGTGCCGTAGCGGTCGTCGGGCCCCTCGTCCTCGCCCCGCTCCCCCTCGTCCAGGAGGTCCCGTACGAGCAGCGCGGCACCGGCGACCGCGCCCGGCATCAGCAACACCGCGAGCAGCGGCACAAGGAAGAGCAGCACCAGCGGCACGCCGAAGCCCAGCGCCAGCGCCCTGCGCGTACGCAGAATCCGCAGCCTCTCCCGTACGGGGACGCCCCGGCGCTGCATCGCCACCGAGACCAGTTCCAGGGTGAGGAAGAAGCCCGAGACGCAGAAGCCGAGCGCCGGGACGACGGTCTGGCCGACCACGGGCAGGAAGCCGAGGAGGAAGAGCGGGACGGTGAAGAGCAGCATGCGCCACAGCACGTACAGGCTGTCGCACAGCGAGATCCACACCTCCAGCAGCACCGGACGGCCCGGGCCGGGAGGCGCGCCGCCCTCCGACTCCTCGACCTGCTCAGAGAGCTTCTCGTAGAACGGGTCGCCGATGACCAGCGTGACGGCGGTGAAGGTCAGCACCGAGAGCAGCAGCCCGGCGACCCAGAGGAGCACGGCGAACAGGACGCGCAGGGAGTCGCGCCACAGCTCGTCCCAGCCGTCCGCGAAGGGCGTGGCCCAGGCGGCGATGTCGTCGGCGAAGAAGCCGAGCGCGGTGAGCGCCGCGGCGTAGAGCACGAGGCTCACCAGCGCCGGCAGCAGACCGAAGCCGAACCACCGTCCGTGGCCTGCGACCCACCGCTGCCCACGCCCCAAGTACCGCATCCCCGCGGCCAGATCACGCATGCCCGTAAGCCTATGGCCTACGGGCATGCGCGCCGCAACGGAGTCCGGATCAGCCGTCCGCCGGATGAGCGGGCGGGGTCAGTTGTGGCTGTGGAGCGCCTCGTTCAGCCCGCCCCAGGAGCCGCTGCGCTGGAGGACCTCGACCGTGCCGGTCGTCGAGTTGCGGCGGAAGAGCAGGTTGTCGGCGCCGGAGAGCTCCAGCGCCTTGACGATCTGCCCGTCCGGGAGCGATACGCGCGTCCCCGACGTGACGTACAGCCCCGCCTCGACGACGCAGTCGTCGCCGAGGGAGATGCCGATCCCCGCCTCGGCACCGAGCAGGCAGCGCTCCCCGATGGAGATCGTCTGCTTGCCGCCGCCGGAGAGGGTGCCCATGATCGAGGCTCCGCCGCCGATGTCGGAGCCGTCGCCGACGACGACTCCCGCACTGATGCGGCCCTCGACCATGGACGTGCCGAGGGTGCCCGCGTTGAAGTTGACGAAGCCCTCGTGCATGACCGTGGTGCCCTCGGCCAGATGCGCCCCGAGCCGGGCGCGGTCGGCGTCGGCGAGGCGCACGCCCTTCGGCGCCACGTAGTCCGTCATGCGCGGGAACTTGTCGACGCTGGTGACGCTCAGATGCGAGCCCGCGGCGCGGGCCGCCAGCCGCACCCGCTCCAACCCGTCGACGGCGACGGGCCCGAGGCTCGTCCAGGCGACGTTGGCGAGCAGCCCGAACTGGCCCTCCAGGTTCAGCCCGTGCGGCCGCACGAGGCGGTGGCTGAGCAGATGCAGCCGCAGATACACGTCGTGGGTGTCCGCGGGCTTGTCGTCGAGCGAGCCGATGACCGTACGCACGGCCACGGTCTCGACTCCCCGCACCGGGTCGGTGCCCAGCGCCTTCGGCGCCGCCTCGCCCAGCGCCGCGGCCGCCCGCTCCGGGCTCAGGCGCTCGCTGCCGGCGGGCCCGTCGGGCTCCGCGACGAGTTCGGGGGCGGGGAACCAGGTGTCGAGAACGGTCTCTTCGCCGTCGCTTCCGCGGGAGATCGTGGCGAGCCCGACGGCGACGGCGCCGGTCGTACGGGTCGTGGTGGCTGCGTGCGTCATGCCGGGCACGTTAGCCGCCCGTGTGCGGGCGAGGCCAACCGGTCTCAGCGGGCGGGAGGGCGACGGCGGCGGTCCCGCCGCGCCTCAGGTCTCGCCGGTGACGCGCGCCAGCGCCGCCCGCACCGCGGCGCGGTCGAACGGCCGGTCCGTGAGCAGCAGTTGCAGCAGCAGCCCGTCGATCAGCGCGACGAGGACACTGGCGGTGGCGGTGTCCGCGGTGTGCCGCCCGATGACGTCCACCATGTCGTCCAGCCAGGCCGCGGCGACGGGTTGCAGAGCCGGGCGGCGCAGCGCGGCGAGGTAGAGCTCGTACTCCACGCGCATGCGGCCGCGGTCCCCGCTCGCGTACTGCTCCAGCAGCCGTGTGAGCACGTCGGCGAGGGGCTTGCGGGCCCGCGGCCCGCTCCCCGCGGGCGCAGCCACGCCGCCCGCCTCGGACAGCGCCTCCTCCCAGTCCTTCATGGCGCTGCGCGGACCGCCGCAGACCTCCTCCAGGGCGGCGACGAGCAGATCGTCCAGGCCCGCGAAGTGGTACGTGGTCGACCCGAGCGGCACGCCGGCCTCGGCGGCGACGCTCCGGTGGCTGAGCGCCCCGATGCCCTTGAGCTCGACGATGCGGATGGCGGCCTCGATGATGCGGTCGCGGCGCTCGGGATCGTACCGGCGTGCCATCAGTGAATGCCTCCGAGGTTGAGCACGACGACTCCGGCGATCACGAGCACGATGCCGATCATCTTCGCCAGGGTGACCGACTCGCCGATGAAGGCGATGCCGATCGCCGCGATGGCCGCTGTGCCCACTCCGGCCCAGATGGCATAGGCGGTGCCGACGGCCATCGTCTTGAGTGTCTGCGCGAGGAGTATGAACGCCACGGCATAGCTGACACCGGTGATGAGGGACGGCACGAGCTTGCTGAAGCCGTTGCTGTACTTCATCGCGGTCGTGCCCAGAACTTCCGCCAGGATCGCGCCGGCGAGCGTCACGTAGACCATGTGTACGAGCGTACACAACGATGCGTACGGGTGTACACGACATATCGGGCGACTTGGCCGCCCACTGCCGTCACCGCTGCTCAGGCGGCGGTCAGTCCGGGAACTCCACCGGGCTCCGATGCAAAGAGACGGCCATGCCCCGGGATTCCGGGACATGGCCGTGCTGCACGCGAGTTCGCGTATGGGAGGCGGGGGCCGCTGAAGCGGCCCGGCTCGGGCTCAGACGTTGAAGCCCAGCGCCCGCAGCTGCTCCCTGCCGTCGTCGGTGATCTTGTCCGGGCCCCACGGGGGCATCCAGACCCAGTTGATCTTCAGCTCGTCGACGATGCCCTCCGTCGCGGACTTCGCCTGGTCCTCGATGACGTCCGTCAGCGGACAGGCCGCCGAGGTGAGCGTCATGTCGATCGTGGCGACGTTCGACTCGTCGATGTGGACCCCGTAGATCAGGCCCAGGTTGACGACGTCGATGCCGAGCTCCGGGTCGACCACGTCGAGCAGCGCCTCACGGACCTCGTCCTCGCTCGCGGGCTTCGTGGTGGTCTCGGTCATGCGGTCTTCTCCTTTACCGAGTCCTCGCCCAGCGCCTGGGCGGTGGCGTCCTTCCATGCCATCCAGCTCAGCAGAGCACACTTCACACGCGCCGGGTACTTCGAGACCCCGGCGAAGGCGACGGCGTCCTCCAGCACGTCCTCCATGGCATCGTCCGGCTCGATCCGGCCGCGGGACTGCATGAGCTCCAGGAAGGTCTCCTGGATCGTGCGCGCCTGGCCCAGCTCCTTGCCGACCAGCAGTTCGTTCAGCACCGAGGCGCTGGCCTGGCTGATCGAGCAGCCCTGGCCCTCGTAGCTGACGTCGCTGATCGTCTCGCCGTCGTAGCGCACACGCAGCGTGATCTCGTCACCGCACGTGGGGTTGACGTGGTGCACCTCCGCGTCGCCCTCACGCAGCCCCTTGCCGTGCGGGTTCTTGTAGTGGTCCAGGATCACTTCCTGGTACATGGAGTCCAGCTTCACGAGTCAGTCCGTCCGTCCAGTCCTGCGGCCACGCCTCGTCCTAGGCGAAGAAGTTCCGTACGTGTTCCACGCCCTCGGCCAGGGCATCCACCTCGGCCGGCGTGGAGTACAGATAGAACGACGCCCGCGTGGTCGCAGGAATTCCGTACCGCAGACAGACGGGCCGTGCGCAGTGGTGCCCGACGCGGACGGCGATGCCCAGCTCGTCGAGCACCTGGCCCACGTCGTGCGGGTGGATGTCCCCGAGCGTGAAGGAGATCGCCGCGCCCCTGTCCTCGGCCGTGGTGGGGCCGATGAAGCGCAGGTCCGGGATCTCGCTCAGCCTGCCCACGGCGTACGCGGTCAGGGCGTGCTCGTGCTCCTGGATCCGGTCCATGCCGATGGCGGTGAGATAGTCCACGGCCGCGCCGAGGCCGACCGCCTGCGCGATCGGCGGGGTGCCCGCCTCGAACTTGTGCGGGGCCGGCGCGTACGTCGACGAGTTCATCGTGACGGTCTCGATCATCTCGCCGCCGCCGAGGAACGGCGGCAGGTCGTCCAGCAGCTCCTGCCGCCCCCACAGCACGCCGATGCCCGTCGGACCGCACATCTTGTGCCCGGTGAAGGCCACGAAGTCGGCCTGGATCGCCTGCACGTCGAGCGCCATGTGCGGCGCCGCCTGCGAGGCGTCGACGACGACGAGGGCGCCGACCTCCTGGGCCCGTCGCACGATCGCCTCGACGGGGTTGATCGTGCCCATGATGTTGGAGACGAGCGTGAAGGAGACGACCTTGGTCTTCTCCGTGATGATCTCGTCGACGGCGGACAGGTCGAGCCGGCCGTCGTCGGTGAGGCCGAACCACTTCAGCTTCGCGCCCGTACGCTGCGAAAGCAGCTGCCAGGGAACGATGTTGGAGTGGTGCTCCATCTCCGTGATGACGATCTCGGTGTCGTGCTGCACGCGGTAGGGCTCGTCTGCCCAGCCCAGCATGTTGGCCACGAGGTTGAGCGACTCCGAGGCGTTCTTGGTGAAGACGACCTCGTCGCGGCTGGGCGCGTTGATGAAGGCGGCGACCTTGTCGCGCGCGCCCTCGTACAGCGCGGTGGCCTCCTCGGCGAGGACGTGCACACCGCGGTGGACGTTGGCGTGATGCCGCTCGTAGTAGTCGCTCAGCGCGTCGAGCACCTGGCGCGGCTTCTGCGAGGAGGCCGCGTTGTCCAGGTACACGAGCTTCTGCCCGTCGTGGACCGTGCGGTCCAGGATGGGGAAGTCCTTGCGGATCGCCTCGGTGTCGAGCAGACCCGGAAGCGTCACGTCGCTCACGAGGCGGCGCCTCCCTTCACGTACGCCTCGTAGCCCTCTTCCTCCAGCTTGTCGGCCAGTTCCGGGCCGCCGGACTCGGCGATCCGGCCCTTGGCGAAGACGTGCACGTGGTCGGGCTTGATGTAGCGCAGGATGCGCGTGTAGTGGGTGATCAGCATGGTGCCGACCTGGCCGTTCTCACGGACGCGGTTGACACCCTCGGAGACCACCCGCAGCGCGTCCACGTCGAGGCCGGAGTCGGTCTCGTCGAGGATCGCGATCTTCGGCTTGAGAAGCTCCAGTTGGAGGATCTCGTGCCGCTTCTTCTCACCGCCGGAGAAGCCCTCGTTGACGTTCCGCTCCGCGAAGGACGGGTCGATCTGGAGGCGTTCCATGGCCTCCTTGACCTCCTTCACCCACAGCCGCAGCTTGGGCGCCTCGCCGCGCAGCGCCGTGGCCGACGTACGCAGGAAGTTGGAGACGGAGACGCCGGGCACCTCGACGGGGTACTGCATCGCGAGGAAGACGCCGGCGCGGGCGCGCTCGTCCGGGGTCATCTCCAGGACGTCCTCGCCGTCCAGGGTCACCGAGCCGCCCGTGACGGCGTACTTGGGGTGGCCGGCGAGGGAGTAGGCGAGCGTGGACTTGCCGGAACCGTTCGGCCCCATGATCGCGTGCGTCTCGCCCTGCTTCACGGTCAGGTCGACGCCGCGCAGGATCTCGTTCGGACCGTTCTCGGTTTCGACGGAGACGTGCAGGTCGTTGATCTCAAGCGTTGCCATGGGGACTTCAGGACTCCTGTGTGACGGAGACGAGCACGGCCGCGTCGGGCCCTTCGCCTTCGATTCTGACGGGGTATACGGGGATGGGGCGGGTCGCGGGCAGGCCCGAGGGTTTGCCCGTACGCAGGTCGAAGCTGGAGCCGTGCAGCCAGCACTCGATCTGGCAGTCGTCGACCTCGCCCTCGGACAGCGAGACGTTCGCGTGCGAGCAGATGTCGTTGACCGCGAACACCTCTCCCTCCGTGCGGACGAGCGCGACCGGCACGCCTTCGAGCTCCACCCGCTTGGGGGTGTCCTCCTCCAGCTCGCCGAGCGCCGCCACTCGCACGAAGCCTTCGCCGCTCATACGGACGCCTCCAGCTCCGCCTCGATCTTCTCGATGAGGCGCTGCTCCACGTCCGGCAGGCCGATCTGCTGGACGAGTTCGGCGAAGAAGCCCCGCACGACCAGCCGCCGCGCCTCCTGCTCCGGGATGCCGCGGGCCTGGAGGTAGAAGAGCTGCTCGTCGTCGAAGCGGCCGGTGGCCGAGGCGTGGCCCGCGCCGACGATCTCGCCGGTCTCGATCTCGAGGTTGGGCACCGAGTCGACCCGCGAGCCGTCCGTCAGGACGAGGTTGCGGTTCAGCTCGTACGTGTCGGTGCCGGTGGCGGCGGCGCGGATCAGCACGTCGCCGATCCAGACCGCGTGGGCCTCCTCGCCCTGGAGGGCGCCCTTGTAGACCACGTTGCTGCGGCAGTTGGGCCTGTCGTGGTCGACGAAGAGGCGGTGCTCCTGGTGCTGGCCGTTGTCGGTGAAGTACAGGCCGTAGAACTCCGCCTCACCGCCCGGGCCCGCGTAGTTCACGCGGGGGTGGAGGCGCACGACGTCGCCGCCGAAGGTGACGACGACCGACTTGAAGGTGGCGTCCCGGCCGACCAGCGCGTTGTGCTGGGAGCAGTGAACGGCCGTGTCGTCCCAGTCCTGCACGGAGACCACGGTCAACTTGGCGCCGTCGCCGAGGACGAACTCGACGTTGGCCGCCCGCACGCCGTCGCCGGTGTGGTCGATGACGATGACCGCCTCGGCGAAGTCCTTGACGTCGAAGATCGTGTGCCCGTAGGTGACGCCGCCCTCGCCGTGCAGGGAGACCCGCACCGGCTCCTTCAGCACGGCTTCCTTGGGCACCGTGACGACCGAGGCCTTCTCGAAGGACGAGAACGCCTGCGCGGCGACCCGGTCGACCGGCTTGCCCGCCCGGCCGACGCGGGCGTCGTCGCGCGCCACGGTCTCCACCGTCACGCCCTCCGGCGCGTCGACCTCGACCTTGAGCGAGCCCGACGCCTCGGCCGTGCCGTCGTGCAGCCCCTTCAGCCGCTCGATCGGAGTGAAGCGCCACTCCTCCTCGCGGCCGTGCGGCACGGGGAAGTCCGCCACGTCGAAGGAGGGCGGTGCGCTCATCCGCGTGGCGACGGTGGACTCAGCCGCCACCGCGATGCCGCCCACGGCGGTGGAACCCGCTGGAATCTTCTGAGCCTCGGCCATAACTGTCGTCGTGCTCTCTTTCTGCCTTCGGTCGCCTCGCCCGGCTCTGGGCTGTGTGCGGTGCCGGGATCGGTCCTCCCGGCCCCGCACACTCGGTGACGTGCGGAACGGGTGCGCGCTCGCAGCCCGCGCGCTGGGCGATGGGACGGTGCGTGCCGGTCAGCCGACCGCGCCCTCCATCTGAAGCTCGATGAGCCGGTTGAGCTCGAGTGCGTACTCCATCGGCAGCTCCTTCGCGATGGGCTCGACGAAGCCGCGGACGATCATCGCCATGGCCTCGTCCTCGGACAGCCCCCGGCTCATCAGGTAGAAGAGCTGGTCGTCGCTGACCTTGGAGACGGTGGCCTCGTGGCCCATCGTCACGTCGTCCTCGCGCACGTCGACGTACGGATACGTGTCCGAACGGGAGATCGTGTCCACGAGCAGCGCGTCGCACAGCACGTTGGACTTCGATCCCTCGGCGCCCTCGGCGATCTCGATGAGGCCGCGGTAGGACGTACGGCCGCCGCTGCGGGCGACGGACTTGGAGACGATGTTGGAGGACGTGCGGGGCGCCATGTGCACCATCTTCGCGCCGGCGTCCTGGTGCTGGCCCTCGCCCGCGAAGGCGACCGAGAGCGTCTCGCCCTTGGCGTGCTCGCCCATCAGGTAGACGGCCGGGTACTTCATGGTGACCTTCGAGCCGAGGTTGCCGTCGACCCACTCCATGGTCGCGCCCTCGTAGGCCACCGCACGCTTGGTGACCAGGTTGTAGACGTTGTTCGACCAGTTCTGGATCGTCGTGTAGCGGCAGCGGCCGCCCTTCTTGACGATGATCTCGACGACGGCGGAGTGCAGCGAGTCCGAGTTGTAGATCGGAGCCGTGCAGCCCTCGACGTAGTGCACGTAGGCGTTCTCGTCGACGATGATCAGCGTCCGCTCGAACTGGCCCATGTTCTCGGTGTTGATGCGGAAGTAGGCCTGGAGCGGGATGTCGACGTGCACGCCCGGCGGCACGTAGATGAAGGAACCGCCCGACCACACCGCGGTGTTGAGCGCGGCGAACTTGTTGTCGCCGGGCGGGATGACGGTGCCGAAGTGCTCCTGGAAGATCTCCGGGTGCTCGCGCAGCGCCGTGTCCGTGTCGAGGAAGAGGACGCCCTGCTGCTCCAGGTCCTCACGGATCTGGTGGTAGACGACCTCCGACTCGTACTGCGCGGCGACCCCGGCGACCAGGCGCTGCTTCTCCGCCTCCGGGATGCCGAGCTTGTCGTAGGTGTTCTTGATGTCCTCGGGCAGGTCGTCCCACGTCTGGGCCTGCTGCTCCGTGGAGCGGACGAAGTACTTGATGTTGTCGAAGTCGATGCCGGAGAGATCCGAGCCCCAGTTGGGCATGGGCTTCTTCTGGAAGAGCCGGTGCCCCTTCAGGCGGAGCTTGAGCATCCAGTCCGGCTCGTTCTTCTTCCCCGAGATGTCGCGGACGACCTCATCGGAGAGACCGCGCTTCGCCGCGGCGCCGGCCGCGTCGGAGTCGGCCCAGCCGTACTCGTAGTTGCCCAGCCCTTCGAGTTCGGGGTGAGCAGTCTCCGTAGGTGAGGTCATGCGGGGTTCCTCCCGGCGGTGTTCGCTGGTGCTGTGGTGGCGTTGCTCGCCTTGGTCTCGCTCTTGCCTGTCTTGCTCTTGTCGGTCTTGCTCACATGGGTCCTGCCTGCCTCGTCGCCGGACGCGGCGGTCCTGCCCGGGGCCTCACCGGCGGCGGAGCCGACTGCCTTGCTGCCGGTCTCTGTGACGGTACGGGGCCGCGGCGGGGATCCATCCAGGACTCTCCGCTCCGCGGACACGGCTGATCCCAGGGTCTGCGGCACGAAGGTGGTGCACACCCCGTCGCCGTGGGCGATGGTCGCCAGCCGCTGGACGTGGGTGCCGAGCAGTCGGGAGAAGACCTCCGTCTCCGCCTCGCACAGCTGCGGGAACTGCTCGGCGGTGTGCGCCACCGGGCAGTGGTGCTGGCAGAGCTGCTCTCCCGCGGGGGCACCGGCGGAAGCGGGGGCGCTGCGCGCAGTGGCAGCGTACCCGTCCTTGGTCAGCGCCTCGGCCAGCGCCCGGGTGCGCTCCTCGCGCGGCACCCGCTCCAGCTCGCGTCTGTACTGCTCGGCCTGCGCCGCCACGCGGGCGCGGGCGAAGTCCGCCACCGCCGCGGCGCCGCGCTCGCCGCCGCCGGCGCTCTGCGCTATCCACCGCAGAGCGTCCGCGGCGAGCTTGTCGTAGTCCTGGTCGAAGGCGTCCCGGCCGCAGTCGGTGAGCGCGAAGACCTTGGCGGGGCGGCCGCGGCCCCGGGAGCCGTAGACCCGCTTCTCGCGGGGCTCGACGACTCCCTCGCTCACCAGTGAGTCGAGGTGGCGGCGGACTGCCGCCTGGGTCAGCTCCAGACGCAGCGCCAACTCCGCGGCGGTGGAAGGGCCGTGGTCCAGAATGGAGCGGGCGACCCTGTTGCGCGTGCCATGCTGCTCGTCGTGGCCGGACGCCCCGGACTGACCCGCGGACGCTGCGGACTGACCCTCCGGCCCGGACACCGACGAACCGCCGGCGGCCGCTCCGGCCGCCGATCGCGTCTCGTGCCCCTCAGCCGTCTTTTTCACAACGTCATTGTTGCGTAATTCTCCGGGACGCGGCAAGCCGCGTCCTGACCTGGCTGGATGGCCTGCGTCACGTAAGGGCAGCCTTACCGGCCGCCCACGGCCCGCGCCGCCGCCCGGCACAAGACGTCTGTCACGCATCCCAACCCCGGACCGCGCAAGGCACTTGGGAATCTCTAGACTCCCCCATATGGGAAGCGGTGGGGCTCTCGAGGTCGCGGGCCTGGTGAAGCGGTACGGCAAGAAGACAGCGGTCGACGGAATCGGCCTGTCGGTCCCGTACGGCACGGTCACGGCGGTCCTCGGCCCCAACGGGGCGGGCAAGACCACCACCGTCGAGACCTGCGAGGGCTACCGCAGAGCGGACGGCGGCACCGTACGGGTCCTGGGGCTCGACCCCGTCGCCGACGCCCGCCGGCTCCGTCCCCGCATCGGGGTCATGCTCCAGAGCGGCGGGGTGTACTCGGGCGCCCGCGCCGAGGAGATGCTCGCGCACATGGCCGGCCTGTACGCGAATCCGCTCCCGGTCGACGCGCTCGTCGACACCCTCGGTCTGGGCAGCTGCGGCCGTACGCCCTACCGGCGCCTCTCCGGCGGACAGCAGCAGCGGCTCTCGCTCGCCATGGCCGTCGTCGGACGCCCCGAGCTGGTCTTCCTCGACGAGCCGACCGCCGGTCTCGACCCGCAGGCACGCCGGACCACCTGGGACCTGGTGCGCGCTCTGCGCACCGACGGCGTCACCGTCGTCCTCACGACGCACCACATGGACGAGGCCGAGGAGCTGGCCGACGACGTCGTCATCATCGACCACGGCCGCATCGTCGCCCAGGGCTCGCCGGACGACCTGTGCCGCGGCGGCGCCGAGAACTCGCTGCGCTTCACCGGACGCCCCGGGCTCGACCTGACGTCCCTGCTCAAGGCCCTTCCGGACAAGACCGCCGCGGCAGAGCTCGTCCCCGGCGGCTACCGCGTCACCGGCACCGTCGACCCTCAGCTGCTGGCCACGGTCACCTCGTGGTGCGCGCAGAACGGCGTCATGCCCGACCGGATCTCCGTCGAGCGCCGCACGCTGGAGGACGTCTTCCTCGAACTCACAGGCAAGGAGCTTCGTTCGTGAGCGCCGGCACCTTCACTCCCGCCCCGGCCGCGGCGCCGCTGTGGCGCATGATCGGCGCGCAGGCCGCCCTGGAGACGCGGATGCTGCTGCGCAACGGCGAGCAGCTGCTCCTCACCGTCGTCATCCCGACGCTGCTGCTGGTGCTCTTCAGCGCGGTCGACGTCGTCGATCTGGGCGGCGGCTCCCGCGTCGACTTCCTCACCCCCGGCATCCTCGCGCTGGCCGTGCTCTCCACCGCGTTCACGGGCCAGGCCATCGCCACCGGGTTCGAGCGGCGGTACGGCGTGCTCAAGCGGCTCGGGGTCTCCCCGCTGCCCCGCTGGGGGCTGATGACGGCGAAGACCTGCTCCGTGCTGGTCGTCGAGGCGCTCCAGGTGCTGCTGCTGACCGCGGTCGCGCTCGCCCTGGGCTGGTCGCCGCAGGGCGGGCTGCCGGCGGTGGCGCTGCTGCTGCTCCTCGGGACGGCCGCGTTCTCCGGACTCGGGCTGCTCCTCGCGGGGACGGTGCGGGCCGAGGCCACCCTCGCCGCCGCCAACCTGGTCTTCATCCTGCTGCTCGTGGGCGGCGGCGTCATCGTCCCGCTGGAGCGGTTCCCGGAGGGCGTGCAGGGGGTGCTCGGCCTGCTGCCGATCTCCGCGCTCTCCGACGGTCTGCGCGACGTGCTCCAGCACGGGTCCGGAGTGCCCTGGGGCGGGCTGGGCGTGCTGGCCGCGTGGGCGGTGGCGGGGCTCGGTGCCGCGGCGGCCTTCTTCAAGTGGGAGTGATTCTTCGAGCAGGAGTGAGCGCTTTCCTGGTACGGGAGCCCGAAGAACCGGGAGGGCGCGGCCTCCGGCCGAAGTGAGCGCCCCCGCCCACGAGTCGGGTCGGCCCCACCCCTCGTGAATGCGCGCACAAGCTCGCCCGTACGATGTCTCCCGTGCCTCTCGTGCCGAACCTGCTCGAACTCGTACGCAATCCGATCGCGTACATCGCCAAGCGCTGGACGCCCGACCCGCGCACCGTCCGGCGGGCCGCGCTCTCGGCCCTCGTGATGGGCGTCGTCATCGTCGTGACCGGCGGCGCCGTGCGGCTGACCAGCTCCGGGCTGGGCTGCGACACCTGGCCCAAGTGCAGCGACGACAGCCTCTACGCCACCTCCGAGATGGGCGTGCACGGCGCGATCGAGTTCGGCAACCGGATGCTGACGTACGTGCTGAGCGCCGCCGTCGGCTGGGCCATCGTCGCCTCGCGCGCCGCGAAGCCCCGCCGCCGCGGCCTGAGCCGGCTGGCCTGGTCGCAGTTCTGGCTCGTGATGGGCAACGCCGTCATCGGCGGGGTCACCGTGCTGACCGGGCTCAATCCGTACACGGTCGCGGGGCACTTCCTGCTCGCCACCGGGCTGCTCACCGTCGCCGCCCTGACCTGGCTGCGGGCCGGCGAGGGCGATGCGCCGCCACGCCCGCTGGCCGGCCCGTCGGTACGGAAGCTGGTGCTGGTCCTGACGGCCGCCGCCGGTGCGCTGGTCACCGCGGGCACCGTCGTCACGGGTGCGGGGCCGCACGCGGGCGACAGCAGCAAGGTGCCGCGCATGCCCGTGAACCTGGAGACGGCCGCACAGGTGCATGCCGCCCTGGCCTGGATCGTTGTCGCGCTGACGCTGGCGGTCTGGCTCGTGCTGCGTGCGTTCGACGCACCGGCGGGCCCGCGGCGGAGGGCGGGCGAGCTGCTGATCGTGCTGCTCGCGCAGGGCGTCATCGGTTACGTCCAGTACTTCACGGAGCTGCCCGAAGTCCTGGTCGGGCTGCACCTGCTGGGGTCGGCGCTGGTGTGGATCGCGGTGCTGCGGCTGCTGCTGTCGCTGCGGGAGCGCGGGCCGGTGCCCGGCGCCGCGACGGAGGGCGATGCCGCGACGGGGCGGGAGTCCGGTGCCGCCGTGGCCGCGGCACCGGCCGCGACGCAGGCCCGGGTGCCCGCTCCCGCCACCGGGGACGGCGGGCAGGACAGGTCCGCGGCCGCGCCTCACCGCTCGTAACTCCGGCAGAGGCGGCCGGACTTGGGCCGGACCGGGCGTGCGCCTCAGAGCCCGGTGGCCCGCTCGTGCCGCGGCTCGTACATCCCGACCTCGCCCCCTCCCGGCAGCCGGAACCTCGTCAGGCGGCCCCACCCGGCATCGGTGACCGGCTGCGTGAACTCGACTCCCTTGGCGCTCAGTTCGGCGACGGTCGAGTCGACGTCGTCGCACATGAAGTAGAACTCGTGCGCTTCGGCGCCGTCCGCGGGGTGTACGGCGGCCTCGGCGGGCGGCAGCTTGAAGATCAGCCAGCCGCCTCCCGCGTCCACGTGCGGATACTCCAGCACATCCCTGAAGAAGGCGCGGTCGGCCTCCGCGTCGCGGCTGTAGATGACGACGTGTCCACCATTGATCATGCGGCGACCCTAGGGCCCGCCACTGACAGCGCCGCCTCCCGTGGGAACCCCGCCGCTCGCCGGCGGGCTCGGGCTGCGAGGGTGACGGCCCCGTGTGGTCTCGGTCTCGCGGCCGGGCGGGCCGTGGCCGCGCCGTATACCCGCCGGTAGCATCGTGGCATGGCAGACAGCAGCAAGCGGGCGGCCAAGCTCGCCAAGGAGATCACTGCGTTCGCGCAGCGGCACGGCGGCAGCGCGGAGGGGCAGATCGCGTACGTCGGGCAGACCGGTGCCCGCATCTCCCTCGTCGGCGCCGACGGGAGCTGGGGCGATCTGATGGCCCCCTCGGTGGAGACGGCGCGGCTGGCCACCGAGCGGGCGGGCATCACCGTGCACGAGTCCTTCGCCGGAGAGATGGCCGAGAAGGTGAAGACGGGCCCCTACGAGTGGAACCGCATGGCGGGCATCCAGCTCGGCGGGCAGGCGGCGAGCTCCGCGGGAGCCTGAGCCCGCCCGCTCCGAGCGCTTCGTGCCGGGGCCGGAAGCGGTGAGGGCCCGGACCACCGTCACTGGTCCGGGCCCTCACGCTTGTCCAGTCCGTGTACGGCCCGGCGCCTCGCGCCGAGCCCGCCGCCTCAGCGCAGGAAGGGATCGATCGCGACCGCGACGAACAGCAGCGAGACGTACGTGATCGACCAGTGGAAGAGGCGCATCTCCTTCAGCTTCGCGCCCGTCGCCCCGGACTTGGCCCGCGCCAGCAGCCCGTGCGCCTCCCACAGCCACCAGCCGCCGGACGCAAGGGCGACCGCGGTGTAGAACCAGCCGACGTACCCCAGCGGCCACAGCAGCAGCGAGACCGCGACCATCACCCAGCTGTAGAGCACGATCTGGCGTGCCACCGCGGAGTTGGTCGCGACGACCGGGAGCATCGGCACGCCGACGCGCGCGTAGTCCTCGCGCACCTTCATCGACAGCGGCCAGTAGTGCGGCGGCGTCCAGAAGAACATGACGAGGAAGAGGATGACGGCGGCCCAGCTGACCTCGTTCGTCACCGAGGACCAGCCGATGAGGACGGGCATGCAGCCCGCGATGCCTCCCCACACGATGTTCTGCGAGGTGCGCCGCTTGAGCACCAGCGTGTAGACGAGTACGTAGAAGAGCAGTGCGCCCAGGGAGAGCGCCGCCGAGAGCCAGTTGACGAGCAGTCCGAACCACAGCGTGGAGACGACCGCCAGGCTCAGCCCGAAGACCAGCCCCGCACGCGGGGTGACGGCTCCGGTCACCAGCGGGCGGTTCTCCGTGCGGTGCATGAGCGCGTCGATGTCGCGGTCGGCGTACATGTTCAGGGCGTTGGCGCCGCCCGCCGAGAGATAGCCGCCGACGCACGTGGTCACGACGAGCAAGAGGTCCGGGACGCCCTGCGCGGCGAGGAACATCACCGGAATCGTGGTGATGAGGAGCAGTTCGATGATGCGCGGCTTGGTCAGCGCGACGTACGCCCCGAGCCGGGCTGCGAACGACCGCTCCACGGTGCTGGTCTCGAGCACCCCCGCAGGACGGGATCCGACGGCCGTCACGAACACCCCTGATCACTTCATGAATGCGAGCGCGGACGCTGCACGTGAACGGTGCACATTCCGTAAGGCTCGCGCGTACCACGCCACTTTAGACGGCCCCGTGGTCCGCACCGCGCGGGGGGTCCGGCGGCGCTCCCCGCGCCTCCCCGGACCGGGTGCGGACCCGATGCGGAAGGGGTGCGGACCGGGCCCCCGGTCCGCCCGTATCTGCGGAACAGGCCCCGGTCCCAGGGGAATCGCGCCCCGCGACGAGTTGTTGCCGTAAGTGTCGGTGCGCCGTTGGTGAGCACCCGGAGAGATGGGCGAAGCACAGGGGTACGCTCGACACCGCCGGTGAGCGCAACGGCACCGGACACCGATTCGCGAGAGGAGCCCTGACCCAGGGTGAGCACGAAGCCGACCACAACAGATCTCGAATGGACCGATCTGGACCAGCGGGCTGTCGACACCGTCCGGGTTCTGGCCATGGACTCCGTGCAGAAGGTCGGCAACGGCCACCCGGGCACGGCCATGGCGCTCGCTCCCGCGGCCTACCTGGTCTTCCAGAAGCTGATGCGGCACGACCCGTCCGACCCCGACTGGCCGGGCCGCGACAGGTTCGTCCTCTCCGTCGGCCACTCCAGCCTGACGCTCTACATCCAGCTCTACCTCGCGGGTTACGGCCTGGAGCTGGACGACCTCAAGAGCTTCCGCACCTGGGGGAGCAAGACGCCCGGCCACCCCGAACACGGCCACACCGTGGGCGTCGAGACGACGACCGGTCCGCTGGGCCAGGGCGTCGCCAACGCCGTGGGCATGGCGATGGCGTCGCGTTACGAACGCGGCCTGTACGACCCGGACACGGCCGCCGGACAGTCCCCCTTCGACCACACCATCTGGACGTTCGCGAGCGACGGCGACCTCCAGGAGGGCGTCTCCGGCGAGGCGTCCTCGCTCGCGGGCCACCAGCGGCTCGGCAACCTCGTGGTGATGTGGGACGACAACCACATCTCCATCGAGGGCGACACCGAGACGGCCTTCTCCGAGGACACCGTCAAGCGGTACGAGTCGTACGGCTGGCACGTCCAGCGCGTCGACCCGCTGCCCAACGGCGACCTCGATCCGCGCGCGCTGTACAGGGCGTTCAAGGCGGCGAAGGCCGAGACCTCGCGTCCGTCCTTCATCGCGGTGCGCTCCGTCATCGCCTGGCCCGCGCCGGACGCGCAGAACACCGGGGCGGCGCACGGTGCGGCCCTCGGCGAGGAAGAGGTCGCCAAGACCAAGAAGGTCCTGGGCTTCGACCCCGAGCAGCACTTCCAGATCGGCACGGACGTGCTGGAGCACGCGCGCAAGGCGTGGGACCGCGGCCGCGAGATGCGCGCGGAATGGGAGAAGCACTTCGCGGAGTGGCGTTCGGCGAACCCCGAGCGCGCGGCCGAGTTCGACCGCATCCGCGCGGGCGACCTGCCCGACGGCTGGGAGAAGGCGCTGCCCTCCTTCGAGGCCGGCAAGGACATGGCCACACGCAAGGCCTCCGGTGCCGTGCTCAAGGCTCTCGGCTCGAAGATCCCCGAGCTGTGGGGCGGTTCGGCCGACCTGGCGGGCTCCAACAACACGACGTTCGACGAGAGTTCGTTCCTGCCGGAGGGCAACCCGCTGCCGGGCGCGGACCGTTACGGCCGCACCCTGCACTTCGGCATCCGCGAGCACTCCATGGGCGCGACCATGAACGGCATCGCGCTGCACGGCAACACCCGCGTCTACGGCGGCACCTTCCTCACCTTCTCCGACTACATGCGTCCCGCGGTCCGCCTCGCGGCGCTGATGCAGGCGCCGGTGACGTACGTGTGGACGCACGACTCGATCGGCCTCGGCGAGGACGGTCCGACCCACCAGCCGGTCGAGCACCTGCCCGCGCTGCGCGCCATCCCGGGCCTGAACATCGTCCGTCCCGCCGACGCGAACGAGACGGCGATCGCCTGGGGCGAGGTGCTGCGCCGGCACGCCGACAAGCCCGCACCGCACGGTCTGGCGCTGACCCGGCAGAACGTGCCGACTTACGAGCCGAACCACGAGACCGCCAAGGGCGGTTACGTGAGGTTCGAGGCGGACGGCGGCGAGCCGCAGGTGATCCTCATCGGCACGGGCTCGGAGGTGCAGCTGGCCGTCGAGGCCCGCGATGTCCTCCAGGCGGAGGGTGTGCGTACGCGGGTCGTGTCGATGCCGTCCGTCGAGTGGTTCGAGGAGCAGGACCAGGCGTACAAGGACACCGTGCTGCTGCCGACCGTGCGGGCGCGGGTGGCGGTCGAGGCGGCCGTCGGTCTGACCTGGCACCGGTACGTCGGTGACGCGGGACGGATCGTCTCGCTGGAGCACTACGGCGCGTCCGCCGACTACAAGACGCTCTACCGGGAGTTCGGCCTCACTGCCGAGGCGGTCATCAACGCCGCCCGGGAGTCACTGGAGGCCGCGTCCCGCTGACGCCCCGCCCCCGGCACTACAGCGAAGCTACGACAAGCAGGAGATGCAATTCCCATGACAGACGCTCTCAAGCGCCTCTCCGACGAAGGCGTCGCGATCTGGCTGGATGACCTGTCCCGTCACCGGATCACATCGGGCAACCTGGGCGAACTCATCGACGAGCAGCACGTGGTGGGCGTCACCACGAACCCGACGATCTTCCAGAAGGCGATCTCTTCCGACGACAAGTATGACCAGCAGGTCTCCGACCTCGCCTCGCGCGGCGTCACGGTCGAGGAGGCGCTGCGCATGATCACCACCTCCGACGTGCGGGACGCCGCGGACGTGCTGCGCCCCGTCTTCGACGCCACCGGCGGCAAGGACGGCCGCGTCTCCATCGAGGTCGATCCGCGGCTGGCCCACAAGACCAAGCCGACCGTCGCCGAGGCGCGTCAGCTGGCCTGGCTGGTGGACCGTCCCAACACGTTCATCAAGATCCCCGCGACGAAGGCGGGCCTCCCCGCGATCACCGAGACCATCGGCAAGGGCATCAGCGTCAATGTCACGCTGATCTTCTCGCTGGAGCGGTACCGCGAGGTCATGGACGCCTTCCAGGCCGGGCTGGAGAAGGCCAAGGCCCTCGGCATGGACCTCTCGGCGATCCACTCCGTCGCGTCCTTCTTCGTCTCCCGTGTCGACACGGAGATCGACAAGCGGCTGGACGCGATCGGCACCGACGAGGCCAAGCAGCTCAAGGGCAAGGCCGCCGTCGCCAACGCCCGTCTCGCCTACCAGGCGTACGAGCAGGTCTTCGGCCCCGCCGACGCCTCCGCCGAACCGCCCGAGCGCTGGCGGGTGCTGGAGCGCGCCGGCGCCAACAGCCAGCGCCCGCTGTGGGCCTCGACGGGCGTGAAGGACCCCTCGCTCCCGGACACCCTCTACGTGACCGAACTGGTCGCGCCGAACACGGTCAACACCATGCCGGAGGCCACCTTGAAGGCCGCCGACGACCATGGCGAGATCACCGGCGACTCGGTGCGCGGGAGCTACGCGGACGCCCAGGCGGTGCTCGACGACATCGCCGCACTCGGCATCTCCTACGACGACGTCGTGCAGGTGCTGGAGGACGAGGGCGTCGAGAAGTTCGAGGCGTCCTGGAACGAACTGCTGTCTTCCACCGAGGCGGAGCTCAAGCGCCTCACGCCGAAGGAGGCGTAAGGGAGTTGACCGACGCAGCCAATCCGCTGCGTGACGCTCTGGACCGGCGGCTCCCGCGCATCGCGGGACCGTCCGGACTGGTCATTTTCGGCGTCACGGGTGATTTGTCACGGAAAAAGCTGATGCCTGCCGTCTACGACCTCGCGAACCGCGGCCTGCTCCCGCCGGGTTTCTCCCTCGTCGGCTTCGCCCGCAGGGACTGGGAGCACGAGGACTTCGCGAAGGTCGTGCACGACTCCGTCAAGGAGCACGCGCGCACCCCGTTCCGCGAGGAGGTCTGGAAGCAGCTGTCCCAGGGGATGCGCTTCGTGCCCGGCGTCTTCGACAACGACGACGCCTTCCGCAACCTCAAGTCGACCATCGGGGAGCTGGACAAGTCCCGAGGTACGGGCGGCAACTTCGCCTTCTATCTCTCCGTGCCGCCGAAGTTCTTCCCCACCGTGGTCTCCCAGCTGAAGAAGCACGGCCTCTCGGAGAGCGGCGAGGGCTCGTGGCGGCGCGCCGTCATCGAGAAGCCCTTCGGGCACGACCTGCCGAGCGCCCAGCAGCTGAACGCGGTCGTGCACGACGTCTTCAACCCCGACCAGGTCTTCCGCATCGACCACTACCTGGGCAAGGAGACCGTCCAGAACATCCTGGCGCTGCGCTTCGCCAACACGATGTTCGAGCCGCTGTGGAACCGCAGTTACGTCGACCACGTGCAGATCACCATGGCCGAGGACATCGGCATCGGCGGCCGCGCGGGCTACTACGACGGCATCGGCTCGGCGCGGGACGTCATCCAGAACCACCTGCTCCAGCTCCTCGCCCTCACGGCCATGGAGGAGCCGGCGTCCTTCGGCGCCAGGGCCCTGGTCACCGAGAAGCTCAAGGTGCTCAACGCAGTACGGCTTCCCCGGGAGTTGGGCAAGCACACCGTCCGCGGGCAGTACGCGGCGGGCTGGCAGGGCGGCGAGAAGGTGCGCGGCTATCTGGAGGAGGAGGGCATCGACCCGAAGTCGAACACCGACACCTTCGCGGCGATGCGCCTGGAGATCGACAACCGCCGCTGGGCGGGCGTGCCGTTCTATCTGCGTACGGGCAAGCGCCTCGGCCGCCGCGTCACGGAGATCGCGGTCGTCTTCCAGCGCGCCCCGCACTCGCCGTTCGACGCCACGGACACCCAGGAGCTCGGCCAGAACGCCCTGGTCATCCGCGTCCAGCCGGACGAGGGCATCACCATCCGGTTCGGCTCGAAGGTGCCCGGCACGCAGATGGAGATCCGCGACGTGACCATGGACTTCGCGTACGGCGAGTCCTTCACCGAGTCCAGCCCGGAGGCCTACGAACGCCTCCTGCTCGACGTGCTGCTCGGCGACGCGAACCTCTTCCCGCGCCATCAGGAGGTCGAGAGGTCCTGGGAGATCCTCGACCCCGTCGAGCACTACTGGGACAAGCACGGCAAGCCCGAGCAGTACGCCGCCGGCACTTGGGGCCCCGAGGCCGCCGACGAGATGCTCGCACGCGACGGACGGAGCTGGCGCCGGCCATGAACATCGACCTCACGGACACCACTTCCGGCCAGATCAACACGACCCTCGTCCAGGCCCGCCGTTCGATCGGCTCCCCCGCCGTCGGCATGGTCCTCACGCTGGTCATCGTCACCGACGAGGGCAACCACTACGACGCGCTGAAGGCCGCCAGCGAGGCGTCCAAGGAGCACCCTTCGCGCATCCTCGCCGTCATCCGGCGTCCCGGCCGCTCGCCGCGCGACCGCGCCACGGCGAGGCTCGACGCCGAGGTGCGGGTGGGCAGCGACTCGGGCACCGGGGAGACCGTACTGCTGCGCCTGCACGGCGAGTTGGCCTCGCACGCCTACAGCGTCGTGCTTCCGCTGCTGCTGCCCGACGCGCCCGTCGTGGTGTGGTGGCCCGAGGACGCGCCCGAGAAGCCCTCCGAGGACAAGCTCGGGACTCTCGCCCAGCGGCGCATCACCGACGCCGCCGCCGCGGAGGACCCGATGGAGGCGCTGAGGCTTCGCGGCGAGACGTATGCGCCCGGCGACACCGACCTGTCGTGGACGCGGCTGACGCCGTGGCGGAGCGTCCTCGCCGCGGGCCTCGATCAGCAGTCGCTGAAGGTGCGTTCGGCGGTCGTCGAGGGCGAGGCCCAGAACCCGTCGAGCGAGCTGCTCGCGATGTGGCTGACCGAGCGGCTGAACGTGCCGGTGGAGCGCAAGGTCACCGACGGCCCCGGCATCACCGCCGTACGGATGGGGACGGCCGACGGCGACATCTGCCTGGACCGGGCGGACGGCTCGCTCGCCGAACTGGCCGTCCCTGCCCAGCCCGACCGCCATGTGGCGCTGCACCGGCGCGGCACGGCCGAGCTGATCGCGGAGGAGCTGCGCCGTCTGGACCCGGACGAGGCGTACGCGTCGGCGGTGCAGTTCGGCACGAAGAAGTCCGCCAAGGGCACGGGTTCCGGCAGGGGTTCGGGCTCGGGCGGCGGTAGCGGTACGGGCGGGCGGGGCGGCGGGCCGCCGCGGGGCCGTGCGCAACCCGAGCAGGAGTCGGCGAAGCAGCCCGGCGCGGCGAAGAAGGCGGCCAGGTCGCCCGCGAAGAAGGCGTCGAAGAAGTGACCGCCGCCGCCCAGGTCTTCGTGCACCGCGACAAGGACGAGATGGCCCGGGCGGCCGCCGCGCGGCTCGTCGCGCGCATCGTCGACGCCCAGTCGGCACGCGGAAGCGCTTCGGTCGTGCTGACGGGCGGGCGCAACGGCAACGGCCTCCTGTCCGCCCTCGCCTCCTCGACCGGCCGTGACTCCATCGACTTCTCACGGCTCGAACTGTGGTGGGGCGACGAGCGGTTCCTCCCCGAGGGCGACCCGGAGCGCAACGTCACACAGGCGCGCGAGGCGCTCCTGGACTCCGTGCCGCTCGACCCGGCGCGCGTGCACGTCATGGCGCCGTCGGACGGCGCGTACGGCAACGACGTGGAGGCCGCCGCCGAGGCCTACGAGGCCGAACTGGCGTCCGCCTCCCGCCCGGAGGACCACGCGTCCGTCCCGTCCTTCGACGTGCTGCTGCTGGGCGTGGGCCCCGACACGCACGTGGCCTCGCTCTTCCCCGAGCACCCGGGCGTGCGCGAGACGGAGCGCATGGTCGTCGGCGTCCACGGCGCCCCCAAGCCGCCGCCCGTACGCATCTCGCTGACGCTGCCCGCGATCCGGGCGGCCCGCGAGGTGTGGCTGCTGGCGGCGGGCGAGGACAAGGCGCACGCGGTGGCTCTCGCCCTGTCGGACGCGGGCGAGGTGCAGGCGCCGGCGGCGGGAGCGTACGGACGCAGCCGTACGCTCTGGCTCCTCGACGACGCGGCGGCGGCCAAGCTCCCGAAGGACCTCTACCCGCCGCTGTCCTGACTCCCGTCGGGGACGCCTCTCAGGCCGGGGCGAGCAGGCCGAGGCCCGAACAGCCCGTGCCGTCCGCCGGTCGGGAGTGAACGTCCAGTACAGGAAAGCGAGTTCGGCCGGCAGCGGAACGGGAGCGAGGCAGGCCGCCGCGGCGAGGCGTCCGCGCCCGGTGCCCGTCGTCCGCTCACCGCGTGTCCGCAGACCCCGGGCGGGCATCCAGCACAGCAGCAGCGCTGCGGCGGCACAGGCCGGCGCCGCGCATGCGGTGACGTACATCCGCGGCGAGGGGCCAAGGTATTCGCAGTCCTGGAAGGTGTCCCCTCGTGAGGTCGCCGAAGGCGAGCGGACAAGACGGCGCCCTGCGACCGGGGAGACCGGCCGCAGGGCGGCGTCGTCATCAGAGGGTGGTGAGCGGGATCAGGGCTGGCCGTCGACCGTGTCTTCGGCCGGGCCGGGGTAGTAGGCCGGGAACGCCGCGGCCGGCTGCCTTCCGGTCTCCACGGGAGACTCCGTCAGGTCCGCCGCCTCCGAGAACCCACCGTTCGGCGGGTGCACGACGGCCTCCGTGACGTCCAGGGCGGTACGGTCTACGGCCTCCGGCTCCTCGTCGCCCAGGGTGGACTGCCCCTGCGTCATGTCGGGGAAGAGTTCGCGGAAGGCGACCGCGCCCCCGTACTCGTCGATCATCCGCTGCGAGTTCTCCCTCGCGAACAGGATCCCTTCGGTCCGCACCGACAGCGCGGACCCGTCGGCCCGGCTCATGAGGTCGCGGACCAGCGGGCGGATCTGCTCGGACAGCCGGGTGCACGCGCCGGCGGGGCTGACGACCTCACCGAGGATGACCCACCAAGCACCGGCGGCGGCACCGGTGTTGGCGATGAAGTCGGGAATCACCGTGACCCCTCGCTCCAGGAGACGCTGCTCGGCCTCGGGAGTGGTGGGGACATTGGCCGCCTCCACGACGAGACTCCCCTTGATCCGGTCGCAGTTGGCGGCCGTGATCGTGTGGCCGACGGCGGCCGGAACCAGCACGTCCACGTCCAGGTCCAGCCACTCGTCGCCGGGCCGCTCCACGTCGTCCTCGCGTAGTACGGACCGGTCGATGACGCCGCCCGTGCTCCGCGCGGACAGCAGGAGTTCGACGTCCAGACCCCGCGAGGTGTTGAGGATCAAGCCGTGTGCGTCCGTGATCCCGACGATCTTCACCCCGGCTTGCGCGAGGTAGAGCGCGGTGGATCCGCCCATCGCACCGAAGCCCTGCACGACCGCGCGTGCCGTCGCGGCGGGGACCGACCGGTGCTCCAGGGCCGCCAGAGCGGCCTCCGCGACGCCGAAGCCGCCGATCAGCTCCGACAGCAGCAGGCCCTCCGTCCTTGTGGTGAAGGCCTGTTGGATGCGCGAGCGCGCCTCGGCCGCGTCCGGGGAACGGACGACGGCGGCGTGGAAAGAGGTCTCGTCGATGCCGACCCTGGAAAAGGCCCGGTCGAGCTGCTCCTGCTGCGTACCGAGGTCTCCCGCGGTTACCCAGAACCGTTCGAGAAGCGGCCGGACCGCCTGGAGGAACCGCTCCCGCACCTCGTCGGCTCGCGGGTCCTCGGAGTCGAAATCGATGCCGCCCTTTGCGCCGCCGACGTGAATTCCGAAAGCGCCCATCTTCAGGGTCATCTCACGGGCGAGTTCACTCACCTCACCGATTGTGCATCCCGGCCGCATACGCAGACCGCCGGTGGCGATGCCCGTCACCAGCTCGTCGATCACGACGAAGCCGCGGGCGGGGGTCTGTTTGTCGCGCCATGTGATCTGGAGGTAAGGCTCATGCTCAAGCACCTGCAACGGCGTCTCGACAGCGGTCTGTGTCACTTGGCACTCACCCTTTCCAGTCACTGATAGGCACTTGCTCTCATGTGCGGGACTTTCTGCGGACTCACCTGACAGACCGGCTGCTTCGGCCGGCTCCGTGAATTGCGCAGAATTCTTCCGATCAAGCGAGCTCCTGCCCGTACAGCCGCCGTGAATTGACGGTTGTACGGGCAGGACGAATTACGCTCGCAGGGCGCACTTGTGGCGAGCCCTCAACACGGCGCAATAAGGTTCGGATCGATGTTTTACGCAGAGAACGCATCCTGTTGCGTTGTGCGTAGCGCCCACTGTGAGGTCCCGCTTCACCCCTTGTCAAGGCATGTCTTGGGCCCGGCACCCTGGCGTTTTTCCGCTACCGGTCCGTGAATTCGAACAGGAAAGAAAGGGCGGCTCGGCGCGGCCGCCCTTGCGCAAGAAAAAGGCTGATGGGAAGCCGTCCCCGCCTCGCCGTCGCGTACGAATCCAGCACCCGGGCGCGAAGGCGCAGCGGGCCCGCCTCCCACCGGGCCCCGCACCGCGAACCCAGTGCCGGCGATCAGCGGCCGCGCAGCCTCCGGTAGCGGCCGACGAGCGACGAGGTCGAGGCGTCGAGACCCTCGACGTCCGCACCGCTCGTCAGCGCCGGTTCGAGCCGCTTGGCGAGGACCTTGCCCAGCTCGACGCCCCACTGGTCGAAGCTGTCGATGTCCCACACGGCGCCCTGCACGAAGACCTTGTGCTCGTAGAGCGCGACGAGTTGCCCGAGTACCGACGGGGACGGCTCCTCGGCAAGGATCGTCGTGGTCGGCCGGTTGCCGGGGAAGGTCCGGTGCGGCACCTGCGCCTCGGGGACGCCCTCCGCTCGTACCTCCTCCGCGGTCTTGCCGAAGGCGAGGGCCTGCCCCTGTGCGAAGAGGTTCGCCATCAACAGGTCGTGCTGCCCGGCCAGTTCACCCAGCCCCGGTGCGGGGCGCGCGAAGCCGATGAGATCGGCGGGGATCATCTTGGTGCCCTGGTGCAGCAGTTGGTAGTACGCGTGCTGACCGTTGGTGCCGGGTGTGCCCCATACGACCGGGCCCGTCTGCCAGTTGACGGGACGGCCCTCGCGGTCCGTGGACTTCCCGTCGGACTCCATGTCCAACTGCTGGAGGTAGGCGGTGAACTGCGAGAAGTAGTGGCTGTAGGGCAGCACGGCGTGCGACTGAGCGTCGAAGAAGTTGCCGTACCAGATGCCCAGGAGCCCCATCAGCATCGGTGCGTTGGCCTCGAAGGGCGCCGTGCGGAAGTGCTCGTCGACCAGGTGGAAGCCGCTCAGCATCTCGCCGAAGTGGTCGGCGCCGACGGCGACCATGAGGGAGAGCCCGATGGCCGAGTCGTACGAGTAGCGCCCGCCGACCCAGTCCCAGAACTCGAACATGTTCTCCGTGTCGATGCCGAACTCCGCGACCTTCTCCGCGTTCGTCGAGACCGCGACGAAGTGCGCCGCGACCGCCTCCTGCGCGCCGCCGAGCCCCGCGAGCAGCCACTCGCGGGCCGCCTTGGCGTTGGTGATCGTCTCGATGGTGGTGAAGGTCTTCGACGCGACGATGAAGAGCGTCTCGGCGGGGTCGAGATCCCGGACGGCCTCGTGCAGGTCGGCGCCGTCCACGTTGGAGACGAACCGGAAGTCCAAGTCCCGCTTCGTGTAAGGACGCAGCGCCTCGTACGCCATCTTCGGACCGAGGTCGGAGCCGCCGATTCCGATGTTGACGACGTTGCGGATCCGCTTGCCCGTGTGCCCGGTCCACTCGCCGTCGCGCACCTTGCCCGCGAAGAGCGCCATCCTGCCGAGCACCGCGTGCACGTCGCGCGCCACGTTCTGCCCGTCGACCGTGACCCCGGACGAGACGGGCGCCCGCAGCGCCGTGTGCAGGACGGCCCGGTCCTCGGTGATGTTGATCTTCTCGCCGCGGAACATGGCGTCCCGCAGGTCCGCGACGCCGGTGGCGGCGGCCAGATCCGCCAGCAGCCGGAGGGTGTCGTCGCCGATCAGATGCTTGGAGAAGTCCAGGTGCAGATCGCCCACCTGGAGGCCGTACCGCTCGGGGCGTCGCTCGTCCTCGGCGAAGAGCGTGCGCAGATGTGTGTCGCCGAACTCCTCACGGTGCTTGGCCAGCGCGTGCCACTCGGGCAGCTGATCGAGCCGGGTGCGGCGTGCTGCGTTCATCGGCGGTCGTCACCTTCTCCTCGTCCTGAATACGCCGCACACCAACCTAATTCACGTGCGATCCGGCCTCGCGCACCGCACTGGCGACCGGGATGCGGGCAGCAGAAGACGGCGGACGGCGAAGGACGGAGAGGAGCGAGAGGAGGGACGAGGACCGGGAGTCAGATCTCGCCGCGGAGCTTCGCGAGGGCCTCGGCCAGGATCGCCTCGCCGTCCTCGTCGCTGCGCCGCTCGCGCACGTACGCGAGGTGGGTCTTGTACGGCTCGGTGCGCGGCGGGTCCGGCGGGTTCTCCTCGTCCGTGCCGGCCGGGAAGCCACAGCGGGGGCAGTCCCAGGTCTCGGGGATCTGCGCGTCGCTGGCGAAGCTGGGCTGAGTCTCGTGCCCGTTGGAACACCAGAAGGAGATGCGCAGGCGCGGCGCCGACTCGCCTCGCTCGGCCTCCCCCATAGGCCCCGCCCCGACCCGGCTTCCCCGGATCGCGTTGCCACTTGCCACGGTCGTAACTCCCTGCCTCGCGGTGCCGCGGAACATCGACGATGAGTCCGTCGCGGGCGCCCTAGTGTACGTAGGGCCCAACGCGCGTCCAGTGACCGGAGTTACTGCGTCGGCTCCGGACGCGAGCCTCATGATAGGCCGGGTTCGCGAACTTGCGGCTGTCCTTGCAAGGCCGGAGGCGGGCACCGGGGCGGCGGCAGGGCGCGGCGGCGCGCGAGCCGGCAGGCGGGACGGCCGCATGGCCCGGCAGGACCGTGGCACGGTGCCGGCGCGGGCGAACAGGGCACGGCCCCGCATGCCCGCGCGCGCTGTCAGCTCAGCTCTGGAGCTTCATCAGCAGGCCGAGCACGACGATGATCGCGAACCAGAGCAGCCCGACCACCACGGTCAGCCGGTCCAGGTTGCGCTCGGCGACCGACGAGCCGCCGACGGACGACTGCATGCCGCCGCCGAACATGTCGGAGAGGCCGCCGCCCTTCCCCTTGTGCATCAGAACCAGCAGCGCCAGCAGGAAACTGAAGACGATGAGGGCGATAGAGAACCCCATGATCACGGCTGGACCAACTCTCTCGGACTTCGCGGGAAGACTTCACATCTGCGGGGGCCGGACGGCCCGGCCCCCGACAGCCTACGATGCGGCACGGCCCGCCGTCATACGACGGCCCTTTCGGGCTTGACCGTCACCGGCCTGTGCGGGCCGTGCCACCGGATCACTGGTCGCGGAAGCGGACGATCTTCACGAACTCGTCCGCGTCCAGCGAGGCACCGCCCACCAGCGCCCCGTCGATGTCGGGCTGCGCCATGATCTGGGCGATGTTGCCGGACTTCACCGAGCCGCCGTACTGGATGCGCACGGCGTCGGCGACCTCCTGCCCGTACAGCTCGACGAGGCGGGCGCGGATGGCGCCGCAGACCTCCTGGGCGTCCTCGGCACCGCAGGTCTTGCCGGTGCCGATGGCCCACACCGGCTCGTACGCGATCACGACGGTGGCGGCCTGCTCGGCGGTCACGTCCTTCAGCCCGCCGTCGACCTGGACGAGGGTGTGCTCGACGTGGTTGCCCTCCTCGCGCACCGGGAGCTCCTCGCCGACGCACAGGATCGGCGTCAGGTCGTGCGCGAACGCGGCCTTCACCTTGGCGTTGACGACCGGCTCGTCCTCGCCGTGGTACTGGCGGCGCTCGGAGTGGCCCACGGCGACGTACGAGCAGTTCAGCTTCGCGAGCATCGGGCCGGAGATCTCGCCCGTGTAGGCGCCGGAGGCGTGGGCGGAGACGTCCTGGGCGCCGTACTTGATCTTCAGCTTGTCGCCGTCGACCAGGGTCTGGACGGAGCGCAGATCGGTGAAGGGCGGCAGGACCGCGACCTCGACGGCCGCGAGGTCCTTCTCCGTCAGGGCGAACGCGAGCTTCTGGACGTGGGCGATGGCCTCCAGGTGGTTGAGGTTCATCTTCCAGTTGCCCGCCATCAGCGGGGTGCGGGTCGTCACGGGTCAGTCCTCCATTGTTCGGCAGCGGCTCATGTCACCGGTCGCGGCAGCGGCTCCGTCATCGGCCGCACGTGCGTGGCTCACGAGTCCTCCAAGGCGGCGAGGCCCGGCAGCGTCTTGCCTTCGAGGTATTCGAGGCTGGCGCCGCCGCCCGTCGAGATGTGGCCGAACGCGTTCTCGTCGAAGCCGAGCAGCCGGACGGCGGCGGCGCTGTCGCCGCCGCCGACGACGTTGAAGGAGCCGCTGTCGAGCAGCGCCTGCGCGACCGCCCTGGTGCCCTCGGCGTAGTCCGGGTGCTCGAAGACGCCCATCGGGCCGTTCCAGAAGACGGTCGCGGCGTCGGCGAGCTTCGAGGCGTAGAGCCTGCGTGAGTCCGGCCCGATGTCCAGGCCCATCAGACCGGCGGGGATCGCGTCCACGGTCACGGAGATGGGCGCTGTCGGCGACTTGGTCTTCAGGTCGGGGAAGCTCTCGTCGACGAGGACGTCGACGGGCAGCACGAACTCCACGCCCAGCTTCTCCGCCTGCTCCAGATAGCCCTGGACCGCGGGGAGTTGGTCTTCCTGAAGCAGCGAGGCGCCCACCTCGTGCCCCTGGGCCTTGAGGAAGGTGTACGCCATGCCGCCGCCGATGAGGATGCGGTCGGCCTTCTGGAGCAGGTGCTCGATGACGCCCAGCTTGTCGGAGACCTTCGCCCCGCCGAGCACCACCGCGTACGGACGCTCGACGTCCTCGGTGAGCTTCTTCAGCACGCCCACCTCGGTGGCGATGAGACCGCCCGCGGCGTGCGGGAGGCGGGCCGGAAGGTCGTAGACCGAGGCGTGCTTGCGGTGGACGGCGCCGAAGCCGTCACCGACGTACAGGTCGGCCAGCGCGGCGAGTTCACCGGCGAAGGCCGCGCGCTCCGCGTCGTCCTTGCTGGTCTCGCCCGGGTTGAAGCGCAGGTTCTCCAGCAGCGTCACCTCGCCGTCGGCGCTCGTCTCCACCGCGGCCTTCGCGCTCTCGCCCACGGTGTCGGACGCGAACGTGACGTCCCTGCCGAGGAGTTCGCCGAGCCGCTTCGCGACCGGCGCGAGTGAGAACTGCGGGTCGGGCGCCCCCTTGGGCCGGCCCAGGTGCGAGGCGACGACGACGCGGGCGCCGCTCTCGGCCAGCTTGCGGATGGTGGGTACGGCAGCCCTGATGCGGCCGTCGTCGGTGATGCCCCTCTGTTCAACGGATGCGTCCCCGTCCAGCGGGACGTTCAGGTCGGCGCGGACGAAGACCCGCTTGCCGCCCACTCCCCCGGCGATGAGTTCGTCGATCGTCTTCATGCTTGCTGGTGCTCCCCTTGGAGTTCGGGCCTCGGTGACTCTGGTGCCGCCTCATGGCGCAGGGCTCGCAGGACGCGTCATCGCGCCCTGCGAGCCCTGCCACGGTCTGCCATCTCTCGGCGCTGCTCGGCTGCTCAGCTGCTCCTGCGGGAGCGCTCAGAGCTTGTCGCCGACGAAGGTGGTCAGGTCGACGAGACGGTTGGAGTAGCCCCACTCGTTGTCGTACCAGCCGACGATCTTGGCCTGCTTGCCCTGGACCATCGTCAGCGACGAGTCGAAGGTGCAGGACGCGGGCCAGTTGACGATGTCCGAGGAGACGATCGGGTCCTCGGTGTAGTCCAGGATGCCCTTCAGCTGGCCCTCGGCGGCCTTCTGGAAGGCGGCGTTGATCTCGTCCTTGCTCGCCTCGCGGTCGAGCTCCAGGACCAGGTCGGTGACGGAGCCCGTGGGCACCGGCACCCGCATGGCGATGCCGTCCAGCTTGCCCTTGAGGTGCGGGAGTACGAGCGCGGTGGCCTTCGCGGCGCCGGTCGACGTCGGGATGATGTTCTCGGCGGCGGCGCGGGCGCGGCGCAGGTCCTTGTGCGGGAAGTCCAGGATGCGCTGGTCGTTCGTGTAGGCGTGGACGGTCGTCATCATGCCCTTGACGATGCCGAAGTTCTCGTCCGCGATCTTCGCCATCGGCGCCACGCAGTTCGTCGTACACGAGGCGTTGGAGATGACGTGGTGCTTGGCGGAGTCGTACGCGTCCTCGTTGACGCCCATGACGACGGTGATGTCCTCTTCCTTGGCCGGGGCCGAGATGAGGACCTTCTTCGCGCCGGCGGCCAGGTGCTTGGCCGCGTCCGCACGCTTGGTGAAGATGCCGGTGGACTCCACGACGATGTCGGCGCCGAGCTCGCCCCAGGGCAGCTGGGCCGGGTCGCGCTCCGCCATCGTCTTGAAGGTCTGGCTGCCCACCGTGATCGTGTCGTCGGTGTGGCTGACCTGCTGCTTGAGGCGCCCCAGGATGCTGTCGTACTTCAGCAGGTGCACCAGGGTCGCGTTGTCGGTCAGGTCGTTGACACCGACGATCTCGATGTCCGCCCCCTGCTCGAGCAGTGCGCGGAAGTAGTTGCGACCGATGCGGCCGAAGCCGTTGATGCCTACGCGGATCGTCACGAACCGATCTCCTCGTTGGTACGCCGGTACGGACACCGGCAAAGCTGTATGGGATGTCCCCGACCGCTCCCGACCCTACCGCGCCCCACTCTTCACGGTGACATCGGCCACCCTGCGTCCGAGGGCTGAGACCGCACGCGGACAGAGCGGGGAACGGGGGACGGAAGCGAGCCGGGACCAGGGCCGGATCACCCTCGGGCACGCCAGGGCGTCAGCCCACCATCTCCTCGGTGAGGCTGGTCTCCGTGCCCGGGATGCCGAGGTCCTGTGCGCGCTTGTCCGCCATCGCGAGGAGCCGGCGGATGCGGCCCGCGACGGCGTCCTTCGTCAGCGGCGGATCGGCCAGCGCGCCCAGCTCCTCCAGCGACGCCTGCTTGTGGTCCATGCGCAGCCGGCCGGCGGCGGCGAGGTGTTCGGGCACGTCGTCCGCGAGGATCTCCAGCGCGCGCTGCACGCGTGCGCCCGCCGCGACGGCCGCACGCGCCGAGCGGCGCAGGTTGGCGTCGTCGAAGTTGGCGAGGCGGTTGGCGGTGGCGCGGACCTCGCGGCGCATCCTCCGCTCCTCCCACGCCAGTACGGACTCGTGGGCGCCCAGCCGCGTCAGCAGCGCGCCGATGGCGTCGCCGTCACGGACGACGACGCGGTCCACGCCGCGCACCTCGCGGGCCTTCGCCGCGATCTGGAGCCTGCGTGCCGCGCCGACCAGTGCCAGCGCCGCCTCGGGCCCGGGGCAGGTGACCTCCAGCGAGGAGCTGCGGCCGGGCTCGGTCAGCGATCCGTGCGCGAGGAACGCTCCGCGCCAGGCGGCCTCGGCGTCACAAGTGGCCCCCGAGACCACCTGCGGCGGAAGGCCGCGGATCGGGCGCCCCCGGCTGTCCACCAGCCCGGTCTGGCGTGCGAGCTGGTCGCCTCCGGCCACGACGCGCACGACGTAGCGGCTGCCGCGGCGCAGCCCTCCGGGCGCCATCACCACCAGGTCGGAGCTGTGCCCGAAGATCTCCAGTACGTCCTTGCGCAGGCGCCGCGCCGCGATGCCCGTGTCGAGCTCCGCCTCGATCACGATCCGCCCGCTCACCAGGTGCAGGCCGCCCGCGAACCGCAGGATCGACGAGACCTCGGACTTCCGGCAGCAGGTCCGGGTGACGGGGAGCCGGGAGATCTCGTCCTTCACCGCAGCCGTCATCGCCATGGGCCGATCCTTCCATGCATCCGAAAAATACGGTCGTACGCGGCGGCCAGCAGCTCCGGGTCGTGCCTGGCTGCGTCTCCCCCCGGGCTTTCGCCCTGGGAGACGCCTCCGGCCGCCGCGACCGGTGACAGCTGAGCCGTCGCTCCGAGCCGCTCGGCGGCCTGACACAGGGAATCCTGGTCGGGAACGGCGTCCTCGTCGGCCAGCACCACGTCGAAGGCGAGTTTAGGGGCGTGTCGGGCCAAAACGTCCAAATGACGCTGCGGGGAGAAGCCTTCTGTTTCACCGGGCTGTGGCGCGAGGTTCAGCGAGAGCACCTTGCGGGCCTTGGTCTGCGTCAGCGCGTCCAGCAGTTCCGGGACGAGCAGATGCGGGATCACCGAGGAGAACCAGGAGCCCGGGCCGAGCACGACCCAGTCCGCGTCGAGCACGGCCTTGACGGCTTCGGGGACGGCGGGCGGGTCGTGCGGCACGAGGTGCACCTGCTGCACCTCGCCCCGGGTGAGCGCGACGGTGGCCTGGCCGCGCACCGTCGAGACCTCGTCCGGGCGGTCCTGGTCGTGGCCGCGCACCAGCGCCTGGAGCTCCAGCGGTACGGCGGACATCGGCAGCACCCTGCCGTGCGCGCCGAGCAGCTTGCCGACGAGGTCGAGGGCCTGGACGTGATCGCCGAGCTGCTCCCAGAGCGCGACGATCAGCAGGTTCCCCACCGCGTGGTCGTGCAGGTCCCCGCGGCTGACGAAGCGGTGCTGGACCACCTCGGCCCAGGTGCGGCCCCACTCGTCGTCGCCGCACAGCGCGGCGAGCGCCTTGCGCAGGTCGCCCGGCGGCAGTACGCCCAGCTCGTCGCGGAGCCGGCCGCTGGAGCCTCCGTCGTCGGCGACGGTGACGACGGCCGTGAGGTCCCCGGTGATGCGGCGCAGGGCGGTCAGCGATGCGGACAGGCCCGCGCCGCCGCCGAGTGCGACGACCTTCGGCTGGGTCCCGCGCCGTGCAGCGCGCGAGCCGACCGGACGCCGCAGCCGGATGGTCCTACGAGGCATTCGCGCTTCTCATGTCCTCATTCCCGTCCCATGTCGCGGTGGACGACGACCGTCTCCACGCCCGCTCCGGACAGCCGCCTGGCCAGCTTCTCCGAGACGGCGACACTGCGGTGCTTCCCGCCCGTACAGCCGACGGCGATCGTGACGTAGCGCTTGCCCTCTCTGCGGTACCCGGCGGCGATCAGCTGGAGCAGTTCGGCGTAGCGGTCCAGGAACTCCTTGGCGCCGGGCTGGTCGAAGACGTAGTCCGAGACCTCCTCGCTGGTGCCGTTGTACGGGCGCAGCTCCGGAACCCAGTGCGGGTTGGGGAGGAAGCGGCAGTCGGCGACGAGATCGGCGTCAACGGGGAGCCCGTACTTGTACCCGAAAGACATCACCGTGGCGCGGAGTTCGGGCTCTTCGTCGCCGGCGAACCGGGCGTCGAGTTTGGCCCGCAGCTCGTGGACGTTGAGGCCCGAGGTGTCGATGACCATGTCGGCGTCGCCGCGCAGCTCGCGCAGCAGGTCCCGCTCGGCCGCGATGCCGTCGACGATCCGGCCGTCGCCCTGGAGCGGGTGCGGGCGGCGCACCGACTCGAAGCGGCGCACGAGCGCCTCGTCGCTCGCCTCCAGAAAGACGATGCGGCGCTTGACCTGGCGCTGGGAGAGGTCCGCCAGGGACTCCTTGAGGTTGTCGAAGAAGCTCCGGCCGCGGACGTCGACGACGACGGCGATGCGCGCGACGTTGCCCTGCGAGCGCGCGCCCAGGTCGACCATCGTGGGGATCAGCTCGGGCGGGAGGTTGTCGACCACGAACCAGCCGAGGTCCTCCAGGCACTTGGCAGCGGTGCTGCGGCCCGCGCCGGACATGCCCGAGATGATCACGAGCTCGGGGATCACGGCTTCGCCGGGCGCCTCCGCGACCGGGGGCGCGTCCGTGTCCGTGACCTGGCCCGCGGCGGCGGCAGGTGCCGTGCCCGTACGCGCCGGCTCTCCGGACCCGCCGGCGTCTCTGCGCTGTTCCCGTTCGTCCCGGCTGCTCATGCTGATCGCCCCCCGTCCTCGTGGCTCACTCTTCTTCAACGATCTCACCAGTCGCTGTGTTCACGGCCGGGCCGGGGGACTTCGTGACAAGCGCCGCCGCGACGGACTCCGCCGTCTTGCGGCCCACGCCGGGCACCTCGCAGATCTCCTCGATCGTCGCCTCACGGAGCCGCTTGAGCGAGCCGAAGTGCTTCAGCAGCGCCTGCTTGCGGGAGGCTCCGAGGCCGGGGACGGCGTCGAGCGGGCTCGCCTTCATCGTCCTGGAGCGCTTGCTGCGCTGATATCTGATGGCGAAGCGGTGCGCCTCGTCGCGGACCCGCTGGAGGAGATAGAGGCCCTCGCTCGTACGGGGCAGCACGAGGGGATCCTCCTCACCGGGCAGCCAGACCTCTTCGAGGCGCTTGGCCAGACCGCACACGGCGACGTCGTCGATGCCCAGCTCGTCCATGGCGGTGCGGGCGGCTGCGACCTGCGGGCGGCCGCCGTCCACGACGATCAGCTGGGGCGGGTAGGCGAACTTCTTCGGCCGTCCGTCCTCGTCGCGCGGCCCGGCGGCTGCCCGGTCTCCCCCTTCTCCGTCGCCCCGCTCGGCGGGCGGCGCGTCGGCGGGCTCCGGGCCCTCGCCCTCTGCGGGCACGTCGCCTTCGCCGCCCCACTCGCCCGTGCGGCGCTTCTCCTGGAGATAGCGGCGGAAGCGGCGGCTGACGACCTCGTGCATGGAGCGGACGTCGTCCTGCCCGGCGACGGACTTGATCTGGAAGCGGCGGTACTCGCTCTTGCGGGCGAGGCCGTCCTCGAAGACGACCATGGACGCGACCACGTCGTCGCCCTGGAAGTGGGAGATGTCGAAGCACTCGATGCGCAGCGGCGCCGAGTCGAGACCGAGGCCCTCGGCGATCTCCTCCAGCGCGCGCGAGCGCGTCGTGAGGTCGGAGGCGCGCTTGGTCTTGTGCAGGGCGAGTGCCTCCTGGGCGTTACGCCTGACCGTCTCCATGAGGGCGCGCTTGTCGCCGCGCTGCGGTACGCGCAGGCTGACGGCGCTGCCCCGGCGGTCCCCGAGCCACTGGGCGGCGGGCTCCGCGGGCTCGGGCAGCTCCGGGACGAGGACCTCCTTGGGGACGCCCTCTCCGCTCTCCTCCCCGTACAGCTGCTGGAGCGCGTGCTCGACCAGCTCGGGGGTGCCGATCTCCTCGACCTTGTCGGTGACCCAGCCGCGCTGGCCGCGCACACGGCCGCCGCGTACGTGGAAGATCTGGACCGCGGCCTCCAGCTCGTCCTCGGCGACGGCGATCAGGTCCGCGTCGGTGGCGTCGGTGAGGACGACGGCGCTCTTCTCCATCGCGCGCCTCAGCGCGTCCATGTCGTCGCGCAGCCGCGCCGCCCTCTCGTACTCCATGTCCTCCGACGCCTGGGTCATCTCGCGCTCCAGGCGGCGCAGGTACGAACCCGTGTGCCCGGCGACGAAGTCGCAGAACTCCTCGGCGAGTTGGCGGTGCTCATCCGCGGTGACGCGGCCGACGCAGGGCGCCGAGCACTTGCCGATGTACCCGAGCAGGCAGGGGCGGCCGATCTGGGCGGAGCGCTTGAAGACGCCGGCGGAGCAGGTGCGTACGGGAAAGGCACGCAGCATCAGGTCGACGGTCTCGCGGATCGCCCACGCGTGCGCGTACGGACCGAAGTAGCGCACGCCCTTCTTCTTCGGGCCGCGCATCACCTGGACCCGCGGATACTCCTCGTTGAGGGTGACCGCGAGGGACGGATAGCTCTTGTCGTCGCGGTACTTGACGTTGAACCGGGGCGCGAACTCCTTGATCCAGGAGTATTCGAGCTGGAGCGCCTCGACCTCCGTCGAGACGACGGTCCACTCCACGGAGGCTGCGGTGGTGACCATCGTGCGGGTGCGCACATGCAGACCGGCCAGGTCCTGGAAGTAGTTCGCGAGCCGGTGGCGGAGGCTCTTGGCCTTCCCGACGTAGATCACCCGGCGGTGCTCGTCACGGAACCGGTAGACCCCCGGCGAGTCGGGGATCTCACCCGGTTCGGGGCGGTAGCTGGAGGGGTCTGCCATGCCGCACAGCCTACGTCGGAGCGCTGACGCTCCCCGTGCCCGGAGGCAGGGGCTGCCCCTCCGTGCCAGGCACAGCAGGGGACACCTGCCGTGCCTGACGCCGGGTCCGTGCCCGCAGCTGCCGCCCCGTCAGACGGTCCGCCGGACGGCTCCGTCAGACGCGCGCCGTCACCAGCCGCGCTCGCGCCACTCCTGGAGGTGGGGCCGCTCGGTGCCCAGGGTCGTGTCGCCGCCGTGACCGGGGTAGACCCAGGTCTCGTCCGGGAGTTGGGCGAAGAGCTTGGTCTCGACGTCGTCGATGAGGCTCGCGAAGGCCTCGGGGTCGTCGTGGGTGTTGCCGACGCCGCCCGGGAACAGGCAGTCGCCGGTGAACAGATGCGGATGGCCGTGCGGGTCGTCGTAGACGAGGGCGATGGAGCCGGGCGTGTGGCCGACCAGGTGGCGGGCCGTCAGCCCGACCTCGCCGACGCGCACCGTGTCGCCGTCCTCGACCGCTACGTCCGTGGCGACCGGGATCCCCTCGGCGTCGAAGCGGCCCGCGTACGTGCGTGCGCCCGTGGCCTCGACGACCGGCGCGAGGGCCTGCCAGTGGTCGCCGTGCCGGTGGGTGGTGACGACGGAGGCGATGCCGTCGGAGCCGATGAGTTCGAGCAGTGTCCCGGACTCGTTGGCCGCGTCGATCAGCAGCTGTTCGCCGGTCCTCCGGCAGCGCAGCAGGTAGGCGTTGTTGTTCATGGGGCCGACCGCGACCTTGGAGATCATCAGGTCGGTCAGCTCGTGCACGTCGGCAGGTCCCCCGACCTGCACCTCTCCGGTGTAAGCCATGACGGACAGCCTAGGCGCTGCCCCACGGGCCGGCGCCAGAGCGGTGGCACGGCGGATTCACGTACGGGCGGCGGGCGTCCGCCCCGGCTGCCCGTCCCGGGACTCCGTGTCAGGCGTACTGGAGAGCCGGTTCTCCGGCTCTAGAGAGCCGGGAGGTCGGGGAGCGGGTCGCGCGCCGAGAGCCCCGCGCCGGAGCTGCGCCCGGTGAGCCAGGCGACCAGGGCGGTGGGGCTTCCGGCGACGACGACGGTCTTCCCGTCGCCCTCGTCGGGGGCGCCCGTGTGCCAGCTGACGCCGTCCTCCGTACGGAGCTCGATGGGTGCCGGGACGCCGGGGTGGCCGGAGAACCGCCGCGCCATGTTGGCGAGTTCGCGCTCGATGAAGGTGGCGGGCAGATCGTCCATGGAGTAGCCGATGCCGAGGTCGACGTGGTGGAGTTCGACCTCGATCCAGCGGCGGAACGGCAGGGAATAAGCGTGGTCCGTCACGCCGTTACGCAGTTCTACGGTGCGCTCCCAGTCGGAGTCGCGCTGTGCGGCGAAGGCACCGTCGAGGCGGGCCCCGCTCTCCCGCAGGTCCACCAGGTGCTCGGCGGCGCCGCGGTGGGCGTCGCGCTCGATGTCGCCGTCGCGGGCCTCCGTACTGGCGTACATGGGCCGGCCGGCGAAGACGTTGAGCAGGGCGTCGGCGTTCCGGGCGAGATGGGCCAGGACATGGCCGCGTGTCCAGCCGGGCAGCAGCGAGGGCTTGGACGCGGTGGCGTCGTCGAGCTGCTCGATCTCGGCGAGCAGCCGGTCGGTTGCGCTCCGTACGGCGGCCGCGTCGGCGACCGGGTCGGGAGCGGAGACTGCGGGGTTCGCTGGCGGCGTCATGATCTCCAAGCTAGCCCCGCCACTCCATCGGGTGGAAGACGGCGCAAGCCACGGGACTTCTCTTCTCCCGAGGGGACACAGAATCGAATACACGTGCTATAAGCTCTGAGAGCGGTACCGAAACGGTCCGGGACACACTCGGACGGCACCGCCTCTAGTCTTGAGCGGGGGGCTCCTGCGCAGTCGGGGCACCCTGCTTCTCACACGAAAGGTGCCAACAGGCGTGGCCTCTGACCGTCTCCTTGTCCGTGGCGCTCGCGAGCACAATCTCCGGAATGTCTCGGTCGACCTCCCGCGTGACTCGCTCATCGTCTTCACCGGTCTGTCCGGGTCAGGCAAGTCCTCCCTTGCCTTCGACACGATCTTCGCGGAGGGGCAGCGCCGCTACGTCGAGTCGCTGTCCGCGTACGCCCGGCAGTTCCTCGGCCAGATGGACAAGCCCGATGTGGACTTCATCGAGGGCCTCTCCCCGGCGGTCTCCATCGACCAGAAGTCGACCTCGCGCAACCCGCGCTCGACGGTCGGCACGATCACCGAGGTCTACGACTACCTCCGGCTGCTCTTCGCCCGTATCGGCAAGCCCCACTGCCCGGAGTGCGGCCGGCCCATCGCCCGCCAGTCGCCGCAGGCCATCGTCGACAGGGTGCTGGGCCTGGAGCCGGGCAGCCGCTTCCAGGTGCTGTCGCCGCTGGTGCGCGAGCGCAAGGGCGAGTACGTCGACCTCTTCAACGAGCTTCAGAGCAAGGGCTACAGCAGGGCGCGCGTCGACGGGCAGACGATCCAGCTGTCCGAGCCGCCGAAGCTGAAGAAGCAGGAGAAGCACACGATCGAGGTCGTCGTCGACCGCCTCACCGTCAAGGAGAGCGCGAAGCGGCGGCTGACGGACTCCGTCGAGACGGCGCTCGGCCTCTCCGGCGGCATGGTGATCCTCGACTTCGTCGACCTGGACGAGGACGACCCGCAGCGCGAGCGGATGTTCTCCGAGCACCTCTACTGCCCGTACGACGATCTGTCCTTCGAGGAGCTGGAGCCGCGCACCTTCTCCTTCAACTCCCCCTTCGGCGCCTGTCCCGACTGCACCGGCATCGGCACGCGCATGGAGGTCGATCCGGAGCTGATCGTCCCGGACGAGGAGAAGTCGCTCGACGACGGCGCGCTGCACCCGTGGTCCCACGGGCACACGAGGGACTACTTCGGCCGCCTCATCGGAGCGCTCGCGGACGCGCTCGGCTTCCGTACGGACATCCCCTGGGCCGGGCTGCCGCAGCGCGCCAAGAAGGCGCTGCTGTACGGGCACAGGACGCAGATCGAGGTGCGCTACCGCAACCGGTACGGACGGGAGCGCGCCTACACCACCGCCTTCGAGGGAGTCGTCCCCTTCGTCAAGCGCCGCCACCAGGAGGCGGAGACCGACAGCAGCCGGGAGCGCTTCGAGGGTTACATGCGCGAGGTGCCCTGCCCGACGTGTGAGGGCACGCGGCTGAAGCCGATCGTGCTCGCGGTGACGATGCAGGGGAAGTCGATCGCCGAGATCTCGGCGATGTCGATCAGCGAATGCGCGGACTTCCTGCGGGAGATGACGCTCAGCGACCGGGACAGGAAGATCGCCGAGCGGGTCCTCAAGGAGGTCAACGAGCGGCTGCGCTTCCTCGTCGACGTCGGTCTCGACTATCTGACGCTCAACCGGGCCGCCGGAACTCTCTCCGGCGGCGAGGCACAGCGCATCCGGCTCGCCACGCAGATCGGTTCGGGTCTGGTGGGTGTGCTGTACGTGCTGGACGAGCCCTCGATCGGGCTGCACCAGCGCGACAACCACCGCCTGATCGAGACGCTGGTGCGGCTGCGGGACCTGGGCAACACGCTGATCGTCGTCGAGCACGACGAGGACACCATCAAGGCCGCCGACTGGATCGTCGACATCGGTCCGGGCGCGGGCGAGCACGGCGGCAAGGTCGTGCACAGCGGTCCGCTGAAGGAGCTGCTGGCGACGCCCGAGTCGGTGACCGGCGACTATCTCGCGGGGAAGAAGAGCATCCCGCTGCCCACGGTGCGCAGGCCCGCCGATCCGGAGCGGCAGCTGACGGTTCGCGGTGCCCGCGAGAACAACCTCCGGGACATCGACGTCTCCTTCCCGCTCGGCGTGCTCACGGCGGTCACCGGCGTCTCCGGGTCGGGCAAGTCGACGCTCGTCAACGACATCCTGTACACGCACCTCGCCCGCGAGCTGAACAACGCCAAGTCGGTGCCCGGCCGCCACACGCGGGTCGACGGCGACGATCTGGTGGACAAGGTCGTACACGTCGACCAGTCGCCGATCGGGCGCACGCCGCGCTCCAACCCGGCGACGTACACAGGGGTCTTCGACCACGTGCGCAGGCTCTTCGCGGAGACGACGGAGGCGAAGGTGCGCGGCTACCTGCCGGGGCGCTTCTCCTTCAACGTCAAGGGCGGCCGGTGTGAGAACTGCTCCGGCGACGGCACCATCAAGATCGAGATGAACTTCCTGCCGGACGTGTTCGTGCCGTGCGAGGTGTGCCACGGGGCGCGCTACAACCGGGAGACGCTGGAGGTCCACTACAAGGGCAAGAACATCTCCGAGGTGCTGGAGATGCCCATCGAGCAGGCCATGGACTTCTTCGAGGCGGTGCCCGGCATCGCCCGCCATCTGCGGACGCTCAACGACGTGGGGCTGGGGTACGTACGGCTCGGGCAGCCGGCTCCGACGCTCTCCGGCGGCGAGGCGCAGCGCGTGAAGCTGGCGAGCGAGCTGCAGAAGCGGTCCACGGGCCGCACCGTGTACGTGCTCGACGAGCCCACGACCGGGCTGCACTTCGAGGACATCCGCAAGCTCATCTCGGTGCTGGAGGGCCTGGTCGACAAGGGCAACACGGTCATCGTCATCGAGCACAACCTGGACGTCATCAAGACCGCCGACTGGGTCGTCGACATGGGCCCGGAGGGCGGTTACGCGGGCGGCCTGGTCGTCGCCGAGGGCTCTCCCGAGCAGGTGGCGGCGATTCCGGCGAGCCACACGGGCAAGTTCCTGCGGGACGTGCTGGGCGACCGGGTGAGCGACGCACCGCCGATGACGGCTCGCGGCAGGACGGGGGCGCGGAAGGGCGCCTCGTCGGCGGATGCGGGCGGCAGCGGCGGTGCGCGGAAGCGGGCGCCGAAGGCGAAGCGGTAGGGCGCTTCCCGGCGTTCGGGGCCGGGCGGCACCATCGGCCGCCCGCAGCAAGCGCGTTCACCGGAGGCTCCGTGAAGCGCTTTCGGTGAGGCACCGGTTCACCCCCGGCGGCGGGGAGCCGGCGGAACTTCCGCGGGCTCCCCGCCGCCGCGCGTATGGCCTCCGGCTCCCGTTCCTCCTCCCTCCCTCCTCCCTCCCTCTCGCTCCCTGCTGCGCGGCAACTGGGCCGCGCCGTAAGGGAGTTGGGGGACTTTGTTCGCGTCGAATTTCATCCGGACATCTGGTGCGGACCGGTCACCGCTGAGACCCTTTGCGGCGCTGTGCGCAGAAAGCGCATGGAACACCCGTGTTTACAGGGGATGTTGTGATACGAGTCAACGTACGCAGAAGAGTCCTCGCCCGGTCGCTGCTTCCCGCAGTGACCGCTTTTTCGTTTCTGACGGCCGTTCAGCCGCCGTCGGCGAACGCGGCCCCCTCGGCCGCACCCGTGGCCGCCCCCGCTCCGCCCGCGGCCGCGCGGACCGGCGCACCCCGGCAGACGGCGTCGGCCGCCTCCCCCGCGGGCATCCCCGACGGGGACGGCATGGAGCTGTCCCGTACGAGCCGTCCCGTCGCTCCCGGTGCGCGGCTCACGTCCTTCCAGCGGCTGGAGTCCGACAAGTGGCTGCGCGCCGACGCCCTGAGCGTGAAGCTCGGCGGCGGCAGCGGCCACGGAGACAGCGGCGGCAGCAGCGCAAGCGACCGTGACGGCGGCGGTGGCGGTGGCGGTGCCACCGGCGGCACCCGCGCCGACTACCTCTCCTCCGGGGAGGTCTCCACCCGCAAGCCGCTGAGCGAGCAGGCCGAGGCCCACGACCCGGGTAAGGGCCGCAGCACCGTCGCGGCCATCAACGCCGACTTCTTCGACATCGACGAGACGGGGGCGCCGCTCGGCCCCGGCGTGCGCGACGGGCACGCGACGCACTCGCCCGCCGCCGGCAACAGCGAGTCCCTCGGCTTCGGTCCGGACGCCGCGGGCCGCGTCCTCGGTCTCTACTTCGACGGCACCCTCACCCTGCCCGACGGCAAGCAGCCGCTGACGGCGTACAACGCGGCCAACGTCCCCGAGAACGGCATCGGCGCCTACAACTCCCGCTGGGGCAAGGCCGATCGGGCCCTCACCACTGACCACGACCCCGAGGCCGCCGAGGTGCTGCTGCGGCACGGCCGCGTCACGCGGATCCTCGACGAGCCGGGCACCGGCCCGATAGCGGACGGCACGACCGTCCTGGTCGGGCGTGACGCGGGCGCGAAGACGCTGGACGGGCTGGAGGTGGGCGACCGCGTCTCGCCCGAGTACCACGTCCGTACGGACGACGGCAGCCCCGTACCGCGGACGGCGGTCGGCGGCCGGGGCCTGCTCGTCGTCGACGGCAAGCCGCAGAACTGGGAGGGCAGGCCGAACAACGCGACGGCTCCGCGCACCGCGGTCGGCTTCTCCAAGGACGGCACGACGATGCACGTGATGTCGGTGGACGGACGCCAGGCTGCCTCCGGCGGCGTGACGCTCACCGAACTCGCCCTGATGATGAAGGACTTGGGCGCCTACAACGCCCTCAACCTGGACGGCGGCGGCTCCTCCACCCTCCTCGCGCGCGAACCGGGCGCCGAGCGCCTCCAGTTGGAGAACGCGCCGTCCGACGGGGAGGAGCGCGAGGTGCCCAACGGCCTCGCGCTCACCGCGCCCGAGGGCAGCGGAGCTCTGAAGGACTTCTGGGTGGAGACGGCCGCCGACCCCGCCGCCGCGCCCACCGCCGACAACATGCCCGTGGGGCATCCGGACCGCGTGTTCCCGGGCCTGACACGCAAGTTGACCGCTGCGGGATACGACGAGTCCTACGGCCCGGCCGAGGGCGACCCGCGCTGGACGGCCTCCCGTCCCGGCGTCGGACGGGTCGACGAAGCCGGCGTCTTCCACGCCCGCCGGGCGGGCTCGACGCAGGTCACCGCGTACCAGGGCGACGCACGCGGATCGACGCACCTGTCCGTCGTCGGGGACCTGGACCGCATCAGCCCCACCCGCGAACGGGTCGGGCTGGCGGACGGCGCCGCCGAGGGCTCGTTCGGCGTCGTCGGCTTCGACGCCCGGGGCACGAGCGCGCCCGTCGACCCCGCCGACGCCCGTCTGGAGTACGACCGTTCGCTCTTCTCCATCCGTCCCGACAGCGCGCGCGGCGGCTTCACGGTGACCGCTCGGCCCGGTCAGGAGTCGGCGGCCGGCATCGTCACGGTCCACGTCGCGGGCCGTACCGCGAAGGTCGCCGTGACCGTCGGTCTGCACGACGAGAAGACCGCGGGCTTCGACGACGCCGCGGACTGGAAGTTCAGCGCCGCCCGGGCCGAGGGCTCACTCGCGGCCGACCCGGACGGCAAGGAGGGCACGGGGCTGCGGATGACCTACGACTTCAGCCGGTCCACGGCCACCCGCGCCGCGTACGCGACTCCCCCGGCGGAGGTGCCCGTTCCGGGCCAGCCTCTGAGCTTCACCATGTGGATCAAGAGCGACGGCAAGGGCGCCTGGCCCTCGCTGCATCTGAAGGACGCGGCCGGAACCGACCAGGTGCTGCGCGGCGACCATCTCACCGAGGAAGGCTGGCAGCAGATCACCTTCGAGGTCCCGGAGACCGTCCAGTACCCGCTCCGGCTGCACCGCTTCTATCTCGCCGAGACCAGACCCGCCGAGCAGTACACGGGCGAGGTCGTCCTGGACGAGCTGACGGCGCGCGTCCCGCCCGACGTCGACCTGCCGGAGGTTCCGCGTCCGCACGATCCGCTGATCTCGACGGCGTCCGACGTCGGCGGCCGGGACTGGCGCTTCGCGGTGATGTCGGACGCGCAGTTCGTCGCCCGCGATCCGGACGGCGCCGTCGTACGGCAGGCCCGCCGCACACTGCGTGAGATACGGGCGGCGAAGCCCGACTTCGTCATCGTCGACGGCGATCTCGTCGACGAAGGGTCGAAGGAGGATCTGAGCTTCGCCCGCCGGGTGCTGGAGGAGGAGCTGGGAGACGCCGTCGACTGGTACTACGTGCCGGGCAATCACGAGGTGATGGGAGGCAGCATCGCGAACTTCAACGCCGAATTCGGCCCGGCGCAGCGGACGTTCGACCACAAGGGGACCCGCTTCATCACGCTCGACACCTCGTCGCTGACGGTCCGCGGCGGCGGGTACGGGCAATTCCAGGAGCTGCGGCGGCAGTTGGACGACGCGGCCGGAGACCCGTCGGTCTCGTCGGTGGCGGTCGTGCAGCACGTGCCGCCCCGCGATCCCACCGGGCAGCAGGCGAGTCAGCTGACGGACAGGATGGAGGCCGACCTGATGGAGGACTGGCTGGGCGACTTCCGCGCCCGTACGGGCAAGGGTGCGGCGTTCGTCGGGGCGCACGTGGGCGTCTTCGACGCCTCCCGCGTCGACGGCGTGCCGTACCTGGTCAACGGCAACTCCGGTAAGGCGCCCGCGGCTCCTCCCGGCCGTGGCGGATTCACCGGCTGGTCGCTGCTCGGCGTCGACCAGGACGCTCCTCGGCCCGGGCCCGCCGGTGGAGGCGGTGGCGGGGCGGACGACTGGATCGCCGTCCAGACCCGGCCGCACGTGGACGCCCTCACCCTGGACGCCCCGGTCGAACTGCACGTGGGCGAGCACGGGAAGGCCGCGGCGACCGTCTTCCAGGGCGAAGGCGAGTCCGCACGGAAGGTCCCCGTGGGGTGGCCCGTCAGCGGCGACTGGTCGGGCTCCGGCGGCTTGTGCGTCGAGGACGGGACGGCGTCGGGCCGGCATTCGGCGAGCGGCCGGTGCACCGCCTCGTACGATCCGCGCACCGGCGCGCTGACCGCCCACCGGACCGGCACGGTCGAGCTGCGGGTGGCGGTCAACGGTGAACTGGCGGAGAGGCAGGTGAAGATCACCCGCTGACGCGGCCCCGACTGGGCGGTCCCCGGCCCGGCTCCCGGCCCGGCTGCCGGCTCTCGGCTCTGGGCTCGGGCGGCCGGGCACCGCTCAGACCTCCACGTCCTTCTTGGCGCCGCGCGTGGCGGCCAGGCTCGTGAGGGTGGTGACGACGAGGACGCCGCAGATGACACCGAGCGAGACGGGGATGCTGATCTCCGGCACATGCACACCGGACTCGTGCAGTGCGTGCAGCACCAGCTTGACGCCGATGAAGCCGAGGATGACCGACAGCCCGTACGACAGGTGCACCAGCTTCTGAAGCAGACCGCCGATGAGGAAGTACAGCTGCCGCAGACCCATCAGCGCGAAGGCGTTGGCGGTGAAGACGATGTACGGGTCCTGGGTGAGGCCGAAGATCGCGGGGATGGAGTCCAGCGCGAAGAGGACGTCCGTCGAGCCGATGGCCAGCATCACGATCAGCATCGGCGTCATCAGGCGCCGGCCGTTCTCGACGACGAACATCTTCGTGCCGTGGTACCGGTCGGTCGACGGGAAGCGCCGCTCGATCATCTTAAGGAAGCGGTTCTCCTCGTACGCCTCCTCGTCCTTGTCCTCACGGGCCTCCTGGATGAGCTTCCAGGCCGTCCAGATGAGGAACGCCCCGAAGACGAAGAAGATCCACGAGAAGGCCGAGATCATCGCGGCTCCCGCGGCGATGAACACCGCCCGCAGGACGAGCGCGACCAGGACGCCGACCATCAGCACCCGCTGCTGGTACGCGGCCGGAACCGCGAACTTCGCCATGATCAGGACGAAGACGAAGAGGTTGTCGACGCTGAGGGACTTCTCGGTGAGGTAGCCCGCGACGAACTCGCCGGACGCCTCCGCCGTCCCGAAGGCCCAGAGCCCCAGCCCGAAGAGACCGGCCAGGACGATCCAGACCGTGGTCCACACCCCGGCCTCCTTGAGGGAGACCTCGTGCGGCTTGCGGCCACCGATGAAGAAGTCGGCGGCGATGAGGGCGCAGAGGCCCACGATCGTCAACAGCCAGACGTTCAGGGAGACATCCATGTACGCATCCTCCGGCTCGCGTGCTCGCATCCGCCGGAGGTCTCCTCCACCCGGGGCGCACCGTGGGGCGCTGCGCTGGCCGGGCCGGCGGCCCGGGACCGGTCACGTCCGATCCGTATTGACGGGCACACCGCTGAGGTGCCGGGAGTACTCCCCTCCGCACAAAGGACAGTAAAGCAATACCAAAGAAACGTAAAGAGATGCTGGTCAGGGGCGCGGGCAGCGGGGCGGCTTCACGGTGAGCGACCCGGAGCCGGGCGACACACGGCGGTTGCCGGGCCGCCGGTGGGCGGCCCGGCAAGGCCCGGGTCAGTCGTCAGCCGTCAGTCGTCAGCCGCGGGTGCCCCGCGCCGACGCGACCTGGCTCAGCACCTGCGTCAGGACGCGGCTGCCGTGCGGCACGAGCGGAGGCTCGTACGTCCAGTGGTGGCCCACCCACGGATCGGCGAGATGGTCGTCGGGGACGGGCGTGATGCGCAGCAGGCCGCGCCACAGCGGCGAGAGCACCGGGCCGTACGCGCTGGCGTCCTCGCGGTCGGCGACCATCATGAGGTGCACGCCGACGGACGGCCCCTCGTCGGCGAGATAGCGCAGCTGCGTGACGGCGCGGTCGTCGAACCCGTGCGGGAAGTCGTGCACGACGAGCAGCTGTTCGGCGATGTCGAGGTCGGGAGGCAGGGCGTCGGTGGCCCCGCTGCGGACCGCCATCTGCACCAAATCGACGCGGCGGGTGAGCTGTTCGAGAACGGCGCTCACTCCCGCGGCGCCGGCGGCGGGCGGCTCGGTCAGCACACCGCTCTCGACGAGCGGGGCGAGCCCGGCCGAGGCGGAGCCCGCGGGGTCGATCACGTGGAGCGTGAACTCGCCCGCGGGATGGATCGCCGCGAGGCGCGCGGCGACGGCGGTCGCGGTCTCGGCCGCGAGGCGGCGGAGCTCGTCCGAGCTCACGACGGAGGCCGCAGCCGGACCCGCGGCGGAGGCGCCCGCACGGCCGCCGCGGCCGCTGTCGATCCACAGGCCGCGCTCCAGCGGCAGGCGCACCAGCATGGGAATCCGCAGCCCGGCGCTCTCGGGCAGGGCGAGGTCGCCGAGGCGCATCGCCATCGGCGTCTCGGTGGGCGGCCGGTAGCCGTGCCAGACGGGGTTGTCCCAGCGGGCGTAGGCCGGGGGAAGCGCGGGCTCGACGACGTCGGACTCCGCGCTCAGCTGGCCGAGATCACGGTCGAGCACCTCACGGGCCTGGGCGACGAGCCCGGCCTGCCGGGAGCGCGCCTCGGTGCGCGCCGCGTCCGCGGCCGGGCCCACGCGGGTGCGCGGGTCCGAGAGGACCTTGTCCAGCTCCTGTTCCATCCGGGACTCGGCGAAGTCGACGGCGGAACGGTAGGCCGCGACCGTACGGGCCAGGTCCTCGAACATGTCCCAGACCTGGTTGTAGAGGCGCTCGTCCATCGTCCAGCCGTTGGCGTCGCCCGCGACGGGAACGTGCGGGCCCGCTGCGGCGGGCCCTGCGGACGGCGCCGTCGGTGCGGACTGTGGCGCCGGTGCCGACGCCCCGGGGCTGGGAGCGGCGGACGGGACCGAGGACGTGGTCGAGGACGCGGCCGGGGACGGCGGCGCTTCGGCCCGGCCCGGATGCCGGTAGCTGATACGGCCGTCGCCCTGGGCGGCGGCCGCGCCGCCCTCGGCGGCACCCCTGGCCCCGCCGACGGTGGCCTCGCGGGAGCGGCCCCTTTCCGTACGGGGCGGAGGCGGAGCCACGGAGCGGGCCAGGCCGGCGGCGACCGCTTCGTTGATCGTGGCGGCCAGCTCCTGTGCGCGGTCCAGCCCTTGGTCGGCGAGCATCGCGGAGAGACCGCCCGCGTAGCCCTGCCCGACCGCGCGGACCTTCCAGCTGCCCTGGCGGCGGTAGAGCTCCACGGCCAGAACGGCCGACTCGGCTTCGAGACCGACGAGCGTGCAGCTCGCGATCCCCTCTCCGCCGAGCTCGGTCACGGCCACGAACGGAGGCGCCAGCTCGCCGAAGCGGGCGGGCCCGCCCGTGCCCACGGGCAGCGCGAGCAGCACGTTGACGCGGTGCACGTCGTCGGGGAGGGCGTCGAGGTCCACGGCGAGCCGGTGTTCGGCCGCGGCCTGCCGCGACACCTCCAGACCGGGCAACTGCGGCTGAGCCGGGTGGACTATCCACCCCGCCTCCCGCATCGTGCCGCCCTCGTCGTTGAGCGTCGCACCGGCGATCACCGGCCGCTCCACCGACACCCGGATCTCCAGACGGGGTCCGGGCAAGGGGTGGTTCTGCCCCCGCACCAGCTCGGCCGTCATCCTCGCTCCCCCTTCTCGCCTGACGGCTCTACCTGACCGCGACGACCGCGGTCGCCGCCGTCTTTGCGCGCGCCGCGCCCCTGCTGTCCGTGCCGCTGCCGCGGCTCAGAGGTGGGGCACCATCGCGGGCATCAGATCCTGGAACGTACGTCCGTTGGTCGGCGCCCCGACCGCCGTCATCTGCCAACCGCTGCCCTGGCGGTGCACCTTGGCCATGATCTGCGCGGTGTACTGACCGCCGCCGGTCAGCGTGTAGCGCGCCAGCTCCTGCCCGTTGGTCTCGTCGACGAGACGGCAGAAGGCGTTCTCCACCTCTGCGAAGGTCTGCCCCGTGAAGGAGTTGACGGTGAAGACGATCTGGTCGATGTGGACCGGAACGCGCTGAAGGTCCACCATGATCGCCTCGTCGTCACCGCCCTGCCCGGCGCCGCCGACGAGGTTGTCGCCGGTGTGCCGCACGGAGCCGTCGTCGCTCACGAGGTGACGGAAGAAGACCACGTCCTTGGGCTCCGTGCCCGCGAACAGCACCGCGGAGGCGTCGAGATCGATCTCCTTGCTGCGCTTGCCGAAGAGACCGCGCCGCGGGGCAGCCTTCCAGCCGAGTCCCATCCGCACTGCCGACAGGCTGCCTCCGTCGTCCTTCTGGAGACTGATGGCCTGTCCCTTGGACAAGTTCACGGACACGTACTTACCCCTCTCGACTTTCGCTGCCGTCCGCTCGCGACGGCGGTCACGCTCCGACCCTAGTCATGTACGCGAAGCGCCCGTTCAGGGCCTCCGGCTTTGTGTCGCTCTTGCAACACTCACGAGTCCCGCCGCCCGCCCGCGGCTACTTGAGGCCGGCCTCCCTCATCTGCCGCAGCTCCTTCTTCAGCTCCGAGACCTCGTCGCGCAGCCGGGCCGCCACCTCGAACTGGAGCTCCGCCGCGGCGGCCCGCATCCGCTCGGTCATCTCCTCGATGGTCTCGGCCAGTTCGGCCGCGGGGCGGTCCGTGAGAACCTCGGCGCCGCGCTCCTTGCGGCCCGCGGACTTCGCCGGCGTGGGAGCCTTGCCCCTGCCCGTACGGTCGCCGCCCGGACGCTTGTCCTGCCGGTACCCCGTGCCGAGCAGCTGCTCGGTGTCGACGTCCTCGCGGGCGATGTCGGCGACGATGTCACCGATCTTCTTGCGCAGCGGCTCGGGGTCGATGCCGCGTTCCTTGTTGTACGCGATCTGCTTCTCGCGGCGGCGGTTCGTCTCCTCGATGGCCTTCTCCATGGCGGGAGTCGCCTTGTCCGCGTACATATGCACCTGGCCCGAGACATTGCGCGCCGCGCGGCCGATCGTCTGGATCAGGGACGTGCCGGAGCGGAGGAAGCCCTCCTTGTCCGCGTCGAGGATGGCCACCAGAGACACTTCGGGCAAGTCGAGCCCCTCACGCAGCAGGTTGATGCCCACGAGCACGTCGAACTCGCCGGAGCGCAGCTCCCGCAGCAGCTCGATGCGGCGCAGCGTGTCGACGTCGCTGTGGAGATAGCGGACCTGGATGCCCAACTCCAGGAAGTACTCGGTCAGATCCTCCGCCATCTTCTTGGTGAGGGTCGTGACCAGCACCCGCTCGTCCTTCTCCGCGCGTGTGCGGATCTCGTGCACCAGGTCGTCGATCTGACCCTCGGTGGACTTGACCACCACCTCCGGGTCGACGAGGCCGGTGGGGCGGATCACCTGCTCCACGTGGCCGTCGCTGCGCGAGAGTTCGTACGGCCCCGGCGTCGCCGAGAGGTAGACCGTCTGCCCGATGCGCTCCAGGAACTCCTCCCACTTCAGCGGCCTGTTGTCTATCGCGGACGGCAGCCGGAAGCCGTGCTCGACCAGGGTGCGCTTGCGGGCCGCGTCTCCTTCGTACATCGCGCCGATCTGGGGCACCGTCTGGTGCGACTCGTCGATCACGAGCAGGAAGTCGTCGGGGAAGAAGTCGAGCAGCGTGTGCGGAGCGGTGCCGGGGTCGCGGCCGTCGATGTGGCGCGAGTAGTTCTCGATGCCCGAGCACGTGCCGATCTGGCGCATCATCTCGATGTCGTACGTGGTGCGCATCCGCAGGCGCTGCGCCTCCAGCAGCTTCCCCTGCTTCTCCAGGGACGCCAGCTGTTCCCCCAGCTCCGCCTCGATGCCGGCGATGGCCCGCTCCATGCGCTCCGGGCCGGCGACGTAGTGGGAGGCGGGGAAGACGTAGAGCTGCTCGTCGTCCGAGATGACCTCTCCCGTGACGGGGTGGAGCGTGGAGAGCGCCTCGATCTCGTCCCCGAACATCTCGATGCGGACGGCCAGTTCCTCATAGACCGGGAAGATCTCGATGGTGTCGCCGCGGACCCGGAAGGTGCCGCGCGTGAACGACATGTCGTTGCGCGTGTACTGCACCTCGACGAAGCGGCGCAGCAGTTCGTCCCTGTCCGTCTCCTGGCCGACCCGGAGCGGCACCATGCGGTCGACGTACTCCTGAGGGGTGCCCAGGCCGTAGATGCAGGAGACCGAGGCGACGACGACCACGTCGCGCCGCGTCAGCAGCGAGTTGGTCGAGCTGTGCCGCAGGCGCTCGACCTCCTCGTTGATGGACGAGTCCTTCTCGATGTAGGTGTCCGTCTGCGGGACGTACGCCTCCGGCTGGTAGTAGTCGTAGTACGAGACGAAGTACTCCACCGCATTGTTCGGGAGGAGTTCACGGAACTCGTTCGCCAGCTGTGCGGCCAGGGTCTTGTTCGGCGCCATGACCAGCGTCGGCCGCTGGAGCTTCTCGATCATCCAGGCAGTCGTGGCCGACTTTCCGGTGCCCGTCGCACCGAGCAGCACGACGTCCTTCTCGCCCCCGCCGACGCGCTGCGCCAGCTCGCTGATCGCGGTGGGCTGGTCACCGCTGGGCTGATAGGGGCTGACGACCTCGAAAGGCGCCACCGTACGTTCGATCTGAATCTCCGGCCGCATGTTCCCAACCGTACGACCCGCCACTGACAACGGCCTCACACAGAGGGACGGAAGCGTCGCACCCCGTTCACACCCACGACACTCCGCTTCTGCTTCCGTGTATCGCACAACGGGAAGCCTTTAGCTGACAGTGTTCGCACGAACGCGAGGAGTCCCCGTATGTCGATGCGCCGTGCCGTAGCCGCCGCCACCGGCGTGCTCCTGGGTATGTCAGCCCTCACCCTCACCGCGTCCCCGGCCCACGCGGCCGCCCGCCAGGACACCACGAGCGACCGTGCACCCGTCACGATCGCCCACCGCGGGGCTTCCGGTTACGCACCGGAGAACACGCTCGCGGCGGTCAGCAAGGCCGACAAGCTCGGCTTTGACTGGGTCGAGAACGATGTACAGCGCACAAAGGACGGCGAACTCGTCGTCATGCACGACACCACGCTCGCACGTACGACCAACGTCGAATCCCTCTACCCGAACCGCTCGCCCTGGAACATCTCCGACTTCACGGCCAAGGAGATCTCGCGCCTGGACGCCGGAAGCTGGTTCAGCGACGACTACAAGGGTGAGAAGGTCCCGACCCTCGAGCAGTACCTCAAGCACATCACCAAGAGCGGCCAGAACCTGCTGCTGGAGCTGAAGTCGCCGGAGACGTACCCCGGCATCGAGCTCCAGACGCTCAGAGAGCTGCGCAGCGAGGGCTGGCTGGACCGCTCGCACCTGAAGAACAGGCTGATCGTGCAGAGCTTCAACGCCGACGCGGTCAAGACCACGCACGCCCTCGACCCGCAGGTGAAGACGGGGTTCCTGGGCAATCCCAAGGTCTCGGAGCTGGACTCGTACGCGAAGTTCACCGACCAGATCAACCCGACGCACTCGGCGGCGACGAAGGACTACGTCGACGCCGTGCACGCGCGGAAGGGTCCGCTGGGGAAGCCGATGCAAGTCCTCACGTGGACGGTGAACGACGCGTCGACGGCGCGCTCCGTCGACAAGGCCGGGGTGGACGGGATCATCTCCAACTTCCCGGACGTCGTACGGGACGCGACGCGGGGCTGAGGCAGAACGTTTCGGCGAAGGGGCCGGGTCCGCACCGCTGTTCCCGGCCCTGCCGTGCCCCTTCTTCCGCTTCTTCCGTTCTCTTCCGCTCGTCAGGCCATTGTCAGCGGTGGCCTCTAGGGTTCCCGCATGAGTGAGACAACGGCGAGTACGGCGGTCCGTGCGTCCAGCTGGACGCTGCGGGAGTCCCCTGTCGGCCCCCTGCTGCTCGCCGCGACCGGCGAGGGCCTGGTCAACGTCGTCTTCCACGCCGACGCGGCCACGGCGGACCGGGCCCTCATACGGCTCACCGGCCGGCTGGGGGCGCCGCCGGTCCGGCTGGAGGAGCCCGCGGACCGGGAAGACCCCGCGGGCTCCGGCGCCGAGGTCCTCGAACTCGCCGTGGCGGAGCTCGACTCCTATTTCCGCGGTGAATCCCGCGAGTTCACCGTCGCGCTCGACTGGTCTCTGTCGGGCGGCTTCAACGAGAAGGTGCTCCGGGAGCTGCTGGCCTCCGTGCCCTACGGAGCGACCGCCGGCTATCAGGATCTCGCCGACCGGGTCGGCGAGCCGGGTGCCGCCCGGGCCGTCGGCGCGGCCATGGGGTCGAATCCGCTGCCGGTGGTCGTCCCGTGCCATCGCGTCGTCGAAAGCGGCGGCGGGCTGGGCGGGTTCGGCGGGGGCCTGGAGACCAAGCGCAGACTGCTCGCCCTGGAGGGCCTGCTTCCGGAGCCGCTCTTCTGACCCGTCTTCTGACTGTCCTCTGGCCTGTGCTCTGGCCTGCTGACGCGGGCGTCGGGGCCACTGCCCGAAGCGGGCACCGAGGCGGGAAACCCATAGGCGTGCGCGCCGGAGCCTGCCACACTGCCGGACGTGACCGACACCAACAACAGCGCGGACGCACCTGACATACCTTCCGCTCCGTCCGGCGGCCCTTCCGGCGACCACCCGCTGCCCGGCCAGGCGGAGCTGATCCGGCTGCGCCGCCGTACCGCGGCCGTGCTGGTGGTCAGTCAGATGCTGGGCGGTCTCGGAGTCGCCGTGGCCGTGACGGTGGCGGCGGTGCTGGCGAAGGAGATCAGCGGCTCCGAGGCGCTGTCCGGACTCGCCTCGACCTCGGCCGTCGCCGGGACGGCGCTTCTCTCGCTGCCGCTCGCCTCGCTGATGGCGGCGCGGGGCCGCCGTGCCGGTCTGACCCTCGCGTATCTCATCGGGGCGATCGGGGGCGCCGTCGTCGTCGCCGGAGCCGTGCTCCGCGACTTTCCGCTGGTGCTGCTGGGCACGACCGCCTTCGGGGCGGCCAGTTCGGCCAACCTCCAGGCCCGCTACGCGGCGGCCGACCTCGCCGAACCGGGGCAGCGCGCCCGTGCCATCTCCCTCGTCGTCTGGGCCACCACCCTCGGAGCGGTCCTCGGCCCGAACATCGCCGCACCGGCCGGGGACGCGGTCACGGGGCTGGGCGTACCGGCGACCGCCGGAGGGTTCGTCTGGGGTTCGGCTGTCTTCCTCGTCACCGGCGTACTGATCCATGTGCTGCTGCGCCCCGATCCGCTGCTCACTGCCCGGGCGCTCGCCGAAGCGGCAGACCCGGCCGGGGCGGGCGACGCGGCCGACTCGGCCACGGACGGCACCGGGGCGGTGCGGTCCGCGACGGAGACGAAGCGGTCCCGCCGCGCGGAGCGTTCCCTGCGTGCCGGCCTCGCGGCCGTCGCCGCCTCCGCGCACGCCCGCCTGGCCCTGGTGACGATCGCCGCCGCGCACACCGCGATGGTCTCGATCATGGTGATGACGCCCGTCGACCTCGGCCACCACGGTGCGGGCATCGAGCTGATCGGCCTCGTCATCAGCGCGCACATCGCGGGCATGTACGCGTTCTCCCCGCTGATGGGATGGCTCGCCGACCGCTTCGGACGGCACGCCGTGATCCTGCTCTCCGTCGCGCTGCTGTGCTGCGCCGCCGCGATCGCCGGCACCGCGAACGGTCACCACGCCCAGTCCGGGGCCGGCCTCTTCCTGCTCGGCCTGGGCTGGTCCGCGGGGCTCGTCTCCGGCTCGGCACTGCTGACCGACTCGGTGCCGCAGGCCGCCCGTCCCGCCGTACAAGGGCTTTCGGATCTGACGATGAACGCGGCGGCGGGCACCGGGGGCGCGCTCTCGGGGCTCGTCGTCTCGCAGGCCGGTTACGGGTGGCTCAGCGCGCTGTCGGCGGCGCTGCTGCTGCCCGTCCTCCTACTGGCGCTGCCCGGCTGGAGGCGTCGCGCCGCGGTCACCGCGGATACAGCTCGAAAGTGACGCAGTCGCGGCCGCCGAACCGCTCCGCGCCCAGCCCGACGGCCCATTCGGTGAAGGAGCGCGCGTAGCTCTCCACGGGCTCGTCGCTCAGCGCGGCGATGTACGCGCGATGCCGGGCCAGCGAGGCCACCGCCCGCTCGACGGCCGCCTCCCCCACAGGCACCGCATGCGTCGGTTTCGCCGACCCTGCGACGGCCACCCACCGCACGCCGCCCCAGGGTTCGGTGCCGCCGGGCTCCAGCTGCTCGGTGAAGATCCACCTGTTTCCGGCGTCCCCGACGGCGTCCAGGACGGCACGGCCCACCGCCCGGTGATCCGGGGTGTTCCAGGCCGTACCGCCCCAGGTCTCCCGGTGGTTGAGCGTGATGACGAGTTCGGGGCGCCGCCTGCGCACCACCGCGGCGATGTCCCGCCGCAGCGGCACCCCCTCCTCGATCACGCCGTCCCTGTGGCCGAGGAACTCGACCGAGGCGACGCCCACTTCGCGGGCGCTCGCGTGCTGCTCGGCCTCGCGCACCCGGGCGCTCTCCGCGGGTTCCATGCCGTCGATGCCCGCCTCGCCGCGCGTCACCATGAGATAGGCGACCTCCTTGCCGGCGGCGGTCCATTCGGCGACGGCTGCGGCTGCGCCGTACTCCATGTCGTCGGGGTGCGCGACGACGGCGAGGGCGCGCTGCCAGTCCTCGGGCATCGCCTCCAGTCGCCCGCCTGTGTCCGTTGCCACGTCGGTTCACCTGCCTTCCGGCTCGGCCGGCCCGTGCCGGGGAACGGCCGCCCGGGTCAGCGCTGTTCGAAGGGGACCCATTCCAGCTTCTCGCCGGTGCCCTCGCCGGGACGTGTTCCCCACTTGCGCCGGCCGTCCCGCTCCATCATCGGATCGAGGCTGACGAACAGGGTGATCAGCAGCAACAGCAGCACCGGCCCGATGAGTACGGGCGTGAGCGTGCCCAGGGCCGAGGTGCTGCCCGCCGCACCGTCGTAGCTGTACAGGCGTACCGACATCCCCGCCATGCCCGTGTAGTGCATGCCCACGAAGCCGAACCCCATGATCAGCGCGGCGGCGAGGGAGGCGCCCATGTGCCGCACGCGCGCGCACCACAGCGCCAGGGACGTCACCACGACGGCGACGGCCGCCGAGATCGCCATGATCCGGTCGTCGTAGCGGACCGCGCCCGCGACGCGCATGCCCATCATCCCCACGTAGTGCGTGGAGGCGACTCCGAGCCCGAGAATCAGGCCGCCCCCGAGCACCGCCAGCCACGCATGGCGCCGCCGGGAGACGAGGAAGAGGGCGATGGTGGAGACGACGACGGCGAGCAGGAGGCTTCCGTACGTCGTCAGCATGTCGTAGCCGATCGGCGCCTCGCCCACGCTGAATCCGATCATCGCGACGAAGTGCATGATGAAGATGCCGACTCCGATGGCGATGGAACCCAGGGCCAGCCATGCCGCTCTCTCGCGCCGTTCGGCGCCGGGCGCCCGCATGGCGCATCTGAGTCCGACGGCTGCGCCCAGGCAGGCCGCGGTGTAGGCCAGCAAGGGCGTGACGGGTCCGTACGTGAGAACATCCGGCTGCGCCGCGGCTGTACGGAGCATCGTCCGTCATCCCCATCAGGAAGCGTGAGTGAACGGCCACAGGACCGTCACATGGTCAACACCTGCGCGGTGGACTCATGTTAGGGTCCCGCGCGCTCTTGCGTGCCCCATTCCGCCAAGCCGATGGGAGCGCTTTCTGCCCGTGCTCGCCGCTTCCCTGTCCGCCCCGTTCACCTCCATCCGTATATCTGCTGAAGGCGGTGCACGACGCGGTTGAACCGCGCCCGGTCCAGCGCGCACGCCTCCCGCCGCATCCCCGCCGGGTGTACGCGCAGCACACGCTCCGTGCCGACCCACGAGTCGCGTCCGCTGCGGTCCCACGGCCCTGCTCCGAGCGGCAGCCAGCCGCGCTGCCCGTCGCGTTCGCGCGACGTCAACTGGACGGCGAGCAGCGTGCCTTGGCTCTCGCGCGCCACGATCAGCACGGGACGGTCCTTGCCCCTGCCGTCGTCCTCCTCGTAGGGCACCCACGTCCAGACGATCTCGCCGGGATCGGGGTCGCCGTCCGGGTCCGGGGCGTAGGAGGTGCGCACGCGGCCGACCTCTGACGGCTCGACCTCCTCGGTGGCCGTGGGGCCGCTCCTGCCGGGGTCGCCGGGTGCGTCGTCGCGGATCACGTTGCTTGAATGGCTCATGCCGGGAACCTATCGCCGTCCCGGAAGCGGGCCGACGACGGAAGGGCGGGGCGGGATGGCACGTGCTCTCGTGGTGCAGAACACTCCCAGGGGAGGGCCGGGGCGCCTCGGGCGCTGGCTCGGCGAACAGGGCCTCGCGCTCGACGTCGTACACGCCTACGACGGCGGGCAGTTGCCGCGGAACCTGGCGGAGCACCGGAGCCTGATCGTCCTCGGCGGCGGCTACATGCCCGACGCCGACCAGCGTGCTCCGTGGCTCGGGCCGGTCCGCGGCCTGGCCGAGGAGGCACTGGCATCGGCGGTGCCGGTCCTCGGCATCTGCCTGGGCGCGCAGCTCCTCGCGCACGTCGCCGGCGGCACGGTACGGGCGGAGCACGGGCTGCCGGAGTCGGGCAGCACCGAACTGACGCTGCGGCCCGAGGCGTCGGACGATCCGCTCTTCCGGGGGCTGCCGGCGCGGGTGAGGGCGATCGAGCACCGCGTCGACGCGATCACCAGGCTTCCGCGGGACGCGCAATGGCTCGCGAGCAGTGAACGCTGCCCCGTGCAGGCGTTCCGTCTCGGGCCGTGCGCGTGGGGCGTCCAGTTCCATCCCGAGGCGACGGCGGAGACCGTACGGGGCTGGGACGCCGAGGCCCTGCGCGAACAGGGCTTCGACCGCGAGGAGTTGGTCCGCGAGGCCGAACGCGACGAGGCGGAGGCCGCGGCGAACTGGCACGCGGTCGCCTGCCGCTTCGCCGGCGTCGTCGTGAACGGCGGCTGATCCCCGGCCACTTGGCCGTTGCCCCCATGGCCGCTGCGGGACGTCAGTCCGGCGGCGGAGGCACGCGCCGTGGCGGTCCGCTCCACGCCGGATTCCGCGACCCCGCCGTGCGTACGAAGACATCGGCGGTCTCCTGCGGGGCCACCTCCGCGTCGTAACGGGCGAACGCGGGCAGCTTCCAGCGTTCGTCCGCGGGCGTCTGCCGCTCCAGCGCGGCCTCGGAGAGCCCCATGTGCACGGAGAGGTCGAAGGGGAACCCGCGCCCGAGCAGCAGGGGTCCGTGCAGCAACATCACGCCGCCCGGGGGAATTTGGACGTACGGACTGCGGGTGGGGCGGTCGTCGGCGACGGTGCGCAGATCGGGCAGTACGCGTCCGTCGCCGCCGGCGTCGAGCGGGCCGAAGACCTCGCGCCAGAGGGCTCCGGTGTCGTACCAGATGTCGTAGTACGCGTCGGGGTCGCGCTTGCCGAATTCGAGGCGCAGGGAGGCCGCCCGCACGAAGCCGTCGGCGTCGACGACCAGCGACGGGAGCCCGCGAAGCCGCAGTTCAGCGGCGAGGCGCTCCGCGAGTGCCCCCGGACGCGCGGGCGGGGGGCCGTCGACGGCGACGCGCCGCCACGCGCTGCCGTCACCGGGGGCCGCGGCCTGCTCCGCGACGTGGTCGGCGAGCTCCTCGGTGAGGAGCTCCCAGCTGATCGGTTCGAGTCGCACGTACTCATCGTGACGCGCGCCTCCGCCGGACGGGCGGAGGGGGCAGACGCGTCGGGGGGCAGCCTTCCTGGCGGCGGCTGCGCTCACGGTTGAGTGCGCACAGGTCTCAATTCCATTGACATCTCCACTATTTCATCATTAGTTCTGCCCAAGTCCTCTATAGCGGGGCACACTTGCTGCCTCACTTTCTCAGAGGGGGTCCCGATGTATCCCGGTCCGCCACAGCCCAGTCCGCAGCCGCGTCCCGGCCCGCCCCGCAGACCGGCGTGGGCACGCAAGCGCGTGCTCCTGCCGGGGCTTTTCCTCACCTGGTTCTTCGGCTTCGCGCTGGGCACGGCCGGGGAGTCCGGCTCCGCTGCCCCGGAGGAGAGGGCGGTGGCGTCCGCGACGCCCCGTCCCACGGCCACCGCGACCGTCACCGAGACGGCCGCGCCCGAGGCCGAGCCGGCGCCGACCGTCACCGAGACCGAGAAGGTGAAGGTGCGGACGACGGTCACCGTCACCGCGAAGCCGCACGACAACGGCACGTCCGGGTCGGGATCGGGTTCGGGGTCGGGCGGCTCCGGTTCCGTGCACTACGGAAACTGCTCCGAAGCGCGCGCTGCGGGCGCCGCCCCCGTACACCGGGGAGAGCCGGGTTACGGACGCCATCTGGACCGCGACGGGGACGGCGTCGGCTGCGACGTCTGATCCGCGGGACCGCCTCCGGACACCGGGAGCCCGTACGGATCAACCGGAAACGGCGGGCCGTCGGCGCCCGGCGCGGCTCCCCCCTCGGGTCTCCCGTTCCGGTGGATCACGCGCCCGCAATGTCCCTATCCTGGGTGAGTGATCAACCGGCGTCGACTCGATGACCCACCGGAGGTGTCCGGCCGATGTACCGCAAGCGTGTGATCGTCTCAGGAGCCGTGCAGGGCGTCTTCTTCCGCGACACATGCCGCGCGACGGCCACCGCGCAGGGCGTGCACGGCTGGGTCCGCAACCTCCCGGACGGGAGCGTCGAGGCCGTCTTCGAGGGCGAGACGGGCGCCGTCGAGCAGCTCGTCGACTGGGCGCGCGAGGGCCCGCCGACGGCCCATGTCGAGCAGATGGAGGAGTACGAGGAGCAGCCGGAGGGGCTCACCGGGTTCGAGGTCCGGCCGACGCCGCCGTCCGGCCCGGAGCCCGCTTCCGCTCCTCCGCCCGCCTCCGGCTCATCTCCGCCGCCCCACTACCCGTGAGCGTGACGCCGGCGCACATCCGGCTGCGCTTCGCCGACGGCCTGCTCTTCTTTCTCGCCGCCCGGCACCGCCGTTCCGGCAGCGTCGAGTTGCCGCACGACGGCACATCGACGCTCGGCCATGCCGTCCAGTCGCTCGGCGTCCCGCTCACGGAAGTGGGCGAACTGACCGTCCACGGGCCGGGCGAGGCCACCGGACGCGCGGTCGGCCCCGGGTACCGGCCGCGCGAGGCGGAGACCGCGTACGTCCCAACCGCCCCTCGCCCGCAGGCCGTTCCGGCTCCGGGCCCGCCCCGCTTCGTCCTCGACGTGCATCTGGGCGCGCTGGCCCGGCGGCTTCGCCTGGTCGGCCTCGACGCCGCGTACGGCAACGACGCCTCCGACGACGAGTTGCTCGCCCAGGCGGGGCGCGAGCGCCGCGTGCTGCTCACACAGGACCGGGGGCTGCTGCTGCGCCGTGCGCTGTGGCTCGGCGCGTATGTGCGTGGCGCCCGCCCCGACGATCAACTCCTCGACGTACTGGACCGGTTCGCACCGCCCCTGAAGCCGTGGACGCGCTGCATGGCCTGCAACGGGACGCTGGCGCCGGTCGCCAAGTCGGAGATCGCTCCGCTGCTCCGGCCGGGCACGCGGCGTACGTACGACAGCTTCATGCGCTGCGTCTCGTGCTCCCGGGTGTTCTGGCGGGGCGCGCACAGCGGCAGGCTGGAGTCGCTGGTGGACAGGGCGGTGGGGGCCGCGGCGGAGACCGAGAGGGGGCGGGGCGTCACGGTCGGCGATGCCCCGGCCGACGGCGGTGCGGCGACCGACCGCGGGGCGAAGGCCAACGCTCCTCGCCTCGCAGGCGGTTCGGAACCGGCATAAGGCGCAAAACGCCTTCGACCGACTCCCGGAGACCTCAACACGCGTACAGCGTCCGCCAGTTGCGGCCGTCCGACGAGCACGTCAGGGTGCCCGCAGACGGCGCGCGCCGCGCTCCAGGTCACAGCACCGGACCTATTTTCCGCGGAAGCATCACCCGCGGGGCCGGTGTGCTACACGATGCGGTATGGCCGCGACAGGTGCGGCCCCAACCTCCCACTGGAGCTCGGATGAAAAGACGCGTCATAGCCGCATACGGCGGCGCTGCGGTTGTGCTGGCCGGACTGATAACGGCCATACCGGTGGCGGCGAACGCCGGATCCACCGATGCCGCCGCCGGCAGCAAACTCAAGTGGACCGACTGCGCCACAGAGGACTACCCCAAGCTGGAGTGCTCCAAGGTCCGCGTACCGCTCGACCACGAGAAGCCGGGCGGCAAGAAGATCACCATCGCCCTCTCCCGTGTCGAGCACACCGCCGGGAAGTCCCAAGGGCCGCTGCTGGTCAACCCCGGCGGCCCCGGTGGAAGCGGGCTGACTCTCGCGGGCTTCGTCGCCAAGTCGCTGCCGAAGAAGGTCGCGTCGCAGTACGACGTGATCGGTTTCGACCCTCGCGGAGTCGGCAAGAGTGAGCCCGCACTCGACTGCAAGCCCGGCCACTTCGACCCGGTGCGTCCCAACACCGTGCCGCGAAACTCGAAGGAGGAGCAGGCCAACATCGAGCGGGCCAAGGGCTTCGCCGACGCGTGCGGCAAGAAGCACGGCAAGCTCCTGCGGCACATCAACACGGTCAACGCGGTCAAGGACATGGACAGCATCCGGACCGCGCTCGGCACCAAGAAGATCAACTACTTCGGGTACTCGTACGGCACCTACCTCGGCGCCGTCTACGCCAAGCTGTACCCGGACCGTGTACGCCGCGCAGTGCTGGACAGCATCGTCGACCCCGACGGCGTCTGGTACGAGGACAACATCGACCAGGACTACGCCTTCGACGCCCGCCAGAAGGCCTTCGCCGCATGGGTCGCCAAGCACGACGCGGACTACAAGCTGGGCAAGGACCCGGCGGCCGTCGAGAAGGCCTGGTACAAGATGCGGGACGCGCTGCTGAAGAAGCCCGCGGGCGGCAAGGTCGGCGCCTCCGAACTCGAGGACACCTTCATCCCGGGCGGCTACTTCAACGGCTACTGGCCCGATCTGGCCGCCGCCTTCGCGGCGTTCGTCAACGACAAGGACACCGCCCCGATCGTCGACGCCTACAAGGCGATGGGCGCGGTCGACGCCGAGGGCGACAACGGCTACTCGATCTACACCTCGGTGCAGTGCCGTGACGCGTCCTGGCCGAGGGACTGGGGCACGTGGCACAAGGACACCGAGACGGTGTACAAGAAGGCGCCCTTCATGGCCTGGAACAACGCCTGGTACAACGCTCCTTGTGCGTTCTGGCCCGTGAAGTCCCAGAAGCCGCTGGACGTCTCGAACAAGAAGCTTCCGCCGGTGCTGCTCTTCCAGGCCACCGACGACGCGGCCACCCCGTACGAGGGCGGCGTCAACATGCACCGCAAGCTGGGCGGTTCGAGCCTGGTCGTCGAGGAGGGAGGCGGCAACCACGGCATCACGCTGGGCGGCAGCAAGTGCCTCGACGGCTTCCTCTCGGACTACCTCGCGTCCGGCAAGGTCCCGGAGGGCAAGGGCGGCGGCGACGCCGACGCCACCTGCAAGGCGCTGCCCGACCCGGAGCCGCTGAGCCCGGAGGAGGCCAAGTCCGCCGTGCCGGCACCGTTCGGCTCCACCGGCACCGCCGACCGCGGCGCCGAGCTGCACCATCTGCTCGGAGACCGCGGCTGAGTTCCGGCGGCCGGCGGTCCGCGAGGGCCGCCGGCCGGGGCCGGTTCCACGGATCACCGTGATGAGCGCTCCGGGCGCGGCGGCACGAGCCCCGCTGCCCGGAGCGCTCACGTGATCGGTCCTTCTCCGGTACGGGCACGCGCCCCCGGCCCCCGGCGGACGACGGCCGGTGACTCAGCTGTCCGGCTGCCGTCCCTGGCCGTCTCCGCCTCCGCCTCCGCCGAAGCTGATCGGCCCGGAGAAGTCGCGGCCCTGAATCAGCGGTCCGCTGATGCGGGCGTTCCCGGAGACGGTGTTGTGCACGCCACCGCTGTCGATCCGGAGGCTGTACCCGTGCTCCCGGGCCCAGGATTCCAGGGCCGCGGCGAAGTTCTCGTCCCGCTCGCTCTCCTCGATCACCCTCGTGGTGAGGACGCGGACCTGATCCTCGTCGTCCGCGCCCTCGGGCAGCGCGATCTCGTCTCCCGTACGTCCACCGCCGATGCGGCGGCACAGGGCGAGCAGCGATTCCCAGGCGTGGCGGCCCGCCTCCGTGCCGGCGGAACTCGCCGCGGCGCTGACTGCGGCCGCGATCGCTCCGGCTGAAGCCGTGTCCATGCTTCGTCTCCCCCTCGTACGTAAGTCCGCCTCGTAAGTCCGCCTCGTAAGTCCGCGTGGACGCACGGTACTTGATGCTGACGCACGGTGCTCGATGCTGTCGCCGTGCCGGTCCGGGTGGCGGGCCGCCGGATCGCCGGTGCCGGCCTCGGACCAGGTCGCACCGGGCGTCAGCCCGCCATCAGGGCCGTCAGCGCCGCCGCCGGGTCGCTGTCCGAGGGGCCCTCGGGCCACCAGTCCTCCGTACCCGAGGGGCCCGGCGCCTCGCTGCGGTACGGGTACCAGCGGTTGTCGCGGCCGTAGCGGAGCTGGAAGGTGCGGGTGGGGTCGGTGAGGCGGTTGCGGTCGATGGTCATGCGCGGCAGGTCGGCCGCGGCCAGCGCGCCGCGTGCGCGGTCGAAGTCGCCCGCGGGCGGGTCCCATGCGGACTCCAGCAGCGCCAGCCCCTCGCCTCCCTGCCGCCAGGCCGCGGCGGCGCGGGCGAGTTCGAGCGCGGTGAGACCGCTCTCGCGCGCCAGGCGGGCGAAGCGGGCGGAGAAGGTGCCGCGCCCGGTGAGCCCGGGGTGGGTGGCCGCCAGGCGGATCGCGTCGTCCCGCGGCGGCAGCGGGCCGAGGGCGGCGGGCCCCTTCGTCAGCGCCGCATGGGCGCGTCTCGCCGCGTCGGTGGCGAGGAACGTGAGGGCGACGGGGTCGGGCGCGCCGGGGAGTTCGGGAAGGAGGGGCGGTTCACCGGGCGCCTCGGGCGGGTCGAGGGGTGCGGGCAGCGGCGTACGTACGGACGTGGCCAGTGCGTCGCGGGCCGGAACCCCGGCGGGTGCGGCGGCCTCGCCCGCCGCGGCGGCATCGGCGTGCCCGCCCTCCCCGGTGTCCGCGACGCGCCCCGCCTGCGCCGCCCGCGCGCTCAACTTCGCGTTGCGACGGGCGAGTTCGTCGTCCAGCTCCTCCTCGCCCCGTCCTCGCAGAAGCAGCAGCACAAAGGGATCGGCGTCGAGGAAGCGCGCCGTCTGATAGCACAGGGCGGCCGCGTGCTTGCAGGGACGGCCGGCGTCCGGGCAGGAGCAGCCCGGGTCCAGATCGCCGGGCCCCGGCAGCAGTCGCACTCCCGCCTCGCGAGCCGCGTCCACCAGGGCGTGCGGCATGTCCTTGTCCAACAGGGCCGCGAGATGGGCGGGTTGATCGCAGACCGTGTCGAGGAAGCTGCCCCATTCCCGGTCGGTCAGCGTCCGCATCCGGATCACGGAGCGGTACGGGCGCGGACGGCTGCCGGTCACGGGCGCGGCGATCCGGCCGGGCGTGACCGTGATCGTGCCGACGTGTCCGCCGCGCGCGTATGTACGGCCCCGGGAGAGCCGCCCCGCGTCCAGCGCCGACTCCTCCAGCGCGCGCACCCATGCCTCGCCCCACCGGGTCTCCGCGAAGGGGCCCCGCGCGCCCGGCCGGGCAGGAGCGGGCGGAAGGCTGCGCGTGCGGGCCGTCGCCGTACGCTCCGTCGCATGCGGACCTGCTCCGCCGCCCGCCGGCCCGCCGGTGCCGCTCACGCCGTCCTCCTCAGGGAGACGAGGTCGGCGAGCTCGGCATCGCTCAGTTCGGACAGGGCCGACTCGCCACCGCCCAGCACCGCGTCGGCCAACTCCCGCTTGGCGTCGAGCAGCAGGGCGATCCGCTCCTCGACCGTGCCCTCGGTGATGATGCGGTGCACCTGCACGGGCTGCGTCTGGCCGATGCGGTAGGCGCGGTCGGTGGCCTGCTCCTCCACCGCCGGATTCCACCAGCGGTCGTAGTGGACGACGTGTGCGGCGCGGGTGAGATTGAGGCCCGTCCCGGCGGCCTTCAACGACAGCAGGAAGACCGGGACTTCGCCGTCCTGGAAGCGGCGCACCATCTCCTCCCGCCGTTCGACCGGCGTGCCGCCGTGCAGCAACTGCGCCGCCACGCCCTGCTGTCGCAGGCGGCGCTCGATGAGCCGCGCCATCGCCACGTACTGCGTGAAGACCAGCGCCGACCCGCCCTCGGCGAGGATGACCTCCAGCAACTCCTCCAGCAGCTCCAGCTTTCCGGAGCGGCCCGCGAGCACGGGGCTCGCCTCCCGGCCCGGTGCCGCCGCGGCCTCCTTCAGATACTGGGCCGGGTGGTTGCAGATCTGCTTGAGCGCGGTCAGCAGCTTCATCACCAGGCCGCGGCGCGCCATGCCCTCCGCGGTCTCGATCCGGCCGAGCGTCTCCCGTACGACCGCCTCGTACAGCCCGGCCTGTTCCCGTACGAGCCGCACCGCGTGGTCCGTCTCGGTCTTCCGCGGGAGTTCGGGGGCGATGCCCGGGTCGGACTTGCGGCGCCGCAGCAGGAACGGCCGCACCAGGCGCGCCAGGCGCCGCGTCGCCTCCTCGTCCTCCCCGCTCTCGACGGCGCGCGCGTGCCGGGCGCGGAAGGACTTGAGGGGGCCCAGCAGCCCCGGAGTCGTCCAGTCCAGGATCGCCCACAGCTCGGAGAGGTTGTTCTCGACGGGCGTGCCGGTGAGTGCGACGCGCGCGGAAGCCGGCAAGGTGCGCAGCGCCCTGGCCGTCGCGGAGTGCGGGTTCTTCACATGCTGCGCCTCGTCGGCGACGACCAACCCCCAGCGGTGGGCGGCCAGTTCGGACGCGCCCGCGCGCATCGTGCCGTAAGTGGTGAGGACGAATCCGCCGGTGCCGGAACCAGAGCCGGAGCCGGAATCGGACCCCGGGCCCGGCAGGCTCCGCCGGGAGCCGTGGAAGCGGCGCACCGGCACCTGCGGGGCGAACCGTTCGATCTCTCGCTGCCAGTTGCCCAGCAGCGAGGCCGGACAGACGACGAGGGTGGGCTCGCGCGAGCCCCGCTGCGCGCGGTGCAGATGGAGAGCGATCAGCGTGACGGTCTTGCCGAGCCCCATGTCGTCGGCCAGGCAGCCGCCCAGCCCGAGGGACGTCATCATCTCCAGCCACGCCAGACCGCGCAGCTGGTAGTCGCGGAGTGCGGTGCGCAGCCCCTCCGGCTGTGCGAGCGGCGGCAGTTCGCGGGTCAGCCGTGCGCGCAGCTCCGCCAGCGCCCCCGCCGGCACGGCCTCGACCAGCTCTCCGTCGGCCTCGGCCGCACCGGTCAGCGCGGCGGACAGGGCGTCGGCCGGCTCCAGCAGGCCCAGATTGCGCTTGCGGGCCTTCCGTACGAGCTCGGGGTCGACCAGCACCCACTGGCCCCGCAGCCGGACGACGGGGCGGTGCGCCTCTGCCAGGGCGTCCATCTCCGCCTCGCTGAGCTGCTCGCCGCCCAGCGCCAACTGCCAGCGGAACTGGAGGAGTTCGCCCGCGTCGAAGAAGCCGAAGCCGTCGGAGGCCGACCCCGGAGCGGGACGGATGACGGCCGTCGCGGTCAGTTCGCGGGCCACGTCGCGCGGCCAGTGCACGGCGACCCCGGCGGCGGCCAGCCGGGTCGCGGCCCTGCCGAGCAGATCGCTCACCTCGTCCTCCGCGAGCGGCAGCACATCGGGTACGGGCCGCTCCAGCAGCCGCGCGAGCGGTGGCCACACGCGGGACGCGCGGCGCAGCGCGAGCAGCGTGTCGATACGGGCGCGGGGGCCGAAGTGGTCGGCCCCGGCCCACAGTTGGGCCGCGTCCGCGACGAGCACGGGGTCGGCGAGGCTGTGCACCTGCACGACGGCCGCCGAGCCGGGGCGGATCCGCCCCGCGCCCGCGCCCTCCTCGCCCGCGCCTTCCTCGCGGATGTCCTGGTCGCGGGTGCCCCCGTCCCACAGGTCGCGGGCGGAGAGATCGAGGCGGAGCGAGATCCGCACGCCCACGTCCATGCCCGCGGCGACCTCCGCGGCCCACTCGCGCGCCCCCGGCAGCCGCTGCGGTGCCTGCGCGGCGAAGGGCTCACCCACCGCGTACCGCGCCGCCGGTGTACGGGGCAGGGTGTCGGCCACGGCGTCGAGGAACGACCTCAGCAGGCTCTCGGGAGCGTGCAGCCGCAGTGGTGTGCCGCCGCCCGGAACGGGCACCGGGTGCGCCTCGGCGGGCATGGCCGCGGCGATCGCCCGCACGTGCGCGACGTCCTTTGCGTCGAGCGGCCCGGCACGCCATGCGTCGGCGTCGCCGCTGCCGAGGCCGGGCAGCAGACGGCCGCGCGCCACGAGGTGCAGGGCGTGCAACGCGGCGGCGCCCCAGCAGGCCGCGGCCGGGTCGGCGCCCGGATCCCGCCGCGCGCGGACCAGCACGGGCAGGGCCTCGGCGACGCCCACGCTCAGCGCCGGAACCGTGCGGCCACGGGCGCCCTTTCCATGTCGCCGCGCGACGGTCAGCTCGTGCGGCGCCGCACCGGGAACACCGGCGTCGCCGGGATCGGGCAGCGCCGCACCGTCCGGACGCCAGAAGACGACCCTGCCCGTGCGCGACGGCTCTCCCGGCAGGAAGACCACCGCACACCGGGCGAGCCTGTCACCCGGGGGCACCGCCATCCGCGCCACCGCTTTCGCTCCGACGTGCCGTGCGGACCGTGCGCTCCCCTGTGACGCACGGTCCCCACTCGAACGCGCCTGAGTCTAGGACCCGCCACTGACAACGCCCCGGCGTCTTACGGGCGCCCGGCCGCCCACGTCCTGCCGGGTCCCGCGGGCGCGTGCGCGGAGTACGGCCGTCAAGGAGCGGCGCACGCCGCCAACGGCCGTGTCCTCTCTGCGAGTCGGCGGCCTCCTCGCTCACGGAGCGACCCGCCGAGTACGCGTGGTACGCCGGGCACGCGTGGTACGACACCTCGCCGCGCGGCGGCGCCCGTCACCGCGTCACAGCACCCACATCATGTAGAGGCACAGCGCGACGCCCCCGCCGCCGCCGATGAACAGGTACTTCATCACGGCCGCCGCCCGCGTCCCGCGGATGCGGGTTCCGACGGCGAACGCCTGCCCCGTGCCGGGGAGGATGCCGGTCGCGGCGAACGGCACACCGAGGGCGGCGACGATCCAGCCCAGGAAGAACAGCACGTTCCACCGCCAGATCTCCCGGAAGCCGACGGGCACGAAGCCGTGCCCCGACTGCTGCACCTCGATCGTCTCGCCCCGCGCCACCTTCCGCGTCACCTCGGCGTCGCGCACGGGCCGGGAGCCGTCCTCGGGACGGAACGTGCCCGAACAGACCGTCGTGTCACTGGAGTTGCGGCTGCCCTGCTCGACCCAGCAGGTCTGCGCGGTGATGGTCCCGTGCCGTCCGGCCAGTCCCGAGGCATACGCGGCGCTGTAGACGGAGAAGCACACGCAGGCCAGGGCTCCGAGGAAGAACAGCCCGCCCAGGGCCCTGCCTTTCCAGCTCGGGGCCGGCAGAGCCGCGTACGGACTGGTGAGGCCGAGTTCGGGGTCGGGGCCGGACTGCCCGCCCGCTGCCCCGGTGTTCCCGACGAGTCCCCGTCGACCGGCGTCCGCCATGCGCTCCCCCTGCCCCTGTGCTGCCACCGCCGCGCTGACGGCGCCGCCCGCGACGGTCGCGGACGGCGTGCGGTGGGCACACCCTAGCGGCGGCGCCCGTCAGGACGAGCGCGGAGGGTCGAAGTCCGCGGCCTCGACGAAGTCGGGGCGCGGGTCCAGGGCGGCGGCCAGCCGGAAGTGGCGCCGCGCCTCGTCCTTGCGGTCGGCGCGCTGCAACGTACGGGCGAGTGCGAAGTGCGCGAACGCGTTGTCCGGCTCGCGCTCCAGTACCGTCTGGAACTCCATCTCCGCCGGGCGGAGTTGGGCGCCGAGAAAGAATGCGCGGGCGCGCAGCAACCGCGCCGCCGTGTTCTCCGGGTGGGCCGCGATGACCGTGTCGAGCAGCTTCAACGCGCCACGCGGGTCGCGCGCATTGAGCAGCTGCTCGGCAGCGCGGAACTCGATGACCAGGGTCTCTGGGGTGGCCTCGGACACGGAGCCTGCCTCCTCACCGGTGCCGGTGTGCGGTTACGGGGCACAGGCGCGGGAACGCCTCATCCCCTGTAGCTATTCCCAGTCGCAACCGCAGGCACTCCGCTCCCACCGGAGCGGACTAGGACCGGTGACGACCCGGCGAGCCCCCTTACGCCCGGCGGCGCAGCTCCTGCCACACCTCGCGCACGCGTCCCTCCAGCTCCTCCATCGGGCCGTCGTTGCCGATCACGATGTCGGCCAGCGCGAGCCGCTCCTCGCGTGTCGCCTGCGCCGCCATACGGGCGGCGGCCTCCCCCTCCGTCATGCCGCGCAGCCGCACGAGCCGGTCGAGCTGCGTCTTCGGAGAGGCGTCGACGACGAGGACGAGGTCGTAGAGCGGTGCGAGCCCGTTCTCCGCGAGCAGGGGCACGTCGTGGACGATCACCTCGCCACCGTCCCCGCCTCGCTCGGCTCCGGCCCGTTCGGCCTCGGCCGCTTCCGCCTGACGCTCCAGCTCGGCCGAGCGCTCGCCGACGAGCGGATGGACGATCGCGTTCAGCGCCGCGAGCCGCTCCGTGTCGGCGAAGACGATGGACCCGAGCTTGGCGCGGTCCAGGCTGCCGTCCGGTGCGAGGATTTCTTCGCCGAACTCGGCGACGACGGCCGCCAGCCCCGGAGTGCCGGGCTCCACGACCTCCCGCGCGATCTTGTCGGCGTCGACGATCAGGGCGCCGTACTCGTCGAGCAGCCGCGAGACCTCGCTCTTTCCGGCTCCGATTCCGCCCGTCAGTCCGACCTTCAGCATGACGGTCACGCTATACGGTGCGCTCCGTCCGGCCACGGCCAGGCCGGGCCGGGCCGACCGGTCAGCTCGCGCGGTCTCCGCCCGGCCCGTCGGCGCCGCCGCCACCACTCTCGCCGCCCGTGCCGCTCCCGCCGCCGTCGCCTTCGCGTTCGGCGAGGAAGCGTTCGAAGACCGCTCCGAGCTCGTCGGCCGAGGGCAGTTCGCTCGGCTCCGCGACGAGGCTGCCCCGGGTCTCGGCGCCGGCGACGGCGTCGTACTGCTGCTCCAGGCCCCGCACCACCGCGACGAGATCGTCGTCGCCCTCGGCGAGCTGCCGCTCGATCTCGTTCTGCGTCTTGAGCGCCTCGGTGCGCAGGGCGTGCGCGACGTCCGGCAGCACGAGCCCCGTCGCGGACGTGATGGCCTCGACGATGACGAGGGCCGCGTCCGGATACGGGGACCGCGCGACGTAGTGCGGCACGTGCGCGACGACGCCGAGCACGTCGTGCCCCGACTCCGCGAGGCGCAGCTCGATGAGGCCCGCGGCGCTGCCCGGGATCTCGGCCTCTTCGAAGAGGCCCCGGTGGCCGGGGATCAGATCCGTACGGGTGCCGTGCGGGGTGAGGCCCACCGGACGGGTGTGCGGGACCCCCATCGGGATGCCGTGGAAGTTGACGGACATCCGCACGCCCAGCCGCTCGGTGATCTCGCGGACCGCCGCGGTGAACGCCTCCCACTGCACGTCCGGTTCGGGCCCGGAGAGCAGCAGGAACGGCGCACCGGTCGCGTCGCGCACGAGGCACAGATCGAGCTGCGGCGCCTCGTAGGAGACCCAGCGGTCGCTGCGGAAGGTCATCGTGGGGCGGCGGGCGCGGTAGTCGACGAGGCGGTCGGCGTCGAAGCGCGCGACCGTCACGCAGGGCTGGCTGTCCTTCAGACGCTCGACGATCTGCTCCCCCGCTTCCCCCGCGTCCATGTAGCCCTCGAAGTGGTACAGCATCACCAGACCGGCGCTGTCGGGCTCGCCGTTGACGGCGTCGACGGCTTCGAGCCCGGTCTCGTCCCACGTGTACACGCTCTGCCCACTGTGCGGTTCAAGCACTGCTGGCGCCCCTAACTAGTCGCGTTCATACTGCACAACGGCGCGCAGGGGGCCGGGCATTCCTGCGGCGGGCCAAGTCCCACAGGTGGCGGGGCGCCCGATGCGCGGAACCGGTGCGATGAGGAGGCCGCACACAGAAGAAGCGGGGCCCGCTCCCGAAGGAGCAGGCCCCGCTCTCCGTGCTGTCAGCCGCCGCCCTCAGCGGGCGAAGCGTCAGCTCAGCTCTGGCCGCCCGCGAGCTTCTCGCGGAGCGCCGCCAGCGCCTCGTCCGAGGCGAGGGCACCGGAGTCGTCGTTCGTCTCCGAGGAGTACGAGCCGCCGGACCCGCCGGCCTGGGCACCGCCGCCGCCGGAGTTGCCGCCCTGCTGCGGCTGGGCGCTGCCGCCGCCACCGGAGCCGCCGCCCTCGGCCGCCGCCTGCTCGTCGGCCTCGCGGGACTTGATGACCTGCGCCTGGTGCTGCTCGAAGCGCTGCTGCGCCTCTGCGTACTGGCGCTCCCACTCCTCGCGCTGCTTCTCGTACCCCTCCAGCCAGTCGTTGGCCTCGGGGTCGAAGCCCTCGGGGTAGATGTAGTTGCCCTGGTCGTCGTAGGACGCGGCCATGCCGTAGAGCGTCGGGTCGAAGTCGACCGTGGTGGGGTCGGCGCCGAAGGACTCGTTGGCCTGCTTCAGCGAGAGGCTGATGCGGCGGCGCTCCAGGTCGATGTCGATGACCTTGACGAAGATCTCGTCGTTGACCTGGACGACCTGCTCCGGGATCTCCACGTGGCGCTCGGCCAGCTCGGAGATGTGGACCAGACCCTCGATGCCCTCGTCCACGCGGACGAACGCGCCGAACGGAACCAGCTTCGTGACCTTGCCGGGCACGACCTGACCGATCTGGTGCGTACGGGCGAACTGCTGCCAGGGGTCTTCCTGCGTCGCCTTCAGCGACAGGGAGACGCGCTCGCGGTCCATGTCGACGTCCAGGACCTCGACCGTGACCTCCTGGCCGACCTCGACGACCTCGGAGGGGTGGTCGATGTGCTTCCAGGACAGCTCGGAGACGTGCACCAGACCGTCCACACCGCCCAGGTCGACGAAGGCACCGAAGTTGACGATGGAGGAGACGACGCCGGAGCGCACCTGGCCCTTCTGGAGGGTGGTGAGGAAGGTCTGGCGGACCTCGCTCTGCGTCTGCTCCAGCCAGGCACGGCGGGAGAGAACCACGTTGTTCCGGTTCTTGTCGAGCTCGATGATCTTGGCTTCGAGCTCCTTGCCGACGTACGGCTGAAGGTCGCGGACACGGCGCATCTCGACCAGGGAGGCCGGCAGGAAGCCCCGCAGGCCGATGTCGAGGATGAGGCCGCCCTTGACGACCTCGATGACGGTGCCGGTGACGATGCCGTCCTCTTCCTTGATCTTCTCGATGGTGCCCCAGGCACGCTCGTACTGAGCGCGCTTCTTCGAGAGGATCAGGCGCCCCTCCTTGTCCTCCTTCTGGAGCACAAGGGCTTCGATCTCGTCACCGACGGCGACGACCTCGTTGGGGTCGACGTCGTGCTTGATCGACAGTTCGCGGGACGGGATGACGCCTTCGGTCTTGTAACCGATGTCGAGCAGGACCTCGTCCCGGTCGACCTTCACGATGACGCCGTCGACGATGTCGCCGTCGTTGAAGTACTTGATCGTCTCGTCGATCGCGGCGAGGAAGGCTTCCTCGGAACCGATGTCGTTTACCGCAACCTGCGGAGTGGTGGCGGTGGTCTCGGTGCTGCTCGTCATGTGTGAAAGGGTCTCCGGGTACGGACATGAAGTCGTAGGTCCTGCTACGCCGAGAGCCCGTTATCGCACCGCGCATGCAAGCCAGCCGGACACAGCCTTGAGAGCCACAAACCCGAGGGGATACACCACCGATGCGAGCGCGGCCTGCTCCGTCCGAGGCACGCAGGCCCGCAGCGCAACTTGTAGCATACGGGGGCCGCTGGGCATGGTCAATGCGCGAAAGAGCACAGCTGGGGTGGAACGTCCCATAACCGGCGCGGCCGTCACAGCGTGCACCCCTCGAGGCACCTTGAGCCACTGAACGGCGCCCAGAGCCCCCACAAACGACAAGCTATGAGTGAGAGTACGACGGCGGCCCCGATGATCCAAGACGACCGCGGCGGGAACGGCACGGCGGAGCCGGCCGAGCCGGCAGCCGTACGCAGGCAGGCCACGGACGCAGAGAGCAGCAGCGCGAACCGCGGCTGGTGGGACCGGAACGCCGACGACTACCAGGACGAGCACGGCGCCTTCCTCGGCGACGCCCGCTTCGTGTGGTGCCCGGAGGGCCTGGACGAGGCGAAGGCCCGGCTGCTGGGTCCGGCCTCGGCGCTGCGTGACCGGCGCGTACTGGAGGTGGGTTCCGGAGCCGCGCAATGTTCACGCTGGCTGGCGGCGCAGGGCGCCCTTCCCGTCGCTCTGGACCTCTCGCACCGGCAGCTCCAGCACGCGCTGCGCATCGGGGACGGCCGCGGCGGAGGCGCCGGCTTTCCGCTGGTGGAGGCGGACGCCGGGGCGCTGCCGTTCGCCGACGGCGCGTTCGACATGGCCTGCTCCGCGTTCGGCGCGCTGCCCTTCGTGGCCGATCCGGTGCGGGTGCTGCGGGAGGTGCGGCGCGTGCTCAGGCCGGGCGGGCGCTGGGTCTTCTCCGTGACGCATCCGCTGCGCTGGGCGCTTCCGGACGAGCCGGGGCCGGAGGGGCTGACGGTGCTCAGCTCCTACTTCGACCGGACGCCGTACGTGGAGGAGGACGAGCGCGGCCGCGCCGTCTACGTCGAGCACCACCGCACCATGGGCGACCGGGTGCGGGACGTGGTGAGTGCGGGGTTCCGGCTGCTCGACGTCGTCGAGCCGGAGTGGCCCGACTGGAACACGCAGGAGTGGGGCGGCTGGTCCCCGCTGCGGGGGCGGCTGATCCCCGGGACGGCGATCTTCGTGTGCGAGCGCGACGAGCGCTAGCCGCCGCATGCTCCGTCCGGCACAGCGGCCCGGCGGCGGGCCGCCGGGCCGGCTCGTACCGCTGCGACTGCGGCAAGGGCTATACGGCTACGGCTTGGTGACCGTGAGCGGGATGTCGTACGTGGAGCCGTCCGCGGTGGTGAGGCGGAGGGTGAAGGTGCCGGTGTGGCCGTCCGTGTGGACCGTCGGGAGCTTCAGCACTCCCTTCTCGCCGAGCAGCCCGCCGGTGGACTCGGTGCGGGAGCGGACCTCGTTGCCCAACAGGTCCTTGAAGTAGGGGCCCTTGGTGTTCTCCTCGCCGTCCTTGTCGATCATGGTGGCGGTCACCGGCACGCCCGCGGCGGCCTCCTTCTTGTGCGCGAGCTTGACCTCGATGTCGTCGAACTCCGAGTCCGCCGGGGCCTTCAGCGGCCCGCCGGGGTCCCGGGCGAAGGTGTACTTCGGGGAGACGGTGGCGCTCATCGTCGCCGCACGCAGGTCGCGGCCCACGGCGGTGGCGGTGACCGTGAACTCGCCTGCCTGCTTGCCCGCGCTGATGACGGGTGCGGAGGCGATGCCGTCGCGGCCGGTGGTGGCCGTGGCCTCGGTGGCACTGCCGGGGAAGCGGGCGCCGGTGCGGCCCTTGATCGTGTACTTGACGCGGACGCCGTCGACGGCCTTGCCGGCGCTGTCGGCCACGCGTATGCGGGGGCGCTGCTCGAAGGTCCCGCCCGTGTAGGCGGAGAGCGGGCCGGCGAGTACGGGCTTGATGTCCGCCGGAGTGCCGGGCTTGGGGGCGGGCGAGTGGTCTCCGCCGTCGCCCTTGCCGGGCTTGTGGGAGCCGTGGCCTCGGCCCGGCGCGTCCTTGCCCTTGCCGCCGCGGCCCGCGCCGGCGCCCGGTGAGTCGGGCAGCGATCCGGTGCCGTCGGGGACCTTGTGTGTGCCCTTGCGGTAGAACTCGTACCAGGCCAGCACGGTGCGCAGGTAGGCGCGCGAGTCGTTGTAGCTGAGGACCGCGCGGTGCAGACCGCTCTTGGCCCTCAAGTCCCGCTCGCCCGCGCAGAGATAGCCGGCGGCGGCCAGCGCGGCGTCGTGGACGTTGGCGGGGTCGCGGCTGCCGTCGCCGTTGCCGTCGACGCCCCAGCGGTGCCATGTCGAGGGTATGAACTGCATCGGGCCGACCGCGCGGTCGAAGCGCCGGTCTCCGTCGAGACGCCCGCCGTCGGTGTCGTTGATGCGGGCGAAGCCCGAGCCGTTCAGCACGGGGCCCAGGATCGGCTTGAGGGTGGTGCCCGCCTTGTCGACGGCTCCGCCGCGGGCCTGGCCGGACTCGACCTTGCCGATGGCGGCGAGGAGTTCCCAGCGCAGACCGCAGGCCGGATCGGAGGCGCCGAGGGAGCGTGCGGCCTTCTTGTACGCGGCGAGCACCGACGCCGGAATGCCGGACTCCGAGGGGGTGATGGGCGAACTGCGGGGCGGCGCGGGGGATTCCAGGGGCGGCAGCTCGGTGTGGTACGAGTCGTCGCCGGGCGGGTCGGCCTGGGCGTCGTCCGCGCGCTCCTTGCCGGGCCCGTCGACGCGGTGATCCACTTCCGCGCCCGGAGCCTGCGAGGCGGTGAGCGCCGCCATCGTCGCCGCGGCTATCGCCGTGCCTGTCACTCCGCGGCGGATCGTTCGCCCCCCGCCGCGAAATCCGCGATACCGCGCCATGTGCCGGACCCCCTGCTTCTGCCCAACGGTCGCCAACACGGCGACACTACGGCAACTGCCCCTCCGCGTCTGCGGGTCGGGGGCATTCCCGCGGGGGCCGGCCGGGAGGGGTCAGTGGGCCGCCGATTCCCAGTCGTCGCCGACGCCGACCGACACATCGAGCGGGGCGCGCAGTTGGACGGCGCCGGCCATCTCGCGGCACACCAGCTCCTCGACGGCGTCGCGTTCGCCGGGGGCGACCTCCAGCACGATCTCGTCGTGCACCTGGAGCAGCATCCGGGAGGCGAGCTTCTCCTTGCGCAGCGCTCCGTCGACGCGGAGCATCGCCATCTTGACGATGTCCGCCGCGGTGCCCTGGATCGGCGCGTTGAGCGCCATCCGCTCGGCCATGTCGCGGCGTTGGCGGTTGTCGCTGTTGAGGTCCGGCAGATAGCGACGCCGGCCCATGATGGTCTCGGTGTAGCCGGTGGCGCGGGCCTCGGAGACGGCGCGGTGGAGATAGTCGCGCACCCCGCCGAACCGCTCGAAGTAGTCGTCCATCAGCGTGCGGGCCTCGTCCGGCGTGATGCCGAGCTGCTGGGAGAGGCCGAAGGCCGACAGCCCGTACGCCAGGCCGTAAGACATGGCCTTGATCTTGCGGCGCATCTCCGCGTCGACCTGGTCCTCGGTGACGTCGAAGACCTGGGAGGCGACGGTCGTGTGCAGGTTCTCCCCGGAGGTGATGGCCTCGATGAGCTTCTCGTCGTCGGACATGTGGGCCATGACGCGCAGTTCGATCTGGCTGTAGTCCGCGGTCATCAGGCTCTCGTAGCCCTCGCCGACGCGGAAGGCGCGGCGGATGGCGCGGCCCTCGTCCGTACGGATGGGCACGTTCTGCAAGTTGGGGTCGGTGGAGGAGAGGCGGCCGGTGGCGGCGACGGTCTGGCTGAAGCTGGTGTGGATGCGGCCGTCGGGGGCGATGGTCTTGATCAGGCCCTCGACGGTGGTGCGCAGCTTCTGCTGTTCGCGGTAGCGCAGCATCAGCACCGGCAGTTCGTGCTCGGTCTGTCCCGCGAGCCACGCCAGCGCGTCGGCGTCCGTCGTCCAGCCCGTCTTCGTCTTCTTCGTCTTGGGCAGGCCCAGCTCGCTGAAGAGCACCTCCTGGAGCTGCTTGGGCGAGCCGAGGTTGAACTCGTGCCCGACGGCGGCGTGTGCGTCCTTCACCGCCTGCTGGGCGGCGTCCGCGAACTGCTGCTCCAGGCTCGTCAGCCACTCGCGGTCCGCGCAGATGCCGGAGCGCTCCATCCTCGCCAGGACCGCCGAGGTGGGCAGCTCCACCTCGCGCAGCAGATCGGCCGCGCCGACCTGGGCGAGCCTGTCCTCGAAGACCTCGCCGAGGTCGAGGATCGTGCGGGCCTTGACCATCAGCGCCTGCGCCTCGGCCTGTTCGTCGACGCCGAAGGCGAGCTGCCCGCCGCCGGCGTCGGCCGGGCCGAGCTCGCGGCCGAGATACTCCACCGACAGTGCGTCCATGTCGAAGGAGCGGCGGCCCGGCTTGTCGAGATACGCGGCGAGCGCGGTGTCCATCGTGACGCCCGCGACGCTCCAGCCGTGCTCGGCGAAGACCCGCATGATCGCCTTGGCGTCGTGGACGACCTTGGGACGGGCCTCGTCTGCGATCCAGGCGGAGAAGGCCTGCTCCTCCGCCTCGTCCAGCTGCGCCGGATCGAACCAGGCCGCGGGCCCGGTGGGCGTGGCGAGGGCGATCTCGCTGACACTGCCGGAGCCCAGCTTCCACACGTCGACCGTGGCCAGGCCGAGGGGCGCCGCGGAGTGCTCGTCCAGCCACGCCACCAGCTCCCCGGCGGCGAGCACGGTGCCGTCGATCTCCACGCCGTCCGCCGCCGGTGCGGCCTCTTCCTCCTGAGCGCCGGGATCGACGGCGAACAGCCGCTCCCGGAAGTTCTGATGGCGGAACTCCAGGGCGTCCAGCACCACGTTCAGCGTGTCGCGGTCGTAGGCCACGCGCTCCAAGTCACCCGGGCCGCAGCTGAGTTCGACGTCGCGGACGAGCTCGGTGAGATGCCGGTTGAGCGTGACCGACTCCAGGTGCTCGCGCAGCTTCTCGCCGGCCTTGCCCTTCACCTCGTCGGCGCGGCTTGCCAGTTCGGCGAAGGAGCCGAACTGGCTGATCCACTTCGTGGCCGTCTTCTCACCGACGCCGGGGATGCCCGGGAGGTTGTCGGACGGGTCGCCGCGCAGCGCCGCGAAGTCCGGATACTGCGCGGGCGTCAGCCCGTACTTCTCGAAGACCTTCTCGGGGGTGAAGCGCGTCAACTCGGAGACGCCCTTCGTCGGATAGAGCACCGTGACGTCGTCGCTGACGAGCTGAAGGGCGTCGCGGTCGCCGGTGACGATGGAGACCTTGAAGCCCTCGGCCACCGCCTGCGTGGTGAGGGTGGCGATGACGTCGTCCGCCTCGAAGCCCTCCACGGCGAAGCGGCGCACCCGCATCGCGTCGAGCAGCTCGCCGATCAGCTCCACCTGGCCCTTGAACTCGTCCGGCGCCTTGGAGCGGTTCGCCTTGTAGTCCGCGAACTCCGCGGAGCGCCAGGTCTTGCGGGAGACGTCGAAGGCGACCGCGAAGTGCGTCGGCTCCTCGTCACGCAGAGTGTTGGACAGCATCGAGGTGAAGCCGTAGATCGCGTTGGTCGTCTGGCCCGTGGTGGTGGAGAAGTTCTCCGCGGGCAGTGCGTAGAACGCCCGGTAGGCGAGCGAGTGCCCGTCCATCAGGAGCAGGCGCGGTGCGGTCTTCTTCGATGCCTTCTCAGTCACGTTCCCGATCCTCCCACGGCCCACCGACAACCGGCTCCCACGCCCGCGGTGAGCACGCGTGAGCGCGCAGCGCGGGCACTCGGCACGGGCACTCGGCGCGGCCGGGTCGCACCCGCCGTAACGGCGCGTGGCACCATCGCCGTATGCGAAAACCCCCGGTCGAGGACCCCGTCCAGGACGCTCCGGACGTCTCCGCCCCGCTGGATTCCGCCGCCGGTACGAGGGCGGTGACGCGCTCGCTGCGCACCGCGCAGGAGCAGATGGGCGTGCGCCGGACGGCGCTCACGCTGCTGCGCGTCAACCAGAAGGACGGCTTCGACTGCCCCGGCTGCGCGTGGCCCGAGGAGGACAAGCGGCACACGGCCGAGTTCTGCGAGAACGGCGCGAAGGCCGTCGCCGAGGAGGCGACGCTGCGCCGCGTCACGCCCGACTTCTTCGCGGCGCACCCGGTGGCCGACCTGGCCCGGCGCTCCGGCTACTGGCTGGGGCAGCAGGGCAGGCTCACGCAGCCGATGTATCTGGCGGAGGGAGCCGACTCGTACGAGCCGGTGCCCTGGGAGCGCGCCTTCGACATCGTCGCGGAGGAGCTGGACGCGCTCGGCTCCCCGGACGAGGCGCTCTTCTACACCTCGGGACGCACCAGCAACGAAGCGGCCTTCCTCTACCAGCTCTTCGCCCGCGAGTTCGGCACGAACAACCTGCCCGACTGCTCCAACATGTGCCACGAGTCCTCCGGCGACGCGCTGACGGAGACCCTCGGCGTCGGCAAGGGCAGCGTGCTGCTGGAGGATCTGCACCGGGCGGATCTGATCATCGTCGCCGGGCAGAACCCGGGCACCAACCATCCGCGGATGCTCACCGCGCTGGAGAAGGCCAAGGCCGCCGGAGCGAGGATCATCACCGTCAACCCGCTGCCGGAGGCGGGCATGACGCGGTTCAGGAATCCGCAGACGGCACGCGGCCTGGCCGGTTCCGGCACCGCGCTGACCGATCTCTTCCTCCAGATCCGCCTCGGCGGCGACCAGGCCCTCTTCCGTGCGCTGAGCCGCCTGATCATCGAACGGGGCGGCGTCGACGAGGAGTTCACCACCCGGCACACCCACGGGTACGAGGAGTTCGCCGAGGCCGCCCTGGGCACCGACTGGAACGCCGTGCTGGAGGCCACCGGGCTACGGCGGGACGAGATCGAGCAGGCCCTGGAGATGGTGCTGGCCTCCCGGAACACCATCGTGTGCTGGGCGATGGGCCTCACCCAGCACAAGCACTCGGTGCCCACGATCCGCGAGGTCGTCAACTTCCTGCTGCTGCGCGGGAACGTGGGCCGCCCCGACGACGGCACCTCCGCCGGAGCAGGGGGCGTGTGCCCCGTGCGCGGCCACAGCAACGTGCAGGGCGACCGCACGATGGGCATCACCGAGCGGCCCTCGCCGGACTTCCTTCGGGCGCTGGAGCGGGAGTTCGGCATTACCGCCCCCCGTACACACGGACTGGACGTCGTGCGGTCGATCCAGGCGCTCCGCGACGGCCGCGCCAAGGTCTTCTTCGCCATGGGGGGCAACTTCGTCGCCGCCTCCCCCGACACCGCCGTGACCGAGGACGCGATGCGCCGCGCCCGGCTCACCGTCCACGTCTCCACGAAGCTCAACCGCTCGCACTGCGTCACCGGCGCACGCGCGCTGATCCTGCCGTGCCTCGGCCGCACGGAGCGCGATCTCCAGGGCGGCGGCGAGCAGTTCGTGACGGTGGAGGACTCGATGGGGATGGTGCACGCCTCCCGCGGACGGCTGGACCCGGCGAGCCCCCATCTGCTCTCCGAGCCGGCGATCGTCGCGCGCCTCGCCCGCCGCGTCCTGGGGACCGACTCGCTCACGCCGTGGGAGGACTTCGAGAAGGACTACGCCACGATCAGGGACCGCATCGCCCGCGTCGTCCCGGGATTCGAGGACTTCAACGAACGCGTCGCGGACGGCGCGGGCTTCACGCTCCCGCACGCGCCGCGCGACGAGCGGCGCTTCCCCACCGCGACCGGCAAGGCCAACTTCACCGCCGCGCCGCTCAGCTGGCCCCGCGTCCCGGAAGGGCGGCTGCTGCTCCAGACCCTCCGCTCGCACGACCAGTACAACACCACCGTCTACGGCCTCGACGACCGCTACCGGGGCATCAGGAACGGGCGCCGCGTCGTCCTCGTCAACCCGGACGACGCGGCGGAACTGGGCCTCGACGACGGCTCGTACGCCGACCTGACGAGCGAGTGGACGGACGGCAGCACCCGCACCGCCGAGGGCTTCCGCGTCGTGCACTACCCCACGGCCCGCGGCTGCGCGGCGGCCTACTTTCCCGAGACGAACGTCCTCGTGCCGCTGGACGCCACCGCCGACACCAGCAACACCCCGGCGAGCAAGTCACTGGTGATCCGCATCACTTCGGCATAAGCGCACGCTCAGCGACCTGATAGGACGGTGCCGGACAAGCCGACCGTCGTCGGGCCCGCCGGGGGCCGGTCCGACGAGCGACCAGGGTGATCGGAGCCGCTGCCGATGGGCGAGCACACCAGGACCACGTTCCCGCAGGAGATCCTCGACCAGTGGGCCGGCCTCGGGCTGGACCTGCCCGGCCTCTTCTCCGCCGGGCACCTCGGCGAACGCATGGACCTGCGCATCCTCTACGCCTCGCCCGAGAAGGTCACCGGCACGCTGCCCGTCGAGGGCAACACGCAGCCGTACGGGCTGCTCCACGGCGGCGCCTCCGCGGTGCTGGCCGAGACTCTCGGCTCGGTCGGCGCGATGCTGCACCGCGGGCCCGGCGGGATCGCCGTGGGCGTCGACCTCAACTGCACGCACCACCGCGGCGTCCGCTCCGGTCTCATCACGGGGACGGCCACGCCCGTGCACCTGGGACGCTCCACGGCGACGTACGAGACCGTCGTCACCGGTGAGGACGGCAGGCGCGTGTGCACGGCCCGGCTGACGTGTCTGCTGCGTGACGCCTCCCCCGATGCCGACACCCTGGCCACACCGCCGGAAGGCCGCTAGCTTCCCGCACATGGGAGGCACAGGACGCAGACGGGGCGGGGCCTCGGACGGTCCGCGAAGACCCGGTGGCCGCTTCCGTGGCCCGTCACGATCCGGGCCGCCGCCGCAACAGGGGCCCGGGCAAGGGCCGCAGCAGGGCCCGCAGCCGGGGCCGGGTCCCGTGCCGCGACCGGGACCGGGGTCCGCGCCGGGCCGCGCGCCCATGCCGGGCCGGGGTACGGGGCCGGGTCCGGGGCCGGGTCCGGCGCCATGGCGACGCGCGTGGCAGGACCCGTGGCAGTCACAGGGATCGCCGTACGAGCAGGCGTCGCCGTACGAGCAGGGATCGCCCTACGGGCAAGGGCCGCGGTACGGACAGGGACCGCCGTACGCGCAGAGCCCATGGCAGGGCCCCGTACCGGAGCTGATGCGCGCGCCCGTACGGGAGCTGATGCCGGGGCCGGGACCGGACCCGCGAGGCGATCTGCTGTCCTCGGGGCGGGAGAGCCGCGGCGTCGCCGACCGCTGGTACGGGCTGCCCGTCCGCACGCGCCGCACGGCCGCCGTCGCCGTGTGCCTCGCGGTGCTCGGAGCCGGCGGGTACGCCGTCGCCTCGCAGCCGCACGGCCCCTGGTGGCAGACGCAGCAGCAGCCCGGGCCCGAACCGGACTCGGCCCTGCCCTCCGCGGCGGCCCGGCGCATGCCCTACCCCGCGCAGACCGCCCGCATCACCTTCGACCGCCTCGCCGTCGCCGACCGGGCCCGCCGCACCTTCACCATCGAGCTGGAGGCGCGGTCCACCTCGCCGCTCAGCGTCCTCGACGTCGACCAGGGCTACGAGGCCGTCGATCTGCGGCTCGTGGGGCGGCCGCCCGTACCCGTCGAACCCGGCCGTACCCGGACACTCACCCTGACCGCGAAGGTCACCAACTGTGACCGCGCGCCGCTCCGTGCCCGCTCACCCTTCCTGAACGTCACGCTGCGCAACGACCGTGCACGTCAGGAGTTGAGCGTCATCCCAGGCAAGCGCTATGCCGACGCGCTCACGCTCGCATTCCGGACGCTGTGCCGGCCCGACGCCCCGGCCGGCCCACCCGAACCCTGAACCGATCTGCTGCTTCGTGCTCCCGAAACGTGTCCGCTACACGCGCGTCACACGCCACATCTCCGACAGCGAGCCCGTGCGGACCCACCGTGACCGGACTCAATAACAAGAACGTCACACCTTTGCCTGGCCCTCTGGGCGACTCGTTCCCACGGCCATAGAGTCACCGCCAGTCACCGCGCAGCCGGGTGTGCAGTGAGAACCCTGATCCGTTCCACGCTCAGGGTGCCCGGCGCGCGACACGGCCCTTCATCTCCGAAGGCCGCGCCAGGGGAAAGGACTGATCGTGCGCCACCGTTCATTGCTCATCATCACCACCGCCGCGGTCGCCGCGGGATCACTCACGCTGTCGGCGTGCGGCTCACGCGGCGAGGACAGCGGCAAGAGCGGCGGGGAGAAGACCGTGACAATCGGTCTCGACGCCCCGCTCACAGGTGATCTCTCCGCGCTCGGCCAGGGCATCAAGAACTCCGCGGAACTCGCGGTCAAGACGGCCAACAAGGAAAAGACCGTCGAGGGCGTCAAGTTCAAGCTGGACCCGCAGGACGACGCCGCGCAGCCGTCCGCCGGGCAGCAGAACGCCAACAAGTTCGTCGCGGACGACAAGGTTGTCGGCGCCGTCGGCCCCCTCAACTCCAACGTCGGCCAGTCCATGCAGAAGGTCTTCGACAAGGCGAAGATGGTCGAGGTCTCGCCCGCCAACACCGCGCCCGAGCTGACGCAGGGCACCGCCTGGCGCTCCGGCAAGAAGGAGCGCCCCTTCGAGACGTACTTCCGCATCTGCACCACGGACGCCATCCAGGGCCCGTACGCGGCGCAGTACATGTACAACGAGAAGAAGCTCAAGAAGGTCTTCGTCATCGACGACAAGAAGACCTACGGCAAGGGCCTCGCCGGCACCTTCAAGACGGAGTTCGAAGACCTCGGCGGCAAGGTGGTCGGCACCGACCACGTCGACCCGAAGGAGAAGGACTTCACCGCGGTGGCCAACAAGGTCGCCAAGGCCAAGCCCGACTTCGTCTACTACGGCGGCGAGTACCCGGCCGGCGCACCGCTCGCCGACCAGTCCAAGCAGGCCGGCCTCAAGGGCCCCGTCGTCGGCGGCGACGCCCTCTTCAGCGCCGAGTACATCAAGCTGGCCAAGAAGAACTCCGAGGGCGACATCGCCTCCTCCGTGGGCGCGCCCCTGGAGACCCTCGACAGCGCCAAGGAGTTCGTGAAGAACTACAAGGCCGAGGGCTACAAGCTGCCCTACGAGGCGTACGGCGGCTACGCCTACGACTCCACCTGGGCCATCATCCAGGCCGTCAAGGCCGTGGCCGAGGACAACGACGGCAAGCTGCCCGAGGACATGAACGAGACCCGCGAAAAGGTCGTCGAGGCCATGCAGGGCGTCAAGTTCGACGGCGTCAGCGGCAAGGTCGGCTTCGACAAGTACGGCGACACCACCAACAAGCAGCTCTCGCTGTACGAGGTCAAGAAGGGCGAGCACAAGCCCGTCAAGACCGGCACCTTCCAGGACTGAGCCGGGCAACCGCCCGTTCCGTAAGCCCAACTACGCCGCGGGGGGGGGCCCCCCCCCCCCCCCCCCCGCGGCTGTATCCAGACACCCCACGGAGGCCCCGCGGTGAACGACCTGCCGCAGCAACTGGCCAGTGGACTCATCCTCGGCGCGATGTACGGCCTCATCGCGATCGGCTACACGATGGTCTACGGCATAGTCCAGCTCATCAACTTCGCCCACGGCGAGATCGTCATGATCGGGGCCTTCGGCGGCCTCACCGCATGGCTGATGCTCCCGAAGGGCACCTCGCTCATGTTCGCCCTGCCGCTGATGCTCCTGATGGCGGTGGCAGTGTCCGTGCTCGTCGGCATCGGGGCGGAACGCTTCGCCTACCGGCCGCTGCGCAACGCACCCCGGCTCGCCCCGCTCATCACCGCGATCGGCCTGTCGATCATGCTCCAGCAGCTGATCTGGAGCTTCTACCCGGACGCCAAGAAGGCCCGCAGCTTCCCCCAGTTCCCCGGCGACTCCGTCGGCTTCCTGGGCGCCAACATCCAGCGCGGTGAACTCTTCCTGCTGATAGCGGCACCGATCTGCATGATCGCCCTCGGCTTCTTCGTCGCCAAGACCCGCACCGGCCGCGCCATGCAGGCCACCTCGCAGGACCCCGACACCGCCAAGCTGATGGGCATCAACACCGACCGCATCATCGTCACCGCGTTCGCCATCGGCGCCGCGTTCGGCGGGGTCGCCGCCATCGCCTACGGCCTCAAGTACGGCCAGATCGACTTCAAGATCGGCTTCATCCTCGGACTCAAGGCCTTCACCGCGGCCGTGCTCGGCGGCATCGGCAACATCTACGGAGCCATGGTCGGCGGCATCGTCCTCGGCCTCGCCGAATCACTGGCCACCGCGTACATCGAGAACATCCCCGGCATGGAACTCTTCGGCGGCGGCGCCTGGAAGAACGTATGGGCGTTCGTGCTGCTGATCCTCGTGCTCCTCGTACGACCACAAGGCCTGCTCGGCGAACGCATCGCGGACAGGGCGTGATAGCCATGGCAACCACCAACCCCGAAACGGGCACCACAGCCGCGGACACCGCCCCCGCCGTACCCGCCGGCTCCACCGGCGCACCCGGCACCCTGCCCCTGCCGCCCAAGGCGGCACGCGTCATCACCGCCGCCGGAGCCGCGGCCACCTTCGTGAGCACCCTGCTCGCCTGGACCTGGACCGCCGAATTCCCCGGCGACCTCACGTACTACGGCTCCCCCGTCGACCTCCAGACGCTCACGCTCGTCGGGTCGCTCCTCACCCTCGCCGCACTGCTCGCCGGCAACGGCGTACGCGGACTGCGCTGGCTCACACCCGGCGGCAAGACGGCACCCGTCGTGCTGCTCGCCATCGGCACACTCGGCGTCGCCTGGTTCACCGCCGGAGCCATCGCCGTCGTCCTCGGCGGGCTCGTCAACTTCGAACCGGGCATGTGGGTCGCGGTACTCGCGAGCCTCGTCACCGTCGTGGGCGCCCTCGGCCTCCGCGCCGACCAGCCCCTCGACCCCGCCGACCCCGCACAGCGCGACCCCGGCGCCTGGCAGCGCTTCCGGCACTCCCTCAAGGCACCGGCACCCGCCGGGACCGCGAAGGAGCTCCCCGGCTGGGCCGAACTGCTCATCATCGCCGTCAGCTTCGGAGTCGGCCTGTTCGTCTTCACCTACGGCATCGACACGCCGTACGGCGAACTCTTCGTCGGCTTCATGATCCTCGTCGGCTTCGGCGCCACGGCACTCGCACGGGCGGGACTCAGCCAGCGGCTGTCCAAGCTCACGGGCAAGCACCGCAACGTCACCTTCACGGCGGCATTCGTCGCCGCGGCGTGCTTCCCCTTCACCCAGAGCAGCGACCAGTACACCTCCGTCGCCGCCAACATCCTCATCTTCGCCACCGTCGCACTCGGCCTGAACGTCGTCGTCGGCCTCGCCGGCCTCCTCGACCTCGGATACGTGGCCTTCCTCGGCGTCGGCGCCTACGCGGCGGCACTCGTCTCCGGATCGGACACCTCCGTACTCGGCGTCGAATTCCCCTTCTGGGCCGCCGTCCTGACCGGCGCGGGAGCCTCACTCGTCTTCGGCGTCGTCATCGGCGCCCCCACGCTGCGGCTGCACGGCGACTACCTCGCCATCGTCACCCTCGGCTTCGGCGAGATCTTCCGCATCGGCATGGAGAACCTCGACGGCTCCTCCGGGCCCTCCGTCACCAACGGCGCCAACGGCATCGCCAACATTCCCGACCTGGTGATCCTCGGCTTCGACCTCGGCGAGGACCACACCGTCTTCGGCGTCGAACTCGGCCCGTTCGCCAACTACTACCTGCTCATGCTCGTCTTCACGATCATCATCGTGACGATCTTCCGCCGCGCCGACCGCTCCCGCATCGGCCGCGCCTGGGTCGCCGTACGCGAGGACGAGACCGCCGCACGCGCCATGGGCATCAACGGATTCCGCGTCAAGCTCATCGCCTTCGCACTCGGAGCCACCCTCGCCGGCATGGCCGGCACCGTACAGGCGCACGTCACCTCGTCCGTGACACCGGAGCAGTACCAGTTCGTCGAAGTGGTGCCGCCCAACTCGGCGTTCCTGCTCGCCGCCGTCATCCTCGGCGGCATGGGCACCGTCTCCGGACCGCTCGTCGGCGCCTCACTGCTCTACCTCATCCCGGCCAAGCTCCAGTTCATCGGCGACTACCAGCTCCTCCTCTTCGGACTGGCACTGGTACTGCTGATGCGCTTCCGCCCCGAAGGCCTCCTCGCGGACCGCCGCAAGAAGCTCGAATTCCACGACACCGGCCAGCTCGACGTACCGACCGGCGGCCCCGGCCTCAGCAAAGCGGAGGCATGACGATGACCACCACCACGACAACCGGCGTGCAGGACGCCGCGCCCGCCGGACGCACCGACGTACTGCGGGCCACCGGAGTCACCATGCGCTTCGGCGGCCTCACCGCCGTACGCAACGTCGACCTCAACGTCGACAGCGGCGAGATCGTCGGCCTCATCGGCCCCAACGGCGCGGGCAAGACGACCTTCTTCAACTGCCTCACCGGTCTGTACATACCGACCGAAGGCCAAGTCGCCTACAAGGGAACCGTGCTGCCGCACCGCTCCCACCTGGTCACCAAGGCAGGCATCGCCCGCACCTTCCAGAACATCCGCCTGTTCTCCAACATGACGGTCCTCGAGAACGTCCTCGTCGGCCGCCACACCCGCACCAAGGAAGGCCTGCTCTCCGCGCTCCTGCGCGGCCCCGGCTTCCGCAAGGCCGAACGCACCTCCGAGGAACGCGCCATGGAACTCCTGGAGTTCACCGGCCTCGCCGCCAAGCGCGAACACCTCGCCCGCAACCTCCCGTACGGCGAGCAGCGCAAGCTCGAAATCGCCCGCGCACTCGCCAGCGAGCCGGGACTCCTGCTGCTCGACGAGCCCACCGCCGGCATGACGGCCGGTGAGACCAGCGCCACGCGCGACCTCGTCCTCGCAGTACGGGAGCAGGGCACGGCCGTACTCGTCATCGAGCACGACATGCGCTTCATCTTCAACCTCTGCGACCGCGTCGCCGTCCTCGTACAGGGCGAGAAGCTCGTCGAAGGCTCACCGGAACTCGTCCAGGCCGACGAACGCGTCATCGCCGCCTACCTCGGCACGCCCTTCGAGGGTGAACCGGGCGAGGCCGAGGCCGCCGAAGTCCGCGAGGCGGAGACGCGCGGCGAGGGGACGACGGGGACCGGGGCCGGGACCGACGAGAACCCGAAGGGAGAGCAGCACTGATGCCGCTCCTCGAAGTAGAAGACCTCCGCGTCGCCTACGGCAAGATCGAAGCCGTCAAGGGCATCTCGTTCAGCGTCGAAGCGGGCCAGGTCGTCACCCTCATCGGCACCAACGGCGCCGGGAAGACCACCACGCTGCGCACCCTCTCCGGACTGCTCAAGCCCCTCGCCGGAAAGATCACCTTCGACGGCGAAGTGATCAACGACATGGGCGCACACAAGATCGTCGCCAAGGGGCTCGCACACTCCCCCGAAGGCCGCCGCATCTTCCCGCGCCTCACCATCGCCGAGAACCTCCAACTCGGCGCCTTCCTCCGCAAGGACTCCGCGGGCATCCACCGCGACATGGAACGCGCCTACACCCTGTTCCCCATCCTCGGAGAACGCCGCGGCCAGGCCGCCGGCACCCTCTCCGGAGGCGAACAGCAGATGCTCGCCATGGGCCGCGCGCTGATGTCGCAGCCGAAGCTGCTCATGCTCGACGAGCCCTCCATGGGCCTCTCCCCGATCATGATGCAGAAGATCATGGAGACCATCACCGAACTCAAGGCACAGGGCACGACGATCCTCCTCGTCGAGCAGAACGCCCAGGCCGCGCTCTCCCTCGCCGACCACGGCCACGTCATGGAGATCGGCACCATCGCGCTCTCCGGCACGGGCCAGGAACTCATGCACGACGAGTCGGTACGCAAGGCGTACCTCGGCGAGGACTGAACACGGCAGACGCAGCACACCGCACGAGCACCGCACATGTGAGTGGGGCCGACCCGGAACGGGCGGCCCCACTCACATGCTCAGAACCTCTTCGCCGAACTCAGCGGCTGCTTCCGGTGGTTCTGCTGCTTCAGGTGAATCTGCTGCTTCCCCTGGTACTGCTACTTCCCCCGGTACTCCTACTTCCCCCGGTACTCCTACTTCCCCTGGTTCTGCTGCTTCTGCTGCCTGCGCTCCTCGGCATCCGCGATCACGGCCTCCGCGACCTGCTGCATCGACAACCGCCGGTCCATCGACGTCTTCTGTATCCACCGGAACGCAGCGGGCTCCGTCAGCCCGTACTGCGTCTGAAGCACACTCTTCGCCCGGTCCACGAGCTTCCGCGTCTCCAGCCGCTGAGAGAGGTCCGCGACCTCCTTCTCCAGCGCCCGCAGCTCCGTGAATCGCGACACCGCCATCTCGATCGCGGGCACCACGTCGCTCTTGCTGAACGGCTTCACCAGATACGCCATCGCGCCCGCGTCCCGCGCCCGCTCCACCAGCTCACGCTGCGAGAACGCCGTCAGCATCAGCACCGGCGCGATGCTCTCCTCCGCGACCTGCTCCGCCGCCGAGATCCCGTCCAGCACCGGCATCTTCACATCGAAGATGCACAGATCCGGACGGTGCTCCCGCGCCAGCTCCACCGCGCTCTGCCCGTCACCGGCCTCGCCGACGACGGAGTAACCCTCCTCCTCCAGCATCTCCTTGAGGTCCATCCGGATCAGCGCCTCGTCCTCCGCGATCACCACTCGCGTGGTCAGCGGCGGCACATGCGCGCTCTCCTCCGGGGCACCGGAGGCTTCGGCGCCGGAGGCTTCGGGCTCGGGGATGTCCGCGGTGCTCACTGGGCTCCTCGTTTCCGCACAGGTGGGAGGTACGAGAGTACCGGGGTCCTGTAAGGTGGTTGCACAGCAGGTGCGAACCTTCATTTCGCGCTTCGCCCCGGTAGACCAACGGCAGAGTCGATGGATTCAAAACCCATACAGTGTCGGTTCGAATCCGACCCGGGGCACTTCGTCTTTGATTCCAAGGTTGCCAGCGATATCGCTGATCTTCGCTCGCACGAAGGACCGTGAGCCCGATTCCCTGCACGTCGCACGTGCTCTCGTCAGGCTCGCGTCCATGTACGACGTCACAGTGCGTAAACAGGTCCTCGCCCTCGTCGAGCAGGGACACAGCCTCAATTCGGTGAGCAAGCAGACCGGCATCTCAGGTGCGGCCATCCGGTCCTGGCAGACCAGGCTGACGCCCTTGACCGGCGATCCGGTCCGGTGCGTCAGATGCTCGGCCCCACCGGGGCCACCGGCGGATGCCGCCAACTACGCGTATCTGCTCGGCCTTTACCTCGGTGACGGCTGCGTCAGCCGCCTCGCCCGGACGTACTCGCTGCGCATCGCGTGCTCCGACGCCTGGCCAGGCCTCATCGAAGAATGCGTCCGGGCGGTGAAGGCGATCCGCCCTCACAACAAGGTCTTCCGCGTTCAGGCTCAAGGCTGCGTCGCGGTCAGCGCCTACAACCCGCACTGGCCATGCCTGTTCCCGCAGCACGGGCCCGGCAGGAAGCACGAGCGGCGCATCGAACTCCGGGGCTGGCAGCAGGAGACAGTGGACGCACACCCCTGGCAGTTCATCCGTGGACTCGTCCACTCCGACGGCTGCCGCATCACCAACTGGACGACACGGACAGTCGGCGGCAGACGCAAGCGCTATGAGTATCCCCGGTACTTCTTCACCAACAGGTCCGACGACATCAGAGGGATTTTCACCGACACGCTGCGGAGAGTCGGTGTCGAATGGACGACCCTCGCCCGCGGCAGCGACCCGCTCAACATCTCCATAGCCCGCCGCGCCTCCGTCGCGCTGATGGACGCTCACGTCGGGCCCAAGTACTGAGCCGCGAGGCTCGATTTACCGCGGTGCGGGGCGTCGCCGCGGTGCGGCAGCATTGCCCGCATGTCACCACTGACGCGCGATGAGGCGCAGACGCGAGCCGGGCTCCTCGATGTGGAGCGGTATGTCATCGATCTGGATCTGACGTGCGGCGAGGAGGTGTTCGGGTCCACGACGGCGGTGCGCTTCCGTGTGAAGGAGGGCGGGGGCGGCGCCGATTCGTTCGTGGAGGTGCGGCCCGCCGAATTGCGGGGCGTGGAGCTGGACGGTGTGGCGCTGGATCCGGCGAAGGCTTTCGCGGACGGCCGGTTGTGGCTGCGTGGCCTGGCGGAGGGGGTTCACGAGCTGCGTGTCGAGGCGCGGATGCGGTATTCGCGGGTCGGTGAGGGGATGCACCGGTTCACGGACCCGGCGGACGGGCGCGTGTATCTGTATTCGCAGTGCTTTCTGGACGACGCCCCGCTGGTGTTCGCGTGTTTCGATCAGCCGGATCTGAAGGCGGTCTTCGAGGTGGGGGTGACGGCGCCGGACGAGTGGACGGTGCTGGGGAACGGGGTCGCGCGGAAGGTCCGGCCGGGTCGTTGGGTGTGTGCGCCGACGCGGCGGGTGAGCACGTACATGGTGGCGGTCGTGGCGGGGCCGTATCACTCGGTGCGTACGGAGCACGCGGGGTTGCCGTTCGGGCTTCATGTGCGGCGTTCGCTCGCGGAGTTCCTGGAAGCGGATGCCGAGGAGTTGCTGGACATCACGCGCCGGTGTTTCGACCGGTACCACGAGTTGTTCGATGAGCCGTATCCGTTCGACTCGTACGACCAGGCTTTCGTGCCGGAGTTCAACGCGGGCGCGATGGAGAATCCGGGGCTGGTGACGTTGCGGGACGAGTATGTGTTCCGGTCGGCGGTCACGGAGTTGGACAGGCGTACTCGTGGTGTGACGGTTGCGCACGAGATGGCGCACATGTGGTTCGGGGACATGGTGACGCTGCGGTGGTGGGACGACATCTGGCTGAACGAGTCGTTCGCGGAGTACGTGGGCTATCAGACGCTGCGTGAGGCGACGCGCTTCTCGGGGATGTGGACGGATTTCGCGGCGGCGCGCAAGGGGTGGGGTTATGACGCGGATCAGCGTCCGTCGACTCATCCGGTGGCTCCGGAGCCGGAGTCGGTGCCGGACACCGCTTCCGCGCTGCTGAATTTCGACGGGATCTCGTATGCGAAGGGTGCGTCGGCGCTGCGGCAGCTGGTGGCGTGGCTGGGTGAGAAGGATTTCCTGGCGGGCGTCAACAGGCATTTGACGCGTCATCGTTTCGGCAATGCGACGCTGGCGGATTTCATCGATGCGCTGGCGGGGGCGTCGGATCGTGACGTGCACGGATGGGCGGAGCGCTGGCTGCGTACGACGGGGGTCGACGTGTTGTCGCCGCGGGTGGCGGAGGGCAGCGGACAGTGGTCGGTGGCGCTGCGGCACGAGGGTGGCCGTCCGCACCGGGTGGGGCTGGGCCTCTACGACGTGGCGCCCGCCGATCCGGCGCGTCTGGTGCTGCGGGAGCGTCTTGAGCGTGAGGTGGAGTCGGACGAGGCGGAGTCGGTGGTGGTCGCCGGGGGGCCGCGTCCTGATCTGCTGCTGGTGAACGACGGGGATCTGACGTACGCGAAGGTGCGTCTGGACGAGGTGTCGTGGGCGACGGTGCGTGGTGCGCTGTCGGGGCTTCCGGATGCGTTGTCGCGTGCGGTGGTGTGGAACGCGGCGCGGGACATGGTGCGGGACGGCGAGTTGCCGCCTGGTGAGTTCCTGGAGGCGGTGCGGGTCCATGCTCCGGCGGAGTCGGAGGTGGCGGTGCTGGAGGGCGTGCTGTCGTTCGCGTGCGGGACGGTCGCGGAGCGTTTCGTGCCCGCGGAGCGCCGCGCTGGGGCGCTGGAGTTGCTGGGGGGTGTGTGCCGTGAGGTGCTGGCGGCCACGGTGCCGGGAGCGGTGCCGGAAGCGGGAGGGTCCTCGGTGCCGGGGGCGGGTGCCGCGGCCGGCGAGGGGGCGGCGGGTCTGCGGTTGACGGCGGTGCGCCAGTTCATCGACTGCGCTTCGGACGCCGGGGAGTTGTACGGCTGGTGGGAGGCGGGTTCGGTGCCGGGTGGTCCGGTGCTGGACGCGGAGTTGCGGTGGCGGTTGCTGCTGCGGCTGTCGGTGCTGGGTGCCGTGGGCGGTGCGGAGATCGACGGTGCGCTGGCCGCTGATCCGAGTGCGGCGGGCGAGGAGGGTGCCGCTCGTTGCAGGGCGGCGTTGCCGGATGCCGGGGCGAAGGAGGCGGCGTGGGAGGCGATGTTCGTCTCGGACGAGTTGTCGAACTATCTGCTGCGGGCGACGGCGCAGGGGTTCTGGCAGGCGGAGCAGCGGGAGTTGCTGGACGAGGGCGGCTTCGCGGAGCGGTATTTCTCGGATGCGGTGCCGGTGGCCGCGCGGCGCGGTGCGGCGGTGGCGTCGATCGTGGGGCGGCTGGCGTTTCCCCGTACGGTCGTGGACGAGTCGCTGTTGCGGCGGGGGGCGGACTGTGTCGCGGGCGAGGACGTGACGCCCACGTTGCGGCGGGAGTTGGTGGATCAGCTGGATGATCTGCGGCGTGCTCTGCGGGTCCGGGGCGGGTGATCCGGAGGGTCCCGAGTGGCCGGGTCGGCGGATGGCGGGGCCCAAATGGGCTCCTGAGACGGGGAGTTGGGGCGGAGCCCCCGCCGGTCGTGCCGGCTCGGCCTCCCGTACGCGCCGCGTCGTCGTGTGGGGCTTTTCTCAGGTCTTAACTTTAGCCTTGACCAACGATTGGTCCAGGCCTACGGTCCTCTCACCATCCTGACACTGTCGAGGAGTTGGACCTCCCATGTCCCCCACACCCCGCTCGCCCCACGGCGTCCAGGAGCCCGGCGAGAAGCCGGCCGCCGACGGCGCCCCCGCGGCACAGCCGCGGCCCTTCGTCCGTCGCCGTACGGTGCTGGCGACGCTGGCCGCCGCCGGTCTCGGCGGCATCGGCGTCGCCGCCGCTCCCCGGGCCGCCTCCGCCATCTCCGGCCTGTCCGGCCGGTCGGGCGCCTCCGCCGCCGATCCCGACTTCGGCCCCAACGTCTCCGTCTTCGGCCCGGACACCCCCGCCGAGGAGATCCAGGCGAAGGTCGACTCGGTCTTCAAGAAGCAGGAGAAGGCCCAGTTCGACAAGGCGCGCCATGCGTTCCTCTTCAAGCCGGGCTCGTACGACGTCGATGTGAACGTCGGCTTCTTCACCCAGGTCGCCGGGCTGGGCCTGACGCCCGGCGATGTGAAGGTCGCCGGCGCGGTGCACGCCGAGGCCGACTGGTTCGACGGGAACGCCACGCAGAACTTCTGGCGCTCGGCCGAGGGCATCTCGGTGACGCCGAAGGGCGGCAAGGACCGCTGGGCGGTCTCCCAGGCCGCGCCGTACCGCCGCATGCATGTGAAGGGCGATCTGGAGCTGGACGACGGCGGCTGGTCCAGCGGCGGTCTGATGGCCGACACCGTGGTGGACGGGGAGGTGCGCTCCGGTTCGCAGCAGCAGTGGCTCTCGCGCAACACGGAGTGGAAGAGCTGGAAGGGCTCGAACTGGAACATGGTGTTCGTGGGTGCGAAGAACGCCCCGAGCGGCGACGGCTTCCCCTCTCCCCCGTACACGACCGTGGAGGCGACGCCGAAGGTGCGGGAGAAGCCGTACCTGTACGTCGACAAGGACGGCGGCTACCAGGTGTTCGTGCCCGCGGTGCGCGAGGACTCGACCGGCGCGAGCTGGTCGGGCGGCGCTCCGAAAGGCGATTCCATCCCGCTGGGCGACTTCCACGTCGCGAAGGCCGACGAGTCGGCGTCCACGCTCAACGCGGCGCTGAAGGACGGCAAGCACCTGCTGCTGACGCCGGGGATCTACGAGTTGGACGAGCCGCTGGCGGTGACGGAGAAGAACACCGTCGTGCTGGGGCTGGGCCTGGCGACGCTCATGCCGACGAGCGGCAAGGCGGCTCTGACGGTGGCCGACGTGGACGGCGTCAAGCTCGCCGGGTTCCTCGTCGAGGCGGGCGAGGAGAACTCGCCGACGCTGGTCCAGGTCGGCCCGAAGGGCTCGGACGCGGACCACTCCGCCAACCCGACGTCGCTGCACGATGTGTTCGTGCGCATCGGCGGGGCGGGCGCCGCGAAGTCGGAGACGAGCCTCGTCGTCAACAGCTCCCATGTCATCGCCGACCATCTGTGGCTGTGGCGCGCGGACCACGGCGACGGCGTGGGCTGGGAGACCAACCCCGCCGACACGGGGCTGATCGTCAACGGCGCCGACGTGACCGCGTACGGGCTCTTCGCGGAGCACTACAAGAAGTACCAGGTGATCTGGAACGGCGAGCGCGGCCGGACGTACTTCTTCCAGAACGAGATGCCCTACGACCCGCCGGACCAGGGCTCGTGGATGAACGGTGACACGCGCGGCTACGCGGCCTACAAGGTCGGCGGCTCGGTCACCGACCACCAGGCGTTCGGGCTGGGGAGCTACTGCTTCTTCAACGTCAACAAGTCGGTGGTGGCGGACCGTTCGTTCGAGGTGCCGCGAGCGGAGGGCGTGAAGCTCCATCACCTGACGTCCGTGTCGCTCGGCGGCACGGGCACGATCCAGCACGTCGTCAACGACACGGGCGGGCCCGCGAACGGCGACTCCAACGTGGCGACGGTGACCGCCTACCCGTAGCCGGCGGCGTGCCCCCAGCACGCGGATCCGGTCGCGGACGGCGTGAGGCTCCCCGGGACGAGCGGGTTCCGGGGAGCCTTCGCCGTGAAGATCACCCCTTCGGGCGAACCAGGCCCGTATCGAGATCAACAGCCGCCGTACGCACGTAGGTTAGGGCCACCTCATCACTTCTTCCCGGTCCGGCGGGCACCGCTTGTGTGCCCGCCGGACCGGGGGTTGTGGGATTGCGACGGCGAAGGATTCCGCTCATGCCGCTCCCGCCCGTGTCCGCCCGCGCCGACGGTGCCCGCGCCCCGCTCCTCTCGGGTGGCACCCAAGGGGCAGCCGCGCTGCGTCCGTTGACGAGCGCGGTGCTCGACGCGCTGGAGGAGGGTGCCGCGCGGCGCTGCGGGCCCCTGCCGCGCGGCGGGCCGCGGCGCGTGGCCTCCCGGGTCGGCGCGGTGCTCAGCGGCGGTGTGCTCCCGGAGCGCGGTACGGGCGAGCGGGAGGCGCTGGCCTCGCTGGTGCGGATGGTGGCGGAGGGAGCCGCCGATCCCGCCGATCCGCTGTGCGCGGCGCATCTGCACTGCCCTCCGCTCGCGGTGGCGGCCGCCGCCGACCTCGCGGCGAGCGCCGTCAATCCGTCCCTGGACTCGTGGGATCAGGCGCCTGCCGCTTCGGAGTTGGAGGCGCGGACGTGCCGGGCGCTGGCGCGGCTGGTGTACGGGGAGGCGGGGCGCGGCACCGTGCGGCGGGGCGGCCCGGCGGAGGGAGGAGCGGGCGCGGTTCCGGACGCGCTGGTGACGACGGGCGGCACGGAGTCGAACCAGCTGGGCCTGCTGCTGGCCCGTGAGCGGCTGGGCCGGGACGTCCGCGTGGTGTGCGGCACCGGCGCGCACCACAGCGTGCACCGCGCGGCATGGCTGCTGGGCCTGCCCGAGCCGGTTCGCGTTCCGTCGCCGGGAGGGGTCCTCCGCCCGGCGGCGCTGCGTGCGGCCCTGGCGGCCCAGGAGCCGGGCGCTCCGGTCCTCGTGGTGGCGACGGCGGGCACGACCGATGCGGGTGCGGTCGATCCGCTGGCCGAACTGGCCGCGGTGGCCGGTGAGTTCGGGGCGAGGCTGCATGTGGACGCGGCGTACGGCGGCATGCTGCTCTTCAGCCGGCGGCTGCTCGGACGGCTCGCTGGTCTGGAGCGGGCGGACAGCGTCACTCTCGATCTGCACAAGCTGGGGTGGCAGCCGGTCGCGGCGGGCCTCTTCGTGGTTCCCGACGGGCGGGACCTGTCGCCGCTGGACCACCGCGCCGACTATCTCAACGCCGGCGACGACAGCGACGCGGGCCTTCCGGATCTGCTGGGCCGTTCGCTGCGTACGACGCGCCGTCCCGATGTGCTGAAGATGGCCGTGACGCTGCGGGCATTGGGGCGCAGTGGGCTGGCCGATCTCGTGGAGCGCACGTGTGCGGTGGCGCGTTCGCTGGCCGAACTGGTCGCGGCCGACCAGCGGTTGGAGCTGTTCGCCATGCCGGAGCTGTCGACGGTGCTGTTCCGCCCGGCGGGTGCGGACGGTGCGGCGGTCGCTTCGGTCAGGCGCCGTCTGATGGCGGAGGGGCGGGCCGTCCTGGGCCGGGCCGACATGGGCGGGGGCTCGGGCCTCTGGCTCAAGGCCACGCTGCTCAACCCGTACACGCGCATCGGCGATCTGGAAGCCCTGCTCCAACTCGTGCGCGACGCCGTGCCGTTGCGGGCACGGGCCGCGCCGGCTCCCTCAGCCCGGTCTCCCCGGTCCGCGCCCGTCACGAGCACAGGCGCCACCAGCACAAGCGTCACCGGCATCACCAGCACCACAAGGAGTCACCGGTCATGACGACAGCCGACGAGTCCCGCACCGCCGGACCGGATTCCGCGGCGACGCTGACCTCCACCGTGCCGGGGCAGCGCCGTGTCGACGGGGGCGGCGGCGCTCCGCAGATGCCTCCGCTCGATCTGGTGGGCATCGGCGTCGGCCCGTTCAACCTCTCCCTGGCCGCCCTCGCGCACGGCGTTCCCGGCCTGCGCACCGCGTTCTACGAGGAACAGCCGGGCTTCCACTGGCATCCGGGCATGCTGATCGAGGGTGCGACGCTCCAAGTCCCCTTCCTGGCGGACCTGGTGACGCTCGCCGACCCGGCGAGTCCGTGGTCCTTCCTCAGTTACCTCAAGGCGCACGAGCGCCTCTTCCCGTTCTACGTCGCGGAGCGCTTCCACATCGAGCGCACGGAGTACGACGCGTACTGCCGCTGGGTCTGCGAGGGGCTGGACGGCCTCCACTTCGGCCATCGCGTCGACGCGGTGCGCTGGCATCCCGAACTGCGCCTGTTCGAGGTCGACTTCACGCGGCTGGAGGCGGACGGACCGGCGGCACAGGGCCGTTCGTACGCGCGGAATCTGGTGCTCGGTGTCGGCACCGCTCCGCACGTGCCCGAGCCGCTGCGTTCGCTGACGTCGTCGGTGGGCGCGGGCGCGCCCGTCATCCACTCCTCGGACTATCTCGGCCACCGGGAGCGGCTGCTGGAGGCGGGGCACGTCACGGTCGTCGGGTCCGGCCAGTCGGGTGCGGAGGTCTTCCTGGATCTGCTGCGGCGCCGCCCCGCCGGGCGCGAGCGGCTGCACTGGATCACCCGCAGCGCGGCCTTCGCGCCCATGGAGTACAGCAAGCTGGGCCTGGAGCACTTCACCCCGGACTACACGAGCTACTTCCACGGCCTGCCCGAGTCCGTGCGGGACGAACTGGTCCCGCGCCAGTGGCAGTTGCACAAGGCCGTCGACCACGGCACGCTGGCCGCCGTCCACGACGAGCTGTACCACCGCACGCTGGGCGGCGGCTGGCCGGACGCGGTGCTCACGCCCGGTGTGGCGGTCCGTACGGCCGGGCGCATCGGCGCGACACGGGTCGAGCTGCATCTGGAGCACACCGAGCAGGACGTACGCACGCGGCTGGCGACGGACGCGGTGGTGCTGGCGACGGGCTACCGCGAGCGCCCGCTGGGAGGCGTGCTCGCGTCGCTGGAACCGTGGCTGCGGCGCGACGAGGCGGAGCGCATCCGCGTCGACGAGCACTACCGGCTGGTGACGGACCGGTCGGTCTCGGGCGCGGTCTACGTGCAGAACGCGGAGCGGCACACGCACGGTGTGGGCGCGCCCGATCTGGGGCTGGCGGCGCACCGCAGCGCGGTGATCCTCAACTCCCTGACGGGGCACGAGCGTTACCGGCTCCCGAGGCGCACCGCGTTCACGACGTTCGGTCTGCGCCCCGAGGGCGCCCTGGCCAACGGCTCCCCCGGAATCGCCCGGCACGCCGACCCCCAGCACACCGGCTTCCGCCCTCTGCGCATGACTTGACGCCGGTCCGGCCACTGTCCGGCCATGGAAAAGCCGCCCCGGACCGGCCGGCCGCCAATAGGGCGGAAGCGCTGACAGCGCGCCGCGCGAATGGAAGACTGCCGGGATGTTCGATCACATTTCGATTCAGACAGCGGACCCGGCCGCCGCGGCCGCCTTCTACGACGCCGTGCTGGCGCCTCTCGGAGCGACGCGCGTCCTCGACTTCGGACACGTCGTCGGCTACGGCAGCACCGCACCCGCCTTCTGGCTGGGACCCGCCGACTCGGGGCGCGAGGCCCGCGAGGTGCACATCGCCTTCACCGCGCCGGACCGCGCCACCGTCGACGCCTTCCACGAGGCCGCGATCGAGGCCGGCGGGGAGGTGCTGCACGCGCCGCGGCTGTGGCCCGAGTACCACGAGACGTACTACGGGGCGTTCGTGCGCGACCCCGACGGCAACAACGTCGAGGCGGTCTGCCACCGCCCCGAAGGGCCCGAGTGATCATCGGTGATCCCCGGCGCACGCCGACCCGGCTCTGCGAGAGTGGCCGCATGACGAACGCACCCGGCCACTCCGCAGCCGCCGGCCCCCTCCCCTACGGCACCCCGGACGAGCCGCGGGTGGCCGTACGAGGCGAGGCGAGCCTCGAGTTCGACCCCGAGATCGCCCGCATCACGGTGACGGTCGGCGCGCGCGGCACCGACCGGCGCGAGGCCCTGGAGTCGCTGACGCGCCGCAACTCCGAGGTGCTGGAGCTGATCAAGGGGTACGGCGAGGCCGTGGAGAAGCTGGCGACCGGCACCTTCTCCGTCTCGCCCGAACTGACGGAGAAGGGCCGCCGGGAGCGCGTACGCACATACAACGGCCGCGTTCAGATCTCCGCCACCGTCGCCGACTTCACGGCTCTCGGCGAGATGACCACGCGCCTCGCCGACCTGGAGCTGACGCGCGTCGACGGGCCGTGGTGGGCGCTGCGCAAGGACTCCGCCGCACACCGCGAGGCGCGCCAGCAGGCCGTACGGGAGGCGGTCACGCGCGCCCGTGAGTACGCGGCCGCGCTGGACGCGGAGCTGGTCGCGCTGGTGGAGCTCGCGGACCTCGGCGCGGAGAACAGCACTCCCGCCGCTCCCTCGCTGCCCGGGGCGCGCGCCGCCGGTTACGGGGGCGCGCCGCCCGGGGGCTCGGCCCCGGCGCTGGATCTGGAGCCTCAGCGGCAGCGCGTGCAGGCGCAGGTCAACGCCCGGTTCCTGATGAGCCGGCCCTCGCTGTGAGCAACGTCACGCCGTGAGCGGTTCAGTGGATCCCCGGGCTCGCTCGGAGCGTCTGGGAGCGCCCGCGGTTCCCATGCCCGGGCGCGATGAAGTCCCGAACAACGCGCTCATCGGAGCGTGACCCGTCTCACTTTAGAAGTTGTCAATGGCCGCCTCCGTAAAGGACGTTGACGAATACTCCGGGAGGCGGTCTCTACCTGTGGGTAAGCCGTAGGCTCATGGCATGCGCCGCGCAAGGATCGTCAGCACACTCGGCCCCGCCAGCAACTCGTACGAGCAGATCAAGGCGCTCGTCGACGCCGGAATGGACGTGGCCAGGTTCAACATGAGCCACGGCTCTCACGCCGAACACGAAGAGCGTTACCACCGGGTGCGCAGGGCCTCCGAGGAGGCCGGCCGCGCCGTCGGAGTCCTCGCCGATCTTCAAGGTCCGAAGATCCGCCTCGGGACTTTCCGCGAAGGACCGGTACTGCTTGAACGCGGCGACGAATTCTCCATCACCGTCGAGGAGGTGGAGGGCGACCGCTCCTGTTGCGGCACCACCTACTCCGGCCTCGCCTCGGACGTCACGCGCGGCGAGCGCATCCTCGTCGACGACGGCCGGGTCACGCTGGAGGTGACCGCCGTCGAGGGGCCCGTCGTGCAGACGGTCGTCGTCGAGGGCGGCATGGTCTCCGACCACAAGGGGCTCAACCTCCCCGGCGTCGCCGTCTCCGTGCCCGCCCTGTCCGAGAAGGACGTCGCCGATCTGCGCTGGGCGTTGCGCACCGGCGCCGACGTCATCGCCCTCTCCTTCGTGCGCAGCGGCGACGACGTGAAGGAGGTCCACCGGATCATGGCGGAGGAGGGACGGTACCTCCCCGTCATCGCGAAGCTGGAGAAGCCGCAGGGCGTGACGAACCTGGAGTCCGTCGTCGACGCGTTCGACGGCGTGATGGTGGCCCGCGGCGATCTCGGCGTCGAGATGCCGCTGGAGTCGGTGCCGCTGGTGCAGAAGCGTGCCATCAAGCTGTGCAGGCGCAACGCCAAGCCCGTCATCGTCGCCACGCAGATGCTGGACTCGATGATCGAGGCGTCCCGGCCGACGCGCGCCGAGGTCTCGGACGTCGCGAACGCCGTCATGGACGGCACGGACGCGGTGATGCTCTCCGGCGAGACCAGCGTCGGCAAGCACGCGGCCGAGACGGTCAGGACGATGGGGCGCATCGTCGAGGCCGCCGAGGCGGAGGAGCTCGCCAAGGGCCTGCCGCCCCTGACCGAGCACGGCAAGCCGCGCACCCAGGGCGGCGCCGTCGCGCGGGCCGCCGCGGAGATGGGCGACTTCCTCGGCGCGAAGTATCTGGTGGCCTTCACGCAGTCCGGGGACACCGTGCGCCGCCTCTCCCGCTACCGCTCGCCGGTCCCGGTGCTCGCCTTCACCCCGGACCCGGCCACGCGGGCGCAGCTCAGCCTCACGTGGGGCGTCGAGGCCCTGACCGGTCCCACGGTGCAGAGCACGGACGAGATGGTCGACCAGGTCGACGAGCAGCTGCTGAAGCTGGGGCGCTGCGAAAGGGGCGACCTGGTCATCATCACCGCGGGCTCGCCGCCCGGAGTCCCCGGCTCGACGAACCTCGTGCGCGTCCACCACATCGGCGAGGACGACGCTCCCAGGCCCTGAGCGCGGGGACGTACGGGGGCGGCGCGGGCGAGCGCCCGCGTGACCGCACTTCGCGACCGGCAGTGCGCCACCGGCCGCGGCAGCGCCTCAGCTGCGGGCGATCGTCTCGTGGTGCCGGATCACCTCGGCGATCACGAAGTTGAGCAGCTTCTCCGCGAAGGCCGGATCGAGCTTGGCGCTCACGGCCAGCTCTCTCAGCCGCGCGATCTGACGCGCCTCACGGGCGGGATCGGCGGGCGGCAGATCGTGGTCGGCCTTGAGGCGGCCGACGCGCTGTGTGCACTTGAAACGCTCGGCGAGCATGTGCACCACCGCGGCGTCGATGTTGTCGATGCTGTCGCGCAGCTCGGTCAGCTCGGCGCGCACCGACGCGTCGACGCCCTCGGTGGTGTCGGGGGCCGGGCCGGAACCGGAGCCCGAGCCCGAGGAGCCGGAGCCCGCTCCGGAATCCCGGTCCGTAGCCCTGCCCGTGCCCGTGCCGGTGCCGCTGGTCTCGCCGTGGGTCTTCGCCATGCCTGCCGTTTCCAGGTCGCGGGGATGGTGGCCTGCTCCGACCCTATGCCGACCGCACGGCCGCTCCCGCGCCCGTACAGTGACAGTGACCGAGAGAACTCCGGGGGTGGTGGCCATGACGGCACAGGGCGCACCGACCGGGCCCGCCGCGGACCCTGTCGAGCGCGGGTTCCCGCACCTGACGACCGTGCGGGCCGCGATCACCGCGCTCTACAAGCGCCTCTCGTGGGACACCGTGCGGATCTTCGACGTCAGCGTCCCGCCCAGCGACGTCGCCTTCTCCGACTCCGAGGACCTCTACGCCGGGGTGCAGCGGGTCGCACGCGTCATGGTGCAGCAGTTCCGGCTGCCGGACGCCCGCATGATCGTCAGCTTCCGCGAGATGGAGCACGCGGCGCACGTCGAACTCGCCGCGGGCCCCGAGTACTTCATCGAGCTGAACGCCCGCTTCAAGCGCCACCGCCGCGACATCGGCGCGGCTCTCGCGCACGAGGTGATGCACGTGTATCTGCACCGCCTCGGCCTCGCCTTCCACGGCACCCGCGACAACGAGATCCTCACCGACACCGCGACCACCTACCTCGGCGCGGGCTGGCTCCTGCTGGACGCGTTCCGGCAGGACCAGGTCTCCTCGCAGAAGCTCGGCTACCTCACGCCCGAGGAGTTCGGCTACGTCCTGGCCAAGCGCGCCGCGGCCTTCGGCGAGGGCCCCGAGGTGTGGTTCACCAGCCCGCAGGCGTACGAGGCGTATCTGAGGGGCAGCGGCCTGGCCCGGTCCGACGAGACGCGGCCGCCGCTGGCCGCCTCCGGCTGGGCGGGCCGCCGCCGCTACACGCGGGACCGGCGCCATGCGCTGGCGCGGCCGGGCAGCACCCCGTATCCGCCGGACGCCGACGCCTACTCGTACACCTTCGAGAGCCGCTCGCCGCTGCGGGTCTCCTTCCCCTGCCCCACCTGCCAGCAGCGCATCCGCGTCCCGGTGCGCGGCACGATGCGGGTGCGGTGCGGGCTGTGCCGCTCGGTGCTGGACTGCGACACCTGACGGGACGGCCGGCGAGCGGCCCGGCCAGGACCGCGGACGGGACCTCCGCCCCTCGGCCCCTCAGCCCTCAGCCCTTCCGCGCGCCGCCCGTGTCCACGGCCACCTCGAAGTGCACCGTGCGGCCCGCCTTGCGGCGCAGCAGCACTCGGTGCATGAAGGGCACCAACGCCCCGTGCAGGAAGGGGTACTTGGCACGCAGCACCCTCGCCGCGTGCCGGTCCTCGGCGCCGCCGCGCTCCAACCGCCGCAGCCGCACGGGCAGCCGGCGCCCCGGACGCCTGCCGAGCGTGGTGCACGGCGCGACGAGCGCGCGCGGATCGCGGCCCAGCCGCCGGGTCTTCACGGAGTTGGCGAAGCTGCGGACGTAGGCGTGGTCGCCCTCCACGGCGATGCTCACGGGTGTGCCGCCGCTGCCTCCGTCGCGCCGGTACGTCGTCAGCAGGACGGTCTTCTGCCGTACGTACGGGGCCAGTTCGGCCCGTGCCGCCGTCTCCACGCCTCCGGTCACCCAGCCCAGCTGACGCAGCCGTACGGCGAACGCGGCCGCGGCGGCCAGCCCCGCACCGGCGATCACGGGGATCTCCCAGCCGTGGCCGCCGTGCCCGATGTCGGCGACGTGATTCCCGGCGTGCGCGGCGCTGAGGACGACGAATCCGGCGAGCGCCGTGAGCAGCGCGTCGTACCAGACGCACGCGAGCAGCAGCGCCGCCGCGACGCCGAGCTGGAAGGCGCCGACGTCCTGCACGAAGTGCTCCCCGCTGCCCGCGCCCGCGCCCCCGGCGTGCGCCGACGGCACGGGAAAGCCGACGGCCTCCGCGAAGGAGTGCGGCGCCGCGAGCGCCCACACACCGCCCGCGGCCATGCCCGCCCCCGCGAGCAGCGCCACCGCCACCACGAACCAGCGCCCGCGAGCACCGCCCGCCGCGCCGCCCCCAGCATCCCTGACACCGTCCTGCACCATGTCCGCCTCGCCTTCCTCGACCCGGCGGGCCCGCCCGCGTCCGCCGCACCGCCGCCGGCCCTCACTGAACTAGGACGGCCCGGAGCGGCAGTTCGTGACACGCCGGCGCGCAGTCGGGGCCGGATGACGTACGTTCGGCGTCATGAGCCCTTCCATCGCCACCAACACCCGTGTCGAGCTGGCCGGTCTGCTCGACTTCGTACGTCCCCGCCACCGCGCCGTCCTCATCACCCGCCGCTCCGACGGCGCTCCGCAGGCCTCGCCCCTGACGTGCGGAGTGGACGACTCGGGCAGGATCGTCGTCTCGACCTACCCCGAGCGTGCCAAGACCCGTAACGCCCGCCGCGATCCGCGCGTGAGCGTCCTCGTCTTCTCGGACGAGTGGAACGGTCCGTGGGTGCAGATCGACGGCGACGCCGAGGTCATCGACGTCCCGGACTCCGTGGAGCCGCTCGTCGAGTACTTCCGCAACATCTCCGGCGAGCACCCCGACTGGGACGAGTACCGCTCGGCGATGCTCAAGCAGGGCAAGTCCCTGATCCGCGTGACGCCCCGGCACTGGGGGCCGATTGCGACGGGCGGCTTCCCGGCGCGGCTGGCCGACTGAACGTCCGGTTCCGCCTTCCTGCCAGCACGTATGCGGACGGTGACCGCGCGTCGCCGGGTCCGTGGGGCTTCGGCACCGCGTGCCGGTCTGATCCGTCGGGCTGCGAGGTGCGCCGACGCGGGTCAGAATCGAAGTGCGGGGGGCCTTACGGGAGGCGGTAGCACCCCGGGGCCCGTTGTGCCCGGTTGCCCGCTGCGCCCGAGTCGTACAGGGGAGTTGACGCAGAGATGACCACGACAGTGCCCATGGCCACGGTTGCGCCGTCACGGACGCTGAGTGCACGCACGGCGGGCGAGGACGAGCTGCCACTGCCGCCGGGTGTGTGGCTGGAGGCGCCGCTGTGGCTGCTGGCGGGTGTCGAGAACGAGGAAGAGACCAGCCACGAGCCGAACATCTGGCGGGGCATCGACTGACGGTAACGAGCGCCGGGCGCGGAATGCCGCGCCCGGACCGCTGCCCTGGGGCCCGGCTTCGGCCGCCCCCCCGGCAGCTGACGGGACGGGGCCCTGCGCCCGTCAGGGCTTGCGGGCCGCGCCCGCGTAGATGAAGGCCTCCGCGTCGGTGATCGTGGAGGGCGCGTCGGGCCGCCAGCGGTGCGTCGGCGTCAGGCCGGGCTCGATCATCTCCAGCCCGTCGAAGAAGGCCGCGATCTCCGCAGCGCTGCGGATCTGCACCGCGGTGCCGCCCTCTTCGTAGATCTTCGTCACCTGCTCCAGATGACCTTCGTCGTCGAAGTCGGCCGTGGCGTGCGAGAGGACCAGGAAGCTGCCGGGCGCGAGCCGTCCGAGCATGGCGCGCACGATCTCCCGCGGCCGGTTCCCGTCCGGGACGAAGTGCAGCAGCGCCAGCAGCGACAGCGCGACCGGCCTGTCCAGGTCGAGGGTCTCGCGCACCTCGCGGGTGTCGAGGACCGAATCGTGACGGAAGTCCGCCTGTACGTAGGCGGTGCGGCCCTCGGCGGTGCTGTGCATGAGGGCGTCGGCGTACTCCAGGACCAGCGGATCGTGGTCGGCGTAGACGACGCGGCACTCCGGGGCCGTCTCCTGCGCGACCTGGTGCAGGTTGGGCGAGGTCGGTATGCCGGTGCCGATGTCGAGGAACTGCCGGACGCCGTGCTCCCGGGCGAGGTGGCGCGTGACGCGGTGCATGAAGTCCCGGTTGGCGCGGGCTCCCGTCTCCGCGACGGGGAAGACCTTCTTGACCTGCTCAGCGGCGTCCCTGTCGACCGGGAACCAGTCCTTGCCGCCCAGGTAGTAGTCGTAGAGGCGTGCGGCGTGCGGCCTGCTCGTGTCGATCTCCGAGAAGCCGCTCACCGGTTGAACTCCTTGCGCAGGCGGTCGAGGTAGTCACGCGTGTCCGGCAGGAGTTCGGCCGCGAGGCGCGAGACGCGCGTGTAGGCCTCCAGATGGGCCACCACGTCGGGACGCTGGTCCAGATAGACGGCGCTGGTCAGTCCGACCTCGGTGTAGACGATGTCCTGCAACTCCGGTTCCCGGAAACGGAAGTAGGTCAGATGGCCGCTCGTCCCCGAGTGTGCTCCGGCGGCCAGCGGGAGGATGCGCAAGGTGATGCGGGGATCCTCCGCCGCTTCCATCAGGCGTGCGATCTGTGCGCGCATCACGGCGGGCCCGCCGACCTCGCGCCGCAGCGCCGCCTCCTCCAGCACCACCCACAGGGTCGGCGCCTGCGGCCGGGCGAGCAGCGCCTGTCTGCGCAGCCGCAGATCCACGCGGTGTTCGAGGGCGTCCTCCGACTCGTACGGGAAGCCGGCCCGTATGACGGCCCGTGCGTAGTCGCGGGTCTGCAACAGGCCCGTCATGTAGTGCGGTTCGTAGACCCGGATGACCTCGGCGGCCGTCTCCAGGGAGACGTAGGCGCGGAACCAGTCGGGCAGCGCCGTCTTGTAGTTGTGCCACCAGCCGGGCTCGTTGGCCTGCTCGGCCATGTCCGTGAAGTCCCGGGTCTCCTCGTCGGAGACCTGGTAGTGGCGCAGCAGCTCCCGCACGTACGGGATCTTCAGGCTCACTTGGGCGTTCTCGATGCGGCGGATCGTCAGGTGGCTGACGCTCAGCGCCTTCGCGGCCTCCTCCAGCGATATCCCCCGGCTCTCCCGCAGTTCCTTCAGCCGCTTGCCGAGGACGATACGCAGCACCGTGGGCGCACTCTGGCCGCTCGGCAGTGCCTCGCTCACGCACAGGCTCCTGTCCGCGACGTGCTGCACGGAGGAGCAGACAGATGCTCAAGTTCCCCAGGCCGCCGCGTAGTTGTGATGGTGATCGGAGAAAAGGACGAAGTGGGCCCGAAACTATCAGAGCTGTCCGCACACGTGGCAGGCCCCGCACCACGAGGGAGTGGTGCGGGGCCTGCCTGCCGGGAGCCAACCGGCGGTCTGTGTACGTCAGTTGTGCCAGGCCGCGGGAGGTGCGCGGTTCCCCGTGCGCGTCCCCGGGGCCGTACGGGCTGTCTGACGCCGCGTCAGCCTGTCAGGAGAGGAGCTTCTTCCCCGTCGCCGCGTCGACGACGGTGCGCTTGCCCAGTTCGCTCTTCAGCTCGACCTTCGACTTGTCGGTGACGAGTTGCTTGGTGCAGAAGTCGGCCTTCTTGTCCTCCTTCGACCAGCCCGAGACGATCACGAGCTTGTCGGTCTCGTGCACGTGCGCCCCGTACTTGGTGTCGCAGCCCCCGTGGCCGACGGTCACGGTCAGCGAGGTCTCCTTGCCCTTGACCGGCCGCTGAGCGGCTTCGAGCGGCAGCATGTCCCGGTGCCTGCCCTTGGTCTTGTCCACCTTCGGCCATTCCTGCTCGATCTGCGCGGCGCGCTTCTCGAAGCGGGTCTGCTTCTCCGGGGGCTCGCTGCTGACGGTCTGCTCGCTGCCCCCGCACGCCGTCGCCGTCAGCGCCACGGCGGCCATCGCCGGAGCCAGTACGAGCGCGGCCCTGCGTCGGGTGGTACCTGTCGTGCTGCGTCGCATCTTCGATCTACCTCCTGCTTCACCGCTCTGACGGAAGAGGGGCGCGGGAGGTTCCCCCTGTGGTCATACGAGCTGCCGCGGGTGCGTTCTCGCTGGTCGAAGCGGGTGTGGCCGCACGGCGGGCCGACAGGGCTTGCCGTGCGGCCCCAGCACTGCGTCCGTGCTCCGCTCCCCGCCGCCGTTCCTGCCGGCCGTCGTTAATCCGTCGTGCGCGTCGCGCGGGCGCCGTAGGGTCGATGGGCGTGGCGAGCGACTTCAACGGTCAGCCGCCGGCGCGAGCGGCACAGGCCCGGGATCCAGTATGGGTTCGGCCAGGACCCCGGCCGAATTCGTATGCGCCGGGCCCGCGTTGACGTACTGAGAACGCAGCGGCTGCTGCGGTGGCGGCATCTGCCGGTGTGCCGGGCCGGCAGCACGAACGGCCTTGAGGGAGAGGGAAGGAGGGGATCGCCGTGAGATTCCGAACCTAGCCGCCCGCCCGGAGAGTCCGGGAGCACGGGCGGCGGTTCCGGAAGGAACGCGATGTCCCGTACGGACAAGACGAAGCCGCTGTGGGTCCGCCACGCGGAGCACCGCCCCCGTCCCGTCCACGATCACCGCCACGGCGACTGCGATCTGCCGCCGAAGCCGGCGCGTGAGGAGACGGACACCCGCTGCCGCTGGGAACGCCCCGACGCGCTGCTGTTCACCCACACCTGCTGCTCGGGATGCAGCAGGCGCGGCTGTGTGAAGGAGTGGCAGGACATGGTCAGGGCGAGCAACCGCAGGGAGCGTTACGAGGGGCGGCGTCAGGCTCGCCGCGCCGCCGCCGAAGCGGCCGGAGAGCGCGAGGACTGAGACCGCACCGCTACGCGCGCCTGCCCCGCCTGACGCACCCCCCGACTCGGCCTCCACGGGCACCTGTTGGCACCAGCCACCGGTGCCGCCCGGCCAGGGCGGCGACGCACGGTACGTAAGCACACCACGGCACCCGCCCCGGTCGGGAGGGGCGAGCACCGTGGCCGTGCGGAACCCCCGGCCGCTGGAAGCGGAGGCTGAGGCTCAGACCGCCATCGCGCGGTCCGTCGGGCCGATGGGCGCCGGAAGAGCGCTGGTGCCCATGAGGTAGCGGTCGACTCCCTTGGCCGCCGAGCGGCCCTCGGCGATGGCCCAGACGATCAGGGACTGGCCGCGGCCGGCGTCACCGGCGACGAAGACACCGTCGACGTTCGTGGCGTAGTTGCCGTCACGGGCGACGTTGCCCCGCTGGTCGAGCTCGACGCCGAACTGCTCCACCAGGCCGTTCTCCCGGTCCACACCGGTGAACCCCATGGCCAGGGTGACCAGTTGGGCCGGGATCCGCCGCTCGGTGCCGGGCTTCTGCTCGGGCCTGCCGTCCACCATCTCCACCTCGACCAGGTGCAGCCACTGGACGTTGCCGTCCTCGTCGCCCTCGAAGTGGGTGGTGTTGACGGAGTAGACCCGCTCGCCCCCCTCCTCGTGCGCGGAGGTGACCTTGTAGAGCATCGGGAAGGTCGGCCACGGCTGGTGCGGCGCCCGCTCCTCGCCCGGCTTGGGCATGATCTCCAGCTGCGTGACGGAGGCCGCGCCCTGCCGGTGCGCCGTACCGACGCAGTCGGCGCCGGTGTCGCCGCCGCCGATGACGACGACGTGCTTGCCCTCGGCGCTGATGGGGGAGACCGTCAGGTCGCCCTCCTGCACCTTGTTGGACAGCGGGAGATACTCCATCGCCTGGTGCACGCCGTTCAGTTCGCGGCCGGGCACCGGCAGGTCCCGGGCCGTGGTGGCGCCCGCCGCGATGACGACGGCGTCGTGCCGCTTGCGCAGCTTCTTCGCGTCGATGTCGCGGCCGATCTCGACCTCCGTGCGGAACTTGGTGCCCTCCGCGCGCATCTGCTCGATGCGCCGGTTGATGTGCCGCTTCTCCATCTTGAACTCGGGGATGCCGTAGCGCAGCAGGCCGCCGAGCCGGTCGGCCCGCTCGTAGACGGCGACGGTGTGCCCGGCGCGCGTCAGCTGCTGCGCCGCCGCGAGCCCTGCCGGGCCGGAGCCGACGACCGCGACCGTCTTGCCCGAGAGGCGGTCCGGCGGCTGCGGCGTGACGTGGCCGTTGTCCCACGCCTTGTCGATGATGGTGACCTCGACGTTCTTGATGGTCACCGGCGGCTGGTTGATGCCCAGCACGCACGCCGACTCGCACGGCGCGGGACACAACCGCCCCGTGAACTCGGGGAAGTTGTTCGTCGCGTGCAGCCGCTCTATCGCGGCCCCCCAGTCCTCGCGGTAGGCGTAGTCGTTCCACTCGGGGATCAGATTGCCCAGCGGGCAGCCCTGGTGGCAGAAGGGGATGCCGCAGTCCATGCAGCGCCCGGCCTGCTTGCTGACGATGGGCAGCAGCGAGCCCGGGACGTACACCTCGTTCCAGTCCTTGACCCGCTCCTCGACGGGACGGGACTGCGCGACCTCGCGGTCGGTGTGCAGGAAGCCCTTGGGGTCAGCCATTGGTCGCGGCCTCCATCATCTTCTCGTGCGTCTCGGACTCGCTGAGTCCCGCGCGCTCGGCGGCGTCCTTGGCGGCGAGCACTGCCCTGTACGTGGCGGGGATGACCTTGCCGAAGCGGGTGAGGGCCGCGTCCCAGTCGGCCAGCAGCGCCTCGGCGACGGTCGAGCCCGTCTCCCGGTGATGGCGGCGCACCACGTCGTGCAGCCACTCCTTGTCGACGTCGTCGAGGTGCTCGTGTCCGTAGACGGCGTCCCGCAGGCCCGCGTTGACGTTGTCCTGGTCGAGGTCGATGACGTAGGCGATGCCGCCGGACATGCCGGCGCCGAAGTTGCGTCCCGTCTCCCCCAGTACGACGGCGGCGCCGCCCGTCATGTACTCGCAGCCGTGGTCGCCGACGCCCTCGGAGACCACCAGCGCACCGGAGTTGCGGACGCAGAAGCGCTCGCCCACGCGCCCGCGAAGGAACATCTCGCCGCCCGTCGCGCCGTAGGCGAGGGTGTTGCCGGCGATCGTGGAGTACTCGGCGAGGTGGTCCGCCGACCTGTCGGGGCGCACCACCAGCCGGCCGCCGGAGAGGCCCTTGCCGACGTAGTCGTTGGCGTCGCCCTCCAGCCGCAGCGTCACGCCGCGCGGCAGGAACGCTCCGAAGGACTGGCCCGCGGAGCCGGTGAAGGTGATGTCGATGGTGTCGTCGGGCAGCCCGGCGCCGCCGAACTTCTTCGTCACCTCGTGCCCGAGCATCGTGCCGACGGTCCGGTTGATGTTGCGGATCGCGATCTGGCCGCGTACGGGCTGCGCCTCCTGCGCGGAGTCGGCGGACAGCGCGTCGGCGGACAGCTTGATCAGCTCGTTGTCGAGCGCCTTGGCCAGGCCGTGGTCCTGCTCGGTGGCCTGGTGGCGCACGGCGCCGCCGGGCAGTTCGGGGACGTGCAGCAGCGGCTCCAGGTCCAGGCCCTGGGCCTTCCAGTGGTCCACGGCGCGGCTGACGTCGAGGAGCTCGGCGTGCCCGATGGCCTCGTCGAGGCTGCGGAAGCCCAGCTCGGCGAGGAGTTCGCGGACCTCTTCGGCGATGAACTGGAAGTAGTTCACGACGTATTCGGCCTTGCCGTTGTAGCGCTCGCGCAGCACCGGGTTCTGCGTGGCGATGCCGACCGGGCAGGTGTCCAGGTGGCACACGCGCATCATCACGCACCCGGAGACGACCAGCGGCGCCGTCGCGAAGCCGAACTCCTCGGCACCGAGGAGCGCGGCGACGACCACGTCGCGGCCGGTCTTCAACTGGCCGTCGGTCTGTACGACGATGCGGTCGCGCAGCCCGTTGAGCAGCAGCGTCTGCTGCGTCTCGGCCAGGCCCAGCTCCCAGGGGCCGCCCGCGTGCTTGAGCGAGGTGAGCGGGGAGGCGCCCGTGCCGCCGTCGTGCCCGGAGATGAGCACGACGTCGGCGTGCGCCTTGGAGACGCCCGCGGCCACGGTGCCCACGCCGACCTCGGAGACGAGCTTGACGTGGATGCGGGCCTGCGGGTTGGCGTTCTTCAGGTCGTGGATGAGCTGGGCGAGGTCCTCGATCGAGTAGATGTCGTGGTGCGGCGGCGGCGAGATCAGCCCGACGCCGGGCGTGGAGTGCCGCGTCTTGGCGACCCACGGGTAGACCTTGTGGCCGGGCAGCTGGCCGCCCTCACCGGGCTTGGCGCCCTGGGCCATCTTGATCTGGATGTCGTCGGAGTTGACGAGGTATTCGCTGGTGACGCCGAAGCGGCCGGAGGCGACCTGCTTGATCGCGGAGCGGCGCGCCGGGTCGTACAGGCGCACCGCGTCCTCGCCGCCCTCGCCGGTGTTGGACTTGCCGCCCAGCTGGTTCATGGCGATGGCGAGCGTCTCGTGGGCCTCCTGGGAGATGGAGCCGTAGGACATCGCGCCGGTGGAGAACCGCTTGACGATCTCGGAGACGGGCTCGACCTCCTCGATGGGGATCGAGGGCCGCTCGTCCTTGAGCTGGAAGAGACCGCGCAGCGTCATCAGGCGCTCGGACTGCTCGTCGACGCGCTGCGTGTACTGCTTGAAGATGTCGTAGCGGCGGGCGCGCGTGGAGTGCTGGAGGCGGAAGACCGTGTCCGGGTCGAACAGGTGCGGCTCTCCCTCGCGGCGCCACTGGTACTCGCCGCCGATGTCCAGGGCCCGGTGAGCCGGTGCGATGCCGGTGGCCGGGTACGCCTTGGCGTGCCGGGCGGCGACCTCCTTGGCGATGACGTCCAGGTCGGCGCCGCCGATCTTCGTGGTGGTGCCGTGGAAGTAGGTGTCGACGAAGGACTCGTCCAGCCCGACGGCCTCGAAGACCTGGGCGCCGCGGTAGGAGGCCACCGTGGAGATGCCCATCTTCGACATCACCTTCAGCACGCCCTTGCCGAGCGCCTTGATCAGGTTGCGGATGGCCTCCTCGGCCTCCATGTCGCCGGGCAGGAAGGTTCCGTCACGTACGAGGTCCTCGACGGTCTCCATCGCGAGGTACGGGTTGACGGCCGCCGCTCCGTAGCCGATGAGCAGCGCGACGTGGTGCACCTCGCGCACGTCGCCGGCCTCTATCAGCAGGCCGACCTGGGTGCGCTGCTTCGTACGGATGAGGTGGTGGTGGACGGCGGAGGTCAGCAGCAGCGACGGGATCGGCGCGTGCTCGGCGTCCGAGTGCCGGTCGGAGAGGACGATCAGCCGGGCGCCGGCCTCGATGGCGGCGTCCGCCTCGACGCAGATCTCCTTCAGACGCTCGGCCAGGCCCCTGCCGCCCTCGTGCACGCGGTAGAGACCGGAGAGCGTCGTGGCCTTGAAGCCGGGCAGATCGCCGTCGGCGTTGATGTGGATGAGCTTGGCCAGCTCGTCGTTGTCGATGACCGGGAAGGGCAGGGTCACGCTGCGGCACGACGCGGCGTTCGGCTCCAGCAGGTTGCCCTGCGGCCCGAGCGAGGAGTGCAGGGAAGTGACCAGCTCCTCGCGGATCGCGTCCAGCGGCGGATTGGTGACCTGCGCGAACAGCTGCGTGAAGTAGTCGAAGATCAGCCGCGGACGGTCGGAGAGCGCGGCGATCGGCGAGTCCGTGCCCATGGAGCCGATCGGCTCCGCCGCGGTCTTGGCCATCGGCGCGAGCAGGACGCGCAGCTCCTCCTCGGTGTAGCCGAAGGTCTGCTGACGGCGCGTGACGGACGCGTGCGTGTGCACGATGTGCTCACGCTCGGGCAGATCGGCCAGGTCGATGAGCCCGGCCTCCAGCCACTCCTCGTACGGGTGCTCCCCGGCGAGCTGCTCCTTGATCTCGTCGTCCTCGATGATGCGGTGCTCGGCGGTGTCGACGAGGAACATCCGGCCGGGCTGGAGGCGCCCCTTGCGTACGACGCGGGACGGCTCGATGTCGAGGACGCCGACCTCGGAGCCGAGGACGACCAGCCCGTCGTCGGTGACCCAGTAGCGGCCGGGACGCAGCCCGTTGCGGTCGAGGACGGCGCCGACCTGGGTGCCGTCGGTGAAGGTGACGCACGCGGGGCCGTCCCACGGCTCCATCATCGTGGAGTGGTACTGGTAGAACGCCCTGCGGGCGGGGCTCATCGAGTCGTGGTTCTCCCACGCCTCGGGCACCATCATCAGCACCGAGTGCGGCAGTGACCGCCCGCCCAGGTGCAGCAGCTCCAGCACCTCGTCGAAGGTGGCGGAGTCGGAGGCGCCGGGGGTGTTGACGGGGAAGATCCGCTCCAGGGCCTTGCGCTGCTCGCCCTCGTCGCCGGCGCGCGCGAAGAGCTCGGAGGAGAGCTGCGATTCGCGGGCGCGCATCCAGTTGCGGTTGCCCTGCACCGTGTTGATCTCGCCGTTGTGCGCGACGAAGCGGTACGGGTGCGCCAGCGGCCAGCTCGGGAAGGTGTTGGTGGAGAAGCGCGAGTGCACCAGCGCGATGGCGCTGGCGAAGCGGCGGTCGGACAGGTCGGGGAAGAACGGCTCCAGCTGCCCGGTGGTCAGCATCCCCTTGTAGACGAGGGTGCGGGCCGACAGCGACGGGAAGTAGATCCCGGCCTCGCGCTCGACGCGCTTGCGCAGCACGAAGGCCAGCCGGTCCAGCGCGATGCCCGTGCGCGGGGCGCCGGTGTGCTTGTCCGTGCCCGCGTCCGCCACGAACAGCTGGCGGAAGGACGGCATGGTCTCGCGGGCGCCCGGGCCCAGCAGCTCGGGCGCGACCGGCACCTCGCGCCAGCCGAGGACGGTCAGCCCCTCTTCGGACGCGAGCGTCTCGATCTGCGAGACGGCCTCGGCGGACTCGGCCTCGTCGGCGGGCAGGAAGGCGATGCCCACGGCGTAGCTGCCGGCGTCCGGCAGCGGGAAGCCGGCGGTCTCGCGCAGGAACGCGTCCGGGACCTGGAGCAGCAGGCCGGCGCCGTCGCCGGTCTCGGGGTCGGCTCCGGTGGCGCCGCGGTGCTCCAGGTTCCGCAGTACGGTCAGCCCCTGCTCGACGAGGGCGTGGCTGGGTTCACCGGTCAGGGTCGCCACGAAGCCGACACCGCAGGCGTCGTGCTCGTATCGGGGGTCGTACATGCCCTGCTTGGCAGGGTGAGCGGCCTGAAACGATGCGCGCATCGGCTCTCCCGTCGTCGTCGTGGCTTGCGATCCCCCTGGGGCGCCTCCTGGCGAAGCCAGGGGGGACGACCAGGGGCGGGCTCCCCCGGCAGGCGCCTGGGGGGCTTGGGTCCCCCCGGGTTCGCACCTTCCTGGGGGTGCCTCCCTGGGGGAAAGCCGAGGGGAGGGAGCCAGGGGAAGTGCCAGGGGGAGCCGAGGGACGACGTTGGCCCTCCGTAGGACAAATTTCCGTGAAGATTACATCGTGGACCAGACCCCGAAAAAATGATGCGGCGTCTCGGATCGTGGGCGTGACGACCACATTTCGATACCAGAAGGGTTGGTCCCCAGGACCTGCGGCGGGGGTGCGGGTGGCCCCTGCACAGCAGCGAGGTGCGTGGACCCGTTGCGGGCGTCGTTGCTCGCGGGCCTTCCGGCTTTTGCCCCGCCCGGGGTGGCCTGAAACCGAGAGGTAACAAAGAGATCGTACCGGGACTGCCGCCGAACGGGCCACACGCTCACCTCGCTACCCGAGGGCGACGCCGAAGGCCGCGCCCAGTCCGTACGTCACGGCCGCCGCACCGGCGCCCAGCGCCAGCTGCCGCAGCCCGCTGAACCACCACGCCCGGGCAGTGACCCTCGCCACCATCGCGCCGCAGGCGAAGAGCCCCGCGAGGGCCAGCACCACCGCGTACCACAGCGACTGGGCACCCAGCAGATACGGCAGGACGGGCAGCACCGCGCCCACGGAGAAGGACAGGAACGAGGAGACCGCGGCCGTCGTCGGGGACGGAAGGTCGCCCGGATCGACGCCGAGCTCCTCGCGGGCGTGCGTCTCCAGCGCCTGCTCCGGGTCCTCGTGGAGCTGCCGGGCGACCTCCCTCGCGAGCCCGGGCTCCACGCCGCGCGACTCGTAGACCGCCGCGAGTTCCTTCAGCTCGTCCTCGGGGTGGCGCCGCAGCTCGCGGCGCTCGATCTCCAGCTCGGCCTGGACGAGTTCGCGCTGCGAGGCGACCGAGGTGTACTCGCCCGCCGCCATCGAGAAGGCGCCCGCGACGAGACCCGCCAGGCCGGAGATGACGATGACCCGGTTCGAAGCCGAGCTGCCCGCGACGCCCGCCACCAGGCCGAGGTTGGAGACGAGACCGTCCATCGCACCGAAGACCGCCGGGCGCAGCCAGCCGCCCTGGATGTCCCGGTGGGTGTGGGCCTGCTCCGTACCGCCAGTTTCGTCCCGCTCCATGACCGCCATGTCTGTCCGCTTCCTCCTGCCGCGGCGGAGCCGTGATCGAGCCGGCTCTCGCCCTTCCAGCCCTTCGAAGGTATGCGCGATACGAGCGCCGCCGCCAGCAAGGAAGGCCGAACTTACCTGGTAGGGGCGGGCGTCCGGGCACGGCGGAGAGGGCCCCGCCGAGAACCCTTCCGCAGGGGTTGACGCGAGCTGTCCGTGGCCGCAGGATGCCTGTCCGTGGCTGTAAACGTTTCCAGCACACGCGTTCCCGGGCTCTCCGGCCGTAGGGCTCACGCCCGGTTACGCCGCGTCGGTACGGCGCCGGACGCACCGTTGGCGGCCACGAGCACGAGGTACACAAGGGGCAAAAGGGGCAGAAGCCCGGAAGGGCCGAACGGGGCGAAGCGGCCGAAGGGGCGGGGAGTTGTCGTGACGACAGGCGGGCCTCCGACCGTCGAGACGATCGCCGAGCGGGCCGGTGTCTCCATCGCCTCCGTCTCGCGCGTGCTCAACGGGCACGGGGCGAGGCCGGAGACCGTACGCCGCGTGGAGCGCGCCGCGGCCGAGGTCGGCTACGTGCCCAACGCGGTGGCCCGCTCCCTCAAGGGCGGGCGCACCCGGCAGCTGACCTTCGCGATGCAGGACATCGGCAACCCCGTGTACGTCGAGATGGTCCGCCAGATCCAGACGATCACCAAGGCCCGCGGCTACCGACTGCTGCTGCATTCGACCGACGCCGTCGCCGAGGACGAGCTCGCCGTCGTGCGCAGCCTCGCCGACCGTACGAGCGACGGGCTGATCCTCTGCCCCATCCGCATCACCCCCGAGCACTTGAAGGCGCTGCGCACCGCCGCCCAGCCCGTCGTCGTCATCGGCTCGCTGCCCGACGACGCTCCGGTCGACAGCGTGCGCGCGGACTCCGTCACCGGCGCCGAGCTGGCCGTGAGGCATCTGGTGAGTACGGGGCGCCGCCGCATCGCGTTCGTCAACGGGCCCGCCGACACCGTGCCCGGAAGCAACCGGCTCCGGGGCTATCGCAGGGCCCTCCACGGATGCGGGCTCGACGCCGACCCCGGCCTCGTCGTGACCACGGAGTTCACCGTCGAGGCGGGCGCACGCGCGCTGCACCGGCTGCTGGACACCTGGCCGGACAGGCCGGACGGAGCACAGGGAGAGCGGCCGGAGCGCGGGTCCGCCGCGGGCCCCGGCGTCGACGCCGTCTTCTGCGCCAACGACCAGCTGGCCCTGGGTGCCGCGCAGGCGCTGCACTCCCGCGGGCTGCGCATACCGGAGGACGTCGCTGTCGTGGGCATGGACGACACCGTCCTGTGCGCGGCCGGATGGCCGCCGCTGACCAGCGTCGACCTCGGCTCCGCCGAGCGCGGGCGGATCGCCGCGGAGATGCTGCTGGAGCGGATATCCGGCGGGTCCGGGCAGGAGCCGGTCACGCGCGCGCGGGTGCGGACCGTCGCGCCCCGCCTGGTCGTCCGGGCCTCCTCCGCGCCCGCCGTCCCCTCCGCTCCGCCCGCGCCGGACGCCGGGGAGGCCACCCCGTGAGCCTCACCGCATCCGGCACCCCCGCCCGGCAGGCCAAGGGCGCGGGCACCCCGCCGCCCCGTACGGTCTCTCAGCGCCGAAGGGCCCTCGGCCTCGACCGCGACGCATGGTTCCTGCTGCTGCCCGCCCTGCTGCCGATCCTGCTGCTGAGCGCCGGACCGCTGCTGTACGGGCTGTCGCTGGCCTTCACCGACGCCCAGTCCGGGCGTACGGCGGTCACCGGGTTCACCGGCCTCGCCAACTTCGCGGACCTGCGCCTGGACTCCCTCTTCTGGGACTCCTTCCGGATCGGACTCGTCTGGGCCGTCTGCGTGACGGCGTTGCAGTTCCTGCTGGCGCTCGGGCTGGCCGTCCTGCTGAACCAGAACCTCCGCTTCCGCTGGCTGGCCCGTACGCTCGCGCTCGTTCCGTGGGCGATGCCCGAGGTCGTCGTCGGCGTGATGTGGCGGCTCGTCTACCACCAGGACGCGGGCATCCTCAACGCCACGCTGCGCGACCTGCATCTGATCTCCACGAGCGTCGACTGGCTCGCCGGCGTCTCCCTCGCGCTGCCCGCCGTGATCGTGGTCGGCGTATGGGCGGGCATGCCGCAGACAACAGTCGTGCTGCTGGCGGGACTTCAGAACGTGCCGCTGGAGCTGCACGAGGCGGCCGCGCTGGACGGGGCCGGGCTGTGGCGCCGGTTCCGGACCGTGACGTGGCCCGCGCTGAAGCCCGTCGCGCTGGCGATCACCGCCCTCAACTTCATCTGGAACTTCAACTCCTTCGGCCTGATCTACGTGCTCACCGGGGGCGGGCCCGGCGGCTCGACGCGGCTGCCGATGCTCTTCGCCTACGAAGAGGCCTTCCGCTACGGGCAGTTCGGCTACGCCGCGGCGATGGGCCTGGTGATGGTGGCCGTCGTCGCCGTACTGCTGGCGGTGTTCCTGCGCAACCGTCTGAAGGAGGACGACCGGTGATCACCACGCGATCGGGCGCCGCCACGGCCGGCCGGTATCTGGCCCTGCTCTGCTACCTGGTCTTCCTCGCCTTCCCGCTTCTGTGGCTGGTCTCCACGGCCTTCAAGTCCCCGCAGGAACTGGGCTCGGTGGACCCGTCGTGGCTGCCCCGGCACCCCTCGCTGGACAGCTTCACCGCCGCCTTCGACCAGCAGCCGCTGGCGCGTTCGGCGCTCAACAGCCTCGTCGCGGCGTCCTGCGCGGCGGCCGTGTCGGTGACGATCGCGGTGCCCGCGGCGTACGCGATGGTCAGATACCGCTCGGTGGTCAGCAGGGCGGCGACGGGCTGGATCCTGGTCAGCCAGATGTTCCCGTTCGTGCTGGTCATCATCCCGCTGTTCCTGGTGCTGAAGAGCTTCCACCTCATCGACTCCCTCACGGGCCTGATCCTCGTCTACGTCGTGTGGAACCTGCCGTTCGCGCTGTGGATGCTCCAGGGCTATGTGCGGGCCGTGCCCGCCTCGCTGGAGGAGGCCGCCGCCATCGACGGCTGCGGGCGCCTGCGCACTTTGGTCAGCGTGGTCTTCCCGCTGCTCACCCCGGGCCTGGTGGCGACGGTGATGTTCTCCTTCGTCACCGCCTGGAACGAGTTCTTCTTCGCCCTGGTCCTGCTCAAGTCGCCGGAGAAGCAGACCATGTCCGTGATCCTCACCCACTTCATCGGCGCGGAAGGCGCCGCCGACCTCGGACCGCTGGCGGCGGCCGCGCTCATGGCGACCCTCCCGAGCCTGCTCTTCTTCGCGCTGCTCCAGCGGCGCCTGGTCAGCGGCATCATGAGCGGGGCGGTGAAGGGCTGATGCGCCGCCGCGACTTCCTCACCGCGTCCGCCGCCGCGGCCGGAGCCCCCGCCCTGCTCGGCGGCTGCGCCGGCTCGCCGGAGGACGGCTCGGGTCCCCTGGACTATCTGAGCCTCGCCTGGCAGAAGGAGTCCATCGAGGTCAACAAGGCGCTGGTGGCCGAGTGGAACAAGCGCAACCCCTCGATGCGGGTCCGCTATGTGCAGGGCGCGTGGGAGAGCGTCCACGACCAGCTGCTGACGTCCTTCGAAGGCGGCGAGGCCCCCGACATCATCCACGACGAGGCCAACGACCTCACCGACTTCGCCCACGGCGGGTACCTCGCGGACCTGGGTCCGCTGCTGCCCGAGGGACTCAAGAAGCAGATCTCCAAGGCGAATTGGGACACCGCCACGATCGCGGGCGGCATCTACGGGGTGCCGTTCCTGCACGATCCACGCGTGCTCGTCGCCAACCGGAGGCTGCTGGAGAAGTCCGGACTGCGGATACCGACGGTCCAACGCCCTTGGAGCTGGGGGGAGTTCGAGGACGCCGCGAAGCAACTGACCAGGCCAGGGCGTACGTACGGCGTCGCGTGGTCGATGAAGGAGCCCGTCAACCAGTCCGTGAACCTCGCGATGAGCACGGGCGGCGCCGTCTTCCACCGCGAGCGCGGCAAGGACGTCGTCCGCTTCGACGACGCCGACTCACGCGTCTTCGAGCTGATCCGCCGTCAGGTCAACGAGGACCGTACGGCGGCCAGAAGCGCACTCGGCATGGCCGGCTCCGACACCCTTCCGGGCTTCTTCGCCGGGCGGTACGCGATCGTGCCGCTCAACTTCTCCTTCCGGCAGCAGGTCCAGCAGCAGGCCCCGGACGGCTTCGAATGGGTGACGCTGCCGATGCCCGCCGGGCGCGGCGCGGCAGGCGGGGGACAGCTTCAGGGTGTGAGCCCGCAGACCCTGTCCGTCTCGCAGGACACCTCGCGGAAGAAGGCAGCCATGGCGTTCATCGCGTTCATGACCCGGCCCGGCCACATGGCGCGTCTCGCCCTGGGCGACTGGCTCGTGCCCACCGGACGTGAGGCGCTGCGCGACCCCGCCCTCAACACCGACGAGCACGGCTGGAGCACCGGCCTGCGCATCGCCTCCGACCTGCGCGCCTCGCCCGTGCTCGGCGTGCGCGGCTATCCCGAATGGAAGGACAAGGTCGCCACGCCCGCCCTCCAGGAGTACTACGCGGGCGGCATCGGCCTGCGGGCGCTCCGCGACAAGCTCGTCGTCGACGGCAACCGCATCCTCGCCAGGTACCAGCGCTGAACCGGCCTCTCCGTACTCGTCGCAGCTCACCCGTCGCAACTCGCCCCTCGCAACTCGCAACTCGTCACCCGTACAGCCACAGCACAGATCGGCATCCCGCACCATGAGCGCAGCCCCCGCCTCCTCCTCCGTCTCCCCCGCCGCCTCCGCGCCGGAGTGGCTCCCGGACGCCCCGGTGCCCCCGGCCGCCGCCCTGCCGCCGGCGGCGCTGTGCGACCGGGCGCGCGGCGGGATGCTCGGTCTCGCGGTCGGCGACGCGCTGGGTGCTCCGGCGGAGAACATGAAACCGTCCCGGATCAGGGAACGCTGGGGCCGCATCGAGGGCTTCGTGGAGGAGGAGCCGGCGGGCACGGACGACACCGAGTACGCCATCTTCTCCGGGCTGATGCTCGCCGAGCACGGCTCGGACCTGACCCTCGCTCACGTCGAGGAGGCGTGGCACCGCTGGATCGCCGCCCCCGACGAGGGCTCCTTCCGGGGCGCCGGGTTCAGCGAGCGCGGCACGCTGGAGAACCTGCGCCGCGGCCTGGCCGCTCCCATCTCCGCGCAGCACCGGCACGCCTGGAGCGACGGACTGGCCATGCGTGCCGCGCCGTTCGGGATCTTCGCCGCCGGGCGTCCGGCCGAGGCCGCGCGCCTCGTCGCCCTCGACGGCACCGTCAGCCACGACGGCGAGGGCATCTACGGAGGGCAGGCCGTCGCCGCCGGTGTGGCCGCCGCGATGGTCGGGCGCGGCACCGACGCCGTGATCGCGGCGGCGCTGTCCGTCGTGCCCGAGGACTCCTGGACGGCGCGCTCCCTGCGGCGCGCCGTCGCCACCGCCCAGCGCGCCCGCCACGACCGGGACGCCACCCGGCTCGGACGGGAGCGCGCCGTGCGCTCCGCCGTGGTCATCGGCGGCTACCCGTGGATGGACCTGGCCCCGGAGGCGGTCGGGCTCGCGTTCGGCGCCTTCGCCGTCGCCCAGGGCGACTTCAGGGACTCCGTGCTGACCGCCGTCAACATGGGCCGCGACGCGGACACGACCGCGGCGGTCGCGGGTGCGCTCGCGGGCGCACTCGGCGGTGCCGGGGCCGTGCCCGGGGAGTGGGCGGCGGCGATCGGGCCGGCGCGGGGCAGCTGCCTGCCGTCGATGGCGGGCTACCACGTCCTGGACATCGCGGAGTTGCTCACTCCCGCCCCGTCCCTCCCCCATGGGGTCTCCTGCGGGGACGACCGCCGGGGCCGTGGCCGTGACGGCCTCGACGGTGGCCGTGACCGCCTCGACGGCGAGGGGCGGACGCGGCGATGAGCGCGGCCGGAACCGACGGCAGGGTCGTGAGGGCACGCGAGGTCCACGAGCACCGCGAGGCCGGGGAAGGACAGGAGGACGGCGAGATCGGCGGACGCCACGAGGGCCGCGCCGCCCGGGAGTTCGGCCAGGACCGCGAGCGCGGCAGCGCCGCGGAGGACGCAGGCGGCGACGACGGCGCCGGCGACCCGCGCCGTATCGAGGGGCTGCTCCTCGGCATCGCGGCGGGCGACGCCGCGGGCTGGCCCGCCGCCCGGCACCGCGCCTCGCGGATGCCCGACTGGACGCGGCGCCTCACCCGTGAACTCGACACCTTCGCCGAACAGAACGCCACCACCACGCTCCCCGTGCCCATCGCGCTCAACCAGCCGCCCGAACCGCTGCGACTGGGTCCCTCTGACGACGCCGAATGGGCCGCGTTCACCGCCGAGTCGGTGCTGACCGCCGCCGGGGCGCTCCTGAGCGACCTGGGCCGGGACCGCAGGATGCGAGCCGCCGTCGACCTGGCCTGGAACGAGCTGGCGGCGGAGGTCGCCGCCGCCGCGGGCCGCGCTCCCGAGGTGGAGTCCGCGGTGCTGCCGCTGCGTGCCCGCATCTCCGTACGGGCCGGGCTGGGGAATCTCGCGACGGGCCTGCGGCCCCCGGCGACCGGCCATGACAACCCGCACTACTTCGACGACGCCGCATGCGTGCGCGCGGCCGTACTGGCGACGGTGCACCCCGGAAATCCCACCGCCGCCGCCGACCTCGCCGAGTGCGACGCCCGCTACACGCAGGACGGCGACGGCGTGCACGGGGCCCGGGCCATGGCCGCCGCCGTCGCCGAGGCGCTGGGCGGTTCAAACGCCGAGGCCTGCGTCGCGGCGGCCCTGGAGCAGCTGCCCTCCGGTACGGAGATCCTCCGCAACGCGCGGCACGCCGTGCGGCTCGCCCGCGAGGCCGCGGCCGACCGCCCCGGCCCGGCGGGCAACGCCTTCGCCCTGGTGCCGGTGCTGGAGCACGAGATCGTCGACCACATCTACAGCTACGGCATCGCCGCCGCCGAGACCGTGCCCGTCGCGCTCGCGCTCTCCCTCGCCGCCCGGGGCGCCGTCGCCGAGGCGGTGCCGGCGGCGGCCTGCCTCTCCCGGGTCGCGGACTCCGCTCCCGCGCTGGCCGGCGCGCTGACCGGGGCCATCGGCGGCGGTGCCGCGCTGCCCCGAAGCTGGCGGGAGGCGTGCCGCACGCTCTCCGGATGTGCGCTTCCGAGGCTGGCCGGTACGGACCTCGTCGAGCTCGCCGACCTTCTCGTACGCACCGAACTCACCGCTCCCGAGGGCGCGTTCGGGGGCGTGCCGGAGGAGACACCCGTGGAAGGGATGAACTGCGCATGACGCACACACCCGCGTCCCCACGTACGCACGCACCCCCGAACACGCCCACGCTGGAGGAGCGGGTCACCGGCTGCCTCGTGGGAGCCGCCGTCGGCGACGCGCTGGGCGGCCCCGTCGAGGGCTGGAGCCCGGAGCAGATCGTGGAGCGCCACGGCGGACGCGTGCGGGGCATCGTCGGCCCGTTCCACGAGGACTGGCGCAACGCCCGGCCCATCGCGCCGTACCACAAGGGCGACGGGCACGTCACCGACGACACCCTCATGACGCACGCCCTGGTGCGGGTCTACGAGAAGGTGCGCGACCACCTCGGCGCGTACGACGTCGCGGAGAGACTCGTGCCCGATCTGATGGGCGATCCGCGCTGGATTCCCGAACTCGAGGCCGAGGCCCTGCCGTTGCAGCGCATCTTCCTCGCGGAGAAGTGGATGGTGGCGCGGCTCCACTACGGCCACGTGGATCCGCGGGAGGCCGGGGCCGGAAACATCGTCAACTGCGGTGCGGCGATGTACATGTCGCCGGTGGGCCTGGTCAACGCCGGTAATCCCGCGGCGGCTTACGCCGAGGCGCTGGACGTCGCCGGCGCCCACCAGTCCTCCTACGGGAGGGAGGCCGCCGGGGTGTTCGCCGCGGCCGTGGCCGCCGCCTGCCTGCCCGGCGCGACACCCGAGTCCGTCGTCGAGGACGTGCTGGCGCTGGCCAAGGACGGCACCCGGGACGCGATCACGGCGGTGTGCGAAGTGGCCGCGCGGCACAGCGAGTTCGAGGGCGCGCTGAAGCCGCTGCGGGAGGCCGTCACCCCGTACGACACCGTCGGCCCGGACTACCGCAGCCCGTCGCTCGGTGCGCGCCGCCCCTCCCGGCTGCACTCCATCGAGGAACTCCCCATCGCCCTGGGCATGTTGCTCGTCGGGCGCGGCGACTTCCGCCGTACGGTGCTCGGTTCGGTCAACTACGGCCGGGACTGCGACTCCATCGCGACGATGAGCGGCGCGGTTCTCGGAGCGATGCGGGGTGCGGCGGCCGTGCCGGAGGAGTGGAGCTCGGAGGTCGCCCGCGCCAGCAGGCTCGATCTGCACACCCCGGCGGCGTCGCTCGCGGCGGTCGCCCGCGAGATCTTCGACCGCGACCGCGAGCGCCGCCGGGCACACGAGGCCGCGTTCGAGGCGATCGCGGGACACGGGGCGGAGAACGCGGAGAACGCGGCGAACGCGAGGGACGCGGAGAACGCGGCGAACGCGGCCCGTACGGCCGAGGCCGCGCGTCCGGCCGACCCGGTGGAGACGGGGTCGTGATGCGCCTGACGTGGATCCAGCCCGAGGACCTCGTCGGCCACGAGATGCGTCAGGCCGCCGAGGACGGGCGTGACGCGTCGGCTGTCGCCCGCGTGTGGGCCGACGCGGGCGGCTCACCGGCGCCGGCGCGCGCCGGTGCGTCCGAGACCCCCGCGGACGGGAAGCTGCGGTCCACCGCGCTGCGGCTCCTCGACGAACTCGCCCTCCTCCCCTGCCCGTTGGCCGCCGACGAGCCGACGGAACTCGCCGCGCTCAAGGCGGCCTGCCCCGACTGGCCCGAGCCGCGGGGCCGCGGATCGTCCGGGGAAGCCCACGCGCGCACCGGCCTGCGCGAACGGCTGGAGGCGGCCTGGCTGGGCAGGGCGGCGGGCTGTCTCCTCGGCAAGCCCGTCGAGAAGCTGCCGCTCCACGGCATCCGCGAGATCGCCCGCGCCACCGGCAACTGGCCGCTGGACGACTGGTTCACGCAGACCGGCCTCCCCGCAGACCTCGCCCGGCGCATGCCCTGGAACCGGCGCAGCGCCTCCACCTCGCTCGCCGAGAACATCGACGGCATGCCGGAGGACGACGACCTCAACTACCCGCTTCTGGGGCTGCTGTTGCTCCAGCGCCACGGTCACGGCTTCACCTCCGCGGACGTCGCGTCGCTGTGGCTCGACGAGCTGCCCGCCGGCCGTACGTTCACCGCCGAGCGCATCGCGTACCGCAACCTCCTCGACGGCCTGATCCCCCCGGAGACGGGACGCCGCCACAACCCGTTCCGTGAGTGGATCGGCGCGCTGATCCGCGCCGACGTCTTCGGCTGGACGAACCCCGGCGACCCCGCGACAGCGGCCGAACTGGCCTGGCGGGACGCCACGTTGAGCCACACCGGCAACGGCGTGTACGGAGAGATGTTCGCCGCCGCCGTCATCGCCGAGGCCGCCTCGGGCGACGCGCCGGACGCCCTGGCGTGCCTGCGCACCGGCCTGCGGGTGGTTCCCGCACGCTCGCGCCTCGCGCGCGCCGTCACCTTCGGGATCGAGGCGGCGCTCGCCGAACCGACCGGCACCGCCGCCGGGTTCGAGGCCGTCGTCGACCGCGTCCACGGCGAGTACGGGCACCACCACTGGGTGCACGTACTGCCCAACGCCGCACTGCTCGCGGCCGCACTCACCCACGCCGGCGGCGACTTCACCGGCTCCATCTGCCGTGCCGTCTCCGGCGGTCTGGACACCGACTCCGTCGCCGCGACCGCGGGCTCCGTCGCCGGGCTGCTCGCGGGCTCGCCCGGCGCGCTGCCCTCCCGCTGGACCGGCCCGCTCAAGAACCGCCTCGCCACGGGCGTTTCGGGCTTCGACGGCACGGGCTTCGACGCCCTCGCCCGGCTCACCTGCGATCTCGCACTCCCCCGCCCCGCCACGGACCGACAGGAGACCCCCCTACCGTGACTCCCACGACGCCACCGCCCCCCGGCCCCGACCCCAGCCGGTCCGCACCGTCCATCGCGGTGCTGGGCAGCACCAACATGGATCTCGTCGCCTACGTCGCGACGGCGCCCCGGCGCGGCGAGACCGTCACAGGCCACGCGTTCCGCACCGTCCCGGGCGGAAAGGGCGCCAACCAGGCCGTCGCGGCGGCCCGTTCGGGCGGCTCGGTCTCGATGATCGGCGCCGTCGGGGAGGACGACTTCGGAGTGCGCCTGCGGGCGTCGCTCGACGACGACGGCGTGGACACCCGCGCCCTGCGCACCGTCGAGGGCGAGAGCGGCACCGCGCACATCGTCGTGGACGACGACGGGGGCAACGCCATCGTCGTCGTGCCCGGCGCCAACGGCACCGTCGACGGCCTCGCGCCGGGCGACGAACAGCTCATCCGCGCCGCCGACGCGCTCCTGCTCCAGCTGGAGATCCCGCTCGCGGGCGTTCTCGCGGGCGCCCGCGCCGCGCACGAGCACGGCGTACGCGTCGTCCTCACGCCCGCGCCCGCGCAGCCGCTGCCCGGCGAACTCCTCGCCGTCACCGACCTGTTGGTCCCCAACGAGCACGAAGCGGCCGTGCTCACCGGCAAGTCCGACCCGCACGACGCGGCGTCCGCGCTGCTGGCTCTCGTGCCCGAAGTCGTCGTCACCCTCGGCGAGCGTGGCTCCCTGCACGCCGTACGGGACGCGGAACCGGTGCATGTGCCCGCCCCCCGCGTGAAGGCCGAGGACACGACCGCCGCGGGCGACACCTTCGTCGGCGCGCTCGCCGTCGCCCGCGCCGAGGGCCGGGCCATGCCCGGTGCCCTCGCCTGGGCATCGTCCGCCGCCGCCCTGTCCGTGCAGCGACCGGGCGCCTCCGCGTCCATGCCGTACCGCTCGGAGACCGACGCGCTGGCCGCCACGCTCGACGGCTCCCGGACCCAGCGATGAACGACGCGCACGGCATGCCCGGCGGCACGACCGGCGACATGGCCCACGACATGACCGGTGCTCCGGAGAGAGGCCGCGCGCCGCTGGAGGGCCTCCGCGTCCTCGACCTGGCGACGCTCTTCGCCGGCCCCCTCGCGGCCACCATGCTCGGCGACTTCGGCGCCGACGTGATCAAGGTCGAGCATCCGCGCAGACCCGACCCGTCACGCGGGCACGGGCCCGCCAAGGACGGGGTCGGCCTGTGGTGGAAGCTGCTCGGCCGCAACAAGCGCAACCTCACCCTGGACTTGTCCACGCCCGGCGGCCGCGATGTGCTGCTGCGCCTCGCGGCCCGGTCCGACGTCGTCATCGAGAACTTCCGGCCCGGCACGCTGGAGAAGTGGGACCTGGGCTGGGAGCAGCTCTCGGCCGCCAACCCGCGCCTGGTCCTGGCCCGCGTCACGGGCTTCGGGCAGTTCGGGCCGTACGCGCGCCGCCCCGGCTTCGGCACCCTCGCCGAGGCCATGAGCGGCTTCGCCGCGGTCACGGGCGAGCCGGACGGGCCGCCGACGCTGCCGCCGTTCGGGCTCGCCGACTCGATCGCCGCTCTGGCCACCTCGTACGCCGTGATGGCCGCGCTGCGCAGCCGGGACCGCGACGGCCGGGGCCAGGTCGTCGACATGGCGATCATCGAACCGATGCTGACGGTGCTGGGCCCGCAGCCCCTCTGGTACGACCAGCTCGGCTACGTACAGCCCCGTACCGGAAACCGGTCCGCGAACAACGCCCCCCGCAACACGTACCGCACGGCGGACGGCGCGTGGCTCGCCGTCTCGACCTCGGCGCAGTCCGTCGCCGAGCGGGTGCTGCGCCTGGTGGGGCACCCCGAGTTCCTCGACGAGCCGTGGTTCGCGACGGGCGCCGGGCGCGCGGCGCACGCCGACGAGCTGGACGAGGTGGTCGGCGGCTGGATCGCTCGCCACGAACGCGCCGAGGTCGTGGCCGCCTTCGAGCAGGCCGAGGCGGCCGTCGCGACGGTCAACGACATCCGCGGCGTCATGGACGACGAGCAGTACCGCGCCCTCGGGTCGATCACCGAGGTCGAGGACGAGGAGCTGGGCACGGTCCGCATGCAGAACGTCCTCTTCCGGCTCTCCGAGACGCCCGGTGCGATCAAGTGGGCGGGACGGCCGCACGGGAGCGACACCGACGCCGTCCTCGCCGAACTCGGCCTGAGCGAGCGGGAGATCGCCGCTCTGCGGGACGGCGGCGCGCTGTGAACGGCGGACGCCTGCACCCCGCCGCAACCGGCGGCGCCACGCCGGACGGACGGCCCGAGCCCCTCCCGCTGACCTGGCTCTACGCCCCCGGAGACCGCCCCGACGTCGTGCGCAAGGCCCTCACGTCCGGCGCGGACGCGGTGATCGTCGACCTGGAGGACGCGGTGGCCCCCGAGCGCAAGGCGTACGCGCTGCGTGCCGCGGCCGAACTGCTCGCCGACCCGCGTCCAGGGCCGGTGCCCGTCCATGTCCGGGTCAACGCCCTCGACGGGCCGCTGGCCGCGGCCGAGGTGCGCACGCTCGCCGGGCTGCCGGGGCTGGCAGGGCTGCGGCTGCCGAAGGTCGACGGCGCCGGGGACGTCGTACGGGTCGTCCAGTGGGCGCGGGAGTCCGTGACCTCGCAGAGCACGGCCGACGGGCACGGTCCGGCGCCCTCCACGGAGGACGTCCCGGCGCTCCACGCGCTGCTCGAATCCGCCCTCGGCATCGAGAACGCCTTCGCCGTCGCCACGGCTCACCCCGCCGTGCGCGGTATCGCGCTGGGAGAGGCCGATCTGCGTGCCGTGCTGGGCGTCACCGGGGAGGCGGGGCTCGCATGGCCGCGCAGCCGTGCCGTGGTCGCCGCCCGCGCGGCGGGGCTGGCGCCTCCGCCGCAGTCCGTCTATCCGGACGTCGCCGACACCGAGGGACTCGCGCGCTCCTGCGCCGAGGGCCGGAGCCTGGGCTTCCTGGGGCGTACGGCGATCCACCCGTGCCAGCTGGAGATCATCGAGCGGGCGTATCTGCCCACCCGTCAGGAGATCGAGGCCGCGGAGGAGATCATGAAGGCCGCGTCGACCGGTGCGGGGGCGCTGGCGCTTCCGGACGGACGGTTCGTCGACGCGGCGGTCGTCGCGGGGGCGCGCAGGACGCTGTCGCTCGCGAGGCGCCGGAACTGACGTGGGCGCGCGCCGGGGAACGCCCGGCGCACGCCATGCGTCAGGAGGCTCCGCTGGAACTCTCCGGGGTGGACACCGCGGAGGTGGGACTGCTTCCGTCCCCTTCCGCGTCTCCGTCCGCGTCCTTCTCTCCGGCGCTCTTCGCGGTGGCGGGAGAGGCCGGGGAGGCCTTGGCCCCGGCCTTGTGGGCGCGCCTGCCGGCAGGGGCGGACGGGGAGGACGAGGAGCCGTCGCCGGCGCTCTCCGGCTCGACGGTCTTCTCCCTGCCCGGCCGCAGCCGCGCGGAGATGACGATGCCGGCCACGGCACCCACGAAGACGAGGATCGACGTCCAGTCGTTGAGCCGCAGCCCGGCGATGTGGTGGGCGTCGTCGACGCGCAGGTACTCCACCCAGAAGCGGCCGACGGTGTACGCGGCGACGTACAGCCCCAGGGCGCGGCCGTGCCCGAGCTTGAAGCGGCGGTCGGCCCAGATCACCAGGAAGCCGACGCCCACGCACCACAGGGACTCGTAGAGGAACGTCGGGTGGTAGGTGGCCAGGCTCGGAGTGTCGACGGGCCTGTGCTGGGCGTCGATCTCGACCGCCCAGGGGAGATCCGTGGCCCGCCCGTACAGCTCCTGGTTGAACCAGTTGCCCCAGCGGCCGATGGCCTGCGCGAACGCGACGCCCGGCGCCACCGCGTCTGCGTACGCCGGGAGCGGGATGCCGCGCCTGCGGCAGCCGATCCAGGCGCCCAGGGCACCGAGCGCGACCGCGCCCCAGATGCCGAGCCCGCCGTCCCAGATCTTGAAGGCGTCGACCCAGTTGCGGCCCTCGCCGAAGTAGAGCTGGTAGTCGGTGATCACGTGGTAGAGACGTCCGCCCACCAGGCCGAACGGCACGGCCCACACGGCGATGTCGGCGACCGTGCCCGCACGGCCGCCGCGCTCGATCCAGCGGCGGCCGCCGAGCCACACGGCGACGAAGACGCCGATGATGATGCAGAAGGCGTAGCCGCGCAGCGGAACCGGGCCGAGATGAATCTCGCCGGCCGAGGGACTGGGGATGAATGCAAGGATCTCCATGGCGGTCCCGACGCTACCTTGACGGGACTCGCCATCGGCAATGCACCCTGTGCAACAGCTCCATAACGGCCGATCGGCCGCACGGTCCGCGCGGGCCCGGCGCCCCGACCTCACTGAACAGGGGCCGCAGCCCGGCCGGGCATCGCCCCGGTGAGACCTTCGCCACACACGTCGCCGCGGCCGTGAACGGACGCGCCCCGCCGATCGGTGTGCGGACGGCGCTCGCACACCGGCGGCGGGCGCCCTTGCGACCCGTCCCCGGATGCGCGCGGCCCTGCCGTCGCCGCGCGCCGGGCGAGACTCACGTCACATCGTCCCGTGTCACACCCGGCCGGGCTGCCCCGTCTGTGAGGTGTAACCACCGACAGCGGAACAGGAGTTCACGATGAACGCTCGCTTGAACCTCTTCGGCGCTCCGGGGACGGCCAAGATCCTCAGCAGCCTCACCTCGGCGAACAAGGTGATCTCGGACTCGACGCTGCCGACCGCGACCCAGCATCTGGTCACGCTCCGCGCCAGCCAGATCAACGGCTGCGGCTTCTGCACCGACATGCACACCAAGGACGCCGCGCACGCCGGGGAGTCGTCTCTGCGCATCAACCTCGTCGCGGCCTGGCGGGAGGCCACGGTGTTCACGGACGCCGAGCGGGCCGCCCTGGAGCTGGCGGAGCAGGGCACCCGCATCGCCGACGCGGCGGGCGGCGTCACGGACGAGGCGTGGGCGAACGCCGCCAAGCACTACGACGAGGAGCAGCTCGCCGCCCTGGTGTCCCTCATCGCCCTCATCAACGCCTTCAACCGCATGAACGTCATCGTCCAGCAGCCGGCCGGCGACTACGAGCCGGGCCAGTTCGGATGACCCGGAGCCCGTGACGCGAACGCCGGTCCGGCGCCGGTGTGACGGCAGCGCGCACCCCGGGCACCTCTCGCAGGTGCCCGGGGTGCCGTTCGCGGCCCGCACGGGCCGCTCGTACTAACTCGCCGCCGCCACCTTCTTCTTGAGCGACGCCGGGGTCAGCGGCTCGCCGCGGCCGTAGATGTTCTCCCCGTCGAGCAGCACCGTCGGTGTCGCCTGGTGGCCCGACTTCTTGAACGCGGCGCCCGTCTTCTTCACCCAGCCCTCGTGCGTCCCGGAGTTCACGCACTCGCGGAAGCGCGGGCTCTTCAGCCCGTCGACCTTGCCGGCCAGGGCGATGAGCCGGCTGTCGCTGCCGAACGCGTCGTCCTGCTCCGGGGGTTGGTTCTTGTACAGGACGTCGTGGTACTCGCGGAACCTGCCCTCGTCCCTCGCGCACGCCGCCGCGTTCGCGGCACGCTTCGAGCCCTTGCCGCCCAGGTTGTCGTCGATGATCGTGACGAGGTGGTACTCGGCCTTGAGCCTGCCCTGTTTCTCCAGCCCGCGGATCGTGCCGCGGAACTGCTTCTCGAACTGGCCGCAGGCCGGGCAGCGGAAGTCCTCGTAGACGGTGAGCGTGGCCGGGGCGTCACCCTTGCCCACGGCGATCGGCTTCGCGTCCACCGAGCGGCCCTTGTCCGCGGTCTGCTGGGCGATCATCGCGCCCACTCCCGCGCCGGCCGCGAGCAGGACGACGACGATCCCGCCCGCCTTCAGCTGCCTGCCCCGCTTCCGCACCGTGCGGTCCCGCTCGCGCGCGGCCCGCATGCGCTGCGTCGCGGTGCGCTTCCCCTCGTGGCGTTCCTCGTTCATCTTCTGGCTCTTCACACCGTGAGCCAACGAACGGGAGGCCGGGCCGCCTGCGCGACCGCCCCGCGTTTCGCCCGAAAGAGCGAGACGCGGGGCGGGTGGAGCGCGCGGTGCGCCGGACTACGCCGTGGGCCGCCGCCGTACGCCCGCGGCGAGTTCGGCCGCGAGCGTCCGTACGTCCGCGAGACCGGCAGCGAGATCGTCCGGGTGTGCCAGCAGCCTCTTGACGAAGGCCGAGCCGACGATGACGCCGTCCGCGAACGCGGCGACCTCCTCCGCCTGCGCCGCGTCGGAGACGCCCAGCCCGACGCAGACGGGCAGCCGCGTCGTCGCCCTCGTGCGTGCCACCAGCTGCTGCGCCTCACGCCCCACGGACTCCCTGGTCCCGGTGACGCCCATCAGCGAGGCGGCGTAGACGAAGCCGCTGCCCGCCGCCGTGATCTTCGCGAGCCGCTCGTCCTTGCTGCTCGGCGCGACCACGAACACCGTTGCCAGCCCGTGCTGTTCGGCGGCCTTGCGCCAGCCCTCCGACTCCTCCACCGGCAGGTCGGGCAGGATGCAGCCCGCGCCGCCCGCCGCAGCGAGTTCCGCCGCGAACCGGTCGACGCCGTAGCGGTCCACCGGATTCCAGTACGTCATGCAGAGCACCGGCTTGCCCGTGGCGGCATGAGCGTCGCGCACGGTGCGTACGACATCGGCGATGCGGACGCCGCCGCGCAGCGCGATGTCGTCGGCGGTCTGGATGACCGGACCGTCCAGCACGGGGTCGCTGTGCGGCAGTCCGACCTCGACGATGTCGCAGCCGCTCTCCAGCAGCGCCACACACGCCTCGACGCCGCCGTCCACGGTCGGGAACCCCGCGGGCAGATAGCCGACGAGGGCGGCGCGGTTCTCAGCGCGCGCCCCGGCCAGCACGGACTCCAGCAGTTCGATGCCGCCGGCGGCCGGTCCCGTCTGCGCGGCCGTCTCCGCGACCGCCGCGGTCGTTGCCGCTCCGGTGTCCTTCGCGCTCACTTGTCCGCCCCCTCGTCGTACAGGCCGAAGTACCGCGCGGCGGTGTCCATGTCCTTGTCGCCGCGCCCGGAGAGATTCACCAGGATCAGCCCGTCGGGGCCGGTCTCCCGGCCCAGCTCCAGCGCACCCGCGAGCGCGTGGGCGCTCTCGATCGCCGGGATGATGCCTTCCGTCTCGGACAGCAGACGCAGCGCGCGCATCGCCTCGTCGTCGGTCACGGGGCGGTACTCGCCGCGTCCCGACTGCTTCAGGTACGCGTGCTCCGGGCCGATCCCCGGATAGTCGAGGCCGGCCGAGATCGAGTACGGCTCGGTGATCTGCCCCTCGTCGTCCTGGAGTACGAAGCTGCGCGAGCCGTGGAGGATGCCCGGCTCGCCCACCGACAGCGTCGCGGCGTGCTCGCCGGAGTCGATGCCGTGCCCGGCCGCTTCGAGGCCGACCAGCCGCACGTCCTCGTCGTTCAGGAACGCGTGGAAGAGCCCGATGGCGTTGGACCCGCCGCCGACGCACGCGGCGACGGCGTCCGGCAGCCGCCCGGCGCGCTCCATGATCTGACGGCGCGCCTCGACGCCGATGACCCGGTGGAAGTCCCGCACGAGCTGCGGGAAGGGGTGCGGGCCCGCGACGGTACCGAAGAGGTAGTGGGTGCGGTCGACGTTGGCGACCCAGTCGCGGAACGCCTCGTTGATGGCGTCCTTGAGGGTGCGGCTGCCGGAGGCGACCGGCACGACCTCGGCGCCGAGCATGCGCATCCGCGCCACGTTCAGCGCCTGGCGCCGCGTGTCGATCTCGCCCATGTAGACGGTGCATTCGAGACCGAAGAGCGCGCACGCGGTGGCGGTGGCGACGCCGTGCTGCCCCGCGCCGGTCTCGGCGATGACGCGGGTCTTGCCCATGCGCTTGGTCAGCAGGGCCTGGCCGAGCACGTTGTTGATCTTGTGCGAGCCGGTGTGGTTGAGGTCTTCGCGCTTCAGGAAGACCCGGGCTCCGCCTGCCTGTTCGGCGAAGCGGGACACCTCGGTCAGCGGGCTGGGACGGCCCGTGTAGTTGACCATCAGGTCTTCGAGCTCGGCCGTGAAGGCGGGGTCGGCCTTGGCCTTCTCGTACTCGACGGCCACCTCGTCGACGGCGGCGACGAGCGCCTCCGGAATGAACTTGCCGCCGAAGGCGCCGAAATAGCCTCCGGGATCGGGGACCCGGCCCTCGGGGTCGGGGACAAAGAAGTCGGACATCCGACGTGCTCCTCGTGAATGTGCAGATGTACGGAAGTTGTACGGAAGCAGGGACGGCCTTCACCGTGCGCGTCGGACACCGCGGCATCGCGGCACCGCGCTCCTTGCCCGGGCGCTGTCACACGTGGAGCGGGAAGCGGACGGCGGGCGACCGCTCGGCCGTCCCGTCACGTCCGTCCGTCTGTGCGTGTGCGTCTCTGTTCCGTGGGGTGCGGCTCAGCGGCCCGCCGGGCGGGTCGCGGCCGTCCGCGCGCGTGCGGCCCCGCGCCATCGGCGGCCGTTGATCTGGCCCGGCTCACAGCCGATGTGGTAACGCACCCGCCGTCCGTGCACGCGCCGCGCCGGCGCCCGGCAGCCGCGCGGACGGCAGCCGCGCGCCAGCGAGGCGTACGCGCCGCACTCCGGGCGGAGCTGTTCACAACTGACGGCCGGGCGGGGGGTCATGAGGAGGTCAGCCCCTCCCGTGCCCGTGCCGCAGCGCGGGGTGGGCTCCGGCGGCGACGAGGTCCGCGACGGCCGACCTGGGGTCCTTGCCGGTGACCAGCGACTCGCCGACGAGCACCGCGTCCGCGCCCTCGTTGGCGTAGGCGATCAGATCGTGCGGGCCCCGCACGCCCGACTCTGCGACCTTGACGATGTGCGCGGGGATCTCCGGCGCGATCCGGGCGAAGTTGCCGCGGTCGACCTCGAGCGTCTTGAGATTGCGCGCGTTGATGCCGATGATCCGGGCCCCGGCGTCCACCGCGCGCTGCGTCTCGTCCTCGTCGTGCGCCTCGACCAGTGGGGTCAGCCCGATCGACTCGGCCCGCTCGATCAGCGAGACCAGCGCCTCCTGTTCCAGCGCCGCGACGATCAGCAGCACGATGTCCGCGCCGTGCGCCCGGGCCTCCCACAGCTGGTAGGAGGAGAAGACGAAGTCCTTGCGCAGGACCGGGATGTCGACCTTGGCCCGTACGGCCTCGAGGTCCGCGAGCGAGCCGCCGAAGCGGCGCTTCTCGGTGAGGACGGAGATGACGGAGGCGCCGCCCGTCTCGTAGTCGGCCGCCAGCGCGGCCGGGTCGGCGATCGCGGCCAGCGCGCCCTTGGAGGGGCTGGAGCGCTTGACCTCGCAGATGACCCGGACGTCCTCGCCCTTCAGGGCCGCGATGCCGTCCTTGGCGGGCGGGGCCGCGGCGGCGCGCTCCTTGAGCTCGTCGAGGCCGACGTGCGCCTGCCGCGCGGCAAGGTCCTCACGCACCCCTTCGATGATCTCGTCGAGCACACTCACCGAGCGGCCTCCTTCGGGTCCGGGCCGGTCTCCGCGCGACGGGGCGGAGCAATGGTCAGATCGGGCACTGCGATGCTATCGGGCGGGAGCCGGAGGACTCGCATCCGCCTGGCTGGAATCCCGCATTCCGGACAAACCGTGTTCATGGCCTGCCGGTTGTGCCCGTACGTACCGGAGGAGACGTACGGACGGGACGTACGGACTGGGCCGGACCGGCTCATGGCGCGAGCGCGGCTCCCACCGGGAGGTTCCGTACGACCGTGAAGGCCAGCGCGAGGATGCCCAGGGCCCACCAGTGCCTGGTGCTCAGCGGCACCGTCACCGGCTGGGAGCGCAGCACGCGCACCACCCAGAAGACCATGAAGGCCGCGAAGGCGGCGAAGGCCGCCACGGCGAGGGCGTTCATGCCGAGCGCCGTCGCGAAGTCGCCGTGCACGACGGCGTGGGCGCAGCGCAGGCCGCCGCAGCCGGGGCAGTAGAGGCCGGTGAAGCGCAGCAGCGGGCAGACCGGGTAGTGCCCGGGCTCGCCCGGGTCCACGGTCCCCACGTATGCGAAAGCCGCGCCGACGGCGGCGAGAGTGCCGGCCGGCGCGGCGAGGCGGGACACCGGAACCGTGGTCCGGCGCCCCGCGGGTACGGGTCCGTGCCCGCTCAGGACGACTGCTCCTGCGGCTGGGCCGAGGCGCCGTTGTTCGCCGGCTCCTTCGGCTGGCCGAGGCCGGCGGCCTTCATCAGCAGCCCGACGACACCGCCCGCGACGACCACGACGAGGCCCGCCACGAAGCCGACCGGCTGGGCCAGCACCGTGAAGATGCCGGAGATGCAGAAGCCGACGAAGGTGATCGTCACGCCGGTCCACGCGGCCAGGGTGTGACCGTGGCTGTTGCCCGCCATGTGTGTGCTCCTCGTAGTTCAACCGACTGGGGCGTCTCGCCCGCCATTCTTCCCCCTGCCCCGCGAGGGCGACGACCCAGGGGTGGCACACGCGCCGGCGGCGCGCGGTCAGGCGCTTCCTTCGCGCGCGCCGTCCGCGCGGGCCGGGGCTCCCTCGGTGAGGCCACCGGTCGGGTCCTCGCCGCGGTCCAGCGCCTTCCACAGGTCTTCGGGACGGTCGGGGTCCACCGGCGCCCCGGCGCCACCGCGGGGCCGGCGCGAGGGCCGCTCGGTGCGCTCGTATCGCGTGCTCCCCGACATCGACGGCCAGGCCGGGCCGTAGCGCAGCGCCAGCACGCCCGCGAGCAGCAGCAGTGCTCCGCCGCCCGCGGACACGTACGGCCAGGCGCTGACGTGCACGGCCTCGATGCCGGTACGGGCCAGGCCGCTCGCCTCGGCGGCCTTCTGCTTGAGCGCGTCGGTGCCGTCGGCACCCAGCAGCCCGGCGGCGAGCGTGCCGGTGCCGCAGAGCGCGAGCAGCGCGGCGACGAGGACGCGGCCCGCGCGCCGGACCGCGAACACCGCGACGAGAGCGGCGAGTCCGACGAGCGCGAGGGCGCTGGGCAGGCCGGTGACGTCGCCGCCCTCGGCCTTCACGGGAAGTCCGCCCTGCGCGAAGGACGCCGTGGCGTGACTCCAGACCTGGCCGTCGGCGAGCAGCGCGAGCGCGGCTCCGGCGGCGCCGCACAGCAGAGCCGGCGCGAGGGCGCGGCGGGCGGCGCGGGCACGGGCTCCGTGTGCCTGCGTCCGGGCTTCGCCGGCGGCGGATGCTGAGGGCGCCGGCTGTCCGGCGCGGCCTTCGTCGCCCTGTTCGGGGTCCGAGGAGCGTGCCTGTGGTACGGAAGTCACCCGTCCACGCTACCGCCGAGCCGTTCGGCGGAGGCGACCGCCCTGAGGACGCCCGCCGCCTTGTTCCGGCACTCGGTGTCCTCCGCGACGGGGTCGGAGTCGGCGACGACGCCGGCGCCCGCCTGCACATAGGCGGTGCCCGCGCGGAGCAGCGCGGTGCGGATCGCGATCGCCATGTCGGCGTCCCCGGCGAAGTCGAGGTAGCCGACGCAGCCTCCGTAGACGCCGCGGCGGGTCGGCTCCAGCTCCTCGATGATCTGGAGGGCGCGGGGCTTGGGCGCCCCGGAGAGCGTCCCCGCCGGGAAGCACGCGGTGAGCGCGTCGAAGGCGGCGCGGTCGGGGGCGAGCCGTCCGGTGACGGTGGAGACGATGTGCATGACGTGGCTGTAGTGCTCGACGGACATGAACTCGACGACCTCGACGCTGCCCGGCTCGCACACCTTGCCCAGGTCGTTGCGGCCGAGGTCGACCAGCATCAGGTGCTCCGCCCGCTCCTTGGGGTCGGCGAGCAACTCCTCGGCGAGCGCCGTGTCTTCCTGGGGTGTGCGGCCGCGGGGGCGGGTGCCGGCGATGGGGTGCATCATCGCCTGGCCGTCCTCGACCTTGACGAGCGCTTCGGGGCTCGAACCGACGACGTCGAAGCCTCCCCCTGCGCCTCCGGCGTGGGAGGTGCCCCCGTCACCGTCCGCGAAGCGGAACAGGTACATGTACGGGCTGGGGTTGGTGGCGCGCAGCACCCGGTAGACGTCGAGGGCGCTCGCGGAGCACGCGGTCTCGAACCGCTGCGAGGGGACGACCTGGAACGCCTCGCCCGCGCGGATGCGCTCCTTGATGTCCTCGACCCACGCCTGGTACGTGGCGCCGCCCGAGCGTGCCGTGAACTCCGGCAGTTGGGAGGGAGGCAGGACGGCGGGCGGGGCGGGCGCGGGGCGTGCCAGGTCCGCGGCCATGGTCTCCAGCCGGGAGACCGCGTCCGCGTACGCCTCGTCGACGCCGGTGTCCAGGTCGTTGTGGTTGATCGCGTTGGCGATCAACAGCACAGTGCCGTCACGGTGGTCGAGGACGGCCAGGTCGGAGGCGAGCAGCATCGTCAGCTCGGGCAGGGCGAGGTCGTCGACGGTGGTTGCGCTGTCGCCGACCTTCTCCAGGCGCCGCACGATGTCGTATCCGAGATAGCCGACCATGCCGCCGGTGAAGGGCGGCAGGTCCGAGTCCTCGTGAAGGTCGCGCGGCGTGTGCAGGGCCTCGACCGTCTCCCGCAGCGCGCGCAGCGGGTCGCCCCCGACCGGCACGCCGACGGGCGGCGTGCCCAGCCAGTGCGCCGAGCCGTCGCGCACGGTGAGCGTCGCCGCGCTGCGTACGCCGATGAAGGAGTAGCGGGACCAGGTCCTGTCTCCCCCCACGCCTCCGGCGTGCGAGGAGCCTCCGGGGGCGCTCTCCAGTAGGAAGGTGCCCGGGCGTTCGCCGGTGAGCTTGCGGTAGAGCGCGATGGGGGTGTCGCCGTCGACGAGGAGGCGCCGCGTCACGGGGATGACGCGGCGGTCCTTCGCGAGCGTGCGGAATGTGTCGAGGTCCGGAGTCGTCATGATCGGTGACCTTACTGGCCGTCACCCCTCCTCGGCGGGCTCGCCCACGACCGTGAGCGACCCCGCGTCGAAGCAGGTGCGGTCGCCGGTGTGGCAGGCGCCGCCGACCTGGTCGACCTTGACCAGCACGGTGTCGCCGTCGCAGTCCAGGGCCACGGACCGTACGTGCTGGACGTGGCCGGAGGTGTCGCCCTTGACCCAGTACTCCCGGCGGCTGCGGCTGAAGTAGGTGGCGCGGCCGGTGGTGAGGGTGCGGTGCAGGGCTTCGTCGTCCATCCAGCCGAGCATCAGCACCTCGCCCGTGTCGTGCTGCTGGGCGACGGCGGGGAACAGGCCGTCCGCGTTGCGCTTGAGGCGTGCGGCGATCTCGGGGTCGAGCGAGGTCGCGGAGGATCGTGCGGGCATGGGGACCATTCTCGCGCATGCCGCGCGCGGACGTGCACGTGCCGCAGGTGTCCGCCGCCGGCGGCGATTCCGCCGGGCCCCTATAGAGAGAATCTATGGCGATTCTTGGATTTTTCTATTCGACATGGCGAGCCTCTTTCACTCATTGTGAAGCAGAGACTCCGGCGAGGAAAATCGGGAGGAGTGCGGCAGATGACACCGATGCTGACGCCCGGCGAAGCCGACCCCTGGGCCAAGCCCGTGAAACCACCGCTTCCCCGCAAGGAACTCAAGGGCCTCCAGCGGCGCCGCAACGGCCCGGCACTTCGCTACATGGCCGGGCATCTGGCGGTCGGCGCGGTCACCACGGGCCTGATCGCCTGGAGTTGGGGGACCTGGTGGATGCTCCCCGCCATGTTCGCACAGGGGATCGTGGTGGTTTTCCTGTTCGCACCGATGCACGAGTGCACGCATGGCACGGCTTTCCGTACGCGCCGGCTGAACAGCACCGTGGCGACTTTCTGCGGCGTGCTGATGATGCGGCCCGCGCTTTATTTCCGTTATCGCCACGCCGCACACCATTCCTACACACAGGACCCCGAGCGAGATCCGGACCAGGTGCCGATGCCCGACGGCATTTCCGGTTATCTGGGCGAGGTTTTCGGAATGGAATTCTGGCCCAAGGTGGTGGGCACGCTGTACCGCGGCTGCACCGGGCGCTTCAACGACCGCGAGCGCTTCTTCCTGCCGGAGTCCGAGCGTCCCCGGGTGATCTGGGAGGCCCGGCTGATGGTCGGCCTGTACGTGCTGGTCGCGGCCGTGTGCGCCGTCACCGGGACGTGGCCCGCGCTGCTGGCGTTCTGGCTGCTCCCCCGTGTCGCCGCCGAGCCCACGCTCCGTCTCGTACGCATGGCCGAGCACACCGGCATGGCGGAGGGCGCGGACCCGCTGACCAACACCCGGACCACGCTGACCAATCCGGTGATCCGGTTCCTGTACTGGAACATGCCGTACCACGCGGAGCACCATCTCGCGCCCTCCGTCCCGTTCCACAACCTGCCCCGGCTGCACCAGGCGCTTCCCGAGGCGCCCGCCAAGCGGCAGTACGTCGTGAGCAAGGGGTACGTCCGGGCCCACCGCGACATCGTCGGCAACCTCGGGAACGGATCCGGTTCGACGGTGCCCACGAGTACGTCCGCGGCGGTGGCCGGCTGAACCGGCCCCCGCGCGCGGGCACTTCACGCGGCGCGGCGGCCAGGCCTCGCCGCCGCGCCGCTTCCCCCTCCCCTCCGCTTCTCCGATCCCCGCAAGGAGCTTCCGTTGTCCGGACACCTCTCGCTCGGCATCGACATCGGCACCACCAACGTCAAGGCGTGCATCCTCGACACCGCGGACGGCAAGGTCGTCGCCTCCGCCGCCGCGGAGCACCCGCTGCACCACCCGCATCCGGGGTGGGCCGAGCAGGATCCGGACGACTACTGGCGTGCGGTCTCCTCCTGCATCTCCCGCTGTCTGAGCGACTATCCGGGTCCGGCCTCCGACGTGGCGGGGGTCTCGATCTCGGGACTGGTCGGCGTCACGCTCCCCGTCGACCGTGACGGGCGGCCGCTGCGGCGCGCGATGATCTGGATGGACAGCCGCTCGCAGCGCGAGTGCGAGGAGATACGCGAGCAGGTCGGCGAGAACCGGATCAAGGCGGTCAACGGCAACCGCGTCGCGTCCTGGTTCATCGAGCCGAAGGCGATGTGGCTGCGGCGGCACGAACCGGACGTCTTCGCCGCGATCCACAAGCTCCTCTCCCCCGCCGGCTACTGCACGATGCGGCTGACCGGCGAATACAGCATGAACCACGGCGACGCCGGGCTCTTCTACCCGTACGAGCACCGTCACGCCCGCTGGGACCACTCGCTCACCGAGGCGCTCGGCCTCTCCCCCGGCATCTATCCGGACATCCACACCTCCGACACGGTCATCGGCACCGTCACGCCGCAGGCCGCCCGCGAGACGGGCCTGCACGAGGGCACGGCCGTGGTGGCCGGCGGCACCGACATCGGCGCCGCCGCGCTGGGGGCGGGAGCCACCGAGGCCGGGCAGGCGTACTACTCGATGGGCACCGGCTCCAATCTCGGCGTCCTCGTGCCGCGGGACGAGCTGCCCGAGGAGTACCGCATCCTCAAGTGGCCCCACGTGCTGGACGGGATGACGCTGTTCGACGCGCCGATGGCCTTCACCGGGGCCTCCCTGAAGTGGTTCCGCGACAAGTTCGCCGACCCGGAGAGCGCGCTGGCGGAGCGCATGGGCCGCAACGTCTTCGACCTCGTCACCGCACAGGCCGAGCGCATCACACCGGGCGCGGACGGGCTCATGTACCTGCCGTATCTTGGCAATTCGCTCTCGCCGCGCTGGGACGGGCAGGCGTGCGGCGTCTTCTTCGGGATCCAGCCGTTCACCGGTCGCGCGCACGTCATCAGGGCGCTGATCGAGGGCGTCGCCTTCGATCTGTACTCCAACGTGCGCATCGCGGAGGACGGCGGCGCCGACTTCCCCGAACTCGTGCTCAACGGAGGCCCGACGAAGAGCCCGCTGTGGAACCAGATCACCGCCAACGTCACCAACCGCCGGCTGCTGATACCCGACGTGGACGAGGCCGCGCCACTGGGCGACGCCGTGATCGCGGCATCCGGCGCCGGGCTCTACGAGGACATGCGTGAGCCCATGAAGGACCTCGCGCCCGTGCGCGGCGTCGTCGAACCCGATCCCGAACTGCACGCCATGTACGTCGACTTCTTCGAGCTGTGGTCGCAGCTGTACGACGACCTCAAGTCGAGCATGAGCCGCCACAACGCGCTCGTGAACCGCTACAGCGACCCGGAGCCCAGCGCCATCAGCGGTGCGGGCGGGAGCAGTTGACGCCGGGCGGGCAGAGGGATCAGGCCGGACAGGAGGGGACCGGCGGCCCGAAGGCGGGCCGCCGGCCGGCGAGTTGCGAGGAGCGAGCGAGATGAGCGACCCCGAAGAGGGCTGGGGCTGGTGCGCCCTGACGGAGGCGTCCGAGGTGGAGGAGGAGGACGTCGTCTGCGTCACGGTGCACGGTCACGCGTACGCCGTCTTCAACATCGGCGGCGACTACTACGTCACCGACGACTGCTGCACGCACCAGGAGGCTTCACTGTCCGAGGGTTACGTGCAGGACGACACCGTCGAATGCCCGCGCCACCAGGGGGTGTTCCACATTCCGACGGGCAAGGCCATGGGCCCTCCGCTGACGCGGCCCTTGCGCGTGTATCCGGCGCGGGTCGACGATGGCCGGGTCTGGATCCGCGTGCCTGGGCAGGGGTGACACAGCAGATGGCCGACGTCCTGTCCGACGCCCTGGCCGCCGCGGCGGCCCGTACGGACGGGCCGCAGGCCCCGGCGCTCCTCAAGGCCGGTTACGGCGGCGGGACCGGTGCGACGGGTGCGAACGGCGCTGAAAGTACGGCCGATTCCAGCGATTCCAGCGATTCCGGCGGCACGGCGCCGGCGGGCGCCGCGCGCCCCAACGCGCTGCCGTACGTGAGCTTCAACCAGCTGCGCTCCTTCCACGCCGTGGCCGTCGCCGGAAGCATCACGGCGGCGGCCACGCTGCTGCACGTCAGCCAGCCGACGGTGACGATCCAGCTGCGTCAGCTCGAAGCGCACTACGGCGTCGAACTGGTGCGCCGCACACCGCGCAGCGTGCGCCTCACCGAACTCGGCGAATCGCTGTTCACCATCACCAAGCAGCTCTTCGCCCTGGAGGGCGAGGCCGTCGAGCTGCTCAACTCGGCGGGCAGCACCCTGCGCGGCAGGCTCCGGGTGGGCGGAGTGGCGCCGTACTTCGTGATGCGGCTGCTGTCCGCGTTCAACAAGGCCCATCCCGGGGTGACCCTGTCGCTGCTGCTCGACAACTCGGCCACCGTGATGCGGCGGCTCATCGAGCAGGAGATCGACGTCGGCATCGTCGGCCAGACCACGCTCGACAGCCGCCTGCACGCCCTGCCGTACAGCCGCCAGGACGTGGTGCTCTTCTGCCGCGACGACCATCCATGGGCCGGGCGCGAGGGAGTGGAGCTCGCCGAACTCGCCGATGCGGCACTGGTGTTGCGCGAGAAGGGCTCGACCTGCCGGCTCACCCTGGAACAGGCGCTCCAGGAGCGCGGCATCGTCCCGCGGGTCACGCTGGAGGTGTGCCGCGAAGGGGTACGGGAAGCGGTCGTCTCCGGGTTCGGCGTGGGCATCACGACCGACGTCGAGTACGTGCCGGACCGCCGCACGCGCATGCTGCGCATCCTCGACGCCGAGATCTTCACGGAGGCCTTCGCCGTGTGCCTGCGCGAGCGCCGTACGGTCTCGGTGACCCGCGCCTTCATGACGACGGCGGAGGAGTTCTTCGACCGCGGCCGCCAATGCCGTTGACCCCGGTACGCCGCGCCTACGGCACGGCCGCCTTCCAGTACGGCGACCTGTACCGGGCAGCCGGGCAGGACCGTTCCCGGGACGTGATCGCCGTACTGCACGGCGGCTTCTGGCGCCCCCACCGCGGCCTGGAGACGACGGCTCCGCTGTGCGCGTACCTGTCGCAGCGGGGCATGGACGTGTGGAACGTCGAGTACCGGCGCGTGGGGCAGGGCGTGTGGTCGGACACCCTCCACGACTGCGCTGCGGGCGTCGCTCATCTCGACGTGCTCGCCGAGGAGTTCGGCCTCGGCCTCGACCGCGTGCACCTCGTGGGGCACTCGGCGGGCGGGCAGCTCGCGGTACGTACCGCGGCCCGCGGCGGCGGCACGGCGGCCCGCGTGCGCAGCGTCGTCTCCCTCGCGGGCGTACTCGACCTCGGCCACGCGGCACGTATGCGGGTCGGCGACGACGCGGTGTCCGGGTTCCTCGGCGGGCCACCGGAGGAATTCCCGGAGCGCTACGCGTCCGCCGATCCGGTCGCCTGCCCCGTGCCCCGTGCGAAGGTCTGGTGCGTCCACAGCGAGACGGACACGAGGGTCCCCTTCGAGCAGAGCGAGCGCTACGTGGAGGACGCGCGAGCCCGCGGCGGTGACGTGCGGCTCGTCACCGTGCCCGGCGCGCACTCCGATCTCATAGACCCCCGCAGCACGGCCTGGCGCACGGCGGCGCGCCACTTCGACTTCTAGGAGGAGTTCGTGATCTCGTCCCCCGCCGCGGTCCTGCACGCGCCAGGAGAGCAGCTCTCGGTCGAGACCATCGAGGTCGAACCGCCGCGTGCGGGCGAAGTCCTGGTCGAGATCGCGGCAAGCGGCCTGTGCCACACGGACACCACGGCCTTCGACGGCTCGAACCCCAGCTGCGTGTACCCGGCCGTCCTGGGCCACGAGGGCGCGGGCCGTGTCGTCGAGGTCGGGCGGGACGTCACCACACTCGAGGCGGGGGACCACGTGATCCCGTTGTACGGGCCGGAGTGCGGCAGTTGCCGGATGTGCCGCAGCGGCCGTACGAACCTGTGCTGGACCATCAAGAAGACGAGGGACCAGGGCGTGATGCCGGACGGGACGCCTCGCTTCCGCCTGGGGGGCACGCCGGTGCACCACTTCATGGGCACCTCGACGTTCTCGCGCTGCTCGGTCGTGCCCGAGATCGCCCTGGCACGCATCCGTGCCGACGCCCCGCTGGGGTCCGTCTGCCTCCTCGGCTGCGGTGTGACCACGGGCGTGGGCGCGGCACTCGACGACGTGCGCGCGGGAGACCAGGTGGTGGTGTTCGGCCTGGGCGGCATCGGCATGAACGTCGTACAGGGAGCGCGGCTCGCGAGCGCCGGCCGCATCATCGGCGTCGACCTCTCACCCTCGAAGAAGCCGCTGGCGGAAAGCCTCGGCATGACGGACTTCGTCGACGCGAGCGCGTGCGCCGGCGGCTCCGAAGTCGTGGCGGCTGTCAAGGACTTGACGGACGGCGGCGTCGATGTCGCCTTCGAGTGCGCCGGCTCCGTCGAGGTCATGCGCCAGGCCCTCGACTGCTGCCACGCCGGATGGGGCACGTGCGTGCTCCTGGGCGTGGAGCCGAAGGACGCCGAACTCTCCTTCCCGCCCGTGCTCGCCCGGTACGGACGCACCGTCAAGGGCAGTTACTTCGGCGGCGTCAAGGGGCGCAGCGGCCTGAACCGCTTCGTCGACCTGTACCTCGACGGCCGGCTGGAGATCGATTCCCTCATCACCCACCGCATGCCGATCTCGGGGATCAACCAGGGCTTCGAGATGATGCTCACCGGCCAAGCGCTGCGCTCAGTGGTCGAATTCGAGTGACTGCCGGCCGCACACGGCCGGCAAATGACCGCCGCGCCGTACGGCCCGCCGTACCCTTGGCCGCATGTCGACCCATGCCAAGCGTGAACGTCTCATTCTGGCGGATCTGTTGGAGAGCGGCGGGCCGGAGGCCCCCACTCTGTGCGAAGGCTGGAGGGCCCGCGACCTCGCCGCGCACGTGGTGGTGCGGGAGCGCCGCGCGGACGCCGCCGGAGGTCTCCTGCTCAAGTCGCTCGCGGCCCGACTCGACCGTGTGCAGGGCGAGTTCACGGCCAAGCCGTACGAGGAGCTGATCCAGCTCATCCGTACGGGGCCGCCGCGGATGTCCCCGTACGCGCTCAAGCAGGTCGACGAGGCCGCGAACACCGTCGAGTTCTACATCCACGCCGAGGACCTGCGCCGCGCCGCGCCCGACTGGACGCCGCGCGAGCTGGACTCCGTCTTCCAGGACGCGCTGTGGAAGCGGCTGGAGAGCATGGCGCGGGTCTTCGGCCGCAAGTCGCCGGTCGGGCTGGTCCTCCGCCGCGCCAACGGCCAGACGGTCGTCGCCCGCAAGGGCACGCCGGTCGTGACGGTCACGGGCGAGCCGAACGAGCTCGTGCTGTACGTCTCGGGGCGCCAGCGTGTCGCGCGCGTCGAGGAGGAGGGCGAGAAGGAGGTCGTCGCACGGGCTCACGACGCGGACCTGGGCATCTGAGACGCGGCAGTGCGGTGCGGCCGCGGTCCGTCAGACCGCGGCCGTGCCGATGAGTCCCTCGCGCGTGACGAGCTGTGCGAGCTCCTCCTCGGTCAACTCCTCCGTGCCCGCGGGGCGTTGCGGGAGGACCAGATAGCGGCTCTCGGCGCTGGAGTCCCAGACCGTGACCTCACGTCCGGGCGGAAGGTCCAGCCCGAACTCGGCGAGTACGGCCCGCGGTTCGCGCACCACACGGGAGCGGTAGGCCTCGCTCTTATACCAGGACGGCGACGGCCCGAGCAGCGCCACCGGATAGCACGAACACAGCGTGCAGACCAGCACGTTGTGGCGTTCCGGTGTGTTCGCAACGACCTTCAGACGCTGCTCCTGAAGCCCGCCCGCCATGGACAGCCCGACCTCGGGCAGGGCCGCGTTGGCGTCGGCCAGCAGCCGCTCGCGGAAGCCCGCGTCGCACCAGGCGCGGGCGACGATGCGGGCGCCGTTGAGCGGTGACGCGCCGTCCAGGACCGCGGTGAGGACGGCGTCCAACTCGCCGTCGCTCACTCGCCCTTCCGCGATGAGCCGCTCCTCCAGGCGGCGCACACGCGCCGCGACCGGATTGCCGGTGTGCGTTCCGCTCATGGCGCTGCCTCCTCGTACGGCTCCAGATACGACTGCCACAGGTCGAGTGTCACTTCGTGGTCGCCGTCGCCCCACAGGTCGCGGGCCGCGAACGCCACGGTGTAGACCGGCTCGACACGAGGCTCGGCACGGCGCCGCGCCACGTCGTCGGCGAGCGGCCAGCTGCCGGTGACCTCGACGATCCGCCCCGTACGGCCGCGCGCGTAGCGCGGCAGCCGGGTATGCCGGTCGGGGTCGGCGGCGAACGTACGGACGGCGTCGCCCGGCGCGAAGAGCGCCGCCGGGGGCTCACTCATCGCCGCTCCGCCCGCCGGTGAGCTGCTCGATGGCGTGGAGCCAGCGCTCGTAGTACGAGGCGGCCAAGTACTCCTGCGGAGGCATGCGTTCGATCGCGTCCCGGAACTCGTCCAGGGTGTAGGCGCCGCGCCGCACGAGCGCGACGTTCAGCGCGTAGACCCGCGCCTCCCAGTCCGCGTGGAAGGCGGGCTCGTCCTGCTCCGTCACGACGGGCCCGAAGCCCGTCTGCCCACCGACGTCGTTGACCCTGCTCATGGCCGCAGCCTAGGCGCACAAGCCCCCTCCGGAAACCGCCCCGCACCTCCGGGCGCGCCCGGTCAGCCCTGACCACCGCGGCTCCGACCGCCATCCGGCCCGGGCCCGGCCCGCGCACGTGACCCACCTCGAATCGCCAACTCGGCGGAGCGCGTCGGCATTCGGCCACCGGCCGGTCACCGGTTCCGTCGCAGACCTGGTCAACTTCTCCTGCCAATCGTCTTGAATTCGAAGACTGCTGACGTATCTTGACTAACCACCCTGACCACCTGCCCTCCTGCGGACCGGCTCGTGAAGTGCGTGCTTAACCTCTCCCGACCGGCGAACTCGCTCCTGCCTGCTCCTGCTTGAGGTTTCGATGAAGCACATATCGGACGTGGCCGTCTGGCTCGTGCCGTTTCTGGCGGCGGTCGCGATCGCGGCCGGGACCGTGGCGATCCGCCACCGCAGGGAAGCGGCGCGGAACGCGCAGCGGGTTCGCGTCCTCGAGAAGCAACTCCGCGTGCTGGAGGAGGAGACGCTGCACCTCGTCCAGCACCGCCTTCAGGCGATGGCGGACGCCCAGTGGCGCGGTCCCCGCACCGGTGTCCCCGGCCCGCTGCACGACAGCCTGGCCGGTACGGACTTCGCGAACGCCCACGACTCCGTGCTGGAGATGTTCAGCCACGCGTGCGAGAGCGCCGAACAGGCCTCGCAGAGCCTGCTGTTGGCCGTCGCCCGGAAGCTGCAAGGGCTCGCGAACGGGCAGCAGCTCAAGATCAACGAGATGACGGAGCGCCATGACGACTCCGCCTTCCTCGAAGACCTGATGCAGCTCGACCACACGAACGCGCAGATCCTCCGCCGGGCCGTCGGCATGGCCGTGGTCTGCCGGGCGTGGCCGGGCCGGCAGCACAACGCGACGTCGCTCCACGACATCGTCCGCGGCGCCATCGGCCGGATTCTCGACTACAAGCGCGTCCACATCGTGCGTATCGGGGACACCCGGGCCGTGACGGGCCGCGTCGTCGAGCCGCTGGTCATGACGATCGCGGAGCTGCTGGAGAACGCGACCCGCTCCTCGCACCCGCGGACCCCCGTACAGGTGCACGTCCAACTCACGCACAGCGGGCTGGCGTTCGTGATCGAGGACGCCGGCGTGGGGCTCAACGCCGCGGAGCAGGAGAAGGCCACGCGCCTGCTCAACGACGACTCCCTGGGCATCGCGAAGCTGGGCGACCCGCCGCGCTTCGGGCTGGCCGCGTGCGGTGCCCTCGCCCGGCGCTACGGCTTCACGGTGTCGGTCGACACCGCCTCGGCGTTCGGCGGCGTACGTGCCGTGGTGAACCTTCCCCGGACGCTGCTGACGGACCCCGTGGAACCGCCCGCGTCGCCTGCCGTCGCCACGGCCGCGCCCCGCGCCGAGGCGGACTCGACGGAGGCCGCGCCCGTACGCGGCGACGGGGAGGCCGCGAGGCCGAGCGCCACCACCGCGCACGGGCTGCCCAAGCGGACGCGGAGGACGGCGGCCCCCAGCGCGCAGAACACCGCGGAGCGGTCCGCAGCCCCTGACGCCGCGCCTCGCACGCCGAGCCAGGCGGCCGCGGTGATCGGCGCGTTCCAGCGCGCAGGCAAGGCGGCGGCCGACCGCCTCGGCCCGTCCACGGAAGGGACTCCCGAGCCATGACCAAGAACCCGGACGCCTGGATGCTCAACCAGGTGCTGGACCAGCCCGAGGTGCACGACGCGATCCTCATCACCGCCGACGGCCTGGTGAAGGCGTTCTCCCCGGGCCTGGACCAGGACCAGGCCGACAGCATCGCGGCCGCCCTCGCCGGTGTGCAGTCCACCAGCAGCGCCACCGCGATGTTCTGCCGCGCCCCGGCCGACTCGTGGCGGCAGAGCCTCGTCGAGTTCGACGGGGGATTCGTGGTCACCATCCGCGCGCACGACTCGACGTTCCTGTCCGTGGCGACCTCCGGGGCGGCGGACGTCGGGCAGGTCGCGTACCGGATGCACGAGGTCGTCGCCCAGCTCGGACGGGAGATGGGCACAGCACTCCGCCAGGACGTCGGCAGCGGCACATGACCCACAGGCACAGGCATGATCTGGTGAGGTCGTTCGTGCTGACCGGCGGGCGGGCTCAGCCCACCGGCACCGCCGACGAACTCGACATGCTGACGATGGTGACCGCGGTCTCCGGCGCGTCCCGGGCAGGGTTGCAGCCGGAACATCTGCGGGTGATCGACCTGTGCCGCGGCGGCAGCCTCTCCGTCGTCGAGGTCGCCGGCCACCTCGGTCAGCCGCTGACCATCACCCGCATCCTGCTCGGCGATCTCATCGACGCCGGTCTGCTGGAGGTCAAGTCGGGCCTGAAGCACTCCGGAACCCGCTCGGCCGACGGCACGCCCGCCGACCCCGACCGTCTGCGCACCCTGGAGAGGATGCTCCATGGCCTCCAGGCTCTCTGACGGCGTCTACGTCCGCGACACCGTCCAGATCACCGCCAAGCTGATGGTGGTCGGTCCCTTCGGCGTCGGCAAGACGACGCTGATCGGGGCCGTCAGCGAGATCGAGCCGCTGCGCACGGAGGAGCTCATGACGCAGAGCGGCGCCGCTGTGGACGACCTGGCCGGTGTGCCGGCGAAGGAATCCACCACCGTCGCCCTCGACTTCGGGCGGCTCACGCTCGCCGACGACCTCGCCCTGTATCTGTTCGGCACGCCCGGCCAGCAGCGCTTCACGGGGATCTGGGAGGACCTCTCCCGCGGCGCCTACGGGGCGCTCGTACTCGCCGACTCACGGTTCCTGGACCAGTCGTTCGAGGCACTGAGTCTCGTGGAGAAGAGCGCGCTGCCGTACATCGTCGCTCTCAACACCTTTCCCGACAGCCCGGACTACCCCGGCGCTGAACTGCGCGAGGCGCTCGACCTCGACCCCGGCACACCCCTGATCTCGTGCGACGCGCGGGAACGCCGGTCCGCCAAGAACGCGCTCGTCACACTCGTCCAGCATCTGTACGAAGGCCACCAGGAGTCGTCGTGACCCCGCCGTCCTCGCCGGCGTCCCCTTCCGAGCCCGGCCGTCCGGCGGCGGCTCCGGGATGCCCGGCACACGCAACGCCCGCCGCTGCCGCCCAGCCGTCCGCTGCCGCCCAGCCGTCCGGGGCAGCTCAGGTGTCCGGTGCGGCTCAGCCGTCCGGGCTGCCGAAGCTGTACGACGACGCCTTCGCCGCCGATCCCAACGCGACCTATGCGCGGCTGCGTTCGCAGGGCGGCCCCGCGCAGTGGGTCGAACTCGCGCCGGGCGTGGAGTCCGTGCTCGTCACCGGCTACCAGGCGGCCCTGGAGGTGCTCCGCAGCCCCTACTTCAGCAAGGACGCCAACCGCTGGACGGCGCTCGCCGACGGACGCGTTCCCAGCGACAGCCCGATCCTCCCGATCATGGGACCCCGCAAGAGCCTGTGGTTCGCCGACGGCCAGGAGCATCTGCGGCTGCGCACCCCCGTCGACCGCGCCCTGGGCGGAATCGACCCGCACAAGCTGAGGTCCTGCGTGCAGCGCAGCGCCACCCGGCTGATCGACGAGTTCGCGGCGGACGGCACCGCCGACCTCGTCTCCCAGTACGCGGCGCGGATCCCCGTCATGGTCCTCACGCAGCTCTTCGGCTGCCCCGACCATCTCAACGGCCGCATCTCCACCGCCTTCCTCCAGATGGTCAACGCCGTCGAACCCGCCGCCGCGCAGGAAGGCCTGCGGGACCTGGTGGCCTGCCTGACCGAACTGATCGAGATCAAGCGCCGTACGCCCGGCGACGACGTGACGACGCGGCTGTTGCAGCACTCCTCCGACGTCACCCAGGAAGAGCTCATCGACCAGCTCGTGGTGATCACCGGAGCCGGCCAGGTGCCCGGCACCGCCTGGATCTCCACCGCCACGATGATGCTGCTCTCCGACGACCGCTTCGCGGGCGACCTGACGGGCGGAAGCCTCACCGTCACCGACGCCCTCAACGAGGTGCTGTGGCTCCACGCGCCGCACTCGAACTACTCGTTCGTGTACGCCATCGAGGACTACACGCTGCGCGACCCCGACACCGGCGAGGAGACCCTCATCCCGTCCGGCGTGCCCGTGACGATCAGCCACGCCGCCGCCAACCTGGACCCGTCGCTGCCCACGAGCCAGGCCCAGCGGGCCGTGAACACCGCGCATCTCGCCTTCAGCGCGGGCCCGCACGCGTGCCCCGCGCAGGACACCGCGGGCGTCATCGCCGAGGTCGCCGTCGACACGCTTCTCGACCGGCTGCCCGAGATGGAACTCGCCGTCCCCGCGGACCAACTCGCCTGGCGTCCCGGCCCGTTCATCCGCGCCCTCACCGAACTGCCCGTACGGTTCACGGCCGTCGGCGCGGCGGGGAGCACGCCGTCCGGTACGGGAGCGGAGTCCGCGGCGCCGATGCCGCCCGGTCAGCGCACCGGGCAGGGGCCCGGCCCGGCACCGGAGCCGCCCGCCCCCGCGGAGACGGCCGCACCCCCGAAGCGCCGGAGGGGCCTGCTGGCACGGCGCGGGCGCTGACCGGCGGCCGGCGCGCGCACCCTCGCCGGGCGCTTCACCGCACGGGCGAACCCGCCTCGCGCAGCGCGTCCTTGACCTGATCGATCCGCAGATCGCCGAAGTGGAAGACGGAGGCCGCCAGCACGGCGTCCGCGCCCGCGGCGACCGCGGCGGGAAAGTGCTCCAGTCGGCCCGCGCCGCCCGACGCGATGACGGGCACGGAGACGTGCCTGCCCACGGCCTCGATCATCTCCGTGTCGTAGCCGTCCTTGGTGCCGTCCGCGTCCATGGAGTTCAGCAGGATCTCTCCCGCGCCCAACTCCGCGGCCTGCCGCGCCCATTCGACGGCGTCGAGGCCCGTGCCGCGCCGCCCGCCGTGCGTGGTGACCTCGAACCCGGAGGGTGTGGAGGCGTCCTCGCCGCAGCGCCGCGCGTCCACCGACAGCACCAGCACCTGGCTGCCGAAGCGCCGGGCGATCTCCCGGATCAGCTCGGGCCGTGCGATCGCCGCGGTGTTCACGCCGACCTTGTCCGCTCCGGCGCGCAGCAACCTGTCCACGTCGTCGCCGCTGCGGACGCCGCCGCCGACGGTCAGCGGGATGAAGACCTGCTCGGCGGTGCGCCGCACCACGTCGTACGTCGTCTCGCGGTCCGCGGAGGAGGCGGTGATGTCGAGAAAGGTCAGCTCGTCGGCGCCCTCCTCGTCGTAGATCTTCGCCATCTCGACGGGGTCGCCCGCGTCCCGCAGGTTCTTGAAGTTCACGCCCTTGACGACGCGTCCGGCGTCCACGTCCAGGCAGGGGATGACTCGTACGGCCACGGACATTGCTGTGCTGACTCCTTGCGGGATCGGTGCGCCGGCGAAGCGGACGCCGGTGAAGTCGGGTGCGGGAAGGGCTCCTTCAGGCGGAGTCGCCGCGGAAGGCCTCCATCTCCACCTCCACCAGGACCCGCGAGTCCACGAAGCCGGAGACGACGACGAGGGTCGCGGCGGGCGGGGTGTCGCCGAAGATCTCGCGGTGGGCACGCCCCACGTCCTCCACGTCCCGCGCGTGCGTGAGGTACATCCGCGTGCGGATCACCGACGACGCGTCGAGGCCGAAGGTCTCCAGCGCCTCCAGCGCCTTGCCGAAGGCCGCCTTGGTCTGCTCGTACGGGGAGCCCTCCCCGAGCAGCTTCCCGTCGGCGAGCGGCAGCGTCCCCGCCACCAGCACCCGGTCTCCCGCCGCGACGGCGCGCGCGAAGCCGATCGTCTCCTCCCAGGTGCTCCCGGAGCGGTCGCGCTGCACGTCGAGGTCACGCCGTTCGGACGGGCTCATGACGACACGGCCTCCAAAGCCTCTTCAAGTGTGAACGCCCCGGCATAGAGGGCCTTCCCCACGATGGCGCCCTCGACGCCCTCGGGTACCAGCGTGGCGATCGCGCGCAGATCGTCAAGGGAGGAGACCCCGCCCGACGCGACGACGGGACGGTCCGTCACAGCGCAGACGTTTCGCAGCAGTTCGAGGTTGGGGCCCTTGAGAGTGCCGTCCTTGTTGATGTCGGTGACGACGTAGCGGGCGCAGCCCTCCGAGTCGAGCCGGGCCAGGGTCTCGTAGAGGTCGCCGCCGTCCCGCGTCCAGCCGCGACCGCGCAGCGTCGTGCCCCGTACGTCCAGGCCCACCGCGATCTTGTCGCCGTGCTCGGCGATGACCTTGGCGACCCATTCCTGGGTCTCCAGCGCCGCCGTGCCCAGGTTGACGCGACGGCAGCCGGTGGCGAGCGCGGCGGCGAGGCTCGGATCGTCGCGGATGCCGCCGGACAGCTCGACGTCGATGTCCATCGCGCCGGCCACCTCGGAGATGAGGGCGCGGTTGTCGCCCGTGCCGAAGGCCGCGTCGAGGTCGACCAGGTGCAGCCAGCGGGCGCCCGCGCGCTGCCAGTTGAGGGCGGCTTCGAGCGGGTCGCCGTAGGCGGTCTCGGAGCCGGACTCGCCGTGCACGAGGCGCACGGCCTGTCCGTCGCGTACATCGACGGCGGGCAGAAGTTCCAGCGTGGGCGCGGACGAAGGCGTGGACACGGGGGCGCTCCCGGCTTGTGTGGTTGGGCGGGGTGGTCGGATCGGAGAGGTCGGAGGGGCCGGCGGGCTTGGTTCGGGGCTCGGGGACTCAGATTCCGGGATTCAGGCTCCGGGATTCAGGCTCCCGGGATTCACAGGGACGCGGCCCAGTTGGACAGCAGCCGGGCGCCGGCGTCCCCGGACTTCTCCGGGTGGAACTGGGTCGCCCACAGCGGGCCGTTCTCCACGGCGGCGACGAACGGCGCGCCGTGCTCGGACCAGCTGACCTTGGGCGGGGTCATCGCCGCGCTCGTGACGGTCAGTTCCCAGTCGTGGACGGCGTAGGAGTGGACGAAGTAGTAGCGCTCGGTGCCGGGCAGCCCGTCGAAGAGACGTGAGCCCTCGGCGGGCGTGACGGTGTTCCAGCCCATGTGCGGCACGGCGTGGTCGGCGTCCGCCTTCAACGGGCCCACGGTGCCCGGCCATTCACCCATGCCCTCGGCCTCGACGCCGTGCTCGATGCCGCGCGAGAAGAGGATCTGCATGCCGACGCAGATGCCCAGCACGGGACGCCCGCCCGCGAGCCGCCGCTCGATGATCCAGTCGCCGCGGGCCTCGCGCAGCCCCTCCATGCACGCGGCGAAGGCACCGACGCCAGGCACCAGCAGCCCGTCCGCCGACATGGCCGCGTCGTAGTCCCGGGTGATCTCCACGTCCGCGCCCGCCCGTGCGAGGGCGCGCTCTGCCGAACGCACGTTGCCGAAGCCGTAGTCGAAGACGACGACCTTCTTGCGCTCTCCCCCGCGCTCCGGGCTCACGACCACACCCCCAGCCGCAGGATCCCGGCGAGCAGCGCCAGCGCGGATCCCGCGCCGAGCACCGCGACGACGCCCTTGGGCAGCTTCTGCTTCCAGAAGGAGATCGCCCCGCCGAGCAGGAAGAGCCCGACGAAGATGAGAACCGCCGACAGGCCCGTCACAGCGCGCCCTTCGTCGACGGAATCCCGCTCTGCCGCGGGTCGATCTCGCTGGCGTGACGCAGCGCGCGGGCCAGGGCCTTGAACTGGCACTCGACGATGTGGTGCGCGTTGCGCCCGTACGGCACGTGCACGTGCAGGGCGACCTGCGCCTGCGCCACGAAGGACTCCAGGATGTGCCGCGTCATCGTCGTGTCGTACTCGCCGATCATCGGCGCCATGCCCTCGGGTTCGCTGTGCACGAGGTACGGGCGGCCCGACAGGTCGACCGTCACGTGCGCCAGCGACTCGTCGAGCGGCACGGACGCGTTGGCGAAGCGCACGATGCCGCTCTTGTCGCCAAGGGCCTGCTTGAAGGCGGCGCCGAGCGCGAGCGAGGTGTCCTCGATGGTGTGGTGGCTGTCGATGTGCAGATCGCCCTCGGTCTTGACCGACAGATCGAAGAGGCCGTGGCGGCCGAGCTGGTCGAGCATGTGGTCGTAGAAGCCGACGCCGGTGGAGACGTCGGCCTTGCCGGTGCCGTCGAGGTTGATCTCGACGACGACCGAGGTCTCCTTCGTGGTGCGCTCCGCGCGGCCCACGCGAGCCAGAGTCATCGAGGGGTCTCCTTTGTCACTGCGCGTACCGCGTCGAGGAACGCGTCGTTCTCTTCGGGGGTGCCCGCGGTCACCCGCAGCCGGCCCGGCACTCCGTTGTCGCGCACGAGCACGCCGTGCTCCAGCAGGGACTGCCAGAAGGCATGGGCGTCCTCGAACCGGCCGAACTGGACGAAGTTGGCGTCGGATTCGGTGACTTCGAGCCCCATGGCGCGCAGCTCCCGCACCAGCCGGTCCCGCTCCTCCTTGAGCCGCTCGACGTAGCCGAGCAGCGTGTCGGTGTGTTCGAGCGCGGCCAGCGCGGTCGCCTGCGTGACCGCCGAGAGGTGGTACGGCAGGCGCACCAGCTGCACGGCGTCGACGACGGCGGGGTCGGCCGCGAGATAGCCGAGCCGCAGCCCCGCGGCCCCGAAGGCCTTCGACATCGTACGCGTGACCACGAGGTTCGGGCGGCCCTCGATCAGCGGCAGCAGCGACGGGCGGTGCGAGAACTCCCCGTACGCCTCGTCCACGATCACCATCGACGGCCGTGCCGCCTGCGCCGCCTCGTACAGCGCCACGACCGTGTCGCGCTCGACGGCCGTGCCCGTGGGGTTGTTGGGCGAGCACACGAAGACGATCTCGGGCCGGTGCTCCGCGATCGCGCGCACCGCCGCCTCCGTGTCGACGGTGAAGTCCTCGCGGCGGGGCCCGGACAGCCAACCGGTGCCCGTGCCACGGGAGATCAGACCGTGCATCGAGTACGAGGGCTCGAAGCCGACGGCCGTGCGGCCAGGCCCGCCGAAGGTCTGGAGCAGCTGCTGGATCACCTCGTTGGAACCGTTCGCCGCCCAGATCTGGGAGCGGGTGACCGGGTGGCCCGCGGTACGGGTCAGATACCCGGCCAGCGCGGAGCGCAGCGCGAGCGCGTCCCGGTCCGGGTAGCGGTTCAGGGTGCGGGCGGCGTCGGTGACGCGCTCCGCGATCCGCTGGACCAGCGCCTCGGGCAGCGGGTAAGGGTTCTCGTTCGTGTTCAGCCGTACGGGCACGTCGAGCTGCGGGGCGCCGTACGGGGTCTTACCGCGCAACTCGTCCCGGATGGGGAGCTGTTCGATGCCGGTCACTTGCTCTGCGGCACCCTTCCCTCGGATCCCTCGGATCCCTCGAATCTTGCCTTGAGTGCCGCCCCGTGCGCGGGCAGGTCCTCCGCCTCCGCGAGCGTGACGACGTGGTGCGTGACCTCGGCGAGGGCCTCGCGCGAGTAGTCCACGACGTGGATGCCGCGGAGGAAGGACTGCACGGACAGGCCGGAGGAGTGGCACGCGCAACCTCCCGTCGGCAGCACGTGGTTGGAGCCCGCGCAGTAGTCACCCAGCGAGACGGGGGCGTACGGGCCGACGAAGACCGCGCCGGCGTTGCGCACCCGGGCCGCCCACTCCGCCGCGTCGGCGGTCTGGATCTCCAGGTGCTCCGGGGCGTAGGCGTCGACGACCGCGAGGCCGTCCTCCAGGGAGTCGACGAGCACGATGCCCGACTGCCGCCCGGCCAGCGCCTCCGTGATCCGCTCCCGGTGCCGCGCGACGGCGACCTGCTTCTTCAGCTCGCTCTCGACCGCCTCGGCCAGCCCGGCGGACGGGGTCACCAGCACCGCGGCGGCGACCGTGTCGTGCTCGGCCTGGCTGACGAGGTCGGCGGCGACGTGCGCCGGGTCGGCGGTGTCGTCGGCGAGTACGGCGATCTCGGTGGGCCCCGCCTCGGAGTCGATTCCGATGCGGCCCTTGAGCAGGCGCTTCGCGGCGGCGACATAGATGTTGCCGGGCCCCGTCACCAGCTGCGCGGGCGCGCACTCGTCGGTGCCGTGGGCGAACATGGCGACGGCCTGCGCGCCACCGGCCGCGTACACCTCGTACACCCCGAGCAGCGCGCACGCCGCGAGCACCGTCGGGTGCGGGAGGCCGCCGAACTCGGGCTGCGGCGGCGAGGTGACGGCGAGGGAGCCCACTCCGGCCTCCTGGGCGGGCACCACGTTCATCACGACCGACGACGGATACACGGCACGGCCGCCCGGCACATACAGGCCGACCCGCTCGACCGGCACCCACCGCTCGGTGACCGTGCCGCCGGGCACGACGGTCACGGTGGAGTCGCTGCGCCGCTGCGCGCGGTGGACGATGCGGGCACGGCGCACGGACTCCTCCAGCGCCTCCCGCACCTGCGGATCAAGCTCCGCCAGCGCCTCGTCCAGGGCCTCCCGGGGGACGCGGACGCGCTCCAGCGTCACGCCGTCGAACCGCCGCGCGTAATCCAGGAGCGCCGCCGTGCCGCGATGCCGGACGTCCTCGCAGATCGGCCGCACCTTCTCCAGGGCGGCCTCGACGTCGAGCTCGGCGCGTGGCAGCAGATCACGGTCGATTCCGCCGCCGGCGAGGACGGCGGAACCGCGCAGGTCGATTCGGGAGATCACGGGTCCAGTCTCTCAGACGGCGTCCGGCCACCGGTCGCGCGTATCAGTGAGTGATACACACCCCTGGAGACGATCGTCGCCTCTGGAGTTCATACAGTCACTCAGCGGGAAAGAAGCGGACGGACCCCGGGCACCGCCGCCCGGGGGCACTGACGAGACGGGCGGGACCGGCCCGCGAGCCGACGACGAGGGGGAAGTGGACCAGTGAGCGAGCCGGTGGACTCCAGAGAGCCGCCATCCTGGCTGACGAGGGCCGAGTGGGGCATGTGGCAGGCCTTCCTCAACGGCAGCGAGTACGACCTGCGCAGCGGCGAAGCGGAGCTCGACGACCCCAACGGCGACCACGACTGGGGTCCGGAGCGGACGGTGCGCGCCCGCGTCATCGCGCTGCTGCTGCTCCACGGTCCGCCGCCGCTGCTGGGCCGCGTCGCCTCGCTGCACATCTACGGCGCCCGCATCACGGACGTGCTCGATCTCTCCGGCGGCATCATCGAGCCGTACTTCGAGATGCGGCAGTGCCGCTTCGAGTGCGAGGTGCGGATGTCGGAGGCGCGGATGCACACCGCGCGCCTCGTCGACTGCTACATACCGCGCCTGGAGGCGGCCCGGCTCAACACCGACGGCGATCTGCACCTGCCGCGCTGCTCGATACCCGAGGGCATCAAGCTCACCGACGCCACCATCGGCACCGACCTGATGCTCAACGAGGCGACGATCGGCAGCGGCCGGCGCATCCGCGCCGTCGCCGCCGACGGCATCACCGTCTCCCAGGAGCTCCAGGCGAGCTTGCTGGTGACCGACGGCGAGGTGAGCCTGCGCGGCGCGACGGTCGGCAGCTCACTGCACATGTTCGGGACGGTCCTGCGCAACACCAAGGGCCGCTACGCCCTGCACGCCCCGCAGATGACCGTCGAGCACGTCGCGAGCTTCGCCGACGCCAACCGGGGCCGCTCCGCGCAGCTCCAGGGCAGTTCCACGACGCCCGCCTCCGGCACCCCGGTGCCGTTCGCCTCCGACGGCGGCGGCCGCTGGCGTACGAAGCACTTCGAGTGCACGGGCGGAGTGGTGCTGGACGACGGGCGGTTCGGCTCCTCGCTCGTCATCGAGAACGCCCGCTTCGAGCTCAAACGCGACCAGGAGCTCTCCCTGCGCCGCATCCAGACGCCGGAGTTGAACTTCACGCCGCGCGCACCGGAGCGCGGCCTGATCGTCCTCTCCGGCGCCACCGTCGAGAAACTGCTGGACAGGGTGGGCAGCTGGCCGCGCGACCAGCGGCTGTGGATGGCCGGCTTCACCTACCAGCAGGCGATCCCGAAAGAGGGCCACTTCAACGTCCGCGAGCGGCTGCGGTGGCTGGCCGCCGCCACGCCGGAGTACTCGCCGCTGCCGTACGAGCAGTTGGCGCTGATGTACCGCAACAGCGGCGAGGACACCAACGCCCGTGCCGTACTGCTGGCCAAGCAGCGCCGCCGCCGGGAGACCCTCCCCCTGGTCGGGAAGGTCTGGGGCTATTTACAGGACTGGACGGTCGCCTACGGATACCGCCCGGCGCAGGCCGCGCTGTGGATGGCGGTGCTGTGGGCGGCGAGCGCCATGTACTTCGGGGCGCACCAGCCGGCTCCGCTCAAGGACAGCGAGTCGCCGCACTGGAACGCCGCGCTGTACGCGCTCGATCTGCTGCTTCCCGTCATCACCCTCGGACAGGACGGCGCATGGGACCCGAAGGGCGGACCGCAGTGGGTCGCGGCCGGGCTGATACTCCTCGGCTGGATCCTCGCGACGACCGTGGCGACCGGCGCGACGCGGCTGCTTCGCCGTCAGTGAGACGGCCACCCCGAAGCGCGTGCCCGGCCGCGGCAGCACTCGTGATCGATCGGGAGCACCCTGCACGCCCTGAAGGCTTTAGGCTTACTCGTTGTGACAACCGCGCTTCCGCTCTTCCCGCTCAACTCGGTGCTGTTCCCTGGCCTGGTGCTGCCGTTGAACATCTTCGAGCGGCGTTATCGCGCGCTGATGCGGGACCTGTTGAAGATTCCGGAGGACACGCCCCGCCGCTTCGGCGTCGTCGCCATCCGCGACGGCCGGGAGGTCGCACAGACCTCCACCGGGCTGCCGGACGGGGCGCCGCCGCCGGGCGCCGAGCCGACGGCCGGATTCGGGCCCGACCCGATGGCGTCCTTCTACTCCGTCGGCTGTGTCGCCGACGCCTCGACGATCCGCGAACGTGCGGGCGCGGCGGGCGGGCTCGCTTCGGGCGGTCCCGCCGGGGGTGGCTCCGGTACGGCAGGCAGTACGGACGACGCCTCCGTGGAGGAGGACGAGGCGTCCGCGGACGGCCCGGGTTACGAGGTCCTGGCCACCGGCACCACCCGCTTCCGGCTGCACTCGGTGGACACCAGCGGCCCGTATCTCATGGGCGAGGTCGAGGAGTTGCCGGAAGAGGAGGGCGACGGGGCGGGGGCGCTCGCCTCCGGAGTGCTGCGCGCCTTCCGCGGCTACCAGAAGCGGCTGGCGAGCGCGCGGGAGCGGACGCTGGCCGCCGGGCAGGAGCTGCCCGAGGACCCGTCGGTCGTCTCGTACCTGGTGGCCGCCGCGACGATCCTGGACACCCCGACGAAGCAGCGTCTGCTCCAGGCCCCGGACACTGCGACGCGGCTCGCGGACGAGCTGAAGCTCCTGCGGCGCGAGACCGCGGTGATCGGGAAGCTGCCCTCGCTCCCGGCGGCCGACCTCACCCGCGACCCGACCAGCCCGAACTGAGCGGACGTCAGAAGGCCCCGGCGGATGCGCCGGACGGCACGGAGCAGACGGGCAGCGCGACGGCGAAGAAGAACGCGATGGCGAAGAAGAGACAGAAGCAGAAGCAGGCGGCGGCGACTCCGGCGACGCTCGCCGCCGCACGCGCGGGCATCGACTTCGCCACGCACTCCTACGAGCACGACCCGTCCGCCGCCTCCTACGGTGCGGAGGCCGCCGAGGCGCTGGGCGTCGAGCCCGAACGCGTCTTCAAGACCCTCGTCGCCGAGGTCGACGGAGCCATGACGGTCGCGATCGTGCCGGTCTCCGCATCCCTCGACCTGAAGGCGCTCGCGGCAGCGGCCGACGGCAAGCGGGCCGTCATGGCCGACCCCGCGGCCGTCGAGCGCAGTACGGGCTATGTGCTGGGCGGGATCTCGCCGTTGGGCCAGCGCAGGCGGCTGCCCACGGTGCTCGACAGCTCCGCGGCGGCGCACGCGACCGTCTGCGTCTCGGCGGGGCGCCGCGGTCTGGAGATCGAGCTCGCACCCGCCGACCTGGCCGCCCTCACCGGTGCGGCGAGCGCGGCCATCGCCCGTACGAGTGGTGTGACCTGAGCGGACCGGAGGGCCGAATCGAGCGGGCGTCACCGCCCGTGACACCGCACCCCTGACACCGCACCCCTGACATCGCCCCCTCGACCCGGCACCTCCGACGTCAGAGCCCGCGACGGCCCGCGATCACCAGTGCTGCTGTGGTTCGCCGTCCTTGGGAGGCAGCGGTGCGGCGGGCTCCGGATCGCGGTGCCCGAAGACGCCCGTGAGCACCAGATGCGTCGCGAGCGTGATGAACGGCCAGACCAGCAGGGCGCCCTTGGCCTGGAGCTTCAGAGGTCCGTCGAACGTCTTGTTCTCACCCGCCGCCTTCGCCGACGCCGCCAGGTCACTCGACGGCCCGAGCCACACGCCCAGCTGCCAGGCCAGCACCGACCCCAGCAGCGCCCCGACCGCGAGCCCGACGACGACCCCGATCCCGCCCCCGCGGCCGCGCAGGAAAGCCACCACGCCTGTCACCAGGCCGAAGGCGACGGCCAGCAGCACGAACGTGCCGTCCGCCCCGATCGCCTCCTCGCCCTCCGGATCCTTGAGGAACACGCCGTTGTCGACGCTGACGAGCGGCACGCGCGGCGCCAGCCACAGCCACAGCAGCCCGAGCCCCACCCCGAGCACGATCAGGATCAGCACGCACAGCGACCCCGTCCGGACCTCGCGGCGCATGTCGGGCCGCTCCTCGACGCCGGGATCCTCGGGGTGGACCGGCCCGTAGGCCCCGTCGGACGCGTACGCCGCGGTGTAGCCGTAGCCCCGCGGGGCGCTCGGATAGCCGGGCACGCCGGCGGAACCGGAGGCGTCGGGGGCATCGGAAGCGCCGTACGGATAGGCGCGGTGATCACCGTCCGCGGGGTCGCCGCGCCGGTGCGATCCGGGCTGGCCGCCGCCGTACCGGCCGCCGTGGCCGTGGTACGAGGGGGACGAGCGACGCGAGTGGTCGGGGTCGGGTGAGGAAGGCGTTGGTGCGGTCACGACGCCATCGTGCCAGTCCCGGGCACCAGTTCGGGCGCCGGGCGCCAGATGGCCCGCTCTGCGTGCCTTGCGGCTCGCGAGCGGGGCTGCTGCGCGCTTCGGTTCCGCGGAGCCACGTACACCCGCGGCGCACGCCCGAACTGCGCCTCCGCCCGGCGACACCCGCCACGGCGGAAACCGGGCTCAGCGGACCGCCGCGCGCCGGTACGCCCACGTCGCCAGCGCCAGCGACACCACCCCGACCGCGGCGCAGACGCCCAGATCCAGCGCCGCGTGACCCCAGTCCGGCCGTGCCTCGAAGGCGCGGGCCAGCGCCTCGACCCCGTAAGTCGAGGGCAGCAGATCCCGGAGCAGTCCCACCGGCTGCGGCAGCCGCCCGCCGGGAAGGACGCCCAGCAGCAGCGCGGCGGACATGCCCAGCTGACCGCAGAGCGTGGCGATCTCCGGCTTGGGCGCGAGCAGCCCGAGCGCCGCGCCGAGTCCCGCCAGTGCGGCGCCCGCCAGCGGCACGACCGCGACGAGCACCCACAGGCCGCTCAGCGGGAGCTGATACAGGACCCCGCCCGCGACGGCGGTGACGACGACGCCCGGCACCGTGAACGACGCGTACGCGCCCGCGGCGCCCAGGACCACGGCGGCGGCGGGCACCGGCAGCGTCGCGTAGTGGTCGAGGCCGCCGCCCGCGCGCAGCTGCCCGAAGTACTGGGCCAGCAGGTTCAGCGCCACGAACGCCACGACCAGGACGGCCGACCCGGCGACCACGGCCCGCGACTCGGCGCCGCCGTCGACGACGCCCCTCATCAGCACCATGATCCCTAGCGACTGGAACGTGGCGACGAACAGCAGCGGGATACGGGCGACGCGTGCGCGCGAGAGCTGCGCACGGTAGACGGCGGCCAGTGCGGATCCGAGGCGTGCGCGGGGAGCGAGAGGGGCGGGAGGTGCGAAGGGAACGGACGGCGAGCCGTCGCCGCCGACGGACCCGGTCCCGGTTCCGGCGCCCGGACCGCGGTCCGTGCCCTGCGCCTCCCGCACGGCCCGGTCGCCCTCGCCTCTCTGCCCCGACCGCGCCGCGTGCGCGGCGTGCGCTGAAGCGGCCGTACTCACACCTTCACCAGACCCTTTCCGCTGCCGCCCAGCGCCAGATACACGTCCTCCAGGCTGGGCGTGGCCAGCGAGAAGTCGTCGAGCGCCGCGAAGGCCCGCCCGGTGGTGACGACGTCGACAGCGGCGCGGGCCTCGTCCGGTGGCAGGCGCAACGTCCAGCGGCGGCCCGAGACGCTCGCGCGCCCGGCGAGACCGGCGACCCGCGGCACGTCGAGCGGCGCACGGTCGCGCCAGACCAGTTCGAGCCGTACGTCCCCGCCGACGAGGGCCTTCAGTCCGCCGGGGGTGTCGCAGGCGATGACGCGGCCCCGGTCCAGGACGGCGACCCGGTCGAGCACGGTCTCGGCCTCCAGGACGTTGTGCGTCACCAGCACCACCGTCGCCCCGCGCTGCGCGCGCCTGCGCTCGACTGCCGTCCACACCGCGCGCCGCGCGAGCGGGTCCATGCCGGTCGTCGGCTCGTCGAGTACGAGCAGGGGCCGCTCCCCCACCAGCGCCGAAGCGACGCACGCCAGCCGCCGCTGCCCGCCGGAGAGCTTCCTGAGCGGACGGCCCGCGAGGGAGGCGAGGCCCAGCTCGTCCAGGACGTCGTCACGCTCGCGGCGGGCCGCCGCGGCGTCCAGCCCCCGCAGCCGGCCGGTGGTCTCCGCGGCCAGGGCGACAGTCAGTTCGTCGAGCGCACCGGACTCCTGCCCGAGGTGGGCGAGGATCCGCGCGGCCCGCTCGGGATGCCGCACCAGGTCGTGCCCGAGGACCTCGACGGTGCCGGAGTCGGGCCGCATCAGACCCGTCAACTGCCGTACGACGGTGGACTTGCCGGCCCCGTTGGGGCCGAGCAGCCCGAAGATCTCGCCCTGCCGCACCTCGAAGCCGACCCCGTCGCATGCCCGTACGGCCCCTTCCCGGACGGACGGGTCGTGCGGGGCCGAGGGCCCGGTGCGCAGGAGGTTCCGGGGAAAGGCACCGCGCCGGCGCCTGCTCGCCGGATAGGTCTTGACGAGGCCGGCTATGCGCACGGCGGCCCGCGTCGGCGTCCGTACGCTCTCCGCCGTCTGCTGCCGTGTGCCGGTTCCCACGAGCGACGAGCCTACGCTCCGGTGGCCGCGGCGTTTCCGGAAGGGTCGTTCCGGGCGGATGGGGCCAGAGCCGCCAGGGCTTCTAGCGCTCCGCGGGGGACGTGTCCTCGTCGGGGGCGGTCTGCCCGGCCTGCCCGTTCTGCCCGGCCGCGGGGGCGTCGACCTCGCGCCAGAAACCCGCCCGGATCGCGTACCGGTCGTGCTCGTCGATCTGGTCGTCCTTGTGCGCGAGCAGCCCGAAGCGCGCCGCGTACCGGAGCAGCTCCCCGTCGATGCGGTGCGGGATGCGCGGATACTCGCGGGCCAGGGTCTGCACGTGTCCGGACGACGAGAGCCGCTCCAGCCACCGCCGGGCGAAGACCTGGCCGACCTCGAAGGGGTCGCCGCTGACCGCGGTGATGTCCTCCTCGCGGTCCGCCCAGCGCTGCTCGGCCGTGGTCAGCTGGGCCAGCATCGGCAGCGCGGCGACCTCCGCGGACTCCCCCGGCGTACCGCGCTCGACCCAGCCGCGCTCGGAGGACCAGCGCAGCGTCGCCCCGGGCGGGGTGCCCTGCCCCTGACCGGGCTGCGGCGGCGCGGGACGGCCCAGCCCCGCGAGGTCCTTGGGGGTCGGCACCCCCGTGGCGCCTCTGCCGGCGTCGGCCGCCTCCCCCTCGTCGCTCTCCGCCGGTGCCGCCGCCTCGGTGGACGCGTCGCCGGGCATGGCCGGCGCCTCGGGCGCATGGCCGGAGGGCGGCGCTACGGGAGACGGATGCCCCGGCGCCACGGGGGACACGGGCGGTACGGGCGCGCTTCCGTTCTTCGCCGACTCGGGCAGCGGCGCGGAGAGAATCGCGGCGATCTCCGGGCGGGACGCCGACTGGGGGTGGTAGGCGCCGGCCGACGGCTCCGTGGCGCGTACGGCCTCCGTGATCCAGCTGCGGTCCAGAACGCGGCGCTCGTCGGCCTCCGCCACCAGGTCCTCGGACTGGTTGTAATCGCCGTCCGCCGCCTGCACGGCCCACAGATGCACGGCGACGCCGTGTTCCTTGGCCGACATCAGCCCCGGGAGGAGATCGCCGTCCCCCGTGACGAGGACGATGTCCGAACACGCGCGGTTACGGGCCAGCTCGGTGAGCTCGGCGTGCATGGCCGCGTCGACGCCCTTCTGCGCCCAGCGGCCGTCGCTTCTTGTCAGCGCGCCGAGCCGGACGGTGACCCGCGGCATCACGCGGAGTCTGCGGTGCTCGGGCTGCGGCACGCGGTCGGGGGCGCCGTCGAACCAATAGATGCGGAGCAGGTCGCATCCGGTGTCGGCCTCGGCCCGCTCCCGCAGTCCGCGGATCAGGGCCGCGTGATCCACGCTGATCTGGGAGCGCATGGGCTCTCCCGCCAGCAGACTCGCGGCGGCGCCCAACAGATATCCGGCATCCACCAGAACGACGCAGCGGTCCACGATCCACCCACTCTCGGTCACCGACCCCGGCCGTGGCCGTGGTCGTGTGTTTCGCCTTCGAGTCTGCCCGACCGTACAGGGCTTATCGGCCGTGCACGGTCATCGGCGTGGCGGCACAGATGAGGTGGGGACGCAACAGCGCGAAGAACCGCCTCACTCACGGTGATTGTCCGACATGCGCGCTTCATACCCCCATGCCAGGCTGATTTCGGCCCAAAGTTCAACGGTCCCCAGGAGGCGATCATGGCCAAGGGCAGGAATCAGGAACGCAGTCAGAAGAAAGCCGGCAGCGGCGAGCGCGACGAGAACAGGAGCGAGAGCGGCCCCGCGGAGGGTCAGCCGTCGCGCCCGTCGTCGGGCAGAAACGTCAGCCCTGCCGACGTCGCCCGCAAGCACCAGCGGCGCTTCGGACACAACTGACCCTGCCTGGCGCAGAGGTCGACAACAATCCGTTTGATTCACCTGTGCCCTTGGGCACCGCACGTCGGCTCGTACGAAGAGAAGGGCGGCCCCAGCCCCGGGGCCGCCCTTTTCCATGCCGTCATGGCCCGCCCTTGCCGGGCTCACCGGACGGGCGCCGGACGGGAGTTGGCGGCGGACAGCGGGAAGAGCCCGCGTCCCGCCGCCGTACTGCCCGGCAGCCGCGCCTCCGACCGCCCGGCCTCAGCCGGCCATGCAGGAGGGGCCGAGCAGTTCCTTGAGGTCTCCGAAGAGAGCCGGCGCGGGCGTGACCCGGTGCTTGTCCAGCCGCAGCACGGTGGTCTTGCGCGCGCCTTGCAGCCGCACCCGCACCTCGCTCGAACCGCGGTGGTGGGTGAGGACTTCGCCGAGCTTCTCCACCAGCGGCGGTGTGATCTTCACGGAGGGGATGGTGATGGTCACGGGCGCGCTCGCCGACGCCTCGCTCAGGTCGGGGATCATCAGCTCCATCGCGACCAGACGCGGCACGTCCTCCCGCTTGTCCAGCCGCCCCTTGACGAACACGACGGCGTCCTCGACGAGTTGGGTGGAGACGAGCTGGTAGGTCGCGGGGAAGAACATGCAGTCGATGGAGCCCGCCAGATCCTCCACGGTGGCGATCGCCCACGCGTTGCCCTGCTTGGTCATCTTGCGTTGCAGCCCGGAGATGATGCCGCCGATGGTGACGATCGCGCCGTCGGAGTGCTCACCGCCGGTGAGCTGGGAGATGGCCGCGTCCGCCTTCTCGTTCAGCACGTGCTCCAGGCCGAAGAGCGGGTGGTCGGAGACGTAGAGGCCGAGCATCTCCCGCTCCTGAGCGAGGAGATACGTCTTCTCCCACTCCTCCTCCGAGAAGGTCACGTCGAGGCCGAAGCCCGGTGCGTCCTCCCCCTCGTCGCCGCCGAGGTCTCCGAAGAGGTCGAACTGGCCCTCGGCCTCCTTGCGTTTGACCTGCACGACGTTGTCGATCATCGGCTCGAACTGCGCGGTCAGGCCCTTGCGCGTGTGCCCCATCTCGTCGAACGCGCCCGCTTTGATGAGGGATTCGACGGTGCGCTTGTTGCACACGACCGCCTCGACCTTGTCGAGGAAGTCCGGGAAGGAGGTGTACTTGCCCTTCGCCCTGCGGCACTTGACGATCGAGTCCACCACGTTCTGGCCGACGTTCCGCACGGCCGTGAGGCCGAAGACGATGGTCTTGTCGTCCCGAGAGGTGAAGTTCGCCTCCGACTCGTTGACGTCCGGCGGCAGCACCCTGATGCCCATCTTGCGGCACTCGTTGAGATACACCGCCGACTTGTCCTTGTCGTCGCGCACCGAGGTGAGCAGCGCCGACATGTACTCCGCGGGGTAGTTGGCCTTCAGATACGCCGTCCAGTACGTCACCAGGCCGTACGCCGAGGAGTGCGCCTTGTTGAAGGCGTAGCCCGCGAAGGGCACCAGAACGTCCCAGACGGCCTGGATGGCGTCGTCCGAGAAGTTCTTGTCGCGCATGCCCTTCTGGAAGTTGACGAACTCCTTGTCCAGGACCTCCTTCTTCTTCTTGCCCATCGCGCGGCGCAGCAGGTCGGCCTGGCCGAGCGAGTAGCCCGCGAGCACCTGGGCGGCCTTCTGCACCTGCTCCTGGTAGACGATGAGGCCGTAGGTGACGTCCAGGACCTCCTTGAGCGGCTCCTCCAGCTCGGGGTGGATCGGGGTGATCTCCTGCTGGCCGTTCTTGCGCAGGGCGTAGTTGATGTGGCTGTTCATGCCCATCGGGCCCGGGCGGTAGAGGGCAGAGACGGCGGAGATGTCCTCGAAGTTGTCGGGCTTCATCATGCGCAGCAGTGAGCGCATGGGGCCGCCGTCGAACTGGAAGACGCCCAACGTGTCGCCGCGGCAGAGCAGTTCGAAGGTCTTGGGATCGTCCAGCGGCAGATCCAGCAGCCTGAGGTCGACGCCCTTGTTGTTGCGGATCATCTTGACGGCGTCGTCCATGATCGTGAGGTTGCGCAGGCCGAGGAAGTCCATCTTCAGCAGGCCCAGCGCCTCGCAGCTCGGGTAGTCCCACTGCGTGACGACGACGCCGTCGTTCTTCGGCGAGAAGACCGGCACGTGGTCGATCAGCCGCTCGCTGGACATGATCACGCCCGCGGCGTGCACGCCCATCTGCCGCACCAGGCCCTCGATGCCCCGTGCGGCGTCGATGACCTTGGTGACGTCCGGCTCGTTCTCGTACATCGCGCGGATCTCGCCCGCCTCGCTGTAGCGCGGGTGATCCTTGTCGGTGATGCCGGAGAGCGGGATGCCCTTGCCCAGCACGTCGGCGGGCATCGCCTTGGTGATCCGGTCGCCCATCGCGTACGGGTAACCCAGCACGCGGGCCGAGTCCTTGATCGCGTTCTTCGCCTTGATCGTGCCGTAGGTGCCGATCATGGCGACCTTGTCCGCGCCGTACTTCTCCGTCACGTAACGGATCACGTCGCCGCGCCTGCGCTCGTCGAAGTCGATGTCGACGTCCGGCATGGTGACGCGCTCGGGGTTGAGGAACCGCTCGAAGATCAGCCCGTGGGTGACCGGGTCGAGGTCGGTGATGCCCATCGCGTACGAGACGATCGAGCCGGCGGCCGAGCCGCGGCCGGGGCCGACCGCGATGCCGTTGTCCTTGGCCCAGTTGATGAAGTCGGCGACGACGAGGAAGTAGCCGGGGAAGCCCATCGAGATGATGACGTCCATCTCGTAGTCGGCGAGCTCCTGCCGGTCCTGGGGGACGCCGCCGGGGTAGCGGGTGGCCATCCCCCGCTTGACCTCCTCCTTGAACCAGGACACCTCGTCGTACCCCTCGGGCACGTCGAACCGGGGCATCAGGTTCTGCGTCTCGAACATGCCCGTGGTGTCGATGCGTTCGGCGATCAGCAGCTGCGTGTTGCGGCAGCCCTGCTGCCAGGGGTCCGAGGAGTCGATCGCATACATCTCCTCGGCCGACTTGATGTAGTAGCCCGCGCCGTCGAAGCTGAAGCGGTCGGGATCGGAGAGGTTGCTGCCGGTCTGGATGCACAGCAGGGTGTCGTGCGCCGCGGACTCGTGTTCGTAGGTGTAGTGCGAGTCGTTGGTGACGACGAACGGGGCGTCGATCTTCTTGGCGACCTCTTCCAGGCCCGCACGCGCGCGCTTGTCGATGTCGATGCCGTGGTCCATCAGCTCGACGAAGAAGTTCTCCTTGCCGAAGATGTCCTGGAACTCTCCGGCGGCCTTGATCGCCTCCTCCGTCTGCCCGAGGCGGATCTTCGTGCTGACCTCGCCGGAGGGGCAGCCGGTGGTGGCCATCATCCCCTTCGCGTACTCGGCGAGCAGCTCCCGGTCCATGCGGGGCTTGCGGAAGAAGCCCTCCAGCCCGGCACGGGACTGGGCGCGGTAGAGGTTGTGCAGCCCCTCCCGGTCGCGCGCCCACATCGTCATGTGCGTGTACGCGCCGTTACCGGAGACGTCGTCGCGCTTCTGGTGCGGCGTGCCCCACTTGACCGGTCGCATGTTGCGGCGGTGGTCCGGGGCGACGTACGCCTCGATGCCCATGATCGGGGTGATGCCCGCGTCCGTGGCCTGGTGGAAGAAGTCGTAAGCGCCGTGCAGATTGCCGTGGTCCGTCATCGCGATGTGCGACATGCCCATCGCGTCACAGGCCTTGAACATGTCCTTCAGCCGCGCCGCGCCGTCCAGCAGCGAATACTGAGTGTGCACATGCAGATGTGTGAACGGCTTGTCTGTCACGGCGCGGGACACCTCCGGGCACGGATGTTGCTGGACGGGTCCGGAGTCTACGACCCGCCACCGACAACCGGAGCCGGCGCCCGCTCGGCCCCAACTCCCCAGCGCCGCCGAGCCGTACGGGCCGCCGCCGCGGCACCGCCTGCCCCTCCCCCGCGGGCGCCCGCGGGGGCACATGCGAGAGGATCCCGGTGCACCTGCCCGTCAACATCTGTACGTCGGCACCCCCGGAAGGACGGCACTCCATGGCAACGCAGCAGACCGGCACGGCGGACGCCCGCGCCGAGCGGATCCTCGAGGTCTTCGACACCGCCTTCGGAGAGCTGCTGGCCGCCGATCCGGCCGCCTTCCAGGTCAAGTTCCGCAAGATGGCGGCCTCCGCGTTCGCCTTCTACCGCGGCACCGCCTGCCTGTTCTACGCGGACGCCACCGACGGCGACCCGGACGGCGCGGGCCGCACCGGCCCGTTCCTCGACGAGCAGACCGGCAGGGTCTGGATCCACGGCGATCTGCACGCCGAGAACTTCGGTACGTACATGGACGCCAACGGGCGGCTCGTCTTCAACGTCAACGACTTCGACGAGGCGTTCGTCGGGCCCTTCACCTGGGACCTGAAGCGCTTCGCCGCCTCCGTCGCGCTGCTCGGCTACAGCAAGGCGCTCAGCGACCAGCAGATCACCGGGCTGGTGCACGCGTACGCGCACGCCTACCGCGAGCGCATCCGCGCCCTCGCCGGGGGCGCGGGCAGCGCCGCCGCGGCGCCCTCGCTCACCCTCGACACGGCACAGGGCCCGGTGCTGGGCGCGCTCCGCTCGGCGCGCGCCAACACCCGCTTCGGACTGCTGGAGAGCATGACCGAGATCCGCGACTGGGAACGGCGCTTCTCGCCCGGGGGCGGCGCCATCGAGCTGGACGGAGCGGTCCGTACCGAGGTGCTGGACGCCTTCGACGCGTACATCGCGACGCTGCCCGGCACGACCCGCTTCCGGTCGGACGCCTACCGCGTCAAGGACGTCGTCGGACGCCGCGGCATCGGCATCGGCAGCGCGGGCCTGCCGTCGTACAACATCCTCCTCGAAGGCCACAGCGACGCCCTCGAGAACGACCTGGTGATCTACATGAAGCAGGCGCAGACCCCGGCCGTCGCCCGCCACATCACCGATCCCGCGATCCACGGCTACTTCCGGCACGAGGGGCACCGCACGGTGATCTCGCAGCGCGCCCTCCAGGCGCACGCCGACCCGTGGCTGGGCTGGACCGAGCTGCGCGGCACGGGCCAGCTGGTCGCCGAGGTCTCGCCGTACGCCGTCGACCTGGACTGGTCGGATCTGGACGACCTCGACGAGATCACTCAGGTCGTCGGCGACCTCGGCCGCGCCACCGCCGCGATGCACGCCGCGGCCGACGACGAGAGCGGCCACTCCCTGGTGCCGTTCTCCACGGAGCGCGCCATCGACGCCGCCATAGCGAAGGACGAGGAGGGCTTCCGGGAGATGCTGGCCGACTTCGCGCACGACTACGGCACCGGGACGCGGCGCGACCACCAGATCTTCGTCGACCTCTTCCGCAACGGCCGCATCCCCGGCCTGTAGGCGCGGGGGCGCACGGCAAGCCCCGGGAGCCCTCGGGCACCGGCCGGCGCGTCGGCGGGAGTGTCAATTCACCGCCGACATTTAGAGACCCCTTACGCCTCCGCATGGCACACTTCCGGCGATGGACATGGATGCGGCAGGCATACGGACAGTGCGGGCGGTGGTCTTCACCGTACTGTGCGTCACGCTGTCCGCCGGCTCCCACGTCCTGCTCTCCGGAGTGCCCCTCCCGCTCGGGCCGCTGCTGGCCGTCACCGGCGTGATCTTCCTGCTGGCCTTTGCGCTCGCCGACCGCGAGCGCGGCTACGGACGCATCGCCTCCGTCCTGATCCCGCTGGAGCTGCTGGCGGACACCGTCTTCACCACCGGTCAGCACACCTGTTACGGGCAGGTGGGCGGCCCCGTCACCGGACCGCTGCGCACCGTCGGCGTCGATCTGCTCTGCGGCGGAGGCGGCGTCGGCACCCCGCTGGCGCACGCCGCCGCGCAGAACGGCGGACACGGCGCCGCCGAAGCGCTCGCCCGGGGCTCCCAATCGGGCGGTGCGCTGGGGCAGTTCGGCTCGTCCGGCCCGCTCGGGCCGCTGGAGGCCACGCCGTCGGCCACGCCGTTCCTGCTGCTCGCCGCGCACGTCACCGTCGGGCTGATCGCCGCCGCCTGGCTCCGCCGCGGTGAGGCCGCGCTGGCCGGGCTGCTGCGCGCCGCCTCGGTGACCGCGTTCCGGCCGCTGCGGCTGGCGTTCGCCGCCGGGCGCCGTACGTACGAACACCGGGGCAGCGTGCCGGCCCTGCGGTCCCTGCCGGTGCTGGGCCCGCGCACGCTCCCCCTGCTCACCCACTCCGTGCACCGACGAGGACCGCCGCCGCTCGCGCTCGCCGCCTGAGTCCAGCCGCAGAGCCTGACGGACCAGGCAGCGCGCCGAGCCGCCTTGAAGCAGTCCACCGTCGACCCCACGCATATCGCGTACGCAACCACGGAGAAGGAACCCATGAGCAAGCGCAACAGCCAGGAAGCCAAGCGCGCCGCCCGCGATCGGCTGCGCGCGGAGCGCGAACGGCAGGCCAAGAAGGACAAGATGCGCCGGCAGGCGCTCGTCGGCGTCGCGGTCGTCGGCGTCCTCGCCATCGCCGGCGGCATCTTCTTCGCCGTCACCAAACTGACGGCACCCTCGGGCTGGGAGGCGGCCAAGGAGCAGAAGCTCGTCAAGCCGGCGAACGCCTCGGGCAAGAACGGGGACTTCATCCTCGTCGGCGGTGGGAGCGCGAAGAAGACCGTCGACATCTACGAGGACCTGCGCTGCCCCGCCTGCGCGCAGTTCGAACAGGGCGCGGGCAAGATCCTCGTCAAGGGCGCCGACGAGAACAAGTACAAGCTCAAGGTGCACCTGGGCGACCTGATCGACGGCAACCTCGGCGGCGACGGCTCCAAGAACGCCATCAGCGCGCTGGGGGCCGCGCTCAATGTCGACAAGGACGCCTTCGTCGAATACAAGGACAAGCTGTACTCACCGCAGTTCCACCCGGAGGAGACCCAGGACAAGTTCGCCGACGACGACTACCTCCTCAAGGTCGCCGACAGCGTCCCGGCGCTGAAGAGCGACGCGGGCTTCAAGAAGGCGGTCAAGGACGGCACTTACGACAAGTGGGCGCTCGGCATGGTCGCGGACTTCAAGAAGGGCAAGGTCCAGGCGACGCCCACGATCCGTATCGACGGCAAGGACGTCGACCAGCGGCAGCTCCCGGCCGAGCTCCAGAAGCTGGGTGTGAAGCTCACATCGGGCGGCTCGGGCGACCAGACGCAGAAGCAGTAGCAGAAGCAGAAGCGGAAGCGAACGCGGCGCCACCGGAGGCGATCGACCGGGCGCCCCGACTCCCCTGTGGCCAGGGACGGTTGGGGCGCCGGTGCGCTTCGCCCTCCCCGTCACGCGGTGGAACGCGCCCCGACGGGCAGTTGAACTCTTGCGAGCGGCCTGCCCGTTGGGGCTACTTGTGCGTAACATCAAGGTTCGTGACGAACACACATAGTGAACCCCCCACTTCGGCTCCGGCCGGGAGACCCCCGTCCGGACGCCCCAGACGCCGCACGGTCGTTGCGGCCACCGCCGCCTCCGCGGCCCTGCTCCCCCTCGCCGGCGGCACGGCCAGCGCGCGAGCCGCCGAAGCCCCCGCCTTCCTGCACGGCGTCGCATCCGGCGACCCGCTGCCCGACGGCGTCCTGCTGTGGACGCGCGTGACCCCCTCGCCGGAGGCCGTGCCCGGATCGGGCAAGGGTGCCCCGGTCGCGGTGGACTGGGAGGTCGCGGTGGACGAGGACTTCCGCAAGGTCGCGGCACACGGCACCGCGAAGGCCGAGGCTTCCGCCGACCACACCGTCAAGGCGGACGTGCGGGGGCTCGCCGCCGACACCGCCTACTTCTTCCGCTTCACCGCCGGCGGCGTGCACTCCCCCGCCGGCCGCACCCGCACCGCTCCCGCCGAGACGTCCGAGGCCGGCAACCTCCGCTTCGGGGTCGTCTCGTGCGCGCACTACGAGGCCGGCTACTTCGCCTCGTACCGGCATCTGGCCGCGCGCGACGACCTGGCCGCGGTCCTGCATCTGGGCGACTACATCTACGAGTACGGACACGAGGAGTACCCGCTGAAGGCGGAGACCGTCCGCACCGTCCAGCCGCTGCACGAGACGATCACGCTCGCCGACTACCGCGTCCGCCACGCACACCACAAGCTCGACCCCGATCTCCAGGCCATGCACGCGGCCCATCCGCTCGTCGCCATCTGGGACGACCACGAGTTCGCCAACGACGCCTGGTCCGGCGGCGCCGAGAACCACACGGAGGGCCCGGGCGGAGAGGGAGCCTGGGCGGACCGTCAACGCGCCGCCAAGCAGGCCTACTTCGAATGGATGCCGGTGCGCCCCTCCACCGAGGGCACCACCTACCGCCGCCTGCGCTTCGGCCGCCTCGCCGATCTGCACCTGCTCGACCTGCGCTCGTTCCGCGACCAGCAGGCGAGCATCGGCGACGGCGACGTGATCGACGACCCCGACCGCACCATCACGGGACGCAAGCAGCTGGACTGGCTCAAGTCGGGGCTCTCCTCCTCGACGGCTCGCTGGCGCATGGTCGGCACCTCGGTGATGATCGCCCCGATGGCCTTCGGCTCCGTCCCGGCCCATCTGCTGGGCCCGCTCGCGGAGTTGCTCGGCATCCCGAAGGAGGGCCTGGCCCTCAACGTCGACCAGTGGGACGGCTACACGGACGACCGGCGGGAGCTGCTGGAGCACCTGCGCGACCAGCGCATCGACAACACCGTGTTCCTCACCGGCGACATCCACATGGCGTTCGCCAACGACGTGCCGGTCAAGGCGGCGACGTATCCCGAAGACGCCCCTGTGGCAACGGAGTTCGTGGTCACGTCCGTCACGTCCGACAACCTCGACGACGTCATCCACGTCGCGCCCGACACCGTCTCGTCGGTCGCCGAGGCGGCGATCAAGGCCGCCAACGGCCATGTGCGGTGGCTCGACATGGACTCGCACGGCTACGGCGTCCTCGACGTCGACGCCGAGCGGGCGCACATGGACTACTTCGTCCTCTCCGACAAGGAGGACAAGGGCGCCACGAGCGAGGTCCGCCGCTCCTACCGCACCCTCTCGGGCACGCAGCGCATGGAGGAGGCGGACGGGCCGCTGGGCGGATAGCGCCCGCCGCCCGCTCGACGCCGGACGCCGACGAGACGCCGGCCGGGTCCCGCCGCCGCACCGCCCGCCCGCGGGGCCCGGCCCGGCGCCCGTCAGCCCACGCTGTCGAGGAACCCGAGCGCCGCCCGCCAGGTGCGCTCCGCGGCGTCAGCGTCGAAGTCGTCCAGGTCCTCGTCCGTGAAGAGGTGTCCGGCCCCCGGGTACCGGAAGATCTCGACGTCCGCCCCGGCCCGCCGCATGCGCAGATACCAGGCGTTCAGCCAGTCGTGCGGCTCGAAGGCGTCCGGGTCGGCGACGTGCAGCTGTACGGGGAGATCGTCCACGGCCGCGTCCTCGGGAAGGTCCGACGTCCCGTGCAGGAGCAGCAGCCCCCGCGCGCGCTCGTCGGCGAGGGCGAGGTTCTGGGCGACCGAGCCGCCGAGCGAGAAGCCCGCGTAGACCAGGCCGCGCTCGGAGAGCGGCGCCGTGACGGTGACGGCGCGCATCAGCAGCTCGTCCCTGCCGATCTCGTCCTTGAGCTCCGCGCCCTCCTCGACCGTGGCCGCCGTGCGCCCCTCGAACAGATCGGGCGTGTGCACCTCGTGGCCCGCGGCCCGCAGCCGGTCCGCCGCCTTGTGCACGGCGGGTCGCAGCCCGTAGACGGAGTGGAACAGCACGACGGTGGCCAAAATGTCACTTCCCTCACATAGCGCCGGGTGGACCGACCGGGGCGGGTCCACCGCACATCGTGGCAGGTACGGTCGGCAGTGCCCGTCAACCCCCGAGGAGTCATCGCGTCATGGAGAACGTGCTCCGGCCGCTCATCGTGTTCGGCGGTGCGATCGTGCTCGCGTTCGCCGTCGCCTGGGCCGTCGACCGGCTGCTGCGCCGCATCGACGCGCGCCGTCCCGAGACGCCGATGTGGGGGCTGCTGCGCCGGGCCCGCGTGCCGCTCCAGGCCGTCGTCTTCGTGGCGCTGCTCAACGGTTTCTACGACCAGGCGGGCATCGCGTACGACCACCAGCCGACCGTCAATCTGTGGCTGCACATCATCCTCATCGCGGCGACGTCGTGGCTCGTCCTGCGGGTTCTGGCCGCCGTCGTGGAGACGACCACCGCGCGCTACGCGGGCGTGGCACACGACCCGGCGCGCGCCCGCCGCGTCAAGACGCAGCTCACGCTCATCCAGCGCCTGGTCACCACGGTCGTCGTGGTCATCGCCGCATCGGCGATCCTGTTGCAGTTCCCCGCGATGAGGACGCTGGGCACCTCGATGCTCGCGTCGGCGGGCGTGCTGGGAATCGTCGCCGGCATCGCCGCGCAGGCCACCCTGGGCAACCTCTTCGCGGGGCTGTCGATCGCCTTCGGCGACATGGTGCGCATCGGCGACGAGGTCGTCGTCGACGGGGAGTTCGGCACGGTCGACGAGATCACGGTCTCCTATCTGGTGCTGCGGACATGGGACGAGCGGCGCGTGACGATGCCCGTCTCGTACTTCACGAGCAAGCCCTTCGAGAACTGGTCCCGCGGGGGCTCGCAGATGAGCGGCACCGTCTATCTCCAGCTCGACCACTCCGCGCCGGTCACGGAGCTGCGCAAGCGCACGGAGGAGCTCGTACGCGCCAACGACTACTGGGACGGGCGCAATTGGAGCCTCGTCGTCACCGACAGCACGCCCACCACCATCGAGGTGCGCGCCGTCGTCTCGGCCCGTACGTCCGACGACCTGTGGACTCTCCGCTGCGATCTGCGCGAGCAGCTGCTGGACTGGCTCCAGCGTGAGCATCCGTACGCGCTGCCCGGCGTCCGCGTCCTGCCGGCGGGCGACCGTCAGAGCGCGTACGCGAACGGATACGCGGAGAGCCGCGACCGGGACGGGAGCCGGCTCCACTGAGCGCGTGCGCCGCGGCAGTTCACCCTGCCTTCACGCTGCCCGCGGCCCGCCTCACACCCGGAAGCTGCGCAGATCGAGCTGGTGCAGCACCCGGTCGCAGACCTCGGGGTCGACGCCCGCCTCGCCGCGCGCGGAGAGGATCTCGTGCCGCGCGGCCGAGAGCAGCTCGTTGTTGAGCCGGTGGATCTTCTTCATCCGCGAGATCCGCCGCGAGTGCGCCTCGCGCCGCTCCTCGTCGACGATGTCCGGCGAGATGCGCGCGCCGACGTCGTGCGCCCGCCGCAGCAGCGCCTCGGAGACCTCCTCGGAGAGGTCCTCGTCCACTTCGATCTCCTTCAGCCGCCGCCGGGCCGCCTTCGCGCACCGCAGCGCGAGCTGCCGCTCCAGCTCCCGCTCGGCGGCGCTGTCCGCCCGTACGCGCAGCCTCCGCACCAGCCACGGCAGCGTCAGCCCCTGAAGCAGGAGCGTCGCGAGTACGACGGCGAAGGCGATGAAGAGTATGGCGTCCCGCTCGGGGAAGCTCCCGCCGCCCTCGACGGTCAGCGGCACGGCGAGCGCGAGCGCCACCGAGGCCACTCCGCGCATCCCGGCCCACCAGACGACCGTCGTCTCACGCCAGTTGAGCGGGATGTCCTCGTCGAGGTCCTTGCGCCGGTGCAGCCGCTTGGCCAGCCACGCCGCCGGGAGCAGCCATATGAGCCGCACGACGACCACCGCGGCGATCACGGCGAGCGCCGCCGGGAGCAGTTCGTTCCAGCGCCCGCTCACGGGGCCGACGACCACGGCCAGTTCGAGCCCGATGAGGCCGAAGGCGACTCCGGTGACGAGCATGTCGACGATCGACCAGAAGCTCTGCCCGACCAGCCGCCCCTGCACGTCGTCCGCGTCCACGGCCCGCCCGGAGGAGAGATAGAGCGCCGTCATCAGCACGGCCAGCACGCCGGAACCTTTCAGCTCCTCGGCCAGCACGTACGACGCGAACGGAACCAGCAGCGTGAGCCCGGTCTGCAACGTCGCGTCCGACAGGAACCCCGCGAGCTTGTTCGCCGCCCACCCCAGCGCCAGCCCGACGGCGACCGCGACGACCGCGGAGAGGAACAGCTCCCCCACGGCCCCACCGGCCGAGAACGTGCCCGTGACGGCCGCCGCCACGGCGACGTGGTACAGCGTGATCGCCGTGACGTCGTTGAAGAGGCCCTCGCCCTCCAGGATGGACACCAGCCGCCGCGGCAGTCCCAGCTGCCCGGCGACGGTCGTCGCGGCGACGGGATCGGGCGGCGCCACGAGCGCACCCAGGACGACGGCCCCGGCTATGCCGAGCCCCGGCACCAGCGCGTGCGCCACGCCCGCGACCACCGCCGTCGTCACGAAGACGAGCGCCACCGCCAGCAGGAAGATCGGCCGCTTGTTCGCCGCGAACTGTCGCCACGACGTACGGTGCACCGCCGCGTACAGCAGCGGCGGCAGCACCAGCGGCAGGATGAACTCCGGCGGCACCTGTACGTCGGGCACGAACGGCAGCAGCGCCAGCACACCGCCGAGCAGCGTCATCAGCACGGGCGCGGGCACGCCCATCCGGTCTCCGAGCGGGACGGTCAGAACGGCGCCCAGCAGCAGGGCGAAGAGCAGAGCGAGCTGATCCACGCCTAGGCGCTCTCCGCCCGGATCCGGTCCAGCGCCTGCTGAAGATCGTCCGGGTATGCGCTCTCATACCCGACCCGGCGCCCGTCCGACGGGTGCTCGAAGGAGAGCCGCACGGCGTGCAGCCACTGCCGCTCCAGGCGCAGCCGCTTGGCCAGCGTCGGGTCGGCCCCGTAGGTGAGGTCGCCGACGCACGGGTGCCGGTGCGCGGACATGTGCACGCGGATCTGGTGCGTGCGCCCGGTCTCCAGCTTGATGTCGAGCAGGCTGGCCGCGCGGAAGGCCTCGATGAGGTCGTAGTGCGTGACGGACGGCTTGCCCTCTGCGGTGACGGCCCACTTGTAGTCGTGCTGCGGGTGCCGCCCGACGGGTGCGTCGATCGTCCCGCTGAGCGGGTCCGGATGCCCCTGTACGAGCGCGTGGTACCGCTTGTCGACGGTCCGCTCCCGGAACTGCTGCTTGAGCAGCGTGTACGCGCGCTCCGACTTCGCGACCACCATCAGCCCGGACGTGCCGACGTCCAGCCGGTGCACGATCCCCTGCCGCTCGGCGGCGCCCGACGTGGACACCGCGTAGCCGGCGGCCGCGAGCCCGCCGATCACGGTCGGGCCGCTCCAGCCGGGGCTCGGGTGCGCGGCGACGCCCACCGGCTTGTCGACCACGACGATGTCGGCGTCGTCGTGAACGACCGTCATGCCCTCCACGGGCTCGGCCACGACCCGAACGGGCTCGGGCGGAGGCGGCAGTTCGACCTCCAGCCACGCCCCTCCGGAGACCCGGTCGGACTTGCCGGCCGCGGCTCCGTCCAGCAACACCTTGCCGTCGGCGGCCAGTTCGGCGGCCTTCGTACGGGAGAAGCCGAACATCCGGGCGATGGCGGCGTCGACGCGCTCGCCCTCAAGGCCGTCCGGCACGGGCAGGGTGCGGATTTCGGGGATGGTGCTCACTCGATCGAGTATGCCGGACGAACCCGTGCGCCCCGTCATCGCGTACTGCTGCCGGGACGGGCAGAGGGAGGGGACGCGGCACGTGCCGGAGGCTTGCCGCGGGTCAGTCGCGGTGGACTGTCCCGTCCGGGTCGAGGCCGCGGAAGGAGAGGATCACGATCAGAATGCCCCCGCACACGATCGCCGAGTCCGCAAGATTGAAGACCGCGAAGTGCGTGGGGGCGATGAAGTCGACGACGGCGCCCTGGAAGACCCCGGGCGACCGGAAGACGCGGTCGGTGAGATTCCCGAACGCGCCACCGAGCAGCAGCCCGAGCGCGATCGCCCACGGAGCGCTGTAGAGCCGTCTCGCGATCCGCGCGATCACGACGATCACGACGGCGGCGATCAAGGTCAGCACGATGGTGAGGGCCTCGCCGATGCCGAAGGCCGCTCCCCGGTTCCGTACGACGTCGAGCTGGAGCACCGTGCCGATCACCTGGATCGGCGCGTGATGTTCCAGGCCGGCCACCACGATCAGCTTGGTGATCAGGTCCAGCGCATAGGCGAGAGCGGCCACCGAGATCAGCACGCCGACCCGGCGCGGACCGCGGGAAGCGGTCCCTTGATCGTCGCCGCGAGCACCGTCCGCGGGCTCGCCCCTGGTCTCGTCAGGAGTACCGATTGTCCGCTCCACCTCTGTCACCCGACGAGGGTACGACACATGGGGTCGGTCGCGGCGCCCTTCACCCCCCTCCCGCCCTTCGCGCGGCACCTAGCGCCGCTCCTGCTGCTGCTTGCACTCCACGCACAGAGTCGCTCGCGGGAACGCCTGCATCCGGGCCTTGCCGATCGGATTGCCGCAGTTCTCGCAGAGCCCGTACGTACCGGCGTCGAGCCGCTCGATGGCCCGCTCGGTCTGGTAGAGCATCTCGCGGGCGTTGGCCGCGAGAGCCATCTCGTGCTCACGGGTGATGTTCTTGGTGCCGGTGTCGGCGTCGTCGTCGCCCGCACCGTCGCCGGAGTCGCGCATCAGACCGTCCAGCGCCTCCCCCGAGGCCACGAGCTCGTCGCGCAGCCGCTGGGCCTCGCTCTGGAGTTCGCCGCGGGCGTCCTCGACCTCTTGCGGCGTCCACGGCTCCTCACCGGCCCGGACGGCGAGCTCGCCCGGTTCCGCGGGGGCGGCGACCGCCCGCGCCGTGGGAACCTTCTCGGCCTTCGCCACCGGAGTCTTCTTCGCAGCCACCTTGTCGGCTCCTGTCGTCTGCTTCTTCGCCGTGGTCTTGTGGGCGGCGCGCTCGGGCGCCGCCGCCTTCTTCGCCGCCGTCTTCCTCGGGGCCGTCTTCCTGGCGGCGGCCTTCTTGGGCGCCGCCTTCTTCGGCGCCGTCTTCGTGGGTGCGGCCTTCTTGGCCGTGGTCTTCTTCGGCGTGGTCTTCTTCGGCGTGGTCTTCTTCGGCGTGGTCTTCTTCGGCGTGGTCTTCGCCGCCGTCTTCTTCGCGGACCCCTCCCCCTCCGCCGCGGTCCTTCCGGCCTTTCCGGATGTGGCCTTCCCCGCGGCCGTCGTCTTCTTACCCGCCGTGCTCTTCTTCGCCGCCGTCGTCCCGGATGCGGCCTTCTTCGCTGCGGTCTTCGTCGCCGCCTTCTTCGCGGCCGTCTTCTTCGGTGCGGTCCTGCCGGCCGCAGAGGTCTTCTTCGGTGCCGCGGCCTTCTTCGTGGACTTGTCAGCAGCTGCCGGGGTACTCGCGGCAGATCCTTTCGCCACCATGGCCGTGGCCCCTTCACATATTGTGATCTTGCTCGCGAAACGTGACCGGAACGATAAATCGACTCCGAACGCTCGACAACGGGGGCACGCCGGTCTTCAAATCGTTGTGCCCCGCCCGGCCCTGCGAAAACCGCCCCGACACAGCGCGCGGAGCCCCGTACACTGGGCGGAGCGACAGGCGATGAAGGGGACGAGTAGCGTCCGTTCGCAGCCGAGAGCGACCTGGGGACGGTGTGAGCCCAGGGGCCTGCACGGCGTGAAGATCACCCCGGAGCCGCCGGAAGAAAGCGCGGGACTGAGACCGGCGCGAGTAGAACCGGCAGCGCACCCCAATGAGGGGGCAGTGGGCCCGGCCCGCTGCCAAGGAGGGTGGTACCGCGGGTCCGCCGCCGTTCAGGCCGGCGCTCTCGTCCCTCCGACGGAAGCTGAGATGTCCGCCGGAGGAAGTTCCGATGCCGCAGTACCGCCAGGTGCCAGCCCAAGTAGACCTGCCCGCCCTTGAGCACGCCGTGCTCGACTTCTGGCAGGAGAACAAGGTCTTCGCCCGCACCCTCGAACAGTCCGAGGGGCGGCCCGAGTGGGTCTTCTACGAGGGCCCGCCGACCGCCAACGGGATGCCGGGCGCCCACCACATCGAGGCCCGCGTCTTCAAGGACGTCTTCCCCCGCTTCCGCACGATGCGCGGATACCACGTGGCGCGCAAGGCCGGCTGGGACTGCCACGGGCTCCCCGTCGAGCTGGCCGTCGAGCGCGAGCTCGGCTTCAACGGCAAGCAGGACATCGAGGACTACGGCATCGCGGAGTTCAACGCCCGCTGCCGCGAGTCCGTCACCCGGCACACGGACGCCTTCGCCGAGCTGACGACGCGCATGGGCTACTGGGTCGACATGGACGACGCCTACCGCACCATGAACCCGGAGTACGTGCAGTCGGTCTGGTGGTCCCTGAAGCAGATCTTCGAGAAGGGCCTGCTCGTCCAGGACCACCGCGTCGCGCCCTGGTGCCCGCGGTGCGGCACGGGCCTGTCCGACCACGAACTGGCCCAGGGATACGAGACGGTGGTCGACCCGTCCGTCTACGTGCGCTTCCCGCTGACCTCGGGCCCCCTCGCGGGCGCGGCGTCCCTCCTGGTGTGGACGACCACGCCCTGGACGCTCGTCTCCAACACCGCGGTCGCGGCGCACCCGGACGTCACCTACGTCGTCGCGACGAACGGCTTCGAGAAGGTCGTCGTCGCCGAGCCGCTCCTGGAGAAGGCGCTGGGTGAGGACTTCGAGGCGACCGGAGAGCGCTTCACGGGCGCCGAGATGGAGCGCTGGAGCTACGAACGCCCCTTCAACATCGTGGAGATGGAGGGCGCTCACTTCGTCGTCAACGCCGAGTACGTCACGACGGAGGACGGCACCGGCCTGGTCCACCAGTCCCCCGCCTTCGGCGAGGACGACATGCGCACCTGCCGGGCGTACGGCCTGCCGGTGGTCAACCCCGTCCGTCCCGACGGCACCTTCGAGGAGGGACTGCACCTGGTGGAGGGGCAGTTCTTCAAGAAGGCGGACGAGGCGCTCGTCGCCGACCTCGACGCGCGCAACCTGCTGCTGCGCCATGTCCCGTACGAGCACAGCTATCCGCACTGCTGGCGCTGCCACACGGCGCTGCTGTACTACGCGCAGCCGTCCTGGTACATCCGCACCACCCGGATCAAGGACGCCCTGCTGGAGCAGAACGAACTCACCAACTGGTATCCGGAGTCGGTCAAGCACGGCCGCTACGGCGACTGGCTCGACAACAACATCGACTGGGCACTCAGCCGCAACCGCTACTGGGGCACCCCGCTGCCCATCTGGCGTTGCGGCGAAGGGCACTTGACGTGCGTCGGCTCGCTCGCCGAGCTCACGGAGCTGACCGGCGCCGACCAGTCGTCGCTCGACCCGCACCGCCCGTACATCGACGAGGTGACCTTCGACTGCCCGGCCGAGGGCTGCTCGCTGGAGGCCGAGCGCGTCCCGGAAGTCATCGACGCCTGGTACGACTCGGGGGCCATGCCCTTCGCGCAGTGGGGATACCCGTACAGGAACAAGGAGCTGTTCGAGAAGCGCTACCCCGCGCAGTTCATCTCGGAGGCCATCGACCAGACCCGCGGCTGGTTCTACACGCTGATGGCCGTCGGCACGCTCGTCTTCGAGAAGTCCTCGTACGAGAACGTGGTCTGCCTCGGCCACATCCTCGCCGAGGACGGCCGCAAGATGTCCAAGCACCTCGGCAACATCCTGGAGCCGATCCCGCTCATGGATCAGCACGGGGCGGACGCGGTGCGCTGGTTCATGGCCGCGGGCGGCTCGCCGTGGGCGGCACGGCGCGTGGGGCACGGCACGATCCAGGAGGTCGTCCGCAAGACGCTGCTGACGTTCTGGAACACGGTGGCCTTCCAGGCGCTCTACGCCCGCACTTCGGGCTGGGCCCCGTCCGAGTCGGACCCGGTGCCCGACGCCAGGCCGCTGCTGGACCGCTGGCTGCTGAGCGAACTGCACGCTCTGGTGGACCAGGTGACGGTGGCCCTGGAGGGCTACGACACCCAGCGCGCCGGCAAGCTGCTCTCGACCTTCGTCGACGACCTCTCCAACTGGTACGTCCGCCGGTCCCGGCGCCGCTTCTGGCAGGGCGACCCGGCGGCGATGCGCACGCTGCACGACACCCTGGAGACGGTGACGCGTCTGATGGCCCCCATCGTGCCGTTCGTCACCGAGCGCGTGTGGCAGGACCTGGTCGTGCCGGTCACGCCGGGCGCGCCGGACTCGGTCCACCTGGCCGACTGGCCCGAGGCGGACCTGGAGAAGGTGGACCCGGAGCTGTCCCAGGACATGCTTCTGGTGCGCCGCCTGGTCGAGTTGGGGCGTGCGACGCGTGCCGAGTCCGGCGTCAAGACCCGTCAGCCCCTCTCCCGCGCGCTCGTCGCGGCGCACGGCTTCGAGACCCTCTCCCCGGACCTGCGCAACCAGATCACCGAGGAGCTCAACGTCACGGCGCTCGCCTCCCTTTCGGAGGTCGGCGGCTCGCTGGTCGACACCACGGCCAAGGCCAACTTCCGTGCCCTGGGCCGCCGTTTCGGCAAGGGCACGCAGGCTGTGGCCAAGGCGATCGCCGACGCGGACGCGGCCGCCCTCTCCGCCGCCCTCCGCGAGGGCACGGCCGCAGTCGAGGTGGACGGAGAGCAGGTGTCGCTCTCCCCGGAGGAAGTCATCATCACCGAGACCCCGCGCGAGGGCTGGTCCGTCGCGTCCGACTCGGGGGCCACCGTCGCCCTCGATCTGGAGATCACCCCCGAGCTGCGCCGTGCGGGCCTCGCGCGTGACGCGATCCGCCTCGTCCAGGAGGCGCGTAAGAACTCGGGGCTCGACGTGGCGGACCGCATCGCGCTGCGCTGGTCGACGAGCGACGAAGAGGTCGGCCAGGCGCTCGCGGACCACTCCGGGTTGATCTCCGACGAGGTGCTCGCCGACGAGTTCGTCCGGGCAGACGCCGAAGACGTCGCCGCCGCCGGGGAGTTGGGCTTCGGCCCCTCTTTCGAGGACGAGTCGCTCTCCCTCACCTTCCGCCTCCGCAAGGTCTGACGGGAGCGAGTCGCACACGGGCCGACAGGGCCGCCGCGAGGCCCCGGGAGCCGTGCCCTACCGCACGGTCTCCGGGGCCTTGTCGGCGCTTCGCCGCGGTCGTACGGCACACCCGCGACCGCGGAGCCGCCACAAAGCTTCTCAGCGTCCGGCTGACGGAGTGAGAGCCGCTTGCGGCCTCCCGGGGCCCGAGGTCCCGAACAGGCGGCGTACGAGCGTCTGAGGGCGCTGTGCGCGCTCACGTCGTGCAAGCGCCGGGCGGAGGGGCCCAGGGCTACCCGCGCACGGCAAGGGCCCGGGCCCGGAAGCCTGTCGCTTCCGGGCCCGGGCCCTTGCCTTCGTGCCGGCGAGTACCGCCGTCAGACGCTCAGTTGTCGTCCTCGTCGATCAGGAAGCCCCGCATCGGTGACGGAGCCTGCTGCGGCGCGGGGCCGCCCTGCGGACGTACGGGAGCCATCGGCTGCGTCATGGCCGGGGACATCTGCTGCTGCCCACCGCCGTAGCTCGGGCCGCCCTGGCTGTGGCCGCCGGGACCGCCCATGCTGTGCCCGTTGCCCCCCATCGACTGGTGACCGCCCATGGTGCCCACTCCGGCACCGGCAGGCGCGCCGGCCATCGACGGGGACGGCGGCAGGGAGGGCGCGGCAGGTGCGCGCGGAGGAGCCAGCGAGTCGTCCGCCTGGTTCTCCAGCTGACGCAGCTGGCTCTCCAGGTACGACTTCAGGCGCGTCCGGTACTCGCGCTCGAAGCCCCGCAGGTCCTCGACCTTGCGCTCGAGGGTCGCCCTCGCGGACTCCAGCGAGCCCATCGCGACGCGGTGCTTCTCCTGCGCATCCCGCTCCAGGGCGTCGGCCTTGGCGCGGGCGTCCCGCTCCAGACCCTCGGCACGGCTGCGCGCCTCACCGACGATCTTGTTCGCCTCGGAACGGGCTTCCGCAATGGCCTGGTCGGCGGTCTGCTGCGCAAGCGACAGCACGCGAGCGGCGCTGTCGTTGTTCTGCCCGCCACCCGGCATCTGCGGGCCGCCGGGACCCATCGGGCCACCGGGACCACCCTGAGGACCGCCCGGACCCATGGGTCCGCCGGGACCACCCTGAGGACCGCCGGGACCGGCAGGAAGCTGCGGCTGCCCACCGGGAAGCTGGGGCGGACCGCCCATTCCCTGCTGCGGGCCGTGCTGGCCAGGACCGCCAGGGCCGTGCTGACCGGGGTGCTGCCCAGGACCGCCGGGACCGTGCTGACCCGGCGGCACCGGCTGCGGACCTGATATGGCGGCGGGCACGGGACCCCCGCCTTGCCGGTCCTGCGGCTCCGGCTTACGCATCCCGCCCTGCTGCTGGTTCTGCGCGGCGGCACGGGTCGCTGCGGCGAGCTTCGCTCGCAGGTCCTCGTTCTCACGCAATAGGCGCGTCAGCTCGGCTTCGACCTCATCGAGAAAGGCATCGACCTCGTCCTCGTCGTAGCCTTCTCGGAGGCGGACGGTCGTGAACTGCTTGTTCCGCACGTCCTCGGGGGTCAGTGGCATCTCTTCACCTCAACGTAACTCGTCGGCATGTCGGCAAGACCATTTAGATCGTTCACAACCCGGCCACGACTTGGATCAGGATGTAGACGATGATCATCAATACGAAGAAGGACAGGTCGAGCGCCACGCCCCCGAAGCGCAACGGCGGAATGAACCGCCGGAGCAGCTTGAGTGGCGGATCAGTGACAGTGTAGGTCGCTTCGAGAACGACCACCATCGCCTTGCCGGGCTGCCATGAGCGGGCGAACTGGAAGACGTAGTCCATCACCAGTCGGAAGATCAACACGAGCAGGAAGCAGTACAGCGCGACTTGGACCACTTCGAGTGCGGTACTCACTGCGCTTCCCTCTCCCCTCGCCACGTTGGGCGCTCTCGTGCGACCTTACGGCCCGTTCCGTTGATCCTTGCGTCTTCAGCTCTGGTTGAAGAACCCGCCCTCTGCGATGCGGGCCTTGTCCTCCGCCGTGACATCGACGTTAGCAGGAGACAGTAGGAACACCTTCTGCGTCACTCTTTCAATACTCCCGTGCAAACCGAAGACCAGACCGGCAGCGAAGTCGACAAGTCTCTTCGCGTCCGTATCGTCCATCTCCGTCAAGTTCATGATCACGGGGGTACCCTCGCGGAAGTGTTCCCCGATGGTACGGGCCTCGTTGTAGGTCCGGGGGTGCAACGTGGTGATCCGGTACGGCTCCCGCTCGGAGACTACTTTTGGCATGATCACCGGGGCGCTCTTCTCCAGACTTTGGCGTTCAGGTGTGATGGATGACACGGGGGCAATTCTCCCGGATCGTCCATTTTCGATGACCGCCGGGGAAGACGGCTGCTCCCTCTCGCGCTGCGCGGGAGGGTGCATCACGCGGACCGGCTCGGCCGGTTCGTCCTTCTGCAGGGAGTCGTGCGGCTGAAGCGGCTCGTGCCGCCGGCGGTCCCGTTCCGGCTCCGGTTCGGGTTCGAACTCGTCGTCGGGGTCGAAACCCGGGCCGTCGTACCCATCGTCCTCCACGAGGCCGAGGTAGACCGCCATCTTGCGCATAGCGCCGGCCATTCTCTGCGTCCTCCGCTCTGTGGTGGGCCCCTGCCTTCGGCGGGGAAGCCCATGGCTCCGTCACCTGTGGTTGGATCCCCGCGGCCTTGTCCGTCTGTCGCTTCCGACGGAAATGACCATATTTTGTGCCGTGGTCCGACTTGCTTGGCGACGTTACCGGAGCCGGGGTCGCTCTCCGAGTACCGCACTGCCGACGCGCACATGTGTCGCACCGGCAGCGACCGCCTCTTCGAGATCCGAGCTCATCCCTGCTGACACCATGGTTGCAGCAGGATGCCTTGTACACAGGCTGGTTGAGATTTCCCGCAGCCGTTCGAAGGCGGCGGACGGCCGTCCCGCGTACGGACCGGTGAGCGGTGCGACGGTCATCACGCCTGCCAGGCGCAGCCCTTGGGCCGCTTCGATCGCGTCGCCGAGTGCGGCGACGGACTCCGGAGCCGCACCACCCCGTCCCCCGGCGGATTCTGACTCCGCGTCGAGTGCGACCTGGACGAGGCACTCCAGCCGCCGGTCGAGAAGTACGGCCGCGCTGCTCAGGGCGTTGACGAGCCGGGGGCGGTCGACGGAGTGGACCACATCGGCGTAACCCGCAACGGAGCGCGCCTTGTTGGTCTGGAGCTGACCCACGAAGTGCCACGTCACAGGGACGTTGCCGCACTCGGCGGCCTTCGCCGCCGCCTCCTGGTCCCGGTTCTCCGCGACATGCCGCACGCCCAGCTCCGCCAACAGCCGTACGTCCCGGGCGGGATAGGTCTTCGTGACGACGATCAGCGTGACGTCTTCACGACTGCGCCCCGCCGCGACACAAGCGCCTTCGATGCGCTCCTCCACCCGTGCGAGTTTCTCGGCGAGCTCGGCCTGACGGGCCGTGAGGTCCGTCACGGTTCAGTTCACCTCCAACCAGACATAACTCGCAAGACGGCCGGTCGTCTTTTCACGTCGGTACGAAAAGTGATCAGCAGACTCCAGAGTGCACACGGTGGACTGTTCCAGAGTTGTGACACCGGACGCCTTCAACTGCGCCCGTACGCCCGCCGCCATGTCGACCGACGGCGTGTCCCAACTCGTCGTGGCGTACGCCTCGGGGACCGCCGCGGCGACCGTCTCGCGCATCTCCTCCGGCACCTCGTAGCAACGGCCGCACACGGCGGGCCCGGTGCGGGCCACGATCCGCTCCGGGACCGCACCGCGACCGCGCATCGCCTCGACGAGCGCGGGCACCACTCCGGCGACGAGACCCGGCCGTCCGGCGTGCGCCGCTCCCGCGACGCGTGCGACGGGATCGGCCAGCAGCACGGGAGTGCAGTCCGCGGTGAGCACCGCGAGGGCGAGCGAGGGGCGCCGGGTGACGATGCCGTCGAGCGGAGGCGCGTCGTCGCCGAACGGCCCGTCCACGAGCGCGACATCGCGCCCGTGCACCTGGTGCATCCATACGACGTCGCCCGGGTCGAGCCCGAGCGACGTGGCGGCACGGGAGCGGTTCTCGCGTACGTGCGCGGGGTCGTCGCCGACCCTGCCGCCGAGGTTGAGGGACTCATAAGGAGCGGCGCTCACCCCGCCCCACCTGTCGGTGAAGGCGAAGTGCGCGCCGCTCACGGAGTCGTGCGTGTGTATCACTTCAGGAAATCCGGCACATCCAGTTCCTCGGCCTGGCTGTCCTGGTACGGACGCGCCGGCGGGACCGTCGGAGGCAGCGAGTCGCGGCCGGCGCCCGGCGATTCGCCCACCGGCTCCGGGTCGCTCTCGCGCGGGGTGACGCTGCCGAGGCCGCCGAATGACGGACGGTCGGCGTCGGGGTCGGTACCGGCGAGGGAGCCCGTCGAGGACGGATCGTCCTTGGGAGCGTGCGAACCGAGGGCCTTGTCACGGTTCTTGGACGGCGGCTGCCCGCCGTCGAAGCCCGCCGCGATGACCGTGACCCGCACCTCGTCGCCGAGGGCGTCGTCGATCACCGCACCGAAGATGATGTTGGCTTCGGGATGCGCGGCCTCGCTGACGAGTTGCGCAGCCTCGTTGATCTCGAACAGGCCGAGGTCCGAACCGCCCGAGATCGACAGCAGCACGCCCCTGGCACCGTCGATCGACGCCTCCAGCAGCGGCGAGGAGATCGCCATCTCCGCGGCGGCCACCGCACGGTCGTCACCGCGGGCCGAGCCGATGCCCATCAGCGCCGAACCCGCCTCCGACATCACGGACTTGACGTCCGCGAAGTCGAGGTTGATCAGCCCGGGCGTGGTGATGAGGTCGGTGATGCCCTGGACACCGGAAAGCAGCACCTGGTCCGCCGACTTGAACGCGTCGAGCACGCTCACCTGGCGGTCCGAGATGGACAGCAGACGGTCGTTGGGGATGACGATGAGGGTGTCGACCTCGTCGCGCAGACCGGCGATGCCGTCCTCGGCCTGGTTCGCGCGGCGGCGGCCCTCGAAGGTGAAGGGGCGGGTGACGACGCCGATCGTCAGCGCGCCGAGCGAGCGGGCGATGTTGGCGACGACGGGAGCGCCGCCGGTGCCGGTGCCGCCTCCCTCGCCGGCCGTGACGAAGACCATGTCGGCCCCCTTGAGGACCTCCTCGATCTCCTCACGGTGGTCCTCGGCGGCCTTGCGGCCGACATCGGGGTTGGCGCCTGCTCCCAGACCGCGTGTCAGTTCACGGCCCACATCGAGCTTGACGTCGGCATCGCTCATCAACAGGGCCTGCGCGTCGGTGTTGATCGCGATGAACTCGACGCCCTTGAGACCGACCTCGATCATCCGGTTGATGGCGTTCACGCCACCGCCGCCAATGCCGACGACCTTGATGACTGCGAGGTAGTTCTGCGGTGCTGCCACGTCGAAGGCCTCTCGCCTCGAGTTACGTATCCCTGTCGGGCGGTCCACGTCGACCCGAACCCTAAGCGTGAAGTTTAGGGTTACCGGTGTCTGTCTTCCCTGGAGTCTTGGGAACGGACACTAAGTCGACAAGTGGTGGGTGTTCAACGAACACGCCGAACCTCCCGTTTTTCTTTTCACCCTATGTGATCAGGCCCAGGGGTGGTCATCCAGGGTGCTGGCCTGCGGTGACGCCCGTCAACTCCCCGACGACGCAGGGGCGCTGGGAACACTGACATCGAAGTGCCGTGCGCCCTTGGACGCTTTCATCAGCGCGGTCAGTGACTCGGCCTTGGCGATCCCCTGTTCACCACTGCCCCACAGCACCGTACGGCCTCCCGTCAACTCCAGTGTGATGGAGTCGTAGGAACGCAACCGGACAGTGCGGGTGTCACGCGCCACGGAATCGGGAAGCGCGGTGACGACGCGGACGGCTTCGCGCCGCAGCCGTTCCTTGCCGAAGTGTCTCAGACCCGCGGAGCGCTGAACTTCCATCACCAGAAGCGGAACGCCCTTCGGTTGCTCCGGAACTACGTCGAAACGCACGCCTTCAACGTCCACTTCGACGAATTTCTCCTCATGTCTCATGGCCAGTTCCGGCTTCCGTTCGGACACTTCGATACCGATTCCGTGGGGCCAGGCCCGTACGACGCGCACCTCGTCGAGGCGGGGAAGCGCGGACTTGAGACGGCGCTCCGCCGCGCTCCTGTCGACGGACAGCAACGGGGTGCCAACCGGAATACGGGCCGCGTCGCGTACCTGTTTCTCGGTGAGCACCTGGGTGCCGCTGACGGAGACCCGTTCGACGAGTACCCAGTTCGATCCGTACAGGGCCCACGCGCCGAATCCCGTGAGCGCGAGCGCCAGCGCGAAGAGGACGAGCAGGGCACGCAGCCGGGCCCTCCGCGCCCCCGCCCGCGTCCGCGCGCCGCGCGAACCGGACGGTGGCGGGCCGGAGTCGGCCTCCGCCGCCGGGCGGGCCGCCGAATTCCTTCCGCGCCCCTCGGCGCTCTTCGTCGGCCCCGTGGATCCGGCCACGCTTCCCTGCCTTCTCTCACGCCCCTCGGCGTGCCGCGATCGCCTCGTACACCATGCCGACCAGAAGCTCGTCGGCGTCCGGCCGGCCGAACTCCGCCGCGGCGCGCGCCATGTCGTGCAGCCGGTGCGGATCGGTGAGGACCGGAAGCACGTTGCCCAGGATCCACTCCGGGGTCAGCTCGGCGTCGTCGACGAGCAGTCCGCCCCCGGCCTTGACGACCGGCTGTGCGTTCAGCCGCTGTTCGCCGTTGCCGATAGGCAGCGGTACGTACGCGGCCGGCAGGCCGACCGCCGACAGCTCCGCGACGGTCATCGCGCCCGCCCGGCAGAGCATCATGTCGGCCGCGGCGTACGCGAGATCCATCCGGTCCACATACGGTACCGGGACATACGGCGGCATTCCGGGCATGTTGTCCGGCTGCGGCAGTTCGTTCTTCGGGCCGACCGCGTGCAGCGTCTGGATGCCCGCGCGCTGAAGGTGCGGTACGGCGTGCTGCACGACCTCGTTGAGCCGGCGCGCGCCCTGCGAGCCGCCCGTGACGAGCAGCGTCGGCAGATTCGCGGCCAGGCCGAACGACGCGCGCGCCTGCGGCCTGGCGGCGGCGCGGTCCAGCGTCGCGATGGCGCGGCGCAGCGGGATGCCGATGTAACGGGCGTTGCGCAGCTTGCTGTCGGGGGTGGAGACCGCCACGTGGCGCGTGTAACGCGAGCCGATCTTGTTCGCGAGGCCCGGCCGTGCGTTGGCCTCGTGGATGACGATGGGCACGCCGAGCCGCTTGGCGGCGAGATAGGCGGGCAGCGCCACATAGCCGCCGAATCCGGCGACGCAGTCGGCCTTGGTGCTCTCCAGGATCTGCTCGGCGGCCTTGATGGTGCCGCGCAGCCGCCCCGGGACGGTGATCAGTTCGGGCGTGGGTTTGCGCGGCAGCGGTACGGCCGGGATGAGTTCGAGCTGATAGCCGCGTTCGGGCACGAGGCGGGTCTCAAGGCCGCGTTCGGTTCCGAGCGCCGTGATTCCCACGGTCGGATCCTGCCTGCGCAGAGCATCCGCGAGGGCGAGCGCGGGCTCGATATGGCCGGCGGTGCCACCGCCGGCGAGTACGACGTGCACTCTGATTCACCGCTCTCCGGACGGCCGCCGATCCGCGCGCCGTCTCATCGTGTTCGTTCTCACCCCTGCCAGCCTTCTCCGCAGGCGCTGCCGCAGAGCAGGCTGCCGCATGGCCAGAGCCGCTCTGGCCGCGGGGTCGCTCCGCGCGAACGCGATGAGCAACCCGATGGCGAACATCGTCGGCAGCAGGGCGGAACCCCCGTAGGAGAACAGCGGGAGCGGGACACCTGCGATCGGCAGCAGACCGAGCACCGCACCGATGTTGACCACGGCCTGGGCCGTGATCCAGGTGGTCACGCCTCCCGCGGCATACCTGACGAAGGGTTCCTCCGTGCGTCCGGCCACGCGGATACCCGCATAGCCTAGAGCCGCGAAGAGGGCGAGCACCGACAGCGTCCCCGCGAGACCGAGTTCCTCCCCGGTCACGGCGAAGATGAAGTCGGTGTGCGGTTCGGGGAGTTGGCCCCATTTTTCCACGCTGGCACCCAGCCCCGAACCGAACCATCCGCCCGATGCGAGCGCGTAGATCCCGTGCACGGCCTGCCAGCACTGGTCGTCCGTGCCGGGATCGGTCGCGCCGATGCAGGCAAGCCGGGCCATCCTGTTCGGGCTGGTCATGATGAGGAACGCGCCGATGAGGAAGGCGACCGCCATGACTCCGGCGAAGAGCCGGGTCGGCGCGCCCGCGAGCCAGAGCAGCCCGAAGAGGACGGCCGTGAGGATGATCGCGGTCCCCATGTCGCCGCCGAGCATGATGAGTCCGAGCAGCAGCAGCCCGGCGGGCACGAGCGGGATGAGCATGTGCTTCCACTGGTTCAGCAGCCGCCGGGACCGCTTGCGGGCGAGCAGGTCGGCGCCCCACAGCACGAGGGCCAGCTTGGCGAATTCGCTGGGCTGGAGCTGGAACGGGCCGCCCAGATAGATCCAGTTGCGGTTGCCGTTCACGGCGTGCCCCAGTCCCGGCACCTGGACCAGGCACATCAGGACGACGGATACGGCGAGCAGCGGGTACGCCAGCGCCCGGTGGAGTCTGATCGGCATGCGGGAGGCGGCCAGCAGCAGTACGGCGCCCACGATCGCGGCGATCAGCTGCTTGCGGAAGAAGTACGTGGAGGGCAGCCCCGATTGGAGCGCCTCGATCTGCGACGCGGAGAAGACCATCACCAGCCCGAGCACGGTGAGCAGCAGGCTGCCGCCGAGGATCAGGTAGTACGCGGTGAGCGGCCGGTCCCAGGCGCGCCTGGCCTTCGCGAACAGCGCCGGCGTACCGCGGCCCCCGCCGGGACGGGTGGGGCGCCGCGCGGGACGCCGCGGCCGCAGCGGACGTCCCGGAGGTGCCGACGAAGTGCCCTTGCCCGGACGGGACTTGGCGGGGCGTGAGCGCTGGACCTCACGCGCGAGGAGAGCCCCGGAGGCGTCGTGCGGCGCGGCGGAGCCCGGAAGCGCGGCGAGCGAGCGCGGCGCGGGACCCGCCGGCAGAGCCGGAACAGCCGCAAGTCGCGGAGAAGCAGGGAACGCAGGGAAGACCGGGAACGCAGGGAAGACCGGGAACGCGGGGAAGGCCGGGAACGCAGCGCGAAGGGAAAGGGACGGGAGAGCGGGGAGAGTGCGAGAACCGCGAACCGGCGCGGGCGTCGGCGCGGCGCCCCGGAGCGCTTTCGGCGCCCTCAGAGCCCGGCGCAGCCTCCCGCGCAACGCCCCTGCGGTGCGGCGGCTCATGGCGCGTACGGTGTGCCGCCGCCTGCCGGACTCTCCCGGAGGTCCGGCGGCCGGAGTGCCGACGGCCGCGGTGCCGCTGTCGGGCGTCATCTGTCGCTTCCCCTCCGTCTGCTCCCGCGACACGGTCCGCGGGACCGGCGGGTTACTCCACCTCGTGCGTGCCGGCCGCTGCCAGCGCGCGCACGGCGTCGGTGAATGCGTCACCGCGCGCGTTGTAATTGACGAACATGTCCATCGAGGCGCAGGCCGGTGCCATCAGCACCGTATCCCCGCGGCGGGCGAGCCGCGCCGCTTCCCGGACCGCCTCGGCCATCGCCCCAGTGTCGGTCCGTGCCAGGTCCACCACCGGGACATCCGGGGCGTGTCGCGTGAGGGCTTCGTGGATGAGGTGGCGGTCCGCGCCGATGAGGACGGCGCCGCGCAGGTGCGGCGCGGACTCCCGTACGAGTTCGTCGAATGTGGCGCCCTTCGCGAGACCGCCCGCGATCCACACGATCGAGTCGTACGCGGCCAGCGACGCCTGCGTGGCATGGGTGTTGGTCGCCTTGGAGTCGTCGACGTACGCGACTCCGTCGACGTCCGCGACGTGTGCGATGCGGTGGGCGTCGGGACGGAAGGCGCGCAGCCCGTCGCGTACGGCCGCGGGCGGCACGCCGTAGGCGCGCGCGAGGGCCGCGGCGGCAAGGGCGTTGGCGATGTTGTGCGGCGCGGCCGGCGTGATGTCCGAGACCTCGGCGAGCTCCTGCGCCTGCTCGCGGCGGTTCTCGATGAAGGCGCGGTCCACCAGGATGCCGTCCACGACGCCGAGTTCGGACGGGCCGGGGGTGCCGAGGGTGAAGCCGACGGCCCTGCACCCCTCGACCACGTCCGCCTTGCGCACGAGCGCCTCGGTCGCGGGATCGGCGCAGTTGTAGACGCAGGCGACCCGATTGCCCTCGTAGACGCGGCCCTTGTCGGCGGCGTACGCGTCCATGGAGCCGTGCCAGTCGAGGTGGTCCGGCGCGAGGTTGAGCACGGCGGCGGAGTGCGCGCGCAGGCTCGGCGCCCAGTGCAGCTGGTAGCTGGAGAGCTCCACCGCGAGCACGTCGGAGGGTTCGTCGGCCAGGACGACGTCGATCAGCGGGGTGCCGATGTTGCCCACGGCGGGCGCCCGCAGCCCGGCGGCGCCCAGGATGGAGGCGAGCATCTGCACCGTCGTCGTCTTGCCGTTGGTGCCGGTGACGGCGAGCCAGGGCGCGGGCCCGCCGGGCCGGCCGGACGGGCCTTCGTACGGAGTTCCGCGCAGCCGCCACGCCAACTCGACGTCGCCCCATACGGGTACGCCCGCGGCGCCGGCCTCGGTGAAGAGCGGGCTCTGCGGTTTCCAGCCCGGTGATGTGACGATCAGGTCGACGTCCGGGGGCAGGGTCTCGGCGTCCGCGAGCCGCACCGTCACGTCCTGGTCGCGGAGTTCGGCGGCACGCGCGCGGTGCGTCTCGCCGTCGCCGCCGTCGACGACGGTCACCCGCGCACCGATGCGCTTCAGGGCGCGTGCCGCGCTGACGCCGCTGACGCCGATGCCGGCCACCGTCACGTGCTTCCCCGCGAGATCGGGGGCGTCCGCGGTGCCCAACGGGTCGTGCCGGTCGTTCACTTGCTGGCCGCCCACCCTGCGTAGAAGATCCCGACGCCGAGGATCGCGCACATGCCCTGGATGATCCAGAAACGGACGACGACCAGGACCTCGGACCAGCCCTTCAGTTCGAAGTGGTGTTGGAGCGGCGCCATCTTGAAGACCCGCTTGCCCGTGAGCCGGAACGAGCCGACCTGGATGACGACGGACATGGTGATGAGGACGAAGAGCCCGCCGAGGATGGCGAGCAGCAGCTCCGTACGGGAGCAGATGGCGAGCCCCGCGAGGGCGCCGCCCAGCGCGAGCGAACCGGTGTCGCCCATGAAGATCTTGGCGGGCGAGGTGTTCCACCACAGGAAGCCGAAGCAGGCTCCCATCAGCGCCGCCGCGACGACCGCCAGATCGAGCGGGTCGCGCACCTCGTAACACCCCGGGCCCGCGGTGAAGGGGTTGGCGCAGGACTCCTGGTACTCCCAGACGCAGATGAAGACGTACGCGCCGAAGACCATCACGGACGCGCCGGTGGCCAGGCCGTCCAGACCGTCCGTCAGATTCACGCCGTTGGACATGGCGAGGATCATGAACAGCGCCCAGATCACGAAGATGACCGGGCCCATCGACCAGCCGAAGTCCTGCGTGAAGGAGAGCTTGGTCGAAGCGGGCGTCAGCAGGCGCAGGTTGGCGAAGTTCAGCGAGAGCACCGCGAACGCCGTGCCGACGATGAGCTGTCCGGCCATCTTGGCCTTGGCCCGCAAGCCGAGGCTGCGCTGCTTGACGATCTTGATGTAGTCGTCGAGGAAGCCGACCAGGCCCATGCCCGCGAAGAGGAAGAGCACGAGCACGCCGGAGAAGCTCGGCTGACTGCCCGTCAGCAGCTTCGTGAGTGCGTACGCCGCGACCGTCGCCAGGATGAAGGCGATGCCGCCCATCGTCGGCGTTCCGCGCTTGCTGTGGTGGTTCTGCGGCCCGTCGTCACGGATGAACTGTCCGTAACCCCGGCTCGCGAGCAGCTTGATCAGCAGTGGCGTCCCGATCAGGGACAGGAAGAGTCCGGCGACTCCCGAGTAGAGGATCTGGCTCATACCCATCGGGCGGCGACCTCACCCTCGTTGGTCCCGGGCTCCACGAGCGCGTCCGCGACGCGCTCCAGACCCACCGAACGGGAAGCCTTCACCAGTACGACATCCCCCGGGCGCAGTTCGCTCCGCAAGAGCTCGACCGCCGCCTCAGCGTCGGACACGTGCACCGACTCCTCACCCCACGAACCCTCGTTCTTCGCGCCCATGTCCAGCCAGACGGCCTCCTGGCCACCCACCGCCACGAGCTTGCTGACGTTGAGCCGGACGGCGAGCCGCCCGACCGCGTCGTGCTCGGCAAGCGAATCGTCGCCGAGCTCGGCCATCTCACCGAGCACCGCCCAGGTCCGCCGGCCCCTCCCCATCGCGGCCAGCGCACGGAGCGCGGCCCGAGTCGACTCGGGGTTGGCGTTGTAGGCGTCATTGACGACCGTGACCCCATCGGCGCGCTCGGTGACCTCCATCCGCCAACGCGAGAGCGTGCTCGCGGCGGAGAGCGCGGTGGCGATGTCCCCGGCGGGCATGCCCAGTTCGTGGGCGACGGCCGCCGCGGCGAGCGCGTTCGACACGTGGTGCTCACCGTACAGGCGCATGGTCACGTCACCGCACCCGGTTGGTGTTCGTAGCGTGAAAGCGGGCTGCCCCTGGTCGGTGAGCCGGACATTCTCGGCACGTACGTGAGCATCCTCGGCCTCGCCGAAGAGCAGGACGCGCGCGCTCGTGCGCTCGCGCATGGCCCGTACGAGAGGATCGTCGGCGTTGAGCACGGCGACGCCGCCGCCGGGTTCGCCGTCGGCCGCCGCCTCCGGCAGCGCCTCGACCAACTCGCCCTTCGCCAGGGCGATCTGCTCCCGGCCGCCGAACTCGCCGATGTGCGCCGTCCCGACGTTGAGGACGACGCCGATGCGCGGCGGCGTCAGCTGCGCGAGGTAGCGGATGTGGCCGATGCCGCGTGCCCCCATCTCCAGTACGAGATGGCGGGTGCCGGCCTCGGCCCGCAGCGCGGTGAGCGGCAGGCCGATCTCGTTGTTGAGCGAGCCCGGCGTCCACACCGTGGGGCCGAGGCGCTCCAGCAGCTGGGCGATGAGGTCCTTGGTGCTGGTCTTCCCGGCGGAGCCGGTCAGCGCGACGACCTGGGTGCCCAGCCGCTCGACCGCGTGCCGGGCGAGGGCCCCCAGGGCGCGGGTGACGTCGTCGACGACGAGGGCCGGCACGCCGACCGGCCGGGTGGCGAGCACGGCCACGGCTCCGGCTTCGACCGCGCTGCGGGCGAAGTCGTGGCCGTCGGCGCGTTCACCGGCGAAGGCTGCGAAGAGACTGCCGTGGGCCACTTCCCGTGAATCGATGACAACGGGTCCTGTGACCTGGGCGTCGGGGTCCGGTATGTCGCTCTGCTGCCCGTCGACGACAGCGGCGATCTCGGCGAGAGATAGGGGGATCATCGGTCTTCGGCGTCTGTCCCTTGGGTCGTCGTGCTGCTGTTCACCGCGGCCGGCAAGGCAGCCGCGGGAGACGGGGCAGCCGGCGCGGCCGCCGCTTCCGCCTCCCGTTTGTGCCGGATGGCCTCGCGCAGCACGAGGGTGTCGTCGAACGGTCTTACGACTCCCGCGATGTCCTGCCCCTGCTCGTGTCCCTTGCCGAGGACGATCACGGTGTCTCCGGGCTCGGCGCGGTCGACCGCGAGACGGATCGCGGCGGCTCTGTCCTCCTCCAGCAGTACGGTGCCGCGGTCGTACGCGGGCACTTCCGCGGCGCCCGCGAGCATGGTGGCGAGGATCGCGAGAGGGTCCTCGGTGCGGGGGTTGTCCGAGGTCAGCACCGCGGTGTCGGACAGCCGCGCGAGCGCGGAGCCCATGGCGGGGCGCTTGTGCGGGTCGCGGTCGCCGCCGCAGCCCAGCACGGCGTGCACGCGGCCCTCGGTGACCTTGCGGATCGCGAAGAGCACGGACTCGACGGCGTCGGGCTTGTGCGCATAGTCGACGATCGCGAGGTAGTCCTGTCCGGCGTCGACGCGCTCCAGGCGGCCCGGCACACCCGGTACGGTCGCGATGCCGTCGGCGGCGGTCTGCGGATCGATGCCCGCGGCGACGAGGGCGGTCAGCGCTGCCAGGGCGTTCGCGACGTTGAAGGGCCCGGCGATCGGCGCGGCCGCCCGTACCGCCTCGTCCTTGGGGCCCACGGCGGTGAACGTCGAGCCGAGCGGCCCCACTTCGACCTCCTCGGCCCGCCAGTCGGCGTCGGGGTGCCCCTCGGCGGAGAACGTGGTGACGGGCACCTCGGACTCGGTGATCAGGCGCTGCCCGTACTCGTCGTCGAAGTTGACCACGCCCGCGCGCGAGCGCGCGCGTGTGAAGAGCTGCCGCTTCGCCCGGAAGTAGTCCTCCATGTCCGGGTGGAAGTCCAGGTGTTCGGGGCTGAGGTTGTTGAAGACCGCGACGTCGAAGACGCAGCCGTCCACGCGGCCCAGCACCAGCGCGTGGCTGGAGACCTCCATGGCCACCGACGTCACGCCGCGTTCGCGCATGACGGCGAAGAGCGCCTGGAGGTCCGTGGCCTCGGGGGTGGTCCGCTCGGAGCGCAGCCGCTCGTCCCCGATGCGGGACTCGACGGTGCCGATCAGCCCCGTCAGCTCGCCGGCCTCACCGGCGGCCTTGCGGAGGCCGCCCTCCACCAGATAGGCGGTGGTCGTCTTGCCGGATGTACCGGTGATGCCGATCTGGAGCAGGTCCCTGCCGGGCTCGCCGTAGATCGCCGCGGCCAGCGCGCCCATGCGGCCGCGTGGGTCGGGCACGGTCAGCACGGGCAGCCCCGTGTCCGCGGAGCGCTGCGTGCCCGCGGGGTCGGTGAGCACGGCGACGGCGCCGAGGCTCGCGGCCTGCGAGGCGAAGTCGGCGCCGTGGAACCGGGCGCCGGGCAGCGCCGCGTAGACGTCCCCGGGGCGCACGGCACGCGAGTCGTGGGTGATGCCGGTGGCCGAGGCCTCCTCCGAGCCCTGCGGGGCGGCCGTGTTCAGCCCGCGTGCCAGCTCCGTGAGCGGAACGGGCCGTACGTGCGCGGGCCGGGGCGGCCCCGAGGTGACGTCCGTCGTCGACCCGGGAGCCGTCTCCGCAGAGACTGGGCGGCCCTCCGCCGAGGGCGAGAGGGAGTTCTGATCAGCTTGTGGCACGGCGGTGAGCGTACCGGGCGGGAGGGCTGTGCCGCGAAGCGAGGGGCTTCACGGAGGGGCGGCTTCCGGCCGGTCGTACGGGCCACCGGCGTGATCGGTGACGCGGTGCGCGGACTGCCGACGGGCGGTGTTTCCGGCTCATCAGCCCTTCTTCGAGCGGTCCTTCTCGGCGCTGACGGGCAGCGGGTGCGCCTTTGCGCCGGTCGGGGGGATCTGGAGGGACTTCAAGGCGAACTTCATGACCTTCTTGTAGACGGGGCCGCACACGTCGCTGCCGAAGTAGCTGCCCTTCTTCGGGTTCTGCACGGCGCAGTAGACCGTCACGCGGGGCTTGTCGGCGGGGGCGAAGCCGGCGAAGGACGAGGTGTACCCGTCGTAGCGGCCGGTGTCGGGATCTACCCGGTTGGCCGTACCGGTCTTGCCCGCGACGCGGTAGCCCGGGATCTTCGCCGTGGTGCCGGTGCCCTCCATATCGCTGACGACCGACTCCAGCATCCTGGAGAGGGTCTTCGCGGTCTTCTCGCTCACCACACGGCGCTTGCCCGGCTCGGGCGCGGCCGTGAAGCCCCCGTCGGGGCCGGTGGTTCCCCGTACGAGCGAAGGCACGTTCCGCACGCCGCCGTTGGCGATCGTGGAGTAGATCGACGCGGCCTGTACGGCGTTGAGCGAGAGGCCCTGCCCGAACGGGATCGTGTACTGCTGCGAGGCGCTCCACTTGCCGGGCTTCTCCAGGATTCCGGAGGTCGCGCCGGGCAGGCCGAGGCCGGTGGGGCGGCCGATCCCGAACCTGCTCATGTACCGGTAGAGGACCTTGTTGGCCTGCTTCTGCTCCTCTCCCAGCTGCTCGGTGGCGAGGATCGTGCCGATGTTGCTGGACTTGGCGAGCACGCCGTTGAGCGTCAGATGCCACGTCTCGTGGTCGACGTCGTCGGCGAAGGAACGGTCGGCGCGCTTGAGCCGGTTGGGGACGGTCACCTCGGTGAGGGGCGTGGCCTTGCCCTCTTCGAGCACGGCGGCCATCGACATCACCTTGCTGGTCGAGCCGGGCTCGTAGACGTCCTGCGCGGCGGCGTTGCCGAGCGCCTGCGGATCGGCCCGGGAGATGTCGTTCGGGTCGAAGTCGGGTGCGCTGGCCATGGAGAGGAGTTCGCCGGTGCGGGTGTCCTGCACGACCACGTAGCCGCTGTCCGCGTCGGAGTCGGCGACCTGTTCGCGGATGGCCTGCTGCGCGGCCCACTGGATGTCGCGGTCGAGGGTGAGCTGCACGTCCGCACCGGGGCGGGCCGGGTGCTCCCGTACGCCCGCGGTGGGAACCTGGCGGCCCCCGGACTGCGCATATGTGATCTTGCCGTCCTCGCCCGCGAGCTTCTCGTTCAGCAGGGCCTCGACGCCGGCGCCGCCCTTGCCCTCGGAGTTGACGAAGCCGAGTACGGACGACGCCAGCTCCCGGTTGGGGTAGACGCGCTTGGGGTGCTTCTCGCGGTAGACGCCCGCGAGCACGTCCGCCGCTTCGCCCTTGCCGCCGTCCGCGGACTTCGCCGAGCGGGCCGCCGTACTGGCCGAGCCCGCGGGCCTGCCCGCCTCGGCCGCCTTCTCGGCGACCTGCTTCTTCAGCTTCTTGATCCGCGTCCACGTGCGCGGCGACTGCTGGCGGGCGAGGAGGACGTAGCGGGTGTCCTTCTTCGCCAGCTTCTGCGTGAGCACCTGCTCGTCCTCGTGGAGTACGGGGGCGAGGAGAGCGGCGGCGCGTTCCGGGGCGTCCGGGACGCCGGTCTGCTTGCGCGTGAACAGGTACGGGTCGGCCGTCACGTCGTAGGCGTCGACCGTCGTGGCCAGTGCCGCGCCGTCGCGCGAGGAGATCGTGCCGCGCTCGGCGGCGAGCGGCACCGTGATGTAGCGGTTGACGGCCGCCTTGTCGGCGAAGGCGCTCGCGTCGACGGCCTGCACCTGGAGCAGCCGGGCGGTGAACGCCAGCATGATCAGCGTGAGGCCGAAGGCAATCAGCCGCAGTCGCGGTCTGGCGCGGGCGAGGCGCAGCCGTCCTCCGCCCTGGGCGGGCACGGGGGGCCGCCCGCCCCCGGACGGCGCGGTGGTCCTCGCGGCCTTCACGGACTTCGCGGGCTTGGCGGGGTTGGCCGACCTGCCGGGCGTCGAAGGCCGGACCGTCTTCGCAGACTTGGACGCCTTGGCGGACTTGGAGGACTTGGCCGACGCGGCGGGCCTGTTGGGCGCCGCGGGCCTCGCCGGCCTCTCAGGCCTCCCTGCCTTCCCCGGATCGCCGCCGTCGCCGTTCCCTTCGCGCGCCCCCCGGGGAGCCGGCCCGCCGGAGCGGCGCCCGTCGCCGCCCTCGCGGCGCGGGTCACGAGGACGTTCGCTCACCGCTCCTCCTGCTGCGGGTCGCCGGTGGCCGGCTGCGGCTTCCCCTTGACGGTGCCGTCGGGCGCCAGGAAGGCGGGCGTGCCACCGGGCACGAGGCCCAGCCCGCGGGCGCGCTTCTCCAGCGCCCCGGGTGCGGAGTACGAGTCGACCTCCTGCTGGAGCGACTGCTGCTCGTCCGTGAGTTCGTCGGTCTGCTTCTCCAGCTTGCTCAGCCGGAACGAGCCCTGGTTGACGGCGGCGTTGAGCAGCAGCAGACCGAGCAGCCCCGCGCCCAGTATCAGCACGACGAGCAGTACGAACGGGGTACGGGCAGCCGTCGAGGACCCGGCCGGCACGAGACGGGCGAGCCGGGAAAGCCGCTGCTGTGCACTCATGAGGTGTGCGCCTCCCTGATGCGCTCCGCGCCGCGCAGCCGGGCCGGTGCGGCACGGCGGTTCTCGGCGATCTCGTCCTCGGTGGGGAGTTCGGCGCCGCGGGTCAGCAGCCTGAGCCGCGGCTGGTACTGCTCGGGAACGACCGGCAGCCCCGGCGGCGCGGTGTTCCCGGCGCCCGCTGCCAGCACGCGCTTGACGAGCCGGTCCTCCAGCGAGTGGTACGACAGGACGGCGATGCGGCCGCCGACCGCGAGCGCGTCGACGGCCGCCGGCACCGCGCGCTCCAGCACGTCGAGTTCGCCGTTGACCTCGATCCGCAGGGCCTGGAAGGTCCGCTTCGCGGGGTTGCCCCCGGTGCGCTTGGCCGCCTGCGGCAGAGCGTCCCGGATCAGCTCCACGAGCCTCGCGCTGTGGCTGAACGGTTCCTTCTCCCGCTCCCGTACGACCGCCTCGACGATGCGCCGGGCCTGCTTCTCCTCGCCGTAGGCGCGCAGCACGCGCACCAGGTCGCCGGGCGGGTAGGTGTTGAGCACGTCGGCGGCGCTCATGCCGCGCGTCTGGTCCATGCGCATGTCGAGCGGGGCGTCCTGCGCGTAGGCGAAGCCGCGCTCCGCCTCGTCCAACTGCATGGAGGAGACGCCGAGATCGAACAGGACGCCCTGCACGCGCGGGACGTCCAGGCGGCCGAGCACGTCCGGCAGTTCGTCGTAGACGGCGTGTACGAGAGTGGCGCGCTCGGCGTACGGAGCGAGGCGCTCGCCCGCGAGCCGCAGCGCCTCCCGGTCGCGGTCGAGCGCGATCAGCCGCGCCGCGGGGAAGGTGGCGAGCAAGGCCTCGCTGTGCCCGCCGAGTCCGAGGGTGCAGTCGACGACGGTGGCGCCGGGCTCGGCGAGAGCGGGGGCCAGCAGATCGAGGCAGCGGCGCAGCATCACCGGACGGTGCCGCTCGCCGGGAGACTCCTGGGAGTGGCCGCGGGGATCGCGGGGACCGCCGAGGCCGCTGAAGGAGCCGCCCTCGGCGGGTTCCTGACCCGCTGCCACTTCCGCGCCGTCTGCGGGCTCTTCGCGGGCGGGCTGCTCTTCGGTCGTCATGCGCCCTTCCTGCCCACGTGCTGCTTGGTCCCCGCCCGCTCGAAGGGAAGCGGCCTGCCGGAGCCGGGGAAGAGGACACCGACGGCCATGAGCGGGAGGAGGCCGAGCCGCACGTACGCCCCTGCGCACTCGGGGAAAACCGGACCCCCGGAAGCGTCCCGCCTCCCACTTCGCGCCACTTTAGTCCACTCGTCCCTTCGGTCAACCAGCGCCGAGCCGCGTTGACCCGCAGGTGCGAGCGCCTGTGGAGCGCCTCACAGAGGCGGCGGAAAGTCCGATTGATCCTCACCCGAAGGGGGCTCTCCCGGGCGGCGCGGTCTAACGTCGTCACATGTCGACGTCACAGCGGAACCCTCAGCCGCACTCCGAGTCCACCGCCGACGACCAGCTCCGTCACGGCACCGTCACCGACCGCCTCGTGGAGGCCAACCAGCGCTACGCCGCGGGATTCGCCGATCCGGGCATGGACGCCCGCCCCGTACTGAACGTCGCGGTCGTCGCCTGCATGGACGCCCGGCTCGACCTGCACGAGGCACTGGGCCTCGAACTCGGCGACTGCCACACGATCCGGAACGCCGGCGGGGTGGTCACCGACGACATCATCCGCTCTCTGACGATCAGCCAGCGCGCCCTGGGCACGCGATCGGTGGTCCTCATCCACCACACCGGCTGCGGGATGCTCAACTTGACCGAGAACTTCCGGCACGAGCTGGAACTGGAAGTGGGGCAGCGGCCGTCCTGGGCGGTCGAGGCGTTCCCGGACCTGGACCAGGACGTCCGCCAGTCCATGGAACGTGTGCGTACTTCGCCCTTCCTCCTGCACACGGACGACGTGCGTGGTTTCGTCTTCGATGTGAGGACGGGGCTGCTCCGCGAGATCGACCCGGAGATCGCCCCGGAACCGTGACGCGAGAGCACGTGGGCGTGAAGAATGCGTGTACAGGCAGCAGATGAGAGCAGCGGCAACATATGGGGACGGGCCGAGGAGGGCCGGGTGACGACCTATGACGAGCGAGCAGACCTCAGCGATCTGAGCAGCACCGCGGATCGGGTGCGCCGCTCGATGGAGTCGGTGATCGAGGGCAAGCCCGACGTCGTACGGCTGTCGCTGACCGTGCTGCTCGCCGAGGGGCACCTCCTCATCGAGGACGTGCCGGGCGTAGGCAAGACCATGCTGGCCAAGGCCCTCGCCAGATCCGTGGACTGCTCCGTGCGGCGCATCCAGTTCACCCCGGACCTGCTGCCGTCCGACATCACCGGGGTGAGCGTCTACGACCAGCAGCGGCAGGACTTCGAGTTCAAGCCGGGCGCGGTCTTCGCCCAGATCGTCATCGGCGACGAGATCAACCGCGCATCCCCCAAGACCCAGTCGGCGCTGCTGGAGTCCATGGAGGAGCGCCACGTGACGATCGACGGCCAGACGTACGAACTGCCGTCGCCCTTCATGGTCGTGGCGACGCAGAACCCCGTCGAGATGGAGGGCACCTACCCGCTGCCCGAGGCGCAGCGCGACCGCTTCATGGTGCGGGTCTCCATCGGCTATCCGAGCCCGGCCGCGGAGCTGGAGATGATCGACGTGCACGGCGGTGCGTCGCCGCTGGAGGACCTCCAGCCGGTCGCCCACGCGCACGAGATCAGCAAGCTGATCGACGCGGTGCGCGGCGTCCATGTCGCCGACCAGGTGCGGCGTTACGCGGTGGATCTCGTCGCCGCGACGCGGTCGCACCCCGAACTGCGGCTGGGCGCCTCGCCGCGGGCCACGCTGCACCTGCTGCGCGCCGCGCGGGCGGGCGCGGCTCTCGCGGGCCGCGACTTCGTACTTCCGGACGACGTGCAGTCGCTGGCCGTGCCCGTACTGGCGCACCGCCTGCTGCCCACGTCCCAGGCGCAGTTGAGCAGACGGACCGCCGAGCAGGTGGTCGCGGAGATCCTTCAGCGCGTGCCCGTACCGACGGCGGCTCCGGGTGCCGCGAACGTTCCGCCTCGCCCGGACGGTTACGGACAGCAGCCGCCGCGGGGTTACTGATGTCCGGGAGTCCCGCGCCGGGCGCGGGGCCCGCGGAGCAGTCCGTCCGGAACGCCGGCTACGGCAGAGCCGGTCCCCGGCGGGAGCGGGGCGGCGGGCACGGCCCGGACGGCGGCGACGGCGGTGACGGCGGTGACGCCAAGAAGCAGCGCGGCACGCTGCGCACGGCGCTCGGCGGGCTCACGACCCGCGGCCGTTCCTTCCTGGCGGCGGGCATGGCGGCGGCGGTCTGCGCGTACGTACTCGGCCAGAGCGACCTGCTGCGGGTCGGCATGCTGCTGGCGGTGCTGCCCCTGGTGTGCGTGCTGGTGCTGTACCGGACGCGCTACCGGGTCGCCGGCTCCCGCAGGCTCGCGCCGGCGCGGGTCACCGTCCGCTCGGAGGCGCGGGTGCATCTCCGGATGGACAACGTCTCGCGGCTGCCGACGGGGCTGCTGATGCTGGAGGACCGGGTGCCCTACGTGCTCGGGCCGCGCCCGCGCTTCGTGCTGGACCGGGTCGAGCCGGGCGGGCAGCGGGAGGTGTCGTACCGGGTGCGTTCGGACATGCGCGGCAGCTTTCCGCTGGGGCCGTTGCAGCTGCGGCTGACCGACCCGTTCGGGATGTGCGAGCTGACGCGCTCCTTCAGTACGTACGACACGCTCACCGTGGTGCCGCAGACCGTGCCGCTGCCGCAGGTGCGGCTCACCGGCGACGCCACCGGTTACGGGGACGGGCGGCACCGCTCTCTCGCGCTCGCCGGCGAGGACGACGTGATTCCGCGCGGCTACCGGCACGGCGACGACCTGCGCCGCGTCCACTGGCGCTCCACCGCCCGCTACGGCGAGCTGATGGTGCGCCGCGAGGAGCAGCCGCAGAAGGCGCGCTGCACCGTACTGCTCGACACGCGCCGCGGCGCGTACTCCGGTTCGGGGCCGGACTCGGCCTTCGAGTGGGCCGTCTCGGGCGCCGCCTCGGTCTGCATGCATCTGCTCGAACGGGGCTATGCCGTACGGCTGTTGACGGACACCGGGACGATGGTGCCGGGTCCCGAGGGGATCGGCTTCGCCGGTGACTCCTCGGACACCGCCGGGCTGCTGCTCGACACGCTCGCCCTGCTCGAACACTCCGACCAGGAGGACATGTCGTACGCCTACGACATGCTGCGCGGAGCCGCCGGAGGCCAGGAGGGGCTGCTCGTCGCGTTCCTCGGCGACCTCGACGAGGAGCAGGCGGTCACGGTGGCGCGCATGCGGCAGCGTACGAACAAGGCGGTGGCCTTCTGCTCGGCGGGCGGTTTCGCGGCCGGGCCCGGCGGCGGTGACGTACCCCAAGGCCCGGGCGCCGGGGGCGAGTCGGGGGCGGTCGGCGCCGTCGCCGCGGACGGTCCCGGCGGCCCGGCGGACTCCGGCCCAGGCGCACCCGGCGGCGAGCAGGGGACCGCCACCATGGCGCCGCCCTCCACCTCCGCCGCATCGGCCGCCGCCGTCAGCGACGAGGAGCCCCTGCGCGTGCTCCGCGAAGCGGGCTGGACGGCGCTCAGGGGCGGCCCCGGCCAGGCCATGCCCGCCCTGTGGCAGGAGGCCGACGACGCCACCGTGAGGGGGATGGACCCATGAGCGGACGGGGACGGCTCGCGCTGTGCGCCACGCTCGCCACGCTGGCCGCGGCGTCGGCGCTGCTGCCGCTGGTGCAGCCGGCGACCTGGCTTCTCCAGGCGGCGCTGCTGCTCGGCGTGCAGACGCTGGTCGGTGCCCTGACGCGCCGGGTGCCGCTGGCCCGGCCGCTGACCCCGGCGGTCCAGGCAGTGGTGACGCTGCTGCTGCTGACGTTCTTCTTCGTACGCGACGAGGCGGTCGCCGGGCTGCTTCCGGGCCCCGCCGCCTTCACGGAGTTCGGGCAGCTGCTCGCCCAGGGGGGCCACGACGTGGGCCGGTACGCCATACCGGCTCCGGTGACGGACGGCATACGGCTCATGCTGGTCGGCGGCGTCGTCGTGATCGGCCTGCTGGTCGACTCGCTGGCGGTGACGTTCCGCAGCGCGGCGCCCGCCGGACTCCCGCTGCTGGCGCTCTACTCGGTGGCCGCCGGGCTCGCACCCGACGGCGCCGGCTGGCCGTGGTTCCTGTGCGCGGCGGGCGGCTATCTGCTGCTCCTGCTCGCGGAGGGCCGTGAGCGGCTCTCCCAGTGGGGCCGCGTCTTCACCGACCGCGGACGGCCGGGCTCCCCCGCGTACGAACCCGGCGGCGTGGAAGGCCCCGCGACCGCGCCCGTGCGCACGGGGCGCAGGATCGGTGCGCTCACGCTCGGCCTCGCCCTGATCGTGCCCGCCCTGATGCCGTCGCTGGGCAGCGGCCTGCTGGACGCCGCACGCTCCGGGAGCGGCGGAGTCGGGCCGAACGGCGGCACCGTCTCCGCGGTCAACCCGCTGGTGGCTCTTCAGGACAGCCTCAACCAGGCCGAGGACCGCACCGCGCTGACGTACACCACCAACACCCGCAACACACAGGAGATGTATCTGCGGATCGTCGCCCTGGACCAGTTCGACGGCTCCTCCTGGAAGCCTTCGGAGCGCCGCATAGACGCCGTGCCCGACCCCCTGCCCGCGCCGCAGGGGCTCTCACCGGACGTACGGACCGAGAAGGTCCGCAGCAACGTGATCGCCGCCGACTGGTATGCGCAGAACTGGCTGCCGATGCCCTATCCGGCCGACCGCGTGCGCCTGGACGGGCGTTGGCGATTCGAGCCGGAGGGCCGCACCCTCGTGGGCGACCGCGGACAGACGACGCGGGGCGCGCGCTACCAGGTGGAGAGCCTCCTCGTGGAGCCGACGGCGCGTCAGCTGCGGCGGGCTCCCGAGCCGGCGCGGGCGGTGCGCCAGGAGTACACGAAGGTGCCGCAGTCGCTGCCGTCGGTGGTCGAGCGGACGGCCCGGCGCGTCACCCGCAACGCGTCCGACGACTACGAGCGCGCGGTGCGCCTCCAGGACTGGTTCGCCTCCGACGGCGGCTTCACCTACGACACGCGCGTACGGGCCGGAAGCGGCACCGCCGCGATCGTCAACTTCCTTGAGCAGAAGGAGGGTTTCTGCGTCCACTTCGCCTTCTCCATGGCGGCGATGGCCCGCACCCTCGACATTCCGGCCCGGGTGGCGGTCGGCTTCACACCCGGCACCGCGGACGCGGACGGACGGATGAACGTCGGCCTCAAAGACGCCCACGCATGGCCGGAGTTGTACTTCGAGGGCGTCGGCTGGACGAGGTTCGAGCCGACCCCGACGCGCGGCTCCCCGCCTCCCTACGCGCAGCCGAACACCCCCGACCCCAGCGAGAATCCCGCGGAGCAGCTTCCGGACCGCGGGCAGAGCGCCGAGCCGACCCCCGTGCCCTCGGAGTCCGAGAGCTGCGGCACGGAGGCGAAGCGGCTCGACCCGCAGTGCGGGCAGTCGGCACCGGCACCGGACGGCGGAGGCGGAGACGGCGGTTCCGCGGCGGGCGACGTCGCGGGGGTGGCGGCCCTGTCGCTGCTGGGGCTGGGGCTGTTGATGCTGCCGATGCTGTGGCGCATCCGTACGAGAGCGAGACGGATCGGACTGCGGGGCAGGCGCCCGGCGGCCGGGAGCGATCCGGCGGTCGTCGTGCTGGACGCCTGGCGTGAACTGGTCGACAGCGGCTGGGACTACGGGGTGGTCCCGGACGAGTCGGCGACGCCGCGGAAGGCCGCGGAGCGCATCGTCCGGATCGGCGATCTGGGACCGGAGGCGGCCGAGGCGGCGTTCCGGGTGGCTCTGGAGGTGGAGCAGGTGCTGTACGCGCCGAAGCCGCGTCCGGGGGCCGGTGTGCGGGACGACGTGCGGCGGGTGCGGGAGGCGCTGCGGCAGGCCGCGCCGCGCAGTCTGCGGCTCCGTGCGCTGCTGCTGCCGCCTTCGGCCGTACGGGTGATGTGGACGGTCATGCGGGGCGTGACAGCGGTCCGTGACCGGTGGCTGACCGCGCTGCGGGTCCGCTTCGCGAAGTAGCGCGGACGGCGAGCGGCGAGGCCGCGACCTGGAGAGACGCGGTCGGGGCGGGCGTGCGGGGCAGAGAGCGCCGCGGGCCCACCGTGGGCGCCGTCCACGAGCGGCGGCGTGCGGCCCCGTCGCGGACCGGCTGCCGGCCGGGTGCAGAGACGGCTGTGGGGCTGTCTTCCGGAGTCCGGAGGACAGCCCCACAGCCGTCGGCAGGAGGACGCCGCATGGGCGCTGGTGCTGCGTTCTGTAGCTAGTGACCCTCGTCGCGGCGGCGCTGCCAGCGCTCCTCGATGCGGTTCATCATCGACCGGCGGGAGCGCGGCTGGCGGCGCGTGGGCGCCGAGCTGCCTCCGCTGCTGCTGCCCTGTTGCCCGCTCCCCTGGCCCTGTTGCTGCTGTTCGCCGTTCTTAGGGCCCTTGCGCCAGCCGGTGACCGCGAGGACGGCGCACCCGAGCATGACGAGGAAACCCACAACGCTGATCCAGATCTGCTGCGCGACCATTCCGGCCATGAGCAGGGCGATGCCCACCAGAAAGCCTGCGACCGCCTGGTAGACCCGCCTGCGGGTGTACCTGCGCAGCTCACTTCCCTCGAGCGCTGTCGCGAACTTGGGATCTTCGGCGTACAGCGCTCGCTCCATCTGCTCGAGCATGCGCTGCTCGTGCTCAGAGAGCGGCACGGAGTCCTCCTACTCGTCGGTCGCGGGGGCGACCGGGTGCGACCATCCAAGGATAGGCAGGGAATCGCCCCCGTGAAACCCGCCCCTCTGCGCCATTACCTCCCACCAGGGCCGAGACGGCGGACGTCGGCGCGGGACCGTTCAATCCGTGCATTCCCGCACCGCCTTTCCGCCATGCCGAACGGTGTGCCTCGATCATACGGCGGTCAACAGCTGATCGGGTGAGGTACGGACCACTGCGGTACCGATCGGTCACGTCCGCCCCGCCGACCTGCTCCGCACCGACCGAACCGGCTGTCCGGCCGGGTTTACCGGTCGGGGTACCGCGCCTCGGCGAGGACATGCAGCTGACTGGCGACCGCCTGGAACGCGGGCAGTTCGGAGGCGGCGCTCTCCAGCCGTACGAGCGCCTCCTCGGCGTCCGGCTCGGTGTCGACGAGTGCGCCGGGCACCAGATCGGCGAAGACGCGGACACCGTGCACAGCCGTGACGGCCAGGCCCGTGGCGTCGACCAGGGCGGTCAGTTGCTCGGCGGTGAAGCGCCGCGGCATCGGATCGCTGTCGCCCCAGCGGCCCTCGGGCGCGGTGAGCGCGTGCCGTGCCTCCGTGAAGTGGCCCGCGAGGGCGCGCCCGAGCACGGCGCCGCCCAGGCCCGCGGCGAGGAGGCTGAGGGTGCCGCCCTCGGGACGCAGCGCGGCGACGACGTTGCCCAGGCCCTCGGCGGGATCGTCCACGTGCTCCAGCACGCCGTGGCACAGGACCACGTCGTATCCGCCGCGCTCCACGACGTCGAAGAGGCCGTGTGCGTCGCCCTGAACGCCGCGGACCCGGTCTTCCACTCCGGCCTCGGCGGCGCGGTGTTCGAGCCCGAAGAGCGCGTTGGGACTCGGGTCGACGACCGTGACGTTGTGCCCCAATTCCGCGACGGGAACGGCGAAGTGGCCTGTGCCGCCTCCCGTGTCGAGGACTTCGAGGGACTCCTTGCCGCTGGCCTTGACCCGTTGGTCGAGGGCGCCTCGCAGTACCTCCCAGACCACGGCTGTACGGCGGGATGCGCTGGGGCGGGGCATGACGTGCTCCTCGGCTCAGGGGCGTGCAGGCACCACCCTATTGCCTCCGCGTCCAGGGTGTTTCCTCGCTGCCCCGCCGCCTGTCCTGCGTCTCCTCCGGCGGCGGTCCACTCATCCCGCACGGGGCCGCCGGTGGTCCGTTCGCATGCTCGGCGGGCGTATTCGGGCGGTGTGCGGTGCGGCGGGTGCGGCCGGCGCCGCTAACGGGGCCTGGGCGACGAGCTCTTCGTCGGACTGGGCCACCCGCGGCTGCGGCAGCGCGGGCTGGGAGACCAGCATCCGCTCGACCAGTCGCAGGAAGACCCCGGTGTCGCGCACGAGGTCGTCGGCTTCGCGCCAGGTGGCCGCGCCCTGGATACCCGCCTCGGCGCGGGCGCGCTTGCGCGCACCGGAGGCGAACAGGACGCTCCACTCGGCCAGTTCGGGTGCGGCCTCCGGCAGCACCTCCCATGCGCTGCGGATGGACCGCCTGCGCCGCTCGCTGCTCTCCGGGCGCCCGCGCACCGCGAGGACCGCGGCAGCCGTGCGCAGCGCAGCCAGATGTGCGGTGGCGAAGCGTTCGTTGGCCGTCTCCATGGCTGCGGCCTCGTCCAGGCCGTGCTGCGCCTGGGCGAGCAGATCGAGGGCGGCGGGCGGGGCGGCCGCGCGGCGCAGGACGGGGTGGACGTCGTTTGCCGGCGGGGAGTTCGGGGGCGTTCCCCGAGAGGGTCGCTGCACGGGAACCAACCTCCTGTCGTCTTCCGACTTCCGAATGAACCGGCGCATGTACACATCGTGAAGCACCCCACTGACAATCGCTCTGACCTGCATGAACGACCGTGCTCCGAGGGCAGGGTCGCGGCGCCGCGGGCCTTCCCCGGCGCCCGCGGTTGGACATGGCCTCGCGATGCGGCGTACTTTTAGACTGACCAGTCAGTGCAAAAGTGGGGGTGGAAGCGTGACCGGCGACGGCTCGGCACACGACTCCGGCGGAACCGAAAGCACAGGCCCCGGCGCGGAGTCGGGCCCGGAGACGACCGCGGAGGAGGCCGCAACGGACTCCGCCTCGGAGGCAGCAGAGGCAGCCGAGCCCGCCCGCGCGGGTGCCGGCGTACGCGCCGAGGACTTCGCCCTCGACGGCCCGCGCGGCCGGGTCTTCGCCGGTGTCCGCTTCGACGCGCCGCCCGGCTCGCTCGTCGCGCTGGAGGGCCCCTCGGGTTCGGGACGCACCTGTCTGCTGCTCTCGCTCACGGGACGCATGAAGGCGACCGGAGGCCACGCCGTGGTGGGCGGGCTGCGGCTGCCCCAACAGCCCGCGGCCGTGCGGCGGATCAGCGCCCTGGCGGCCGTGCCGGGCGTCACCGATCTCGAACCGTCGCTGTCCGCCGCCGAGCACCTGCGTGAACGCGTGCTGCTGCAAAGGCGGTTCGGCGGTTCCCTGCGCGCGCTGCTCCGGCCGCGCGCCGAGCGGGCCGCGGCGTCGCGCGCCCGTATCGACGCCGCTCTGGCCGCCGCCGGTCTCGACCTCGACGCGCTGCCGAAGGGGCCCCGCACCCGAGTACGCGACCTGGAGCGGCTGGAGGCACTCAGGCTCTCCGTCGCGCTCGCGCTGCTCGGCGAGCCCCGGCTGCTCGCCGTCGACGACGTGGACTTCAAGCTCTCCGGCCGCGAACGCGAGCAGGCGTGGTCGCTGCTGCGCTCCGTCGCGGCGTCCGGCGTCACGGTGCTCGCCGTGTGCAGCGAGGCACCGCGTGGAGCGGTGGTCGTACGCACCGGGACGCAGGCCACGCATCAACAACCCGCCGAGACCGGCGAGTCCGGCGTCACGAGCGAGAAGGAGGCGGCGGATGCGCTCGCCGAGACTGGCCGCGCTTGAGCTCAAGCGGTTCGGGAGGGGACGGCTGCCGCGCGCGGCGATGGCGGCGATGCTGCTGCTGCCGCTGCTCTACGGCGCCCTGTACCTCTGGTCGTTCTGGAATCCGTACGGGCGGCTCGACAAGGTCCCCGTCGCCCTCGTCAACGAGGACAAGGGAGCACACGCGGACGGCAAGCGGATCGCCGCGGGCGACTCCGTCACCGAAGGGCTGCACGAGAGCGACACGTTCGACTGGCACGAGACGGACGCGGCCGACGCGCGCAAGGGGGTCGAGGACGGGCGCTACTACCTGTCGCTGACCGTGCCGTCCGACTTCAGCGCGCGCATCGCCTCAAGTTCGGGCGACGACCCGCAGACCGGCGCGCTGAAGGTGCGCACGAACGACGCCAACAACTACGTCGTGGGGCAGATGTCCCGCACCGTCTTCTCCGAGGTGCGCGCCGCCGCCTCCAGCAAGGCCTCCCGCGGCTTCTACGACCGGATCTTCGTCTCCTTCTCGACTCTCCACGACCGCACGGCGCAGGCCGCGGGCGGCGCGGACAAGCTCGGCGACGGCATCGGACGCGCGAAGAAGGGAACCGGCGAGCTGAGGAGCGGGCTGGGCGAGGCCGGGCACGGCAGCGGCGAACTCAAGGACGGCACCGCGCAACTGCACTCCGGCGCGGGCAGGTTGGAGCGGGGCTCGAAGCAGGTCGCCGACGGTACGCAGAAGTTGTCCGACAAGGTCGACAAGGCGTCCGCCAAGCTGGGCCCGTTCCTGGACGAGCATGAGGACGAGATCGGCACCGCCGCCCGCGACGTGGCCCGTACGAGCAAGACGCTCAAGGAGAACCTCCGCGAACTGCCGGACGCGGCGCAGAAGGCCGAGACCGACTCCCGCAGAGCCGCCGACACCCTGCGCACGCTCTACCGTGTGCGCTGCCAGGGCCCGGTCGAACTGGACACGTCCTGCCCGCAGTTGAAGAAGGCCGTGGACGCCGCGGACAACGCGGCCGACGTCGCGAAGGACGTCAACGACGTCATCAAGAAGCAGGGCGGCCTCACCCGGCTCGGTGAAAGTCTCGACGAACTGCGCGCCCACGCGGACGCGCTCGCGGACCGCGCTCCCCGCCTCGGCGAGGACCTCGACAAGGCCGTCGCACAGATCCACGCGCTCAACAAGGGCGCACACAAGGTCCACGACGGTGCGGGCCGCCTCAACGGCGGCCTCGGCAGCGCCGAGAGCGGAGCTGCGGCTCTCGACGCGGGCGTCGGCAAGCTCACGAAGGGCGCGGGAGCGCTCGACGGCGGCATGTACAAGCTCGCGGACGGCTCGTCGCAGCTGTCGGGCGGACTGCACGACGGCGTGAAGAAGATCCCCGACTACGGCAAGAACGAACGCGAGGACCGCAGCGGCGTGATGGCCGACCCCGTCGGTCTCTCCTCCGCGAACGCACATGCCGCGCCCAACTACGGCACGGGTTTCGCACCGTATTTCATCCCGCTCGCGCTCTGGGTCGGTGCGATGATCGCGTACATGCTGCTCCAGCCGCTCAACAGACGCGCATTGGCCGCGGGCGCGCCCGCGACACGCATCACGCTCGCAGGATGGCTGCCGGTCGCCGGGATAGGGGCGCTTCAGGCCGGGGCGCTGCTGGGCGTGCTGCACTGGGGGCTGGGGCTCCAACTCGCCCGCGGCGCGGGCACGGTGGGCTTCCTGCTGCTGGTGACGCTCTGCTTCACGGCGATCGTGCAGTTCCTCGGCGCACGGTTCGGGCCGGCGGGACGCGTCCTCGTACTGGCGATGCTGATGCTCCAGCTGACGTCGGCGGGCGGCACGTATCCGATACAGACCAGTCCGGGCTTCTTCAACGCCATCCACCCCTTCCTGCCGATGAGTTACGTGGTGGACGGGCTGCGGCACCTGATCACCGGCGGCGAGGCGTGGCCGGTGTGGCGTGCCTGCGCGGTGCTCCTCGCGTTCACCGCGGGCGCTCTCGCGCTCACGGCCCTCACCGCGCGCCGCAGGCAGATGTGGACCGTGGACCGGCTGCACCCGGAGATCGCGCTGTGAGCCGGCTCCCCACCCGCGAGAGGCTCTTCCAGGCCGCTGTGACGCTCATCGCCGAGCAGGGCTTCTCCGCGACCACGGTGGACGAGATCGCCGAGCACGCGGGCGTCGCGAAGGGAACCGTCTACTACAACTTCGCCAGCAAGAGCGAGCTGTTCGAGGAACTGCTGCGGCACGGGGTGGAGTTGCTGACGGCGGATCTGCGCGAGGCGGCGGCGTCCACGGCGAGTTCGGGCGGCGGCCACGTCGACGCGCTCGACGCGATGGTCCGCGCCGGGCTCGTGTTCATCGACCGCTATCCTGCCTTCACGCGGCTCTACGTCGCCGAGCTCTGGCGCACCAACAGGGCGTGGAACTCGACGCTGCTGGTGGTACGGAGAGAGGCCGTCGCCGTCGTGGAGGAGGAGTTGCGGGCCGGCGTGGCGGAGGGCGAGCTGAGCGGCGACATCGACGTCACGCTGACCGCCGCCGCACTGGTCGGCATGGTGCTGGTCGCCGCACTGGACTGGAAGGCGTTCCAGCCGGAGCGGTCACTCGACGATGTGCACGGCGCCCTGTCGCTGCTGCTGCAAGGACGCGTCGGGGGGTGTGCGCAGCCCCGGTAGCCACCGGGACCACCCGGTCCTGGGGCTGCGCACGCCTTCCCCCGATATCCCCCGACCCCCGTTATGAACGCGGGGCCCCCGTGCCCCCGCGTCCCCCTGCAAGGGAGCCGCTCCGTTCCGCCGCCCCGTGTCGGCGGTGCCGGAGCCGCGCTCCCTTGCCACGTGCATCACTCTGCCGTCAGCGGGGGCCTTCTCCCATCCGCTGTGCTACTCAACCGTGCGGCTAGGTAGCCGTACTCAGCCATGGGGGCTGTCCCCCGGGCGGTACCGCTCAGGCCGCGCCGGGCGCCTCCGTCCGGCGCTCCCGCCCGCGTGCCGTGCCTGTGTGCCTGTGTGCCCTGTGCGGGGCCGCCCGCCGCGGAGGGCCCGGCGAGCCCCGGCTAAAGTCCCCCGTCATGGCACGGATTGCGGTGATCGGCGCCGGGCTGGGCGCCATGGCGGCGTCCGCACGGCTCGCCGCGGCGGGGCACCGGGTGACGGTGTACGAGCGTGCGGAGACATACGGCGGCGGGGTCCGGCGCCACGAGCGGGACGGCTTCCGCTTCGACACCGGGCCCGGAATTCTGCACCTTCCGGCGGTCTACCGCGACCTCTTCGTCAAGACCGGCCGGGAATCGCTGGAGAGCCGCGTCGAGCTCGTCCGGCTCGATCCGGCGATCCGGCACGTCTTCGCGGACGGCACCGCGGTCTCGCTGCCGTCCGGCTCCCGCGCGGGAGTCCTCGCGGCGCTCGACGCGGCTCTCGGCGCGGGCGCGGGCGAGCGCTGGACGGACATGCTCGGCCGGGCCCGTACCGTCTGGGACGCCACGAGACGGCCGCTCCTCGAAGAGCCGCTGACCGCGGGCCGCGTCGGCGAGCTGCGGGAGGTCCTCGCCCGCGACCCCTATCCCGCGCTGCGCGGCAAGGGGCTGCTGCGCCGCCGCCCTCCCACGCTCGCCGAGGCCGCCGGGAGCGAGCTGCGCGACCCGCGGCTGGCGGCGATGCTGAGCGCCTGCGCGTACGCCCACGGGCTGCACCCGCGAGAGGCCCCGGCGGGTGCTGCGGTGCTCGCGTACATGGAGCACACCTTCGGGAGTTGGTACGTGCGCGGCGGGATGCGGGTCCTCGCGGAGGCCCTGCACACGCGCTGCCGGGAACGCGGCGTGGACTTCCGCTTCGGCTGCGAGGTCGTGGACGTGGTCGAGGAGGACGGCAGAGCCGTGGGCGTGACACCGGCCGGGGCGCCGGACGTCCCCGCGGACGCCGTGGTCGTGGGCGGCTTCCGGGTACCGGGGACGGCCGAGGAGACGGACCCGGCGGCGGTGCCCGCCCTGTCGCGTCTGACGGTGCTGCTCGCGCTGCGCGGGGCGCGGCCGGAGGGGACGGCTCACCGCACGGTGGTGCACCGCGCCGACGCTCCAGCGCAGCCGCTGACGGTGCTGCGCCCGGACGATCCCTCCCTGTGCCCGGACGAAGCCCACGAGACCGCCGTGCTGTCGGTCGCCGTCCGGCCGGACGAGGTGCGCGGCGAGGACGACGCGTCACGGCTCGCGGACCGGCTGACCGCCGCGGCCGACGCCGCCGGACTCGGACTGGGCGCCCGTGTGCTGTGGCGCGAGGTGCGCACGCCCCGGGACGTCGAGGCGGAGACAGGGGCGCCCGGCGGTCTCGTGCCTGCCCCGGTGCTGGCCGGGACGCGCGGGCGCGGACGCGCCGGGCGCGAGGCGATGGATGTGCGTCCGCCCAACGGGACGGCGGTGAAGGGGCTTTACCGCGCCGGCGGCTGGGCGCATCCGGGCGGAGGCGCCGCGCACGCGGGGATGTCCGGGGCTCTGGTGGCCGGGCTGATCGTGGAGGGCGACGACTGGCGCGGCTCGTACTGACTCACGCCAACTCGCGTGGAGAGCCGGACAGTTGGACGGGGCGAACGGAACGACGAGGGGTCAGTAGTAGTAACCGTTCCCGGACCCGTACCCGTTGCCCCCGCCGTATCCATTGCCCTGCGTTCCGTACCCGTTGCCCTGCGTGCCGTAGCCGTACGGATCGCCGTTCTGGTACTGGTACGCCTGCTGCTGCTCGTATTGCATCTGGTCGTACTGCATCTGCTCATTGGGGTCGCGCTGCTGCGGCACCCAGGCGCCCGCGCCGCCGGTCGGCGCCTGCGGGAAGTAGGCCTGCCCGTCGGCGTAGGTCTCGCCGTTGCCGTACATGGAACCGTAGGCGTCCGCGCCGGAACCGCCCGCTCCGAGGCCGCCGCCACCGCCGAAGGTGTCGGAGATCCCGTACGGGGACTGCTGGGGACCGTACCCCTGCTGGTCGCCGAGGCCGCCGCCGTAGCCGCCGTACCCCCCGCCGTAGGTGTCGTATCCGCCGCCGTAGGTGTCGTACGAAGGGGCCGCGGGTGCGCCGCCGTTGCCGTTCGCTTCGAATGCCGCGTACGGATCGGAGTACGCGGCGTACTGCTGCTGGCCGGTCCCGTCCTGGTATATCCCGGCTTCCTGGTATCTCCCGGACTGCTGCCCCGGGGCCGGGTATCCGTAGCCGCCGTAGCCGCCGATCCCGAACTCGCCTGTCTCGTCCGGCATCGGGCCGGGCTGGTAGACGGGAACCTGCTGCTGGCCGGGCTCCTGCGGGCCGTAGCCGCCGACCGAGGGGAAGCCCCCGGTCTGGTAGCCGTCGGTCTCGGGGCTGAACGGACTGCTGAACGCCTGTGTCGAATCGAAGCCACCCGGGGCGGGGGGCCCGGGAGCCGCGAAGGCGTCGGCGGTGGAGAAGGCGGAGGTGTCGTAGCCGTTGCCGTTCGTCCCGTTGAAGCCGTTCGGCGCGCTCATCGGGTCGACGGCGGCGAAGCCCCCCGTGTCGTACCGGTTCTGGCCGTTGAAGCCGTTCGGCGCGCTCATCGGGTCGACGGCGGCGAAGGCGGCCGTCTCGTAGCCGTTGGACTCGAAGGAGTTCGGCTGAAGGGCGTTGGGCTGGAGAGCGTTGGGCTGGAACGCGTCCGACCCGTAGCCGCCCGACGCGGTCAGCGCCGGGACGGGCTCGGGCGCCTCCACGGCGTCGAACTGCGGAGGCATGTCGAACTCGGGCTCGGGCTCCGGCTCCTCGCGGCGGCGGCTGACGCCGGGCACCCCGGTGAGTGCCCAGCCCGCCACGAACCCGCGCCGGTACGAGAGCGTCACGAAGGTCTGGCCGGTGGCGAAGGCGGCGATCCCGATCCCGATCACGACGACCGAGGGGATGATCGCCCCCGCCACGACGCACAGGAAGCCGGTGAAGGCCAGCACGCGCCAGCGCAGTCGCGCCTTGTACTGAAGCAGCACCTCGCCCAACAGCCACAGCGCGACGATGCCGAACGCGATGTAGAGGACTGTCCAGCCCATGTGCGCCCCCTTCTCACTGCCTCGGCCGGCTACTTCGGCTCAGGATCGGTTGTGGAGTCCAAGATTCTGATGGATTTCCAACGTTGCCGTGGAGTTGTTGAGCGTAATGAAGTGAAGTCCGGGGACATCCTCGGCCATCAGCGTCGCACACATCTCCGTCGCGTACTCGATCCCGACCGAGCGTACCGCCGCGGGATCGTCTTCGACCGCCCGGAGTCGGTCCGCCAGTTCGCCGGGAATCGTCGCATTGCTGAGCTGTGCGAACGTCTCGATCTGCTTCACGTTGGTGACCGGGATGATCTCCGGGATGATCGGGGTCTCGCAACCCGCGGCCACCGCGCTGTCCCGCAGCCGCAGGTAGTCCTCGACGCGGAAGAACATCTGCGTGATCGCGTAGTCGGCCCCGGCACGGCACTTGGCGACGAAGTGGCGCACGTCGGTGTCCCAGTCGTCGGAGCGCGGGTGCATCTCCGGGAAGGCCGCGACGCCCACGCAGAAGTCGCCGGACTCCTTGATCAGTTCGACGAGTTCGGACGCGTACTCGAGGCCCTCGGGGTGCTTGACCCACTCGCCCATCGGGTCACCGGGAGGGTCGCCGCGGATCGCCAGCACGTTGCGGATGCCCGCGTCCGCGTACTGGCCGATGACGTTGCGCAGTTCCGACCTGGAGTGGTTGACGGCGGTGAGGTGCGCGACCGGGGTGAGCGTGGTCTCGTTGGCGATCCGCTCGGTGTTCCGTACGGTCCCCTCGCGCGAGGACCCGCCCGCTCCGTACGTCACGGAGACGAAGGTCGGTGAGACGGCTTCGATCCGCCGCAGGGCGTTCCACAGCGAGCGTTCGCCCTTCTCGGTCTTGGGCGCGAAGAACTCGAACGAGTACGAGCGCTGTCCCGTTGCGAGAAGGTCACGCACTGTCGCCGTGCTGTCTGTCCTGGTAGCTGAGATACCGATGGCCATGCCTTGCAGGCTATCGGCCTTGGCTAGGGGGCGACGGGGCGTGAAAAGCGCTTACGTCCGTTCCGTCCGCCCTTGTCGGCGTGGCATTTCCCGTGGTGTTCACGCTGGATACGCTCCCGGAACACGGCGCGCGGCGGGTGCGGGCAAGCGATTTCGGGTCCGCGTGGCCTGCGCCGGGCCGGGTTCGGGTCGGCGCCGGTGGACTGTCCGGCCCTGCCGGAGCGGGCTCAGCGCCGGGCGGCCGTCTCGTCGTCCGCCGCCCGTTCCCGCAGGCGCCCGGCGAGGTCCGCCGCGGCGGCCTCCGGGTCGTCCGCGCCGGTCAGGACGCGTACGACGACGACGCGCCTGGCCCCGGCGTCCAGCACCTCGTCGAGGTTAGAGGCGTCGATCCCGCCGATGGCGAACCAGGGACGGCCGGTGCCCAGCGAGGCCGTGTACCGCACCAGATCCAGACCCGGGGCGTGGCGGCCCGGCTTGGTGGGAGTCGGCCAGCAAGGACCGGTGCAGAAATAGTCCACGCCGGGCTCGGCCGCCGCCGCGGCGGCCTCCCGCTCGGCGTGCGTGGAGCGGCCGATGACGATGTCCTCGCCGAGCACGGCGCGGGCGGCGGGGACGGGAAGGTCGCCCTGGCCGAGGTGGAGCACGTCAGAGCCGCAGGCGTGCGCGACGTCCGCGCGGTCGTTGACGGCGAGCAGCTTTCCGTGGCGCCGGCAGGCGTCCGCGAAGACCGAGAGGTGTTCGAGCTCCTCGGCGGCCTCCATCGTCTTGTCGCGCAGCTGGACGATGTCGACGCCGCCGCGCAGCACGGCGTCGAGGAACTCCGGAAGATCGCCCTGCTCCTTGCGCGCGTCGGTGCACAGATACAGCCGGGCACCGGCGAGCAACCGGCGGGCGGTGGTGGCGCTCATGCGGGAGGTCCCCCCGGACGGGGGCGTGCGGACCGGACGCGGCAGCGCCGCGCCTGGCCCGCACGCCGATGGATGTGTGCGGTGTGACGCGTCTCCGGACGGTGGTGGCGCGTCGAGGCGGGAAGCGGTGAGGCCGTCAGGCGGTGAAGCACCGAGTGGTGCGGCGGTGAGCAAGCGCTGAAGCGGTGAGCCGGAATCTCGTGCTTCGTGGCCGTGCCCGCGCCTCGTACTCCGTACCTGGTGGCTTCGTGCTCCGCTGTGTGCCGGAAATCACACGGCGAGTGCCTGGGCGCGCCGTTTCACCTCTGTCCCGCGGTTCTCACGCAGGGCCTGGGCGGGGGTGCCGGGCAGGCTCTCGTCCTCGGTGAAGAGCCACTCCAGCATCTCCTCGTCGCTGAAGCCGTCGTCCTTGAGGAGCGTGATCGTGCCGACCAGGCCCTTCACGATGCGGCCCGATCCGATGAAGTCCGCGGGGACCTGCAAGGTCCGCTCCTCCCCTCTGCGAACCGCGATCAGCTGGCCCTCCTTGACCAGCTGGCGGGCGCGAGTCACCGGGATGTCCAGCTTTTCGGCGACGTCGGGCAGGGTGAGCCAGGCAGGGACGAGAGCATCGGTCTTTGCATCAATCTCTGTCACGCCACCAGCGTGCCATCCCGCTGAGACAGTCACTACTGTGTGGCCGCCGCCACTACGCCGCCGGTACGCCCGCGTGCACTCCCGCCGGTGGGGCCTCTGCCCTGGCGGTACGGCCCGTTCCACCGCCGTCTCCCCGCCCGGCCGGCCCGTGACGGAGCCGGTGAGCCCCGGCGGGCACCGTCAGAGAACGGCCTTCTTCAACGCCACCGCGGCGTCGGCCAAGCGCTCCGCGTCGAGCGGCGTACCGCGCTCGATGAGCCTTCTGCCCTGCGCCAGATCCCGGGGGCGGCCGACCGCGAGCAGTGCAACGAGCGCGCCCTCGCGCAGCCAGCACACGGACCAGGCGGCCTCGCGCGGGTCGCCGCGCCACACCAGCTCGTCCGCGCCCCCGTGGTGCCCCGCGTACTGGATGAAGCGGCCGAACTGCTCCGACCAGAAGTAGGGCACCGGATCGTAGACGGCGCGCTCCGCCTCGCCGTCCGGGAGCGTCCCGGCGATGATGTTGGCGGCCACGACCCGCGGTCCCTGGAGCGCGTTGTCCCAGTGGTGGACGAGCAGGCGCCGGCCGTACCGGGCCGAGGGGAAGGACGCGCAGTCGCCCACCGCGTACACGTGCGGGGCGGAGGCGCGCAGCTCCTCGTCCGCGACCACTCCGCCGTCGCCGCCCAGCTCGATGCCCGAACCGGCGAGCCAGCCCGTCGCGGGGCGGGAGCCGATGCCCACGACGACGGCGTCGGCCGGCAGCCGTGTGCCGTCCGCGAGCAGCACCCCGTCGGCGTCGACCGAGCGCACGGCGACGCCCGTGCGCAGCGCCGCACCGCTCTGCTCGTACCAGTCCCGCATGTGCACCGCGACCTCCGCGGGCAGCGCGCCCGGCAGAGGCTGTCCCGCCGCCTCCACGACGGTCACGGCGCAGCCCGCCTCGCGTGCCGCGGTGGTGAACTCCGCGCCGATCCAGCCCGCACCCACGACCACGACCTCACCGCGGGCGGCGAGTACGGGGCGCAGCCGGGCGGCGTCGTCCAGCGTGCGCAGCAGATGGACGCCGGGGACGTCCTCGGTTCCCGGCAGCGCGACGGGCTCGGCGCCGGTGGCGATGACGAGATGGTCGTAGGCCAGGGCTCCGGCGGCCGTCTCCACCAGGCTCTCGGCGGTGCGCAGGCCGGTCACCTCCCGGCCGAGCTCCAAGTCGACGCCGATGGAGCCGAAGTCGACGTCGAACGTCGCGTCGTCGGCCTTGCCGAGCAGCACCGCCTTCGACAACGGCGGCCTGTCGTACGGCTGATGGGGTTCGCCGCCGATCAGCCGGATGCCGCCCGGCCATCCCTGCTCACGCAGTTGTACGGCTGTCTGCACGCCGGCCATTCCCGCTCCGACGACGACGATCCGCTGCTCGCTCCGGCTGTCGCTCACACGATCAATCCTAGGACGGCGACGGCGCCCTCCGGGGCGGTCACCGCGGCGGCCGCCGGTCACACGACGGGAACGGCGCAGTAGGCTTGCGCAGGCAGGCATGTCACAACAGCGGCTCCGCGGCGGCCCGTACACGCTGCGGCCGGGCAGTACGAACCGTCCCGCCCCCGGCGGTGAGCCGCACGGCTGGCACGGCTGCGCGAGAGACTCGACACTCGGCAGACACAGCAGATACGCGGGAGTCCGGCGCACCGGACTGAGAGGGAGGCTGCGGCCTCCGACCGTACGAACCTGATCCGGGTCATTCCGGCGAAGGGAGAAGCAGCTTCCATGCGTCGCACCGGCACATCCCCGGCCGCCGTCGTACGGCGGGAGTCCGGCGAGCGGGCACGGCCCGACGTCGCCGTCGTCGGCGGCGGCATCATCGGCCTCGTCACCGCCTGGCGGGCGGCCCAGCGCGGACTGGACACCGCGGTCGTCGACCCCGAACCGGGCGGCGGCGCCGCGCGGGTGGCGGCCGGGATGCTCGCGGCCGTCACCGAACTCCACTACGGCGAGGAGTCCCTGCTCGCGCTCAACCTCGCCTCCGCGGCCCGCTATCCGGACTTCACGGCGGAGCTGGAGGAGGCCTGCGGGCACGAGATCGGCTACCGCCCGTGCGGCACGCTGGCGGTCGCCCTCGACGCCGACGACCGGGCGCACCTGCGTGAACTCCACGCGCTCCAGCGGCGTTGCGGGCTCGAGTCGCAGTGGCTCACGGGCCGCGAGTGCCGCCGCCTCGAACCGATGCTCGCGCCGTCCGTACGCGGCGGGCTGCGGGTCGACGGCGACCACCAGGCGGACCCGCGCCGCCTCGCCACCGCGCTGCTGCTGGCCTGCGAGCGCGCGGGGGTGCGCTTCCTGCGCGCGGCGGCACGGCGGCTCACGGTCACCGCCGGACGGGCCACGGGTGTGACGCTCGACGACGGCACCGGCGTCGAGGCCGGGCAGACCGTGCTGGCGACCGGCTCGTGGGCGTCCCGTCTGGAGGGCCTGCCGGGCGAACTCCTGCCCCCCGTAAGGCCGGTCAAGGGCCAGGTGCTACGGCTGCGCATGCCGCCGTCCTCGTCGTACGGGCCCTTCCTCTCCCGTACGGTCCGGGCGATCGTGCGCGGCGGGTCCGTCTATCTCGTGCCGCGCGCCAACGGCGAGCTGGTCGTGGGCGCGACGAGCGAGGAGCTGGGCTGGGACACGACGGTCACGGCGGGCGGGGTCTACGAACTGCTGCGTGACGCACACGAACTCACCCCGGGCGTCACCGAGTTGCCGCTGACCGAGACCTCCGCGGGCCTGCGCCCCGCCTCGCCCGACAACGCGCCGCTGCTGGGTCCCACGGCGCTGCCCGGCCTGCATGTGGCCACCGGGCACTACCGCAACGGCGTGCTCCTCACGCCCGTCACGGGCGACTCGATGGGCGAGCTGCTGGCGGAGGGCGAACTTCCCGAGCAGGCCCGCCCGTTCACGCCCGCGCGGTTCGGCGGTCCGGCCGCCGGGGCCGCCGGCGTCCTCTCCTCGAGCGAGCCGCAGGAGCGTTCAGCATGACGACACTCCCCCCGGGCGCCGCGACGGTCACCGTCTCCGTGAACGGCGCCTCCCGCGAGGTCCGTTCGGGCTCCACGCTCGACGAGGTCGTGGCGGAGCTCACGTCCGCACCTTCGGGCGTCGCCGCCGCCGTCAACGAGACGGTCGTGCCGCGCGGCCAGTGGCCGCGCACGCGGCTGGCGGACGGCGACCGCGTCGAGGTACTGACCGCAGTCCAAGGAGGCTGACCCATGACCGGAACCGCGGTCCACGCCACACCGCACCCCGAGTCCCACGCGTCCGCGTCGTCCTCCCCCGGGCCGGACCCGCTGGTCATCGGCGACCGCGCCTTCGGCTCGCGCCTGATCATGGGTACGGGCGGGGCGCCCAGCCTCGACGTCATGGAACGCTCACTCGTGGCGTCGGGAACGGAGCTGACGACGGTCGCGATGCGCCGCCTCGACCCGACGGTCCAGGGCTCCGTGCTGTCCGTACTGGAGAAGCACGGCATCGGAGTGCTGCCGAACACGGCGGGCTGCTACACGGCGGGCGAGGCGGTGCTCACCGCCCGGCTCGCCCGGGAGGCGCTCGGCACTGACTGGGTCAAGCTCGAAGTCATCGCCGACGAGCGGACGTTGCTGCCCGATCCCGTCGAACTCCTCGACGCCGCCGAGACGTTGGTCGACGACGGCTTCACCGTCCTGCCGTACACGAACGACGACCCCGTCCTCGCACGGAAGCTGGAGGACGCCGGCTGCGCCGCGGTCATGCCGCTGGGCTCCCCCATCGGCTCGGGGCTCGGCATCCGCAACCCGCACAACTTCCAGCTGATCACCGAGCGCGCCGGCGTTCCCGTCGTCCTCGACGCGGGCGCCGGTACGGCGTCGGACGTGGCCCTCGCCATGGAGCTGGGCTGCGCGGCCGTGATGCTCGCCTCGGCCGTGACGAGGGCGCAGGAGCCGGTGCTCATGGCCCGTGCGATGCGCCACGCGGTGGAGGCGGGCCGCCTCGCCGGGCGTGCGGGGCGCATCCCGCGCCGGCACTTCGCGGAGGCCTCCTCTCCGTCCGAGGGCGTGGCCGCGCTCGACCCGGAGCGCCCCGCCTTCGGCTGAGCGGGCGGAGCGGGCGAAGGTCCCTGGAGAGGAAGGGGACGAAAGTCCCGGGACGGAATTCGGCTCGGCCCCGACGAAAGGCGCTGCCGGAAAGGAGAGAGGGGAAGGCACGGAGACGCCGCCCGGAACCGGCGGAGCCGGAGAATTCCGCGTCCCGCCGGAGCGCCGTCGGACGTCCGTTCCGACCAAAGTCCCGAAAAGGACAAAAAGGGGCGATACGGATGATTCTCCTCGCCATTCGGCCCCATCGTCCGCTGCGTGGCGCATCACGGATTTCCGTCGCCGGGATGACTCGTAGACTCTGCGTCGATGGATACGAGCCTTCAGGACTCCTCCTCCGGCCCCGCCGGGGAGACGCCGCCGATCGGCCAGGTGCTCGACGGCCGGTACCGCGTCGTGTCGCGCATCGCCGTCGGCGGCATGGCGACCGTCTACCGCGCCGTCGACACCCGCCTCGACCGCGAGCTCGCCCTGAAGGTCATGCACCCCTCGCTCGCGGGCGACAGCGCCTTCGTGGCCCGCTTCATCCGCGAGGCCAAGTCCGTCGCCCGCCTCGCCCACCCCAACGTGGTCGGCGTCTACGACCAGGGCACGGACGGCACGTATGTGTACCTGGCGATGGAGTACGTCTCCGGGTGCACCCTGAGAGACGTCCTGCGCGACCGCGGCGCGCTGCGCCCCCGCGTCGCCCTCGACATCCTGGAGCCGATGCTGGCGGCGCTCGGCGCCGCGCACCACGCGGGCATGGTGCACCGCGACATGAAGCCGGAGAACGTGCTGATCGGTGACGACGGCCGGGTCAAGGTCGCCGACTTCGGTCTCGTACGGGCCGTGGACAGCCAGACGTCCGTGGGGTCGGACACGATCCTCGGCACCGTCTCCTATCTCGCCCCCGAGCAGATCGAGCAGGGCACGGCGGACACCCGCACGGACCTCTACGCGTGTGGCGTGATGCTCTACGAGATGCTCACCGGCGAGAAGCCGCACGCGGGCGGCACACCGGCGCAGGTGCTCTACCAGCATCTGCACGAGGACATGCCCGCCCCGTCCGCGTCCGTGCCCGGCCTCGCCCCCGAGCTGGACGCGCTGGTCGCGCGGGCCACGGCGCGCGCGGCGGACGGCCGCCCCCAGGACGCGGGCGCGATGCTCTCCGAGACCCGCGGCGTCCGCGGCCGCCTCACCGCCGCGCAGCTGGACGCCGTACCGCCGCGGGCGAAGGAGCCGCAGCCCGGGCTCGCCGAGGTCCTCGCGGCGGACACCGCGCTCGGCGAGGCGCGCCTGCGCTCCGCCCCCGGCCCGGGAGCGCCGCCGGGCACTCCCGGGACGTCCGGGTTCGAAGAGCAAACGAGCGTCCTGCCCCGCCCCGTCGCCGCCTCGTACGAGTACGGCCACGGGGACGGCGACGACATCGACCGCACGGCCCGCTTCGCCGCCCCGCCGCGCGGCGGCGGCCCCGACCGGCGACGGCGGCGCGGCGGCGGCCGGGTCTTCATCGGAGTGCTGGCGGCGATGCTGGTGCTGCTGGTGGGCACGGGCGTCTGGTACATCAACTCCGGGCAGTTCACGAAGACCCCCGCCGTGCTGGACAAGACCGAGTCCGACGCCAGGAAGATCCTCGGCGACTCCGGGCTCGAGGTGAGCGTCACCCGCGAGCACAGCGAGCGCGTCGAGCGCGGCCACGTCATCGACTCCAACCCGGACCCGGGCGAGCGCATCCGCAGGACCGGCAGCGTCACGCTCGTCGTCTCCAGCGGACCGGAGATCGTCAAGGTGCCCGACCTCGCGGGTACGCCGCTGACCGACGCCCGGCGCAAGCTCAAGGACGCGGGCCTGGAGGCCGGTGTCGTGAAGCACAAGTTCAGCGAGGAGACGGCCCGCGGCTCGGTGATCGCCAGCGATCCGGAGGCCGGCAGCAAGCGCCGCCCGGGCTCCCCCGTCGCGCTGACGGTCTCCAGGGGCGCGCCGGTCGACGTCCCGGACGTCGTCGGCGACGACGAGGACTCGGCGACGGACGATCTGCGCGAGGAGGGCCTGAAGGTCCGCATCGCCCCCCAGCGCGTCTTCTCCGAGGAGGACGAGGGCAGCGTCGCCCGCCAGACCCCGGCCGAGGGCAGCCCGGCGGCCGAGGGCGACACGGTGACGCTCACCATCTCCAAGGGCCAGGACACGGTGGACGTCCCGGACGTGGAGGGCCTGAAGCAGAAGCAGGCGGTCAAGAAGCTCAAGGACGCGGGCTTCGACGTCACCGTGCGCAGGATCTTCTTCGGCAACAAGGTGTTCTCGCAGTCGCCGGGCGGCGATGACGAGGCGCCCCGGGGTTCCAGCGTCACGATCTGGCTGCGCTGAGGCCCAGAACCCGGCCGGGCGCCGTGGTTACCGCGCACCCCTGAGCCGCCCCGAACTGCCCCCGGAAGGCACCCCCGTGAGCCCCGCCGATCGCTGACATGGCGCTCATACGCCCTCACCTGCCGTGAGACCGGCCGCTTCCGGTGTGACTCCCGACATAGGACCCATATCACTTACGACGGCGGTTAGTGCGCGGCGCTACCCCCGGTCCGCGGGGCGAAACGTGGTCGCACCGCTCTCCGCCCGCCCCCTCACGGCTCCCGAATAACGAGCCGGGATAGTACGTCACACTTTTGGGCTGTGTTTTCGGAGCCTTTAACAATTGCTCTCGGTCGCACGCGCCGGGGATTCGGAACTCGGCGTAAACCGCCTTTCCGGCCTCTGCGACGCAAGCAATGTTGAAAGGTTCGCTCAAATGCCCAGGATTCCCGGCTACGTCCGCAACCCCAAGTTCGCGCGTATCTCCGCCGCAGGCATATCGGCCGCCGGTGCGGCAGCGATCGCACTGACGGTTCTCCCCGGCACCGCCGACGCAGGCGACCAGAGCCAGTCCAGCGCCAAGAAGGTCAGCGCCTCGACGGCGGCCGCCGAGAGTACGAAGAGCTCCGGCTCCCCCAAGGTCGAGCTCCTCGGCGCCAAGCAGGGCACCCTGGACTCCGACGTCCAGCGCGCGAACGACGCCGTCGCCGCCCAGAAGGAGGCGGTCGCCAAGCAGAAGGCCGTCGCCGCCGAGCGCGCAGCGGCCGTCAAGGCGAAGGCCGCCAAGGCCCAGGCCGCGAAGAAGGCCGCCCAGGAGCGCAAGGCCGAGGCCGCCGCCAAGGCGTCCCGCGCCGCCGAGCGCCCCGCTGCCAAGACCTACCCCGACAACCTCGACGGCTGGATCCGCGAGGCCCGCGACGTCATGGCGAAGCACAACATCCCCGGCTCGTACGACGGCATCAAGCGGAACATCATCCGCGAGTCCGGCGGCAACCCGAACGCCGTGAACAACTGGGACATCAACGCCCAGAAGGGCACCCCGTCCAAGGGCCTGCTCCAGACCATCCAGCCGACCTTCGACGCGTACCACGTCAAGGGCACGCCCCACAAGATCACGGACCCGGTCGCCAACATCGTGGCCGCCTGCAACTACGCGGCGGACAAGTACGGTTCGATGGACAACGTCAACTCGGCATACTGATGGTGTGACGACCAAGCGAGAGCGCAACGCCATTGGCGGCCACGTCCCCGTAGCAGGGGGGCTGGCCGCCACTGGCATTTCCTACGCCGAAGACATCGGCGCCGAGGCCGTTCAGGTCTTCGTCGCCAATCCCCGCGGCTGGGCGACGAGTTCCGGTTCCCCGCAACAGGACGAGGAATTCCGTACGGCGTGCAGGGAGCGTGAACTCCCCGCATTCGTACACGCCCCCTATCTCATCAATTTCGGCTCCCACACCGAGGCCACCGCCGCCAACTCCGTTTCCTCGCTGCGCCATTCGCTCCGCAGAGGTCGCGAGATCGGTGCGTCCGGCGTCGTCGTCCACACGGGTTCGGCGACCGGCGGCCGCGACAGCGCGACCGCCCTGGCCCAGGTGGGGTCGCTGCTGCGGCCCCTGCTGGACGAACTCACTCACGACGACGATCCGTGGCTGCTGCTGGAGCCCACCGCCGGGCAGGGATACTCGCTCTGCTCGCGCGTGGAGGACCTCGCGGCGTACTTCGAGATCCTCGGCCGGCACCCCAGGCTCGGCGTCTGCCTCGACACCTGTCACGTCTTCGCCGCCGGGCACGATCTCGCGGCCCCGGGAGGGGTCAAGCGGACGCTGGACGAGCTGGAGTCGGTGACCGGTCCCGGACGGCTCAGGCTCATCCACGCCAACGACTCCAAGGATGTCGTCGGCGCCCACAAGGACCGCCATGCCAACATCGGCTCCGGCCACATCGGGCCCGGCCCGTTCGCCGAACTGATGACGCACCCGGCGACCGAGGGCGTGCCGCTCGTGATCGAGACCCCAGGCCGCAAGGAAGGCCACGCGGCGGACGTGGCACGGCTGAAGGCACTGAGGGAAGGCGCGGGCTGAGCACGCAGGAGGAGCACGGGCAGCACGGTCCGGCACCCTGGCCGGCCCTCGACGCACAACTGGCGGACCTGCTGCTCTGGGTCTCTCTGGCCTTGGCGTTTCGCCGTCGCCTTCGTCGTCACGACTCCCGTGAACCGGTGGATGATCGGCCGGGGCGGGGGCCACGCGGTGCTCCACGCCTGCCACTGACCGTCACGTACCACCTGTCGCCATCCGCCGTCGGCGGTCCGGCGGCTACAGCTCCGGCCCCTCGCCGGGCTCCTCCTGGTACGAGTAGCGCTGTTCCTTCCACGGGTCGCCGACGTTGTGGTAGCCGCGCTCCTCCCAGAAGCCGCGGCGGTCCGTCGTCATGTACTCGACGCCGCGCACCCACTTCGGGCCCTTCCACGCGTACAGCTGCGGCACCACCAGCCGCAGCGGGAAACCGTGTTCGGCGGTGAGCAGTTCGCCCGCGCGATGGGTGGCGAAGAGGGTGGTCTCGGCGGCGAAATCCGGCAGCCGCAGGTTGGAGCTGAATCCGTACTCGGCCCAGACCATGACGTGCGTGACGTCGTCGGCGGGAGGGGCCAGGCGAAGCACCGTACGGGCGAGGACACCTCCCCATTCGGCGCCCAGCATGCTGAACTTGGTGACGCAGTGAAGATCGCCGACGACGGTCTCATAGGGCAGCGCCGTGAACTCCTCGTGGTTCCACGAGTGCTTCTCCCCGTCCGCGGTCGCCCCGAAGACCCGGAAATCCCAACGTTCGGGCTTGAACTTCGGCACCGGCCCGTAATGCGTGACCGGCCAGCCGCGCTGGAGCCGTTGCCCTGGCGGAAGCGGTTGCTGCTCCCCCTCAGGACTCTGCGGCTGACCCATCTCTCCATGGTGACAGACCCCCCTGATGCCGCTTACCGGCACCCCGTGCACGGGGAGTTCGGGGGCTTTCCGCTCGCCAATTCGGGCGATTTCGGTAAGCCTTCGCTTACTGGACCGGGTGCCGACACGGTGCGAAGATGCGCGGGCGTCGCGCGCACGCACCTGGCACTTTTCCTTTCCTGGAAGGAGCCCGCAGCCATGCAGGGCGATCCCGAGGTCATCGAATTCCTCAACGAGCAGCTGACGGCCGAGCTCACCGCCATCAACCAGTACTTCCTGCACGCCAAAATGCAGGAGCACTTCGGCTGGCCGAAGCTCGCCCGCTACACACGGGCGGAGTCCTTCGACGAGATGCGTCACGCCGAACGGCTCACCGACCGGATTCTGTTTCTCGAAGGCCTCCCCAACTACCAGCGCCTCTTCCACGTCAACGTCGGCCAGACGCTGACCGAGATGTTCAGGGCGGACCGGCAGATCGAGGTGGAGGCGATCGACCGGCTTCGGCGCGGAGTGGAGGTCATGCGCGCCAAGGGCGACATCACCTCGGCGAACATCTTCGAGGACATCCTGGCCGACGAGGAACACCACATCGACTACCTGGACACGCAGCTGGACCTGGTCGAGAAGCTGGGCGAGCCGCTCTACATCGCGCAGCTCGTGGAACAGGAAGCCCCCTCGGACAACTGACCCCGGACGGCCGGGTCTCAGGCGGCTTCGGCGACCGACGGGACGGGCGCGGGTGCCTGGACGGGCGCGGACGCGGGAGTCTGTGCGGGCTCCTCGACGGCGGTCTCGACCTGACGCTTCGGGCACGCCCCGCGCCCGAGGATCCCCTGGATTCGGCGCACGCACGAGCCGCAGTCCGTCCCGGCCTTGCTGACCGAGGCGATCTGGCGCGGCGTACAGGCCCCGGCCTCTTGGTGCTCGCGGACTTGCCGGTCCGTGATGCCGAAGCAGGAGCAGATGTACACGCGGTCCTCCTTGGCGGGGCTCGTCGGCTCGTGCACCGGGTCTCGTTCACCGGGCGGCGGTCTCGGCAACGCAACGCTCAGCGCTCGGCACTGATGAGGTTAACCTAACCTTGGTAAAGCTAACCTTACCCGGCGCCCGGCGTCCACAACAGAGAGATGGGGCCCGCATCGCTGTGATGCGGGCCCCATTTCCGTTCGCGCCCCATCAGGCCCGCGGGCCTTGGGGGTTGAGCCGGCGGCTCACTGGTCGCGGTACATCTCCGCGACCAGGAAGGCCAGATCGAGCGACTGGCTGCGGTTGAGGCGCGGGTCGCACGCCGTCTCGTAGCGCTGGTGCAGGTCGCCGACGAAGATCTCGTCGCCGCCGCCGACGCACTCGGTGACGTCGTCCCCGGTCAGCTCGACGTGGATGCCGCCGGGGTGCGTGCCCGCGCCCTTGTGCACCTCGAAGAAGCCCTTGACCTCGTCCAGTACGTCGTCGAACCGCCTGGTCTTGTGACCGCTCGCGGCCTCGAAGGTGTTGCCGTGCATCGGGTCGCAGACCCACACCACCTGGGCGCCCGAGGCGCTGACCTTCTCCACCAGCGTGGGCAGCCGGTCCCGTACGGTGCCCGCTCCCATGCGAGTGATGAAGGTGAGCCGGCCCGGCTCCCTGTCGGGGTCGAGCCTGTCGATCAGCGTCAGGGCCTCTTCGGGCGTCGTGGACGGGCCCAGCTTCACGCCGATCGGGTTGCGCACCTGCGAGGCGAACTCGATGTGGGCGCCGTCCAGTTGGCGGGTGCGCTCGCCGATCCAGACCATGTGCCCGGAGACGTCGTACAGCTTGCCGCTGCGCGAGTCCGTACGGGTCATCGCCGACTCGTAGTCCAGCAGGAGCGCTTCGTGCGAGGAGAAGAACTCGACGGTCTTGAGCTCTTCCGGGTCCGTGCCGCACGCGTGCATGAACTTCAGCGCCTGGTCGATCTCGCGCGCCAGCGCCTCGTAACGCTGCCCGGAGGGCGAGCGCTTCACGAAGTCCTGGTTCCAGGCGTGCACCTGGCGCAGATCGGCGTAGCCGCCGGTGGTGAACGCGCGGACCAGGTTCAGCGTCGACGCGGACGCCTGGTACATCCGCTTCAGCCGCTCCGGGTCGGGCGTGCGGGCGGCCTCCGTGAACTCGAAGCCGTTGACCGAGTCGCCGCGGTACGACGGGAGAGTCACACCGTCCCTGGTCTCGGTCGGCTTGGAGCGCGGCTTGCTGTACTGGCCGGCGATCCGGCCGACCTTGACGACCGGCACGGACCCGGCGTACGTCAGCACGGCGCCCATCTGAAGCAGCGTCTTGAGCTTGTTCCGGATGTGTTCGGCGCTGACCTGGTCGAACGCCTCCGCGCAGTCTCCGCCCTGGAGCAGGAACGCCTGGCCCCGCGCGACGGCGCCCAGCCGGGCACGCAGCTGGTCGCACTCGCCGGCGAAGACGAGGGGCGGATAGGACTCCAGCTCGGCGACGGCCTCGCGCAGAGCCTCCTTGTCCGGCCAGTCGGGCTGCTGCGCCGCGGGCAGGTCTCGCCAGGTGCGGGCACCGGCGTCGGGGTTGGCGTTCACACTCACGCGCCCCAGGTTACGGGGTCGCGCCCGCCGTCCTTCGCCGTGCCCGGGTGCTGAGACGGAAACCACCCGCGCGCCCACCGCTGGGGTAGGCTCCCGCCATGTTCGCGCAGCGCACCGGCAACTGGTGGTGGACCGCTCACCCGGCGGCCCACTGACTGCGCGCGCACCACAGACAGCGACAGACGCGAAGGCCGCCCGAGGGGCGGCCTTCGGCGTGTGCACGGCCGTTCCCTCCTCGCGTGACCAGCGCATTCCACGGAAGGACCGCCGATGCACCAGGAACAGCACCAGCACCGATCCCGGCCCTCCGGGCTCTCCGTCCCGGCGCTCGTACGGAGGCTGCTGCGCGACGACGCACCGCCCTTCGCGCTGCTGCGCCGACGAGCGCCCGGGCGCCCGCACGACACCGTCGAGGTCCTGATCGGGCCGGTGCACGAGGCCGCCCGCCTCGCGGACATCCCGGACGGCGAGCACGGCGCCCTCGCGCTCGTACCGTTCCGGCAGATCCGGGAACGGGGCTTCGGCGTGCGAGACGACGGCACGCCGCTGGCCGTCCTCGTGCCGCGCGAGGTGTACGAGCTGCCGCTGGAGGACGTCGCCGAGCAGCTGCCCGCGCACCGCGTCCGGGTCGAGGACGGCGCTTTCGACGTCTCCGACGAGGAGTACGCAGGGACCGTGCGCCGCGTCGTCGAGGACGAGATCGGGAACGGCGAGGGCGCCAACTTCGTGGTGCGGCGCACCTTCGAGGGCCGCATCCCGGGGTTCGGCCGCGCCGACGCCCTCGCCCTGTTCCGGAGGCTGCTGCACGGGGAGCGGGGCGCGTACTGGACCTTCGTCGTGCACACCTGCGAGCGGGTCCTGGCCGGGGCCAGCCCCGAGGTGCATGTGCGGATGTCGGGCGGAACGGTCGTGATGAACCCCATCAGCGGCACGTACCGCTATCCGCCCGGCGGGCCCTCCGCCGAGGGGCTGCTGGACTTCCTCGCCGACCGCAAGGAGAGCGAGGAGCTGTCGATGGTCGTCGACGAAGAGCTGAAGATGATGTGCACCGTCGGCGACATGGGCGGCGTAGTGATCGGGCCACGGCTCAAGGAGATGGCGCATCTCGCGCACACCGAGTACGAGCTGCGCGGGCGGAGCACACTCGACGTCCGGGAGGTGCTGCGGGAGACGATGTTCGCCGCGACGGTCACCGGCTCGCCCGTCGAGAACGCCTGCCGCGTCATCGAGCGCCACGAGCACGGCGGACGCGGCTACTACGCGGGCGCGCTCGCGCTGATCGGCCGCGACGCCGGAGGCGCCCAGACCCTCGACTCGCCGATCCTCATCAGGACCGCGGACGTGGACGCGGCGAGCGGACGCCTCCGCGTCGGGGTCGGCGCCACGCTGGTGAGGGCCTCGCGGCCCGCGGACGAGGTAGGCGAGACGCACGCGAAGGCGGCGGGCGTGCTGACGGCGCTGGGCGTGCGCGAGGCGCCCGTAGGCCGCGAGCACACCGGGCAGGGGCCACGGCTGGCGGACGACCGCCGGGTACGCGCGGCGCTCTCCGACCGGCGGGCCGGCCTGGCGCCGTTCTGGCTGCGGATGCGGACCGGCGGTGAGCGGCCCGCGCCGGCCGCGGGGCACGGGCGGATTCTGGTGGTGGACGGCGAGGACACCTTCACCTCGATGCTCGCGTATCTGCTGCGTGCCACGGGCGCCGAGGTGGACGTGCGGCGCTTCGACGAGCCGGGCCTGCCGGAGGCGGCGATCGCGCACGAGGGCCCGGTCGTGCTGGGGCCCGGCCCCGGAGATCCGCGCGACGGAGCCGATCCCAAGATCCGCCTGCTCCGCGGGCTGGCCGGCCGCCTGCTGCGCGAGCACCGGCACGGGCTGCTCGGGGTCTGCCTGGGGCACGAACTGCTCGCCGCGGAGCTGGGGTTGGAGATCGTGCGGAAGGCACGGCCGTACCAGGGCGCGCAGGAGGACGTTCCGGTCTTCGGGCGTACGGAGACCGTCGGCTTCTACAACTCCTACGCGGTGCGCTGCGGCCCGGACCGGGCGCACGAGTGGGACCGGGCGCCGGCGCCGTACCGCATCGAGGTCAGCCGGGACGCCGGGACCGGTGAGGTGCACGCGCTGCGCGGCGCGACGTTCGCGAGCGTGCAGTTCCACCCGGAGTCGGTGCTGACCCTGAACGGCCCTGAGATCGTCGGGGAGTTGCTGGCGACGGTAGCGGCCGCCGCCGGCACGTCGAGCTGACGCACGCGTGGGCCCGGACCCCGCCGGGTCCGGGCCCACGCACCTGCCGCCCTCCGGGTCCGCCGCGGGGCGGCGGGCCGGGGACGGCGGCGGTGCTCAGCCGAAGAAGACCTCCGCCTCCTCGTACATCTCCGGATCGACCGTCTTCAGCGTGGAGGTGGCCTCCGAGATGGGCACCCGGATGATCTTCGTGCCCTGGAGCGCGACCATCTTCCCCCAGTCCTGGTCCCGTACGGCGTCGATCGCGTGCAGCCCGAAGCGGGTGGCCAGCCAGCGGTCGAAGGGCGTGGGGGTGCCGCCGCGCTGGATGTGCCCGAGCACCGTCGTGCGGGCCTCCTTGCCGGTGCGCCTCTCGATCTCCTTCGACAGCCACTCGCCGACGCCGGAGAGCCGCACATGCCCGAAGGAGTCGTGCGAGTCGTCCTTGAGCACCATCTCGCCGTCCTTGGGCATGGCGCCCTCGGCGACGACGACGATCGGCGCGTAGCTCGCCTTGAAGCGGGACTCGACGTAGCCGCACACCTCGTCGACGTCGAAGCGCCGCTCCGGGATGAGGATGCAGTTGGCGCCGCCGGCCAGACCGGAGTGCAGGGCGATCCAGCCCGCGTGCCGTCCCATCACCTCCACGACGAGGACGCGCATGTGGGACTCGGCCGTCGTGTGGAGCCGGTCGATGGCGTCGGTGGCGACGTTGACGGCCGTGTCGAAGCCGAAGGTGTAATCGGTGGCGGACAGATCGTTGTCGATCGTCTTGGGCACCCCGACGCACTTCACGCCGAACTCGTCGGTGAGCCGGGCGGCGACGCCGAGGGTGTCCTCGCCGCCGATCGCGATCAGGGCGTCGACGTCGAGCTTGACAAGGTTGTCCTTAATGCGCTGTACGCCGTTCTCCTCCTTGAAGGGGTTCGTGCGCGACGAGCCGAGAATCGTGCCGCCGCGAGGCAGCGTGCCGCGCACGGCGGGGATGTCGAGCTGAGTCGTGGAGCCCTCGAGCGGCCCCCGCCAGCCGTCCCGGAACCCGACGAAGTCGTAGTCGTACCGCTGGACGCCCTTCCGCACGACGGCCCGCATCACCGCGTTGAGTCCGGGGCAGTCGCCGCCACCGGTCAGCACTCCGACCCGCATGGGATCTCCCTTCTCACATCGCCGCGCGCGCTGTGCACTGCGCGGCCTTTCGCAACTGCCGCCACGCTAGCGGTGATCCACATCACGAGGGACAGGGCACGGATACGTTTTCCGATCAGTTACGGCACGGGGCGGCCCCGGACGTCGAGCCGCCGCCGGTCACTCCTCGTCGAGGCCGCGCCGGATCGCGTACCGCACCAGCTCCACACGGTTGTGGAGCTGGAGTTTGCCCAGCGTGTTCTGCACGTGGTTCTGCACAGTACGGTGCGAGATCACCAGGCGTTCGGCGATCTGACGGTAGCTGAGCCCCTTCGCGACGAGCCGGAGCACCTCGGTCTCGCGCTCGGTGAGCTGCGGCGCCGCGGGCTCCCCGGAACCTGCCGCGGGCTCGGGATCGGCGGCGAGCCTGCGGTACTCGCCCAGTACGAGACCCGCCAGGCCCGGGGTGAAGACCGGGTCGCCCAGCGCCGTACGCCGCACGGCGTCCTGCAACTCCTCCATGCTCGCCGACTTCACGAGATAGCCCGTCGCCCCGGACTTCACCGCCTCCAGCACGTCGGCGTGCTCGCCGCTCGCGGAGAGCACCAGCACGCGCAGCCCGGAGCCGGCGCCGACCAGCTGCCGGCACACCTCCACGCCGGGCATGCCGGGCAGGTTCAGATCGAGGACGAGCACGTCGGGCGCAGCGGCACGGGCACGGCGCACGGCCTGCGGGCCGTCGCCCGCCGTGGCCACCACGTCGAACCCGGCCTCGCCCAGGTCGCGGGCGACCGCGTCCCGCCACATCGGGTGATCGTCGACGACCATGACCTTCACCGGGGATCCGGGGCCCTCCGCGCCGCCCGTGCTCCCGGCCGTGTGCGGCGCGTCGTGCGGCGCCGCGTCTGATTCTTTGTCCGCGGCGTTGTCCGCGCCGCTGTCCGTCGCGTCGTGCGCCGTGCCGTCCGTCGTCCCGTCCGTCGCCTCGTCCGCGGCGTCGTCGTGGCCGCCGCTGTCCGCAGCGCCGCGCTGCGCGCCGTCCGCCGTGTCCCTCATCGCCCCCGCCGTCTTCTCCGTCACTTCCCGCGCGTCCGTCACTTCCCGCGAGTCCCTCTCTGCTTCGGCACCCGCAGCTCCACCTCCGTGCCCTGGCCGGGAACCGAGACCAGTTCGGCGTCGCCGCCCAGGTCGCGAAGCCGCCCCCGTATCGAGAGCGCGACTCCCATCCTGCCCTCGGCCTCCGCGTCGGCGAGGCGGCCCTCCTCCAGCCCCGGGCCGTCGTCCCGCACGGTGACGAGCACGGCGTCCGGCTCTTCCTCCAACAGGATCCACGCGTGGGCCGGTTCGCCGTCCTCTCCGCGTGCGTGCTGCCGCACATTGTCCAGGGCGGCACTGACAGCCGAGGCCACCTCCCGGGCGGCCGCAGGCGACAGCGGGACGGGCGCGCCCGGCTCGACGAACGTCACGCGCGCACCCGCGTACGGCGAGAGCAGCGCGCGCAGATCGCACTCGGAAGCGGCGGCGGTTCCTTCGCCGGACGCCGTGGACGCACCCCCACCCGCAGCCGCCGCACCCGCGTTCGCGCTCGTGCGCCGGCCCCGGCGGTCCGCCGCGCTCTTCCCCCCGCCCGTTCCGCCGCCCCTTCCGCTCCCTGATGGAGCCGGAGCGCTCTGCGCCGGGGCGGTCTCGCGCGATACGAGGCTGCGCAGCGCCACCTCCTGCTCTCCCGCCATCCTGCCGAGCTCGGCCGCCTCGCCGCCGATCGCGGTTCCCCGGCGCTGCACCATGGCCAGGACCTGGAGCACGCTGTCGTGCATGTCGCGGGCCAGGCGCTCCCGTTCACGCGTCGCCGCCTCGATCTGAAGGGCGTGCTCAAGGGTCCGCTCGCTGGCCCTCGCCACCTCGATGACGTAGCCGATGCCGATGCTCGCCACGCACACCAGCAGCACGTTGTGCAGCGTGGGCCGGCTGACCGCGCCCTGTTCGAGGATGTTGGCGGCCCCGACCACCGCCGCGGCCACGGCGCCCCAGCGCCAGCCGCCCTTGATCGCGAAGGCCAGCACGGGTCCCGCGACCCAGATGGACGGGAGGGTGGGGCCGATGCGGCCGTGCGCGTCCACGTACACCGAGCCGAGGATGCCGGCGACGGCGATGGTGATGTCGGCGGCGAGGAAGGCGTTCGTGCAGCGCCGCGCGGAGAGGACCCTCGGGATGGTCGCCAGCGTCCAGACCGTCAGCAGACCGAGATACACGGCGCCGGGCAGCGGATGGGCGAGGCGCCCGTACGCCCACACGAAGACCGCGAGCGCGTAGCCGAGCGCCAGCAGGCGGTAGCCGGTCAGTGCCCGCCACAGCGGACGTTCCACGGACATTCTCAGGACCATCTGCGCCGGCCCGCCCCCCTGGCTGTGCTGACTCTGCTGCTGTTGTCGTGTCTGTCTGCCGGGTGCGCGGCGTCTGCGTCCGCGCCGCCCGCCCGGCTACGGCCGGCGCCCTACGCCGCCCGGTCGCGCTCCTGCCGCCTGCGCCGCGCCGCCGCGAGCCTCGCGGCCGGCCCGTGCGGCCTCGGCCCGGAGGAGTGCGCGCGCCCGGCGTCGCCTCCCGGATTCTCCCCCGCCTTCCTCGCGGCTTCCTTCTCCGCCTCCCGCTCGGCCTCCTTGGCGGCCTTCTCCGCCTCGGCCTTGCGCTTGGCCTCCTCGGCGATCCGGCGCTTGGCCGCGGTGGCGTACATGTCGACGTACTCCTGGCCGGAGAGCCTCAGGATCTCGTACATGACCTCGTCCGTGAGGGCCCGTTGGATGAAGCGGTCGTTCTCCATGCCCTGATAGCGGCTGAAGTCCATGGGCTTGCCGATCCGGATGCCCGGACGCATCAGCTTCGGCACGACCTGACCGGGTGGCTGGATCTTTTCGGTGTCGACCATCGCGACGGGCAGGACCGGCGCACCGGAGCGGAGCGCGACCCGCGCGAGACCGCCCGGCTTGCCGCGGTAGAGACGGCCGTCGGGCGAACGGGTGCCCTCCGGGTAGATGCCGAACAGCTCGCCACGGGCGAGCACTTCGAGGCCGCTGCGGATCGCCGCCTCGCCCGCGCCGCGCGCGCCCGAGCGGTCCACCGGCAGCTGCCCGACCCCCTTGAAGAAGGCGGCCGTGAGTTTCCCCTTCACGCCGGGCGACGTGAAGTACTCGGCCTTGGCGATGAATGTGACCTTGCGGTCGAGCACCGCGGGAAGGAAGAAGGAGTCCGAGAAGGACAGATGGTTGCTGGCGAGAATCGCCGGACCCTCATCGGGCACATGCTCAAGACCCTCGACCCAGGGCCGGAAGGCAAGCTTGAGCCCGTTGCCGACCGACAGCTTCATCGCTCCGTAGAACAACCGAGGACCTCCTGATTCCGACATGGCGACCCTATCTCGCCATCACGGAAGCAGCGCTCGTGCGTCGGGCAGTGCTGAACTACCCGGCGTCCAGCCCCCACGCGTAGGCTGGCACTCGCCCGCCCGTGAGCGGGCGCCGCGGAAGCCAGCACCACCTTCACGACGCCGACCGACTCGAGACGACCGGCTGGAGGCCGACGTGTCCATCCTTCCCGGGGCCGAGCCCATGCACCACGACGGATCGGAGACGGGCGTCCTCGTGTGCCACGGATTCACCGGCTCCCCCCAGTCCGTACGTCCATGGGCGGACCATCTCGCGTCGAAGGGGCTGACGGTCTCCCTCCCGCTGCTGCCGGGGCACGGCACCCGCTGGGAGGACCTGGCCGTGACCGGATGGCAGGACTGGTACGCGACGGTGGACCGTGAGCTGCGTGCCCTCACCGCCCGCTGCGAGCAGGTCTTCGTGTGCGGCCTGTCGATGGGCGGCGCGCTCGCGCTGCGGCTGGCGGCACGGCACGGTGACGCGGTGAGCGGCATCTCCGTGGTCAACCCCGCTGTGACGTTCCCGCGGTGGCAGGGGTACGCGCTGCCGCTGGGCCGCTTCCTCGTCCGGTCCGCGAAGGGCATCGCGAGCGACATCGCCAAACCCGGCTCCGCGGAGGTGGGTTACGAGCGGGTGCCGACCCAGGCCGCCTACTCGGCCCGCGACTTCTTCCGCCGTGTGCGCGGCGAACTGCCGCAGGTGACACAGCCGCTGCTGGTCATGCACAGCCGGGTCGACCACGTGGTGCCGCCGGCCGACTCGGCGATCGTGCTCAGCACGGTCTCCTCCACCGACGTCACGGAGACGGTCCTCGAGGACAGCTACCACGTGGCCACGCTGGACCACGACGCGGAGCGCATCTTCGCGGACTCGTACGGATTCATCACCCGGCTCGCAGCGAGGAAGACGGAGACGGCAGGCGATGGAGCGTAATTCCGGCGCGGAGGATCACGGCCACGGAGAGGACGACCCGGCACACCCGGAACACGGCGGCGAGGAGCGCGCTTCCGGCGGACCGGGCCGCGAGGACGAGGCCGCGGACGACGGTGTCCCGCCGCTGCCCCTCGACGAGAACGCCGCCTGGGAGCAGATCGTCGCCGCGTACGGGGACCACCCGAAGGCCGAGGAGATGGAGACGGCGGCGGAGCCGGGCGGCGACGCACGTACCGGCACCGCGGCGCGGCCCGCTCCCGGCCCGCGGCCGGACGGCGACGGTGAGGGCGACGAAGGCGGCACGTCGGTGCGCAGCTTCACGGTCTACTCGGCCGGTTCGGGTCCGCGCGACTGGAGCCTGCCGTCCCCGGCCGACGACGAGCCCGGCAGCACGGGCGAGGAGGACGAGGGCCACTTCGTGCCTCCCGAGCCGCCGCCGCTGCCGCAGTCCGACACGACCTCGAAGTTCGCGTGGCTCGCGGTCCTGGGCGGGCCGCTGCTGCTGATCTTCTGCGTGCTCTTCCAGCAGGAACTGACGTGGTGGATCGCGACGCTGGGCGTCGGCGGCTTCCTGGGCGGCTTCGCCACTCTGGTCGCGCGGATGCGCGACGGTCGCGACGAGGACGACTGGGACGATCCGGGGCGCGGCGCGGTGGTGTGAGGGCCGCGGCGTGAGGGCCGCGGGCTGAGCCCGGGCGGGCTCCGCTCCACTTCCGGCCGGTCCCGCCGGTCCCGGCCGGTCCCGCCGTCCCGCCCGCCTGACCCGGCCGTCCGGTCGTGTCAACTGCCGCTTCAGCGAAGGCCGGTTGGGCAGATCAGTCCGGCCGGTCCGGCGGCACCCGCAGCACCGCCAGTACGGGCAGATGGTCCGTCGCCGCGCGCAGATCCTCCGGTGAGACGCCCTCCAGCCCGTCCGGTACGCCGCAGCCGAGCACCTCCACGCCCTCGGAGGCCAGCACCGCGTCGATGCGCTGGTGCGGGCTCCTCGCCGTGGACGTGTGCTCACCGCCCCACGGCGCGACGGCCCACCCGTCCTGGAGCGCGGCGGCGAGCCTGCGGAACGTACGGCCCCCGGGACGCTCGTTGAGGTCTCCCGCCGCCACCGTGTGCCGCGTGCCCAGGGCCGCCAGACGCTCCAGGAGCATGCGGCCCTGGGCCTGCCGCTCGTCGGTCTGGAGGCTCAGATGGCAGCTGAGCACGCCGAGCCGCGCCGCCGGGCCGAAGCCCAGTACCGCCGTGGCGAACCCCCGCCGGTGCAGGCCGGGGGTGTGCGGGAGCAGCACGTCCTCGGTGCGTACGACGGTGGCCCGCAGCGTCGCGAGGATCATGGGCCCCGTCGCGGGCGCGCCGCCCGTCACGTACACCAGCCCGCACTCGCGCGCGAGCCACGCGGCGTGCTTACGCCAGCGGAAGAAGCGCGGGGCCTCCTGCACGCACACCACATCGGGGGCGCACGCCCGGACGACCCGGGCGAGCGCTCTCCGATCGTCCCGCATGGAGCGGATGTTGTAGCTGAGCAGACGGACGACGGCAGAACCGTCCGGCTCCGTACGTCCTGCGGGCAGATCCGCGAGCGTCATCGGCGCGGCTCACACTCACATTCCTCGTCGGTCCACCGCGCCCGCCGGACGGGCGCGCCGTCGGCGCCTTCGCGGCCCGCGCTCAGCCCTGCCGGGCGAGGTCGGCGACACCCACCATGCCCGCCTTGCCGCCCAGTTGGGCCGCGAGCACCTCGGCGTGCGGACGCCAGCGGCTGCCGACGAGCCAGCGCCGGTAGGACTTGCGGATCGGGTCGAGCACGAGGTCGCCCTCGTCCGAGACGCCGCCGCCCACGATGAAGGCCCCCGGGTCGAAGAGCGAGGCGAGGTCGGCGAGCCCGGCGCCCGCCCAGCGCGCCAGCTCGCGGAAGGAGTCCACGGCGACGGGACAGCCGCGCCGGGCCGCCTCGCTGATGTGCTTACCCTCGACGCCCTCCGGGGTGCCGTCGCCGAGACCGAGCAGGATCGTGGCGTTCTCGGGCGTGGCCGTGGCGCGCTGCTGTGCGTACCGCACGAGCGCGCTGCCCGAGGCGTACTGCTCCCAGCAGCCCTGGTTGCCGCAGCCGCAGAGGAGGCCGTCCGGCACCATCCGGATGTGGCCGAACTCGGCCGCGACGCCGAAGCGTCCGCGGTGCAGCCTGCCGCCGATGATCACGCCGCCGCCGAGGCCCGTGCCGATGGTGATGCAGACGACGTCCTCGTGGCCGGTCCCGACGCCGAACTTGTACTCGCCCCACGCGGCGGCGTTGGCGTCGTTCTCGATCACGACCGGAAGATCGATGCGCTGCTCGACCTTGTCCTTCAGCGCCTCGTGCCGCCAGGTCAGATTGGGAGTGAAGAGTACGGTCGCCCGCTTGTCGTCGACGTAGCCGGGCGCACCGATGCCGACGGCGTCCACCTCGTGCTCGCGGCTGGCGTCCCGTACCGCGTCGGCGATGGCGTCGATCACGCCGTCCGCTGTGGGCGGGGTGGGCACGGTGCTGGTCTCCAGGATGTCGCCGTGCTCATCGACCACGCCGGCCGCGATCTTCGTGCCGCCGATGTCGACGCCGATAGTGAGTCCCATGTGTCCCTCGGTTTTCCGGTCCTACCCCGCTGCGCAACACCGTACCGGAGGGGCCGTGCCGCCCGATCGCTCGCGGTGACACGGGGCTTGGCGGTCAGGACGGGTTCTGGCCGTCGCTCCCAGCGCCGGGCGCGTCCGGCTCGTCGGCCTCCGCCGGGCCGGAGTCCCGGCCGGCCTCGCCGATCTCCCCCGGGGCCTTGCTCTCCCCTGGGCTCTCCCCCGGGTTCTCCCCCGGCTCCTTGTCGAGGTCGATCCGCTCGATGCTCGCGGACGCGCCCGATGTGCCGGACGGACGGAACGGGCCGGGTGTGACGCTCCCGCTGCTCTCGGCGGGTCCGCCCGCGCCGGAGCCACCGGCGGACCCGGACGTCCAGCGCCCTTCCGCCTCCGTCACGGCCGCGCGGTAGGCGGCGAGCAGTTCGCCGCCGGCGGCGGCGAGGTGGTCGAAGAACTGCGGGTTCCGCTCGACGACCGGCTCGATGGCGGCCTTCGCCTGCGCGATCAGCTGCTGTGCGACGCCCTGGGCGGCGACGGACGCCATCGTCACGCCGAGGGGCTTGCCCAGCTCGGACACCTTCTCGGAGACGGCGTCCGCGAGACGCCTCAGCTCCTCGGCGGCGCTGCCGTACTGCGGTCCGTACTCGGCGCGACGGCGGGCCTTCTCGGCGGCGAGGTCCTCCTCGCAGGCGGTGGCCCAGGCGTCGGCGTCCGGCACGTCCTGCGCGTCCTGCGCGTCGGGCTCGGCTTCGGCGGCATCGCTCATGGCGGCGCTCCTACGGCGGAAAGGGAGGGCTGTCGACTCCCGACCGACGTTACCGGAACGGCCGGGGCACCGAGAGGCCGCGGCGGACCCGCGAAGGGCTCGGGTACGGGCCCGGCACGGGCCGTACGGCCGAAGGGCCTTCACACCTTGCGGGTTCGCGGCCGCTCGGGCCCGTCGTCAGCGCCCCGTGCCCTCCGGCCACAGCGCCGGATCGGGCTCGCAGCGCACCCGCAGCTCGCCCCGTTCCAGCGAGGCCCCGACGACCCGGCACCGGCGCAGCGCCGAGGGCAGCGCGAACACCCGCCGGTACGGGCCGACGCCGAGCATCAGCTCGTCCCCGCGCCGTACGAGCTCCAGCTCCTCCTTGCGCACCGACGGCAGCGCCAGCCGCCAGACCAGGAGGCCGTCGCGGGCCAGCCGGTCCTCGACGGCGCCGTCCGTGCCGGGGGCGGCTCCGGTCCGCCCGTTCCCGGGTGCGGGCTCCGCGGCGGCGAGGCGCAGCAGGTCGCCCGCGCCGCGCGGTTCGCTTCCCAGGTGCGGGACTTCGCGGACGGGCACGCCCGCCGGTTCGTACTCCTCGCGCCACGCCTTGAGCACGGTCTGCTGCTGCCCGGACAGCGAGGCCGTCCAGGGGTCCCGACTCCCGGACGGGAACACCCTGTTGGCGACGACCGCCTCCAACCTCAGCCCGTACAGGCCGAGTCCGGCGCGGCCGAGGCGCACCGCCTCCGCGGCGAGCGGGCCGGGCTCGGCGACAAGGCGCACGACCGTGTCGGGAGACTCCAGCAGGCCCTGTACGTCGGCGAGTTCGCCCTCCCAGCGGGCGGTCGTCTCATACAGCGCGTCCGTGGGCATCGGCACGCCCGCGAGTTGTGCCAGCGCGGGACGCAGGGCTCGCGCCGCCTGCCGCTCGGCCGGGAGCAGCCTGCGCAGATACCGGCGCAGCTGCGCGGGCAGTGCCAGCGTGCGCAGCGCGGTGGGCGTGTGCGGCAGATCGACGACGAGGGTGTCCCAGCTCCCCGCGGCGTGCGCGGCACGCACCGCGCTCAGCAGCGCGAAGGCGGCGGCGCCCGGCAGTTCGGTCACCTCGTCCTCGTCCAGCGGGTCCGAGCCGAGCAGGTCCAGCACCTTCCGGCCGCGCTCCTGGAGGGCGACGGCGGCGGTGCGGAAGTGCTCCGCGGAGTCGGTACGGGCGGCGTGCAGAAGCCCGTCCGTGCCCGGCACCGCACTGCCCGTCCCACCCGATCCGCCCGGTCCGCCCGCTCCGTTCAGGGCTCCGGCGGGCATGCCCAGCACGGCCTCCAGGGTCGCGGGTCGCTCGCCGCTCAGGAGAAGTGTCCGCCTGCCGCGCATCGCCGCGGCGACGGCGCTCGCGGCGGCGACGGTCGTACGTCCCGCACCGCCCGCGCCTGTGATCAGCAGCGTCCGCGTGGCCCGCCGCCCGGCGCCGGGACCTGCGCCCGGCTCAGGTGCTCCGCGCTCCCGCGGCTCTCCCGTGCCGTCCGGCGCGGTTGCGTTCCCCGGCGCGCTCCGCGGTTCCGGAACGCGGCGGCGCTCCTCCTCGGGCCCCGGCACTCGCGCGTCAGCCTTTGGCGGCGTCCGCGCCCTTGCCGGCGCCACCGCCCGACTCGACCCGCTTCTTCAGGCCCGACAGCGCACGGTCGATGATGACCTTCTCCGCCTTGCGCTTGATCATCCCGAGCATCGGGATCTTGACGTCGACGGTCAACTGGTAGGTGACCTCGGTACGTTCACCGCCCTCGACCGGCGCCAGCCGGTAGACGCCGTCCAGTTCGCGCAGCATCTGCGACTTCACCAGCGACCAGCGGACCTCGTTCTCGCCGATCCACTCGTAGGCCAGGGTGTGTTCGTCCTTGATGGCGCCCGCGTCCAGCAGCAGCCGCACCTGCTCGGCCCGCCCCTGGGAGTCCTCGGAGAGCACCTCGGCCTCCTTCACCTCGCCGGTCCACTCCGGGTAGCGGGCGAAGTCGGCGATCACCCCCATCACCGCCGCGGGCGCCGCATCGATGGTGATGTTCGAGCTCGTGTGTTCCGCCATCGCCGTGGCTCCTCCATATGCTGGGCGCGACCCCCGATTGCCGCTGGCAGGCTACCGCGCGTGCCCGGCTCCGGGCGTACCCGGCCTCGGTCCGCGTACGGGCGGCCACGGCGCGTTCACCACTCCAGCACCCAGGGCGTCCCGGTCGCGTTGAAGTGCCCCACGTTCACGCACTCGGTGGGCCCGATCCGCATCCGCTGCACCAGCGGCTGGTGCACGTGCCCGAAGAGGTGGAAGCGCGGCCGTACGGAGCGGATCGCGCGCAGCAGGGCCTCGCTGCCGCGCTCGAAGCGGCGGGCGACGGTGTCGTAGCACAACTCCGGTACCTCGGGCGGGATATGGGAACAGAGCACGTCGACCTCGCCGAGCGCCTCGACCTTCGCCGCGTACGTCTCGTCGTCGATCTCGTACGGCGTGCGCATGGGCGTCTTCAGTCCCCCGCCCACGAAGCCGAAGCGCAGGCCCCCGATGTCGGCCGTCTCGCCGTCGAGGACGGTGGTGCCCTCTGCCGCGTACTCGGGCCACAGAGGCGGCATGTCGACATTGCCGTAGGTCGCGTACGTAGGCGCGGGGAAGGCGGCGAACAGCTCGGCGTACTGCTTGCGGACGGCCCGCTCCGTGGCCGCCGCCCTGTCCACGCCGGCCCACAGGCTGCGGGAGAACTCCCGTGCCTCGGCGAAGCGGCGCGCTGTGCGCAACTCCACTATGTGGTCCGCGCTTTCGACCCCGAACAGCTCGGGGAAGATGCCGCGCGAGTGGTCGGCGTAGTCGAGGAAGAGGATGAGATCTCCCAGGCAGACGAGGGCGTCGGCGCCGTCGCCGGCCGTCGCGAGGTCGCGGCTGTTGCCGTGCACATCGCTGACCACGTGGACTCGCATGGCCTCACCCTAGATCCGAGGGCTTCCGCGCGGCACCCCCGCTCCGGGCCCTCCCCACCTGCGGTAACTTCCCCGACACGGGCTACGTGGACTAGGCTTTCGCGACGCGCCCGAGTCGTGTGACGCATCAGACATCTCAGTGTTACCCCCTACCCCCATGACCCTACCGATGGGTAACGTCCGGGCCGTCAGACAACCGGGGGGCTCCCCACGCCCCCGGATCCGAGCCATCGGAGGCCGCCCCCCACGGCCGCCATCCTCCGGCGCGACCCGAGGAGCAAGAATCTTGCGCGAGTTCAGCCTTCCGGCCCTCTACGAGGTGCCGGCCGACGGCAATCTGACGGATCTCATTCGCCGCAACGCGGCTCAGCATCCCGATGTCGCCGTCGTCGCACGCAAGCAGGGAGAAGAGTGGGCAGACGTCAGCGCCGCCGACTTCCTCGCCGAAGTGCAGGCTGCCGCAAAGGGGTTGATCGCCTCCGGTGTCCAGCCGGGCGACCGGGTGGCCCTGATGTCGCGCACTCGCTACGAGTGGACGCTGCTCGACTTCGCGATCTGGAGCGCCGGCGCCGTCACCGTGCCGGTGTACGAGACGAGTTCGCCGGAGCAGATCGCCTGGATCCTCGGCGACTCGGGCTCGGTCGCGTGTCTCGTCGAGACGCCGGAGCACACGCGGGCCGTCGAGTCGGTGCGTGACCGGCTGCCCGCCCTCGCCCACGTCTGGCAGATCGAGCCCGAGCAGGCCGGCTCCGGAACGGGCGCCGTCGGTCAACTCACGGCGGCGGGCGCCGGGGTGGACGACGCGACGGTCGAGTCACGCTCCTCCAGCGCGCACGCCGACTCCCCCGCCACCATCGTCTACACCTCCGGCACCACGGGCCGGCCCAAGGGCTGCGTCCTCACCCACCGCAGCTTCTTCGCCGAGTGCGGAAACGTCGTGGAGCGGCTGCGGCCCATGTTCCGCACGGGCGAGTCCTCAGTGCTGCTCTTCCTGCCCGTCGCCCACGTCTTCGGCCGGCTCGTGCAGGTGGCGGCCGTGATGGCGCCCATCAAACTGGGCCACGTCCCCGACACCAAGACGCTCACGGACGAACTGGCCGCGTTCCGGCCGACGATGATCCTCGGTGTGCCCCGCGTCTTCGAGAAGGTCTTCAACTCCGCGCGGGCGCAGGCCCAGGCGGGCGGCAAGGGCAAGATCTTCGACAAGGCAGCCGAGACCGCGATGGCCTACAGCCGCGCGCTGGACGATCCCTCGGGCCCTTCGCTCGGGCTGAAGCTTCGGCACAAGCTCTTCGACGTGCTCGTCTACAGCAAGCTGCGCTCGGTGCTCGGCGGGCTCGCGACCCACGCCATCTCGGGCGGAGCACCGCTGGGCGAACGGCTCGGGCACTTCTACCGGGGCATCGGCTTCACGGTGCTGGAGGGTTACGGCCTCACGGAGTCGTGCGCCGCGACGGCCTTCAATCCGTACGACCGCCAGAAGATCGGCACCGTCGGCCAGCCGCTGCCCGGCTCCGTCGTGCGCATCGCGGACGACGGAGAGGTCCTGCTGCACGGCGAACACCTCTTCACCGGCTACTGGAACAACGAGCAGGCCACCCAAGAGGCCCTCGCCGACGGCTGGTTCCACACCGGCGACCTGGGCACGCTCGACGCGGACGGCTTCCTCGCCATCACCGGGCGGAAGAAGGAGATCCTGGTGACCGCGGGCGGCAAGAACATCGCGCCGTCGGTCATAGAGGACGGCATCCGCGGGCACGCGCTGGTCGCCGAGTGCATGGTCGTCGGCGACGGCCGTCCCTTCGCGGGCGCCCTGCTCACCGTCGACGAGGAGTTCCTGCCGCGGTGGGCCCAGGAGCACGGCAAGGCGGCGCTCTCCAACGAGGAGCTGCTGCACGACGAGGAGCTGCTGGCTGAGCTCCAGCGCGCCGTGGACGGGGGCAACGCCCTGGTCTCGCGCGCCGAGTCCGTGCGCAAGTTCCGTGTCCTGAGCACCCAGTTCACGGAGGAGTCGGGGCACATCACACCGTCGCTGAAGCTCAAGCGGGGCGTGGTGGCGAAGGACTTCGCGGACGAGATCGAGGCGCTGTACGTCTGAACACCGGGTGGGCGGGGCCCGTCCGGCGCTCAGGGCCCGGCATCTCAGGGGGCCTGCCCGTCCCGGAACCTGCCCGTCCCCGAACCGTCTCAGGGGGCCTCAGGGCGTCTCACAGCAGTGTCTTGAGGCGCTCCGCGAGCAGGTCCCAGCGCCAGCGTTCGACGACCCACTCCCGGCCCTTCTCCCCCATGGCGGCGCGCAGTTCGGGGTCCTTCAGCAGTGCGATGAGGCGGTCGGCGGCCTCCTCCGGGGCGCCGCCCCGCACCACCCAGCCCGTCTCCCCCTCCAGAACGGCGTCGGGTGCGCCGCCCGAGTCGCCCGCGACGACGGGCAGTCCGGTGGCCGAGGCCTCCAGATAGACGATGCCGAGGCCCTCCACGTCCAGTCCGCCCCTGCGGGTGCGGCACGGCATCGCGAAGACGTCACCGGCGCCGTAGTGCGCGGGCAGCTCCTCCCACGGGACCGCCCCGGTGAAGCGCACGGCGCGCTCCACGCCCGTCGCCGCCGCCAGCTTCTCCAGGTCGCCGCGGTACGGGCCGCCGCCGACCACCAGCAGTACCGCGTCCGGCACTTGGTCCAGGACGCGGGGCATAGCCCGGATCAGCGTGTCCTGCCCCTTGCGCGGCACCAGCCGTGAGACGCACACGACCACCGGCCGGCCGCCGAGCCCGAGCCTGTCGCGCACCGAGTCGCCGCCGGAGCCGGGGTGGAAGGTCTTCTCGTCGACTCCGGGCGGCAGTTGGACCATCCTGGCCGCCGCCTCGGGGGTGAGGGCGCTCGCGATCCTCGACCGTGTGTACTCGCCGAGATACGTGAGGGTGTCCGTACCCTCGCCGATGCGGCGCAACAGGCTCCGGGCGACGGGCAGTCGGGCCCACGCCGCCTCGTGCCCGTGCGTCGTCGCCACGAGGCGCCGCGCGCCCGCACGGCGCAGTGCGGGCGCCATCAGCCCGAGCGGCGCCGCCGCCCCGAACCAGACCGACTCGCAGCCGTGTTCACGCAGCAGCCCCACCGCACGCCGCGTCACCCGCGGCGTCGGCAGCAGCATGGTGCTGCGGTCCCGTACGACGGTGAAGGGCTGCTCCGCGTCGAACCGTGCGGTCTCCTCGGCGCCTTCACGGCTTCGCTTGAACGTGGAGGCGTAGACGACCACGCGGGAAGGATCCAGACGCAGCGCCATGCTGTGCAGGAACGCCTGGATGCCACCGGGCCGCGGCGGGAAGTCGTTGGTGACGACCAAGGTCTTGTGCATCGCCGTCGACAGTATCGTCCGGGTGACCGCACCGCCCCTGGACCGGCCGTGGCATGCGGCCGCCCGTGCCGGCGGGCATGATGGCGCGCGGGCAACCCAGCGAGGCAACGCGGCGAGGCAACACGGCGAGCGGGTAAGGCGGTTGGAGCGACCGCCGGGGCGAGCCCCGGCGGCAAGGGCAGCGGACGAGCAGCAGTCGACGGCAAGGTGGGTATGACGGAGAGCACGGCGGCGCCGCCCCCACGGGAGGACGAGGCGGAAGCGCCGCGGAAGGCAGAGTCGGAAGCGCCGCGCGACGGGCACGCCGGACGGCCCCAGAGCCGCGGCGGCCACAGGCGGCGCCAGGGTTCCCGCGGTGCGCTCGCCGCGCCCCTCCTGGTCTGGGCCGTCACGCGTGCCGTGCTGCTGCTGTGCACCTTCAAGGTCCTCACCGTGCCCGGCCCGGACTACACGAGCGACATCCACGTCATCTACCGGGGCTGGTCCGAGGTGTTGCGGTCCGGGCTCTTCCCGGAGAGCGACGTCACCTGGCAGTACCCTCCCGCCGCCGCCCTGGCGGTTCTCTCCCCCGCACTGCTGCCCTTCCTCGACTACGCCGCGGCCTTCTACCTGCTGGCCTGCGCCGCCGACGCCGCCGTCCTCGGTCTGCTGCTCGGCGCGTCGAGGCGGCCCGGGCGGCGCCGTGCCGGTGTGTGGAGCTGGGTCGCGGGGGTGGCGCTGCTGGGCCCCACCGCGTATGCGCGCTACGACCTGATGGTGACCGCCGTCGCCGTCGGCGCGCTCCTCGCGGGCGTCTCCCGTCCGCGTACGGCCGGGGCCCTCGCCGCGTTCGGCGCGACGCTGAAGATCTGGCCCGCGCTGCTGCTGCTCGGAGCGCCGCGCGGCCGTCCGACGCGCACCATGTGGACTGCCGCCCTGATCGCGGGAGTCGCCGTCATGGGGTTCTTCGCGGCGACGATGCCGGGCGCGCTCGCCTTCGTGGGATTCCAGCAGAGCCGGGGCACGGAGGTGGAGTCGCTCGGGGCGCTGGTCTTCCATGTGGCACGGCAGTTCGGCTGGGAGGGGCAGGTGCTGCTCAACTACGGCTCGATGGAGTTCGTCGGCCCGTATGTGAATCTCGTCAGCGACGCCGCGCTGGTGCTGACCGTCCTCGCCTTCGCCTGGCTGCTGCTGTGGCGGCTGCGCGCCCGTACGTGGACGCCTTCGACGCCGGCCGACGCCGCGCTGACCGCGGTGCTGCTGTTCACCACCACCAGCCGTGTCCTCAGCCCGCAGTACATGATCTGGCTGGTGGGTCTCGCGGCCGTCTGCCTGACGCTGCGCACGACCTGTCAGACGCTGCCCGCGCTGCTGGTGCTGGGGGCCACGGCCATGACGCTGCTGGAGTTCCCGCCGGGCTTCGCCCATGTCGTCGCCAGCGACTGGCTGGGCCTGCTGCTGCTGACCGTGCGCAACGGCCTTCTCGTGGCCGCGTCGCTGCTGGCGTGCGTGCGGCTGTGGCGCTCGACGCGGGCCGAGGCGGATCCGGACCCGGACGTCACGACAGCTCCTTCCGTACGTACGAGCGCCACTTCTCCGTGAACTCCGCGGTGTCCAGGCCCAGTTCGCTCTGCATGGCCTCGTCGACGGCGGTGCCCTGGCTCTTCTGCGCCGAACCGAGCCGCAGATAGAGCCCGATCAGCTTTTCCTTGCCCCACTCGTCCGCGATGAGGCGGCATGCGAGCCAGCCGCTCTCGTACGCACGCCCAAGTTCGTCCGCCTCACGGCCGAAGCGGAAGTCGCGGTCCGCGGGCAGCTCGCGGGGCAGCTTCCCCGCCTGGGCGGCTCGTACGAGCTCCGCCGCGGCCTCCTCGGGCTTGCGGTCGGTGGCGCCGTAGCCGACCCAGTCGGCGAAGCCCTCGGAGAGCCACAGCGGCGTGGCGCCGCTGGTGTGGGTGCGGGTGGCGACGTGCACGGTCTCGTGCGTGAGGACGACCTGACGGCCCTCGCCGCTCAGCTCCCCGTACGCGTCGGGGTTGACCACGATCCTGTCCGCGGGCGCGTCCGTGTGCTCCCCGGCCTCGCCCGTGGTGACGGCGGCGATGCCCTCGTAGGAGGAGGCGGGAGCGTCCAGCAGCCGCGCCATGTCCCGCAGCGAGGACGGCGATTCGACGACGACCCTGTGCGGCCAGGAGCGCGGCCAGGCACGGTCGACCTCGGACACCGCCTGGTCCGCCTTGCGGGCGAGCTCCTGGAGCGCCCCGCGATCGCGGTCCGCCCCGAGCACGAGGCTGTTCTCACCGTGCACCACGGTGACCTCGCCCTGCTCCCACAGCTGCCGCTCGCTGCCCGGGAGTTCGGCACTGACATACCACTTGCCGCGGCGTTCGGTGAACGCGAGGCGTTCGGTGGCGGAGACGGGAGCCTGGTCGTCGCCGCGCAGCTTGTAGCGCAGGCGCACGTCGGCCTGGAGGCGGCCGCCGCCGGTGTCCCCTCGTACGTCACCCACCCGATAGGACCACTGGGTCAGCGGCAGGCGGTGCAGGTTCCCGAACACCCGCCGCTGTGCGGCGCGGTAGTCCTTCTCGCGGCTGTCGACGGCGGCCAGAAAGCCGCTCTCGCTCCCGTCACGCACCGCCGCCGCCTGCCGGTCCAGCGCGCGCTGCAACGCGGTACGAGCACGGCTCTCGGGGCTCGGCTCGGTCCCCGCGCCGCAGCCGGACGCCGCGGTCAGCACCGCCGCCGCCAGCCCCGCGTTCAGCGCCCGGCGGACCGCGGCGCTCCGCGCCTCACACCACTTCCCAGGTCCCACCACGCGCACGATCGTACGGGCGCGCCCGCGGGTGGGCTCACGGACGGGTCACGGAGGACACCGGCATCATGCCCACCGGGTCGTAGCGCACGGGCGCGCCGGGATGCGGCGCGTGCACCACCTGGCCGCCGCCCACGTACATCCCGACGTGGCTCGCGTCGTCGCGGTAGACCACCAGATCGCCGGGGCGCGCCTGGCTCATCGGCACCTGCGTGCCGGCGCCGCGCTGCTCCTGCGAGGTGCGCGGAATGGACACCCCGGCCTTCCCGTACGCCCACTGCGTCAGGCCGGAACAGTCGAAGGAGCCGGGCCCGGCCGCGCCCCACACATACGGCTTGCCGACGGCGGACCGTGCGGCGGCGACGGCGGCCGCGGCCCGCTGCGACGACGCCTCGGCGCCGGCCCCCGGCAGGAACGAGCCGCCGCGCCCGCCCGCGCGCGAGGCGCGCTCACGCTCCGCCCGCTCGGCCGGGGAGAGTTCGTGCAGCAGCTCGCGCGCGGCGGCGAGCCTCTTCAGTACGGCCTTCTTCTGCCGCTTCCGCTCCGCGCGCTCGCGCTCCAGCATGCGCAGCTTGGCGCCGGCCTCGGTGCGCTGCTGGTTCAGGGAGCGCTGGGCGCTCTTGAGCCGTTGCAGCCGGTCCTGCTGGCGGCTGCCGATGCGGTCGAGGGTCGTGGCCTTGTCCAGGTAGCCGTCCGGGTCTTCGGTGAGCATCAGGGCGAGGGACGGGTCGATGCCGCCGGAGCGGTACTGCGCGCCGGCGAACGAAGCGAGCGCGGAGCGCAGGGCGTTGACGCTCTGCTGCTTCCTGGCGGCGCTCTCCTGTGCGTACTCGACCTGCCGTTGCAGCTCCCGCGCGCGCTCGGCCGCCGCGTTGTACTTCTCCGTGGCGGCCTCGGCCTGCTCGTAGAGCCTGTCGATGCGGGAGCCCGCCGTACGCTCCGTGGCGGCGCCGTGGTCGGCGGGACGGGCGCCGGCCGGTGCGGCCGGGGACAGCGCCGCGGCGGCGCCGGCCACCGCCGTCAGCACGGCGATCCGGCCGGGCCAACTTCGGCCACGCTGGGCGGGTTTTCGATGAGTCCGGTGAGAGACCACTGCGGACGCGCTCCTTCCGTTACGGCGCGGCGAATCTAGCCGCACCGTCAGGAAGGTTCCACGCACCGCGCGCGGCGCGGTAGCCCGGACAAATGCGCGAGCCCCGCCGATCGACGCAGGTCAACGGCGGGGCCGGGGATCATTCCGGCGTGCTCGCTTTCACCCGGACGAACGACGGCGCCCCGTACGCGAGATGACGCCCGTGTTGCCGGAGTTGCCCACGTTGCGCCGGAGTCCGCACTGGCGCGCACCGCCTCAGCGATCGGAGCCGTTCGGGCAAGAGGAAGAAGGCAGGAAGAAGTAAGCCGAGGGAACGGAGGCTCAGCCGATCCGCACGCCGAACTGGAACGGCATGTTGTTGATCGACTCGTAGCGCACACCGGCACCGGGCTTCGGGGCGTGCAGGATCTGGCCGTTGCCCGCGTAGAAGCCGACGTGGTGCTGGTCGCCGTAGAAGATGACGAGGTCGCCGGGGGCGAGTTCGCCGCGCCCCACCTGCGTGCCGGCACCGGCCTGGGCCTGGGAGGTGCGCGGAAGCGAGACGCCGGCCTGCTGGTAAGCCCAGGAGGTGAGGCCGGAGCAGTCGAAGGAGCTGGGGCCGGTGGCGCCCCACACGTACGGCGAACCTATCTTGCTCTTGGCAGCGGAAAGCGCGGCCGCGGCACGTTGCGAGGCGGAGGCGTCGCTGCCGAGGTCCACGCGGGAGGCGGAGGCGCGGTCGGCTCTCGCCTGCTGGGCTGCGAGCTTCGCGCGCTCGTCCGCGGTCAGGGAGTTGAGGATCGACCGGGCCTTGGAGAGCTTGGCCTGGATGTCCTTCTTCTTCTCGCCGAGCTCCTTGCGGGTGTCGTCGAGGTCCTTCAGCTTGTCCGAGGCCTCCTGGCGCTGCTGCGCCAGGTTGCGCTGCTTGCTCTGGATCTTCTTCAGCGCCTCGGCCTGCTTGCTGCTCAACTGGTCGAGCGTGGAGGCCTTGTCGAGGTAGCTGTCCGGGTCCGAGGAGAGGAAGAGCTGCACGGACGGGTCCACACCGCCGGTGCGGTACTGCGCTGTGGCCATCGAACCGAGGCCGTTGCGCATGTCGTTGAGGTCGTCCTGCCCGCGCGCCACGCTGTCCTGGAGGTTCGCGACCTCCTTCTCCAGCTTGTGCTGCTTCTCCTTGGCGCCGTTGTACTTCTCGGTCGCGCCTTCGGCGTCCTCGTAGAGCTTGTCGACCTTCTCCTTGACCTCCTTCTTGGAGGCCTTGGGCTCGGCTTGCGCCGCCTGGGAGGTCAGGGCGACGGCCGCGGCGGCGGTCGCCGTGAGCACGGTGACGCGGCGAGTGCGGCTGGGCTGCTTGGGTCGACGGTGGGACGCCACTGGGGCGAGCTCCTTCTTCCTCAGCCGCCTGCCGGACTGACACTCCGGCTCCACTTCGCGTCGGTCGGTGGCTCCGTGGAACGAGGCGGTCCTCCGCCGCCGCCCCGGATGGACGGCCAACCTTGCGGAGGTTCGGGGCCAGACATTAGCCACGGGTAATCGTCGGATCAAATCACTCTGAGAAAAAACCCGTCACAGGAGAGGATTCTTTACCCAGCTCGCACAGGGAGCGATGAGTGCGTTACGCAGAGGCGTGAACGAGACGCCTGTGCACGAGTGTTGAGCGAGTATGCCCATTACGGGACGGGACGGCTGCGCGCGGACGCCGTCCAACGGCTCTGCGCAGTACGTATGTCGGCGCTCCCACCCGGAACGCATCCGGCCGGCGGCTCGGCGAACGGCCCGAGAAGGTCCGCAGCAACGTGGTCGCCGCCCTGAGCCGTGACCACGGATCACCTCACGTTGTGGAACCGGTCACCTTCACGTGCGTCCGAGGCGGCGCAGCAGGAGAGCCGAGGAGACGGGGCGGGCACCGGCAGCAGCGCAGCCGTCCGCGACCTCGCGGTCCGAGGAGACGACCACGACGGCGCGGCCAGCGGGCTCCGCCCGTACGAGCTGGCGGATGAGTTCGTCCGCGGTCTGCCCCGGTTTGCTGAAGAGCACCCTCACCCCGCGCGGCGGCGCCAGCAGCACGGGCGCGGCGAGTTCGGCCCCGTCGAAGACGCAGGTGACCTCGGCGCCCGACTGTGCCGCGAGACCGGCCAGTCCGCCCAGCAGCCGCAGCCGTTGCTTGTCCAGCGGCATCGTGGGATAGCCGGTCTTGGTGACGTTGTAGCCGTCGACGACCAGATGTGACTGCGGCAGCGCGAGCAGCTGGTCGAGGAGTTCCGGATCGGTCTCCGAGAGCGCACGCGCGGCGATGTCACGGGGGGTCAACTGCCCCGGCTCGACGGCGTCGACGGTGTCGGCCGGACGGCTCGTCGTCGGCGGCAGCGCCAGCTCCCGGCGCAGGCCCTGCGCCGCGTCCAGCACGGTGTCCAGCAGCAGCCGCACCCGCATGTCCTGGACGCTGCGCCCCTCGCGCGCGGCCCGGCGCCCGGCCTCGAGCGCGGATTCCGCTTCCGAGAGCCGCGTACGGAGCCGGCGGCTCTCGCTCTCCGCGGAGGACTTCTCCGCGGCCGCGGAGGACCGCAGCTCCTCCAGGTCGGCGCGGAGCTTGCGGGCCTCCGCCTCGCCGCGTTTCACATCGCTCTGGGCGCTGCGCAACTTCCGCTGGGTGACCTCCAGTTCCTTGCGCAGGGACTCCAGTTCGCCGCGTCCGCGCTCGGCGTCCGTACGGGCGGCGGTGCGCGCGTCCGCCAGTTCGGCGCGGAGCCGGGCCAGTTCGCGCTGCGCCTGGTCACCGGCGCGCTCGGCCTGTGCGCGCTGGGCCTCTTCGCCGGCCGCGGCCACGAGCTTCGGCCAGTCCACGGGACGCAGTACGTACGCCACAGCCGCCACGTCGACGGGGTCGGCCGCGGGCGGGGGCGTGCCCGAGGTGAGCGCCTCGGTGAGTTCGGGGAATCGTTCGCGCAGCTGCTCGGCGATGCGCTCGCGGAAGGCGGGCTCACCCTCCAGCGCGGCGGCCATCGCGTTGGCGCCGAACTTGATGCGGCGCTGCGGGGTGAAGCGCGCGTACTGACGCAGCAGTGCGGGGAGTTCGCCGACGGTCAGGCCGCCGAGCGCGTCCCCTGTGAGGGCCACCACGCGGCGGCGCACCTTCTCGGGCAGCGGCCTGTCGAACGGCTCGGCTTCCTCGGAGCGCGGCGGACCGGCGGGCCCGGGCTCGCCACCGCCCTCACCGGGAACCGGCTCTGTGCCCGGCTCCGGCTGCGGCTCGGCGCCCGGTGCCGACGGCTCGCGCCCGGAGCCGCCGGCAGTACCATCCACCACCGTTCACACCTGCCGTTTCTCAGACCTGAGCGCCCGGCCGGTCCACGAGCTCGACCTGGTCGGCGGCGTCGCACCACCGGCAGCGCACGGATTCGATGCTCTCACTGAGCACCTCCTGCTCCTCGATCCGCGGCTCACCGGCCAGGTCCAGGTGGACGTACTCGACGACCTTGCTGGAGCGCGTCACGTCGAAGCGCGTCAGATTGCCGCAGAGCGTGCAGCGCCACCGGGTTCCGGCAGTGGGCTTGGGGACCGTCATGGTCTCGACCTCATTCCTTCGAGCGTTCACGGGCTTCGGGGCGGTGCGACCGCGTGTGCGCGCGGTAACCGGACGGAAGCGCAGCATCGCCTGCCGTAACCCTAAGACCTGCCGCACACCGCTTGTCCCGAGGAGCCTGCCCAGTGGCCGAGCTGTCATGAACCGCACCGAGCCGAAGCTTCCCGTTGTGACCTGTGCGCTCATCCTCCTGTGCACCGTGATCTTCCTCACCGGCCCGGCCTCGGGCTTCCTGCCGGGTTACGGCACCGGCTCCGCGCTGCACCGCGCGCAGGCCGCGTACTTCCACCACTGGGGCGTCGTCCCGCGCACCATGTGGAGCGGCGCCGTGCGTCCGTTCCTCACGCCGCTGACCGCGCTCTTCCTGCACGCGGGCTGGCTGCACCTGGTGGGCAACGTGCTGTTTCTCCACGTGTTCGGCGGCCCGGTCGAGACGCGCATGGGCCGCCTCCGCTTCGCCGTCCTCTACGTGAGCGTCGGCTACATCGCCATGCTCTGCTACGCGGCGGCGCACCACCAGTCGGCGGAGACCCTGGTCGGGGCGTCCGGCGCGGTATCCGCCGTGCTGGGCGCGTTCCTCTATCTCCATCCCACGGCACGGGTCACGAGCCTCTTCCCGTTCCTGTACTTCGCGCCGCTGCGCTTCCCGGCCTGGCTGGTGCTGATCTTCTGGCTCGTCCTCCAGTGGATCGCGGCGCGTGGCGACTCCGACGGGCCGGGCGTGGCCTACCTCGCCCATGTGGCCGGATTCACGCTCGGCTTCCTCTACGCCTGGGCGCGTTTCCGCCGTTTCCGTACGGCTACAGTGGGCACGCCCGCTCCGGCGACCCAGGGAGAGTCGACACCGTGATCACCTCGATCGTGCTCATCAAGACCAGCACCGAACGCATCCCGGAGATCGCCGAGCAGATCGCGGCGCTCGAGGGCGTCAGCGAGGTCTACTCGGTCACGGGTGCGCACGATCTGATCGCGATGGTGCGGGTGGCGCGGCACGACGACCTGGCGGACGTCATCCCCGGCCGGATCAGCAAGGTGCCCGGGGTGCTCTCCACCGAGACCCACATCGCCTTCCGCACCTACTCGCAGCACGATCTGGAGTCGGCGTTCGCGATCGGCCTGGACGCCTGACAGAGAGGCCCGGCCCGTGCCGGGCTCCTCCCCGGCAGCCGGGCCGATTCCCGCCTCGCCGCTCCGCTCGGGCCTCGGGCCGCTCGGGTCAGGGGGTGAGCGCGGGCGCGGCGGAGCCCGTGAACCCTCCGGGTTCCGGTACGCAGCGCCCGTCCTCCGTGCGGTAGCGCCACCGCGCGCCGTCGCGGACCAGTTCGCGAACAGCCCGCAGGAACCTCTCCACGTGCTCGTCGGGCGTGCCCGCGCCGATGCTCACCCGTACGGCGTTCAGCGACCGGCCTTCGGGGGCGCCGCACTCGCCCGCGGCCTCGCCGCCGTCTCCGAGCAGGGCGCCGACCAGAGGGTGGGCGCAGAAGAGGCCGTCCCGTACGCCGATGCCGTACTCGGCGGAGAGGGCCGCGGCCAGGTGCGAGCTGTTCCAGCCCTCGACGACGAAGGAGACGACGCCGACCCTGGCTTCGGCTTCGGCTTCGGCATCGGCTTCGGCAGCGGCAGCGGCCTCGGCCTCGGTAGCGTCCGTGCCGCCGTCCGTACCGAAGAGCGAGAGCACCTTCACCTCCGGCACCTCCCTCAGCCCCGCCAGCAGCCTCCCGGTCAACGCCCCCTCGCGAGCGGCCAGTTCGGGGAACCCCGCACCGGTGAGCGCGCGGCAGGCCGAGGCGATCGCGTACGCGCCGATCACGTTCGGCGATCCGGCCTCGTGCCGCGCCGGTCCGGTCTGCCACTCCACCGCCACACCGCCGTCCGCGTCCCGTGCGACCTTGCGGCTGGCGCCGCCGCCCGCCAGATAGGGCTCGGCCGCGCGCAGCCAGTCGGTGCGCCCCGCCAGCACGCCCGCCCCGAAGGGGGCGTACAGCTTGTGCCCGGAGAACGCGACCCAGTCGACGTCCAGTTCACCGATGTGCACGGGCCGGTGCGGGGCGAGCTGCGCCGCGTCCAGCACGATGCGGGCGCCGTGCCGGTGCGCCGCGGCGGCGAGCCGGCGTACGGGCCAGATCTCGCCCGTGACGTTCGACGCCCCTGTCACGCACACCAGTTTCGGGCCGTCGGGCGCCGCGCTCAGCGCGCTCTCCAGAGTCTCGACGGCCTGCCGCGGTGAGCGCGGCGCGTCCAGGAAGACGGTCGTCGTACCGGCGCCGCGCCACGGCAGCAGCGACGCGTGGTGTTCCGTCTCGAAGACGAACACGCGCGTGCCCTCCGGCAGCGCCGACGCCAGCAGGTTGAGGGAGTCGGTCGTGGAACGGGTGAAGACGACCTCGTCCGTCTCGCGGCAGCCGAGGAAGCGCGCAACGGTGACCCTGCTGCGCTCGAAGAGCGCGGTCGAGTGCTGCGAGAGGTAGCCGGCGCCGCGGTGCACGCTGCCGTAGTACGGGGCGTAGGAGGCGACGTCCTCCCACACGCTGCGCAGTACGGGCGCGCTCGCCGCGTAGTCCAGTGCGGCGTACGGGAGTTCACCACCCGTCACGAGCGGCGCGCGCACGTCCAGGCCCAGCACCGGCAGCGGCCCGGGGACGGCAGGGACGGTAGGGACGGCAGCGGGCACAGCGGGCACAGCGGCTGGAACGGCGGCCGAACAGCCCTCGGAGACGGACTCGTCGGCGGGCTCGGACACGGACTCATAGGCGCGCTCGGAGACGGGCCCGGAACGGCCGGCGGCGGACGTGACGAGCAGGCTCATGCGATGACTCCCTCGATACCGGGGACCCCCGGCCATACCGGCCGCCCCGGCAGGTTGGGGCCTCCCCGCCGGAGGCAGGGTGAGAGGGATCCGTGCTTGCCGCACGACCCTGCTGTCGAGCGGCCCGGTCATCACCCGGGGCACCCCACCACGGAAGGAGGGTTGCCGGACAGCGGGCCGGGGCCTTGATCGCTGTCGCTCGTGACCTGGCGGGGAGTATGGCACACGGTTCCGGCGGCGCCGGCCGCCGTCCGTATCCCGGACAGGCCTCCCGGACAGGCATCCCGGACAAGCACAGCCCGGGGCCCGGGGAGCGTGCCCCACGAGGGAGCACGGCGGCCGGCCGGCGCGGCCGGTGTCACATATGGCTGGCCGCCACCCAGCGCTCCAGCGCCGCACGCGCGGCGCCGCTGTCGACGGCCTCGGCGGCCCGGTCCATCGCCGCGCGGATCTGCTCGGCCAGCGGGGCGTCGCGCGGTTCGAGAGCGACGAGAGCGGCCGCCGCGTTGAGCAGCACGGCGTCCCGCACCGGACCGCCCTCACCCTCCAGCAGGCGACGGGCCACATCGGCGTTATAGGCGGCGTCGGCGCCCCGCAGCGCCTCGACGGGCACGATGTCGAGCCCGACGTCACGCGGGTCGAAGGACTCCTGCCGCACCGCCCCGTCGCGTACGACCCACACCGTGGAGGTGGCGGTCGTCGTCAGCTCGTCCAGCCCGTCGTCGCCGCGGAAGACGAGTGCCGAGGAGCCCCGTTCGGCCAGCACGCCCGCCATGATGGGCGCCATGCGGGCGTTGGCGACGCCCGTCGCCTGCGCCTGCACCCGGGCCGGGTTCGTGAGCGGGCCGAGGAAGTTGAACGAGGTGGGGATGCCCAGCTCGCCCCGCGCGTTGGCCACATGACGCAGCGACGGGTGGAACTTCACCGCGAAGCAGAAGGTGATCCCGGCCTCCGAGGCCACCTCGGCGACGCGCTGCGGGCTCAACTCCAGGTTGACGCCCAGCTTTTCCAGTACGTCCGTGGCGCCGCTCGCACTCGACGCCGCGCGGTTGCCGTGCTTGACGACCTTCGCGCCGCACCCGGCGACGACGATCGCGGACATCGTGGAGATGTTGACCGTACGGGCCCTGTCGCCGCCCGTGCCGACGATGTCGACCGTCGGGCCGGGCACCTCGATCACGTTCGCGTGCGCGTACATCGCCCGTACGAGACCGGTGATCTCCCCGACCGTCTCGCCCTTGGCGCGCAGCGCCACCGCGAAGCCGGCGATCTGGGCGTCGGTCGCCTCGCCGCTCATGATGTGGTCCATCGCCCACGCCGTGGCGTCGGCGCTCAGGTCCTCGCCGGCGAGCAGCGACGTCAGTACGTCGGGCCAGGTGTGCGGACCCCCAGAAGGAGAGCCGGCAGACGGAACGGCGCTCATGATCCCTCCTGAGGTCGTCGGTTCGGCGCTGAGCCCTCGCGCCGGCGTCCCTGCCGGAGCGGCGGCGCGCCAGGAGACGGCCGCGGGAGGACGGCGTGGTGGCGGCGGGCCTCCGGGCCCGGCCAGCCACCACCCTAGCGGCACACGCACCGCCCGGGACACGCGTATTCCTGCGGGTCGGGACGATCGGCCCCGGGCGCCCCCGCGGACGTACGAAGGGCCGGGCTCCCGCTCGGGAAGCCCGGCCCTCGTACGTGGCGTACTCGGCCCGCTGCGGCGCCGCCGCGGCGGCTCAGTGGTGCCCGTGGCCGCTCGTGAGCTCCTTGTACTCGTCGGCGGTCGGCTTGGGGATCTGCGCCTGCTCGCCGTAGTAGCCCTTGGAGAGGCGGGCGCGCAGTTTCTGCCCCCGGCCGACCTTCCGCCGGACGCCGTTCTCGTCGACCTCCGGGCCGGCCTCGTACGGCTTGTGCTGCACGTGCGAGGTGAGCGTGTGCAGCTGCTCCTGCGAGAGCTGCTCGTGCACCTCGATGAACTCGCCGTGCGGGAGCCGCTTGATGATGCCGGACTCGCGCCCGTGCAGCACTTTCTCCCTGTCCCGTCGTTGCAGGCCCAGACAGGCCCGCCTGGTGACGAAGAAGACGATCACCGGCACCACGAAGAAGGCGATCCGCACGAACCATGTGATCGAGTTGATCGACAGGTCGAAGTGCGTGGCCACCAGGTCGTTGCCGCCGCCGATCAGCATCACCGTGTACCAGGCGATCCAGGCCGCGCCGAAGCCCGTACGGGTGGGCGCGTTCCGCGGGCGGTCGGCGATGTGATGCTCACGTTTGTCGCCCGTCACCCACGACTCGATGAAGGGATAGACGGCGATCGCCGCGAGCACCAGTGGGAAGACCATGAGCGGGATGAACACGCCCATCACAAGCGTGTGCCCCCACAAGTGGATCTCCCAGCCGGGCATGATGCGGATCAGCCCCTCCGAGAAGCCCATGTACCAGTCGGGCTGCGCGTTGGTCGACACCTGATCCGGCCGGTACGGGCCCAGCGCCCAGATCGGGTTGACGGTGAAGGTCGCCGCGATGACGGAGATCACGCCGAAGACGAGGAAGAAGAAGCCACCCGCCTTGGCCATGTAGACCGGAAGCAGCGGCATGCCGACGACGTTCTTGTTCGTACGGCCGGGCCCGGCGAACTGGGTGTGCTTGTGGTAGAAGACCAGGATCAGGTGCGCCACCAGCAGCCCCAGCATGATCCCCGGCAGCAGCAGCACGTGGATCGAGAAGAACCGCGCGACGAAGTCGTGCCCCGGGAACTCCCCGCCGAAGAGGAACATCGACATGTACGTGCCGATGATCGGCATGGAGAGGATCGCGCCCTCCATGAACCGCACGCCGGTGCCGGAGAGCAGGTCGTCCGGCAGCGAGTAGCCGGTGAAGCCGGTGAACATGCCCAGCACGAACAGCAGGAAGCCGAACAGCCAGTTGATCTCGCGCGGCTTGCGGAAGGCGCCGGTGAAGAAGACGCGCATCATGTGCACGAACATCGCGCCGAGGAAGATCAGCGCCGCCCAGTGGTGGATCTGCCGCACGAGCAGGCCGCCGCGTACGTCGAAGCTGATGTCCAGCGTGGAGGCGAAGGCCTCCGACATGCGCACGCCCTGCATCGGCACGTAACTGCCGTGGTACTCCACCTCGTTCATCGACGGGTGGAAGAACAGCGTCAGATAGACGCCGGTCAGGATGATGATGATGAAGCTGTAGAGCGCGACCTCACCCAGCATGAAGGACCAGTGGTCCGGGAAGATCTTGCGCATGTTGGCCTTGGCCAGGGTGTAGATGCCCAGGCGGCCGTCGGCCCAGTCCGCGACCCGCTCGCCGGCGGGTGCCTTGCGCTTCGGGGCGGTGGTCTCGGTTGCTGTACTCATGCTCGACGCTCCCAGTAGGCCGGGCCCACGGGTTCCGCGAAGTCGCCCTGCGCCTCGAGGAATCCGTCGTTGTTGACGCTGATCTTCAGCTGCGGCAGCGCGTGGCCGGCCGGGCCGAAGAGCACCCGTGCACCGTCCGACAGGTCGAAGGTCGACTGGTGGCACGGGCAGAGCACGTGGTGCGTCTGCTGCTCATAGAGGCTGACAGGACAGCCGACGTGGGTGCAGATCTTGGAGTAGGCGACGATCCCCTCGTGGGACCAGTCCAACTCCCGCTTGTCCTTGATGTCTCCGGGTTCGAGGCGTACGAGCATCAGGGCCGCCTTGGCGATCTGCTGCTGGAAGTCCTCGTCCTCCTCCTTCAGCCCCTCGGGCATGGCGAAGGTCAGCGAGCCGACGCTGATGTCCTCGGGGCGCAGCGGCTCCTGGGTGTTCTCGTTGACCAGGAGCTTGCCCTTGGTCCACAGCGTGTGCTCCAACTTGTCCTCGGGCAGCGGCCCGAGGTCGCGCAGCAGGACGACGCCGGAGAGCGGCACCAGGGTCAGCGCCCCGAACATGGTCTTGCGGATCAGCGAACGGCGCCCGAGAGCCGACTCCTTGGCGCCCTGGGCGAAGTCCTCCATGACCTTCGAGCGCGTCTCCGGCTCGGCGGAGACGGCGTGCCGCTCGTCGATGAGCTCGTGGTCGGACATCAGGGTGCGCGCCCAGTGGACGGCGCCCGCGCCGATGCAGAAGAGCGCGACGCCGAGCGTCATCCCGAGGGCGAAGTTCAGCCCGCCGATGCGCCCCGCCGGCCAGACGTAGATGATCTTGTCGACGGGGATGAGCACGAAGCTCGCGATGAAGCCCAGCGTGGCCAGCATCGACGCGGTGAAGAGCATGGCCACGACGCGCTCGGAGCGCTTGGCGGCACGCTCGTCGATGTCCTGGATCCGTGGCTCGTGCGGCGGCAGGCCCGGGTCGGCGAACGGATCGTCCGCGACGGCTACCGCACCGTTGGCGTTTTCCTGCTCGCTCGGCAGGTGCTTCTCTGACACGTTCTCGTGTGATCCAGTCTCGCTCATGACTTCTTCGCCTTCGCCGTCCGCGCTGCGACCCAGATGGCGACGAGGATGAGGACGCCGAGGCCGAAGATCCAGGCGAAGAGGCCTTCGATGACGGGGCCCAGGCCGCCCAGCTTGTAGCCGCCGGGGTTGTCGGACTCCTTGCTGTTCACCGCCTTCAAGTAGGCGGCGACGTCCCGCTTGTCCTGCTCGGGCATCACCTTGTCGGGGAAGGACGGCATCTGCTGCGGCCCTGTCTGCATCGCCTCGTAGACGTGCTTCGGGTCCACATCGCTGAGGCTCGGCGCGTACTTGCCGTGCGTCAGGGCCCCGCCCTCACCGGTGAAATTGTGGCACTGCGCGCAGTTGGTGCGGAAGAGCTCGCCGCCCCTGGCGACATCGGCGCCGCTCGGGTCGTACTGGCTCTTGGTCGGCTTGACGGGACCGGAGCCCAACGAGGCGACGTACGCGGCGAGCTGGTCGATCTCGTGCTCGCTGTAGATCCTCTTCTTCTTCGGCACCTGGGCACCCGGCTGCTGCGCGGGCATGCGGCCGGTTCCGACCTGGAAGTCCACGGCGGCGGAGCCGACGCCGACGAGGCTCGGACCGTCGCTGCTGCCCTGGCCGCCCGTTCCGTGGCAGCTTGAACAGCCCACGTCGTAGAGCCTCTTGCCCTCCTCGATGGCGAGGGACTGGCTCGAGCCAGGGTCGGCCTTGGCTTCACCGGCGGGAGCGAACGCGGCGTACAGCCCCCCGGTGGCCGCCAGCGCGAAGATGAGAACGACGAGCGCCGCCAGCGGATGGCGCCGTCGTGCGGAGAGCTTTTTCACGGATTACCCCGGTGTCAGGATCTTCTGCGTCGATGCTTCTGCTTGTGTCTGTCACTGCCCGGCGCCCGCTCGCGCGCGCACCGGCGCCCGATCATTTACTTGATCAGGTAGATCGTGGCGAAGAGGCCGATCCAGACGACATCGACGAAGTGCCAGTAGTAGGACACGACGATGGCCGCAGTGGCCTGCTGATGGGTGAAGCGCTTGGCCGCGTACGTCCTGCCGAGCAGGAGCAGGAACGCGATCAGACCACCCGTGACGTGCATCCCGTGGAAGCCGGTGGTCAGGTAGAACACCGAGCCGTAGGGATCAGAGGAGAGCGAGATGCCGTCCCTCTCCACCAGCTCCGTGTACTCGAAGATCTGGCCGCCGATGAAGATCGCGCCCATGACGAAGGTGATGATGAACCAGCCCCGGAGCTTCTTCACATCACCGCGCTCCGCCGCGAACACGCCGAGCTGGCAGGTGAGCGAGGAGAGCACGAGGATCGTGGTGTTCGCCGCCGAGAAAGGCACGTTCAGCGCGTCGGCGTGCTCCTTCCAGAAGTCCGCACCCGTCACGGACCGCAGGGTGAAGTACATCGCGAAGAGGGCCGCGAAGAACATCAACTCGGAACTCAGCCAGATGATCGTTCCGACGCTGGTGAGGTTCGGCCTGTTGACCGACGGGTGCGCGTGCCCGGTTTCTACTGCTGTTGCTGTCGCCACGACCGACATTATGTCGGTCGCTCATACGGCCCTTACTGCCGGGGTGCCGTTCGGTGTGTCCAGCACGTGTGTCCAGCTCAAACAGGCCTCCGCAGCCCATACGAACCGGTGTTGGGGAACGGTGCGAGGGAGTAACATCCGCGCTGCGGCTCCATGCCGAAATGTGTTCACGTGCGAGACGTACAGCGGAGGAACGATGCAGCCGACCGCCACGGTGCTGGTCTACAGCGACAACGCCAACACCCGCGAGCAGGTCCGGCTGGCCGCCGGGCGCCGTCCCGCCGCCGACGTGCCGCCCGTCGAGTACGTGGAGTGCGCGACCCTCCCCGCGGTGCTCTCCACGCTGGAGAAGCACCGCATCGACGTGTGCGTCCTGGACGGGGAGACCGCACCGGCCGGGGGCATGGGCGTGTGCCGGCAGATCAAGGACGAGATCTTCGACAGCCCGCCCGTACTGCTGCTCATCGGACGCCCCCAGGACGCCTGGCTGGCGTCCTGGAGCCGCGCGGAGGCCGCCGTCTCGCACCCGGTCGACCCGGTCGCCCTCGCGAGCGCCCTCGCGGGGCTTCTCCGTGAGAACGACGGGACGTCTGCGCAGGTGCAGCCTCTCTGAGGAGTCTGGATCAGTGGGGCTCTGGATCTGTGAGGGCTCTGGCTCAGTGAGGGCTCTGGCTCAGTGAGGGTCTGTGAGGGTTCTGGATCTGAAGCGTCTGGGTCGGGAGGTTGCGGATCGCTGAGGGGTCCGGCCCGGCTCGCCCTTCGGCCGGGCCCGGTGGTCAGACCTGCGGGCGGAGCCTGCTGACTCCCGTGGCGGACCCGGCGGCGTCCTGGTCCTGGGTACCGCGCTGCACGGCGCTGCCTTCCTTCCACTTCGCCCAGGACAGGTTCCAGTCGCCGAAGCCGTTGCCGAAGGCCGGCATGGTGTCGCCGTCGGAGTTGACGTACTTGACGGGGACGCCGTTCCGTACGTGCTCGAAGAACCACTGGGCGTTCTCCGTGCTCATGCCGGTGCAGCCGTGGCTGCTGTTCGAGACGCCGTGGGAGCCGGACGACCACGGGGCTGCGTGAACGTACTCGCCGCTCCAGGTGAGCCGCGAGGCCCAGTGGACGCCGAGGTCGTAGGACTCGCCGCCGCCGATCCCGACGCTGCCGCTGCGCATCCGTACGAAGGACTCGCGGCCCAGGATCACCTTCGTCCCGTTGCGGGTCTCGAACCCGGCCTTGCCGGTGGTGATCGGCATCTCCTTGATGACCTTGCCGTTCTTGCTGAACTTCATGGACAGGCCCGAGGCGTCCGCGAGCGCCTCCACCCGGTCGCCGGTCTTCAGCTTGACGGGCTCGGCCTTGTCGCCGTAGAGGCCGTCGCGCACCTTCAGGCCGTTCAGACGGGAGCGGACGCTGATGGTGGAGTGCGCGGGCCAGTACTCCTTCGGGCGGTAGTGGAGCTCCTTGCCGTCCACCCAGTGCCAGGAGCCCTCGACGTGGGGCGAGGACTTGACGATGAGGCCGCCCTCGACGAGCTTGCGCTGCTTGGCGCCCTTGATCTTGTGGCTCAGCTCGGCGGTGATGGGCTGGCCGACGCCGTACGTGCCGCTGTCGGGCCCGAAGGTGACGCCGAGCCTCTTCGCGTGTGCGGGCTTGGTCTGGAAGTTCAGGGTCCGGCGCCCCTGCTCGCCGGAGCCGTTCTCGGTGCTGATGCGGACGGTGTAGCGCACACCGGCCGCGAGCGGCGTGGTGCTCTGCCAGCGCTTGCCGTCCTCCGAGAGCTTGCCGCTCAGGAAGCGTCCCGCCGTGTCGACGGCGGTGACGTCGGCTATTCGTCCTTCGTCTCCGGTGGCGGTCACTTTGAGGGGGCGGGAGGGGTCGACCACGGCTCCCTCCTCGCCCGCGCTGACGGATATCTGGTTGCTCGCGTCGTACGGGGCGCCCGCCAGGGGATTCCCGCCGCTGCCGACGCTGCACGAGGCCAGGCCCACTGCGAGGGGCGCGAGGGTGAGGGCACAGCCGGCTGAGATCCGGCGCTTCGTCCTGTTCGAAGAGTGATTCATAGGCCCAAGGTAGGAAGTGACGCCGTCGTGGGCCTGTTGGGCGCAGGCAAACGGGTCGGCCCCCGGTGATCACCGGGGGCCGACCCGTTTGCGGACTGCCTCTGCCGCGAGCCTCACCTGGCGCGAGGCCCGCCCTGGAGCCTTACTGGGTGCGATTCTCGCCGTGGTAGTACTCGAAGACCCAGCCGAAGAGGCCGACGAAGAGCAGCGGCGCGGAGACGAACACCAGCCACCATCCGAAGGCCACGCCCAGGAAGCCGAAGGCGGCGCCCAGCCCGAGGGCCAGCGGCTGCCAGCTGTGCGGGCTGAAGAACCCGATCTCGCCGGCGTCGTCCGCTACCTCGGCCTCCTTGTTGTCCTGCGCGCCGGCGTCCACGCGGCGGGCGGTGAAGGCGAGGTAGTAGCCGATCATCACGGCGAGACCGAAGGCGAGGAACAGCCCGGTGGTGCCGACGGGCTCCTTCGACCAGGCGCCGTAGATGATCGCCGTGGCGAGCAGGAAGACCGCCAGGCCGAGGAACATCTTGCCCTGGATCTTCACTTCGACTTCTCCTTACCGCCGGCGAGCGTCCGGGTGTCCGCGGTCCGCTGCTCGCCGAGCTGGTCGAGAGCGGCCACCTCGGGATAGTGCAGGTCGAAGGCCGGGGACTCGGAGCGGATGCGCGGCAGCTGGAGGAAGTTGTGCCGCGGCGGCGGACAGGTCGTGGCCCACTCGAGAGAGCGGCCGTAGCCCCACGGGTCGTCGGTCTCGACCTTCTTGCCGTACTTCGCCGTCTTCCAGATGTTGTAGAGGAACGGCAGGACCGACAGGCCCAGTACGAACGAGCTGATCGTCGAGACCGTGTTGAGGGCGGTGAAGCCGTCGGCGGCCAGATAGTCCGCGTACCGGCGAGGCATGCCCTCGGCGCCCAGCCAGTGCTGGACGAGGAAGGTGCCGTGGAAGCCGGTGAACAGCGTCCAGAAGGTGATCTTGCCGAGCCGCTCGTCGAGGATCTTCCCGGTGAACTTCGGCCACCAGAAGTGGAATCCGGCGAACATCGCGAAGACGACCGTTCCGAACACGACGTAGTGGAAGTGCGCCACCACGAAGTACGAGTCGGAGACGTGGAAGTCCATCGGCGGGGAGGCCAGGATGACGCCCGTCAGACCGCCGAAGAGGAACGTGACGAGGAATCCGATCGACCAGAGCATCGGTGTCTCGAAGGACAGCGAGCCCTTCCACATCGTGCCGATCCAGTTGAAGAACTTCACACCTGTCGGCACCGCGATCAGGAACGTCATGAAGGCGAAGAACGGCAGGAGCACGCCGCCCGTCACGTACATGTGGTGCGCCCAGACCGTCACCGAGAGGCCCGCGATCGCGATGGTCGCGCCGATGAGGCTGATGTAGCCGAACATCGGCTTGCGGCTGAAGACCGGGATGACCTCGGAGATGATGCCGAAGAACGGCAACGCGATGATGTAGACCTCCGGATGGCCGAAGAACCAGAACAAGTGCTGCCATAGCAACGCCCCGCCGTTCGCGGCGTCGAAGACATGCGCCCCGAACTTGCGGTCGGCCTCCAGCGCGAGAAGCGCCGCGGCGAGCACCGGGAAGGCCAGCAGCACCAGCACACCGGTGAGCAGCACGTTCCAGGTGAAGATCGGCATCCGGAACATCGTCATGCCGGGTGCGCGCATGCAGATGATCGTGGTGATGAAGTTGACGGAGCCGAGGATGGTTCCGAAGCCGGAGAGGGCCAGACCCATGATCCACAGGTCGGCGCCGATGCCCGGCGAGCGGACCGCGTCGGAGAGCGGCGAGTAGGCGAACCATCCGAAGTCCGCGGCACCGGACGGCGTGAGGAAGCCGCCGACGGCGATGAGCGAACCGAAGAGGTAGAGCCAGTACGCCAGCATGTTCAGGCGCGGGAACGCCACGTCCGGCGAGCCGATCTGGAGCGGCATGATCCAGTTCGCGAAGCCCGCGAAGAGCGGGGTCGCGAACATCAGCAGCATGATCGTGCCGTGCATGGTGAACGCCTGGTTGAACTGCTCGCTCGACATGACCTGGATGCCGGGACGGGCGAGTTCGGCGCGCATGAACAGCGCCATGACGCCGCCGAGGAGGAAGAAGGCGAAGGACGTGACGAAGTACAGCGTCCCGATCTTCTTGTGGTCGGTCGTCGTGGCCCAGTCGACCACCATGGCGCCGGGCGTCTTCTGCCGTACGGGCGGTGCTGCCTCGGGCGTCGCGGCGGCACCCTTGGGTTCGTTGAGGATGCTCACGGGTTATTCGTCTCCGCATTCCTGGCGTCGCCGGTGGTGGCGGTGCCCGACGGGATGTAGCCGGTCTGGCCCTTCTCGGCCAGGTCCTTCAGATGCTTCTGGTACCGCTCCGGGGACACGACCTTCACGTTGAAGAGCATCCGGGCGTGGTCGACGCCGCACAGTTCGGCGCACTTGCCCAAGTAGGTGCCCTCCTTGGTGGGGGTCACCTCGAAGCGGTTGACGTGACCGGGGATGACGTCCTGCTTCATCAGGAACGGCACCGGCCAGAAGGAGTGGATGACGTCGCGGGAGGTGAGGATGAACTGCACCTTCTCGCCCTTGGGCAGCCAGAGCGTCGGACCCGGGTTCTTGGTCTGCGGGTTGCGCTCGGACGGTGTCCCGACGGTGTACACGCCGTCGGCGCCCTTGGGGAAGGTCGTCCTCATCCGGTCCGGGATCGCGGAGAGTTCCTTGTCGCCGGTGTTGGTGGTGGAGGCCTTGCCGTCCACGTCCTCGATGTAGTTGAAGCCCCAGCTCCACTGGAAGCCCACCACGTTGACGACATGTTGGGGCTTCTTCGTCGTCGCCAGGAGCTTCGTCTCGTCCCGCGCGGTGAAGTAGAAGAGCACCGCGACGATGATGATGGGAACCACCGTGTACAGGGCCTCGATGGGCATGTTGTACCGGGTCTGCGGTGGGACCTCGACCTTGGTCCTGGAACGGCGGTGGAAGACCACGCTCCACAGGATCAGGCCCCAGACCAGGACGCCCACGGCGAGCGCTGCCGCCCACGACCCCTGCCACAGGGAGAGGATCCGCGGAGCCTCGTCCGTGACCGGGGTGGGCATGCCGAGGCGGGGAAAGTCCTTGTAGGTGCAACCGGTGGCGGTCGCCAGGACCAGGCCCGCGGCTAGCGCCTGCCGCAGCGTGCGCCGCATCGGGCGCCGCGGCATGGGGATACCGCCCACGCCCTTGGGGCGGTGGGGGAGGTCGGAGCCGTTGGGACTCACGTAGCGCCTTCCCGAGAGTCTCGCCCGCCCATGCCGGCTCGGCCTTTTGCTGGTCGGGCGCGGGCCCTGGCGCGGGCAGGGGTTTGGATGTTTATGCGGGGCAAACCTTACTGGACCGTTCCGGGGGCCTCGCGGGGAGGGTCCCCAACGCGCCGCGCACCCCTCAACAGGCGCTCTGTGACGCCTCGTCGGGGGTTGCGGGGGCCCGCGGAGCGGGTGCTCGGAGCGCTCGCGGGACCGCAGCGCGAAGCCCGGCGGAACCGGTTCGCAAAGGGTGCCGGGAGCGGAGCGCGGTGCCGGGGCCGGAGCGCAGGAGCCCCGCGCGGCCGGAGCGCGTTAGCGTTCCGGTGTGCCCTATTTCGACGCCGCGTCGTCCGTACCCCTGCATCCCGTAGCCCGCGAGGCCCTCGTCGCCGCCCTCGACGAGGGGTGGGCGGACCCCGCGCGCCTGCACCGCGAGGGACGCCGGGCGCGGATGCTGCTGGACGCCGCGCGGGAGACCGCCGCGGAGGCCGTCGGATGCCGTGCCGACGAGCTCTTCTTCACCCCATCGGGTACGCGTGCCCTGCACACCGGCATCGCGGGTTCGCTCGCGGGGCGGCGCCGCGCGGGACGGCGGCTGGTCGTCTCCGCCGTGGAGCACTCCGCCGTGCTGCACGCCGCCCACGCCCACGAGGCCGAGGGCGGCAGCGTGATCCGGGTGCCCGTGGACCGTACGGGCCGGGTCGCCGCGGAGGACTTCCGGGCGGCGCTCGGCGAGGACGCGGCGCTGGCCTGCCTTCAGACCGCCAACCACGAGGTGGGCACCGAACAGCCGGTGACGGAGGTGGCCGGGGTGTGCGCCGAGGCCGGTGTGCCCCTCCTGGTCGACGCGGCGCAGTCGCTGGCCTGGGGCAGGCCGGGCGCCGGCTGGTCGCTGCTCGCGGGCAGCGCGCACAAGTGGGGTGGCCCGCCGGGTGTCGGGCTGCTGGCCGTGCGGAAGGGCGTGCGCTTCGCGTCCCAGCAGCCCACGGACGAGCGGGAGTCGGGGCGTTCCCCCGGCTTCGAGAACATCCCGGCGATCGTGGCCGCGGCGGCGTCACTGCGCGCCGTGCGCGCCGAGGCGGAGGCCTCCGCGGACAGGCTGCGCGAGCTGGTCGACCGGGTGCGGGCCCGGGTGCCGGAGCTGGTCCCGGACGTCGAGGTCGTCGGCGATCCCGTGCGGCGCCTGCCGAACCTGGTGACCTTCTCCTGTCTGTACGTGGACGGGGAGGCGCTGCTGCACGCGCTGGACGCCCGGGGCTTCTCCGTCTCCTCCGGCTCGTCGTGCACGTCGAGCACGCTGACGCCGAGCCATGTGCTGCGGGCGATGGGCGTGCTCTCGGAGGGCAACATCCGGCTGTCGCTGCCGCCTACGGCGGGCAGTTCGGCCGCGAGTTCGGCGGAGGAGGACGTGGAGCGCTTCCTGGAGGTCCTCCCTGCGGCGGTGAGCGAGGTGCGCGGGAAGCTGGACGCCCCCGGCGGACCGGCGGCCGGGCAGCGTAAGGAACCGGAGCCGGAACCAAAGAGGGAGACGGCAGCGGAGGCAGGGACCGAGACGGCCGCCGGGCCGGGGCAGCCCGCGGGCGAGCCCTCCGCGATGACGGTGGACGCCCTCGGTTCGCTCTGCCCGCTGCCGGTCATCGAGCTGGCGAAGGTGATCGGGGATGTGCCGGTGGGCGGCGTGATCACGGTCCTCGCGGACGACGAGGCCGCACGTGTCGACATCCCGGCCTGGTGCGAGATGCGCGGCCAGGAGTATCTGGGCGCCGACGGCACCGAGTTCAGGGTGCGCCGGCTCAACTGACCCCGTACGGGCGGGACTCCATACGGGCGGACGGTGCGCGTTCACGGTCGTACGGCGGCGGGGCGGCTCCGGGCTCGACGCCCGCGGCCGCCCCGCCGTACACAGAACCGGGTGGATCAGCGCAGGTGCGCGGCGACCTCGGCGGCGGCCTCCTCGCCGTACTGCGTCGTGAAGCGCTCCATGAAGTGGGCGCGCTTCAGCTCGTATTCCTGCGTGCCGACCGTCTCGATGACGAGCGTGGCCACCATGCAGCCCACCTGGGCGGCGCGTTCGAGGCTCACGCCCCATGCGAGGCCCGAGAGGAATCCGGCGCGGAAGGCGTCACCGACGCCGGTGGGGTCGGCCTTGGCCTCCTCCTTGGGCACGCCGACGACGATGGGCTCCTCGCCCTCGCGCTCGATGCGGACGCCCTTCGCGCCCAGCGTGACGACCCGCGTCCCGACCTTGGCGAGTATCTCCTTGTCGCTCCAGCCGGTCTTGGTCTCGATGAGCTCCTTCTCGTACTCGTTGGAGAAGAGGTAGGTGGCGCCCTCCATGAGGGTGCGGATGTCCTCGCCCTCCATGCGCGCGATCTGCTGCGAGAAGTCCGCGGCGAAGGGGATGCCGCGCTTGCGGCACTCCTCGGTGTGCCGGGTCATCGCCTCGGGGTCGTCCGCGCTGATGCAGACGAGGTCCAGGCCGCCGACGCGCTCCGCGACGGTCTGGAGCTCGATCAGGCGGGCCTCGCTCATGGCCCCGGTGTAGAAGGAGCCGATCTGGTTGTGCGCCTCGTCGGTGGTGCAGACGAAGCGGGCGGTGTGCCGCAGCTCGGAGATGTGGACGGACTCGGTGTCCACGCCGTGCCTTTCGAGCCAGGCGCGGTACTCCTCGAAATCCTCGCCCGCGGCGCCGACCAGGATCGGGTTCGCTCCCAGCTGCCCCATGCCGAAGGCGATGTTGGCCCCCACGCCGCCGCGCCTGATCTCAAGCGTGTCGACGAGGAAGGAGAGCGAGACGGTGTGCAACTGGTCGGCGACCAACTGGTCGGCGAACCGACCGGGGAACGTCATCAGGTGGTCGTTCGCGATGGAGCCGGTGACTGCGATACGCACGGCGAAATCTGCTCCTGTCGGAGGACGCGGTCGGATGGCACCATCACGCTACCTGCTCCCTCCGCGGAACCGAACAGGACGGAACTACCAGATAGTAGGGCCTTCCAGGCGCCTCACCTGCTGCGTAGCGTCGACTCCATGCGGAATCTCGCGCGGCGCACGGTCGCGGAACCCGAATCGCTGGACCAACTGCTGGGCGACTGCGCCCGCATGGCACCGCACTGGCGGGTCCCCGTCTGCGACCTGCCCGTTCCCGCCGGCCCCGGTGTCCCCGGCGTCCCGGCGGCCTCCTCGGCGTCGTACGAGAAGCTGCACGGGGTGCGCGTTCCCGCGGCCTCGGAGCGTGTGCTGGAGGGCATGTCCGAGTACGGCCTCTGGTGACCGTACGGACGGGGTGACGAACAGGGGCTCGGCTCGTGTGCCGTCGGCCGGGGTTCCGTCAACGGCCGCCGTGCGCCGCTGAAATCACCGGGAACCTTCCGCACTTCCGCTCCGTCACAGGTGTGTCCGTCGCCGCCCTCTCACCGGCAGGGGTGTGGGGTGACGCGGCGGGCGGAGCCGAAGGAGCAATGCCGTGAGCACCGAACCGTCCCACGCCCCGGGTGATGGGGAGGCGCCTTCCGTGCAGGCCGTACGGCAGCGCCGGCACCGGCTGCCCGTGATCACGGTGGCGGCCGCCGTACTGGTGGCCGGCGGAGGAGGAGCCTGGTGGGCCTCGACCGCGAGCGGCGGCCCGGGAGGGCCGGAGAGCACCTCCGAGCCGCCAAGCCTCGCGCTGGACGGCCTCGTCTCCGGCGAGCAGAGCGGTGCGGACGGAGGCGGGCAGCCGGGCATCGCGCCGGGCGAGCCGCACCCGCAGGTCTATCTCGCCGACGGCGAGCTGCCGGACGGCCCGGACACGGCCCCCGTGTATCGCAATCCGGCCACGATCGATCAGGCCTCCGTCTCCGCGCTGGCCGAGAAGCTCGGCGTCACGGGGAAGCCGGAGAAGAAGGACCGCCGCTGGGTCGTCGGAGAGGACGGGAAGTCCCCGGGCGGCGCGGCGCTCACCGTGAACGACGACCGCATGGCCGGCAACTGGACGTACCAGTCCGGGGACCGGCCCGGAATGCGCTGCGGCAGGCCGCTGCCGACGGTGCCGGGCGCCGGCATCGTGCCGCCCGAGCGGGGCGACGTCCCGGATTCGTGCCCGGCCATGCCGGACTCCGGCAAGGGCGACCCCGTATCGGAGAAGAAGGCGAAGAGCGCCGTACGGCCGCTGCTGAAGACGCTCGAACTCGACGGCGCCCGGCTCGACGCCGGCGTGACGACGGGCTCGCTGCGGATGGTCACCGCGACCCCGGAGATCGGCGGCCTGACCGCGCAGGACTGGAACAGCACCTTCACGGTCGACGAGGACGGCAAGGTCGTACGAGGGCACGGCAACCTCGGCGAGCTGAGGAAGGGCGCCTCCTACCCGGTGATGTCGGCGGAGGAGACGCTGAAGCACCTCAACAAGCAAGGCTCGGCGGGCACTCGGGCCGGAGGCGGCACGGTGCGCGAGCCGTGGGCGGAGGGCGCCGTCCCACCCGGGAAGGCCCGGCCCGGAAAGCCCGGATCCGGAACGGCGGAGCCCGCGAAGCCCCACGCCGGGAAGCCCGAGCCCGGGAAGATCGCCCCGCGCAAGCCCCTGAAGGTGACCGGGGCCCAGTTCGGCCTCGTCACGCGCTACTCGGTGGGCAGGCCCGTGCTCGTACCGTCGTGGATCTACGAGGTGAAGCTGGGCGGCGACCACACCGCGAGCGTCGCCCACCCCGCGGTGGAGCCGGAGTACCTCAAGCCGGCACGGCCCGCGCAGCCCGGCACGGACCCGGGCGACGGCTCAGGCTCCAGCTCCGGCCCGGCTCCCGGCACAGGATCGGGCTCGGGCTCGGGCTCGGGCTCGGGCCAGGCTGAGCAGCCCGGATCGGGACCCTCGCAGGCCGTCAACTCCTATGAGGCGGACGGCCGCACGGTGAAGCTGACCTTCTGGGGCGGCGTCTGCGACGGCTACACGGCGAGCGCGGAGGAATCCGCGAAGACGGTGAAGGTAAGCGTTCGCGCAAAGGAGACCGACGGGAAGAAGGTGTGCGTCAAGATGGCCAAGCGCCAGACCGTGGAGGTCCGGCTGGACAAGCCTCTCGGCGACCGCGAGGTCGTGGACACGACCGACGGAGAAGGACTGCCGCGCAAGTGAAGCGGCGCGCACTGGGTAGAGATAGCTGAACGCGTCCGGCGGCACGACCGCCGGGAAGCGGCACAACGGCAAGGCACCGGGACGGCAGGACAGGCAAGTCCACACGACCGGCAGAACGACGGGACCTGGAGAGCACGGGGGCGAAGACGACGAAGGCGGCGGACCCCTGGTGGGGGGAGTCCGCCGCCTTCGTCCTCTACTTCGTCCCGTTCAGCCGGCCGGGCCCGGCGTCCTTCTCAGTTGAAGGAGTCGCCGCAGGCGCAGGAGCCCGTCGCATTCGGGTTGTCGATCGTGAAGCCCTGCTTCTCGATGGTGTCGACGAAGTCGATGGAGGCGCCGCCCAGATACGGCGCGCTCATCCGGTCGGTGACGACCTTCACACCGTCGAAGTCCTTGACGACGTCGCCGTCGAGCGAACGCTCGTCGAAGAAGAGCTGGTACCGAAGGCCGGAACAGCCACCGGGCTGGACGGCGACCCGCAGCGCCAGGTCGTCACGGCCCTCCTGCTCGAGCAGGCTCTTGACCTTCGCCGCGGCGGCGTCGGACAGGATGATGCCCTCGCTCACAGCGGTGTCGTCCGATACGGACATCTGCTTCTCTCCCGGGTTGTTCGGACTGCTCTGCCGCCGGGTGCAACCGGCTGCGTCCCGGATTCATTCCCGCGGGACACGGTCGTTTCTATGTCGTTCTCCTCAGCCATGCTCGCACACGCGGAGCGCGCGCAGGAATGCGTCACATCGACGCGAACGCCATCGTCAAAGTGACGTGAAGCGGTTATGATTCATAGCGTCAATTAGACGAAAAGCCGCTTGCGGCCATGGAGAAAAGGGAGGGTGGGTGCCGTGACCGCCCCACTGGATGTAGAGCCGACTCCGCTGGCGCTGATGCTCCTCGGCCGCGAGTCCGACCCCAGGAGTGAACGCGGCGTCGACTGCCCCGGGGATCTCCCCGCTCCCTCGGACCCGGATCTGGTGGAGCGTGCGCGCGCGGCCAAGGCGAAGCTCGGCGAGCGCGTCTTCGTGCTGGGCCACCACTACCAGCGCGACGAGGTCATCGAATTCGCCGACGTCACCGGTGACTCCTTCAAGCTGGCGCGGGACGCGGCGGCCAGGCCCGAGGCGGAGTACATCGTCTTCTGCGGCGTGCACTTCATGGCCGAGTCGGCCGACATCCTCACCTCCGGCCGCCAGCAGGTCGTCCTCCCCGACCTGGCCGCGGGCTGCTCCATGGCGGACATGGCCACCGCAGAACAGGTCGCCGAGTGCTGGGACGTGCTGACCGAGGCCGGGGTCGCGGAGGTGACGGTGCCCGTCTCGTACATGAACTCCTCGGCCGACATCAAGGCGTTCACGGGCAGGCACGGCGGCACCATCTGCACGTCGTCCAACGCACGGCGTGCCCTGGAGTGGGCCTTCGGGGAGGCGGAGGGCACGCCGGGCTCGCAGGGCCGGAGCAAGGTGCTCTTCCTGCCGGACCAGCACCTCGGACGCAACACCGCCGTCCGGGAGTTGGGCATGTCACTGGACGACTGCGTCGTCTACAACCCGCACAAGCCGAACGGCGGGCTGACCGCCCAGCAGCTGCGGGACGCGAGGATGATCCTCTGGCGCGGCCACTGCTCGGTGCACGGGCGCTTCTCCCTGGACTCCGTACGGGACGTGCGCGAGCGCATCCCGGACGTCAACGTCCTCGTACACCCGGAGTGCAAGCACGAGGTGGTGAACGCGGCCGACCAGGTCGGCTCGACCGAGCACATCATCAAGGCGCTGGAGGCCGCGCCGTCCGGTTCGAAGTGGGCCGTCGGCACCGAACTCAACCTCGTACGGAGGCTGGCCGAACGCCACGCGCCGGACAAGGAAGTGGTCTTCCTCGACCGCACCGTCTGCTTCTGCTCGACGATGAACCGCATCGATCTGCCGCACCTGGTCTGGGCGTTGGAGTCGCTGGTGGACGGCAAGGTCGTCAACAGGATCGAAGTCGACGCGGAGACCGAGAAGTTCGCGAAGCTCGCCCTGGAGCGGATGCTGGCCCTGCCGTAATCTGCGGCGGATGCTGCTGCGACCGGTGCAGGACACCGAGGAGGACGCCGAGGCCGTGCGGCAGGTGGCCGAGGCGTCCTTCGCCGCGTCGCACGAGCCGGAGGGCGGCCGTGCGGCACCGCCTCCGTCGGCGGACCCGCCCGCGGAGGGCGAACTGCCCGCCGTACCGCTCGACCCCGACCCGCCGCGCAGCCGGGAGCGCATCCGCCATCTGGCGCGTACGGACCCGGGCGGCAGCTGGGTCGCCGCGGACGCGGTAGGGCGCCCGGTCGGCGCGGCCCAGTCGCTGATACGGGAGGGCACCTGGGCCCTGGCGCTGCTCGTTGTACTTCCCGAGGCGCAGGGGCAGGGAGTGGGAACGGCGCTGCTGGAGCGGTCGATGCGGTACGGAAGAGCGTGTCTGCGCGGACTGATCTCCTGCACGCCGCACCCGGCGGCCGCCCGCACGTACCGCAAGGGGGGCTTCGAGCTGCATCCGGCGATGCGCCTGCACGGCGCCGTCGACGCCGCCCGGCTCGCCGCTCCCGACGGCCCCGTCGTCGTGGGCTCCGCGGCGCAGCGAGACCTGATGGACTCCGTCGACCGGCGGCTGCGCGGCGGCGCGCACGGCGTGGACCACGAGTTCCTGCTGCGCCACCACCGCCTCTTCGTCGCCGACGACCTCGCCGGCAGCGGCTACTGCTATCTGCGCGAGAACGGCCGGGTGGAGCTCCTCGCCGCCACGTCGCGCCGGCTGGCCACCCGGCTGCTGACCGCGGCGCTGCTGAGCGTCCCCGAGGGCGCACCCGTGTCCGTACGGGCCCTGACGGCGGAGCAGCAGTGGGCGCTGGACGTCGGGCTCGCGGCGGGGCTGGAGATCAGCACCGGCGGCTATGTCTGCGTCCGCGGGATGCGGCCGCCGACGCCGTACATCCCGTCGGGCGGCTTCCTGTAGGGGCACTCGGCGGCGAGGGCCTGCGAGCTTCGGCGAGTGCCGTCAGTGGGCGCCGGGCCGCACCAGACCGTTCTCGTACGCGGCGACCACCAGCTGCGCCCGGTCGCGCGCCCCCAGCTTCGACATCGTGCGGTTCACGTGCGTCTTGACCGTGAGCGGACTGACCGCGAGCCGCTCCGCGATCTCGTCGTTGTTGAGGCCGCCTCCCACCAGCGTCAGCACCTCGCGCTCCCGGCTCGTGAGCGCGTCGACCGGGCGCCCCGCCTCCCCGTCCCCGTGGCCCTCCTCGCCGGCGGTGTCCATCGTGGCGTACGGGCCTCCCTGCGCCAGGAAGGAGGCGATCAGGCCCTTGGTGGCGGCGGGCGAGAGCAGGGCGTCGCCCTTCACGGCCGTACGGATCGCGGCGAGCAGCTCCTCGGGCTCCGCGCCCTTGCCGAGGAAGCCGCAGGCACCCGCGCGGAGCGCCTGCACCACGTACTCGTCCACCTCGAACGTGGTGAGTATGACGACCCGGACCTCCGAGAGCGCCGGGTCGGCGCTGATGGCGCGCGTGGCGGCGAGGCCGTCGGTGCCGGGCATGCGGATGTCCATCAGCACCACGTCGGCGTCCGACGCGCGTACGGCGTCGACGGCTTCGGCTCCGTCGGACGCCTCCGCGACGACCGCCATGTCCGGCTCGGAGTCGACGAGCACGCGGAACGCGCTGCGCAGCAGTGTCTGGTCGTCCGCCAGCACCACGCGGATCGTCATGCGGAAGCGCCTTCCTCGGCTCGGGGCTCGCGGTGGCCGCCGCTCCCGTCACCGCCTTCGGTACGGGCCGCGGGGCCGTGGTGGCGGCCCAAGTCCCGCTCGGGATCCCGGCGCTGGAGGGGCAGTCGCACGTGGACGCGGAAGCCGCCGTCGGGCAGCGGCCCCGTCTCGCACACTCCGTGCAGCGCGGCGGCTCGTTCCCGCATTCCCATCAGGCCGTGGCCGCCGCCCGTCTCGGAGGCGGCAGGCTCGGAGGCGCCCGACTCGGCGGCCCGCGCGGAGGGCGCGCGTCCGTCCGGCGGCTCGGCGGCGGACGGAGGCTGAGCGAAGGGGCCGGTGGCCGCGGGCGCCTCGCCGGAGGTGCCGCCGCCGTCCCCGCCGCCTTCGTCCTGCGGGTCCCCGTCTCCGTCCCCGTCGCCTTCGCCGTCCCCGTCGCCGTCCCCGTCGTCGATGACCGTGACCTCCAAGGCGTCCGGCCGTGTGACGATCCCCACCTGGACGTGCGCACCGGTGCCCACGTGCTTCTGCACGTTCGTCAGGGCCTCCTGGACGACGCGGTAGGCGGTGAGGTCCACGGCGGACGGCAGCGCTTGACCGGTTTCCGCGGTCTCGCCCGCCGGGCCGGATTCGGAGGTCATGTCGACCGTGACGGCGAGCCCGGCCCGGGTGAAGCCGTCGACCAGCTCGTCCAGGACTCCGAGCCCCGGTGCCGGTTCCGTCGGCGCGGTGCTCTCCCCGGACTGCCGCAGCAGGCCGACCGTGGCCTGCAACTCGTTGAGGGCGTGCCGGCTCGCCTCCCGTACGTGCGCCAGCGCCTCCTTGGCCTGGTCAGGACGCTGGTCCATGACGTGCGAGGCGACCCCCGCCTGGACGTTGACCAGCGCGATGTGGTGAGCGACGACGTCGTGCAGCTCGCGGGCGATGCGCATGCGCTCCTCGGCGACGCGGCGCCTCGCCTCCTCCTCCCGCGTGCGCTCGGCACGCTCGGCGCGCTCGCGTATGGCGTCCACGAAGGCGCGGCGGCTGCGCACCGCCTCGCCCGCCGCGGCGGCCAGACCGGACCACGCGAAGGTGGCGAGATTGTCCTGCGCGTACCAGGGGCGGCTGCCGAGGAGCATGCCCGCGGCGGTGAGCACCCCCACGGTCACCACGCCCACGCGGACGCTGGTGACGCGGTCGGTGCGGTTGGAGACCGTGTACAGCGCGATGATCGCGGCGATGACGAGAGGCGTGCGGTGCCCCTCGTCGGGAGCGCCTCCCCGGGGGTCGACGACGAGCCCCACGACCGTGACCAGGCTCGTCATGCACAGCACGGGCATCGGCGCCCTGCGGCGCAGCACCAGCACCGCACAGGCGAGCGCCGCCAGCAGGGCCGTCCCCGGAGCGACTTCGCGGTGTCCGAAGCGCGGGCTGATCTCATGCCCCGCGGAGTCGGCGGCGGCCCCGATCATGATCGCGACAAAGGCGCCCAGGGCGATGAGGGCGTCCACGGCATACGGATGCGCGCGCATCCACTGCCGCACATCGGTCAGGGGGCCTGCTGCGGGCTTCGCCGTCATGATCGGGTGTGTGCCGGTCGGGCCTGCCGGACGCCGGAGGGCCCGGAAGGCTCAGTCGGGGATGCTCAGTTGGGGATGAGGCCGTCGTCGGTGAGCATCTCCCGTACCTCTTCGAGGGATGCGTCCGGCGCGGGCAGGATCAGCTCGGACGGCTCCAGCGCGTCGTCGGGGAGCGAGGTGCCCATGCTCCGCACGGCATTCAGGAGCGCCGTCAGCGTGCGGCGGAAGCCCTCGTCGTCTCCCGTCTCCATCTCGGAGAGCAGCTCGTCGTCCAGCTTGTTCAGCTCGGCGAAGTGGCTGTCGTCCAGCTTCACCTGGCCTTCCCCCATGATCCGTACGATCATGTCGCTCTCCTTCTGGCGCCGGGACCTCGGCTTCAGCTGCTACTCGGTGTCACTGCTCGTCGGGACCGGGGAGTCCGCGTCGCCGCGGCGCTCCCCCGCGCTGCCCGCCTGCCGCTACTTCTCGAACCTCGGTGTGTCCTGGGACTGCTGCCCCTGGCTCTGGGACTGGTCCTGGCCCTGGGACTGCCCGGTGCCGCTGCCGCCCTCGATGGCCTGCTGCCCGCCGCTCTCGCCGCCGGCCAGCTCGGCCTTCATCCGCTGGAGCTCCATCTCGACGTCCGTACCACCGGAGAGCCTGTCGAGCTCGGCGGTGATGTCGTCCTTGGCCATGCCGGACTGGTCGTCGAGGGCGCCGGAGGCCAGCAGCTCGTCGATGGCGCCGGAGCGCGCCTGGAGCTGCGCCGTCTTGTCCTCGGCGCGCTGAATGGCCATGCCGACGTCGCCCATCTCCTCGGAGATGCCGGAGAACGCCTCGCCGATCCGCGTCTGGGCCTGAGCGGCGGTGTAGGTGGCCTTGATCGTCTCCTTCTTCGTACGGAAGGCGTCGACCTTGGCCTGAAGACGCTGGGAGGCGAGCGTGAGCTTCTCCTCCTCGCCCTGGAGCGTCTGGTGCTGGGACTCCAGGTCTGTGACCTGCTGCTGGAGCGCGGCACGGCGGGAGAGCGCCTCTCGCGCCAGATCCTCGCGGCCGAGCGCCAGCGCCTTCTTGCCCTGCTCCTCCAGCTTGGAGGACTGACCCTGTAGCTGGCTCATCTGCAACTCCAGGCGCTTGCGCGACGTCGCCACGTCGGCGACTCCGCGGCGCACCTTCTGGAGCAGCTCCAGCTGCTTCTGGTACGAGTAATCGAGCGTCTCGCGCGGATCCTCGGCCCGGTCCAGGGCCTTGTTGGCCTTCGCGCGGAAGATCATCCCCATACGCTTCATGACACCGCTCATGGGCCTCGCGCGCCCCCTTCGTAACGGACTGAGCCTCAGCAGCACACCTTCAAGACCCAAGACTACGGGCCCTGGTTCCATTACCGCACTGTTCGGCGTCGGATGCGCTCCTCCTGAAGGACGATCGGGGCCCGGCGCCTCCGGCGCAGGGAGTAGGTGCGCCTCCGGTTTCCCGGCCGCGGGCGGACGATACGGGCCGGTCCCGGGGGTCGCGGAGCGGTCTCCCGTCCGCGGGCGGATCCCCGCGGACGCGGGACGCAAGGGCCCGGAGACTCCGCGGTGTTGCGAGATCGTTCCCGCCGGGGCCTGGGGGCATCAGTGCCGGGCACCGTAGGCTTGGGGCCGTGTTCCGAAGCCGTTCGAAGGACGGGCAGGCCGCTCCCGCCAGCAAGGCGACCGCCGCCGAGCCCCAGCAGACCCGTGACCCGCAGGCCCCCAAGGGCAGGCCGACGCCCAAGCGCAGCGAGGCGCAGTCGCAGCGCCGCACGCTCGCCAAGGCCCCTGCCAACCGCAAGGAGGCCGCCAAGCGGCAGCGCGAGGCACGGCGGTCCGACATGGCGCGGCAGCGGCAGGCGCTGGCGAGCGGCGACGAGCGGTACCTGCCGGCGCGCGACAAGGGCCCCGTGCGGCGCTTCGCCCGCGACTACGTGGACTCCCGGTGGTCCGTCGCGGAGTTCTTCCTTCCGCTCGCGGTGATCATCCTGATCCTGAGCATGATGCCGTCGCTCCAGCTGAAGAACATCTCGCTGCTGCTCTGGCTCTTCGTGATCGTGATGATCGTGCTCGACTCGATCGGGCTGGGCTTCCGGCTCAGGAGGGACCTCCAGGCGCGCTTCCCGGACGAGTCCAGGCGCGGCGCGATCGCCTACGCCCTGATGCGTACGCTCCAGCTGCGCCGGATGCGCCTGCCCAAGCCGCAGGTCGCGCGCGGCGAGAAGCCCTGAACGGGCGGCGGCGGAGGTCCGGGCGTCAGCTCCCGGGCCCCTTCACGTACGCCTTCCCGAACCCCGGCGTCCCGCGCCCCGGCGCGGAGACCGCCGTGAGGCCCGCCCCCGGGTTCTCCGTGGCGGCGGCGTGGACGTGAACGATCCCGGGCGGCTGGGGCAGCGCCTCCTCGCGCGCCAGCTCGACGAGCAGCTGTCGGCGGCGTTCGGTGCCGGGCAGAAGCTGCGGGTGCTCGACGTCGGCCTCGGCCGCGGCGTCCAGGCCCTGCGGCTCGCACGCGCGGGCCACACGGTGACCGGCCTCCAGTCGGACCCCGACCTCCGCGAGCTCTTCGAGAAGGAGCTCGCCGACGAGGACGGGGAGGTCCGTGGGCGAATACGGCTCCACGAGGGCGGCAGCGAGGACACCGGCGCCCACTTCCTGCCCGGCACCTTCGATGTCGTGCTGTGCCACGCCGGGCTGTCCCAGGCGCGCGATCCGGGCACCACGCTCGCCGGTCTCGCCCGGGTCCTGGGCGCGGGCGGTCTGCTGTCACTGCTGATACGCAACGACGCGGCGCTCGCCATGCGCCCGGGCCGCTCCGGCGACTGGGACGCCGCTCTGGCCGCGATCGGCTTCCCGGAGCGGACGGGAAGCGCCCTTCGTCTGGAGACGCTGAGCCGAAGCCTCGCGGGGATCGGCACACCGCTCCGGCAGTGGTACGGGGTCGGGGTGTTCGGCCACCACGACGTTCCGGACGACGAGACGAAGGCCGAGAAGATGCTCGACGCGGAGGAGCTCGCGGGACGCAGCGACCCGTACCGCTCGGTGGCGGCGATGCTGCACATCTGCGGAGTGCGGGGCGGCGCGGGCGGCGACGCGGCCGCGCCCACCGGCGGAACCGGTGGGCGCCGGGACTCCGCGCCGGGCGGTCAGACGTTCTCGCCCTCGTAGCCCTCCGGGGCGTGCAGGCTCATCGGGCCGTAGACCTTGCTGCCGTCGTCCAGCAGCGTCACCTGGTCGGTGCCGCCGTCCAGCAGCTCCTTCCAGACCTCGCCGATCCAGGACTCGGCGTCGCCCTGGGTGGGGAACTCCTCGGGCGCTACGGCAGGTTCGGTCTCCGATCCGTCGGCCTTCTCGAACCGCCACGTCCACGCCATGTATGCCTCCAGAGATCGACAGTTGCTGCCCGCAGACTAATCCTGAGTAGGCGGGCGCCGACCGGTCACGAGACGATCGGGGTGTGGAACTCACACTGCTCGGCACCGGAGCCCCCACGGGACTCCCCCGGCCCGACTGCCCGTGCGCCGTGTGCGCGGCGTGCGTCAGGGGCCGTACACACGCGCGCGCCGCCACCGCGGTCCTCGTCGACGGCACCGTGCTGCTCGACCTCACGCCCGGCCCCGCCTTCGCCGCCGCGCGCGCCGGCCGCTCGCTGCACGGCGTACGGCAGGTGCTGCTCTCGCACCCGCACGACGGCCCGGCGATGGAGTTCCCGGCGGGACTGCCCGCACCGGTGCGCGTCTCCGAGCGGCAGGACCTCGCCCTCATCAGCGGCCACCGCATACGCGCCGTCGCCCTCGATTCGCCCGGCACCGGCTACCAGGTGACGGGGCCCGCCGGCGAACGTCTCCTCTATCTGCCGCCCGGAGCGGCCCCCGCCGGTCTCGAAGAAGGACGCGAACCGGCCGCCTCCCCCTACGACATGGTGCTCCTCGACGTGCTCGGCCGCCCCGAGGCGCTCGCCCGCCTCCGCGGGGCCGGAGCGATCGGCCCGGCGACCGACGTCGTCGCCGTCCACATCGACCACGACGTGGTCCCCGGCCCCGAGCTGCGCCGTCGCCTCGCGGCGGCCGGAGCCCACACGGAGCCGGACGGCACGACCCTCGTCGTCGGCGACTATCCGGACGTCCCCGAGATTCCGCGCCGCACGCTCGTGCTCGGCGGAGCGCGGTCCGGGAAGTCCGCCGAGGCGGAGCAGCGGCTGGCCTCGTTCCCCGGGGTCGTGTACGTGGCCACCGGCGGCAGCCGCGCCGGAGATCCGGACTGGGCGGCCCGGATCAGCGCGCACAAGGAGCGCCGGCCCGCGTCCTGGCGCACCGAGGAGACCTGCGACGTCGTCCCGCTGCTGGACGAGCCGGGCCCTCCGCTGCTGCTGGACTGCCTCGCCCTGTGGCTGACCGACGCGATGGACTCGGTCGGAGCCTGGGACGACGAGCGCTGGACGACGGTCGGTTCGCGGATGCTGCGGGAGCGGATCGGCGAGCTGGTGGCGGCGCTGCGCAGGACGCGGCGCACGGTGGTCGCGGTGAGCAACGAGGTCGGCTCGGGCATCGTCCCCGAGACGTCGTCGGGGCGCCGCTTCCGGGACGAACTGGGCCGTCTGAACGCGGAGTTCGCGGCGGAGTGCGAACACGTGCTGCTCGTCACGGCGGGCATCGCGCAGCCGCTGCGCGGCTGACCGGACCACGGGGCGTGTCCGCAGGCCACCGCACCCCCGTACGCGGCGGGCCCGTACCGTACGCTTCGCCAACATGACTGACCGCACCCTGGACCTGGACGACTTCTCCGATCTCATCGAGCGCCCGCACGGGGCGCTGCGCCGGGACGCCGAGGAGCGGCGGGCGCGGACCGGCCTGCCGCCCGAAGCGCTGGGCAGGCTCGACGAGTTGGGCGAGTGGCTGACGGCGGCTCAGGGCCGGCTGCCGGTCCGGCCGTTGCGGCAGCCGCGTCTGGTGGTCTTCGCGGGCGATCACGGTGTGGCTTCGCTGGACGTCTCCTCCCGTCCCGCCGGCACCGCGCACGCGCTCGTACGGGAGACGCTGGACGGCGTCTCTCCGGCAGCGATCCTCGCCCGCCGCCTCGAAGTCCCGGTCAGGGTGGTCGACATGGGGCTCGACTGCGATCCGTCCCAGTTCCCGGACGAGGTGAGCCGGCACCGGGTGCGCCGCTCCTCGGGCCGCCTCGACATCGAGGACACGCTGACGGCCGAGGAGGCGGAGGCCGCCTTCCGGGCCGGGATGGCCGTCGCGGACGAGGAGGCGGACGCGGGCACGGACCTCGTGGTGCTCGGGGATCTGTCCGTCGGCGGCACGACGGCGGCCGGGACGCTGATCGCGGCGCTCTGCGGCACGGACGCCTCCGTCGTCACCGGCAGGGGCGGCGCGGAGATCGACGACCTCACGTGGATGCGCAAGTGCGCGGCGATCAGGGACGGTCTGCGGCGCGCCCGGCCCGTGCTGGGCGACCAGTTGGAGCTTCTGGCCGCGGTCGCGGGTGCCGACCTCACGGCGATGACCGGCTTCCTCCTCCAGTCCGCGGTACGGCGCACGCCGGTGGTACTGGACGGCGTCGTCTCCGCGGCGTGCGCGCTCGTCGCACAGCGGGTCGCGTTCCGTGCGCCGGACTGGTGGGTGGCGGGACACGCGGGCAGCGAGCCCGCGCAGGCGAAGGCGCTCGACCGCATGGCGCTCGACCCGCTGCTGGAGCAGCGCGTCGAGGTCGGCGGCGGAACCGGCGCGCTGCTGGCCCTGCCGCTGGTGCAGGCGGCGGCCGAACTCGCGGCGGAGCTGCCCGTACGGGAGGACGAGGCCGCGGAGGAGAAGGACGACGGGGAGGCGGACGGGGGCGGCGACGGCACGGCGGGCTCCCCGGCGGTCGACGCGACGTAGGCGACGTACGCGACATAGGCCTCCGGCCCTTCACCGAGCGTGCGGGTTGGGCCGTCGGTATCGCGCCGGACTCGAGGCGTCGTGGTCGACCGCCGTCTCGGCGGGCCCCATGGGCGGAATCCGGCGGAAGGCGCCGGGCGTGCACGAGCGGTGCCGTTGCGGACGGTGAGGCGCTAGCCTGCGCCTCGATGAACGCCACTCCACCGGACGGACCCGAAGAGGCCGGCGGACCGGACGCCTCCGGTCAGACCGCCGGCGGCTCCGGCGAGCCCGGAGCGACCGGGCAGGCCGCGGACCCCGGACAGGGCGTGGTACCGGAACAGGCCGCGGACTCCGGGCAGTTCGCGGAGCCCAGCGGGGCCGCGCCCGACGACAGGTCCCACTCCGGCGAAGGGTCCGTACACGCCGCCTCCGCCGAGGACGGCGAACTCGGGGACCCGGACCCGGGACCAGACCCGGACCCGGATGGGAACGGAGACCAGGACCAGGACCGGGATCGTGACCGCACCGGCCAGGACTCCGGCGGCCCGCAGGCCGCAGGCGCGGACGAAGCGCCGACCGCCACGACCGCAAAGGCCGACGGGGCCGCCGGGGCCGCCGTCTCCGCCGAGGACGGCATCCGCTTCGCCCTCGGCACGCTCACCGTCCTGCCGGTCCACGTCCCGCGCTGGGACCGCGATTCCGCGCGACGCGGCATGGAGTGGGCGCCGTTCGCGGGTCTGCTCGTGGGGCTGGCGGCCGCGGCCGCGGGCCTGCTGGCGCTGCTGCTCGGCACCTCGTCGCTCGTCGCCGCCGTCGTCTCGGTGGCGGTTCCGGCCGTGCTCACGCGCGGACTTCATCTGGACGGGCTCGCGGACGTCGCCGACGGCCTGGGCAGCGCCAAGCCCGCCGAGGGCGCGCTGCGCGTCATGAAGCGTTCGGACATCGGCCCGTTCGGGGTGCTCACGCTCGTCTTCGTACTGCTGGCGCAGGTCGCCGTCGTCAACGAGCTGTACGGCCAAGGGGGTTGGCCGCACGGCGCGCTCGCCGTCATCGTCTCCGCCGTCACGGCGCGCACCGCGCTCACCCTCGCAGCTCGTTCGGGTGTTCCTGCCGCACGCACCGACGGGCTGGGTTCTCTCGTCGCGGGCACGGTTCCCGTACGTACGTCGGTGGCGGTCGGCGCGGGCGTCGCGGTGGCGAGCGCGGTCGCCGGAGCGGTCGTCGGCTGGTGGAACCCGCTCTTCGGCGCCGTCTCGTACCTCTTCGCCGTGATCCTCGGACTCGCCGCCGCGGAGCTGCTGTTGCGTCACTGCCGGCGCCGGTTCGGCGGCGTCACCGGCGACGTGTTCGGTGCGCTCGCGGAGTGCGCGGCCACCGTGGCGCTCGTCGTGCTCGCGTTCGGCTGACCGCTCCCACGGCCGACCCACGGCCGACCCACGGCCGACCCACGACCGTCCCACGCGGCGCCGGTCCTGGGCCGGCCGACCGCGCCGCCGCCGTGCTCCGGGGCGTCAGCACCGGCCACAGCGCCGGGGGTTGGTGGCGCTGCGTGAGCGTATGGTCTCCCGCATACGACGTATTGCGCGGGCATACGATGCCCGATGTGCCGGAACCCCTTCACCTGTATCCGGCGATCCGCTGTTCCGGCGTCCGAAAAGGAAGAAGGTCCCTCTCACCGTGTCTGCTCTGACTCTCAGCACCTCGTCCGCCACGACTCAGCGCGCGGACGTCGTCGTGATCGGCGTCGCCAAGGGCGCCAAGGGCCCCGTGGTCGCCCTCGGCGGCGAAGCCGTGGACAAGGCGTACGGCGGGAAGCTCGCCGCGACCCTCGACGCGCTCGGCGCAGGCGGCAGCGAGGGCGAGACCACCAAGCTCCCGGCGCCGTCCGCCGGGGTCAAGGCGCCGGTGGTGCTGGCCGTGGGTCTGGGCGAGGCACCCGGGAAGCACGAGTCCTACGACCTGGAGACGCTGCGCCGCGCCGCGGGCACGGCGGCCCGTGCGCTGGCGGGCACGAAGAAGGCCGCGTTCGCGCTGCCCGTCGAGGACGCGACCTCGGTGGCGGCGGTGGCGGAGGGCGCACTGCTCGGCGCGTACGCCTTCACGTCCTACCGCAGTTCCGGCGACGGCGGCGCCAACGGCCGGAAGGGCGGCGCCGGAAGGGCCGCCGGCAGGAACGAGAAGAAGGACAAGGACGGCGCGAGCGCCCCGCTCGCCGAGATCACCGTCGTCGGCGCGAAGCCGCGGGACAAGGCGCACAAGGCCGCGGCGGAGCGCGCCGAGGTGCTCGCCGCCGAGGTCGCGCGCGCACGCGACCTCATCAACACCCCGTCCAACGACCTGACTCCGGCCGTCTTCGCCGACCGCGCGCGGGACGTCGCGAAGCAGCACAGCCTGGACATCGAGGTGCTGGACGAGGGTTCGCTCGCCAAGGGCGGGTACGGCGGCATCCTCGGCGTCGGCAAGGGCTCCGGCAACCCGCCCCGGCTGGTGCGGATCTCGCACACCCACCCCAAGGCGAAGAAGTCGCTCGCGCTCGTGGGCAAGGGCATCACGTACGACTCGGGCGGCATCTCGCTCAAGCCCGTCGGCCACAACGAGACGATGAAGTGCGACATGAGCGGCGCCGCCGCCGTCCTTTCCGCCGTCGTCTCCGCGGCCCGGCTCGGCCTGCGCGTCAACGTGACGGGCTGGCTGGCTCTCGCCGAGAACATGCCCTCCGGCACGGCCACTCGTCCGGGTGACGTGCTCAGCATGTACAGCGGCAAGACGGTGGAGGTCCTCAACACAGACGCCGAGGGGCGGCTGGTGCTCGCGGACGCGCTGACGCGTGCGTGCGAGGAGTCGCCCGACGCCGTCGTCGACGTGGCCACCCTCACCGGCGCGATGGTGCTGGCCCTGGGCAACCGCACGTTCGGAGTGCTCAGCAACGACGACGACTTCCGCAGCACCGTGCACGAACTGGCCGAGGACGCGGGCGAGGCGTCCTGGCCGATGCCGATGCCGACGCATCTGCGCAAGGGCATGGAGTCGCCGGTCGCCGACATCTCCAACATCGGCGAGCGGCCGGGCGGCGGTCTCGTGGCGGGCCTGTTCCTCAAGGAGTTCGTCGACGAGAACGTGCTCTGGGCCCATCTCGACATCGCGGGCCCGGCGTTCAACGACTCGGGCCCGTTCGGCTACACGCCCAAGGGCGGCACGGGCTCCGGGGTGCGCACCCTGGTGCGTCTCGCCGAGCGCGCGGCGGCGGGCGAGCTTCCCTGAGCCCGCCGGCTCGCGTGGGCCGGAGCCGCCGGGCTCCGGACCGGCGTGAGCAGCGTCACACTTTCCGTCCCTGATGAGGAGTACGACGGGCGGTCGCCCAGCGGTAAGGCCGAGTTCGCCGACAGCGATCGTGGCCGTACCGCTGGGTACACGGCCCCGCGTCCCGCTGTCCGCCGACAAGTGCGAAGATGGGTGCCCGGCAGGACAGGGCCCCGGCACGGCTTCACCAAGCCGAGTCCAGGGCCGAGCAGAACAGCGGCCGCAATACAGCCGCCCGGTCTGAAGGAGACCGGCTCCGGCGTACCCATGCATGGAGGACGTGACGTGGCGAACGACGCCAGCACCGTTTTCGACCTAGTGATCCTCGGAGGCGGTAGCGGCGGCTATGCCGCTGCCCTGCGCGGGGCGCAGCTGGGTCTGGACGTCGCACTGATCGAGAAGGACAAGCTGGGCGGCACCTGTCTGCACCGGGGCTGCATCCCCACCAAGGCCCTGCTGCACGCGGGCGAACTGGCCGACCAGGCGCGCGAGGGCGCGAAGTTCGGCGTGAAGAGCACCTTCGACGGCATCGACATGGCCGGGGTGCACAAGTACAAGGACGGCGTGGTCTCCGGGCTGTACAAGGGCCTCCAGGGGCTCGTCGCCTCCCGCAAGATCACCTATGTCGAGGGCGAGGGGCGGCTCTCCTCCCCCACGTCCGTCGACGTCAACGGCCAGCGCTACGAGGGGCGTCACATCCTCCTGGCGACGGGCTCGGTGCCCAAGACGCTGCCCGGCCTGGAGATCGACGGCAACCGCATCATCTCGTCCGACCACGGCCTGCTTCTCGACCGGGTTCCCGAGTCCGCCGTCATCCTGGGCGGCGGCGTCATCGGCGTCGAATTCGCCTCCGCCTGGAAGTCGTTCGGCACGGACGTGACGATCGTGGAGGGCCTGCCCCACCTGGTCCCGGCCGAGGACGAGAACAGCTCGAAGCTGCTGGAGCGCGCCTTCCGCAAGCGCGGCATCGCCTTCTCCCTCGGCTCGTTCTTCGAGAAGGCCGAGTACACGAACGACGGTGTGAAGGTCAGCCTCGCCAACGGCAAGGAGTACGAGGCGGAGGTGCTGCTCGTCGCGATCGGCCGCGGCCCGGTCTCGCAGGGCCTGGGCTACGAGGAGGCCGGGGTCGCCATGGACCGCGGCTTCGTCCTCGCCGACGAGTACTGCCGTACGAACGTGGAGACGATCTCCGCGGTGGGCGACCTCATCCCGACGCTGCAACTCGCGCACGTCGGCTTCGCCGAGGGCATCCTCGTCGCGGAGCGGCTGGCCGGGCTGAACCCGGTCCCGGTGGACTACGACGGCGTTCCGCGCGTGACGTACTGCCACCCGGAGGTCGCCTCCGTCGGCGTCACGGAGGAGCAGGCCAAGGAGGTCTACGGCGCGGACAAGGTCGTCACCCTCAAGTACAACCTCGCCGGAAACGGCAGGAGCAAGATCCTCAACACCACGGGCGAGATCAAGCTGGTCCAGGTCCGAGATGGTGCCGTGGTGGGCGTCCACATGGTCGGTGACCGGATGGGCGAGCAGGTGGGCGAGGCTCAGCTCATCTACAACTGGGAGGCGCTGCCGGCCGAGGTCGCGCAGCTCATCCACGCACACCCGACGCAGAGCGAGGCACTCGGCGAGGCCCACCTGGCCCTCGCCGGCAAGCCGCTGCACTCCCACGACTAGCCGTCTTCCCTGTGGGTCCCCCTGGGGGTCCTCCTGGCGGCACCTCCCGGCGAAGCCAGGGGGACCGGCCGGGCGGAGAAGCCAAGGGGAAGAGACCGCAGGGGAAGAGTCCGGGCGCTACCCGCATCCGCACCATTCCGTTAGGAGCAACCGAAACCATGGCGGTTTCCGTAACCCTGCCGGCGCTCGGCGAGAGCGTCACCGAGGGCACCGTCACCCGCTGGCTGAAAGCCGAGGGTGAGCAAGTGGAGGCCGACGAGCCGCTGCTCGAGGTCTCCACCGACAAGGTCGACACCGAGATCCCCGCGCCCGCCGCCGGGACGCTCTCCTCCATCAAGGTCGCCGAGGACGAGACAGTGGAGGTCGGCGCCGAGCTGGCCGTCATCGAGGACACGGCGGGGGGCGGCGCCCAGGCACCCGCCGAGGCCGCGGCACCGGCCGCCCAGCCGGAGCCCGAGCCCGCGCCCGCCCAGGAGGCACCGCAGCCGGAGCCCGCAGCCGCTCCCGCGGGCGGAGGCGGCGGCTCGGCCGAGGGCACGGACGTCGTGCTTCCCGCACTGGGCGAGTCCGTCACCGAGGGCACCGTCACGCGCTGGCTCAAGCAGGTCGGCGAGGACGTCCAGGCGGACGAGCCGCTGCTCGAGGTCTCCACGGACAAGGTCGACACCGAGATCCCCGCACCGGCCGCCGGCACGCTGCTGGAGATCGTCGTGGGTGAGGACGAGACCGCCGAGGTCGGCGCGAAGCTCGCCGTCATCGGGGCGGCGGGGGCGGCTCCCGCGGCCGCGGCCGCGCCGGCGCCGGCCCAGCCCGAGGCTCAGCCCGCGCCTGCGCCCGAGCCCCAGCCCGCACCGGCCGCGCCGTCTCCCGCGCCGCAGGCGCAGGCCGCCCCGGCCCCTGCCCCGGCTCCCGCTCCGGCGGCGCCGAAGCCCGCACCGGCTCCGGCTCCCACTCCGGTTCCGGCCGCGCCCGCCGCACCGGCGACCCCGGCCACGACCGAGGCCGACGGCGCGTACGTCACCCCGCTCGTCCGCAAGCTCGCCAACGAGCAGGGCGTGGACCTGAGTACGGTCAAGGGCACGGGCGTGGGCGGCCGCATCCGCAAGCAGGACGTCACCGCCGCGGCGGAGGCGGCCAGGGCCGCGGCGACCGCCCAGGCTCCCGCGGCCGCAGGTGCGACGGCCCCCAAGTCGCCCAAGCTGGAGCCCTCTCCGCTGCGCGGCCAGACGGTGAAGATGCCGCGTATCCGCAAGGTGATCGCGGAGAACATGATGAAGGCGCTGCACAACCAGGCGCAGTTGTCGACGGTGGTCGAGGTCGACGTCACGCGCGTGATGCGACTGCGGGCCCGCGCGAAGGACTCCTTCGCGGCGCGCGAGGGCGTCAAGCTCTCGCCGATGCCGTTCTTCGTCCAGGCCGCGGCGGAGGCGCTCAAGGCGCACCCGTCCGTCAACGCACGGCTCAACGACGACGGCACGATCACGTACCACGACGTCGAGAACATCGGCATCGCGGTGGACTCCGAGAAGGGCCTGATGGTCCCGGTCATCAAGGAGGCCGGGAACCTCAACCTCGCGGGCATCGCCCGCAAGACGGCCGACCTGGCGAAGAAGGTCCGCGAGGGCGGCCTGGGCCCGGACGACATGTCGGGCGGCACGTTCACCATCAGCAACACCGGTTCGCGCGGTGCGCTGTTCGACACCGTCATCGTGAACTACCCCCAGGTCGCGGAGCTCGGCATCGGCGCGACGGTCCGCCGTCCGATGGTCGTCGAGCACCCTGAGCTGGGCGAGACGATCGCCATCCGCGACATGGTCTACCTGACGCTCTCCTACGACCACCAGCTGGTCGACGGGGCGGACGCCGCCCGCTACCTCGGCGACGTCAAGGCCCGCCTGGAAGCAGGGGAGTTCGAGGGCGAGCTGGGCCTGTGACGGCCCACGGCTGAGCCGCCGGACGGCCACGCGGCGGCCCCGCACGGACAGCTCCGGCTGCTCCGTGCGGGGCCGCCGTCGCGGCAGCGGACCGAACCCCGCGGCGGCGCGCGGACCTCTGCGCGTACGATCGGAGCCCGGCAGAGACACCGGAGAACTCCGCATGCTGCGCATCCACTTCACCGGTACCGACCTCGCGCGCACGCACATCGCCGAGGGCCCCGATCCGCTCTGGGAGACGGTCTTCAGCCTGCACATGCTGCGCGCCCGTTACGGCCGTCTGCCGTTCGCGGAGTGGCGGCGCGAGGCGAGGGCCGAACTGCGCCGCCACGCATGCGCGGACGACGTGCGCCAGCTGCTGCCGCTCGTGCCCGACGCCAGCTACTTCCCCGACTTCCTCACGCCGCCCGAGGGCCTGCTGGGTCTGGAGGAGGGGGTCGAGGCCGTCGTCGCCACTCCGCGCGAGCGCATCTCGTACGAACTGGGCATCCTGCACGAGCGCGTGGGCGCGCCGAGCTGGGCGCAGGACCTCACCGACCGCTCCCCGCACACCCGCCGGCGCCTCGGGGAGATGATCTCCGGCTACCACGAGCGGGCGCTGACCCCGTACTGGCCCGCGATCCGGCGTCGTGCCGCGGCGGACCGTGCGGTGCGCGTCCGGGCCCTGCACACGGGCGGAGTGGGCGGCGCGCAGGGCCTGTTGGCGAGCTTCCGTCCCGCGATGCGCTGGCGTCCGCCCGTACTGGAGATACCCACGCACCCGGTGGACCGCGAACTGCACCTGGCGGGGCGCGGACTGCTGCTGGTGCCGTCCCAGTTCCTCTGGCACCGTCCGGTGCCGCTGGCCGATCCCGAACTCCCGCCCACGCTCCTGTATCCGCTCGACCGCGATCCGCGGTGGATGTCCGCCGGTTCGTACGGCACGGGGGAACCGGCCGCCTCGGGTGACGCGCTCGCCCGGCTGCTGGGCGGCACGCGGGCCGCGGTGCTGCGGGCGACGGCGACCGTGCCGAACACCACCGAACTCGCGCGGCGCGCGGGCATCTCACCCTCCGCGGCCAGCCAGCACGCGGCGGTGCTGCGCGACGCGGGCCTCATCGTCAGCCACCGGCACGCCAACAGCGTCTTCCACCAGCTCAGTCCGGCGGGCGGCGCGCTGCTGCGACGGCGGACCGAAGGCGACGCGGACCGCTGACCGCGCGCGGGCGGCAGAGCCCCCGCCTGCGGTTGCGGAGCAGGCGGGGCGCCCTTCGGGCGGCCGCGGGCCGGAGTTGCTTGCCGTTCCCGGCCGACGGCCGCCCCGGCAACAGGGACGGCCGGATCGCGGTCCCTGGCCGTCCTGCTGCCTCCCCCGGTAAACAGGACGGAGGTACGCCCTGTACGCGAAGGACTCTGACCGAGGAGCCCCCGCTGCGGCCAGCGTGATGAAGCCGAGGACACAACACGCAGGTCAGGACGGTGAGTTGGGGCGCCCGGCGCCCTTCGCCGATGCCCGGCCGATGCCCGGAGGCGGCGTTGTCAGTGCCGGATGCGAGCATGCCGTTCCAATGGAGGAGGCAGGATCATGTCCGATTCCCTGGAACGGTTCCGCTGGCTGGACGCCGACGAGAACGAGTGCCCGCTGGGCGGGATCTTCAGCGTGTCCTTCTTCCGCGGCCTCGACCCCGGCGAGGTGCTGCGCCGCTTCGGCGCCGTGTCTCCCAGGAGGCGGCGGCGGATGAGCTTCGGTGAACTCCGCGACAGGGTCGCGGGGTTCCTCTCGGAGAGCGACGGCGGAGACGGAGGGGGCTACGTCGCCGTCCGCAAGGAGGGCGAGTGGAGTGTGGCGCTGGAACTGTGGGGCTGGGAGGCCACGCTGCCCGACGTGACGGACGGGCTCTCGCTCGGCTGCGAGATGGTCGCCGTCACGCGCCACGACTACGCGGAGCACAGCTTCGTCCACGCGGTCGACGGGAACATCGTCACGGGCTTCAACCCGCACGTCCCGAGCTACCGGCACGGCAGCGACCCGGACGGGCTGAACTCCCTGATACGGGAGATCGGCTTCGATCCGGAGCACGAGGAGATGTGCCTCGACGAGCCCATGGCGATGACGTTCGCGCTGGCGGCCGGGATCACGGGTGTGCCGTTCACGCCCGGCACGCTGGAGCGGCCGATGCTCGTCGGCGATGTGAGGGACGTCTGGGACGTGAGGGACGTGTGGGCCGCGACGGCCTGAGCCGGGCAACGCCCCCGGAGGCCGGGCGCAGCCGGCCCGTACCGGCGGAGGTGCTCCTCATCGGTGGCCGCGCCGGGGCCGGCAAGTCGGCCGTGGGGTGGGAGGTTTCGGCGCAGCTGCGTGCGGCAGACGTCGCACACGCCATCGTCGAGGGCGACTTCATGGGGCAGGTCCATCCCGCGCCGGAGGGCGACCCGGACCGTACGGGCATCGTCGAGCGCAACCTCACCGCGCTGTGGGCCAACTACGCGGAGCTCGGATACAGCCGCCTGATCTACACCAACACCCTCAGCGTCATGCCCGAGACGGAGCCCGTCTTCCGGCGCGCGATGGGCGAGGACGTACGGATCGTCCGCGTCCTGCTGACCGCGTCCGACGGCACGGCCCGCGAGCGGCTCACGGAGCGCGAGCGCGGCTCGGAGCTGGCGGACGGGCTGCGCAGCAGCATCCGCAAGGCGCGGCTGCTGGACGAGCAGGCGCCCGCGGACACGGTGCGGGTGCGGACCGACGGCCGGTCCGTGGTGGACATAGCCCGCGAGGTGGTGGCCGCCACCGGCTGGGCCGGGTAGCGGCGCCCGCGGCGGGGACCTCGATCGCGGCTTCGCCGGGCTGTCACCGCCCTCGGGACGCGGCCGTAACCTGCGGGGCCGTATCGTCGGAGTCACCGTCCCCGAGCGGTCCGAGCCCCCGACCAAGGATGCCGCGCCTGTGACTTCACCTTCCTCCCCGACACCCTCCCCGGCCCCTTCCCGGGCCCCCTCCAGGCCTGCCGCCCCGGCCCCCTCCCCGTCGCGGCCGCCGCTGGCCCACTCGCTGCGCGAGCAGATCCGCGAGCACATCGTGGACGGCATCGTTAGCGGCCGCTGGAAGCCCGGGGAGCGGATCGTGGAGCGGCGGATCGCCGTGGAGCTGGAGGTCAGCCAGACGCCGGTGCGGGAGGCGCTGCGGGAGCTGGAGGCGCTGCGGCTGATCGAGTCGGCGACGAACAAGGGCGTACGGGTACGGGAGTTGTCGGCGGCGGACCTGGAGGAGATCTACCCGGTGCGCGCCGGGCTGGAGCAGATCGCGGCGGAGCTGGCCGCACCGCGGCTGGCGGGCGACGCGTCGGCGCTGCGGCCGCACGTGGCGGCGCTGTACGAGGCGGACCGCGCGGGCGACGGCGAGGCGCAGGTGCGGCACACGGTCGCCTTCCACCGGGAGCTGGTGCGGGCCTCGGGCAACAGCGTGCTGCTGCACACCTGGGAGTCGCTGGGCATCGAGGTCTGGACGGCCCTGTCGATCCGCTGGCTGGGCACGGTCCAGCAGTCGTACGCGGAGGAGCACGAGGCGGTCATGGAGGCCTTCGGCCGCCGCGATCCCCGCATCGCCGAACTGGTCAAGGCCCACGTCCTGGGCTGCGCGCCCGCCCCCCGCAGCGACGGCGGAGCCGGGGCCGCGGCCGGAGCCTGAGCCCCGGCCACCTAGCGCACGTAGCTCTTCAGGATCTCCGTATCCAGCTCGATGCCGACAGGCTCGGGGACCTTCACCTTCTCACCGAAGCGAGAGGTGTGGACGTCCCGGTAGCGAGCCCCTTCCCGGTCCGGTCCGCTGTGCACGATGACCGTGCAGGAGTCGCGATCGATCAGCAGATAGACCGGGATTCCCGCGGCCGCATAGGCCGACGGCTTCTCGAAGGGGTCCCGGCGGTCTGTGTCCTCGTCATAGGAGGTCACCTCCACCACCATCAGGACGCCGCTCGGATCCGCCCATTCCCCCTGGCCGGCCAAGTGAGCCACCGGAGCAAGAACACCGTCGGCCCGGGCGCGGCCCTTGCGGTACGGCCCGACCTTCAGGCCCTGTTCCGGGTGCAGGTCCAGATCGGGCCGGGCCTGGATGCACTGCCGGATCAACCACATAGTGATCGTCGCGTGGTCCCCGTCCGGCATACGCTTGACCCCGATCCGTCCGTCGATGAACTCCAACATGACGGTCTCGGGTGCTTTGGAGGCGATCTCCTCGAACTCCTCGACCTGCATCTGAGACGTGTGCTCGGCCATAACCGTCATGGTGTACCCCCTTTCAGGCGGAGGCCAGTATCAGCGGGAACGGAACGGGCCGGTGCCCCGTCCCGAAGGGATCACTCAGGCGAGTGACCGCTCTCGTCGGCCGCGAGCGGCTGTGTGATTCACGTGAGCGGCAGGACGTCCAGTACGTCGTCGGCGAGGCGGGCCGCGACCGGCTCGTAGGTGCGGGCCAGCGTGCGGAAGCAGGTCTCCGCCCTGATCGCGGGCCAGTCCGGCGGCAGTTGTTCCGCCGGAAGGTGCGGGTCCTGGCGGACGAGCCCGAGCCAGTCGGTGTGCAGCATCAGTTGCCGGGCCAGGTCGTCGGGCGCGGACGGCAGCGGGGACCGGGGCGCGGTGTCCCAGCGGCGGAGGAAGTCCCGGTATCCGTCGGCGATTCCGGACGTGTCGAAGGCCTTGCGTACGAGGTCGGCGGCCTCGGTCGGCTTGAACGCCTGTGCCTTCAGCACGGTGACGTGCTTCTCCAGGCCGAGCGGCGCGAGGATCGCGGCGGCGTCCTTCTCGCCCGGCGCTATCCACAGTCCGCTCTGCAGCGGTCCGAAGCCTTCCCATATGAGCCGTGAGCGCAGGTCGTGCCGCTCGCGGCGGCGGCTGTCGGGCAGGGAGAAGCCGACGAGTGTCCAGGTGCCGTCCCAGTCGCGGTTGACGGCGCCTTTCTCCCAGATGCGGCGGTGCCCGTCCTGGAGCACCTCCTCGGCGTGCGGGCTGAGGCCGAAGTAGACCTTCCGTCCCCGGCGGTGGCGCACCAACAGCTGCCGCTTGGCCATGCGGGCGAGCGTCGAGCGCACGGCCTCCTCGCCGACGCCGGCGCGGGCGAAGACGTCGATGATGCTGCCGGAGTAGACGCCCGCGCCGCGTCCGAGGACGTGGATGCCGAAGAAGCTGAGCATGAGGGACTGCGGACGGGCCGAGCCTCCGCGGGCCGTCTCCCGGGCCGGGCCATGCTCCTGCTCCTGCTCCTGCTCCTGCTCCTGCTCCCGGTCCCGGTCCCGGTCCCGGTCCCGGTCCCGGTCCGCCGTGTCTACAGGGTCGTCGCTGCTGCGTGTCACGCGGACGAGACTAGCTCCTGGAAGCCAATGTTGTGCACATTATTGACGGACGTCTCAGAACAGCCGTACTTTCCTTGCCGAACGGACGCAGTCACCGTGACGCGATCGTCAAGTCGCAATCAGCAAGTTGCGACCACCGAGCCGCGATCGCCGTGACGCAATCACCGAGAAGGGCACGTGCATGGACCTGTCCGGGAAAGCAGCCGTCGTGACCGGCAGCGGCCGGGGCCTCGGCCTCGCCTACGCGGAGGCGCTGGCCGCCGCGGGAGCGTCCGTCGTGGTCAACGACGTCGACGCCGCTGCCGCCGAAGCGGCCGTCGAGAAGATCACGCGTGCGGGCGGCCGTGCGGTGTCCGTGGTCGCGGCGGTGGGCGGGACGGCGGCCGCGGACGCACTCGTCGGCAAGGCCGTCGCGGAGTTCGGGCGGCTCGACGTGATGGTCACCAACGCCGGCGTCCTGCGGGACAAGGTGCTGTGGAAGATGTCGGACGAGGACTTCGACGCCGTCGTGGACGTGCATCTGCGCGGCACCTTCACCTGCGCCCGCGCCGCCGCCGTACAGATGCGGGAGCAGGGCGGCGGCGGGCGGCTGATCCTGGTCTCCTCCCCCGCCGGGCAGCGCGGCAACTTCGGGCAGACCAACTACGCGGCAGCCAAGGCGGGCATCGTCGCCATGGCCCGTACATGGGCGATGGAGCTGGCGCGCGCGGGCATCACGGCGAACGCGGTCGTGCCCGTCGCCGCCACGGAGATGACGAAGACGATCCCCGCCTTCGCGCCCGTCATCGAGGAGGCCGAGAGGACCGGGGCCCCGCTGCCCGAATGGCTCCGCAGGGACGAGGGGTTCGGGACGGTGGAGGACGCCGCGCCGCTCGTCGTCTTCCTCGCCTCCGACGCGGCGCGAGACGTGACGGGCCAGGCGATCGGCATCGGCGGCGACCGGCTCGCGCTGTGGTCGCACCCGCAGGAGAAGGCCGCGGCCTACGCCGACGGCGGCTGGAGCGCGGACGCGATCGCCGGCTCATGGGCGTCGGGAATCGGCTCCCGGCCGGAGACGTACGGCATCCCCGCACCCCAGGTACCTCAGGAGCGAGCGTGAGCGGCGCCTACGAACTCACCATCGACAGCGACGCGTTGACGGCCATCGACGTGCACACCCATGCCGAGGTCTCGGCCGGCGGCCACGGCTCGCTCAGCCCCGAACTCTTCGGTGCCTCCGCCGAATACTTCAAGTCGCACACCGAACGGCAGCCCACCATCGACGAGATGGCGGACTACTACCGCGAACGGCAGATGGCCGCCGTGGTCTTCACCGTCGACGCGGAACACGCCACCGGGCACCCCCGCATCTCCAACGAGGAGATCGCCGAGACCTGCGCCCGGCACTCCGACGTCCTGATTCCCTTCGCCAGCGTGGACCCCTGGAAGGGCAGGGCGGGAGTACGGGAGGCGCGCAGGCTCGTCACCGAATACGGCGTGCGGGGCTTCAAGTTCCACCCCAGCATCCAGGGGTTCGCCCCGGACGACCGGATGGCCTACCCGCTCTACGAGGCGATCGAGGAGTCGGGCCTCCCCGCCCTCTTCCACACCGGCCAGACCGGCATCGGCGCCGGCGTCCCGGGCGGCGGCGGAATCCGGCTGAAGTACAGCAACCCGATGCTGATCGACGAAGTCGCCGTGGATTTCCCGGAGTTGCGCATCATCCTCGCCCACCCTTCCTTCCCGTGGCAGGACGAGGCGCTGTCCGTCGCCACGCACAAGCCGTACGTGCACATCGATCTGTCCGGCTGGTCGCCCAAGTACTTCCCGCCCCAACTCGTGCGCTACGCCAACAGCCTGCTCAAGGACAAGGTCCTCTTCGGCTCGGACTACCCGGTCATCACGCCGGACCGCTGGCTCTCCGACTTCGACAAGCTCGAGATCAAGCCCGAAGTCCGCCCCAAGATCCTCAAGGAGAACGCGGCACGGCTGCTCGGGCTCACCAAGCAGGCGCCCGCCGGCACGACCGAAGGAGAGAGCGAGTGACCACCACAGTTCACGGAGTGGAGGAGCTGAAGGCCCTCAGCGGCAGGGACTTGGGCAGCAGCGACTGGCTGGAGATCACACAGGACCGGGTCGGCACGTTCGCCGACGCGACCGACGACCACCAGTGGATCCACGTCGATCCGGCGGCCGCCGCGGCCGGCCCGTTCGGCGGCACCATCGCGCACGGATATCTGACGCTGTCCCTCGTCATCCCGCTCTTCACACAGCTGCTGGAGATCAGCGGCGTCTCGATGAGCGTCAACTACGGGCTGGGCAAGGTGCGTTTCCCCAGCCCCGTACCCGTCGGCAGCAGGATCCGCCTGACGGGCAAGGTCGGCTCCGTGGTGGAGGTGTCCGGAGGCGGGGTCCAGATGGAGCTCGACTTCACCGTCGAGAACGACGGTTCGGACAAGCCCGCGTGTGTGGGCCAGGCCCTCTACCGGCACTACCCCTGAGCCACGGGCTCACGCTCCCCCGCAACTCACCGACACGGGAGGCCAGTCATGGCCGGCACCGCATCAGCACACACCCGATCCCCCGGCGGCGGCACCCAGTTGCGCCGCGCGGTCACCTCCAGCTTCCTCGGCAGCGTGATCGAGTACTACGACTTCCTCCTGTACGCCACGGCCTCCGCCGTCGTCTTCAGCAAGGTCTTCTTCACCGACCTGGACCCGCTGGCCGGCACGGTCGCCAGCTTCGGCACCTTCGCCGCCGGATATCTGGCCCGTCCCCTCGGCGGCGTCGTGTTCGGGCACTTCGGGGACCGGCTCGGCCGCAAGCGCATGCTCGTGATGACGATGACCTTGATGGGCACCGTCAGCTTCCTCATCGGGGTGCTCCCGACGTACGAGCAGGTGGGCAGCTGGGCGGCGGTCATGCTCGTGCTGCTCCGCGTCCTCCAGGGCGTCGCGGTCGGCGGCGAGTGGGGCGGCGCGGTGCTGATGTCCGCCGAGCACGCCACGTCGCGGCGCGGGCTGTGGACGAGCTTCACCAACGCCGGTGCGCCCTCCGGGATGGTCCTGTCCACCGCGGCGCTGACCGGGACCGGTGCCGTCGTCGGCGAGGAGGCCTTCCTGGCCTGGGGATGGCGCATCCCGTTCCTGCTGAGCATCGTGCTGCTGGCCGTCGGCCTGTTCGTACGGCTGCGGGTCGAGGAGACGCCCGTCTTCGCGGCGTCACGCGCGGAGCGCGACGGCGGAGCGCCCCTTCTCCGCGTCCTGCGGCACCATCCGCGCAGCCTGCTGCTCGCCGTCGCGGTCGGGCTCTCGGCGTTCGTCGCGCAGGGGACGCTCACGACGTTCCTCATCGCCTACGGCGTCCAGGGCGGCCACCCCCGGCAGACGGTGCTCAACGCGCTCACCCTCTCCTCCGCGCTCGCCGTTCCCGCGATCGTCGGCTGGTCGGCGCTCTCCGACCGGGTGGGCCGGCGGCCCGTCGTCCTTGCCGGGGCGGCCCTCATGGGCGTCTTCGCCTTCGCCCTCTTCCCGATGGTGGACGCGGGCAGCGCACTGCTGCTGACGACCGCGCTGATTCTGGGGCAGTCCGTGATCCACCCGATGATGTACGGGCCGCTCGCGGCGCTGTACGCCGAGCTGTTCAGCACCCGCAGCCGCTACACCGGCGCCTCGCTGGGCTACCAGCTCGCCGGGCTCGGCGCGGGCCTGGCCCCGCTGCTCTTCGCCGAGATGCAGCGCGCGGCCGGCGGCGGTGGAACCCTCCCGGTCTCCGTGGTCGTCGCCGCCTGCTGCGCGCTGACCGTCGCGGGCGTCCTGCTGCTGTCCGAGACCCGCGACCAGGACCTCGCCGAGAAGTCCCGTCCCCTGGCGAGGAGTTGAGGAATGCAGAACCAGGGCATCGGATCGTGGCCATTGCGCAGGGCCCAACTCTCGCCCGGCCGCACGGCGTTCGTCCACGAGGGCACGCACCTCACCTATGCCGGGGTGTACGAGCGCAGCACCCGGCTGGCGTCACAGCTGCGGGACGCGGGCGTGCAGCCGGGCGACCGGGTCGCCTATCTCGGCCCGAACCACCCGTCTTTCGCCGAGACGATGTTCGCCACGCACATGCTCGGCGGCGTCTTCGTGCCCCTCAACTTCCGTCTGGCGGGCCCCGAACTCGACTACGTCCTGGGCCACTCGGGGGCGTCCGTGCTCGTCGACGCCACCGGCGCGGCCCCGGCGAGGCCCCGTACCGTCGTGGCACTCGACGACTACGACGCATGGCTCGCCGCCGGCGACCCGTCCCGCGTCGACACCCCCGTTTCGCGTGACGACCCCGCCTTCATCCTCTACACCTCGGGGACCACGGGCAGGCCCAAGGGCGCCGTGCTCACACACGCCAACGTCATCTGGAACACCCTCAATCTGATGGTCGGCCTCGACATCGCCTCGGACGAGGTGACGCTGATCAACGCCCCCCTCTTCCACGTCGCCGCGCTCAACCAGACCCTCCTGCCGACGTTCCTCAAGGGCGGCCGCAGCGTGATCATGCCGAAGTGGGACGTCGACGCCTGCTACGACCTCATCGCGGAGCACCGCATCACCTGGATGTTCGGCGTGACGACGATGTTCGCCGCCTTCGCCCAGTCCCCGCGCTGGGCGGGCGCCGACCTCTCGTCGTTGCGCACCCTCATGTCCGGCGGCGCGCCGATTCCCGAGACCCTGATCCGTACGTACCAGGAACGGGGGCTGGTCTTCTGCCAGGGCTACGGGCTCACCGAGACCTCGCCGGGTGCGACGTGGCTCGAAACCGCCGAGAGCGTCGAGCGGGCAGGCTCGGCGGGCCTGCCGGTCTTCTTCGCCGATGTGCGCCTCGTACGGCCCGACTTGACGGACGTCGAACCGGGCGAGAGGGGCGAGGTCCTCATCCAGGGCCCCAACGTCACGCCCGGCTACTGGAACGACCCCGAGGCGACGGCCGCCGCCTTCTCCGAGGGCGGATGGTTCCACTCCGGGGACATCGCGACGCGCGACGAGGACGGTTACGTCACCATCGTCGACCGGGTCAAGGACATGTACATCTCGGGCGGCGAGAACGTCTACCCGGCCGAGATCGAGGCCGTCCTCTTCGAACACCCCGCGGTCGCGGGCTGTGCCGTCGTCGGCGTGCCGCACGAGAAGTGGGGCCAGGTGGGCCGCGCGTTCTTCACCCTCCGCCCCGGCGCGCACACCTCCCCCGACGCCCTGCGCTCGTTCCTCGCCGGCCGCCTCGCGAAGTACAAGATCCCCGCCCACTTCGACGAAGTGGACTCGCTGCCGCGCACGGGCTCGGGAAAGGTGCAGAAGCAGAAGCTGCGCGACCTGCCCCTCCCGTGATCTCCTGTCCGGCGAGTGCCCGGGACGACAAGGAGGTGAGCATGCCCGCACCGGACGTGGCGGCGTTCCGCGAGAAGCTGGGCCTGGAGTCCCTCATCGATGTCCACACCCACTTCATGCCGCAGCGCGTACTGGCCAAGGTATGGGCGTACTTCGACGCGGGCGGCCCGCTCCTCGGGCGGCCCTGGCCGATCGAGTACCGGCACGAGGAGGAGCAACGCCTCCGGCTGCTGCGGGAGTTCGGCGTCAGGGCGTTCACGTCCATGCTGTATCCGCACAAGCCGGGCATGGCGCGTTGGCTCAACGACTGGGCGGCCGACTTCGCCGCCCGCACCCCGGACTGCCTGCACACGGCGACGTTCTTCGCCGAGCCCTCCGCTGCGGACGACGTACGCAGGGCGCTCGACCAGGGCGCCCGGGTCTTCAAGAGCCACCTCCAGGTCGGCGCCTACGACCCCAACGACCCGGCGCTCAAGGAGGTCTGGGGTCTCCTCGCCGAGGCGGACGTGCCCGTCGTGACGCACTGCGGCTCGGGTCCCGCCCCCGGGCCCTTCACCGGGCCCGGGCCGATCGCGACGCTGCTCGCCCGCAATCCTCAACTGCCGTTGATCGTCGCGCACTTGGGCATGCCGGAGTACGAGGACTTCCTCGGCCTCGCCGAACGGTACGAGAAGGTCATGCTGGACACGACCATGGCCTTCACGCCGTTCGTCGAGGCCTCGTCCCCCTTCCCGCGCCGCGCGCTGCCGCGCCTGGCGGCTCTCCAGGACCGCGTCCTGCTCGGCACGGACTTCCCGAACATCCCGTACACGTACGCGGACGCGCTCCAGGCGCTCGACTCGACGGGCCTGGGGCCGGACTGGCTCCGGGCGGTCTGCCACGACAACGCGGCGCGGCTGTTCGGGATTTGAGCGATGCGCGGCCCCCGGGGCGCGGGGCGCGTGCGCTGGGTGGCCTGACCGGGGCGGGGCCTCCGGCGCGGCCGCGTGTCCGTGTCCGCCGGGACGGGGCCTCCGGCGCGGCCGCTCCGGGACGGCATGATTTACGGCCGTCGCCCCTGGAGCAGTCTTCGAACCCTCTGCGGAGCGGGCCGCAAATCACGCTTGAGTGTCCCGTCACAACCGCGCCTCCGGCCCCGCCCCTCCCCCTCGTCGGCGTCTGCGCCCCGTCTCCCCGTCCCTGCCGAAGGACGACAACATACGGAAGCGACCCGTGAAACGACGGCGCGGCAGCCGGGGACGGTGGGAGGGGGTGGGGTCGGAGGGGTGGCCGATCCCCGGACACTCAAGCGTGATTTGCGGCCCACGCAGAGCTCGACGAGTCCGCTCGGTGCGGCGGCGGCCGTAAATCATGCCGTCCGGGGCGGTCACCCCGCAGGCCCCGCCCCCGGAGCGGCCACGCACCCGAACCCGGATCCGATCCGCCGCCTGCGAGCGACACCGCGTGCCGACTTCCGAGGCACGGAATGCCAATTTCAAGGGAGGCTTTGATCGATCATCGATCGCAGGCGTACAGTCGAACCGCTGGGCCGACCCTGTCCTGCCATTCAGGAGAGACCCGCACCCGCAGGGCCCCGCGCGGGAGGCCGGCTCATCGCGTCCCGCGGAGGCCCTGCACCCGGGACGCCCCCGCGTCCCGGCCCGGAACCACCGCGTTCCATCCCCTCCGTCGCACCGCCTTCCCGTCCGTCCCGTCCGTCCCGTCCGTCCCGTCCGGAAGGTGGCCACCATGCCCCGTCCCGTACGCAACCGTCCGAGCGAGCTCGACCAGCTCCTGGACCGCGACCCGCAGGAGACCGCCGAGTGGCGGGAGTCCCTGGACGCCGTCATCGCGCATGCCGGCCCCGAGCGCGCCGCATACCTCATGCGGCGGGCCCTGGATCACCTTCCCGACGGCGGCCTGCGCCCGCTGGAGACGGACTACGTCAACACCGTCCCGACCGCCGCCGAGCCGGACTTCCCGGGCGACCTGGAGATGGAGTCCCGCATCACCGCCTGGAACCGCTGGAACGCCGCCGCGATGGTGACCCGCGGCAGCCGCTACGGCCTCGGCGGCCACATAGCGACGTTCGCCAGCGCCGCGTGGCTCTACGAGACGGGCTTCCAGCACTTCTTCCGCGGCAAGGAGGACCCCGCCTCGGGCGGCTCCGGCGACCAGCTCTACATCCAGGGCCACGCCTCACCCGGCATCTACGCCCGCGCCTTCCTCGACGGCCGCCTCACCGAGGCCGACCTCGACCGCTTCCGCCAGGAGACCGGAGGAGCCCCAGGCGAGGGCCGCGGCCTTCCCTCCTACCCGCACCCGCGCCGCCTCCCCTGGCTGTGGGAGTTCCCCACCGTCTCCATGGGCATCGGCCCCATCAACGCCGTCTACCAGGCGCGCTTCAACCGCTACCTGACGAACCGCGGCATCAAGGACACCTCCGCCTCCCACGTGTGGGCCTTCCTCGGGGACGGCGAGATGGACGAGCCGGAGTCGACGGCCGCCCTCGCCCTCGCGGGCCGCGAGCAGCTCGACAACCTCACGTTCGTCGTGAACTGCAACCTCCAGCGGCTGGACGGCCCCGTACGGGCCAACTTCAAGATCGTGCAGGAGCTGGAGGCCCAGTTCCGGGCCGCAGGCTGGAACGTGGTCAAGTCGCTGTGGGGCGCCGCCTGGGACGAGCTGTTCCAGCTCGACGTCACCGGTGCCCTGGTGCGGCGGCTTCGCGAGGTGCCGGACGCGCAGTTCCAGACGTACGCGACCCGCGACGCCGCCTACATCCGCGACCACTTCTTCGGCGCCGACCCGGCCCTGCGCGAGATGGCGAAGCTGCTGCCGGACGAGAAGATCGCCGCCTGCTTCCAGACCTCCCGCGCGGGCCACGAGCCGCGCAAGGTGTACGCCGCGTACAAGGCCGCCGTCGAGCACAAGGGCGCGCCGACCGTGATCCTGGCGCAGACGGTGAAGGGCTGGACGCTGGGCCCGGGCTTCGAGTCCCGCAACGCCAACCACCAGATGAAGAAGCTGACCGGCAAGGAGTTCCGCGCGATGCGCGACCTCCTCCGACTCCCCATCCCGGACAGCACGTTGGACGACGAGCTGGTGCCGTACGTGCACCCGGGCGAGGACTCCCCCGAGGTGCGCTACCTCCAGGAGCGCCGCGCCGCCCTCGGCGGTCCGGCACCGGCCCGCAAGGTGCACCCCGTCGCCCTGCCCGAGCCGTCGGCGAAGCCCTTCGAGACGCTGAAGAAGGGCTCCGGCAGCCAGGAGATCGCCACGACCATGGCGTTCGTACGGCTGGTCAAGGACCTGATGCGGGAGAAGGAGACCGGCAGGCGGTGGGTGCCGGTGGTGCCCGACGAGGCACGCACGTTCGGGATGGAGTCCCTCTTCCCGTCGGCCGGCATCTACTCACCGCTCGGCCAGAACTACGACCCCGTCGACCGCGACCAGCTCCTGTACTACAAGGAGGCGTCGGACGGTCAGATCCTCAACGAGGGCATCACGGAGGCCGGTTCGCTCGCCGACTTCACCGCGGCGGCGACGTCGTACGCGACGCACGGCGAGCCCATGATCCCCTTCTACATCTTCTACTCGATGTTCGGCTTCCAGCGCACCGGCGACCAGTTCTGGTCGCTGGCCGACCAGTTGGGCCGCGGCTTCGTCATCGGCGCCACCGCGGGCCGTACGACGATGACCGGCGAGGGGCTCCAGCACGCCGACGGCCACTCGCCGCTGCTGGCCTCCACCAACCCGGCCGTCGTCACCTACGACCCGGCGTTCGCCTACGAGGTCGGCGCCATCGTCAAGGAGGGGCTGCGCCGCATGTACGGCCCGGACCCGTCCCGTAACGAGGACGTCTTCTACTACCTCACCGTCTACAACGAGCCGAAGGCGCAGCCTCCGCAGCCCGCGGGCGACGGCGTCGAGGAGGGCATCCTCAAGGGCCTCTACCGCTTCAGTGAGGGCGAAGGCCCGAGTTCCCCGGCCGGAGACCCGGGCGGAGAGAGCGAGGCCGGAACGCCCCGTATCCAGCTGCTCGCCAGCGGCACGGCCATCCACTGGGCACTGGACGCGCAGCGGATGCTGGCCGAGGAGTGGGGCGTCACCGCGGACGTCTGGTCGGCGACGTCCTGGAGCGAGCTGCGCCGGGACGCCCTGGAGTGCGACGCCGCGCAGCTGCGCGGCGAGGAGCGCGTCCCGTATGTGACACGCGTGCTGGAGGACGCGCCCGGGCCGGTGCTCGCGGTCAGCGACTGGATGCGGGCCGTCCCGGACCAGATCAGCCAGTGGGTGCCGCAGGACTGGACGTCGCTCGGCACGGACGGCTTCGGGCTCTCCGGCACCCGTGAGGCGGTGCGCCGCCACTTCGGGGTCGACGCCGAGTCGGTGGTCGTCGCGGCGCTCGCGCAGCTGGCGCGGCGGGGCGAGGTCAAGCACGAGACGGTGCGGCGGGCGGCGGAGGCCTACGGGCTCGGCTGACCGCCCGCCGGAGGCCGGTCCGCCGTGGCGGTGCGCCACAGTGGTTCACCGCCGTACCGGCGCGGCGGCAGAATGCCGGCATGCGCGCGGCCCGGCTGATCAAGATGGTGCTTCTGCTCCAGACGCGCCGTGCCATGACCGGGGCCGAGCTCGCGGCTGAGCTGGAGGTCTCCGAACGTACGGTCACCCGTGACGTGCTGGCCCTGTCGGAGGCCGGGGTGCCCGTGTACGCGGACCGCGGACGCAGCGGCGGCTACCGCCTCGTCGGCGGATACCGCACGCGGCTGACCGGGATCGGCCGCAGCGAGGCGGAGGCGCTGTTCCTGTCCGGAGTGCCGCGTGCGCTACAGGACATGGGCCTCGCGGACGCCGCGTCGGCGGCCCGGCTGAAGGTCTCCGCGGCGCTGCTGCCCGAGCTGAGCGACGCCCACCGCTCGGCGGCGCAGCGCTTCCACCTCGACGCGCCCGGCTGGTGGCATCCCCCGGAGGAACCGCCGGAGCAGCTGCCCGCGCTGGCGGAGGCGGTATGGGACGACCGTACGGTGCGGATGCGCTACCGGCGCCCGGGGGCGGAGGTTGGGGGTACCTCCCGGGCCGCAAGGCCCAGGGAGAGGGAGTTGGAGCCGTACGGCCTCGTACTCAAGGCGGGCGTCTGGTACTTGGCGGCCCGCGTCGTCGACGGCGGCGACCGGCGGGTGTACCGGGTCGACAGGGTCACCGGCGTCGAGGAGACGGGTGAACGCTTCGTGCGGGACGAGGAGTTCGACCTGCCGGCCTTCTGGGAGGAGCGCTCGGCGGCGTTCGCGCAGTCGATCCTGCGGGACGAGGTGGTGCTGCGGCTGACACCGGCGGGAGCGCGGAGGCTGCGGCACGCGACCGACCGCCGGGCCGCGGAGGAGGCGCTGGCAAAGGCCAGTCCGCCGGACGCGGGCGGCGCCGGCGGCGAAGGCCGTGAGGAGGCGCGGCCCGACGGCGGGGACGACCGCGTCACCGTCGTCCTCGCCGTCGAGTCACTCGACGTCGCCTACAGCCAGCTCCTCTCCCTCGGCCCCGAGTGCGAAGTGCTCCAACCGGCCGCGCTGCGCGCCCGGTTCGCGGACGCGGCGCGCCGCATGGCGTCCCGCTACGGACCCGGCGGTGCGGAGGACGCGCCTCAGCGGTAACCGGTCACGTCGGCGGGCTTGCCCGCCTCCTCGACCTCGGTGATGTACCGCCACGCGTCGGGGGACGAGCCGTCGGTGTCGGTGAAGCCGTACTCCTGCGCGAGTCCGCCGCTGGAGAGCGAGCGCCCGTTGAACCGGCTCACGTCCGGGTCGGCGGCGAGAGCCGTGACGGCGCGCCCGACGAAGACGGGCGACTCGGAGATCGCGAAGTGCGGGTTCTGGGCGGTGCCTTCGAGCCAGTTCTCCTCGGTGACCTTGAACGCCGTGTCGAGCATGAACTCGGAGCGCAGCCAGCCCGGGGTGAGGCACACTGCGCTCGCGCCGTACTCCGGCAGCTCCTCGGCCAGTGCGCGCGCCATGCGCAGCGGGCCGTACTTGGCCAGGTCGTAGTAGAAGGGCTTGCGGTACCGCGGGCCGTTGAACTCCTCGGTCCCGTCCGTGACTTCGACGACCAGCCCGCCGGGGCTGCGGATGAGGAGCGGGATCGCGTACCGGCTGGTGACGATGTGGCTCTCCACCCCCAGCCGGAGGACGCGCAGGCCCTGCTCCAGGTCGTGCTCCCACATCTTCTTGTCCCACTGGACGAGGTGGTCGCCGCCCCAGATGTCGTTGACGAGGACGTCCAGGCGGCCCTGTTCTCTGTCGATCCGCTCGACCAGATCGCGTACCTGCTCCGGCTCCAAGTGGTCGGTGGGCACGGCGATTCCCTCGCCGCCCGCCTCGCCGACGAGTTCGGCGGTGCCCTCGACGGTCTCGCTCGTGCGCCCGATCTCGCTGGCTCGCTCGCGCGTGGTGCGGCCCGTCACATAGACGGTGGCGCCGGCTCTTCCCAGCTCCACGGCCATGGCCCGGCCCGCTCCGCGCGTCGCTCCGGCGACCAGCACCACCTTGCCCGCCAGTGCCCCTGCTGTGCTCACGCTGTCTCCCTCCGTACCGCTCGCTGCCGCCGCCCGGGTGCCGGCGTACGCGGAGCACGCTCGCACGGATACCGGACATCCCTTGTCGGGCTTTCCGTGGGTTCGCGCATGCGGTCGCCGAGTGCGATCGCCACGGGTGATACATGGGATGGTCACAGCAACCGCACATTGAGACCTTGACGCGCCCCGGTAACGACAAGGCGGCATCCGAGGGAGTCCGCGTGCGTCTGGCGGGTACAAGGCGGATGCTGTGTTCGTGATGGACGAGACCGAGTTCTGGGCGCTGATCGATTCGACCCGCGAGGACGCCGAGGGCGACCCCGAGGAGCAGGCCGACCTGCTCATCGAGCGGCTGACGCGGCTCGATCCGGACGCCGTGACGTTCTTCGCCCGGCACTTCGAGTCCCGCTACAACCGCGCCAACCAGTGGGACTTGTGGGCCGCGGCGTGGATTCTGCTGGACGGCGTGAGCGACGACGCGTTCGACGCGTTCCGCTGCTGGCTGATCGGTCAGGGCCGCGAGGTCTTCGAGAGCGCGGCGCACGACGCCGACTCGCTCGCCGACGTGCTGGAGGGCTTCGACGAGGAACTGGACGGCGACGCCGAGGATCTCGGCTACGCCGCCGACGAGGCGTACGAGCAGCTCACCGGCACCGTGATGCCCGACCTCGGCCTGCCCGAGCCGCCCGAGGACCCGGTCGGCGTGTCCCTCAACCTGGAGGACGACGCCGCCCTCGCCGAGCGTCTCCCCAAGCTCTGGGACCGCTTCCGCGGCTGAGTCCCTCCGCCGCTCCTCCTCCGTCCTCGGCCGGCGGCGCCCCAACATCCATGACGCGCGCGGCGCTTCAGCAGCGCCTCCGCAGACGGCAGGATGGCCCCATGCGTATCGCGGTCTCCGGTTCCTCCGGCCTCATCGGCACGGCTCTCACCCGCTCCCTGCGCGCGGACGGCCACGACATCGTCCGTCTCGTGCGGCGGGCCTCGCAGGACGCGCGGCGCTACGAGAGCGCGGGCCGCGCCCCGGCGCCCGGCGGCCCGCCGCCCTCGGAGGTGGTGTGGGACCCGAAGGGCCAGTACGTGCAGACCGCGGGTCTCGAAGGCTGCGAGGCCGTCGTCCACCTCGCGGGCGCGGGCGTCGGGGACCGGCGCTGGACGCCCGCGTACAAGAAGGAGATCCGCGACAGCCGTGTGCTGGGCACTGCCGCCGTCGCCGACGCGCTCGCCTCGCTCGACGAGCCGCCCCGCGTCCTGATCGTCGGCACCGCCGTCGGCTACTACGGCGACACCGGCGCCCGTGCCGTCGACGAGAGCGCCCCGCCCGGCGACGACTTCCTCGCGAACCTCTGCGTGGAGTGGGAGGAGGCGGCGGCCGCGGCGTCGGAGGCCGGCATCCGTACGGTCTTCGCCCGCACCGGCCTGGTCGTCGCCCGTGAGGGCGGCGCGTGGGGCCCCTTGTTCCGCATCTTCAAGGCGGGCCTCGGCGGGCGGCTGGGCAGCGGCGACCAGTACTGGAGCCATATCGCGCTGCACGACCACATCGCCGCGCTGCGTCATCTCCTGGACCGGGACGATCTGTCGGGCCCGTTCAACCTCACCGCCCCCGAGCCGGTCACCAACCGGGAGGCCGCCGCGGCGATGGGCCGCGTCCTGCACCGGCCGGCGCTGCTGCCCGTACCGGCGCCGGTGCTGCGCGCCGCGCTGGGCGAGTTCTCCAAGGACGTGCTGGGCAGCCAGCGCGTCCTGCCCACGCGGCTTCTGGAGTCGGGCTTCAGCTTCGCGTTTCCCGGCGTCGAAGACGCGGTACGCGCCGCATTGCGCTGACGGGACGGCCGGGCCTTAGGGCCTGCCCGGGTGCGTGCCGCCCGGGAACGGCCCGCGTGCCGTGCCGCCGGCCCGATCGAGAGCGGTGTGCGACCGCTGTGCGACCGTGCTCTGCCCGTGTGCCACTGACCGCAACCGGGCAGCTGCGTAGAGTCCGGATCCTCACGGTTCACCAGCGCCGGTCCGGGCAGTACGGAGGCAGGACGGCCCTGCACCGCGCGCCGACCACGGGAGGCATCGTGCGCTCCAGCGAGACAGCACGCTCCGGCCCCATACACACCCCCGACGCCGACGTCGTCGTCATCGGCGCGGGCCTCGCGGGCCTCGCCGCCGCACACCACCTCACGGACGCGGGCCTGCGCGTCACCGTGCTGGAGACGACCTCGCGGGTGGGCGGCCGGATGGCCACGGAGGAGGTCGACGGCTATCTGCTGGACCGCTCTGGGCGGCTGCTCTGCCCCGACTGGCCCGAGTTCCGTCGGCTTCCCGCGCTCGCCGCGCTGGAGCTGCATCCCTTCGCTCCGGGCGCGCTGCTGCGCGCCGACGGCCGTACGCACCGGATAGGCGACCTGCGCCGCACCATGGGACGCCTCCCCCTGGGCCTCGCCTCCCGGCCGGCGCCGCCGGGCGTCCCGCGGCCCCCTCATGCGGAGGCAGCGTCACGCACCGTACGCACCGACCGCATCGACCGGCGCACGAGGAGCGCACTCACCACGGCGCGCGCTCTCACCAGCGCCCGCAGCCGTGCCGCCCGCGGCGTCTCCCGCCAGGAGCCGAGCCGGGTCGTCGCCGGGAGAAGGCAGGGCAGGACCGGCGCCCTCGACCTCGCGCGGCTCCGCAGCGCGCTGGCCCGCTTCGCGGCCGTACCGTCCGACCGGCTGCTCACCCGCACCGAACTGCCCGCCGCCCAGGCCCTGTCGGCGCGCGGGCTGCCCGCACGCACCGTGGGTTCGCTCGTACGTCCGCTGCTGTCGGCGCTGCTCTCCGACCCCGCGCTGACGACGTCCAGCCGCGTCGCCGATCTCACGCTGCGCGGGTTCATACGGGGCGGCTGCTGTCTGCCGGCCGACGGCATGGTGTCCGTGCCGGAGCAGCTCGCCGCCACGCTGCCGGAGGGCACCGTCCGTACGGACGTCACCGCCGAGTCCGTCACGACGAACGCCGTGACCACCCGCGACCACGGCACCCTGGCATGCCGCGCCGTCGTCGTCGCCACGGGCGCGGCCGACGCGGGCGAGCTGCTTCCCGGGCTGCGGGTGCCGGACTTCCACCCCTTGACCGTCCTGCACCACGCGGTCGAGGAGACGCAGCCGCTGTCGCCCTCGCTACTGGTCGACGGGGACGCGGCCCGGCAGGGCCCCGTGTCGCACTCGTGGGCGGCCTCGGCGATCGATCCCGGGCGGGCACGGCCCGGGCGCGCGGGCCTCGTCACGTCCGTCGTGCTGGGCGCGGCGGCGGGTGAGCCCCTCGCCGAGCTGGAGGCCGCCTCCCGCGCGCAGTTGGCCACGCTGCACGGGGTGCCGGCCGGGCGCTGGAGCCTGCTCGCCGCACACCACGACGCGCAGGCCGTGCCGGCGATGCCGGCTCCGCACGATCTGCGGCGCCCGGTGCGGGTGCTCCAGGGTCTGTACGTGTGCGGCGAGCACCGCGACACCAGTACGGCTCAGGGCGCGCTCGTCTCGGGACGGCGGGCCGCACACGAGGTGCTGCGCGACTTCGGGCTGCCGCTGCCCACGGCCGGAGGACCGCTCACGACGGCCGCCTGAAGGGCGCGATCGGGGCTCACACCGGCAGCCGTACGGTGAAGTGCGCGCCGCCCTCGGGCGCGTGGGCCGCGGCGATCGTGCCGCCGAGACGCTCCACGAGCTGCGCCGCCAGGGCGAGTCCGAGTCCGGTGCCCACGGGACGGCTGCCGTGGTAGCGGCGGTGGAGCCTGCCGCGTTCGAAGGCCACGAGCAGATCCTCGTCCGACAGACCGGGGCCGCCGTCGCGCACCGAGAGGGCGAAGTGCCCGCGGGGGACCGCCGTCCCGGGCGGGCCCGCGTCACCGGCGGCACCGCCGGAACCCGCGGAACCCCCAGAACCCGCGGCGTCGCCGGACGGGGCGAGTGCGACCACCAGCGGCGCTCCCGGCGCCACCCGTCCCGCGTTCTCCACCAGGATGTCGAGGACCTGCCGCAGCCGTCCCGGGTCGGTGCGCGCCAGGAGCGGCCCCGGCGGCAGCTCCGTCTCCAGCCGCGTGCCGGACCGTTCGAGCGAGGGGCGCCACGCGGTCACCGCTCCGGACACCAGCGCCCTGACGTCGACCTCCTCCACGTCGAGCGTGAAGTCGTCGGCCTGCAACCGTGCGAGCGCCAGCAGATCGGACACCAGGCGGTCGAGGCGCCCGGCCTCGGTCAGGATGGTGCGGCCGGCGTCCCGCGCGACGTCCTCCCCGGCGGTCAGCACGCCGTCGGCGAGGGCCTCCGCGTAGCCGCTGATCGTCGTCAGCGGTGTGCGCAGTTCGTGCGAGACGGACATCAGGAAGTCCCGCTGCCGCCGTTCGCTCAGCTCCAGCGCCGCGGTCAACTCGTTGAGCGCGCTGGAGAGTTCGCGTACCTCGTCGGGCGGGTCGAGCGGCATCCGGCAGCCGCGGTCACCCCGGCGGATGCGGTCCGCGGTGCGCGCGGCCTGCCGCAGCGGCCGGGCGAGGCGGCGGGAGAGCAGGACGCCCGCGAGGGTTCCCGCGGTCGCTCCGGCCGAGAGCGCGAGCGCGAGCCCCACCCCGACCGTCTCACCGCGCGCCTCCTCCAGCGGCTGGGCGAGCACGACACCGCCGGCCACTCCGACGGGGCGCGCCTCGATCAGCACCTCACCGCCGTCCCTGCCCGTGAAGCGGGTGTGCGCGGGCTTACCCTCCGCGAGCCGCCGCGCGGTCGCGGCCGGGACCCAGTCGCGGTCCGGGGTGTGGGCGCGTACGAGGGAGAAGCGGATGCCGTTGCCGCGCATCAGATGCGCCAACTGCCGTACGCGGTCCGGGCGTCCGGTGCGCGCGGCGAGCATCGTCGCCGCGAGGTCCGCCTGATCGCGCAGCGACTCCCGCGCCTGCGCCGTCGCGGCCTGCCGTACGAGCGGCACGGCCGCCGCCGCGGTCGCGAGCACCGACACGAGCGCGACGAGCAGCGTGACGAGCACCGTGCGGGACGTCATGCGCCCGGCGCGGCCGCGCAGCAGCCTCAGTGTCGCGGCCGAACCGGCCGACCCGGCCGACGCGGCCGAACCGGCCTGTCCGCCGGGTGGGACCGGCCCGCCCGGTCCGCCCGACTCGCCCGCCCCCGCGGCCGGTTCACTCTTCGACGCTGTATCCGACACCGCGTATCGTCCGGATCGTTCCCGCTCCGCGCCCCAGCTTGGCCCGCAGCTGTGCGATGTGCACGTCGACCGTGCGCGCGCCCGCGTCGGAGCGATGGCCCCAGACGGCCGCCAGCAGATCGCTGCGCGTGCAGACACGCCCCGGCCGCGCCATCAGATGGGCCAGCAGGTCGAATTCGGTGGCCGTGAGCTCGACGAGCTCCTCCTCCACCGAGGCCTTCCGGCGCGGCACGTCGACCTTGAGGGGACCGACGCACCGCACGGATTCGGCGACGGCACCAGAGGTGCGCCGCAGCACCACGCGCACGCGGGCCACCAACTCCCGCGGGCTGAACGGCTTGGTGATGTAGTCGTCGCCGCCGAGCTCCAGGCCGAGCAGCCGGTCCACCTCCTCGTCGCGCGCGGTGAGGAACAGCACGGGCGTCCAGTTCTGCTCGCTCCGCAGCCGTCTGCACACCTCGGTGCCCTCCATGTCGGGCAGCATGATGTCGAGGATCAGCGCGACGGGGCGGTGCCGGCGGGCGGCGGCCAGCGCCGACTCGCCCGTCGACTCCGTCATCACCGTGAAGCCCTCGCGTACGAGATACGTGCGGACCAGTGCGGCGATGGCGGGTTCGTCCTCGACGACCAGTACGAGGCCGCGGTTCTGCCCTGCCAGGGTCCTCCTCCTCCGTACTGCGGCGCCGCAGTCCTTCGCCCGACTGCGGCGCCACGGCGGGTCGTTCGGCCGCGCCGCGTTCAGCCGGGTGCGGGCGCCCGCGGAATCTCCTCGCGGCACTCCGCTCCCGCACACCCTTGCAGGTCGTCGAGGCGGGCGTCGAGGAAAGCGCGCACCTTCCCGTACTCGGGGTCGGCGTGGCGCGAGGTCAGCTCGTGCGGGTCCTCGGCCAGGTCGTACAGCTCCCTCCCGCCCCGGACGTAGCGGATGTAGAGATAGCGGTCCGTGCGGATCGCCTCGTAGGCCGCGGAGCTCTGGCCTCGGCGCCGATCGCCGTTCTTCTCCGGCACCGGAGGCGACGCCTCGCCGTCCTGGTCCAGGTCCCCGGCGCCCGCCGCCCTGCCGGCGGAGGAGTCGTCGTGGGGCGGCGCACCGGCCCCCGCCGAACTCCCGCCGCCCGTACGGTCCTTCACCGGCGAGCGACGTGCGCCTTCCGCGATCTCCTGAAGCACCGGCCGTCCGCTGCGCTTGCCCGGATCGCGCCCGTACGGCAGCAGGGAGCGGCCGTCGAGGGAGAGGTCCGGGTCGGCTCCGCCGATGTCCGCGATGGTGGCGGCCAGATCGGCGTTCTCGGTCAGCTCCTCCGAGTGCGCGCCGCCGTCGAGGCCGGGACCGCGCATCAGCATCGGCACCTGCCCCGACGCCCCGTGCGCGAGGAACTTCCCCGTCGGGACGCGGTGCTGGCCGAAGAAGAAGCCGTTGTCCGAGGTGAACAGCACGTATGTGTTGTCCAGTTGGCCGGTGGCCTTGAGGGTGTCCATCAGCTTCTGCACGGCCTCGTCCACGGCGAGCAGCGACTCCAGCCGCCCTCGGTAGCTCTCCGTGATCTTCCGCGTGGTCCCGGCGTCGAGGTCGGGGCGCTCCTGGAGGAAGGCGGGCTTGTCCCGCATGTCGTCCTCGCCGTACGCGGGGTCGTCGGGCAGCTTCTCGTCGGCGAACTCGCCCTTGTGGCGCGGCGCGGGACGCGGGGCCTCGCCCACGTTCGGCCCGTCGCCCTTCTTCTCGCGCGGCTTGCCGGACTTCTCCGGGGCGGGTCCCTTGGGCGCCGCCTTCTTGCCCTCGGAGTGCGGTGCGAGGAAGGCGAGGCTGAGGAAGAAGGGCTTGTCCTCCTTGGCCTTGCGCTCGATGAAGTCGACGCCTTTGTCGCGGTACACGTCCGTCTGGTAGAGGTCCGGGTCCTCCTCGTCGAACTTCCCGTAGGTGTGCAGCTTGCCGTTCTCGTTGAGCCGGTAGCCCCACATCCTGTACGTCGACGCGCTCACCGCGCCGCGCCACTCGTCCCACCCCGGCGGCACGTGCGTGGGGTCCTTGTCGCCGTAGCCGTTGGGGTACTTGCCGATGTGCGAGGTGACGTATCCGGCCTTCTGCATCCACACCGGCAGCGTCTTCTTCTCGTCGAGCTTGTCGTAGCCGCCCTGCGGCGCCTTGTTGTGCCGTACGCCGTTGTTGTGCGCGAACTGCCCGCTCAGATACGTCGATCGCGAGGGGCAGCACAGCGGCGTCGACGGGTGGTAGCGGTCGAAGGTCACGCCCTTCTCGCCGAGCAGCTGCCGGGTGTGGGTCATGATCCGCATCGACTCCAGCCACTGGTCGTCGGTCATCACCATCAGCACGTTGGGCTTCTTCTTGCCGTCTCCCGCGTCCGCCTCCGCGCTGCACCCGGCCATCGCGGGAAGCAGCAGAAGCAGGGCGATCACGCCTGCCAGCACACGTTGCGTGGAGCTGCGCCGCATCGCCGTCCCCCTCTCCTCGTGGTCCTTGTCGGGGGCCAGCATCGGCAAGCGATGTTCGAGGAGTGTGAAGACGGCGTACGGGGACCGTCAGCACCATGACGCACTCCCCCAACATCCCTTGCGACCAGGGACGTTGGCGGCGGCGTTGTCAGTGCCCGGCGGTATTCTGGGAACCAGAACCCGATGCGCGGTCCACACCCGTTCACCGGGTCGGCACACACACGCGGCGCGTGGCACACCTGCCCGCGCGGCACGTCAGCACGGCCGACAAGTCAGCACGTCAGCACCTCACCCACGGCACGACGTCCCGGAGGTCGCCGATGACCGCAGCCACAGCCCGCCCCCTGACGCCCCCTCTGCCGCTCGCCTTCCCCGCCTCGTCCACCGGCCGCCCGCCGAAGAAGCGGCTTCCGGCCGGCCGCCCGCGGGAGTGGTATGTCTCGCACAACCGGCAGCTGAAGGCGATGCGCATAGCCATCGCCCTGCTCGACTCCGGTGTGTACGCGCCGAGTCAGGCAGGTGACCGCACGATCCGCCGTACAGCGGCCCGCATCGGCGTGCATCCGCCGTCCGACACGACGTGCGAGCTGGTGCGCTCGCTGCTGCCGTAGACCGCGTCCCGGGCGATCAGCCCGGCGTACGTCGGCCGCGGCCGTCTCACGAGGCGGCATCGGCCTCGTCGGGCTGATCGTCCGCTGTCCGCCGCCGTCAGGCGCCGGAGCCGGGGCCCGGGCCGCTCTCTTCGCCGTCCCCGCGGCCCCGGCCCTCGCGCCACTCCTCGACGACCCGGTCCACGTCGTACGGGGTCAGATTCAGCGGCGGGCCGGACATCGGCCGGCGGAAGGCCTCGCGGATCTTGTCGTTGACCGCGTTCACGATCCGCCGCACCTCCGCCTCCGACTGTGCGCGGGAGGCGGCCCTGAGCGCGTCCTCGGCCTCCTTGCGGAGCGCGAGGGTCGGCGGCAGCTGCGTCACGCCCTCGTCGCGCAGCTTCCGCTTCAGCCACCAGTTCTCGTCGTACGGCGCGTCCCCGTCCCGGAGGGGCTCGCCCGCGCCCGGGAGGTCCTCGAAGGCACCGCGCTCCTCCGCCTCGCGGATCTGCCTGTCCACCCACGATTCGAAGCTGATTCCCGGCGGCTTCCGTTCGGTCATGTCTCCATTCTCCGGCATCTCGCCCAGGATCTGACGGCGGGCTGACGCTGACGTCGTGGGTCTGCTCGGTCCCGTCGGTCGGGCAGAGGACCCGTGCCGTCGGCGCCGTGCGTGCCGCGACGAGAGCCGTCCGCCGGAGCGGACGTTCCGTCCTTCCCTCGTCCGCGGCCCGCCGAACCGGTCCTCACCTGGTTCCCCGGCCGCCCAACCTCGTTCTCCGGCAGTACAGTTGACACAGCGTGCGGCCGGTCGAACGCTGCGTCCCGGACCAGGAGGGGAAGTCTGTGAGCAGTCTCAACAAGGGTCTCGAAAAGGTCGAGGTGAAGCTGAAGTGGGACCCGAGTCCCATGGGGGCGCCCGTGCACGATCTGGACATCGTCGCCGCCACGTACACCGGCGACGATCCGTACGGTGACCCGGATTATCTCGTCCACTTCGACCAGCGCGCCCCGGACGGCACGATCACGCTCAACCGGGACAGCCGCACCGGCCAGGGGTTCGGCCCCGACGAGGCCATGACGCTGGAGCTGGAGCGGCTCGCGCCGACGTACACGCGCGTCGTCGTGGGCGTGGCCATCCAGCAGGGCGGGGGCCGGATGACGTTCGGCGACGTGTCGAACACCCTCGTGCAGATCAGCGAGGGGTACACGAAGCTGGCGGAGAACGACTTCGCGGGTATCCCCGCCTCCACCGCGGCGACCGTCGCCGAGTTCGTCCGCGGGGAGGACGGCGCCTGGGAGCTCCACGACGGGGTCACCGGCTTCGACACCGAGCCGGCGTCCTTCGCGCAGGAGATGGGCCGCAGGCCCGCCTGACGCCGCGGGCCGTCCGCGTCCGCCACGCCGCCCGGCGTGCGGCGACGTGCGACGTGCGACGTGCGACGTGCGACGTGCGACGAGGCGCGGCGACAGGCGGCGACGCACGCCCGGGGCCGCTGTGCGAAGACAGGCGCTCCCTGGGAGAGACTTGGCGCATGACCGATTCGCCGGGGTCTTCCCGAAGTGAACTGACCGGGCGGACCCCGTGGGCCAGCCTGCACGGGCCGCTGCGCCGCTTCCTGCGCACGGAGACGGGCAGCGCGGCGGTTCTGCTCTCGGCCACGCTCGCCGCGCTGGTCTGGGCGAACATCGACTTCGCCTCGTACGAGCGGCTGTGGTCGACGCGGCTGTTCATCGGCGTCTCCGACGAGCGGATCTCGCTGGATCTGCACGACTGGGTCAACAGCGGGCTCATGACGTTCTTCTTCTTCGTCGTGGGGCTGGAGGCACGCCGCGAGTTCGACATGGGCGATCTGCGCGAGCGCCGCCGGGTGACCCTGCCCGCGCTCGCGGGGGTCGGCGGCATGATCGTGCCCGTCGCGATCTATCTCGCGCTCAACACCGGCCATGCGTCCGCACAGGGCTGGGGAGCGGCCATGTCGACGGACACGGCCTTCGCGCTCGGCATGCTCGCCCTGGTGGGCCCGCGGTTCCCGCGGCGGCTGCGTGCCTTCATGCTCACCTTCACCGTCGTCGACGACGTCATCGCGCTGGCCGTGATCGCCTTCGTCTACTCCGAACACGTCGCCGCCGTACCGCTGTTGACGGCGTGCGGCCTCCTCGTCGTGGTGCTGGTGCTGCGGTACGCGGAGATCTCCTCCGGGTTCGCCTACGCCCTGCTCGGCATCGTCATGTGGGTGGCGATGCTCAAGTCGGGGGTCGACCCCGTCGTCACGGGCCTCGTGCTGGGGCTCCTGACATACGCGTATCCGGCGGCCCGCGACGACCTGGAGCGCGCCAGCGGGCTCTTCCGGCTCTTCCGCGAGCAGCCGACGGGAGAGCTCGCGCGCACGGCACGCGTCGGCCTGGCGGCGGCCATCTCCCCCAACGACCGCCTCCAGAACCTCTTCCACCCGTGGACGAGCTATGTGATCGTGCCGCTCTTCGCCCTCGCCAACACGGGCGTGCCGATCACGGGCGAGCTCCTCTCCCGCTCGTTCGCCTCGCCGATCACGCTCGGCATCCTCATCGGCTTCGTCGTGGGCAAGCCGATCGGCATCGTCGGCGTCTCGTGGCTGGTGACGCGCCTGAGCGGCGGCCGGCTGCGTCCGCCGGTGGGCTGGGCCGCGGCCGTCGGCGGCGGGACGATCGCCGGCATCGGCTTCACCGTCTCCCTTCTCATCGCCGGACTCGCCTTCCACGGCGCGCAGTTGGACGAGGCGAAGATCGGCGTGCTCAGCGCGGCGCTGTGCGCCTCCGCCGCGACGTGGCTGGTCTCGCGCGCCACTGCGCTGCTGCCGCACCACATCAAGGGCCGCGCGCTGCTCGGCACGTCCGCACCCATCCTGGACCTGACCACCGAGGTCGACGACGAGCGCGACCACGTGCGCGGGCCGGCCGACGCCGCCGTCACGCTCGTCGAGTACGGCGACCACGAGTGCCCGTACTGCGCCGGCGCTGAACCCGTCATCCGCGCGCTCCTCGGCGGCCGGGACGACGTGCGCCACGTGTGGCGCCACCTGCCGCTGACCGACGTCCATCCGAACGCGCAGCTGCGGGCGGAGGCGGCCGAAGCGGCGGCACAGCAGGGCGCCTTCTGGGAGATGCACGACTGGCTGCTGACCAATCAGGAGGAGACGAGCGTCCCCATGCTGGTGCGGCAGGCGAAGGTGCTCGGCCTGGACGTCGACCGCTTCCGTGAGGACCTGCGCGAGCGCGTCGGGGCGACGCGGATCGCCGAGGACGTCGAGTCGGCCGACGACAGCGGGGTGTCGGGCACACCCACGTTCTTCGTCAACGGCCGCCGCCACCACGGCTCGTACGACAGCGCGAGCCTGCACGCGGCCGTACGGGCGGCGCGGGTGCGGGTCGATATCGGCGGGTAGCGCGTGTTACTGCGACGGCGTGCCCGAAACCGTCCATACCCTGCGAGAACATCGAACCGAAGCAGGGAGAGACCGGACACATGCGACGCGAAGACCTGCCCACGCCCGACACGGGCATCCTCCTGACCCACTTCCTGACCGTGCGGGACGTGGCACGCTCCCGCGCGTTCTACTCGGACGTCCTCGGCGGCACGGTGGTGCTGGAGGAGAACCCGTGCATCGTCAGGCTCGCCAACGGCTGGATCATCATGAACCCTGGCGGGGGGCCCACCCCCGACAAGCCCGACGTGACGCTGCGGCCGCCCGAGGACCCGGACACCACATCGAGCTTCCTCAACATCCGCGTGGCCGACATCCAGGAGTGCTACCGCGAATGGGGCGCCAAGGGCGCCGAGTTCCTCACCCCTCCCATCGACCGCAAGGTCGAACTGCGCTGCTACGTACGCGATCCCGACGGCTACCTCATCGAGGTGGGGCAGGCGACGGGGCTGCGGGAGGGCGTCCTCGCGGACCCGCCCGCGGGAAGGGGCTAGGCGTGTCCGCAAAGTAGCGCCGTCCGGCCGGAGGCCGGGGCTGTCGGCACCCGGTGCGTGCTGGGGCACCTCCCAGACCGGAGTCTGGGGGAGGGACTTCGCGGACACGTCCTAGAACGCGCCGGGAAGAGATCAGGGCACGACGAGGGCCGTGCCCGCGCGGAGGTTCCAGCGGCCGGACCGGCCGCTGAACTCCGTCGCCGTCAGCGGTGCGACGTCCACGCGCCACAGCCCCGAGGCGGGCGCACCCAGGGCGAACACCACCGCGGCCCGCACGACGTCGGGCTCCACGACCGCCAGTACGCGGCCGGGCAGCCGGGCGAGCTCCGTCAGCCACTCCCCTGTCCTGGCGCAGAGCCGCACGACGGACTCGCCGCCGTGCGGCGCGCTCGCGGGGTCCGCCAACCACTGTGCGACGGCGTCCGGTTCGGCGGCGCTCACCTCCTCCAGCGTCCTGCCGCGCCAGCGGCCCGCCGAACAGCCGGCCAGCCGCTCGTCGGTGAGTCCGGACGCGCCGGGAACGCCCAGCTCCTCGGCGGTCTGCACACAACGGGCAGACGGTGAGACGGCGTTGCACCCGGCCGCGGACAGCAGCGCGGCGGCGGCGGTCCGCGCGGCCCCGGTCTCCCGCACTCCGGCGTCGCTCAGCGGCCGCCCGTCGTCGAAGCGGAACTCCTCTGAGGACTCGCTGCGCGCGGGCGAGATCAAAGTCACTCGCGTGGTCATCTGCCTCTCCTCGCCCGTGAACGGCCGCTCTCCGTACGGGAGTCGACGGCACCGGGGCCGGCTGCCCGGGATGTGCGGCCTTGGCCGGACACGTGGTGTCGGGGTACCTTCCGCTCGTATCGATCGACGACGGCAGGGCGGAAGCCGGTGAGATTCCGGCGCGGTCGCGCCACTGTATGCCCCTTCCGGTCCGCTGCCGTGCGCAGCGTACGGGCGGGGGCGAGCCAGACCCGCTGTGCCGTCACGAGCTCCACCGACAGGGACGCGAGTTCCCAACAGGAGGTCTTGCCATGGCACAGTCCATCGCCCCGCCCAGTTCCGCGACTCCCGCCTCCGGCGCCGCCGTTCCGACGACGCTGCCGGCCAAGGCGATCCTTCCGTGGGCTGTCTTCTTCGGTCTGCTGATGCTCGTCCTGCTGTACTTCGTCGGCGCCGAGCAGGGGGCGACGTCCCTCATCTCCGGCACGGGCGTGCACGAGTGGGTCCACGACGGACGCCACCTTCTCGGCTTCCCCTGCCACTGAGCGGGGAGGAGCACGATGAACTCCGCCACAGTGAGGACTCTCCTTGTGCGCGGCATGCTCGCCGGTCTCGTCGCGGGCCTGTTCGCCCTGGTGACGGCCTCGTTCCTGGGCGAGCCCCAGGTGGACGCGGCCATCGCCTTCGAGGAGGCCCACGCGCATTCGCACGAGCACGGTGCGGAAATCGTCAGCCGCGGCATGCAGTCCACCGCGGGCCTCGCCACGGCAGTCCTGGTCTACGGCGTGGCTCTGGGCGGCATCGCCTCGCTGGCCTTCAGCTTCGCGCTGGGGCGCGTGGGCCGCTTCGGCCCGCGCGCGACGGCGGTGCTGCTGTCGGGCGCCGCGTTCGTGTGCGTGTATCTGGTGCCGTTCCTGAAGTACCCGGCCAACCCGCCTTCCGTGGGCGACCCGGCGAGCCTCGACAAGCGCACGGCTCTGTACTTCCTGATGGTGCTGCTGAGCGTGCTGCTGGCCGTCGGGGCGACGATCCTCGGCAAGCGCCTGGCACCGCGCCTGGGCAACTGGTACGCGACGGTGGCGGCCGTGCTCGGCTTCGCCGTCGCCGTCGGGCTCGCCTATGCGTTCCTGCCGTCCCTCAGCGAGCTTCCCGAGCACTTCCCCGCCCTGCTGCTGTGGCGGTTCCGGGTCTCGGCGCTCGCCGTTCAGCTGGTGCTGTGGGCGGCCTTCGGGCTGACGTTCGGTCATCTCGCCGAGCGTGCCCTGGGGTTCGCCGCACGCCGTCACAAGGAGGCGCCGGCCGCGGCGGCCACCGCCGCGAACTGAGCCGGGCGGACCGGGACTTGGTTCCGGCACGGGCCGGTTCACCTCGGTCTCTTCCGGTCCGCCGTCCACCGGTACGGGGCGGGCTGTGCGGTACGGCACGGGTGCCGTACCGCACAGCCCGCTCTCACGCCTCACCCGCCGGCCGCGACCTCCGCACGTACGGTCCGGGCCGCCTCGGCCATGTGCTCCAGCGCCTCGCGCACCTCGGGCCAGCCGCGGGTCTTCAGACCGCAGTCCGGGTTGACCCACAGCCGCTCCGGCGGGATCGCGCCGAGGCCCTTGCGCAGCAGCGACGCCATCTCCTCCGTGTCCGGCACCCGCGGCGAGTGGATGTCGTAGACGCCGGGGCCGACCTCGTTCGGGTAGCCGGCGGTGGCGAGTTCGTCCGCGACCTGCATATGGGAACGGGCCGCCTCCAGGCTGATGACGTCGGCGTCGAGATCCGCGATGGCGGAGACGATGTCACCGAACTCCGCGTAGCACATGTGCGTGTGGATCTGCGTGTCCGCGCGTACGGCGCTCGTCGCGAGCCGGAAGGACTCCGTCGCCCACGCCAGGTAGGCGGGGCGCCCAGCGGCCCGCAGCGGCAGCGTCTCGCGCAGCGCGGGCTCGTCGACCTGGATGACGGACGTGCCCGCGGCCTCCAGATCGGCGACCTCGTCGCGCAGCGCGAGGGCGACCTGGCGCGCGGTCTCGGCCTGCGGCTGATCGTCCCGTACGAACGACCACGCGAGCATGGTGACCGGCCCGGTGAGCATGCCCTTGACGGGGCGTGCGGTCTGCGACTGGGCGTAGCGCGTCCACTCCACCGTCATCGGCTCGGGACGTGAGACGTCGCCGGCGAGGATCGGCGGCCGGACGTAGCGGGTGCCGTAGGACTGCACCCAGCCGTGCTGCGTCGCGATGTATCCGCTCAGGCGCTCCGCGAAGTACTGGACCATGTCGTTGCGTTCGGGCTCACCGTGTACCAGGACGTCCAGCCCGGCCCGCTCCTGGAAGGCGAGCACGTCGCGGATCTCCGCGGCGATGCGCCTGTCGTAGCCGTCCGCGTCGAGGCGGCCCGCCCTCAAGTCGGCGCGTGCGGTGCGCAGTTCGCCGGTCTGGGGGAAGGACCCGATGGTGGTGGTGGACAGCGGCGGCAGGTTCAGCCGCGTGCGCTGCGCGGCGGCGCGCTCCGGATAGGGCTGCGGACGACGGCCGTCGGCGTCGGTGACGGCCTCGCTGCGGGCCCGTACCGCGGGGTCCCGGGTCAGCGCGGCGGACGAACGGGAGGCCAGCGCCGCGGAGTTGGCGTGCAGCAGCGCCGCGATGGCGTCGGTGCCCTCGCTCAGCCCCTGCGCCAGGGCGACGGCCTCCTCCGCCTTCTGCCGCGCGAAGGCCAGCCAGCGCGCGACCTGCGGGTCCACGTCGCGCTCGACGGCGGCGTCGAGCGGTACGTGCAGCAGCGAGCAGGACGGTGCGACGTCGACCCGGTCGGCGAAGCCGAGCAGCGAGGCCAGCGTGGACAGCGACCGCTTCAGATCGTTGATCCACACGTTCCGTCCGTCCACCACGCCCGCGACCAGCCGCTTGCCGGGCAGCCCGCCCGCGCGCGCCAGATCCTCCAGGTTGGCGGCGGCCGGTCCCGTGAAGTCCATGGCCAGCCCCTCGACGGGCGACTTGGCCAGTACGGGGAGCGCGTCGCCGAGCCGGTCGAAGTAGGAGGCGACCAGCAGCCGGGGCCGGTCCGTGAGTTCGCCGAGCTCCCGGCAGGCGCGCGCCGCGGCGTTCAGCTCCGCGGACGTACGGTCCGCCACCAGCGCGGGCTCGTCCAGCTGCACCCAGCCGGCACCGGCCGCGCGCAGGTCGGCCAGCACCTCGGCGTAGACGGGAAGCAGCCGGTCCAGCAGGGTCAGCGGTTCGAAGTCCGCGGCGACCCCGGGCGCGGGCTTGGCGAGCAGCAGATACGTGACGGGCCCCACGAGCACGGGCCTGGCCTCGTGGCCCTGGGCGAGGGCCTCCGACACCTCGCCGGTCTGCTTGGCCGAGTCCGCCGTGAAGACGGTGCCGGGCCCCAACTCCGGGACGAGGTAGTGGTAGTTCGTGTCGAACCACTTCGTCATCTCCAGCGGCGCGACGTCCTGCGTGCCGCGCGCCATGGCGAAGTAGCCGTCGAGCGCGTCCGCTTCGAGGGCAGTCCGGTGCCGCTCGGGTACGGCGCCCACCATGACGGTGGTGTCCAGCACGTGGTCGTAGAGGGAGAAGTCTCCCGTGGGCACTTCGTGCACCCCGGCGTCTCCGAGCTGCCGCCAGTTGTCCCGGCGCAGCCCCGCCGCAGTCTCCCGCAGGGCTTCGGCGGAGACGCGGCCCTTCCAGTAGCCCTCGACGGCCTTCTTCAGCTCACGTCCCGGGCCCTGGCGCGGGTAGCCGTGGACTGTGGCGCGCCACGTCCTCGGCGTGCCGGACGCGGACGTCCCTTGACGTGACGCGGGTGACGAGGCTGACGAGGACGCATTCGATGCGCCCGCTGCGGAATTCGGTGTCACTCAACTCTCCTTCGCGAGTCCCGCGGTGACCCGGAGGTACGGGGAGGAGGAGAGGCGACGGCGGCACACACACCACCGCGTGCTGCTCGCCTGTACCGCCGACCCGCCCTCGAGGTCACCGAGATCGCCGCACACGATCCGTGTGCGGGCAGTGGCAGGTCTTCGGACTCGCGGGCTCGCCGTGTCCGTGATCCACGGACCGGCTCCTACTGGCCGTCGCTTCCCGGGCCGCTCGGGCCCAGTGCGTATGACGGCGTTCGTTCCCACTCACCGCTGCGGGGCAGTTCCGGAGTCGCACCGGATTCCCTCTTGCGACGCGCCTGCCTGGCGGACAGGCCGAACCGACTGCTTCTCCAGCGTACGGGGGTGTGTGCCGTACCGGCAAAGGATCGGGACGCGGGGCAGATCATGCGCCGCTGCGGTTCAGGAAGGCCGAGCGGGGCCCGAGGGGGCCGTCGCGGAAGCGGGAGTCGGGACCCTGTCCGGCTCCGCCGGGCGCCCTCTCGCAGGGCCGTCCGGGTCGCGGCGGTGTGGCGCGGGCCGTGGAGCGGCCCGCCGGTTCCAAGCTGCTGCCGGAGACTCGGCGCCCCGCCGGTACGCAGGCCCGCGGGGCGGTCCCCTCCACGAACGCGACTGGAAACGACTGGAGAAGATGACCATGCCACCCCGCACCGCGCCCGCATCCACGGAAGCCCCTGAAGTCCCGGAAGCCGCGGCCGCACCCGACGCCTCCACTCCCGCTGAGACCCCGGCCGAGACCACCGCCGACGCGGCCCAGCTGCCGCCGGAGGCGAACCCCGCCGACCCGCACTTCTGGCAGCTGCCGCACTCCCAGCGGCACGAGGTCTTCGCCATGCTGCGCGAGCGGGAGGCGCCCACGTACTTCGCATATCCGCAGCACGCTCTGCGCAAGCGGCAGCAGCCGGGCTTCTACGCGCTCGTCAGACACGAGCACGTGCAGGAAGCCAGCCGCAACGCGGCGGTGTTCGGGAGCGCGCCGGGCGTCACCACTCCGCATCCCGCGCGCTGGGTCAAGGCCCTCTTCGGGGAGTCCATGGTCAATCTCGACGGCAAGGACCACGCCAGGCTGCGGAAGATCATCTCGCGTGCGTTCAGCCCCCGGCTGCTCGCGGGCGCCGAGAAGGACATCGAGGAGGTCGCCGCCACCGTGGTGGGCGACGCGCTGCGCAAGGACTCCCGCGAGTTCGTGACGGCCGTGGCCTCGCTGGTGCCGTTCGAGGTGGTCTGCAACATGATGGGCATCCCGCAGCGCCACCGGCCCCGCATCCTCGCGCAGCTCAACGACGCGTCGGAGAACATCGGCGTACGTCGCGGAGCCGGCGCCAGGTTCCGCATCCCCGGCAAGGGGCTCCGCGCGCTGGCACGTATGCACGTCATGATCGCCATGCTCGCGCGGGAGCGGCGCCGTAACCCCACCGACGATCTGATCTCGGCCCTCGTGACCGCCGACGTCGACGGGCAGTGCCTGGGCAACCGTCAACTCGGCGCGTTCTTCACGCTGTTGATGGTCGCCGGGGTGGAGACCACGCGGAACGCGATCTCGCACGGGCTCGCGCTGCTCAGCGAGAACCCGGAGCAACGGGAGCTGTGGGAGAGCGACTTCGAGAAGTACGCGGACACCGCGGTGGACGAGATCGTGCGCTGCTCGACGCCCATCATCCAGTTCCGCCGCACGCTGCGTACCGACCACGTCATGGGCGGCCGTACGCTGCGCAAGGGCGACACGGTGGCGCTCTACTACGCCTCCGCCAACCGCGACGAGGCCGTCTTCCCCGACGCGGGCACCTTCGACATCACCCGGGACCCCAACCCCCACCTCGGTTACGGCGGAGGGGGACCCCACTACTGCCTCGGCGCGCACCTCGCCCGCCAGGAACTCAAGGCGCTCTTCCGGCTGTTGCTCACCGACTCCGTCGGCATGCGCGCGGTCGGGCTGCCGGATCTCGTCCCCTCCAGCTTCGACAACCGCATCCGGTCGCTGACGTTCGAGGCCGCCGGTACGGACGGTGCATGACACCCGGCCCGGCCCTGCATGAACGGAGCGAGGCTCCTCGGCCGTCGCCGCGGTGATGTACACCGGGGCGAACGGCCGGGAGCCTCGCAGCGGTCGGGGATGAAGCCGGTCGCCCGGCTCATCCGGCTGGATCAGACGTAGGCGTAGGCCGCCGTCCCTGTACCGAGCCCGCTCGGCGTCACGACCAGCACGTCGGCCGGACCGACCGAACCCGCGGGCGTCACCGCCGTGATCGTCGTGTCATTCACCACCACCAGGCTTGTGGCAGGCGCCCCGTCGAACGTCACCAGGAGCGTCCCGGTGAACCCGGTACCGGTGATCGTCACAGGCGTGCCGCCGGCCGCCGGACCCGACGCGGGAGCCACGGAGATCACCGTCGGCGCCGCCGCGTAGGTGTAGACACCCACGCCGGTACCCGTGCCGCTCGGCGTCGTGACCACGACGTCCGCCGGACCGGGCAACCCCGCCGGAGTCTCCACCGTGATCGTCGTGTCGTTGACGACGACCAAGTCCATCGCCGGCGCCCCGTCGAACGTCACCAGGAGCGCCCCGGTGAACCCGGTACCGGTGATCGTCACGAACTGGCCGCCGCTCAGCGGACCGGACGAGGGAGAGACCGAGACCACCGCCGGCGCCGCCGCGTAGGTGTAGGCACCCACGCCGGTGCCCGTACCGCTCGGCGTCGTCACCGCGACATCCGCCGGACCGGCCGAACCAGCAGGCGTCAGGGCCGTGATCGACGTGTCACTCACCACCACCACACTCGTGGCAGCAGCACCGTCGAACGTCACCGACGTCGCACCCGTGAACCCGGTGCCCGTGATCGTCACCGGCTGACCGCCGGCCACGGGACCCGACGCGGGAGAGACCGAAGTCACCGTCGGCCCCGCCGCATAGGTGTAGACACCCGGGCCGGTGCCCGTACCGCTCGGCGTCGTCACCGCGACATCCGCCGGACCGGCCGAACCAGCAGGCGTCACCGCCGTGATGGTGGTGTCGTTCACCGTGACCACGCTTGTGGCAGCGGCACCGTCGAACGTCACCGACGACACGTTGACGAACCCGGTACCCGTGATCGTCACCGGCTGACCGCCACCCAGCGGACCCGACGACGGAGAGACCGAGACCACCGTCGGCGCCGCCACGTAGGTGTAGACACCCGTCCCGGTACCGGTTCCGCTCGGCGTGGTCACTGCCACGTCCGCCGGACCGGCCACACCCGCAGGCGTCACCGCCGTGATGGTGGTGTCGTTCACCGTGACCACGCTCGTCGCCGCGAGACCGTCGAACGTCACCGACGACACATTGACGAACCCCGTACCCGTGATCGTCACCGGCTGACCACCGCCCAGCGGACCCGACGACGGAGAGACCGAGACCACCGTCGGCGCCGCCACGTAGGTGTAGACACCCACGCCGGTACCCGTACCGCCCGGAGTGGTCACCGCGACATCCGCCGGACCGGCCGAACCCGCAGGCGTCACCGCCGTGATCGTCGTGTCGTTCACCACCGAGACGCCCGTAGCAGGCGCCCCGTCGAACGTCACCGCCGACGCATCGGTGAACCCGGTACCGGTGATCGTCACCGCCTGACCGCCGGCCAGCAGACCGGAGGACGGAGACACCGACGTCACCGTCGGCGCCGCCACGTAGGTGAAAACACCCGTCCCGATGCCCGTGCCGCTCGGCGTCGTGACAGCCACATCCGCGGGACCGGCCGTCCCGGCGGGAGTCACCGCCGTGATCGTGGTGTCGTTCACGACGGTCACGCTCGTGGCAGGTGCACCGTCGAACGTCACCGCCGACACGTTGACGAACCCGGTACCCGTGATCGTCACCGCCAGACCGCCACCCAGCGGACCTGACGGCGGAGAGACCGACGTCACGGTGGGCGCCGCCACATACGTGTACACACCCACGCCGGCACCCGTACCGCTCGGCGTCGTCACCGCGACATCCGCCGGACCGGCCGAACCCGCAGGCGTCACCGCCGTGATCGTCGTGGGGTTCACCACCACCACACTCGTGGCCGCGCCACCGTCGAACATCACCGACGACACGTTGACGAACCCCGTACCCGTGATCGTCACCATCTGGCCGCCGCCCAGCGGACCCGACGACGGAGACACCGACGCCACCGTCGGCGCCGCCACATAGGTGTAGACGCCCGTCCCGGTGCCCGTACCGCCCGGAGTGGTCACCGCGACATCCGCCGGACCGGCCGAACCCGCAGGCGTCACCGCCGTGATCGTCGTGGCATTCACCACCACCACACTGGTCGCGGCAGCACCGTCGAACGTCACCGACGTCGCACCCGTGAACCCCGTGCCCGTGATCGTCACCGACTGACCACCGGCCAGCAGACCGGAGGACGGAGACACCGACGTCACCGTCGGCACCGCCACGTAGGTGTAGACACCCGTCCCGGTGCCGGTGCCGCCCGGCGTGGTCACCGCCACATTCGCGGGACCAAGCGTCCCGACCGGAGTCACCGCCGTGATCGTCGCGTCATTCACCACCACGACACTTGTGGCCGCAAGACCGTTGAAGGTCACCGCCGTCGCACCCGTGAACCCGCTACCCGTGATCGTCACCGACTGCCCACCGGCCAGCGGACCTGTCGGCGGCGAGACCGAGACCACCGTGGGAATCGGCGCGTACGTGTACACACCCGGGCCGGTGCCCGTACCGCTCGGGGTCGTGACCGCGACATCCGCCGGACCGGCCGACCCCGCAGGCGTCACCGCCGTGATCGACGTGTCACTCACCACCACGACGCTCGTCGCAGCAACGCCGTCGAAGGTCACCGACGACACGTTGACGAACCCGGTACCCGTGATCGTCACCGACTGACCACCGGCCACGGGACCCGACGCGGGGGACACAGAGGTCACCGTCGGGACGCCGACGTACGTGTAGACGCCCGTCCCGGTGCCGGTGCCGCCCGGCGTGGTCACCGCGACATCCGCCGGACCGGCCGAACCCGCAGGTGTCACCGCCGTGATCGTCGTGGCATTCACCACCACGACGCCGGTTGCCGCGGCGCCGTCGAACGTCACCGACGTCGCACCCGTGAACCCGGTGCCCGTGATCGTCACCGGCTGACCGCCGCCCAGCGGACCGGACGAGGGCGCGACCGACGTCACCGTCGGCGCCACCACGTATGTGTACACACCCGTCCCGGTGCCGGTGCCGCCCGGTGTGGTCACCGCGACATCCGCGGGACCGACTGTCCCGGCAGGCGTCACCGCTGTGATCGACGTGTCATTCACCACCACCACACTCGTGGCCGCGGCACCGTCGAACGTCACCGCCGTCGCACCCGTGAACCCGGTGCCCGTGATCGTCACCGCCTGGCCGCCGCCCAGCGGGCCCGACGCGGGAGAGACCGACGTCACCGTCGGGACCGGCACGTAGGTGTAGACACCCACGCCGGTACCGGTGCCGCTCGGGGTCGTGACCGCGACATCCGCAGGACCGACCGCGCCGGCGGGAGTCACCGCCGTGATCGACGTGTCACTCACCACCACCACACTCGTGGCAGCAGCGCCGTCGAACGTCACCGACGACACGTTGACGAACCCGGTACCGGTGATCGTCACCGCCTGACCACCCGTCAGCGGGCCCGACGCGGGAGAGACCGACGTCACCGTCGGGACCCCGACGTAGGTGTAGACGCCCGTCCCGGTGCCCGTACCGCCTGGGGTCGTCACCGCCACATCCGCCGGACCGGCCGAACCCGCGGGCGTCGCCGCCGTGATCGTCGTGGCATTCACCACCACGACGCCGGTGGCCGCGGCGCCGTCGAACGTCACCGACGTCGCGCCCGTGAACCCGGTACCTGTGATCGTCACCGCCTGACCGCCGCCCAGCGGACCCGAGGACGGAGACACCGACGTCACCGTGGGGATCGGCGCGTACGTGTACACACCCACGCCGGTACCGGTGCCGCCCGGAGTGGTCACCGCGACATCCGCCGGACCGGCCGAACCCGCGGGCGTCACCGCCGTGATCGTCGTGGCATTCACCACCACCACACTGGTCGCGGCGGCACCGTCGAACGTCACCGACGTCGCGCCCGTGAACCCGGTACCTGTGATCGTCACCGCCTGACCGCCGGCCAGCGGACCCGAGGACGGAGACACAGACGTCACCGTGGGAACGGGCGCATAGGTGTACACACCCACGCCGGTGCCCGTACCGCTCGGCGTCGTGACCGCCACATCAGCCGGACCGGCCGTCCCGGCAGGTGTCACCGCCGTGATCGTCGTGGCGTTCACCACGACGACGCCTGTGGCAGCAACGCCGTCGAACGTCACCGACGACACGTTGACGAATCCGGTACCGGTGATCGTCACCGACTGACCACCGGTCAGCGGGCCCGCGGAGGGCGAGACCGAGACCACTGTCGGCGCCGCCACGTAGGTGTAGACACCCGTCCCGGTGCCCGTACCGCCCGGAGTCGTGACCGCCACATCAGCCGGACCGGCCGAACCCGCAGGCGTCACCGCCGTGATCGTCGTGGCATTCACCACCACCACGCTCGTCGCCGCGACGCCGTCGAACGTCACCGACGTCGCACCCGTGAACCCGGTACCTGTGATCGTCACCGACTGACCGCCGCCCAGCGGACCGGACGACGGAGAAACCGACGTCACCGTCGGCGCCACCACGTACGTGTACACACCGACCCCGGTGCCCGTACCGCCCGGAGTGGTCACGGCGACATCCGCCGGACCGACTGTCCCGGCGGGCGTCACCGCCGTGATCGTCGTGGCATTCACCACCACCACGCTCGTCGCCGCAGCGCCGTCGAACGTCACCGACGTGGCACCCGTGAACCCCGTGCCCGTGATCGTCACCGACTGACCGCCGCCCAGCGGACCCGACGAGGGAGAAACCGACGTCACCGTCGGCGCCACCACATAGGTGTACACACCGACCCCGGTGCCCGTACCGCTGGGCGTCGTGACCGCGACATCCGCCGGACCGGTTGAACCCGCGGGCGTCACCGCCGTGATCTGCGTGGACGAAACCACCACCACGCTCGTGGCCGCGGCACCGTCGAACGTCACCGACGACACGTTGACGAACCCGGTACCCGTGATCGTCACCGCCTGACCACCGCCCACCGGTCCGGACGGCGGCGAAACCGAGGTCACCGTCGGCAGTGGCACGTACGTGTAGACACCCACGCCGGTACCGGTGCCGCTCGGAGTCGTGACCGCGACATCCGCAGGACCGGCCGAACCCGCGGGCGTCACCGCCGTGATGGTGGTGTCGTTCACCACGACCACGCTCGTGGCCGCGGCGCCGTCGAACGTCACCGCGGTCGCGCCCGTGAACCCGGTGCCCGTGATCGTCACCGACTGACCACCGGCCAGCGGACCCGACGAGGGAGAAACCGATGCCACCGTCGGCGCCACCACGTACGTGTACACACCGACCCCGGTGCCCGTACCGCCCGGAGTGGTCACCGCGACATCCGCGGGACCGGCCGACCCGGCGGGCGTCACCGCCGTGATCGTCGTGGCATTCACCACCACGACACCCGTCGCAGGCGCCCCGTCGAACGTCACCGCCGTCGCGCCCGTGAACCCCGTGCCCGTGATCGTCACCGACTGACCACCGGCCACCGGACCGGACGACGGAGAAACCGACGTCACCGTCGGCACCGCCGCATACGTGTACACACCCACGCCGGTGCCCGTACCGCCCGGAGTGGTCACCGCGACGTTCGCCGGACCGACCGAACCCGCAGGCGTCACCGCCGTGATGGTGGTGTCGTTCACCACGACCACGCTCGTGGCCGCGGCACCGTCGAACGTCACCGACGTCGCACCCGTGAACCCCGTGCCCGTGATCGTCACCGACTGACCACCGGCCAGCGGGCCCGACGACGGAGAAACCGACGTCACCGTCGGCACCGGGAAGTACTGGTACGCGATGCCGTTGCTTGTGCCGCTGGGCGCCACAACGGTCACCAGCACCGAACCGGTCCCCGGCGGAGCCACGGCATCGATCGTCCTGTCAGTGAGCACGGTGAAACTGGTGGCGTTGGTGCTGCCGAACTTCACAGCCGTGGCACCGGTGAAACCGACGCCGGTGATCCTTACCGTCGTGCCGCCCGAACTAGGTCCGGCCGTCGGGGAGATGGTCTGGATGACCGGCCCCGCCGGCGACCCCGCGTATGTAAAGGCCTTGCCGTTGCTGGTGCCGCTGGGATTCACCACCGTGACCAGGACCGAACCGGTCCCGGGCGGAACGGTGGCGTTGATCACTCCGTCGGTGATCACAGTGAAAGTGGCGCTGGTGCTGCCGAAGTTCACGGCAGTCGCACCCGTGAAACCGGAACCGATGATCCTTACGAGGGCACCGGGAGATGCAGTGGAGGGCTGGATGAGATTGATCGTTGGTGCTGGCACTTGCAGCCTCCTCCGAAGGGAAGATTCCAGGCCGGAGGCTCCACTCGCCCGGACCCGCCCCGTCAACTCGCCGCCCGTGCCCGGGTGGTGCACGGCAGGAGAGGGGCGTCTGGACAGTTGAGTCAGTTGAGTCGGGTGGAGCCCACTACCTCTTGCCGCAATAGAAACGAACGGGAGACACACCCCGAAAGGAGTGAAATCGGGTAGATGATGCATACGTGGTGAATACGACAATCCCACGAAGGATCGAGTGCATCAGTTCACGCCGGAGTACGCCCCTGCACCAGCTCTTGCCGCTTCCCCCAAGTGCCCCCGCTCGCAAGGCAGTTCGGGACGCGGGTACGTGAAGGACCCCAGGAACCGCCTCACCGCGCGGCACATCCGGTCGCCGTCGACTCCCGCCCGTCGAGGCGCCGTTCGGGCCGACGGCGCGCCCGTCGCCGTTCAGCGGGGACCGGGCACCGCTTCCGCAACGGGTGCCTGAAGGCTCCCCCGGCGGCCTTCGAAAAATTCACGCCGGGCCGCTTCACGGGCCCGGCGTGGCCGTGTTCACTGACGTATGTCCCTCATCAGATCCATGTCCTTCATCCGTTTCATGTCCCTCATGTCTTCATCGCGTTCTTCGTGTACGAGTCACCAGGTTCCGTTCCGCCATTTCGTGCCGAACACGGTAAGCGGTCGCTCGTCAACGGCGACTCACGAGTAGATTTTTTGCTTCGCATTGCGGCACAACCGTTTTCCAGCGGTACCGACTGCACTACGTTGTCAGGCGCGTACACCCCGCGAACCGGTCGGGTCAGACCAGCCCGTCTGACGGTTCTCCCGTTACGGGTCAGATCTGCGCCGTGAGCGATGCCCGTACGGAGGGCAGCCCGCGCTCACTGGAGACGCCCGCCCGAAAGCTTCGACTTCGCGTGGCGACGGACAGTTGAACAGCGAGCTCAAGCACCGCCCAGGACCAGGCGCCACTGCTCACCGCTCCTGACCGCCGGCGGCTGCTCCGCGACAGCACTTCCGGCTCCACTGCGAATTGGTGGATCGGCGACTTCAGCACCCGCGTTAGCTGCCTTGAAAGAGAAATCATGAAAAGACCTCGCATTGCGGTATCCCCCCTCGCGGCCGTCGCGTGCGCGCTCGCCATTACGGCGACCGCGTGCAACGGCCTGAACAGCGCGTCCGGCGAACAGGAGTTCAGCGGCAAGACCCTCACGGTCGCCGGCTCCTGGGCGGGCGCCGAGGGCAAGAACTTCAAAAAGGTGCTCAACGGCTTCTCCAAGAAGACCGGCGCCAAGGTGAAGTTCCTCTCCAGCCGCGCGCAAGGCCGTGACGATTTCGCCTTGTTCATCCGCGATCTGCGCAAGAGCGGCAAAACGCCCGACGTGGCGATGGTGCCGCAGGTGGGCGTGCTCCAGCAGTTCGCGCAGAAGGGTTGGCTGGAGCCGCTGCCGCCGAACGTCGAGCTGGAGGCGGCCCGCAACTTCGCGCTGGTGTGGCAGAACTACGGCAGCGTGCGACGGATCTTCTACGGTCTCTACTTCAAGGCATCGCACAAGTCGACCGTCTGGTACGACCCGAAGGCCTTCAAGAAGGCCGGCATCGAGCCCCCGAAGGACTACACGGAGATGGTCGACAGCGGGGCGAAGCTCGCACAGCAGCAGGGCACCTCGGCCTTCTCGGTGGCGGGCAAGGACGCCTGGCCGCTGACCGACTGGTTCGAGAACATCTACCTCGCCCAGGCCGGGCCCGCGAACTACGCGAAGCTGGCGACGAACGAGATCGGCTGGACCGACCCCACCGTCATCAAGGCCCTGAAGACCTTCGGCAAGCTCTTCAAGGACAAGGACATGGTCGCCGGCGGCGGAACCGAGGCGCTGCGCACCGACCTCAACGAGTCCGTCGGCGCCGTCTACGGCAAGGACCCCAAGGCCGCGATGGTCTACGAGGGCGACTTCGTGGCCGGGATCATATCCGGCGCGTTCAAGCGGAAGGTCGACGAGGACGCCGACTTCTTCTCCTTCCCGCCGGCTTCCAAGGGCAAGCAGCCGCCCGTGATCAGCGGCGGTGACGCGGCGGTCGCCATGAAGGAGGGCAAGAACAAGGACATGGCCATGTCCTTCATCGAGTACCTGGCCAGCCCGAAGGCGGCGGAGATCTGGGCCAAGGAGGGCGGGTTCCTCTCCCCCAACATCAACCTGAACCTCAACGCCTACCCGGACGAGACGACCCGCAAGGTCGCCAAGTCCCTTGTGGACGCGGGCGAGGCCGTGCAGTTCGACATGTCCGACCAGGCGCCCGGCGACTTCGGCGGCAAGCCCGGGGCGGGCGAGTGGCAGCTCCTCCAGGAGTTCATCCGCGATCCGTCCAACCCGAAGGCGACGGCCGAGAAGCTCGACCAGGCGGCAGCAAAGGCTTACCTGGACGCATCGGCCACGGGCACTACGGGCTGACGTCCGGGCACCGCCACGCTCAGACCGTCACGCCGCCGCTGCCGGCACGGCGGCGGCTCCTCGCCGCGCGCTCGCGAGCACCGCCATGTGACGACCGTGTGACGTGTCACAGACAACGCATGCCTGTGTGTGGGAGCTTCAACTCCGTTACTCATCAGTAGAGTTGGTGAGATTCCGAGGGTGAGGTCCGGTCGGGATGCGGACCACACCGGCAGCCGCCGCGACTCCCGCGGCCGTACGCCGGGTGGTACCGCGGGTGCGGCCCGGACATCGGGCTCGGGACGGCCGGACCGCGGCGGGAGAGGAACGGATGAGCACTTCGGAAGCCACCACACTGGAGGAGCTGGTCGACACCGACCGGTATCCCCTCATGGACCTCGACAGCGCCGGAGGACGCGCCGTCCTCTCCCGGGCCAGGAACGACCTCCTGGCCGAAGGCTGCACCGTCCTGCCGGACTTCATCCGCCCGTCCTTGCAGGAGACGCTCCAGCAGGAGGGCGCCCACATGGCGCCGCGGGCGCACTTCGACGTCGCGACGGTCAACGTCTACAACATGGCCGTCGGCCCGGACCTCCCCGAGGACCACCCGGGGCGCATGGCCTTCGAGCGCGGCAACGCCTTCGTCCCGCGCGACCGCATCCCCTCCGGCTCCCTCATCAGCCGCCTCTACGCCGACGAGGTGTTCCAGCGCTTCGTCGCCCGCTGCTTCGAACTCGACGAGCTGCACGAGCTGGCGGACCCGCTCTCCGGGCTCGTGCTCAACGTCGTCGAGCCGGGCATGGAGCACCCCTGGCACTTCGACACCAACGAGTTCACCGTCAGCATGCTCACTCAGGAGGCGCAGGAGGGCGGCGTCTTCGAGTACTGCCCGAACATCCGCTCCGCGCAGGACGAGAACTTCGACGGCGTACGGGACGTACTCCACGGCAGGGGCGGCGAGTCGACGCGGCGCCTGACCCTGCGGCCCGGCGATCTCCAGCTCTTCAAGGGCCGCTTCTCCCTGCACCGCGTCAGCCCCGTGCGCGGCGCGCTCGCGCGCCACTCGGCGATCTTCGCGTACAGCGAGCGCCCCGGGGTGGTGGGAAGCGTGTCACGGACCCGGCAGCTCTTCGGACGGGTGCTGCCGGCGCATCTGGAGGCCGAGGGCCGCGCGGTGCGCGGCGACCGGCTCCTCGACTAGGCGTGTCCGCAGGCCCGGCGAACGAGAGTTGACGCCCGTCGCGGCGGAGGGCCGCCCGGCCGCGCGGGCCCCTCCACGCCGTGCCGGGGACCCTGTGAGCCCTCCTCGGCGCTGCGCCGGGGACTCCCAGCGCCCTCAGCCCCGCACCCGCACCCGCCGCGAATCCTCCCCGCCACCCCACAGGAGCAGATCCGTGCGCTTCGACGCCACCGGAAAAGTCACGCTCGACCACATCTACAACCAGCCCGATCCCCGTGCGTACTTCAGGGAGTTGCGCAAGCTCGACTACTGCGTGCCGCAGCAGGCCAAGCCGTACTTCGCGAAGCTCATCGAGGAGTACCGCGACGCGGCGCAGGTGGCGGTGCCCAAGGTGCTGGACATCGGCTGCTCGTACGGCATCAACGCCGCACTGCTCAAGTACGACGTGACCATGGACGCGCTCTACGCCCGCTACTGCGACGAACACCTCGGCACCGGCGGGCAGTCCGGCGGCGGCCGGCGCGCCGAGGAGACCCCCGAGGCGCTGCTGGCCCGCGACCGCAAGCTGGCCCGCGCGCACAGACCGGCGCGCCCCGTCAGCTTCGTGGGCCTGGACACCTCGGGCAGCGCGCTCGCGTACGCGCTGGAGGCGGGCTTCCTCGACGACATCGTGCACGCCGATCTGGAGCAGGACGACCCGTCGCCGCGGCAGCGCGCGCGGTTCGCCGGCACGGATCTGGTGATCTCGACGGGGTGCATCGGTTATGTCACCGAGCGCACTCTTACGCGTATCGTCCGCTCCATGGGCGGCCACCGGCCGTGGATGGCGCACTTCGTGCTGCGCATGTTCCCGTTCGACCCCGTCGAGCGGGCGCTGGAGGAGCTGGGATACAGCACCGTATGCGTCGACGACGTCTTCCGGCAGCGCCGGTTCGCCTCGCCGCAGGAGCAGACGCAGGTGCTGGAGACCATGAAGGAAGCCGGAGTGGACGCCGACGGCCTGGAGGCGGACGGCTGGCTCCACGCGCGGCTGTATCTTTCCCGTCCGTCCGGCACCGCCGGATGGCCCTGGTCCCCGGAACGCCTCGCGCGGGAAAGCGCGTCCGCACTGGAGAGGCGGGCCGGCGCACCGGCCACACCACCCACCGACGAACCGAAGTGAGAGCGGAATTGAACACCAGTCAGGGAAGCGCGAACAGGACGAGCGCGACGACCAACCCCACCTTCGCGCAGGAGGACTCCCTGCCGCGCGTGCCGCTGCCCACGCTGGAGGCCAGCTGCGAGAGGCTCATCGCCTGGTGCGCCCCGCTGCTCTCCCCGGACGAACTGGCCGCGACGGAGGCGGAGGTGGCCGCCTTCCTCTCCCCCGAGGGGCCGGGCCGTACGCTGCACGCGGCGCTGGAGGAGTACGACTCCTCGGAGGGCGTGCACAGTTGGCTCGACACCTTCTGGCCGTACCGCTATCTGGGGCGGCGTGACCGCATCGCGCTCAACGCCAACTTCTTCTTCCTCTTCAGGGATTCGGACGAGGCGCAGGTGGAGCGGGCCGCCGGACTCGTCGCGGGCGCCCTCGACTTCAAGCGGCAGATCGACGAGGAGCTGATCCCGCCCGTCGTGCAGCGGGGGAAGCCGCAGTCGATGGAGCAGCTGAAGTACCTCTTCTCCAGCACCCGGATTCCCGGGGCCGAGCAGGACACCTCCCGCACGCCGTACTCGCAGGAGCGGCCCGGTCCCTCGCGGGCGCGGCACATCCTGGTCTTCTACCGGGGCAACACCTTCCGCATGGACGTCATCGGCGAGGACGGTGCGCCGCACAGCCTGGAGGACCTGGAGGCGGGGCTGCGCGAGGTGATGAAGGCCGGCGCCGAACCGGCCGCGGACGGCTCACGGGTGGGTCATCTGACCACCATGGCCCGCGCGGAGTGGGCGCGGGCGCGGGCGTCGCTCCTGGACTGCGCCCCGGGCAACGCGGAGGCGCTGCGTACCGTCGAGGACGCGCTGTTCTGCGTCTGCCTGGAGGACTTCGCCCCCTCGGGCGTCCAGGAGGCGTGCGACGAGCTGCTGTACGGCGACCGCGGCAACCGCTGGTTCGACAAGGCCGTCTCCTTCGTCGTCTTCGAGGACGGCCGTGCCGGGCTGAACGTGGAGCACTGCCAGCTGGACGGCACCACCATCCTCAGCTTCGTCGACGCGCTGCTGCCCGTGCCGGCGGCGGTGCACTCCGAGCAGTCCGGCGCGCGCACGCAGGGCCCGCCGGCCGCGGAGCCGGTGGAGTTCGAGCTGGACGACGCCCTCCGGGACCAAGTCCGGTCCGCCGCCGAGGCGTTCGCGGAGTACGGGCGGAGCACCGCCACGCGCACCGTCTCCTTCGGCGACTTCGGCAGCAACCACGCGAAGGCGCTCGGCGTCTCGCCGGACGCCTTCGTGCAGGCCGCGTACCAGCTGGCCCACAAGCGCGCCAAGGGTCATCTGGGCGCCACGTACGAGTCGATCGCCACGCGGCAGTACAAGCACGGCCGTACGGAGGCGATGCGGGTCGTGACCCCGGAGATGGTCGCGTTCGTGGAGGCGATGGAGGACCCGGAGGCGGACGAGGCGACGCGGCGTGCCGCGCTGCGCGCCGCCGCGGCCGCGCACGTCGAGCGTGCCAAGGAGTGCCAGGCCGTCGAGGCGCCCGAACAGCACCTGTGGGAGCTGGAGTTGATCCAGCGACGGCGCGGTGCGGAGCTGGGCGTGCGGGAGCAGCCGTCGCTCTTCCGCAGCGCGGGCTGGCTGACGATGCGGGACGACTACCTGAGCACCAGCTCGGCGCCGTCCACCAACATCCAGTTCTTCGGGTTCGGTTCGACGAGCAGCCGCTGCATCGGCGTCGCGTACGTGCTGCTGCCGGAGCGCTTCAACCTCTATCTGAGCACGCCGCTCACCGTGGCGGACCAGATGCACGCGTTCGCCGGGGAGTTGCGTGAGGCGGTGACCGAACTGCGGGAGCTGCTCGCCGAGTAGCGCACCGCGGGAGGGCGCTCACGCCGGGCCGGTACGGGCAATTCCCGTACCGGCCCGGTCTCGTGCGGCTCGTGCCGGGCCCGGCGTCGTGCCGCCCGGGAGAGGGAGAGCCTCAGCTGCGCGGGCCCCGCGTCGCGGTCCCGGTCCCGGAGCCCGGGCCCGAGCGCCCCGACGTCAGCGACGCGTGGAGCGGTTCGAGCCCCGCGAGGAGGCTGTCCAGGGCGAGTTCGAAGCTGTCGCTGTCGATCTCCTCGGCGTGGGCGGGGATCAGATGGGCCTGCACGAGGTTGGGGTAGCGCTCCAGATATACGCGGGTGTCGTCGGCGAAGCCGCTGGCGAAGGGCGTGGTGGCGGCCCCGATGACGAGGTACTTCACGGAGGCGGCGATCATCGTCGCGTGGCGCGGGGGCCAGCCGTCGCCGACGAGCCCGCCGTGCACGGCGTCGGCCATGGCCAGGAAGTCCTCGCGCCTGCCCGTGCCGGCGGCCACCACGGGGGCGGCGTTGGGGTGCCCGCTGAGGGCCGCGTGGTACGACCTGCCCCATGTCTCCAGGCCCGCGCGCCAGCCGCGCTCGAAGGCGGAGGTGTCGACCTGGCGCGTGAGCAGGTTGGCGACGGCGTCCAGTACGGCGTCCTTGTTCGGGTAGTGGCTGTAGAGCGAGGCCGCCCGCACATCGAGCCTCAGCGCCAGGTTGCGCATCGAGAGGGAGCCGATGCCCTCGGCGTCGATCAGCTCCAGCGCGGCGTCGCGGATGCGCTCCCGGCTGAGCAGGGGGGACTTCGGGCGTGGCATCGGAGGGCTCCTTGTGAAAACTAACGCCGTAAGGTTAGCGTGCGCGTACGAGGAAACCTAACGCTGTTCGCGAGGACGAGGAGAGCTCCGTGCCGCCCGTGACGCCCCAGACCCCGCTCGGACTCTTCGGCACCGAGGCCCTGATCGGCGAGGAGGACCGTGCGATCCGGGACACCGTCCGGCAGTACGTCACGGAGAAGGTGAAGCCGAAGCTCACCGACTGGTACGAGGCCGGTTCGCTCCCGGCACGCGAACTGGCCGGGGAACTCGGCTCGTTGGGCGTCCTCGGCATGCACCTCGACGGATACGGCTGCGCCGGCACGTCCGCCACCGCCTACGGGCTGGCCTGCATGGAGCTGGAGGCGGGCGACTCGGGGCTGCGCTCGCTCGTCTCCGTGCAGGGCTCGCTGGCGATGTTCGCCATCTGGAAGTACGGCAGCGAGGAGCAGAAGCAGCAGTGGCTCCCGGACATGGCGGCGGGCCGGGCCATCGGCTGCTTCGGCCTGACCGAACCGGACTTCGGCTCCAACCCGGCGGGCATGCGCACCCGTGCGGTGCGCGACGGCTCCGGCTGGGTGCTCGACGGCACGAAGATGTGGATCACCAACGGGTCGGTCGCGGACGTCGCGGTGGTCTGGGCGAGGACGGAGGACCCGGAGACGCCGGGCAACAAGGTCCGCGGATTCCTCGTGCCCGCCGGCACCCCGGGATTCTCGGCACCCGAGATCAAGAAGAAGATGTCGCTGCGCGCGTCCGTGACGTCCGAACTCGTCCTGGACGGCGTCCGGTTGCCGGGGTCGGCGATGCTCCCGGAGGCGGCCGGGCTCTCCGGGCCCCTCTCCTGCCTCAACGAGGCCCGCTACGGCATCGTCTTCGGAGCGCTCGGCGCCGCACGCGACTGTCTGGAGGCGACCCTCGAATACGCGGCGCAGCGCGAGATCTTCGACAAGCCGCTCTCCGCCTACCAGCTCTCCCAGGCCAAACTCGCCGACATGTCACTGGAGTTGGGCAAGGGCATGCTGCTGGCTCTGCATCTGGCGGCGCTGAAGGACGGCGGCACGCTGCGGCCCGAGCAGGTCAGCCTCGGCAAGCTCAACAGCGTCCGCGAGGCGATCGCCATCGCCCGGGAGTGCCGCACGATGCTCGGCGCGGCCGGGATCACCCTGGAGTACCCGGTGATGCGGCACGCCAACAACCTGGAGTCCGTGCTGACTTACGAGGGCACCTCCGAGGTGCACCAGCTGGTGATCGGTCAGGCGCTCACGGGCGAGGCGGCGTTCCGCTGACGTCGGCGGCGTCGGCGGCGTCGGCGGCGTCCGTGCGGCGCGCGATCACCTGGACGCTGCGGGTGGTCTCCCCCCGGTGCAGCGTGGCGGTCGCGGTCGAGCGCTCCTCGACGATGTCGAAGCCGTGCGCGTGCAGCAACTCCCTCAGCTCCTCGGGCCGGTGGTGCCGGAAGAGCCCGCCGTCGGGCGTGGAGAAGACTCCGTAGGGACGGAGCGGGTCCGCGGCCGACGCCTCCTCGTAGCGCCGCACATGGTGCTCGTCGTTCTGCAACGGTACGTCGCTGAGGTAGAGCACCCCCGACGGCCGTACGAGACGGGCCAGTTCGGAGAGGAGCGCCTTCTGGTCCGCGTCGCCGGTGACGACCCCGAGGATGACGAAGAGCAGCGCGGCGTCGAAGCTGCCGTCCTCGAACGGCAGGGGCAGCGCGTCGAACCGTACGAGCGGCAGCTCCGGGTGCTCGTTCCTCCCTCGCTCGATCAGCGCCCGCGACGGGTCCACGCCGTGGACGTCCCGGTAGCCGAGCCGTGCCAGCTCCGCCGTCAGCCGGCCGTAGCCGCACCCGTAGTCGAGAATCCTCGCGTCCCGTGGCACGTACCGCTCCAGCAGCGCGCGGTCGAGCGGGTGGGTGAAGGTCTTCGTCGCGCCGGTTCCCTCCCAGAATCCGTGCACGGCGGGACGGGCGGATCGCTCGGATCGGGACATGCCGGAAGGCTACCGGGGCGGCTCGCCGCTCCGACGCGCGAAATCCGGCCTCGGCCGCCTCGGTCGTCGTCTCGGCCGCCTCGGCCCGTCCAGGGTGCGCCCCGCCGCAACTGCCGCGGGCCGCACCGCCGTTGACGGAGGGCGCGGCCCGCGGCGTCACTCGGCCCCGGCGGGACCACGGCTCAATGGAGCACCGGCTCAGCCGAGGACCGACAGCGCCTGGTTGAAGGTCTTCGACGGACGCATGACCGCCGACGCCTTCGCCTCGTCCGGCCAGTAGTAGCCGCCGATGTCGGCGGGCGAGCCCTGCACCGCGATCAACTCGTCCACGATGACCTGCTCCTGCTCGCCCAGCGTGCGGGCGAGCGTGGCGAACGCCTCCGCGAGCTCCTTGTCCTCGCTCTGCTCCGCCAGCTCCTGCGCCCAGTACAGGGCGAGATAGAAGTGGCTGCCGCGGTTGTCGAGCCCGCCGAGCCTGCGCGTCGGGGACTTGTTCTCCGCCAGGAACGTCGCCGTGGCCCGGTCCAGGGTGTCGGCGAGGATCTGCGCGCGTGCGTTGCCGGTCGTCTGCGCGAGGTGCTCGAAGCTCACCGCGAGCGCGAGGAACTCGCCCAGGCTGTCCCAGCGCAGGTAGTTCTCCTTGACGAGCTGCTGCACGTGCTTGGGCGCGGAGCCGCCGGCGCCCGTCTCGAAGAGCCCGCCGCCGTTGATCAGCGGGACGACCGAGAGCATCTTCGCGCTGGTGCCCAGCTCCAGGATGGGGAAGAGGTCGGTCAGGTAGTCGCGCAGCACGTTGCCGGTGACGGAGATGGTGTTCTCGCCGCGGCGGATGCGCTCCAGCGAGAAGGCGATCGCGTCCACGGGCGACATGATCTCGATGCGCAGGCCCTCCGTGTCGTGCTCGGGGAGGTACTGCCTGACCTTCGCGATGAGGTTCGCGTCGTGCGCGCGGCCCTCGTCCAGCCAGAACACCGCGGGGTCGCCGGTCGCACGGGCACGGGTGACGGCGAGCTTGACCCAGTCCCGTACGGGCACGTCCTTGGTCTGGCACATGCGGAAGATGTCGCCGGTGCCGACGGCCTGCTCCAGCACGGCGTTGCCGTCGCCGTCGAGGACCCGGACGGTGCCGGTCGCGGGGATCTCGAAGGTCTTGTCGTGGCTGCCGTACTCCTCAGCCTTCTGCGCCATCAGGCCGACGTTGGGCACCGAGCCCATCGTGGACGGGTCGTACGCGCCGTTGGCCCGGCAGTCGTCGATCACCGCCTGGTAGATCCCGGCGTAGCTGCTGTCGGGGATGACGGCGAGGGCGTCCTGCTCCTGGTCGTCCTTGTTCCACATGTGGCCCGAGGTGCGGATCATCGCGGGCATGGACGCGTCGACGATGACGTCGCTCGGGACGTGCAGATTGGTGATGCCACGGTGGGAGTCGACCATCGCCAGATCGGGGCCGGCCGCCAGCTCCGCCTCGAAGGACTCCTTGATCTTCGCGCCCTCGGGCAGCGACTCCAGGCCCTTGAAGATGCCGCCGAGGCCGTCGTTCGGGGTGAGGCCGGCCGCGGCGAGCGTCGCACCGTACTCGGCGAACGTCTTCGGGAAGAACGCGCGGACGACATGGCCGAAGATGATCGGGTCCGAGACCTTCATCATCGTGGCCTTCAGGTGCACCGAGAACAGCACGCCCTCGGCCTTCGCGCGGGCGACCTGCGCCGTGAGGAACTCGCGCAGCGCCGCGACGCGCATCACCGCGGCGTCCACGATCTCGCCGGCCAGCACGGGCACGGACTCGCGCAGGACGGTGGTGCTGCCGTCGTCGCCGGCCAGCTCGATGCGCAGGCTGCCGTCCTCGGGGACGATCGCGGACTTCTCGGTGGAGCGGAAGTCGTCGTCGTCCATGTGCGCGACGTTGGTCTTCGACTCCGGCGACCAGACGCCCATGCGGTGCGGGTTGGACCGTGCGTAGTTCTTCACGGAGGCGGGCGCGCGGCGGTCGGAATTGCCCTCGCGGAGCACCGGGTTGACGGCGCTGCCCTTGACCTTGTCGTAGCGGGCGCGGATGTCGCGCTCCTCGTCGGTCTTCGGCTCGTCCGGGTAGTCGGGCAGCGCGAAGCCCTTCTCCTGGAGCTCGGCGACGGCCGCCTTCAGCTGCGGGATCGAGGCCGAGATGTTCGGCAGCTTGATGATGTTGGCCTGCGGCGTCTTCGCCAGCTCACCGAGGTTGGCGAGGGCGTCCTCGACGCGCTGCTCCGGTGCCAGCCACTCGGGGAACTGGGCGATGATCCGCCCGGCCAGGGAGATGTCGCGGCTCTCGACACCGACCCCTGCCGTCGAGGCGTACGCCCTGACCACGGGCAGGAACGAATACGTCGCCAGGGCCGGGGCCTCGTCGGTGTCCGTATAGATGATGGTCGAGTCAGTCACCGGTACTCCGCTCCACGTGCTCCATGTCTACATCGTCTCGATATCAAGATATCTCGTCTCCGCACCCGCCCGGACACCCGCCCCCGCGGTACGCGATGCGGGGAGCGACGGTGCCGGCGCCGGTGCCGTCGCCGGTGAGGCCCGCAACAATCTGCTGCCTCTGATCCGGCAGGTCAACGAGACCGCTCCCCCGCTCCCGGCGACCCGGCATCCGTCCGGTTCCGCCGCCCGGTGCGGTGCCCGTGCGGTGCGGCCGACTCCCTTGCCGGGGCGGGCAGTTCGGCGAACGGCCCCCCGATGCCGGGCAGTTGACCGTCGGCGGCGGAGTCACGCGACGGAGAGATCACCGTGACCGTCCGAGTGCCGGGCCCGAGTGCGTTCCCCAAGTACCGCCGCGCGCACAGGAGTCGCGGCCCCGGCGTCACACCCCGACCAGGGACGATGCGACGGCGGCGGTACGGCGGGAGGTCCTCACGGGGCGCCCGGGACGCGGCACGGCTCAGCCGAAACATCACCGCTCGCAAGTTGACAACTATCGCAGTTGTGACCGAAGGCGGGGCTACGTTGGTACTGACCTGCCAGACGTGCGCCCTGAGGCGCGCCGACGGTATCGCGAGGGAACAAACGTCGCGACGGATTCCACTGAGGGGGCCGGCGATGGCAGCTTTGAGGTGCTCCAAGTGCGGAGCACGCATCCAGGTGGACGGCACGTCGTCATGCACGTGCGCGCCCATCATCGCCGGTGAGGTGAAACCGGCAACCTTCCAGGCGTTCCGGCCGAGGCTGAACGAGGCCGAGCCCGCGCGCACCGAGATCGGCCCGCCCGTCTCGTCGCGCGACGAGCCGGGCCGCAGGGGCCGGAGCCGCAAGAGCGTCGTCGTGGGACTGGCCGCGGCCATGACACTGGGGACGGTGGCGTTCAGCGTGGACGCCATGAGCGATTCGGGCCACGAGGACCAAGGCAGCGGCAGACCGGCCGTCCAGGTCTCGCCCGACCCGGACATCGTCGCGCGGGAGGCCTTGCAGGACAACGCGCCCACGCCCGACCAGCCGCAGTCCGGCGGCCCCTCGCAGGGCGAGGACAAGGGCATGGGGCAGCACGGGGGCGGGGCCGAGCCGGGACGCCCCGGCTCACAGCCCCCCGGGCAGCATGACGAGGACCCCGCGCCGTCACCGCCGGGAGACGCGTCGGGCGGTGCCTCACAGGGCGGCGGTTCGGCCGACGGCGGCTCCGCGGACGGGGGTTCGGCGGACGGCGGCGCGACGGGCGGCGGCTCCACCGGCGACCCGGGAGGCGGCGACCCGTCCAACGGCGGCGCACAGGGCGGCGGAGGAGACGACGGCGGCGGAGACGACGGCGGCTCCGGCGGGCTGCTGGGCGGCATCCTCGGCGCCCTCGGCGGGCTGTTCGGCGGCGGCGACGGCGGCCACGACGACCACGGCGGCGGGTACGGCGGACACGGCTACCCCGGCGGCGGACATCACGGCGGCGGGTACGGCGGCCACCACGGCGGCGGGTACGGCGGCCACCACAGCGGCGGGTACGGCGGTCACCACTGAGGTCTGTCGGGGCTGATCTCCCCTGGCTGCGCCGGGGGAACCCCGGAACACGGCTTGGACCGGCACCGCCCGTCCGCACCATCGGGCCGCCAACACCCGGGCCCACGGCCCCGGTTGGCCATCGGCCGCCAACACCCGGGGCCGGGCCGCGCCCGCGGGAAGTCCCGGCCGCATACCGGCATGCGACTGCGCACTGCTGACAACCTGAGGACCGACCGCGATCGGCCCCGGGCGCCTCTGGCCAAGTGGGCGCGCGTACATGATCCTTGGCCCGTACGCCCGTTCCCGCCGGGACGGGCACTGCCCGAACGAGCCGTCCGCCGCCCGGAGTCCGCATGACCTACGACATCGATCTGTTCCGCGCGCAGTTCCCCGCCCTCGCCACCGGAGCGGCGTTCTTCGACGGCCCCGGCGGGACGCAGACCCCCCGCGCGGTCATCGAAGCCATCGCCGGTGCGCTCGCCGGGCCGCTCTCCAACCGCGGCCACGGCAACCCGGCGGAGCGCAACGCCGAGGCGATCGTCGGCGAGGCGCGGCAGGCGCTGGGCGATCTGCTGGGCGCGGATCCGTCCGGCGTCGTCTTCGGCCGCAGCGCCACGCAACTCGCGTACGACTTCTCCCGTACGCTCGCCAAGACCTGGTCGCCCGGCGACGAGGTGGTCGTGACGGACCTCGATCACGACTCCAACGTCCGTCCCTGGATCCAGGCCGCGGAGCAGGCGGGAGCCACCGTGCGGTGGGCCGGATTCGACCCCGCCGACGGGGAGTTGACGGCCGGCGCGGTCGGCGCGGCGCTCTCCGGCCGTACCCGGCTCGTCGCCGTCACCGGCGCCTCGAACCTGATCGGTACGCGTCCGCCCGTCCAGGAGATCGCCCGCGTGGTCCACGAGGCGGGGGCGCTGCTGTACGTCGACGGGGTACACCTCGCCGCGCACTCCCTCGTCGATCTCGGCTCCTCGGGCGCGGACTTCTTCGCCTGCTCCCCCTACAAGTTCCTCGGCCCGCACATGGGCGTGCTCGCCGCCCGCCCGGCGCTGCTGGAGACTCTGGCGCCGGATAAGCTGCTGGCGTCGACGAACGCCGTGCCGGAGCGCTTCGAGTACGGCACGCTGCCCTACGAACTCCTCGCCGGCGCCCGCGCCGCGGTCGACGTCCTGGCCGCTCCCGGTGCCCACCCGGAGCGCGACCGCCGCGAGCAACTCGCCGCCGCCTTCGGGCTGTTGGAGAAGCACGAGGACGCGCTGCTGCGCCGCATCGAGGACGGGCTCTCGCGCCTTCCGGGCGTGAACGTCCACTCGCGTGCCGCCGTGCGGACCCCGACGCTGCTGCTGACCTTCGACGGTCACGACACCCGTGACGCCGCACGCCACTTGGCGGAGCGCGGCGTCAACGCGCCGTCCGGCTCCTTCTACGCGATCGAGGCCTCCCGCCGGCTCGGCCTGGGCGACGACGGCGGGCTCCGTGTCGGCCTGGCCCCGTACAACAACGCGGAGGACGTGGACCGGCTGCTGGACGGGCTGGCGGACTTCCTGCACTGAGCACGCGAAGGCACATAACCGCCGAAAAGCGGCAAAGGCAAAGGAATACGACATCCCGGCGCGCACGGCCGCCCGGAGCCAAAGCCTGCGTCCGACCCGTCGCAATGCGCCCCGCGAGCTGCGAGGCTCCTGCCATGAGCAGATTCACACCCCCCACGGGCGGCAGACCCGGCCTCCGGCTCTCCTGGTCACGGACCCGTACGCGCATCACCGCCGTGGCGGCCGGGCTCGCCCTCGTGCTCGGCACCGGCGGCGCGGCGGGAGCCCGTACGGCCGCGCCGGCGCCGGCGCCCACATGGCAGAAGGCCGTCGACCGGATCCTGGCCGGCAAGCCGCTGAAGGGCGCCAGCGCCGGCGTCGTGGTCGCCGACGCACGCAGCGGCAAGACGCTCTACCGCCACAACTCGGGCAAGCGGCTGCTCCCCGCGTCCAACACCAAGCTCCTCACGTCCGCCGCCGCCATGGACGTGCTCGGCCCCGGCTACCGCTACCGCACCGACGTCCTCGCGCACGGCGACCGGGACGGCGGGCGGCTCGACGGCGACCTGTACGTGCGCGGCACCGGCGACCCGACGCTGCTGGCGAAGGACTACGACGCGCTGGCGGCCGATGTGGCCTCCTCCGGGATCAAGGAGGTGACGGGCAGCCTCGTCGCCGACGACACCCGCTTCGACTCGCAGCGGCTCGGGCGCTCATGGGCGGCCGACGACGAGTCCTCGTACTACTCGTCGCAGATCTCCGCGCTCAGCCTCGCTCCCGACACCGACTACGACACGGGCTGCGTGTACCTGGAGGTCGTCCCGGGCTCGACGTCGGGCGAGAAGCCGAAGGTGAAGGTCACGCCCGGCAACGACTACGTCGACGTCGAGGTCGCCGCCACCACCGTGGCCGGGAACGGCGAGAACACGCTCTCCGTCGAGCGCGAGCACGGCGGCAACAAGATCACGGTGAGCGGCGGCATCCCCGTCGGCGCGGACCCGTACGAGTCGTGGACGAGCGTGTGGGAACCCACCGGCTACGCGGCGTCGGTGTTCGCCGACGCGCTGCGCAAGCACGGCGTCCGGGTCGAGGGCGATGCGGAGCTGGGCAAGGCCACACCGGACGGCGCCGACCGCGTCGCCCGCCATACGTCGATGCCGCTGAAGGAGCTGAGCGTCCCCTTCCTGAAGCTGTCCAACAACAACCACGCCGAGGTCCTCACCAAGACCATGGGCGACGAGACCGCGGGCGAGGGGACCTGGAGCGCGGGCCTGAAGGCGGTGCGGGGCTATCTGAAGAAGGAGGGCGTCGACACCGGCACGCTGCGCCAGGTCGACGGCTCGGGCCTGTCCCGCATGGACTACGTCTCGCCGGATCACTTCGCCGCGCTGCTCTACGCGGTCCGGAAGGAGCCGTGGTTCAAGCAGTGGTACGACGCCCTGCCCATCGCCTGCGAACCGGACCGGCTGACGGGCGGCACGCTGCGCTCCCGCATGTGCGACACACCGGCCGAGGGCAACGCGCACGCCAAGACGGGCTCACTGACGGGGGCTTCATCCCTGTCGGGCTACGTCACCGACGCGGACGGGCGCCAGCTCACGTTCAGCATCGTCCTCAACAACTACCTGGCCGACTCCGTGAAGGACGTCGAGGACTCGATCGTCGTGGCGCTCGCCTCGTACGGCCGCGACGGCAAGATCCCGGAGAAGCGGGACGGAGACGACGGCGCGGACCGCACCCCGAGGCCCACGTTCGGCCTGGAGTGCGCCTGGACGAAGCCGGCCCGCTGCTGAGGCCGCGGAGGCTGCCAGGTGCCGCGCCACGGGCACGGGTTCGGGCGCGGCTCCCGGCAGCGGTCTGACGCCGGGACAGCCGTTCCGGCACCGGCACCGGCACCGGTCATGGCGCCGCGACGGCCTGGCCCCCACGGCGCACCGGCTCCCGTCGCGCGGGCGAGGAGTTCACGGGCTGCCCCGTACTCAGTCCGTGAACTCCTCGGTGAACTGGCCCGCCCGCTTGCCCACGCCCGAACAGGCCGCCTGCGCCTTGGAGTCCGGGCCTCCCGGGCAGGGCTTGTCGCGGGTGGCCGACCACATCGACAGGCCACCCATCTCCTTCTCCTCGGCGAACTTCCGCAGCCGCGCCGCGTCGTCGGGCTGGAAGACCTCGCCCTTGACGTCGTTCACGCCGATCATCGGCGTGACCGCGACCGTGTCCCAGGCCTCCTTCTCGTCGCGAATGCCCAAGGCCGGCTGGATCTGCTTGTGGGCGGCGGTGGCGGCCTTCACGGCGTACTCGCCCATGTCGCCGCGGTAGCCGGTTCCGTAGTCCATGGCCATGATGTTCACCCTGTTGATCCGCGCACCGTTCTTCTGTGCGTTCTTCAGCACCGCGAGGGCGTCCCTGCTGAGGCCCGAGGGCATCACGGGGAGGGTGAAGGAGACGTTCAGATTGGGCCGTTGCCGCTGGAGCCGGACGATCGCCTGGCTGCGGAGCTGGTGCGCCTTCGTGTCCGTCAGCGCGGGGCCCTCCAGGTCGAAGTCGAGCTTCGTTAAGCCGTAGGCGTCGACGACCTTGCTGTAGGCGTTCGCCAGCTCGTCCACCGAGCGGCAGACGCGGGCCAGTTCCTTGCCGCTCTGCCCGCCGAAGGAGACCCGTACGTCGCCGCCCTCGTCGCGCAGCCGGTCCACCTGCGCGGCCACCGGGTTGTCGCCGAGCTTCTGCCTGCCGCCCCACTTGGGCACGCAGCCGCCTCCCGGTGAGACGAAGGCCAGGTTGTACTCCTTCACACCGGTCTTCCCGGCGTTCTCGAGGAGGTCGTACGAGGGCCGCAGCGACGTGTCGACGTACGGCGCGAAGTCACCGGCCGCCGGCAGCGGGTCCTCGGTCTGCGAAGGGGTCAGGGGCGGCGGGCCCGTGGGCCCGGGGTCCTGCTCGCCCGTCGAGCAGCCCGTGAGAAGCCCGGCGAGAAGCGGGGCCGCAACCGCCGCCGCGGCCACGGAGGTTGCGGTGGGCTTCACCTTGCGGCGCGTCCGGAGGGCCGTCGCTTCCCCGCGGTTCGGCATCGTCGGGCTGTCTCCTTCGGCGAGAGGGCGTGATCTCGGGCCTGCGTCAACGCTAGCGAGCGCGGCGCGGACAAACAGCAGGTTGAGGGCCTCGACGGAGGGACTTAGGCCACAGTTAAGGATGGGGAAAGGCCCCGATCAGGGAAGCGCCGGCGAACGGGCGGCTCCCCCGCGGCGGCGGGCCCCGGCACCGGGGGCGGCGGAGGCCGCCGCCACGGCCGGTGTCCGGGGGCCGCGCGGGCTCACAGGAGCCCGAAGTGCCCCAGATCTGCGAGGTACTTGGCGATGAGCGACGGCGTGAGGGCGGGGATGCCGCCGTCCGTGCCCGCGCCCGCGTCGCGCACGGCCGCGCGGAACCGCTCCACGGGGACGCCCGCTCCGGGGATCGGCCGCCACGGCTCGCGGAAGGCGTCCAGCAGCGGCAGCAGGGAGTGCCGGCGCTGCCGTTCCGGCAGGCCGCGCAGCGCGGTCTCGAAGCGCGCGCACCACTCGCCGTAGTCGTCGATGTGCTGGACGCGGCGGCCGCCCGCGATCAGCCAGTCCACGAAGACGTCGAGGGAGACGCCGTCGTCGTGCGGATTGACGACGTTGTACGTCTGGAATCCGTCCGCGGTGCGGGCGCCTATCGCGGTGACGGCCTCGGCGGTGAAGTCGGCGGGCAGCCCGTAGAAGTGCGCCCGCGGCCGGTCGCCGCCGGAGCCCGTGGTGATGCCGCCGTCGGCGTCGCTGCGGTAGAAGGAGCGCGGCGCGACCCCCGTCGCGGCGACGCTGAGCATCAGGCGGGTGAAGAGGTCGGGCACGTTCAGCTGCCCGCGGTACCGGCTGTGCGCGAGGATCATGTCCGAGCGGAAGACCGCGCACGGCAGCCCGCACCGGTCGTGGGCCTCCCGGAGCAGCACCTCGCCCGCCCACTTGCTCGCGCCGTAGCCGCCGGCGTACGCCGTGTCGAGGCGGCGCACCGGGACGACGGTTCGGACGTCGCCGTCCTCCGTGAGGGCACCTCCCGTAAGTCCCTGGAGTCCCGCGAGTTGGGTGCCCACGGCCACGCTGGAGAGGAAGACGAAGGGCTTGATCCGCTCGGTGAGCGCCAGCCGGATCAGCTCCGCCGTGCCCGCCACATTTGGCCCGAACAGCTGGCCGTAGGGCAGCAGGTGGTTGACCAGGGCGGCCGGGTGCACGACGAGGTCGACGTCGGCCGCGAGCCGGTCCCAAGTCCCCTGATCCAGGCCCAGGTTCGGCTCGCCGATGTCGGCCGCGAGCACCTCCAGGCGCCCGGAGCCCGCCGACTGCCTGTAGTGCGCGAGGAGTTCGCCGTCGCCGCTGTCGAACGCCGCGTCGAGGCGCTCGCGTGCCGCCTCGTCGCTGCTGCCGCGTACGAGGCAGATCAGGGTGCCGCCGGTCTCCGCCAGCCGCTGAAGCCATTCGAGGCACATGAAGCGGCCGAGGTAGCCGTTGGCGCCGGTCAGCAGGACCGTGCGCGGAGTGCCCTCCGGCCGCGGCAGCCCCTTGGCGTCGTCGAGGACGCCGGTGTCGATGAACGCGTCGAGGCTGAGATCCTCGGCGCGTATCTCCGTGGCGTCCGGTCCGTGCACGCCGGCGAAGCTGGCGAAGGCGGGGCGCTCGGAGCCGGACGCGGTGCGGGTCTCGATGTGGTGCGCGAGCCGGCGCAGGTCGGCGGCGGGCCCGGTGACGAGCGCGACCGGCACGTCCACGTCGTAGATCTCGTTGAGGAGCCGGGAGAAGGACAGCGCGGAGAGCGAGTCGCCGCCCAGGTCGGCGAAGCGGGCCTCCGGATCGAGATCGGCGGCCGGGCAGCCGAGCAGGCTCCGCGCCGCCCGGCCGACCGTCTCCAGCACGGGCCGCTCCCGGCCGTCGCGGCGCAGCGCACGCAGCTCCTCGGCCTGCTCCGAGGCGAGATCCGCGTACAGCCGCTCCAGGCGCTCGCCGTAGCGCTCCCTCGCCCTGGGCCGGGCGAGCTTGCCGGCATCGGTGAGCAGGCCGTTCTCCACCGAGAAGGGCTCGGTCTCCACGACGAACTCACGTGGAATCTCGTACGACTTGAGGCCCGCCGCCTTCGCCGCCTGCCGGAACGCGGCGCTCAGCGACGACTTGAGCGCGCCTTCGCTGCCGTCCGCACGCGCGATCGCCTCCGGGGTGGGCACGACGACGGCGAGGAGGTAGCTGCGCTCGCTGCTTCCGTGGACGAAGATCTGCCGGATCAGCGGGCTGCCTGCGAAGACGGTCTCCAGTCGTGAGACCGCCACCAACTCGCCCTGGGAGAGCTTCAGTACGTTCTTGGTGCGGTCCACGTAGACGAGCTCGTCCGGGCCCGTCTGGGCCATGATGTCGCCGGTCTTGTAGAAGCCCTCCTCGTCGAACGCCTCGGCCGTGGCCTCGGGCCGCCTGTAGTAGCCCGCCATGATCATTTCCGTCTTGACCCGCAACTCGCCCCGCGGATACGGCGTATCGGTACGGAAGTAGCCCAGCTCGGGCACGTCGACGAGCTTGTAGTCGATCACCGGAGGCGCCGGCTTGTGCCCGGTGGTGATCATCCCGGCCTCGGTCGCGCCGTAGCCGTTCAGCGGCTTCAGCTCCAGGCACGACTCGAGGAACGCTCCGGTCTCGGCGTCCAGCGGCGCGCTTCCGCTCATGACGCGCACGATCCGGCCGCCGAGGACGTCCTCCCGCATCCGTGTCAGCGACTCGGCCTCCGCGGCGGCCTGTTCGCGGCCGGCGGCCATGCGGCGGTCCACCTCACTCCGGTACTGCTGGAAGATCATCTCGGAGACCCGCGGCACCAGCATCAGATCGGTGGGACGGGCGAGCGACATGTCCTCGAACAGCAGCGACAGATCGCTCCTCGCGGTGAAGTGGACGATGCCGCCCGCGCTGAGAGTGCTGAACAGCATGTAGCGCCCGGCGAGATGGCTCATCGGCAGGAAGTCGAGGGTGATCACGGGCGTGTCGGTCGTACGCCACGAGGCGCCCCAGAGATAGGTGGCCAGCCGCTGTGTGTACATGGCCCCCTTGGGCGCGCCGGTGCTTCCTGAGGTGTAGAGGAGCGAACTCAGCGACTCCGCGTCGGTGTCGGTGCGCAGCGGGGCGGGCGGCAGCGTGCCTCCGCGTTCGAGCATCGCGGTCAGTGCGTCGAGCGCGACCCCGGAGCCGGCGGCCGCCAGCCGCTCGCCCGCCGCCTCGAAGCGCTCGCGCTGCTCGTCCACGCGCAGGTCGCAGTCGAAGACGACCAGACGCCGCAGCGACGTGCTGCGCAGCGCCAACTCGACGGCGGTGTCCAGGAGTTCCGCACTGCTGGCGAGTACGGCGGGGCCCGACTCCGCGACGACCGGCTCGAGTTCGGCGACGGTGGCGCCGGCGTGCAACGGCACGGAGACCAGCCCCAGGTAGACGCACGCAAGGTCGACGGTCGCGTAGTCGCCGCTGGTGAAGCCGAGCGTACAGACGAAGTCCCCGGCGGATACCGGGGACTTCGGGTGGCCGGCTAACTCGCTCGCGAGCGCCTGGATCCTCCCCCACACTTCCCGGTAGCGGACAGTCTCGAACTCCGGGAGCAGTTCGGCGCTCGTACGACCGGTTCGCTCATCCTTCACCAGGCGCTTCGCACGTTCGCCGAAGGCGGGGCGGTCGGCGTAGCCCTCCATGACCGTCGCCATGATCCGGGCGAGCCCGATGCCCGGTTCGCGGACGGCGGCGGTGACCGCGTCCAGCGGCTTGGCGTCCCTGAACTGCCGGTCGACGGCGTACAGTTCGGCGGTGCGACGATCCGCCGGGGGCGAGGCCGCCGCCCCGGCGTCGTCCTCGCGGTCGGACTGTGCGTTCACTGTCATTCCGTCTCCTGTTCGGCGTCTCGGGGGGCGTCGGACAACGCGGAGACCCTATGCACACCGTCGCGCGCTGTGGCCGGGGCAGTTACCGACGTGCGTAGTCGGCGGACGGGGCCGCGGCCTGCGGCACGTGGCGGGCCAGGGCGCGGCCCGTGGGAGTCGCCCGGTCGGTGCAGCCGGCGACGTGCCCCTCGTACAGGACGGCCCCGCCGTGTCTGCCGGGCCCCGGGCCCAGGTCGATCAACCAGTCGGCGTGGCGGACGACGTCGAGGTTGTGCTCGATGACGACGGCCGTGTGCCCCTGCTCGACGAGGCCGTCGAGGACGTGCAGGAGCGTGTCGATGTCGTTCATGTGCAGCCCGGTCGTCGGCTCGTCGAGGACGTACGTGGTGGGTCGCTCCGTCCGGTGCAACTCCCTTGCGATCTTGGCCCGTTGGCACTCTCCCCCGGACAGCGTGCTCAGGGACTGCCCGAGGCGCAGGTATCCCAGGCCGACGGCGGAGAGCCGTCCCAGGGCGCGGGAGATCCCCTCGTCGGGGAGGCGGTCGACGGCCTCGTCGACGGTGAGGCCGTCGATGTCCGCGATCGACAGTCCGTCCACGGTGTGGGCGAGGACGGCGGGGGTGAAGCGGCTGCCCTGGCAGGTCTCGCAGACCGTCTCCTGACCCTCCATGAAGGCGAGGTCGGTGTGGACGGCTCCGAGCCCGCGGCAGTCCGGGCAGGCGCCCTCGGAGTTGGCGCTGAAGAGACCGGCGGCGACGCCGTTGCGCCGGGCGAACAGCCTCCGCACGGCGGGGGCGATGCCGGTGTAAGTGATGGGCGTGGAACGGCGGTTGGTGCCGACCGGCTTCTGGTCGATCACGGTCGCGCCGTGCTGGTCCACCAACTCCGCGGCCAGGCTGGACTTTCCGGAGCCCGCGACGCCCGTGAGCACGGTCATCACCCCCGTGGGGAACCGCACGGTCAGGTTCCTCAGGTTGTTGCGATCGGCCCCGGCGACGGTGAACTCGCCGGCGGCGGCACGCGGATCGGCCTTGACCGGCCGCTGCCGTGCCAGTGCCAGTCCGGTCGGGGTGCCGGCGTCCCGGAGCCGGTCGAAGGTGCCCTGAAACACCAGCCGTCCGCCGGCGGCGCCGGCGCCGGGCCCGATCTCGATGATCTGGTCGGCGTGCGCCATGACCGCCGGGTCGTGCTCGACGACGAGGACGTTGCCGCCGCTGTCGCGGAGCCGTTCCAGGAGCTCGATCATGGACTCCACGTCGGTGGGATGCAGTCCCACGGTCGGCTCGTCGACGACATAGGTCATCCCGGTGAGGCTGGACCCGAGGTGCTTGACCGTCTTGATCCGCTGCGACTCCCCGCCGGAGAGGGTCGTGGTCGCCCGGGAGAGCGTGAGGTAGCCGAGCCCGATCGTGATCATCGCCTCCAGCCGGGCGGTCAGCGCCGCGACGGCGGGCGCGACCCCGGCGGAGGTGATCTCCCGTACGGCGTCCACGAGTTCGGTGATCTCCAGGCGGGCCATCTCGCCGATGGTGCGGCCGTGCAGGGTGGCCGTCCGGGCGGCCTCGTTGAGGCGGTCGCCGTCGCACTCCGGACAGGTCTCGGCCCGGGTGAAGCGGCGGATGGTCTCCTGCTTGCGCTCCGAGAGGTTGTCGGAGGTGTGCAGATGGATCCGCTCGAACCGCTCGACGACCCCTTCGTAGCCCTTCGGAGGCGTGCGGCCCAGCTCGGCCGCGGCCCGGCCGCCGTACAGCAGCGCCTCTCGCTCCTCCGGGGTCCACTGCCCGAGCGGGGTGCCGGCGTCGAAGGTGCCGATGCCGGCGTACTGGGAGTACCAGTAGCCGCCGTATCCGAACCCGGGGAGCCGGATCCCGCCGTCGGCGAGGGACTTGTCCAGGTCCAGGAAGCGCTCGACCGCGCTGACCACGACCTCGCCGAGGCCGGAGCAGGTCGGGCACATGCCGGCGGGCTCGTTGAAGGAGAAGTGGTTCGACTCGCCGACGTGCGGGTGGCCGAGCCGGGAGAACAGCAGCCGCAGATACGTCCAGGCGTCCGTGATCGTGCCGACGGTCGAGCGGGCGTTGCCGCCGATCCGGCGCTGGTCGATGACGGCCACCGGGGTCAGGCCCGTGATGTGCTCGGCGTCCGGACGGGTCCACTTCGGCAGCCGGTTCCGCGCGAACGGCGGGAAGATCTCGTTGAGTTGGTGCCCCGCCTCGGCGGCGATCGTGTCGAAGACCAGCGACGACTTGCCCGATCCGGACACCCCGACGAAGACGACCAGACGGTTGTGCGGCACGTCGACGTCCACGTCGGCCAGGTTGTTCGTACGGACCCGGCGGAGGCTGATGGTTCCCTCTGTCATGGCTCGGAGGCTAGGAGGGGATGCGGCCGCATCCTGGCCGCGATTGCTGCGAGGATCGGGACATGGCGGACGTCACCGAACGCATGCTGGCCCTGCTGTCGACGTTGCAGACGGGCCGGTCGTTCAGTGGAGACGAACTGACCCGGCGCCTGGGCGTCAGCCCGCGGACCCTGCGACGGGACGTCGGCCGGCTGCGCGGATACGGCTACCCCGTCGAGACCCGGCCGGGACCAGGCGGCCACTACCGGCTCGCCGCGGGACGCACGATGCCGCCGCTCGTCCTGGACGACGACGAGGCGGTGGCCACCCTGCTGGCCCTGGCCTCGCTCGCCGCCACGGAGCCGCCCGCCGGGGACGGGCCGCCGGCCGCGGGAGGCATCGACGACGCCGCGGCGCGCGCGTACGGCAAGCTCGACCAGTTCCTCCCCGCCCGGCTGCGCCCCCGCGTGGCCTCGATCCGGTCGAGTCTGGAGACGAGTCCCCAGCGGGCTCCGACCGTGACCGCCCGGCAGTTCGGCATTGCCGCCGAGGCCATCGCGCACCGGGAGACGATGACCTTCTCGTACACGGACGCGCGCGGCGAACGGACGGACCGGCGCGTGGAGCCCTACCGGCAGGTCCACCACCTGCTGCGCTGGTATCTGCTGGCCTGGGACCTCGACCGTGAGGACTGGCGCGTGTTCCGGCTGGACCGGGTCGCCGACCCGCGGCGGACCGGCGAGGGCTATGCGCCGCGGCCGCTGCCCGCCGAGTCGGCGGCGCGGTATCTGCGGCAGGGCCTCGACAGGAACAAGCAGTCGGTGGGCGTACGGATCGACGCCCCGGCCGCGGACGTCGCCGACGCCCTGAAGTTCCAGGACGCCGAGATCCGCTCCGGGGGCGACCGGCGAACCGACGTACGGCTGGCGCTGGACACCTGGCAGTGGCTGATCCTCAACCTGGCGTTCCTGGACGCGGAGTTCCGGATCAGCGCGGGACCGGAGTTCACGGAGGCCTGCCGCACCTTCGCGGAACGCCTCCTGGCGGCGACGGCGGACGTCGGGCCCTGAGCCGCCCTGCGCGAGGTCAGCCCCGGCTGACGGCGGTCAGGATCTCCGGGAGCCGGCCCGCCACCCGCGGCGCCGCGCCCCGTAGCGCGAGTGCGGGCGCGGAGACCCCGTAGAGGAGTCCGACCGGCAGCAGGGTCCACAGCCACGCGTGACCTCCGGAGAGGTGCAGCCAGATCGTCAGCGCGATCAGCGGTGAGCACAGCAGGGCGCCGATGCCCATGCCGCCGAGGATGCTGAGGTAGGCGAGGGATCCCTGGCCGGGGGCGACGTTCTTGTAGCCGTTGTCCTGCGGGATGGAGTACGGGAAGCGGTAGGAGGTGAAGACGCCCGTGGCCAGCAGCACGCCGAGCAACCCCAGTGCCAGGCCGAGCACTTCGGGAACCGCGTGCCACTTCCCCAGCACCGCGGAGTAGACCACCACGACCGCCGAGACGTACGGCACCGCGATGAGCGCGACGGCCAGCATCCGGGCGCGCATCTCGACGTACGCGTCGCGCGGCGAGGAGATCGTCGAGGCCACCAGCCAGAAGGCCGAGTGGTCCTGCCCGAACTGGTTGTACATCTGGATGCCGAGCAGCCCCGCCACCCAGCAGACGTTGTACACGCTGCCGTTGCCCTGCGCGGCGAAGACGGCGGGCAGCAGCACGCCCACGCCGAGCGAGGACGCCCACCCCACCTTCGTCTTCGGGTCCCGCCAGGCGTAGCGCAGCGTACGGAGCATCACCGCGCCCGTGCGGCCCTGCGGCAGCAGGCCGGCGAGGCCGGCGCCGCCGGTGCGTCCGCGGTTCCTCTCCGGCGCGGTGACGGCCTGGACCGTCGAGGCGTCCGGCGAGGTCATCAGCCGCTCCAGGCTCCGGTACCACCACCACAGCAGCGCGGCCAGCGCCCCACCGGACAGGGCGAGTTGGGCCAGCGCCACGATGGGCGCGCCCTCGGCCGCCGACTGCACGGCGGACACGGCCGAGGCGGGCGGAACCCAGGCGAGCACGTCCGCCACGGGCTGGAGCGCCGAGAGCCCGCCGGGCCTGCCCAGCCGCTGGACGCCCAGGTTGAGCAGCTGCACTCCGACCGCGATGACGAGGCCGCTCAGCAGCGCCAGGTCCCGGCCGCGACGGCTGGAGAGCAGGCGGACGTTGACCGCGGCCACCGCGCGCGCCAGCGCCACGCACACGAGGACGAGCAGCGGCATGGCGACCACCGCGGCGGCGATCCCCGCGCCGCCGTGCGCCAGGGCGAGGACCGCGCCGAGCGCCACGAGGACGGTGAACAGCGGGCCGATGCCGATCAGGGAGGCGATCAGCAGCGCCGGCATGAGCCGCCGGGCCCGCAGCGGAAGCATGACCAGCCGGGCCGGATCGAGGGTCTCGTCGCCGCTGGGGAAGAACAGCGGCATCACGGCCCAGCCGAGGGCCGTCAAGGCGGCCAGCGGCACGACGACCTCGGCGGCGTACTCGTTGCCGCGCAGCAGGATCAGCCCCAGCAGCTGGCTCGCGGCGAGCAGCAGCACGAGCACGATGGAGATGACGAAGGCGGCCGTACGGCCCGCGGACTGGCGCAGGCCGTTGCGCAGCAGGGACAGCTTGATGCGGGTGAACGTCCAGGTGACGGAGTGCGGTGCGCTCACTTGGCACCGTCCGGCCGGCCGCCGCCACCGCCCAGCCAGTCGAGGCTGTTCCCGGCGGCCGCGCGGTCGTGGGCCCCGACGAGTTGCAGGAACGCCTCGTGCAGCGAGTCCGCCGAGCCCTTGACGTCCGCGAGCGGGCCGTGGGCGCGGATGCTGCCGGAGGCCATGACGGCGATCCAGTCGCACAGCGACTCCACCAGCTCCATCACATGGCTGGAGAAGACGACCGTCGCACCGGAGCCGGTGTAGCGCTCCAGCACGCCGCGGATCGTCTGCGCGGAGACCGGGTCGACGCCCTCGAACGGCTCGTCCAGGAAGAGCACTTCGGGGTTGTGCAGCAGCGCCGCGGCCAGCCCGATCTTCTTCCGCATGCCCGTCGAGTAGTCGACGATCAGCTTGTGCTGTGCGCCGACGAGGTCGAGCGTGTCGAGCAGTTGGGCCGTGCGCCGGTCCGCCTCCTCGCGGGGGAACCCGCGCAGGGCGCCGAGGTGGCTGAGGAACTCACGCCCGGTCAGCCGCTCGAACAGCCGCAGCCCCTCGGGCAGCACCCCGATACGGGACTTCACGTCGACCGGGTCGCGCCACACGTCGCGCCCGCCGATCTCGACGGTGCCGGAGTCCGGACGCAGCAAACCGGTGATCATGGAGAGGGTGGTGGTCTTGCCCGCCCCGTTCGGCCCGACCAGGCCGACGAACTGCCCCGCCGGGATGTCGAGATCGACGCCCCCGACGGCGATCTGCTCGCCGAACTGCTTCCACAGCCCCCTCACCCGCACCGCCACGGCGGGCGTTCCCGAGGCCCCCGGCGAGGTGACGGAGTGGTCGGTGCCGTCGAGTTGCTGCCGTGGATCGTGAACTGTCACACCCATTGCCTCTCTTCGCTCTCCGCGGACGCTACAGCGAGTACCGCCCGGCGGCTTCCCCCGGCCCCGGTTCCCGGCCCGTCAGCCGAACGGGATCCGGACGAGCGAGGTGTCACCGGTGGCCACGGTGCTGCCGCCGGCGCCGATGGCGTCCCACACCTCGACCTTGATCCTGCCGTCCGCCAGGTCACCCAACGACCCCGACGCCCCCGTGGCGCCCGGGGTCAGGCCACGCGCCTCGGTGTAGTGCTCGTAGCCGGGCGCGTTGTCGCTCTCGTAGTAGCCGTACGTCTCCACCCGGTCCCAGCTGCCGTTGCCGGTCAGGTCGTACGAGACGCGCAGCTGCTGCCCGTTGCCGATCGACGTCCCGGCGTCGACGAGCAGATCGAACCGCGTGGCGCCGCCCCGGTATTCGCCGGTGACGCCCGAGAGGACGAAGGTCTCCGGCTCGTGCGGCTTCCCGTCGTGGTTGCCCGTCGTACGGGCCAGGGTGACGGCGCCGGAGCGCGCCTGCGGTTCGCCGAGCGTCCCGTCGGAGCGCAGGTGGAGGGGGACGAACCCGCCCTGGCTGTCCGGGAGTCCGGCCGTCCCGCCAGAGGGTCCGTCCGACGCGGAGGGCTTGGATGTGGGCGTCGACGTGACGGTCGGCCCGTCCTTGATGACCGTCTCCGGGGGCTTGCTGACCACTTGCAGCGGAGGCGAGCCCTGGCGGTCGTCGTCGGTGAACGACGTCAGCGGAGTCAGGTAGACGATGAGCCCGACCGCGGCGACGACGGACCCGGCGAGCGCGGCCGCCGGTATCGACAAGCCCTTGACCCTGCGCCACCACACGGGGCTCTTTTTCGCCGGTGCGGCGCCGTCCGCGTCGTCGTCCTTGCTCGTCCCCGCCTCGGCGAGCCGTGTCGCGACGTATGCGGAACCGCCCCACAGCAGCACCCCGGCGGGGAGCATCGTGCCCAACCGCTGGTCGAGGCCGTTCAGTTCGGCCAGTGCGCCGCGGCAGCGCGTGCAGTCCCGGAGGTGGTGGTCGAGGTCGTCGCTGTTGGCGCGCCGCCCGGCGCCGCGTGCCGCGGCTTCGAGGAGGGACCCGTAGCCGCCGCACTCGCCCGCGCGGGAGCCTTGCTCGCGGTGAGCGGCGACGTAGGCCTCACGCAGCCCGTCGCCCGCGCGGGACGCCAGTGTCGCGACGCTGCCCGGGACGACCCCGAGAAGTGCGGCGACCTTGCCGGCCGGCTCCCCCTCGACGGCGGTATGCCACAGAACCGTCTGCCAACGCTCGGGCAGCGAGCGGAACGCCTGGAGGATCGCGCTGTCCGCCTCCAGCCGGAGCATGGGTTCCCCGCCGCCGCCCTCCAGCTCTCCGGTCGCGTGGTCGTACCACTGCACGAAGTCGGGGGAGAGCTCGCCGCGGCGGTCCGTTCCCGCCCAGTCGGCGGCCGTGCGGCGTACGGAGACGAGGAGGTGGGGGCGCCAGGCGGTGGCGGGGCTGCCGTCGGAGCGAACTGCCCGCACGCTGCGGGTGAATGCCTCCGCCGTGAGGGCCTCGGCGGACTTGGTGTCGCGGCAGCAGGCGAGGGCGTAGGAGAAGACTGCGGAATGGTGCCGCCGGAACAGCTCGTCGACCGCGGTGTCCTCCCCCGGCTCGTCGTGTTCCCGGCGCTCCCCGTGCTCCGGGGACCCGGCCCGCTTGGCGGACTCGGCCCACTTGGGGCGCCGGGGGCGGCGCCCACGGCCACCGCGGTGACTGTGGCCACCGTGACCGTGGTCGGCGTCGGTACGGGGCTCGGTCGCCGATTCGGTCAGTACGGCACCCGCCCTCAGAGAGACCTCGCGCTTGTCCGGCATACGTCACCCAGGCCTTCCCCTTGCCAAGTGAGCGAGAGACGCATTCTCTTCGATGCGTGATTCTCTTCCATGCGCGCCCCCTCGGGAAGAGAAGAACCGGCCGGGACCTGGGGCGATGCACAGTTGAAACGCGCCGGGCCGCGCGGCGGGGACGGGCCTGCGGGGGTGTTCAGGGGGAATTCGGGCGCAGTTCAGCGCCGGTCCCGTCCGGGAGTCGTCCACGGACGGGACCGCTGACGGGTCCGCGGAGCGGTCCGCGGAGTGGTCCGCGGAGCGGTCCGCGGAGTGGTCCGCGGAGCGGTCCGCGGAGTGGTCCGCGCGGGTCACTCTCCGGGAAAGGGCGTCCCCAGCTGGAGGCGGATCTCGTCGAGGGTGCGCATGACGCGCAGCGTCTCGTCGAGCGGCATCAGGCCGGATTCCAGGCGGCCTTCGTGCACGCAGCGGGCGACCTCCGCGGCCTCGAAGGCCAGGCCGCCGTCGAGCCGGGACGGCGTGTACGCGTCCAGCAGTTCGCCGTCCCGCGCGATGAGCCGGACCGTGGCCGGGGCGTAGAACTCGCCGTCGACTTCGAGGCGGGCGAGCGTGCCGGAGACGGTCGCCGTCGTGGGCGTCCGTGCGAACAGGGTGGTGCTGATCAGGCCGTGCGCACCGTCGCCGTTCGTGACGACGACGGAGGCCTGCCCGTCGACGCCGGTGAACGCCTTGGTGCCGACGGCGGAGACGGTGGCGAAGTCGCCGAGCACCATCGACGCGAACGAGACGGGGTAGACGCCGAGGTCGAGCAGCGCGCCGCCCGCGAGTTCCGGCGCGTACAGACGGTGCGCGGCGTCCGGCACCATGAACTGGCCGTGGTCGGCGACGAGAGTCTGTATCTCGCCGAGCATCCCGGAGTCGAGGGTCTGCCGCACCACGTCGATGTGCGGCAGACAGCGCGTCCACATCGCCTCCATGAGGAACACGCCGCGCTCCCGCGCCGCGGCGACGAGCCGCTCCGCCTCGCCCGCGTTGCGGGTGAAGGCCTTCTCCACCAGGACGTGCTTGCCCGCCTCGATCGCGAGCAGCGCCTGGCCGAAGTGCTCGGAGTGCGGGGACGCCACGTACACGACGTCGACGCGGCGGTCCGCGAGGAGGTCGGCGTAACTGCCGTACGCGGCCGGTACGTCGAAGCGCGAGGCGAACGCGCGGGCCCGGTCCGCGCTGCGCGAGGCCACGGCGACGATGTTCTGCTGCGTGTGCGCGCGCACTGCCGCGGCGAACGTCGAGGCGATGCCGCCCGGAGCGACGACGCCCCAGTTCAGCGCCGGGGCCTCGCGCGGGTCCGGGGTGCGGGGCTGCGGGAGGCGGTCTCCCTGCCGTCCGCCGTCCTCTTGTGCGCCGGTCACGAGAGCACCTGCCATGGGGCCACCTCCGGAGTGGGAGAAGTCGCAAGGAGCGCCGTGCGGTTGGCCGCGCGGGCGAGGTGGGGGCGCCGTCGCGGTCGTCTCCGTCGTCGTCGACGGGTGGTGCGTCCCGGGCAACGGCCGGATCAGTGGGGGGATCAGAGATGTGCGCCACGGCCACGCTGCCGCGGAGGCGCCGGCGGGTGGCCGGCGACGACGTTCACCCAACCCGACCGTCCTCGTGCCGCGCAAGAGATTTCCGCCGCCTGCCAGGGCGGACGCCCGGCGACCGTCGCCGGGCGGCGCGATGCCGGACGCGCATCTGTACGCTCCGCCCCATGGGGTCAGGGGACATGCGCTACGGCCGCTGCGGCGCCTGCGGTTCGGACGAGGTGTACCAGGGAGAGGTCGCCGGGCAGATCGGCATCCGGCGCTCGGGCAAGGGACTGGGCAAGCAGACCGCCTTCCACGCGTACTTCTGCGCCTGGTGCGGGCACATGCAGTGGCATCTCGCCCTGGACGAGAAGCGGCGCAGCTGGATCCGCAAGCTCGACCGGGTCCCGCCGTCGAATCCCTGGCAGCAGCAGTGAGACGCCGCCCGGGGCGGGCGGACACACGACCGGCAGCGGCTTCCCGAACGACTCGGCGAGCGCGGACAGTTCGGGCCGCCCGCCGAACGACGGCGGTGTGATCGCGAACAACCCGTCCCGGCGCGATCGCGTCAGACGGGGCATGCCCCTCAAGGAGAGCGACATCGTCACCGGCGTCCTCGTCGGCGCCGCGCCGGCCGTCGTGCTCGTCCCGCGCGGCATCGCGGTCCTGCGCGACCGGATACCTCAACTGCGGGTCGGGGCCCACCAGTCGGCGCCGGACGTGGAGCCTCCGCGCCGGCGGATCCGGTGAGGTCCGTCCCGCGGGGCCCGGGCACGCCACCGATCCGCATCGTCCTCGCGTCCGCAGGGCGCCGACCGTAGATTCGGGTCCGCCTGCGCCGTCTCGACGACCGGCTCCCGCCCGCTGATCGCACGCGGCTGCCGAGCCCATCGCGGGCGTACTCGTCCGGGCCGTCCGGCTCGCCGACGAGCACGACGGCAATCCAACTCCGAGGAAGGGAACGGGAAGTGAGCACAGGCGTGAACGCCCTGTCGCCGACGCCGATCGCCGTCGAGGAACGGGTTCTGGAGGATCTGCGGTCGCGGCTGCGGGCCACGGTCTGGCCGGAGGACGCGGGGAACGAGGACGGCCGGTACGGCGTCCCCCGGGCCCTGCTCCAGGAGCTGGCGCAGTACTGGGCCGAGGAGTACGACTGGCGCGCCGCCGAGCGAGCGATGAACGCCTACGAGCACTACCTGGTCGAAGTGTCCGGCACACGCGTGCACTTCATGCGCAAGCCGGGCGCCGGGCCCGATCCCACCCCGCTGATCCTCAGCCACGGCTGGCCCTGGACCTTCTGGCACTGGTCGAAGGTGATCGACCGGCTCGCGGACCCGGCCGCGTTCGGCGGCGACCCGGCGGACGCCTTCGAGGTGATCGTCCCGTCCCTGCCGGGCTTCGGGTATTCCACACCCACCCTGCCGGACATGAACTTCTGGAAGATCGCGGACGTCTGGCACGAGCTGATGACCGGGACGCTCGGCCACTCCCGGTACGCCGCGGCAGGCTGCGACGTCGGTGCCCTCGTCACGGGGCAGCTCGGTCACAAGTACGCCGGCGAGCTGTACGGCATCCACATCGGATCAGCCCTGAAACTCGACCTGTTCACCGGCGACCGCGCCTGGGACTTCTCCGGTGGCAGGCCCATCCCGCCCGGACTGCCCGACGACCAGCGGCAGAGACTGATCGAGATCGACCGGCGGTTCGCCGTGCACCTCGCCGCACACCTGCTCGCCCCGAGCACGCTCGGATACGCGCTGGCCGACTCCCCGGTCGGCATGCTCGCCTGGATCCTCGAACGATGGATGAAGTGGTCCGACAACGGTGGGGACATCTACACCGTCTTCAGCCGCGACGACCTCCTCACCCACGCCACGATCTACTGGACCGGCAACGCCATCGCCAGCTCGATCCGCACCTACGCCAACAACAACCGCTACCCGTGGGCTCCCTCGCACGACCGGACGCCGGTCGTGGAGGCACCGACGGGGATCACCTTCGTCGACTACGAGAACCCGCCGGGAGTCAACAGCCCGCAGGAGCGCATCGATTCGTTCCTGGCAAGCGACCGCGCCCCTTGGTACAACCACGTCAACATCACCGCCCACCCCACCGGCGGCCACTTCATCCCCTGGGAGATCCCGGAACAGTGGACCGCCGACCTGGTCCGCACGTTCAGGTCGCAGCTCGCCCCACCGTCGGCGTGAACACGCCCGCCTGCGTGCGGGCCTCCGAGAATGCGTCGGGAATTCTTGACGCGTCGGAGTTTTCCGACGCATACTCTCCTCATGCCTGCCGACGTGTTCGGCGTGCTGGCCAACCCGGTGCGTCGCAAACTGCTCGAAAGCCTGCGAGAAGGTCCGCGTTCCACTGGGGAGTTGGCGGGGCTGTTCGAACTCGGGAGGCCCGCGGTCTCCGAGCACCTGGCGGTGCTCCGTACCGCCGGACTGGTGCGCGAGGAACCACGCGGCCGGCACCGCTTCTACCACCTCGAACCGGCACGGCTGGCCGAGGTGAGTGAGTGGCTGCATCCGTTCGAGCACTACTGGAAGCAGCGCCTGGATGCGCTGTCCGATCTCCTGGACGAGGACGACGAGACATGACCGAGAACAACACGATCACCTGCGAGAAGTTCCTGCCCCACCCGCCGTCGGCGGTGTGGAAGGCCCTGACCGACCCGGACCTCCACGCCCGCTGGTGGGCGGCCGGCGACGTGAAGCCCGTCGCCGGGCACCGCTTCTCCCTCGACATGGGCAAGTTCGGCAGCCAGCCCTGCGAGGTGACCGAGGTGGACGACGAGCGGCTGCTGGCCTACCGGTTCGCCGAGGGCTCGCTCGACACGACCATCACCTGGACCCTCCACCCGGAGGGCCACGGCACCCGTCTCGTCCTCACCCACGCGGGCTTCGACCTCGACTCCCCCATGGGCAGACAGGCTTACGACGGCATGGGCAAGGGCTGGCCCGGACTCCTGAAGCGTCTCGGCACCGTCCTGGGCGAGGCCGCCTGACAGGGAAGGCGGCCTCGCCACCGCGGCATCCCGTCCTTCGACCACGGACCTGAAGCCCCCTGGGCCGATGGACGGGACGCGACCGGAGCCTCCCTCACGTCACGCCGAAGTCGCCCGGGGCCTCGGCGGATCGGACTGCCGCGGCGTGATCGGCGTCAGATCCCTGCCACGCGTCTCCGGCAGCGCGGCCACGGCCACGAGGTCGGCCAGCGCGACACCCGTCATGGTCAGAGCCAGCAGCACGGGCGAGCCACCGCCGACCGAGACCAGGCCGACGGCTATCACGGGAGCCGGTCCGGCGAGCAGGGCACCGGGCACCTCCCTTCCGAGCGCGAATCCGCTGAACCGGTAGGCGGCCGGGAACAGTTCGGCGTAGAACGCGGCCTGCGCCCCGAACATCGCGAGGCGAGCTCGACGGCCAGGACCACATCGGCACCTTGGCCGCAACGGATCTGATCGCGCCTCAACTGACCGCGGCGCTGGGCAAAGGCGGTTGGGCTTCGTCATCCGCACGTCGCGCACGCCAGCGATCACGCCAACCGAGACGGCCTCTGAGGACTCCTCACGGAAAGGCTCCCGCGGCAGGGCCGGTCCAGTAGGCGAAGGATGCGGCCGATCCTGGCCGTGAGCAGGGCCCGTACTCATGCGCCAGGCCGGGCATCGGCCTCGTACTGCTCAGGGCCCGGTGCCCGGACGAGTCCGGGATCGTCGAGCGGGGACGGCGTTGGGGCGGGCGAGCGGCGGGACAGCAGGCATCCGGTCAGTGCGGCGGCGAGAGCGGCCAGCCCGGCCGCCGCGAAGCCGCCCGCCGGCACGGAGACGTCGATCGCCGCACCGGCCATCGGGGATCCGAGCGCGAAACCCGCGGTCTGCGCCGAGGATTGGAGGCCCGTCGCCTCACCTCGCACGCCGGCGGGCGCGAGCCGGATCACCGCGTCGGCCACCGTGGAAAGGGTCGGCGCTGTGAGCAGCCCGGTGCCGATCACGGCCACGCACAACCAGGGCCAGTCGTGGGCGAGCCCGGCGGGAATCGTCACGAGCCCGAACAGGCCGAGCAGCAGCCAAGTGGGCAGCGACCGCGGCAGCGCGCCGTAGATCAGCCCGCCGGCGACGGAGGTCACGCCGAACACGGCTACGACTACAGCGGACCAGGACACCTGACCCGCGTCTTCCAAAGTGGCGACGATCGCGAGGTCGACGCCGCTGAGCAGCGTCGTGGTACCGGCCGCCATCGTCAGTACGGCGATCATGCCGACGCCCAGCCATTTCCGGCGCGGGGGCCGTCCGGCCGCGCCGGCAGCGGCCTCGTCCTCGGCACGCAGCGGCGGGTTGAGCAGGGCGATCCCGGTTCCGCCGGCCACGATCGCGGCGCCGACTCCCCACGCCACCACGCCAGGAGACATCGTCGCCGCACAAAGGATCACGATCGGCGGGCCCACCATGTACGACAGCTCGCCCTGCACCGATTCCAGCGCGAACGCGGCCCGGCGCTGTCCCGGCGTCGTCATCGCGGCGATCGCCTGCCTGGTCACCGACTGAGCCGGCACCATCAGCAGGCCCCCTGCGAAGGCGGCGCCCAGCAGGATTCCGTACGGCAGGACCGGCACGCTCAGCCAGAACACGACCTGTGCCATGGAAGTCGCCAGCAGCACGGTACGCGGGCCCCGCCAGTCGATCACGCGGCCGAGCAGCGGCCCACCCAGCGCGATCCCGGCGGTAAGCGCCGCCGCGACACCGCCCGCTGCCGCGTAGCTCATATCCAGGTCCAGCACGACATGCATCATCAGCACCATCGCGTCAGCCGTGATCGCGGTACGGGCGAGCAGTGAAACGCCCAGCAGCGATGCCATCCCCGGCACGGCGAGTACCTGTCGATATCTGGTCACGCGCGTGACGCTAGGTCGTCCGTCCATGCCATAGGAAGCCGTTAAATCGTTGGGGCTGGCATTCTCAATACTTATGGCCAGAGAACTTGAGACCACGTTGCTGCGGTCGTTCATCACCGCCGTGCGCGCCGGCAGCATCAGCCGCGCCGCGACCGCGCTCGGTCAAACCCAGCCCGCGCTCAGCCAGCAGCTGCGGAAGCTTGAGAGCGCCGTCGGCCGTCCGCTGCTTCATCGATCGCCGTCCGGCGTCACGCCGACCCGGGCGGGTGAGGAGCTCCTGCCGTACGCCCAACGCATACTCTCGCTGTGCGCGCAGGCACTCACCGAAACCGGGCGGGCGCTCACCGGCCACTGTCGTGTCGGTCTGCTCGAAGACCTCGCCGCGTCCCAACTTCCGCAGGCGCTCGCCGACTTGGCCAGGCTGCACCCCGACGCGACGCTGGAAGTGCTCGACTTGTCCAGCGCCGCGATGCGGCAGGCCTACGACGCGGGCAGCGTCCAGCTCGTGCTCGACCACGTGCTGGACGTTCCCGGGCCGCCGCGCTGGACGGTGCGCCGCCCGCTGGTCTGGGCGGTCGGCCAGGGTGTGGACGTGGCTGCCGATCCGCTGCCGGTCGTGCTGTTCTCCAACCCCTGCTTCTGGCGTACTTCAGTGCTGGAAACGCTCGAACGTGCAGACCGGCGCTGGCGGACAGCCTTCGAAAGCAACAGTCTCGTCGGCGTACTCGCCGCGGTACGGGCCGGGCTCGGCGTGGCCGCGCTCATGCCCGCGAACCTCGAACCGGCCATGGCCTGCCACGACATGGACGCTCTGCCCACCCTGCCGGACGTCGAGCTCGGCCTCGCACGACACCCGCGGACCGAAGCCGATCCACTGATCGATGCCGTGGAGACCGCACTACGACGCACGATCTAGCACTCACCGCCGGCCGGTGCGCCTGACTCCGTTCAGCCAGGCGCCCCGATGAAGCCGCCCGCCAAGACACCGAGCGGGCTGAACGGAGCGCCGCGGCCCAACGGGGGCCTCGGGGGGCGACTGCGGCAACTTCTCTCGCAGCACGCCCTAGCGCGGGCCTCCGCCACCGCCACCCTGCTGACCGCCACCAGCCTGCGGGCCACCGCCACCTTGCTGACCGCCACCAGCCTGCGGGCCACCGCCTTGCTGGCCACCGCCGCCCTGCTGGCCACCGCCGCCCTGCGGGCCACCGCCACCTTGCTGACCGCCACCGGCCTGCTGACCGCCGCCACCCTGCTGACCGCCACCGGCCTGCTGACCGCCACCACCTTGCTGACCGCCACCACCAAAGCCGCCGCCGCCTTGCTGACCGCCACCGGCCTGCTGGCCACCGCCACCCTGCTGACCGCCACCGGCCTGCTGGCCACCGCCACCCTGCTGACCACCACCGCCCTGCTGACCGCCACCACCTTGCTGGCCGCCGCCACCAAAGCCGCCGCCGCCCTGCTGACCGCCACCGGCCTGCTGGCCACCGCCGCCCTGCTGACCACCGCCACCTTGCTGAGCGCCACCGCCTTGCTGGCCACCGCCGCCCTGCTGACCAGCGCCGCCCTGCGGGCCACCGCCACCAAAGCCGCCGCCGCCCTGCTGACCGCCACCGGCCTGCTGGCCACCGCCGCCCTGCTGACCGCCACCGGCCTGCGGGCCACCGCCGCCCTGCTGACCGCCACCACCAAAGCCACCGCCCTGGTGAGCGCCACCGCCTTGCTGGCCACCGCCGCCCTGCTGACCGCCGCCACCAAAGCCGCCACCGTGCTGACCGCCACCACCCTGGTGACCGCCACCGCCAAAGCCGCCGCCCTGGTGGCCACCGCCACCAAAGCCACCGCCCTGGTGAGCGCCACCACCATGCTGGCCGCCACCACCAAAGCCGCCGCCCTGGTGGCCACCGCCACCAAAGCCGCCACCGTGCTGACCGCCACCACCAAAGCCACCACCCTGGTGGCCACCGCCACCAAAGCCACCGCCCTGGTGACCGCCACCACCATGCTGGCCACCACCGCGGCCGTCGAGCATGCCGCCGACTTTGCCCAGCAGCCTGTCCAATCCGTGGCCCTTGCTCGACGAGCTGCCTCCGCCGTTGTCCGGCGGTGCACCTCCACCGCCATCGCTCGGCGGAGCACCACCACCGCCATCGCTCGGCGGAGCACCACCACCACCGTCACTCGGCGGAGCACCACCACCACCGTCACTCGGCGGAGCACCACCACCGCCATCGCTCGGCGGAGCACCACCACCACCGTCACTCGGCGGAGCACCACCACCACCGTCACTCGGCGGAGCACCACCACCACCACCACCGTCACTCGGCGGAATACCACCACCGCCATCGCTCGGCGGAATACCTCCACCATCGTCGGACGAGGGCGGCGGTGGGGGATCATCGTTGTGCCGTCTGGGGGGCGGCATTTCAGGGTGCAACCCACCGTCGTCGGAGCCGACTTGGTCGGACCTGCCAGGCTGCGAGGAACCAGCGCCGTCCCCAGCGGGCGGGCGTTCGTCAGCACCCGGGTCAGTGCCCTCGTCGGGTGGGATCAAGAGGGGCGGCGCGCCGCCGCTCTCGTAGTTCCTTCCGCCGTCATTCAACCCTTGCATGCCGAACGCCACTGTCCCGAACGCCGCAGCCGCTGCGATGGCCATGAGAACGGTCTTGCCACGTCGGCCCTGACGCGAGCCGTCTGTGCCCTCGGAGGCAGACGCAGGCGGTGCCGTGGGCTTGGGCGGGACGGGATTCCACTTGTACCGGAAGCTCTCGAAGGCCCGATCGACTTCTGCTGCGGCCATAAGCACGCACAGACAGGGCGATGTGCCGTCGATCCGGATAAGTGCCCCACATGTTGAGCACGTTAGCGCTGCCACCCTCAGCCTCCTCAACGGATCCGCATGTCGCGTTCCTCCGCGGCACTGTTCGCGCGCCGAGCACGGCGCACAGTCCGCAGGCTGGTTCGACGTTAAAGGGGATTGCAATAACAGGACCGATAGTGCTCTGCATATGAGCAGACTCGGCACGGATGAACCGTGCTGCACCAGACAACACGGCCGAAATCCTGAGGCACCAGCGACCTCTCCTCGCACAAGCCGCGGGCACATGAATTGGCCCGGTTGATCACGGAGTTGCGCGCATCGGCCGTGAACCACGCCATGCGAAACGGATGTTGCGTCATTACGGATGTTGCGTCATTACGTCCACGACGAGCTGGTTCGGGCCTGTTGTCGAGGAGTTGATCCACAATCGGACCTTCTCCGGGTCCGGGTCCGCCCCGAAAGAGACGGCGACCCGCGGAGACCGGCCGAAGGCGCCTCCGCGGATCACCAGTACCCGTACCGCCGGGGTCAGTTCACACCGTGGAGCCATCCAGCGCGCCAAGGACGCCGAGGGATTCCTCGCGCTCTTCCACCCGGACGCCGTCTGGACGGCCGCCCACGGCAAGGTCCTGATCGGCTTCGACGCGATCGCCGAATTCACCGGCACCGTCCTGCCGAAGGCGAACTGGGACGGCGAGGTCACAACCGGGCGGTGCACACGCAGTTGTTGCGCTCCGACGTGATCGCTCATAACGACGAATGATTTGACCGGTAGGCCGCTCCCTCCAACGCAGCCGGTTCAGGTCATGACGGGTCAGCTGGGCGAGGACGACGCAGCTTGGACCGGCCGGAGCGCGAGTGCTGGAGTCTGAGTGTGGCTAGTTGGTTCCGGCGGTGAGTTCACTGAACAGCTTGTTCGCTGCGTTCGAGGTGAACTGGCGCTGCAGTTCGGCGCGGGCGACTTGCCTGCGGAACTCGCCTTCGTAGCCCGGGAAGCCGGCGTTGTGCATGGTGTCGGTGATCCAGGTCGCGAACGCCTGGTAGTTCCAGATGTGCGGCAGGCAGGTCTCGGAGTAGCTGCCGAGGAGGCTGGGATCGCCTTCCTTGACCTGACGGATGACGGCACGGGCGAAGACCTCGGTGTCGTGGAGGGCGAGGTGGATGCCCTTGGCGCTCATCGGCGGAACGATGTGAGCCGCGTCGCCGAGGAGGAACAGCTTGCCGTAGCTCATCGGGTCGAACACCACGCTGCGCAGCGGCACGATCTGCTTGGCGACGATCCTGCCGCTCGACACGGGGCAGCCGAAGCGGGCCTCCAGTTCGCTCCAGATGCGCTCGTCCGGCCACTGCTCGGGGGTGTCGTCGATCGAGCACTGCAGGTAGATGCGGCTGGCCTGCGGGCCCCGGGGAATCATGCCCGCCAGGCCCAGTTCGTGGATTGCCATGCCGGACGGATTCGTCGGCACTGCAGCCAGGACGCTGAGCCAGGAGTATCCGTACTCGTGGGAGTACTCGGTCAGTGCAGAGCGGGGGATCGTCCGGCGGCTCACTCCGTGGAAGCCGTCGCAGCCCGCGACGAAGTCGCAGTCGATGGCTTTGGCTGAACCATCGGCGTTCTGGTAGCGCACGACGGGGCGCTCGCCAGTGACATCCTCGAAGGAGACGTCGGCGGCTTCGTAGCGGAGGTCTCCACCGTCGCGCAAGAAGACGTTCGTAAGGTTGCGCACGATGACCTGCTGGGGACAGTAGAGGCTCTCGTTGTTGTCGTCGTCCACGTCGATCGGCATCGCTTCACCGTCGATGTAGAAGCCGCCCTCGCTGTGCGGAATGGGGTCGCCTGCCAGGACCTCCTCCAGACCCCAGTTCCGGAACATCCGCACCCCGAAGGTGTCGATGGTCCCGGCGCGCTGACGCTGCTCGACATAGGAGCGGGAATGCTTCTCCAGCACGATGCAGTCGATGCCGTTGCGCAGCAGGAAGTTGCCGAGCGCCAAGCCGGCGACGCCGCCCCCGACGATTACGACGGCCGTGTTGTCGCGTGTCTGGGTCATGTGTGTGCGAGCCTCCGTGCTCAAAGCGGTGTCCGATCCCGCCGGCGGCGCGATCGACGAAGCCGCCCGGGTGGTGCGGCGTACGGTCACCACTCTCGAACCCACACCATTCAGTCCACCACCGGTGAATGGGCAGCAGATGCTGAAAAGCCGCCAACCTCTGGGAGCGCGCGGCACGCGGCGTTTCTTGAGCACCGTAAGCGGGTTCGGCTACTTGCTGTCGTTGCGTAGGTCTGCCTGGTAGCGGCCCGGAGTTTGGCCGACGACCTCGGTGAAAGCGTCGATGAAACTTGAGGGGTTGGACCAGCCGCACGCCACCGCGGTCTCGGTGACGGACATGCCATCGGCGAGATGTGCCAGGGCGTGGTGTATGCGCAGGGTGGTGCGCCAGCGGTGGAAGCTCATGCTCAGTTCGGCATGGAACAGGCGGCTCAGGGTGCGCTCGCTGGCCCCCACCATTCGCCCCAGCTCCGCCAGGGTGGCGGGCCGCGAAGGATCTTCACGCAGCAGATCGGTAGCGGAACGCAGCCGGTCATCGCTGGCTTCGGGCAGATTCAGGGACTGCTCGGCGGCTTCGGCGAGCTCATCCACGATCACGGTGAGCAGTCTCCTGTGTGCACCGGGGCCCCTCTCCGGCCGGTCGGTGAATGCAAGGAGCGCCTCGCGCAAGAGGGGGCTCACTGTGAAGACGCTTGGATGGTCCACGAGCTGCCCGCACAGGTCGAGCGGGACGGCGAGGAGACGGACGTCGGTCCGGCCGTAGAAGCGGTGGGAATGTGCGAAGTGTGGCGGTGTCCACGTAACACGGTTCGCCGGGGCGACCCAGGTCCCGCGCTCCGTCGCGGTGGCCACCGTGCCGGCAGCCGCGTACACGATCTGCCCCTGGGGGTGGGAGTGCGGATCGAGCTGGTAACCGTGAGGTAGCCACGCTCCCCCTTGCGGCGTCGCCTCTTCGGGTTCCGCGGGCGCTGTCGAGGGCTGGCGGGCTTTCGGCATGAGACGTCAGTTTACCGGTGGTCTGACGGTCATGCTCTAGCCGACAGTGGGCGCATGAGCATTGAGATCCGCGTCCGCCGCCGTGAGAGCTGCTTGCGATGACTCCCCGAATCCAGCGCCCGCACAGGCGGCGGATGCTGTCGCTGACCGTTCAGGGCAGCGAGCAGATCAGCCCTCATTTCATGTCCATCACGCTGGGTGGTGACGACGTCCAGCACCTCGATCAGTCGGGGTTCGACCAGTCCGGTCGCCTCTTCTTCGCCGATCCTGACGATGACGACGTCTTCCTGCCGAGCAGTGAGCGGTGGATTCTCCAGCTCACCCTGCAAAGCTCCGCCAAGCGGCGACCGCGGGTCAGGATCTACTCGATCCGGCGTTTCAGGCCGGAGGCGTCGGCGTTCGACATCGAGATCTCGCTCCACGAAAGCAACGGCTCCCACAAGCCCGCTGCCCCCGGGGCCCGGTGGGCGCTGGCTGCCGAGCCCGGCGTGAAGGTGGCCTTCTTGGACGAGGGACACAGCTACGCGCCCACCGCTGGCGCCGCTTGGCAGCTTCTTGTAGGTGACGAGAGCGCACTGCCGGCGATCCTCGCCATCCTGGAACGCTCCGCCGAGACCCCCGAGTCGCTGCCGACCGAGGTGTTCCTCGAGGTCCCGACCCCCGAGGACGTCCGGAGTGAGATCACTGCGCCCCCGGGCACTGCCGTCCACTGGCTGCCGCGCAGTGATCCCTCCGCGAAGCCCGGCGCCCTGGCCCTTGAGGCGGTGAAGCAGGCCCAGCTTCCCGACGGCCCCTTCTACGTCTGGGCAGCGGGCGAATCCTCGCTGGCGACCGGCGTTCGTCGGCATCTCGTCGGCGACCGCCACATCCCCAAGTCCGACATCTCCTTCCGCGGCTACTTCAGCCACGGCCGAGCCAGCCTCTGCCCCCCCCCCCCCCGCGTCAGCCGGTCGAAACCGATCGCCGGGACGCTCTGTCAACGACGCCCGTGGTCAATACAGCTAGGTGACCGTGGCCGTTGCCTTGGGCGCGACGGCCAGCCGCGGGCCGATCCCCACGAGGGCCCAGCCGAGGCGCGTACGGACGTCACGGGGCCGGACCAGTCTGGCGCGGCGGTACGTGTCGGCTTCGGCACGGAGTTCAGCGGCCCGCGCATGGTGCAGGTCGAGGCGGAACTCGGGATGCATCGGCGGCCTTTCAGCCCGTGCGGACGGGGATGACGTGCGAGTGGACACGAACCTGCTCGGTGTCTGCGATGCCTTCACCATCGGCCAGTGCGCGGTAGCCCTCGACGAGGTCGTGCATTTCGCCGACGAGTTTCAGGGCAAGCTCGGGTGTGAGTCTCAGCGTCCAGTCGCTGATGTCCGAAGAGCGGTTCCACTCCTCGGGCCAGTCGTCGCGGCTACCGAGCCGGCCGGACAGCTCTCGGGCGTGGTGGTTCGCGACTTCGTGGATGAACAGGTCGGCGGCCCCGCGCACTTCGGGATCGGGATCTTTCAAGGGCCTCGCCCCATCGCACGCCCATGTGGACCGCTTTCCACCACCACTCCCGGCCCTTGCCGTGCTCCGGGGCGTCCTCGACGAAGCCGTGTGCGGCTAGCCTTGCAAAGGATCCTTTGCAAGGCTTTCTTTGCAACAACTCCTCGGCACAACAGCGGACAGCGACAGGCCAAGTACGGCCAACTACCTTGATGTCGGGTTACGTTGCCGCGGCCACCGCCGACCGCCTGCAACCTGCAACCTGCAACCCGCACCGTCGGTCTTGCGGCTCAGGGCTTCTTCGCTTGCCCCCCGACGTCGAGGAAGGTTCGACACCGCGGGGGCGCCGCGCCGAGGGCGCATCAGCGGGAGCGTGGGGACGTGTCGTCCAGGCGCGCGAGATGCGCGGTCACATCGTCGACAAGCTGCCCCAGCAAGCGGCTCAGATCGCTGCGGTCCTGGTCCGACCATTCGGCAATGGCCTCGGTGAACCAGCCGATCAGCGCCCCCGCGTAGCGCTCAGCGGCTTCCGATCCCTCCGTGGTCGGCTCGATGACACTGGCCCGCCGGTCGTGCGGGTCGCTGACGCGACGGACCAGGCCCTTGCGCTCCAATCCCTGCACCTGCCGGGTGACATGGGGGCCGACGACCTGCATCTGCTCGGCGATCTCGCCGACCCGCATCGGCTTGCCCGCCATGTGCAGAGCCATGAGTACTCCCACGGCGGGACGGTCCAGCGCGAGGCCGGTGGCCTCGACGGCCCGCTCGGCCAGGCGGCCGCGACTGACGGCGTTGCTGAGCTCAGCCAGCCGAGGCATGACGGTCCGTACATCCGCCGACGACTGCCGGCCGGCTCCCGGCGTACTCGATGGCCGCGCGTTCATCTCGACTCCATTTGGATACCTAAGTTAGGTATGTATACCCTGTAGACGACGCTACCCCTCCGGGGCTCTGCGCCCACAAAAAGGATACCTAAGGTACGCATCTTTGGTGAATGCCCGTCCTCCGGAAGGAACCCCTCCCATGAACCACTCCGCCCACCGCACGGTCCTCATTTCCGGCGCCAGTATCGCCGGCCCGGCCCTGGCCTACTGGCTCGACCGCTACGGCTTCGACGTCACCGTCGTCGAGAAGGCATCCGCGATCCGCGGAGGCGGCTACGCGGTCGACATCCGCGGCACGGCCCGCGAGGTCGTCGACCGGATGGGGATGACGGCCCAGCTGCGCAAGGCCCACGTCGACACCCGCAAGATCTCGTTCGTCGACGTCGACGGCGAACTGATCGCCTCCATCCGCCCCGAGTCCATCACCGGCGGAACAGAGGGCTTCGACCTCGAAGTGCGGCGCGGCGACCTGGCGGACGCTCTCTACGCTCCGATCCGCGACAAGATCGAGTTCGTCTTCGACGACTCCATCGCCACCCTGGACGACCGCGGCGACCGCGTCGACGTCACCTTCGACAGCGGCACCCATCGCACCTTCGACCTGGTCATCGGCGCAGACGGGCTGCACTCCAACACCCGCCGGCTGGTCTTCGGCCCTGAAGAGGCGTTCCACCGCTATCTCGGCAAAGTCTTCGCCGGCTTCAGCATGAACAACGACTTCGGTCTCGAGCACGAGGGTGTCCTCTGGAACGAGCCCGGGCGGGCTGCCGTCATGTACGCCCACGAACCCGGCGACCGCCTGCACGGCTTCCTCTCTTTCGCTCAGGAGGAGCCGCCTTTCGACGCCTTCCGTGCCCCGGAGGCCCAGCGCGACCTCGTGGCCTCCCGATTCCCCGAGCAGAGCTGGCACATCCCTCTGCTGGTGGCGGCCATGCGCGAAGCCGACGACCTCTTCTTCGACGTCGTCAGCCAGATCCACATGCCCACCTGGTCCCGTGGCCGCGTCGCCCTGGTAGGCGACGCCGCCCACGCCACGTCGTTCCTGTCCGGCCAGGGCTCCAGCGTGTCCCTCATCGGCGCATACGTCCTCGCCGGGGAACTGGCCGGCCACGCTGACCACACCAAGGCATTCACGGCCTACGAGCAGCGGATTCGGGACTTCGTGGAGAAGAACCAGGCCTTGGCCACCCCAGGCGGCAGCGTCGTCACCCCAGGCACGCGGGAGGAGCTGGACGCCCGCAACGATGCCCTCCGTGATCCGGCGAGCGAGATGGGAGCCGAGGGCCGGGCCGCCAACAGCGGCCTGATCCTGCCGAATTACCACCACGCCGAGTGAGAGCGGCCACGACCGAAGCCGTCGCCCTGTCAAAGTTCCACTCCCTTGCGGAAGTCGACCGCGTTCGCGGCACCGCCGCGGTCAGTCACCGGACACCCCCATCCGGCGGGTGCGGCCCCCGCACGGGCCGAACTGCGGCGCGACGCCGCGCGGTTCCACGACAACCCCATGGGTGGTTCAGGTGAGGGTCGTGGCTGCTGCGACCGCCAGACCCAGTGCGGCGCAGACTCCGAGGGTGCACAGGACGCTCCAGCGCAGCTTGAAGATCATCAGGAGGGCCGCGGCCGTGATGGCGACGGCGGTCGGGCGAACAGTGGTGAGGTCCGGGAGTTGGAGCTTCAGCGGTCCCCAACTGCCTGCGTCGACATCGGCGAAGAGGGTGTGCAGCGCGAAATAGAGGCCCAGGTTCGCGATGACGCCGACCACGGCGCCCGTGATGCCGGTCAGCGCCGCGGAGATGGAGCGGTTGCCGCGCAGGCGCTCGATGTAAGGGGCGCCGAGGAAGATGAACAGGAAGCAGGGCACGAAGGTGACCCAGGTGGTCAGCAGCGCGCCGAGCAGGGCGGCGGCCCAGGGGTCGAGGCCGCCGGGGTCGCGGTAGGCGCCGAGGAAGGCGACGAACTGCACCACCATGATCAGCGGCCCGGGGGTGGTCTCGGCCAGGCCCAGGCCGCGGACCATCTCCCCGGGGGCGAGCCAGCCGTACGTGGTCACGGCCTGCTGGGCGACGTAGGCCAGGACGGCGTACGCGCCTCCGAACGTGACCAGGGCCGTGCCGGAGAAGAAGACGCCCTGGGTGGTGAAGACGCTGCCCGTGCCCGTGAGTAGGGCGACCGCGACGAGCGGTGTCCCCCACAGCAGCAGGCCGGTCCCCAGGATGCGTATGAGGCGGCGACGGCTGGGTGCCTCCGTGTGCAGCGCATCGTCCGGAATCAGGGGCGCCGGGCCGCCGTCGGCGCTGTGTTCGGCGGACGGGCGGAAGGCGCGGGGCCGGTAGCGTGCGAGCAGCCATCCGGCCAGTCCCGCTGCCGCGATGACCAGGGGGAAGGGGAGGGCGAACAGGGCGAGCGCGGCGAAGGAGAGCACCGCGAGGGTGACGAGAGCGGGGTGGGTCAGGGAGCGGCGGCCCACCCGCCACACGGCCTGGGCGACGACGGCGACGACGGCCGGGGCCAGTCCTGCGAAGAGTCCCGTGACGGCGGCCGTTCCGCCGAAGGCGACGTAGAGCGCGGAGAGTGCGAGCAGTGCGAGCACGCCGGGTAGGACGAAGAGGGTGCCGGCGGCCAGGCCGCCGCGGGTGCCGCCCAGCAACCAGCCGGTGTAGATGGCCAGTTGCTGTGCCTCGGGGCCGGGCAGCACCATGCAGTAGCTCAGCGCGTGGTTGAACCGATGCTGGCCTATCCAGCGCTTGTCCTCGACCAGTGCGCGCTGCATCACCGCGATCTGCCCGGCCGGGCCGCCGAACGTCTGCCACGAGATCGCGAACCACGTACGCAGCGCCGTATGGAACGGCACCACCTCGTGATGGAGCCCGGCGGGAGGCCCTGAGGGCTCCGACTGGGCTTCCCGCGAGGAGTCGGTGCTCATGCGGGCTCCCGTCCGATCAGGGTGGCGCGGCGGTAGTACTCGTAGAGTCCGTCGAACAGGGGCCCTGAGAGTTCGAGGATCCGCTCGTCGTCACAGGTCATCGACAGCCCGCGCAGCACCGCGTCGAGGCCGGGAGCCTCAGGGGCGTCGTAGCGCTCGTCGTCCAGGTCGGCCTCGTGCACGATCTCCGCGAGCTTCCACAGCACCGGATCCATCAGCCCGTACCGGCGCAGGATCGTCTCGAAGGAGCAGTCATCGCCGTGATGGCCGAGCTCAACCCCGCGCATGTCGAAGGGTGTTGCGTCTTCGGGTACTTGGGCGGGATCGGTGACGAAGACGAACTCGGCGTCCTGGTCGATGTGCCTGCGGATCAGCCAGGCACAGGCGGCCCGGTCGATGTGGATCCGAGCCCGGGTTGCCCACTTCACGCCTGCTCCTTCTCGGGACGTCCTGCCCCGGCGGCGGTCGCGCCCGGCGGGGTGATCTCATCGGTCAGGGTCCGTACGGCCGCGTGTGCGCGCTCGCGCTCAGGGGGCGGAAAGAAGTCGCGCCGCCCGATGCGCCGCAACTCCGCGCGCAGCCTGCGCACCAGCCCCGCCGTGCCACTCCCCGCCGCGGTGGCCTCACGGGCCGCCTCGATGACCGCCCGGTACTCGGCGGCGCGGGCGTCCGCCATCGACTGCGCGAGCTCGCGCTCCTGAGCGAGCGTCGAAGGCCGGGCCAACCAGATCGCACCGGCGCCCCCGGCCTCGATCGCCTCGTCCGCGATCCACTCCAGCTGCTCCTGGGTCCGGGCGTCTGCCGGAAGCGCCACCAAACCGTCCGAGATCTGGGCGACCCCCAGCCGCTTGAGCTTGCGCCATATGGCGATCCGCGGCGTCGACGGCTCACGCGGAACCCGGTAGCACAGCAAGACCCAATCACCCGGGCCCCCTGCCGCACGATGCCGCTGCCGATCTCCGGACACAGAAACCTCCTTCAAAGGTCGATGTAACCACGGTTACATCGACCTGAGGGGAGAGCGTCCGCCATGCGGACGGTCTCCCCTCAGCCGGGGCGCGCTCTCTCAGCCCGAAGGGGGATTCCAGGCGAAGGCGGCCCCGGTCGCCCCCGTCAGCAGGGGGGTGGGAATGACGGAGGCGATGGAGTCGCGCACGGCGGCTGCGGTGCGGCTGCGGGTCTGCAGGATGCGGCCGAGCCGACCGGACGTACGGGCCATCCGCTGGGTACGGGGGCGGCGGACGGCGTCGTAGACGCTCAAGCCATCATCGACTCCCGATCGTTCGACGGCGGCCGCAAGGGTCACGGCGTCCTCGATCGCGAGGCAGGCTCCTTGGCCGATGTCGGGTGTGACCGCGTGGGCGGCGTCGCCGAGCAGGGCCACGCGGCCGTGGACGAAGGTGGGCAGCCTGGCGTGCAGGTAGTACACGTCGTGACGCAGCAGGCTCTCCTCCGGGGTGGCGGCGAGCAGTTCGTGGATGGGGGCGTGCCAGTCCCGGAAGCGGCCGGCCACCTTGTCCAAGTCGTGTTCGAGGGCGGCGTGTTCGGGGACGCTTTCGCCGGCGAACCAGTAGATCTGACCGTCGTTGATCGCGGCGACGCCGAAGCGGGCGCCGCGTCCCCACGTCTCCGTGAGGATCGGCGCGATACCCAGGGAAGCGGCTCTCCGGGCGGGGACGATCCCGCGCCAGACCGTGTAACCGGCATAGTCAGCCCCTTGACAGCCGGGCAGCAGTGCCGCGCGAAGCGCGCTGCCCACGCCGTCCGCAGCCACGACCAGATCGGCCGTCTCTGTGACCGGGCCTTGCGCCGTGTCGAAGGTGACCGAGGCTGTTTCGGACGCGGTGGTGACGCTCGCGGCGCGATGACCGGTGTGCAGGTCCGAGGCGTCGAGACCCGTCATGAGCAGACGGTGCATCTCGGCACGATGCAGCGCGTAGAAGGGCGCACCATAGCGACGCTCGATACCGGCGGCTGGAATCCGTGCCACGCGCCTGCCCCCTCGCAGCCGGATCTCCAGCCCGTCCTGACGCAGACCGCGATCACGCAGAGCCGCTCCCAGGCCGAGATGATCCAGCGCCTTGACGGCATTCGGCGCGATGCCCAGACCCGCACCGACCGGCCCGATGAATGGTGCCTGCTCATAGAGCGCGACGTGCCACCCGATGCGCCGCAACGCCTGGGCCGCCGTCAGGCCGCCGATTCCCGCGCCGACGACAAGTGCCGTGCTCGGGCTCATAGTTGCCACCTCTCCCGAACTCAATCAGTCGTTTCAAACGACCACTTTAATCGAGTGTTATAGCATGTGGCCCTGACCGGCGACACAAGGAGGTGCGGTGGCCGGATCCGACCAGGTGCCCGCCGTGCGACAGCGGGCGTCCACGCGAGAGCGGCTGATCGACGCGGCGGTTCGGCTGTGCGGTGAGCGCGGGATCGAGGCGACCTCGCTACGGGCACTGACCGAAGCGGCCGGAAGCAATATCGCCGCGGTCAACTACCACTTCGGGTCCAAGGAAGGGCTCCTGCGCGCGGTCATCGACCAGACGATGCGAGCCGTCAACGAGGAGCGCCGCGTCCGGCTGGAACAGCTCGAAGCAGCACCTCAACCGCCGTCCGTAGCCGCCCTGGTGCGTGCCTTCGTCGAACCGGGCGTCGGCCTGGCGGAGACCCACGGCAGCCGTGGACCCGACGTCGCACGCTTCATCGGCCGCGTGATGGGCGAGCCGAACGCCCGGGTCCGGGAGATCTTCGCGCAACAGGTCGAGCCGGTCGAAGGGCGCTACCTGACGGCGCTGCGCCACGCCCTTCCCGAACTCGACGAGCGCGGTGTCCAGTTCGCGTACGCCGGCATGGTAGGACTGCTCGGCGTCTACCAGTCCGGGACGTTCGCCACACTGGGATGGGCACCGGAGACGGACGACGGCACGCCGGCAAGCGCGTCCGGAGCCGCCGACCACGAGCGGCTCGTCGCATTCATCACGGCCGGGATTCTCGCCCCCCTTCCGGCCAAGGCCACCGACGGGTGAAGCGGAAGCCTGCGGATGTGACGGGTGCGCAGCGGACGTCGCATCCGCAGGCGTCATGCCGGCGCGACGACGAGAACGGTGAAGCCGGACAGGACTGACAGCCAGTCAGCCAAGCCTGTGCCGGTGGACAACGGGTGCATGTGGCGCGTGACGCCGGGGACTGCGGGCCGCGGGGCCAAGGGGCTCAAGTCGCCCCGCCGGTGGTGCCGTTGACAGCACCGGTCTTCGCCTCCCCGCGAGCACGTGCCGGCTTGGCTTCCCCTCCCGAGGGGGCGGTCCGGCGGGTCGCCGGCACTGGGCCGAGTGTGACGGAGGTGCCGCGCGGGCCCCGCTCACTTCCCGCTGTGCAACAGCCCCGTAACCGATGGCTGCGTCATGCAACAACTCGCCTACGCGGGCCTGTGCTCACGCCCGGCGCTGTGCAATTGCTCGAATGACGACCAACTACCAAGCCCCCCACCGCGGTTCGGGCCGTCTGCGACGTCTCCTGCTGGCCCTGAACTACGAACCCCCTCGCCCCGAGACGCGCCGTCTGCGACGCCTCCTGCTGGCCCTCGCCGTCGTGGCGGGAACGGCCGCCGCCTTCGGGTACTACTGGACGTACGTGCACAGCGAGGCGAAACCCGTGTTCCCCGCCTCCGACGCCGTCGAGAAGGCGGAGCAGGAGAACGCCGACCTCAACGGCGACGGTTTCCCCGACGTCGTCTTCACGTGCGTTCCGAGCGGGCTCCCCCACGAGTCGAGCGCCTTCCTGGCCGTGGTGTACGGCTCGAAGAACGGCCCCGACCCCGACAAGCGCGCCGTGTTCAAGGACAAGGACCTCGACATGGGCTCCCTCAAAGGCAAGGTGCCCTCCGACCGCTACGACGACGACGGCTCCGACCCGGACGACGACAGCCCGCTCGGGGGCGCGGGTCAGCCGACCGTCGCCGACCTGGACGGCGACGGCAACTCCGACATCCTCTTGGGCGGCCACGGCGTGGTGCTCTGGGGGAGCCCGAAGGGCCCGCAGCCGGGCAAGCCCGGCGAACTCGGCCTGGTGAAGCGTCCCGACGCCGGCGAGGAGTACGCGACGACCTCCCAGCCCGTCGCGGGCGACTTCGACGGCGACGGCCACGACGACCTGGCCACGTACGACGCGAGCGCCGACGGGCTCTCGACCTCCCTCGCCGTCCTGAAGGGCCCGTTCAAGCGCGACGGTTCACCCGCGGCGACCGTCGAACGGAGCAACCCCCTGGAGAATACGGAAGAGGGCTTCCTGACCACCGGCGACGTCAACGGCGACAAGGCCACTGACCTGGTCGTCCACGAGATGGCCGAGGAGGACGCGTCCTCCGTGCTGCTCACCGGCGGCGCCAGAACCGAGACGGGGCTGAGCAACAACGACCGCGAGCTCCCGGAGGGCAACGAGGTCGTGTTCGGCGACTTCGACGGTGACAAGCGCCGCGATATCGCCATCGGCAACTCCGGCATCCCGGACGACGAGGACGTGGACGCCCCCTCGGTCAGGGGCTGGGTCGACGTGATCTACGGCAAGGCCCCCGACAGGGCGAAGAAGATCGTGGGCGGCAAGGTCGGTGAGGGATTCGGCTACGGCCTGGCCACGGCGGACGCCGACGGCGACGGCATCGACGACCTGGCCGTGCAGCTCTCCACCCCCAATCCGCAGAAGTCGAGATTCCAGGTGCTGCACGGCAGCGCCGACGGCCTGGGCAGCAAGCCCTGGCGCACCACGGAACGGAAGACGAAGTCGGGCAAGTACAGCGCTTCCGAGATCTTCGAGGCGAGGAACTACGACACCGACGAGAACACCGAGATCGCGCTGGTCAAGAACCTGACGGGCGCTCCGGAGAGCCACTGGTGGTTCACCGACGGCACGGACCGGAACGAACTCTCCTTCACGATGGGCGACTTCGCCTGAGCGGCGACGGGAAGACGGAAGGGCGGACGGAACCGCCCGGTGCGCACCAGGGTGGAAACAGGCGGTGGCCCGCGGAGCCGCCGAAGGCGTTTCCGCGGGCCAGTTGAGCCACGCACCGTCGCGAAGACCGGATCGCCCGGCCCTGCTCTCAGATGTCGAAGTACAGCTGCGTAGGAGCCCTGACCTGAACAGAAGCAGGACGTTCGGTGGGCCGGTGCACAACGGGTGCACACCATGAGCCAAATTGGATGCGTTACCGAAATGCGATTGCGACTTGTCGAAACCTTTCGAGTACTCGGCAAGCCGGTGAGGGTGGCTTCACTGGTAGGGAAACCACCCTCGCTGGAGGCTCAAGAATTGCGTGGGTGAGTGGCCCAGGCGTGGTTGCCGTGGTCCAGTGTGTACACGGCACGTTCGTCCACGCCGATGGCTCGCATCAGCTCGACGGTGGGCACTCGATATCGGCTGCCGATCCGCAGGACCTTGCAAGGGAAGGCGTCCCGTCGGGCCAACCGATACGCAGTGGTCAGACAGATGCCCAGAGCTCGGGCCGCGGTAGGAACGTCCACTGTGACCGGAAGGTCGAACGCCTCCACGAAGCTCAGCGGGACGTGCTTCCCGGTACTCATCGGCGCCCCGTAGCGCGGCGTCGTGATTCGCTGATGACGCGGTGCCCACGACCCGTGTCCCGCGTCCGGCAGACGGCTCCCCCGCGTTCGGTCGTCTCCGCCAGCGCAGTCAGGGCCCGCCGGCCCAAGCTCTCGGAAGACACGGTGAAGCGCAGTTGGGCCCGCAACCCGTCGGGCCGCTCGTGTCGGGTGACTTCGACCCGATGCGACCGGACCTGCTCGGTGTTCTCCGGCTCGTCGTACGGCACAGAGCGGCTGTCCGAGAGGCATTCCAGCGTGTCGTCGGCGAATTCACGCGCCCCGGCCCGCGCGAGACGCCACGCCCGACTGCGCACTGACTTGAGTAAGGGTTCCACCGAATCCGCCGACGACTCCGCGCAGCGCTGCAGACCTTCCAGCAGGGCCAAAACCATCTCCGCCTCCACATCGGCCCGATCGGCGCGCAGTCGGCGGCAGACGCGGGCGACGGTTCCGATGAGTCTCGGCAGGGCCAGCCAGACCAGCAGCAGCCGCCAGGTCTCGGCGGACCCGTGCTCCGCCGCCGCGGCCCGCACGACCGCCTGCCAGATCGGGGCGGCCAGGGCAGGGTCGTGGTCCGGCGCGTAAAGGGCGTCCCGTGCTTGGGCCGGCGTCAACAGAACGGGTCCCCCGTCGTCCGCGACGACGTTCAGCCGGACCATCTCCGCCACCCGGGGATTGTCGAAGTGCCGTGCTACGGCAGCGAACACGCTGCTAGTGCTGGCAACGGTCAATGTGCAGTCCTCTCTTGCCGCCCGCCTGAACGCGGAACTGTCAGTGAGTGGTATCGCGTGCCATCCAGTGGTCAAGCGCTGCGGCCCATGAACTCGGCGGGCCTGAGCGGTAGAAGGACGAAACGTCCTCCCAGGGGGGTGCCCACCCGCAGATGGGCACCCCGATACGTTCTGCACCGGGGGTCTCAGACCTCCGGCGGCGACGGATTGTCCGGGGTGGCGTCGAGCGCGGTTGCCGACGTCGACGGCAGGTCCTTCCTGCGCGTCCGGCGCTTGAAGCTCGGCGGAAAACCGCCGGAGGTCCGCTTGACGCGTCCTCCTCGGCGCCCGCGCAGACGGTTGCTCATGATCACGTCCTTCCTCGTCCTGGTATCTCCTGGATCGTCGTCGCCGTGTCCGGCGAGCGACTGACGCCATGGTGCCCAGCGAGCCAAGAGCCCGACGGGAGCGGAACTGAGGAATTTCTGAGTCGAACCTGAGGGGGCGCGAAGTAGCGCGGCGGTGTAAAGCGAGGCTTGGATACGCACAGATCTCTGTGGTGTCACAGCTTTGGCCCAGGTCGCCGTGAACGCGGAGGGATCGAACATGGATGGACGGGTGCTCGGGGTGGTCACTGTCGGGCCGTCAGATTCTTCTGACGGTCCGACAGTGACGGGAACCACGAAGTCGGCCGCTCTGTTCGCCTTGCTAGTGACCTCACGGGAGGGCAAGTGTCCCGTGCACGAGGTGTTCCGCTGCCTCTGGCCTGGTGAGGAGTTCTCGCGGAATCGCCTTGACCAGGTGATGCGGGTGTTGCGGAAGGCGCTGGGAAATCGGGACTTCCTGAGCACGGAATCGGGAGTCTGTTCCCTGCGCCTGCCAAGGGAGCAGGTCGATCTCTACCGTTTCCGCGACCTGCTGCGGAGCGCGGAGTCGCTGCTCGGGAAAGACAAATTTGGCGCTGTCTCCACAGCACTGGCCGAGTGGCCGGAGGACCTGGTCCCGCTCAGCGGACTGCCGCACCAGTGGGCCGTGGAACGCCGGGAGGACCTACGGCGGGAACGGCTGGAGGCACTGCGGGCCCAGTTCGAGGCCGCGGTGCGGGCCGACTTGGACGAGTGGCTGCGAGTCGAGTCGGACCGTTGGTACCACGACTTGCCCGAGGAGCCCTGGCCGTTCCAGTTCTACCTGATGCGACACGGAGGCAAATTGTCGCCGCCGAGACTGGAGAAAGCGATCAAAAACTGGATCAAGCGCTTCGGGCGGCCGGACGACGCATTGCAAGCCGTCATCGACCGACTGCGCGGGAAGCCACCCAGCTCGCGTGTCATCTCCCTCGCCCATGTTCCCAATCAGCTGCCGCTCCTCGAACGCCCAGCTCTGGGACGGGAATCGGAGCTCCAGGAGGTGGTGGAGACGGTGCGGCAGCGGCAGGAATCCGGCCGTCCCACCGTAGTGGTGATCAGCGGCATGCCCGGCATCGGGAAGAGCCTGGTGGCGAATCGGGCCGCGCACCAGTTGCGGGAAGCGTTCCCAGGCGGAGTACTTTTCGCCGAACTCGGTGGATTCGCAGGGGAGGAGACTCGGCACTCTGATCCGGAGAGTGTCATCGACGGGTTCTTGGCGGAGTTCCCGGTCCCCTCCTCGCCGGTCGGGCTGGCGCAGAAAAGCATGGCGCTGCGGTCGGTGTTGGCGAACCGGTCCGTGCTCATCGTGCTCGACGACGCATGGGACGACCAGCAGGTCCTGCCACTGCTCCCCGGAACAGGGCCGAGCGCGGCGCTGATCACCAGCCGTCGTCGCCTGGAGGTGCTCCGGGCCCGCCATCAGGTGAAAGAAGTGCGCTTGGGAGTGCTGGACGACGAGACCGCCACGGAGTTGTTGCAGGAGCACATCCCGCAGGCCGACCGAGGAAAGACCGAACAGGAGGTCAAGGCCCTCGTCCGGTTCTGTGACGGTAACCCGTTGGCCCTCTCAGTGACCGTTCGGCGGTTCGCCGGCCACCCGTTCGTGGCCATCCACCATCTGCACCGACAGCTCAAACTCGAGGAGAAACGCCTCGACGCCTTGGACCTCCAGCAGTCCCAGCTGTCCGTCGCGGCAGCGCTGGCCTGCTCGGTGGACGCCCTGTCCGAGCAAGCGCGCTGCCTGCTCTGGCAGCTCGCAGTGCATCCGGGACCCACGATCAGCTGGTCGGCGGTGCTGGACCTCGGCTTCGCAGCTGAGGAGATGCATGCCGACCGGGCACTGGAGGAACTTTTTGCAGCGAATCTGGTGGAGCTGCGGTCAGGGCGCTACCGCGTGCACGAACTGGTGCGGACGTTCGCCCGTCAGCGGGTGCGTCCCGAGGCCTTGGCCTCGGGCGCCGACTTCGAGGAGGCGACCGTCCAGCAGATCCTGGAACACCAGCTGCAGAACGCCTGGGCCTGCGACCAGTGGCTCGACGGCCAGCGGTCGCTGCCGATCGGCGCCCCACAGGAGATCACGGTGGTCCGGCCCGAGGGGCTGGAGCACGCTCTAGTCCTGCTTGCTGAGGAGTATGAAACGGTCATCCACGGCATCGAGTTGTCCATGGAACGTCGCAGCCGACGCCACACCTGGCTGCTGCCGATGACTCTGGTCACCTACCAGTGGCGCCGCCGCCGATTGAAGGATGCCGAACGGCTCCTCGTCCCGGCTGCTGAAGCCGCGGAGGAGAGCGGGGCGCCGCCCGTGGAGCAGGCCATGATCCACCGGATGCTGGCGGGGACCTACTGGCACCAGGGGAACTTCGACCGGGCGGCCAATCAGCTGAGCCGAGCTGTGCGGTTGAGCGAGCGGGACGATAGTCCACGCGGCCGACTGAGTCTTGCGCGGTCGCGCCACACCTTGGCGCTCACCCGCCGTAAGCAGGGGCGTGAAGCGGAGGCGGAACAGTCCCACCGGTCGGCGCTAGAGCTGTACCGGGAACTGTCCGATGCTGCGGGGGCAGCGGCAGCGCTGAACGGGTTGGGGACGATCCACCACGACCGTGGGGAGCACGAGGAAGCTCTGAGGCTGTGCACCCAGGCGCTCGGCCTGCTCCGTGAGACGACGGATCGCAGGGGCTTGGCGGACGTGGAGCGCACCCTGGCGGGCGTCCAATTCGCCCTGGGTGACGTGGAGTCGGCGCTTCAGCTGTTTCGGCAGAGCGTGGTGATCTACCGAGAGCTGGGCTCGTGGATCGAGGAGGACCGCGCGCTGTGCCTGGAGACCGACGCCCTGGTGGCGGCGGGCAGGACGACCGAAGCGGTGGCTGCCCTGGAACGAGTTGTGGCTCTGCGTGAATTGATGGGAGGGGAGGATATCGCCGGGGTGCGCGACCGGCTGGAATCACTGCGGTGAGAGCCGTCTCACCACCTGGGTGGACAGGTGCGGTAATGCTCCGTCGGGTCAGTGGGCCGCAGTGGCTTCACCGGCCGGGGCGCCCCCACCGAGGGCAGGTGGGGGCGGATGCGATCGAAGACCGCGCGCACCGAGCCAGGACGCTTCTCGGCTGCGAGTTCGACCATGGACAGGGCGAGTGGCGCGAACGGGCCCGGCACCAGCGCGAGTTGGTGTGCGGGCAAGACCACTGGAACCTCGGCAAGGAGCCCGGCTCTCGACCCGTCGTAGGGAAGCCGCATGACGGTCAACTCCAGGAGCAGACAGCCGAGGGCGAAGATATCGGCCCGTGCCGTCACCCCGTCGGGGTTCGCGTCGAGCTGCTCGGGCGGTGCGTATCCGATCGTGCCGCACCCGAACCGGGTGCCTTGGCCAGCCCGTATGGCGAGTCCGAGGTCGAGCAGCCGCACCCGCCCGGAGTGCTCCACCATGATGTTCTCGGGCTTCAGGTCACGGTGGACGAATTCCTTGCGGTGGATTTCGTCCAGGATTTCGCAGAGCTGACCGACGATCGAGGCCACGGTGGCCACATCCTTGAGCGGTCGGAATTTTTTCATCAGGTCGTACAGCAGGACGCCCTCGACGTATTCCAGAACGATGCAGCGCCGGCCGCGGTAGTCACCCAACCCGAACAACTTCAGCGTTCCGCTGCGGCCCTCGGAAATCAGGTGGCTGTAGACCCCTTCTCGGGTGAGTTCTCGCGCCAGGTCTGCAAAGCACCGCTCCGATTCGAACTCCCGCTCCCGCTGCATCTTGATGGCCACTTGTTCTTCGGTCCTCAGGCCCCGGCCGAGGTAGAGGTCCCCTTGGGCGCCTCCGCCGATGTGCTCGATCAATTCGTAGTGGGCCTCGATGTTGCCGAACCTCTTGATCCGCTGCGCCACGGCGCCTTCCTCCCGTTGTCGTCCTCACCCCACCTGACATCGGAACGTGTCAGCGAGAGGCCGGTCTCTGCAGATACGGAGTCATAATGTCCAACTCGTGGCTTCCCCCGAACGGGGTCCGCCGAGTCTCCAGCGTCGTCAAAGTGTCGGTCGGCATGTTCAAGGGAGGAGACTTCCGCTGTCCGGCGGCCGATGCGCTCAAAGCGCGCGGCTACCAGCCGGTGAGTGGCGGCCGCCGACGCCAGGAACGGTTGGAGCAGTTCGCCTTCGGTCCCTTCATGGCCGCCTGTGACGCCCGCTACCAGGCTGGAGATGAATTCACGGAGAAACCTCGGCCCGAGAAGCCGATGCATGACGGCCTGCGCCAATGGACGGCGCACGCGATGGAGAGCTACGCCGCCGCTTTCCCGGACGACCCGGATCTCTTGCTGTCAGAGGTGAAAACTCCCTGGCGTTACAGCCACTTGGTGACCGCCCCGGGGTCCCGCGCCGGGGACGAGTACCACCTGACGGTCTGGGGCCGGTGCTTGCAGTCCCGTGACGGTACGGTGCGCGAACTTCGCCTGCCGGTCAACCGATTGGGACGGCAGCCGCCACCGGACAGTTTCGTCGCAGCGGCAGCTCTGGTGCTTGCGGAGGGCTCCCCGGGTCCACGACCGGAACGGGTGCGGATCATCGAGTTCGCATTGCTGGACGGTAAGGTCCGCCGGGTCTTCGACGGCACCCGGGAGGAGGCGCTGGTCGCCTACCGGAGGCACGGTCGCGCCGCGCTGACCGCGCTGCTGCACGGCCAGGAGTACCGCCCGGGTGCCAACTGCGCGGACTGCGTCTACGCATCCGTCTGCCCAGTGCTACGGCGCGCACCCGGGCTGCTGGGGATCGATGAGCCGGGACGGACCAGACGCTGGTGGTCCGTCACCAACGGCCGCAACTACAAGGCTTGTCCAGCTCGTGACCAGATGCGCCGACTACATCTTCCGGCCGCGGACGACGTCGAGCACGCGGCGGCGGTTGATCGCGGTCGCGCCGTGCACGCCTACCTCGCCGAGCGTCACGGATCTGGCTCGCCGCGGCCGTGCACGGTGAAGGTTCCCGAGCAATGGGTTCCCGAAGGGTTCGAACTGCCAGAGCCAGAGCGTGCACTAGGCGCGAAGCTGCTGCGCGGCCACGCCGCCGTGTGCCCAATGCGCCTGGTTCGGGACGCCACCGATGTCCGCAACGAGCCGCGAGTGGTGCGCCACGACACGGCGGCCGACGTGGTGGTGATCGCCAGGCCCGATTTGCTCTACCGAGAAGGCGGCGCCTGGGTGTGGCGCGAGACGAAGACGGCTGCCCGCGACAGGCCGTTCGAACGCCCGCTGTTGAAGCACTTCCCGCAGTTGGCCCTGGCCGTGTTGCTGCTTGCCCGGGGAGATCTAGGCGGCACGCCGGGCCGTGCCCGGATCGAGTTCGAGGTGCTGCGGCCGGGCGGGGCCGACCTGGAGATCCTGGACCCGTTCGTCCCAGAAGTGCAGGCCACGGCCGGGAGGGTTGTGCGCGAACTCGTCGACCGCTGGATTCACGACGAGGACTACGCACCACGCCCCGGGCCGACCTGCGACCGCTGCGAAACAGCGCGCTGGTGTACAAGCGGCCCCGCGCTCCAGGCGGCCCGATGACCTCGGAAGGGATTATCCGAGTCCGTGAACTCGCCAATGTACTGGTTGAGTTGGGAGAGGAGGCCGGTCTCAGGTCTTTTCTGCTGCCCTACCCGTCCGCCGCACAGCGAGCGCTGGACCGAATGGTTCTGCACTGTCTCGGTCACGGTCAAGTACCCCCCAAGGGGCTGCCTGAGCTCTTCGAGTGGTGCCGCCACCGGTCAGTCAGCGACCGGACATTTGAGATCCCGCCCGCACTGATCTTCCCGGAGGCGACCCTAGTTCACCCCGTGGGGCTGCTGCCCACCCGCACCTGCTTGGAGCTGGCCTCCGCAGGAACGGACGGCGGCCCCGAGGAGGCCGCTCGCGACTTGCTGACCGAACTGGCGGGCCGGTGCGGATCGGAGGAGCGGTTTCACCGCAGCCGACAGTTTCTGGCGCTCAATCCGGTGGTGTGCCAAGGGGACCGCTTCGCGCGTGGTCCTGGCAAGAGAAGCTGGAGCAAGGAGATCTGGTCCCGGGTCAAGGACCTTTACCGTCCTCTGCCGAAGGCTCTGACCGCCGAAGGCACCCTGCTGCGCTGCGGTACCTGCCGGCTGCCGGCCCTGCTGAGCGGCCGCCGCGTACCGGATCGGAGGACGGCGGTGTCCGGACCGGAGACCTGGTGCGAGGGCGAGACCTGCCCCTCCGGGATACCGATGGACCTGATCCGTACGACGGACGGCGTCCAGCTTCTGGTCAAGCCGCTACGGAACTTCCTTTCGCTTCCTTTCCGGTTGGAGCAAGCGGTGCTGGCCGATCTGGATCGTGCGGCCATCGGCCACCAGGCCCTGCCGGGCGAACTGAGCGCGTACCAACTCCAAGGCATCGGATTGTCGTTCCGCCGGCTGCACATCCACGACCGCGTCCAACCCGCGCTTCTGGCCGATCGGTTCGGGAGGTTCGGCGACGCCACATCCCCGGTCGCGGTGGTGGTACCGGAAGAGCTTGCGCGATCCGCCCGATACCGGGCGGCTTTCTTTCAGGCGCTGCCCGACCCGGACCAGGTCCTGCTGACCGGGCCGGTCGATCTGGTCGCCCGGCTCCGCGGTGAACACGCCCTCAGCGAATGTGCCCTAGACGAAACTGGGATGAGAGGAGAAGGCGGTGCGCAGTCTGACACCGGTCCTGCATGAGACGGTCCGCGACCTCCAGAGATACACGCGATCACAACTGCCGGGACCTACCGCGGAGTTCCTCTGCCAGGTCGAACTCGGCCTGTACCTTCAGCATCGGCTGATGCCTGACGCCCCGGCCTCCCAAGCGTGGGTGTTGTTCAGCGGATACGGATTCGCCAGGGCCTATCAGGTGCCTCTGCCGCCGGACGCCGACCGCACCCTCAAGGTCGCCAGGTACTCGCTCTGGACACTGGCACGGCGCAGAGCCTGGCGGGAGGCGTTGGAGCGCTACCAGCGGCTGGACCCGGCGCTACGGGGCTACGACGTGGCGCACGCCGATACCGAGGCAGTCCGCCGGGAGGTCTCGGTGAGTACGGAGCGATGGCGGGCCTACGACCAACTCCTCTTGAAGGCACCGCCGTTGGCGGGTCGGAGGCTTCAGGCCGCCGGTTCGGGGCCGCACGCCTTCACAGTCGGCCGTTCGCTGGCGATGGTCGACCTCCCGGAGGTCTCCCCGGCCCCCTTGGTGGCCCATGATGTGGATCTGGTCCCGGCCGGCAAGGGCGAGCCGTTGACCTTCCGACTGAAGGACCTGGAGGCTACCGCGGCCACGATGGACTCCGTGGACCGGCGTCATGGCAAGACGAAGGACATGAGCTGGGTGGGACGGCTGCGGGCATTCGAGATGTCCACGCCGCAGCTCGGCGTCTTCCGGCGGTCCGACGAGTTCACCGTGGAGGGGATACAGCACCTGCTCGGCATCGTCGGCGCGGGCAAAAGCACACTGCGGGACATCATTGCTGTCCACCTGGCCAGGCGCCAGAGGCGGATCACCGTCGTAGTCTCCGACGTGGCCGAGGTCCTGAAACTGGTGGAGCTCTACGACCGGTACACCGATGGCGCGGCTGCCCCGGTGCTCGGCTCGTCCGGCCGGGAACGCCACACCCAGCGGCTCCACCGCCGCCTGGCAGGGCGCGGCGAACACCGGCTGCTGGCACATGACGACCCGGCCTTCGCCTACCTGGGGACATCCTGCGTGCTCAACCTCAAGCTGCGCGGCGGCAACGGCGAACCGCTCGCCTTCGGTGAATCGCCGTGCACCCGGCTGCGCCCACCAGCCGATCCGCGGCGGCGCACCAAGCGGGCCCGAACCTCGGATTGGCAGAAGCAGAGCCTGGCCTGCCCGTACTGGTCCGCCTGTCCTCGACACCACGGTTCACGGGCCCTGGTCGGGGCTGCCATCTGGGTTGCCACGCTGCCCAGCCTGATCGACTCCGCGCCACCGCACTCACAGAACGGGGAACGCATCCGCTACCTCGAACTTGCGTGCCGACGCAGCGATCTGGTGATCGTCGACGAAGCCGATCGGGGCCAGATGCAACTCGACCAGATCTTCGCCCCCGCGGTGCTGCTAGCCGCGGACGAGGAGCGGGGACTGATCGACTGGTTGAGCCGGCACAAGATCCGTGAACTCGCCGTGAGCGGTCGCACCCAGCTGTCCGACCGGGACGTGGCGATCTTCTCCGCGGCGCTGAACACCGTAGTGGCGGCGACCGACCGGCTGCACGCCATGCTGGTGACCCAGTACCCGTTGCGCCGCTGGGTGGGGCGTAGCTACTTCAGCGCCTGGAAACTCCAGCTGGACATTCTCAGCGAGCGCTTTCCCCTGCCCGAGGACGCTGCGGCGGACCACCCCCATCGCGCCTCGCTGGAAGAGCTGCAGAAGTTGCTCGAGGCCTTTCGCGACAATCCGTTCGGCGATCGGGCCCGGCGCACCGAGATGGATTTCTCGCACCTCACGGAGCTACTCAACGAACTGCTGCACACCGGGAATCCGGAACGAACCCGGGACCGGTTGCTGTCTGCCGTGACGTGCCTTCTCCAGCTCGACGAAAACTTCATGGCGGGGAAAGAGAAGGAGTACCAGGAACGGCTCGCCGTCTGGCAGTCGAAAACGGAGGCGCGGCGACGCCGCGGCAAGCAGGACGGCGATGAGATCCCACCGCCACAGACTCCCGCGCAGTGGCGCGACAGCATGGCCGACCGGTTCGAACTCACCCTCCTGCTCAGTGCCTTGGAACCACGCCTGGCCCTGATCAACGCCATGTGGCCGCGGGTCGAGGCCGCACTCAGTCTGGGCTTCAGCGAGATGTACCGGCGGCCGAACGACTACGGTCCGATGGTACCCGAGGCACCGATGGGCAACGTGCTCGGCTTCCAGTTCGTGGTGCACGGTGAGGACGGCGTAGGGATTCGCAGCGGAGAGCTGACCTTCTTCCGGTGCAGCGGAGTAGGTCGTGAACTGCTGAGGACAATGCCCGGTTTGGCCACGGTGGACGATCGGCCCGGCGCCCATGTGCTGCTCATGTCCGGCAGCAGCTGGGCGGGGAAATCCAGCCGCTACCACATTCAGATTCCGGTCGGTGTGGTGATCGAGCCACCGCCGAAGGTGATGAAACGGATCGCCGCCGAGAGCGAGATGCGCTTCGAGTTCATCGACGACGGGCAGGGAAAGCTGCGGCTATCCGGCAGTGACCCGGACGAGCGGCCGGCCAAACTGCGCCACATCGCGACCCGGCTCGGCGCCGGCGCGGACGACATCGAGGACGGCGGCCCCCTGGAGCAGGAGCTCCTGTCGCTGCCGACAGGACGTGACCAGATCCTCCTGCTGGTGGGCAGTTACCAGGAGGCGCGCCTGGTGGCGGACACCCTGCACAACCTCAACAAGCGGTGGCGAGACAAGGTGCTCTGCCTAGTCTCGGACGACGAGGAGATCGAAGAAGAGGAAACCCCGTCCACGCAGCGGGCCCGGACGCTGCGTCGCAGCGACGTCGAACGCCTGCAGCATCTCGAGGCGGACATTCTGGTGGCCCCGCTACTGTCAGTGGAGCGCGGGCACAACATCCTCAACCGCCAGGACGAGGCGGCAATCGGGACGGTCTACTTCCTCGCCCGCCCGAACCCGCATCCCGACGATCTGTCACTGGCGGTACATGCCGTCAACGACTGGATCGTACGGGCCGGCGAGGACGGCGGGGGGTTCGAGGACTGGGTCCGTAGCGGGGACACCCTGGAGGCAGGCGCGGAGGCCGTCCGCCGGGAGGCGAGGTCGTGCTGGTACAGGGTGCTGCAACGGTCCATGGCATGGAGCCACCTCGCCGAGGACCGCGAACAGGTCACCTGGGACCTCCTGGTGCTGATGTGGCAGGTCATCGGTCGACTCGTGCGCGGCGGAGTTCCGGCCCGGGTGGTCTTCGTGGACGCCGCGTTCGCCCCGAACCGTGCGTCGTGTCCGCCGACCGCGGACACCGCGCAGTCCAGCCTCCTGCACAGCATCCTCACGGTCCTCGACCCGTACTTCCAGGACGGTGCGACCCCCATCGAACACGAATTCATCGTCCGCGCCCTCTACCAGCCGCTGTGGCGCATGCTCGGCCACTGCCTGGCACAACCGCTCCCAGCGCCTTGAGACGGCGATAACCGCCGAGCCGATTCCCTCTCCCCTGGAGTACGCCATGTACCACGCCATCCGTACCGTAGCCTTCGAGCCGGACCCCGAACACGGCCCCTGGCCAGAAGATCTGCACGTTCTGCGACTCGGCGAGGACCTACATCACGAGTTGACGCGCCGCCAGGAGCGATCCCGCAGGGGACGGCCGTACCTCCCCATGGGCCGGCTCCACTCACTGCTGCGTGCCTGGGCGCCGGGAGTGCTGGCCACCGACCGTAACGCCGGTGCGGACGGTCAACTGCCTTGGCTCTACGCACGAGAGCCCGTCCCGCGCAGGGTCCTCGCCCCGCTCATCGGCACCTGGGCTGCCGCTCTCACCGCCGACCAGGATGAACTGGACGACCTAGAAGAGGAGTTGTGGTCCGAGGACGAAGCGGCGCGGCTGTGCCTGCCCACGTGGGAGACCGAGCGGATCGACCTCACCGAGACGTCCCTGTCTCCTGGCGGCACCGGCGAACCGCCTCGCAGGCTCTACCGCCTGCTCCCTGAAGCGGTTGCCTTCCGCCTGGCCAGCACGCCGTGCCGCACCGAAGGCGGCATTCTCCGCTTCCGTGTCGTGAGTTCCGGAACCGGCGGGGTCGACCTGGTCTCCTGGCCGCCCCTGCGGTACGAACAGCGCAAACAGACCTGGTACTACTCGGCCCGCCTGACCGTCACCGTCCATACGGTGCCGTTCGCCCCGCGGTTCCGGGTCCATGTGGCCACCGGAGTGCGCCGCTGGGCCACCCTCCTGGACATCCCCCGGTGGAAGCTGGGTGGGGCGACCGTACTGCTCGACGCCCCGCTGCCGTGGCCGGAAGGGCCGGACCAAGACTACCGGCTGATGGTCAACACCCTTGGGTACGACTGGAGTTCCAAGGAGATCACCTGGAAGCGGCGCAGCCCTGCTCTGCTCCTTCCTGACCTGGACATCACTCGCCGGTTCCCGGAGCCGGAGGAGCTGTTCACCTCGCCCGAGAAGTGGCTCAACGGACGCCAGGAGGTCGCTGCGGGGATCGTCTACCACCCGGTACTCGGACCACACGAGGTGGGCGCCGGACTGATGCCGCGTGAGCGGGCTGGACTGGACACGTGGATCGAACAGAGACTCAGCCCCGTCCTGCGGCGGGTGGCGGACCTGGGCCGGGTCACGCGGCGGAACACCCCTTCCCTGCTCCCCCGCTCTGCGAAGCAGAGCGAGCCCGGCAGCAGGGAAGCCCAGCGGGCTCTCGCACGCCAAGCTGCCTTGAGGCGCGCCCTCGACGGACGCCCCCTGGACGTCGAGATCCTCTGGCAGTCACCGCAGACCAGGGACGCCCTCCTCGCCGCCCTTCCGAAGGTGATCGGTCTCGCGCCGGGGAGCAGGACCGACGTGGACGGCGTGACCAGCTGGACCGCTGACGGCGTCCGGATCGCGGTCCGGACTCGGCCTGCCGGAGAACTGGCGAGCGCCCTGCGGCTCTCCCCCGACCGCAAGCGCCGCCCCGCCGTCCGCCTGGCGGACGCCATGACGCAGCGCTGTGCGCTGGTGGCAGAGGCGGATGGCAGCACACACCGCGGCGTCGGTTTGGTGATCGCTGAGATTGCCGGGAAGGCGCACTTCGCTTCGGTGCCCGACTCCGACCCCAAGCACGCGCTGCGCCTGGCCCACGGGCGGCAAGGGAGGCTCACCCAGTTCATCAATCTGCCCGAGACCGGGACAGCGGCGCTGGAGCACCGGGCCGACTGGGCCTGGCTGGACGCCTTTCGGCAACTCGGCGCGATCAGGCCGCCCGCCCACCGGGCCGGTGCCGACATCCCGGGGGATCTGCAGTACGCCGCACTCTGGCTGGTGCGCTACTCGAAGGACGGCCCCACTCGGAACCCGGCCCGCCGCTTGGTGGCGGTGCGGGTCCGGGCCGACAGCGGCTCGGGGACTGTCGAGGGCTGGGACGCGGGGCGGACCGAGTGGGTGCCCTACCCCGACATGCTGCTGTCCTTGACGGAGGCCAGCAGCATGGCCTCCACAGACCTGGAGCGCGAGATTCGGATTGTGCTGTTCCAACTCCGCGACCGACCCACCTTGTTGCTGGTGAACTCGGGAAACATGCGGCAATGCTGGCCGCGCCTTCGCAACGGAGCGCTGACACGGGACATGCTCGCGTTCGGCACTGATCCGCAGCAGCACCTCACCGCCTACGGGAACGACTTGCGGATGGTCTTGGTGCGTGACGAGAACGGGCGGGGCGAAGTACCCGAGTGGTACGCCCATGACGCGTCGGCCAGGATCGGCTTCTCCGAAGGCATCTGGGCGCTCCCGGACGACCCTCACAACCGAGTCTTCGCCAGCACGGCCGGCACCCCGCCCACTGCGGCGAGGCCGAAGGGGCTGATGAAACTCGCCCCGGCCCCAGAAAGCCGGACCGCCCCCAGGACGACGGCCTGGAACCCCCGGCTCCTCGAAGTCACGGTGCTCGGCTGTCGTTCTTCGGAACGATCAGCTGATCACCCCGTCGACTGGGCTACCCTGACCCACCAACTCCGGTACCACGACGACTACCCGCCGCTGGCTTACCCTCTCCCACTGCATCTCGCACAACTAGCGAAGGAGTATGTCCTCCCGCTTGCCCTGCGGACGGACCGGCGGGCAGAGTCCGGTGAGTCTGCGTCGGACGTTGTGTCGTAGTGAGCGGTGCTGGGCGCTTCTCCAGTGGCCGGGGCACTTCGATAGGACGAGCAGATTCTGCATATTGTGAGGCTTTCTTCCTCGGCCACTGAACTCCTGGATCACCACCGCGACCGCTCTCCAGTGTTCCGAGATGCACCTCGGGAAGCCGCCCTTGGCGTGGGGGCACGTGCGGTTCGTTCCACTTTGAGGGTTCGATCCCGCTCAGTCGAGGATCGTTGCGGTACCGCTCGGTATGTACGCCCAGCCGGGATGCCCTGGCCCTCTCGCTTCGCTTGGGATACGAGTACCTAACGATTGGCGAACCAGTGACCGACCTCGTTGCGCTTTGAGCACGGCAGCAGGTGCAGCAACGAAGTCAGCAACCTTGCCGACCGTCGGCGGCCGGCCGCAGGCCCCCTGTAGCCGTCACTCGAGCGACTGCTGCAATCTCTCCACAGTTGTTCAGTGTCAGAGTCCCGCGGACAGCCATACCTGACTACCTGTGAGCCCTCCGACGCCCGGTGCAAATCTGGTGCAAATGAGGATGGAAACAGGCGGTGGCCCGCGGAGCCGCCGAAGGCGTTTCCGCGGGCCACCTGAGCCACGCACCGTCGCGAAGACCGGTCCGCCCGGCCCTGCTCTCAGATGTCGAAGTACAGCTGCGAAGGAGCCCTGACCTGCACAGAGAGAGAAGTTTCAGTGGGCCGGTGCACAACGGGTGCACACCGTTCACCGGCCGGGGCAGGAGGCTGCCCTCTTCCGGCGTACCTCTGGACAAGGCCTGCCGGGTCAGGCAGCGGCTGTTGTGGCCTGGACACGATGGGCTGGTGATGGTGGGTCAGGTGCCAGGCGAGGGCGTCGGGACCGGCGTCCAGGCCCTGTTCCGTCGGCTGCCTGCGGAGCCCGACGATCAGTTCGACGGTCTCGTGCCGAGCGCGGTCGGTGAGGTCTTCGCCGCCTGGACCGCGGCTCGAAGGCCGCCTCGCCGTCGGCACGGTAGCGGGGAGAGCAGCTTGGAGACCCAGCCCTTGGAGACCGTGCGGGCGCGAGCGACTTCGGCCTGGGAGCGTTCCCCGACGACAACAGCGGTGACGATCAGTCTGGCCTTCGGCACACCGGTCAGGCTCTTGAACGCTTCCTGTCTCTGGAGACACCCGTTTCCTATGACCTGAGCGAGCGCACCGCCAGGGGCACATAGACCGGCTGTGTGGTGGCTATTCCTTGCGAGTGTGTTCGGCGGCGGCTACCCAGGTGACCACGTGTGCTCGGGTCTGCAGGTTCAGTCTGATCTTCACGGCTTCAAGATGGCTCGCGGCGGTACGTGGGGAGATGTGCAGACGTGCCGCGATCTGCTGGTTCGTCAGGCCCTGTGCGACGAGTTCGGCCACCTGCCACTGGCGGGAGGTGAGAACCGATTCGGGGTGGTCGCAGCGGCCCGGCGGCCAGGCGTTGTGCAGGGCGTAGCGGACGGCCTCGTCATGGCTGAGCTCCGCCCCGTCCGCCAGCGCGGCGGCGGCACGGGCCGGGGGCAGATCCTGGCTCGCTCGCTCCATGGCCTTGTGCACCATGTCCTTCCACCATGCGTCAGCGACCAGATGTGATTTCTCCCGGATCGTCTTCGCGCTGGAGAGCAGGCGCAGCCCGCGTTCGGGCTGGCCGTCGGTCATGGCGACGAGCGCCAGTCCTTCGAGGTTGTACAGCTTGCCCTCGGCGTCGACGGACTGCATGGTGAGCGCCATCGTGAAGTACTGTGCGGCCTCTTCGAATTGCTGCCGGGTGATGGAGACGCCGGCGGCGGTGTGCAGGGTCGCGCTGAGCGCCTCGGGCGCGTTGTCGCCGTCAAGGAACGACAGCGCCTCTTCGATGTGCCCGGTCGCCTCGTCGGCCCGGCCGATCATCAGCAGCTTCCAGGCGAGGCGGTTCAGGACCATCGCGAGGAGTGTGGGCTGGTCCAGTGTGCGGAGCAGCTCCACCTGCCGCTGATATATCTCGAGCGCCACGTCGTGCTCGCCCAGGCAGCTACGTACTCTGCTGAGCGCACCGAGCGCGCGGACGATGAGCGTGGGATGCTCTCGGCTCTGGGCGATGCCAAGAGCTTCCTCCGCGGGGGCGACGGCGTCCGCGTGGTGCCCTCGTCGGCAGAGTGCGTCCGACAGCACGGTGGACAGGCAGGCGCGTCCTACCGAGGGGGACGGGTGGGCTGCGAGCAGCCTCTCCGCGAGCCTCTCGGCCTGGCGGGGAACGCCGCGCCTGTTCCAGCAGGACGTGAGCGCGGCGGCGAGGAGAGGTGTTCGCGGATCGCCGAGACGTTCAGCGGTGGTGACGGCGTAGTGCAGGTTGTGGCGTTCCCGGTCGAGTTGTCCGGCGAGGTCGACGGCGGGGTTGCCGGTCCACAGCAACAGCCTCTCCGAGAAATCCGTCATCCAGGCCAGCAGCCGCTCGTGCACTTCTTCGGACTCGTCTGCCGCGTCGAGGCGTTCCCCGCCGAAGACCCGCAGTGACTCCAGCATGCGGAATCGACCCGTGGCTGCCTGGTCACTCACCAGCAGGGACTTGTCGGCCAGGGCGGTCAGCAGTGACCAGACACGGTGTCCGGACAGTCCGACACCGGCGCACAGAGCCGTCGCCATTGGCTCCTCGAAGCCGCCTGGGAGCACTGACAGCCGACGGAACATCTGCTGCTGCTCCGCGTCGAGCAGGTCGTAACTCCAGCTTATTGCGGATCGCAGGCTCTGGTGGCGGTGCGGGGCGGTGCGCAGGCCGCCCACCAGCAGGTCGAGCCGCCGGTCGGCGTCCTCCAGCAGACGGGTGGGAGAGAGGAACGCCGTCTGCCGCGCGGCCAGTTCGATGGCGAGTGGGATGCCGTCGAGACGCATGCACACCTCCGCGACGGTTTCGGCCATCGTGTCCGTGAGGGCGAAGGATGGTTGCACCGAGCGCGCCCGGTGTACGAACAGTTGGACGGCGGCGCCGGAGCGGGCCGCGGTGCCCCTGCCAGATCCGGGTACGGGCAGGGGTGTGACGGGGAAGACGGTCTCACCGGTGATCTGCAGAGCCTCGCGGCTCGTCGCCAGCACGCTGAGCCGGGGACATCGCTCCAGTAGCGGTTCGACGAGTGCAGCGCAACTCTCGATCACATGCTCGCAGTTGTCCAGCACGATGAGGGCGGACCGGGAGCCGCAGCCGTCCGCGACGGCATCCTCGACAGAACCGGTCGGAATGGATCCGCCAAGGACGGCCGACGCGACCGTGGGCGCGACCAGCGAGCCATCCGACAGGGGCGCGAGGTTCACCCACCGCACACCACCACCGTAAGAAGCGCGGATCTTCGCGAGGCATTCCAGCGCCAGCCGCGTCTTGCCCACGCCACCCGGACCGGTCAGGGTGATCAGGCGGCTCTTGGCGAGTAACGGACGCAGGTCCGCGAGTTCGCGTTCCCGCCCCACGAGCTGGTCCAGTACGGCCGGGGGATCGCCGTCCTGCTGGCGTGGCGGCGCTCCTGGGGAGGTGGCCGGGGCGTCGGCGAACGTGGGCTGTCCGGCCGCGTCCGCCGGTCGTTCTCCCGTCTCCGTGTTCGTCTCCGTGGAGGCCGGGCCGCCGCGGTGCTGTCCGATCGCGAAGACACCGTGTCCGGAGTTGAACTGCCGGTGCAGCGTCATCGCCGGCATGTCGAGTGTGACGGCGAGCTGACGCCAGGTCGCTCCCCGCTGCCGGGCACGTGCCACAGCGGCTCGCAGGGCCCAGCCACTGGTTCTCTGCAGTTCGGCCAGTACCGAGGCCTGATCCTTCCCGCTTTCGCCATTCGGAGATGTCCGCGCCATTACCTCCAGGCGCACCAGGCTGCGCACAAGAGTGCGGAGGGAAGCGGAAGCATCCTGCTCATGACTCACCACCTCATCGTGCATGTGGCCGCGAAGTGGGCGGAGTTCATGGTGCTGGTGTGACAAGAACCAGGACGGGCTCTGTGTGAGAAGTCGAGTGGTCTTTGATTCCGATCTTTTGCGTTCCGTTCTGCTTGTGTGGGGGTGCTATCCGTCATGCGGTCTCCGTACCGGATCGGTACACCCCCGGCGTCCGGTAACGGCCGGCCAGGTCGTGCGGGTGCGGATTCGTACCCCCTCATCGCTGCACGATCTGCCGATGCACACTCAGTCAGCAGCCGGTGAGGATCGAAAGACAGGTGATGGGGCAGATCACTTTGGCGCGTAGTCCACACACTTCGGGCCGAAGAAAATGACTGTAGAACCCAGAGATGACTGCGATGAGCCAGACCATTCAGATCCACGGCGCAGAGGACACACAAGCGCGGCAAGCGGGTCGAAGGCGGTCGGCGTCACCGGACTGGGGGCAGACCTCCAGCTGCCGAAGACAGCCCACCTGAAACGCTGCCACAGATTCTGTGAACCTCGATATCGACCGGGCTGGTCGCGTCGGGCAGTACCCGACGCACGGGCGCACGGGCCCACGAGCAGTGCGAGCCGCGTGCCTTCCACCAAGACCACCGGGGTCACTTACCAACTCCCACGAGAGTTCACGTACAGCCGACACCGGTGAGCGGTGTGGCCTGTCCACGTGAACCTGCCCCTGAATGAGGAGCTCTGAGTCCAACTCCCATGCGTGATGTGCTTCTCAGTGTCCCTGCTCCCACGCCACCGCGTCGTCCGTCGCGCATCAGAGCAGGTCGTCAGCCCCAGCCGGCCCAAGAGCAACGTGGGCGCGGGTTGGATACCAATGCGATGGCGGTGCTCGGTGTGAGCGCGGTCGAAGAGAAGGTCTACCGGTACTTCCTCCGCAAGCCGAACACCCCTGTTGAGGAGATCCACGCGGAGCTGAACCTCGGCAAGGAGTCAGTACCGGACTGTGTCGACAGGCTGCTGGACCTGGGCTTGCTGCGCATCATCGGCGGATGTCGCATGATCCCTACCGATCCGGACATCGCCATCGCGCGGCTCGCGGACCAGCGACTGGGAGCGCTGCACAGCGAACTCCAGCGGGTCACCGGGTGTCGGCAGATCGCCGATTCGCTGCGTACCGAGCAGAGTTCACGGACTACCGCCTCGTGTGACGTCGAACAGCTCACGGATCTGGCGGAGATGCGCAACCGGATTGACGACCTCGCCTTCTTCGCGCGGGAGGAAGTGCTCTCGGTCGAGCCTTACGAGGAATTGCAGCCGGAGAGCATCGAATACGCCCGCCGCCTGGACCTGCGCTGTCTGCGCAGGGGAATCCGGCTGCACATGATCGTGCTGCGCGCCGCGCTCGATCATCCCCCAACAGCCACCTATCTGCGCGAACTGGCGGGCCAAGGAGCACAAATCCGGGTGGTCGACGAGACCACGGAACGCATCCTGGCCTACGACCGGAACGTCGCCGTGGTGCCCGTGGATCCCGCGGAAACGTCACGCGGAGCGTTGATAGCCCACGAGAGCGGGTTGGTCTCCAGCATCGTCGCCCTCTTCTGGCGGATCTGGGAACAGGCCGGGGAACTCCCGGCCAGAGACGAGGAGTCAGCCGACGAAGCGCTGATCGCCGCGACCAAGCGGGAGGTTCTCATGGCAATGTGTTCGGGCGACAAGGACGAGGCCGCCGCACGGAGCATCGGCGTATCGGTGCGTACGTTCCGGCGCAAAGTCGCAGCCGTAATGAAGCACTTGGGGGCTGACAACAGGGCACAAGCGGCACTGTTGGCCCGCGAACGGGGCTGGATCTGAACCCGGGTCAGCCCATGCCCTCCGCCACAGTCGGCTCGGGTGCCAGTGAGGGCGTGGTGGTTGTGCCGAAGCGTGTGCGCAGTGCGGATTGTGCGGCCAGGTAGCCGGACATGCCGTGGACGCTGGGTCCTGGTGGGGTGGCGGCGGAGCATAGGAAGAGGCCGGGTAGCGGGGTGCGGTAGGGGTCGATGCTGAGGGTGGGGCGGGCGAGGGACTGGGTCAGGGTCATGGCGCCGCAGCCGATGTCGCCGCCGACGTAGTTGGGGTTGTAGGTCTCGTAGCCGGCGCCGGTGACGGAGCGGTGGGCGAGGATGGTGTCGGTGAAGCCGGGGGCGTAGTGCTCGATGCGGGAGCGCACGAGTTCCGCGGGGTCTCTGGGGTCGCCGTTGGGGACGTGGGCGTAGGCCCATACCGGGCGTTTGCCGGGGCGTGCGCGGCCGGGGTCGGTGACGGCTGGGTCGACCAGCAGCACGAAGGGTTCCTGGGTGGGTATGCCGCGGGCGGTCAGGGTCTCCTGGTGGGTCATCTGGGCGTGGGTGCCGCCGAGGTGCACGGTTCCGGCTCTCCCGACGGTTGGGTTGGCCCAGGGGATGGGTTCGGTGACCAGGAAGTCGACCTTGGCGGCGGCCGGGCCGTAGCGGTATCGCTTGAGGCGGCGGGTGTAGCGCGGTGGCAGTCGGTCCTCGGCGAGGGTCAGTAGTCCTTTGACGCTGGTGTCCAGCAGGATCGTGTGGGCGCTGGTGAGCTGGTCCAGGCTGGTGACGGGGCAGTTGGTGTGGAAGGTGCCGCCGTGCGCGGTGATGTCGGCGGCCATGGCCCGGGCGATGCGGGCGCTGCCGCCGCGTGGCAGTGGCCAGCCGGTGCCGTGGGCGAGGTGGCCCAGCAGCATCGTGACGGCTGCGGAGGCGAGGCTGGGGAGTTTGCCCATGGCGTGTGCGGCGACACCGGTGAGCAGGGCGGCTGCTTCTTCGGTGGCGAAGCGGGCGGCGCCGAGACGGCTGGCGTGTACCGGTATCCGGGTGGCCAGTGCCAGTGCGGCGGCCGGGTCGTGGGGCAGGGTGCGCTGGCCGGAGAGGATCAGGTCCACCACGCCCTGGCTGTGGTTCAGCAGGGGCTGCATCAGTGTCCGCCAGCGTTCGCCGTCCGGGCCGAGTTCCGTGCAGGTGGCGGCCAGGCCGTGGTGGGCGAGTCCGGCCCGGCCGCCTTCCAGCGGGTGCGCGTAGGAGATTTCCGGGTGCAGGAGTTCCACGCCGCGGGTGGCGAGGTCGAACTCGCGGAAGAAGCGCGAGGCGGCGGCCATGGGGTGGACGGCGGCGCAGATGTCGTGGGTCACGTCGTGCTCGAAGAGCGGCTGGGTGCGCAGTCCGCCGCCGATGGTGTCGGCCGCCTCGTATAGCTCCACCCTCAATCCCGCCCGGGCCAGAGTCACCCCCGCCGCCAACCCGTTGGGCCCAGTTCCCACAACCGCCACGTCGGCGGAGGTCATACGGTGCCGCCCACCGGTTCCGGGAACTGCTGACCGGCCTGGACGTCCGACGTGCCCTCGGCACTCTGCGGCTGGAACGCGTCCGCATCCGGCCTCAGTTGCTGCGGCGGGGGCTCGAACGCCTCGTAGGCCGCGTGCTGCTGCCCCAGTCGCGGACTGACCGGCTCGCCCACGGGCCCTGACTCGGCGTGTAGCTGGGAGCCGGCGAGACGGCGGTAGAGGTCGTCCCGCTCCATCAGATCGTCGTGGACTCCGGTGGCACGGACCCTGCCGTTCTCCAGCACGACGATCTGGTCCGCGTCGATCACCGTGGAGATGCGGTGCGCGATCGCGACGACCGCGCAGTGCCGGGAAATCCGCTGGAGCACATGTCGGAAGTCCCGCTCCGAGTCGGAGTCCAGATGGGAGGTGGCCTCGTCCAAGAGCATGATCGCGGGCTTCTGCAGGAGCGTGCGGGCAATGCACAGCCGCTGCCGCTGACCGCCGGAGAGCCCGCTGCCCTGATCGCCCAGATCGGTGTCGAGTCCTTGCGGCAGACCTCGGACGACATCCGAGAGACCGGCCATCTCCACGGCCTCGCGGATGTCGGCCTCCGCGGCCTCCGGGTTGGCGTAGGTGAGGTTCTCCCGGATGGTGCCGCGCATCGTCGCGCTGTCCTGCTGTACGTAGCCCACCAGTCCGCGGACGGTGTCCAGGGGCAGTGCTTCGATGTTCTGGCCGCCGAGCAGGATCCTGCCGCCGTCCAGCCGGTAGAAGCGCTCGATGAGCTGGAACAGGGTCGTCTTGCCCGCTCCGGACGGGCCGACGATCGCGGTCAGCCCGCGCGTCGGCACGTGGAAGGACACGCCTGCCAGCGCGTGCGCCTCCGTGCTCTGTCCGTCGTACCCGAACCGGACGTTGTGGAACTCGATCGCGCCCCGGTCCTGGATCAGCGACCCGACGAGGGCGGGCTGCTGCTGGACCCGTTCCTCCTGCCCCTCCTGGGGCAGTACGGCCAGCCCGTCCACCCGCTGTACCGCGGCGCGCCCCTGTACGAACTGGCCGATCGCCATGAAGAACAGCACCAGCGGCGACACCAGGTGGAAGAGGTACATCACAAAGGCGGTCAGGTCAGCGATCGACATCGCTCCGCCGGCCACGCGGGTCATCCCGACGCCGACCACGATGGCCAGCGCCGCCTGGGTACCGACGTTCATGGACGGCATCAGCAGCGCGTTGTACGCGTTGACCCGGATTCCCGACGTACGGGCGAGGTGGGCCTGTTGGCCGATCCGCAGCAACTCGCGGTCCTCCGCACGGGAGGCCTTGACCGTGGGCAGCGCCGAGAGCACGCGCTGCACATCGGTGCCGAACACACCGGTGTCCTCGCGGTTCTGCACGGCTACCTGCCGGAGTTTGCGGGCGAGGCCGATGGACACCAGGCTGGCCACTGCCAGACAGGCCAGCGTGATCAGCATGAGCCAGATGTCGATGGCGAACATCAGGGCGACACCGCCGATGATCGTCGCCCCGTTGATGACGAGCTGCGCCAGGCTCTGCGAAAGCGCGATCCTCACCAGGGAGGTGTCGGTCACCGTCCGGGTGAGGATGTCGCCCTGTGGCTGCTTGTTGACCGACGACAGTTTGGCCCGCAGCAGCCGCTCGATCAGTATCCGGCGGACGTCGAAGACGATGTTCTCCCCGGTTCGTCCGATGGCGTAGGCCTGGAGTGAGGAGAAGGCGGCGTCCGCACAGAAGAGTACGACGAGCAGAGCGATCGGCCCTGCGAGCGACTGGTCCAGCTCGGCAGTCTGGATCAGCTTGCCGATGGCGTAGGGCTGGGCGAGCGAGGCGACCACACCGAGTAGTCCCAGCAGCATGCCCGTGATCAGCAGCGCCCGGTGCTGAAGAGAGACCGTCCAGACCGATTCCGGCTTGCCGCAGGTCGCCTCCCAGGTGGTGCGGTCGGTCTTGCGGCTGTGCCGTCCGCGGCCCCGCCGACGATCGGTGTACCGCGTGGCTGTCATTGCGGGCTCCTCCCGGAGTTGGTGGTCGTGCTTCGGTGGCTGCTGGATTCCGCGCCGGGCTCGACGGCCGTCTCACCATCCCGTCAGGGCACCTCGTAGACGGCGATGTACATCGCGCCGCGCTCGTCGTATGCCGTGCCCTGCCAGTCCGACCAGCGGTGAACCAGTTCCAGCCCGCACACGGTGGCGTAGCGGTCGACCTCCTCCGGCGGGATGAGCCGGTTGACGTCGGAGGCGATGCGGAAGCTGTTGTCCTCGAACCAGACGTGGGACGACTGCCACAGACCCGTGTCCTTCTCGACCGACCAGGAGGTGAGCAGCCCGGTGTTGGGGTCGGGGTAAGGAGCGAAGGAGGTGAAGTGCCCGCTGTCCTGGCTCATCGCGAGGATTCCCGGGGTGTTGAAGTTCTCGATGACCAGGCGGCCGCCCGGTGCGACGCGGTGTGCGGCCCTGGCGACGGCCTGCCGCTGCTGCTCCGGTTCGAGCACCATCGAGAGGGTCCCGCACACCAGGTAGACGAGGGGATAACTGCACTCGTCCTCGTAAGTGCGCAGGTCGCCGTGGACGGCCTGGACCGGAGCGCCGGCGCGTTCCACGTCGCGGCGCAGTTCATCGAGCATCTCCGGGGAGGAGTCGACGCCGATCACAGCGCCGATGCGTTGCGCGAGCGGTATGGCGATCCGCCCGGTGCCCACGCCCAGTTCCAGGGCGGGACCGCCATCGGCCATGGCGGCGAGAGCCTCGGCAATCCCCTCCGCACCGGCGTTCTTGGGGAAGAGCTTGTCGTAGAAGTCGGCGAACCTGCGGCCGTAGCCGGGGTCGTCGACCTGCGGCGCGGCCTCGCTCTTCGTCATGCTGCGTGCTCCAATTGGTCTGCGTGACCAGCGTGATCGGCGTCGTCGGCGTGGTCCGCGGGGTCTGGCTCGGGCAGCCGGATGAAGGGCGAGATGAAGGAGTACTGCGGGTCCTCGGAGTCGTCGTGGCCGCTGTAGAGCACCACCAGGAACTGGAAGCCGGTGAGCGGGACCCGTCGCGGGCCGGACTCGTCGAGGTGCCGGATGACGAAGTCGCGAAGCAGCCGGTACGCCGCACTGTCGGCGACCTTCACATCCTTACGCCCGGTCAACCGGCCCAGTTCGCCGCACAGGTCGAAGACGGCCTTCTCCTGACGGCGTCCGGGGAACCAGACGGCGTGGGCCCATTTCCGTTTGTTGATCTGTGATGCCGACTGCCAGGCGGACTGCTCACCGTCGGCATCCAGCGTCCGGTACAGCAGGTGGTAGTCGTGCTGGGCCGGAGTCGGGGCGAAGAACCGCCAGTTGGGTATGAGCAGCCCGACCTTGTCGGCCAGCCGAAGCCGATCGAAGGCGGTGTTCGGGTGCTGGCTCAGCATCGTGATCGTCAGCCAGCTCGCGAAACCGAGCTCAACCGCCCGCCTTACCGCTTCGCTCGTGGTCCTGGGCAGCAACATCAGCGCACCTCCGGCGCGTCGGGTGTCGGGCGGTGCCCGCTCGTGCGGAGCCCGCCCGTGCGGAGTCCGATGGTGAACTCCCGGATCAGCTCTGCTACTTGGGCCGCGGGCTGTTCGTTCATCACGAGCTCGTCGTGCCTGGCGTCCTCGATCAGGCACAGGTCGCCGTCGGGCGACGTGCCAACGAGCTCCCGGTGCAGCTCGGCGTGGATCGGGTCCCTGGCGTGCGTGGTGGCCGCGGCCACCAGCCGGAGCGGTACACCGACCTTCGGCAGCACGCCGTCGTGGTTGAGGAACTCGGCGTGGGTCGCGCGCCATTCACGAACGGTGGCCTTCCACAGCTTCCAGTCGCGGAACTGGTCCAGAATCAGCGGCCGCATATCCTCCGGCAGCCACCGCAGCCAGGGAGGCGCGGCGAGCAGGCTGCCCAGACCGAGCCGGGCGGACTCCGGCATGAGCGCCAGAGCGGAGGTCAACACGTTGGCGCCGTCGGCCTGCACGCGCGACCGCAGCAGTTCGGCGGGGTGGCTGGGGTCCAGCAGCACAACGCCGGTCACCAGGTCGCGCAGCGGCTCGATCGCCCGTAGCGCGAGATGGCCGCCGAGCGAGTGTCCGACGAGTACCACCGGCCTGGAGGCGCAGACCCCACGGACCAGGTCGCGCAGGTCGGCGACGGCCGCGGCAAGGGAGAAGGGCTCCCCCAGCCGGTACTCACTTCGTCCGTACCCGGCCCTGTTGTACGCCAGAACCGGGTGGTCGCAGCCGAGCATGCGGCGTAGCCAGGTCCAGTGCTCCACGGTGGAGGCCAGGCCGGTCTCGCAGACCAGGACCGGCGACGAATCCGGTCCTTCGGCCTCGGTGAGCTGATAGGCGAGTACGTTGCCCGTGGACGTCTCGAAGAACGACTCGTCGCCCTGGCCACGCAGCACCCTGCGGTGGCGAAGCTGCTGGACGGTCAGCCCGGTCGCGACGACAGCGCTCAGTAGGCCGCCGGCGATGCGAGGGAGCGCGTCGTTGCGTACGGGGTGCATCGTGATCCTCGTGGTTGCGGTCATCGGCTGCCTCCGCCGTGCCTCGTGGAGTCGCGGCTCTGGGTGACGTAGAGGATCGCGGGGTAGGTCGCCAGGAAGGCCCACACGAAACGGCTCAGACCCATCACCCGGGCGTTGACCACGTGGAACGAGCCGAGTCCGGCGAGCATCGCTGGGGTGAGGCGTCCATTGGCGAGGAACACCGCGGGGAAGGCGCACTCCATGGCGAGTACCGCGTGCGCCAGCTTCCGGGATGCCTTGGGATAGCGCCTCATCAGGTCGTAGACCTTGCCGTCGCCGTAGGTCTCGGTGCGCATGATGCCCGGCAGGGCCTCGCCGGAGCGCCAGACGGGACTGGCGATCTTCACATAGCCCGAAGTGGCGTACGAGAGCGTGGCCTGGAGCGCCACGTACCACAGGCAGCTGTCGACGAGTGCGGGCTGCCGCCCGCCGATTCGGGCGACCATGGCCGCGGACTGCACGAGAAAGGAGAGTTGGTCCGATCCGTCGGTGCCGTAGTGGTGCCTCGGGTAGACGGCGACCGAGGTGAGGGCGAGGAAGCCGTTCGCGGCAGCGCGGTGGTGTCGACTGGTGCCCGGTACGAGCAGCGAGGCGCTTGCGAGTGCGCGGGCCATGTGGATCCACCGGGTGACGTCCGGCCTGGCGAGGAAGTCGAGCGCCTCGCGCACCTTCGGCGGTGCCCACGTGTAATTGTCCCGGGCCAGATCCCAGTTGTTCAAACCGCCTTTCTGGCGGTCACGTTCGGCTGCCAGTATTTCCAGGCTGCTCATGAGATATGCGGTCGCGCTGAGCTGTTCCGCGGCGGTCAGTGCGCGCTCCCGGCCTATGACCGGGGAGGAGAGTAATCTCCGTGCCGCAGAGGAGATGTTCATTTTTGCTTTTCCCTTTCCCTTCCCCGGCCATAGGAGTTGTGTGCCGCCTCTCACCGGCGTGGGTCTGGCAGGTGGTTATCGAGAGGCGGCATCGCGCGAGGTGGATCAGCCGCCCGCGGCCTGCCCGGCGGCGTTTCCGACCGCGATGCCGGCAGCTCCCGCACCGGCGACGGCGCATGCGGCGGCCAGCCCGGCGCCGACCGCGGCAGGAGTGGCGAGGACCGGAGACATCCGGCCGTTCCACTCGTTCTCACCGGCGTCGATCGAGACACCGTTGAGTTCCTGGCTCGCGTTGACCTTGGTGGAGATTGCAGTCACGTTTACTCCTTGAGCGACGGTTGGATTCTGCTTACGGCGCTGATGTGGCGGTTGTCAGCCGGCCTGGGCCTGGGTGACCCCGAGCCCGACGCCGGCTCCGAACGCACCCGCGGTGACCAGGGCGCCGCCGGCAACGGCAGCCGGGGTGGACAGGACGGGCTCGGCCGGCGACAGGTCCTCCACGTTCGCGGCATCCTTCAGTACGGTGTCCAGCAGGTGGCTGCTGTTGACCTTCTCAAGCAACATGAGTGTGTCTCCTTCTTTCTCGTGCTTTTCGTGGTTTCTCGTGCACCGGACTCGGGAGCCGAGAGCGCGGAAATCACGACTGGAATCCCGTCATCAGGATGGTGATCGGATTCCTCGGCTGGTCGCTTCCGGCATCACACACGATGGCATGTGTCAATCTCCGAACGAAGAGGTTTTGGTGTCATCTTGCTGCCTCGCATGCGGCAGCATCGGGCCTCCATTAGGCCGCCGTCCGTGTGGGAGCGTTGTGCGTATGCGAATGACACTAGATGAGCAGGTAATTCTGCTCTCCATTGACGCTCGGGGGCGCTTTCCCGAGCCGTGGCGGACAGATTGCGCCGCCGCCGGAGCTGTCCTTTTTGAACTGGCTTTGGCAGGGCGGCTCGACGTGGACAACCAAAAGGTCGTCGTAGCCGACCGGACACCTGTGGGCTCTGCCGTACTGGACGACGTGCTTGCGGTGCTGGCGGCACACGAGAAGCCGGCCACCGCCCAGAGCTGGGTGCGTGAGCTCCGTAAGAGCGCTCGCGGTAAGGCACTGGACCGGCTTCGGGAAAGGGGGACGGTGCGCGAGGAGGTGAGCAGGACGCTGGGACTGTTCACCACACGTCGCTATCCCACGCTCGACAGCTCCGTCGAGGTCGCGCTCCGCGATCGGTTGGCCGGTGTGGTGCTACGGGGCGAGACACCGGACGAACGCACCGTCGGCTTGGCGATCGTGCTGAGTGCTGCCGGTTTGTACGAGCGCGCCTTCCCCGGAATCCCGGCCCGGGACGTCGAACGGCGCACGGCGAAGCTGGCGCATGACAACTGGGCCGCTCCCGCGGTACGTAGGGCCCTGGAGGCGATGCAGTACGAACTCGTCGCCGTCGTGGGCGCCGCGACCGTGGGCGCCGCCGTCGCCGGCACCGGCTAGTACTCCGGCGCTAGTTCGCTGTCGTCGCTGGAGCGAGGGGGTGTTGCCGAGAATGAGATCGGAGGCCTTCTCGGCGAGCATCGCCGTTCACGAACGTACGCAGAGACGCTTTCCGCCACAGCTCAAGCGCGGTTGCCAACGCTGGTCAACGAGGGCGTACGCGGCTCTGAGCAGTACAAACAGACTTCGAAGGGCCGTCCGTTCTTGGAATCGGCCTATTCGATCTTCGTGTCCAACGCTCTTCTTCTCTGGGGATTTCAACGCCCCCGATGGAAGCCACGGAGTGGGTCACACCTCACCACCCGTCAGCCAATCCGGCGCCCGGTGCACATCCGGTGCATTGTGAGGGTGGAAACAGACGGTGGCCCGCGGAAGACGCCGGAAGGCGTTTCCGCGGGCCACCGAAGGTCGCACCGTCAGAGGCCAGTCGTGAACCGGCCTCCGCCTTTAGATGTCGAAGTACAGCTCGAACTCGTGCGGGTGCGGCCGCAGTTGCATCGGAGCGATCTCGTTCTCCCGCTTGTACTCGACCCAGGTGTCGATCAGGTCGGCCGTGAAGACGCCGCCCGCCTGGAGGTACTCGTTGTCCGCCTCCAGGGCGTCGAGGACCGCGGGGAGGGAGGTCGGGACCTGCGGGACGCCCGCGTGCTCCTCGGGGGCCAGCTCGTACAGGTCCTTGTCGATCGGCTCGGCCGGCTCGATCTTGTTCTTGACGCCGTCGAGGCCCGCCATCAGCAGCGCCGAGAAGGCCAGGTACGGGTTCGAGGACGGGTCCGGGGCGCGGAACTCCACGCGCTTGGCCTTCGGGTTGGAGCCCGTGATCGGGATGCGCATCGCCGCGGAGCGGTTGCGCTGCGAGTAGACCAGGTTGACCGGTGCCTCGAAGCCCGGGACCAGGCGGTGGTAGGAGTTCACCGTCGGGTTGGTGAAGGCCAGGAGCGACGGGGCGTGCCTGAGGATGCCGCCGATGTAGTAGCGGGCGGTGTCGGAGAGGCCCGCGTAGCCCTGCTCGTCGTAGAAGAGCGGGGAGCCCTCGTTCCACAGGGACTGGTGTACGTGCATGCCGGAACCGTTGTCGCCGAAGATCGGCTTGGGCATGAACGTGGCGGTCTTGCCGTTGCGCCAAGCGGTGTTCTTCACGATGTACTTGAAGAGCATCAGGTCGTCGGCGGCAGCGAGCAGGGTGTTGAACTTGTAGTTGATCTCGGCCTGCCCGGCGGTGCCCACCTCGTGGTGCTGGCGCTCGACCTGGAGGCCCGCCTTGTTCAGTTCGAGGGTGATCTCGGCGCGCAGGTCGGCGAAGTGGTCGACGGGCGGGGCCGGGAAGTAGCCGCCCTTGTAGCGGACCTTGTAGCCGCGGTTGCCGCCGTCCTCGATGGCGCCGGTGTTCCAGGCGCCGGCCTCCGAGTCGATGTGGTAGTACGAGCCGTTCGCCTTGGTCTCGAAGCGCGCCTCGTCGAAGATGTAGAACTCCGCCTCCGGACCGAAGAAGGCGGTGTCGGCGATGCCGGAGGAGGCGAGGTAGGCCTCGGCCTTCTTCGCCACGTTCCGCGGGTCACGGCTGTACTGCTCGCCGGTGATCGGGTCGTGGATGAAGAAGTTGATGTTGAGGTGCTTCTCGCTGCGGAAGGCGTCAAGCCGGGCCGTGCTCAGGTCGGGGACGAGCGCCATGTCCGACTCGTGGATGGCCTGGAAGCCGCGGATCGAGGAACCGTCGAACATCAGGTTCCCCTCCGGGTCGAAGGACTCGGCCGGGACCGTGAAGTGCTGCATGATTCCCGGAAGATCGCAGAAACGGACGTCGATGAACTTGACGTCGTTGTCCGCGATGAATTTCTTGGCCTCGGCGGCGTTCTGGAACATCCATTTCCTCCTAGTCCCGCCGCGGAGGGACGGGAATTGCTCGGGGCGCAGGCCAGTGCGGGTGGGCATGCGGTGCGGCCGACGATAGGCAGGCACGATTTCTCAAGCGTGACCCAGCTGTTTCGCTGATGTTAACCAGGGTCCGGCCGATACCCGGTGACCTGCGGTCAAGGTCGTTTTCGTGAGCGGTACGGTTGCGGTGTGAACAACAGGGATGCGTTCGGGTCGTGGCTGTCGGGCCCCCGCGCCGCCGCGGAGGACATGGGTGCCGACTTCGGGCCCCGGGGCGAGCGGCTGGGGTTGCCTGCGGAAGGGCCCGGTGCCGTCGCGCCGGTCGGGCGCCGTCTGGGTGCGCTCTTCGCCGACTGGGCGATCTCGGTGCTCATCGCGTACGGGCTGCTCGCGGGCGGCGACCTGCGCAGCACGGACAACTGGGCGCTGGCCGTCTTCCTCGTGATGAGCCTGCTGACGGTCGGCACCGTCGGGAGCACCCCGGGCAAGCGGCTGCTGCGGCTGCGAGTGGTGGCCGTGGACGGGCTGGGCCGTCTGACGCTGTGGCGGGTGGCCGTGCGCACCGTGCTGCTGGGGCTGGCGATTCCGGCACTGATCTGGGACCGGGACGGGCGGGGGCTGCACGACCGGCTCTCGGGCGCGGTCCAGGTCCGTACGTAGCGGTCCGGATCCGTACGCAGGTGTGGCGGAACGGCCGTTCCGCGCCGGGCAGTTACGCGGTCTTCGCAGTCACGCGGTCTTCTCCGCGGCCCGGACGGCTCGGTCGAATCGCGTGGCGAGCGTCAGATACTCCGCGCCCCACCCGCTGCTCAGCGAGACCTCTTGCAGCGGACCGGTCGGCAGGAACAGCGACTTCAGCTGCGCCAGCCGGCTGAAGTCCTCCCGGCGAAGCCTGGCCAGGTGGTCGCGCAGCTCGGCGGTCATCTCCTCGGAGGTGGCCCACCTCGCCGTCCAGTCGACGTTCTGCTCGTGTGCGCCGAGCACGCGCAGCACGTCCTCCACGACATCCGCGAGCACGCTGTCACGCAGGCCCGTACGGGGCGGCGGCGGAGGTGCGGCCGGGCGTCATCCCCGCGGCATCCGGCCACCGCCGCCGCGCATGCCGCGCCCCGGGACCGGGCCCTTCGGGATGGGCATGTTGCTCATCAAGTCGCCCATCGCGCGCAGCCGGTCGTTGACCTGCGTGGTCTGCGGGCCCGTCAGCACGCGCGGCAGCTTCAGCAGCTTCGTGCGGAGCTTCTTCAGCTCCACCTGCCCCTCATCGTCGCCCACGACGAAGTCGTGCACGGGGACGTCCGAGACGACGCGGGCCATGCGCTTCTTCTCCGACGCCAGCAGGGTGCGCAGCCGGTTCGGGTTGCCCTCCGCGACGAGGACGATGCCCGCCCGGCCGACGGCGCGGTGCACGACGTCCTGGCTGCGGTTCATCGCAACGGCGGGCGTGATCGTCCAGCCCCGGCCGACGTTCTCCAGCACGGCCGCCGCGGCGCCCGGCTGTCCTTCCATCTGGCCGAACGCGGCGCGCTCCGCCCGGCGTCCGAAGATGATCGCCATCGCCAGCAGGGCCAGCATCACGCCCAGGACGCCCGCGTAGACCGGATGTCCGATCAGGAAGCCGACGGCGAGGAGGACACCGAAGGTGACAAGCCCCACACCGGCCAGGATCAGGCCGATCTTCCGGTCGGCACGCCGGGTCATCTTGTACGTCAGAGCGATCTGCTTGAGCCGCCCAGGGTTGTTCTCGGTGTCTGCCTTCCTCGCCATGCGGGGAAGTTTACGTGGCGGCCGGCCTCCGGTCGGCCGCGGCCTCCAGTACCCGCTGAGCCTCGGTACGCGCCACAGCCCGGCGGCGGTCCTCGAGCACCGCTGCCCAGGCGTTTCGGCGTGCTGTCTGGTGGCCCCTGCGCATCAGCAGGGTCTCGAAGGTTTCCAGCGCGCGCAGCGTGGTCCGCAAGACGGTTCCCCTCCGGTGATGTCGCGTGGCTGCGATGGGCGGCCTTGAACGGTACGTGCAGCCATCGTCACCGTTAGGTGTTACCAGCGGATGACCAGCGGGTCAAAGCCTGCGAACGCCGATGCGGCCAACGTCACGCCGGGCCCCTTCATACGGCGAGTTCATACGGCGAGCACGCGCCCCTCGTACGGAGTGGCCCCGGTCACGCCGCCCGTGCGTCGCGCGCCTCGACCGCCTGCTTGTACAGACGGCCCGCGCGGTACGAAGAGCGGACCAGGGGCCCGGACATGACGCCCGCGAATCCGATCTCCTCGGCCTCCTGCTGGAGTTCGACGAACTCCTGCGGCTTCACCCAGCGCTCGACGGGGTGATGGCGGGCGGAGGGCCTCAAGTACTGCGTGATCGTGATGAGTTCGCAACCGGCACCGTGCAGGTCGCGCAGCGCCTCGCTGACCTCTTCGCGCGTCTCGCCCATCCCGAGGATCAGGTTGGACTTGGTGACCAGGCCGTCCTCGCGGGCGCGGGTGAGCACGTCGAGGGAGCGCTCGTAGCGGAAGGCGGGGCGGATGCGCTTGAAGATGCGGGGCACGGTCTCGACGTTGTGCGCCAGGACCTCGGGGCGCGAGGAGAAGACCTCGGCGAGCTGCTCCGGTACGGCGTTGAAGTCGGGGATGAGCAGCTCGACGCCGGTGCCGGGCATCAACTGGTGGATCTGGCGCACCGTTTCGGCGTAGAGCCAGGCGCCGCCGTCGTCCAGGTCGTCGCGGGCGACGCCGGTGATCGTCGCGTACCGCAGCTCCATCTGCTGGACGGACTCCGCGACGCGGCGCGGCTCGTCGCGGTCGAGCTCCGCGGGCCTGCCGGTGTCGATCTGGCAGAAGTCGCAGCGCCTGGTGCACTGTTCGCCGCCGATGAGGAAGGTGGCCTCGCGGTCCTCCCAGCACTCGAAGATGTTGGGGCAGCCGGCCTCCTGGCACACCGTGTGCAGGCCCTCGCGCTTGACCAGGTCCTGGAGCGCGTTGTACTCGGGGCCCATCTTCGCCCGTGTCTTGATCCACTCGGGCTTGCGCTCGATGGGCGTCTGGCTGTTGCGGACTTCAAGGCGGAGCATTTTGCGACCGTCGGGTGCGACAGCGGACACGTCCGGCTCCCTACGTACTTTCGATTCCTCGGCGAACTTCAGGGTACGCCCACCGCTCTTCCGTCTCCCACCGGCCGGTGGCCTCGCAGACGCAGGGCCCGGAGGACCTGGAGGCCCCGGAGGCCCCGAAGTGGGCGGAGGCCGGGAGCCTCACACCGCGCGGGGCAGCGGCTCCGAGGACTCCAGCACCGCACGCAGATGCTTCTCCAGTACGGGCAGTACGTCGGCGACCGTGACGCTGCGGCCCAGCTCGTCCGAGAGCGACGTCACGCCCGCGTCGCGGATGCCGCACGGCACGATGCGGTCGAACCAGGTGTTGTCGGGGTCGCAGTTGAGCGCGAAGCCGTGCATGGTCACGCCCTTGGCGACGCGGACGCCGATCGCGCCGACCTTGCGGTCCTCGCCGCGCTGGCCCGCGTTGGAGGGCGCGTACTCGGGGCCGCGCAGCCGGGCGTCGTACTCGTCGTCGTCGTCCTCGTCCTCGCCGGCGCTCTTCGCGGCGAAGTCCAGGGAGAGACCGCCGAGTTCGGGGCCATGCCTGCCCGCCGCGTCGCCGAGGACCCAGGCGCCGCTGCGGCCCTCGATCCGCGTGGTCTCCAGGCCGAACTCCGCGCACGTGCGGATCATGGCCTCTTCCAGCCGCCGTACGTGCGCGATCACGTCGACCGGGCGCGGCAGCTTCAGGATGGGGTAGCCGACGAGCTGACCGGGGCCGTGCCAGGTGATCTTCCCGCCGCGGTCGACGTCGACGACGGGCGTGCCGTCCACGGGGCGCTCGGCGGGCAGGGTGCGGCGGCCCGCGGTGAAGACGGGGGTGTGCTCCAGCAGCAGACAGGTGTCGGGGATCTCGTCCGCGAGGCGGGCCGCGTGCACGCGGCGCTGCTCCAGCCATGCCGCCTCGTAGTCGACGGCTTCGGCGCCGAAGCCCAGACGGACGTAGCGCAGCTCGCTCACGGCTCCTCCTCTGCTCTGCCGGGCCCGAGCGGGGTCTGCCGCCGGTGCCGGGACGGGCCGACGGGGCCGGTCCCGCAGAAAACTGTACGGCTGCGGCGGCCGGTTCCGGCAGCCGGGCACCTCCTCACACGTATGGATGAAAAGGACAGCGAAGCGGGCGAGCGGCCTCGGCGGGCGGCTAAATTCGCGCCGTTCCGCAGGGTGCCACGGCGCCTGGCGCAAGCCGAAGCTCAGGAGCCCGTAAAGCTGATGACCATCGAACGTTCCGGGGACTCGGCCGCCCCGTCCCCCCATTCCTCCGGCGGGTCCACCTCGTCCTCCGGCGGGTCCCCCGCGCCGTCCTCGCAGGCCGCGTCGTCTGCGTCGTCTGCGTCGTCCCCCTCAGCGTCCTCATCCGTGTCCGAGTCGTCCGGGCAGTCGCAGGCCTCGGCGCAGCGCGTGCCGAACCGTCAACTGGCCGCGCTCATCGCGGAGGCCGGTTTCTCCAACGCCGGACTGGCCCGGCGCGTCGACCAGTTGGGACTGGAGCACGGTCTCGATCTGCGCTACGACAAGACGTCCGTCACGCGCTGGCTGCGCGGGCAGCAGCCGCGCGGCACGACTCCCGCGCTGATCGCCGAGGTCTTCACGCGCCGGCTCGGCAGGCGGCTGACCGCACAGGACCTGGGGCTGGACGCGTGCGCTCCGGTCTACGCGGGGCTGGAGTTCGCGGCGACGCCCTCGGAGGCGGTGGACATCGTCAGCGGGCTGTGGCGCAAGGACTCGGGCAGCCACGCGGAGCTCCGCAAGATCGCCTTCACTCCGGCCGGGCTGGTCGTGCCGAGCCGTGACTGGCTGATCGGGCGGCCCGACGAGCAGGTGGCGCGGGGCGTCGGGCCGGAGTCGGGGCCGGGTGCGCCGGGCGGGGGCGCCGGTCTCGACGGTGCCCACGGCCACGGCGGCGGACTGCGTCCCGGAGCCGGCCGGCCCGGCGCCGCGGGCGCGGCCTCACGGCACGGCGTGGGCGGCACCCGGGTGCCGCCCCAGATGCGCGGGGCCGGTCACGTGCCGGGAGGGGCCCGTGCGGGCGCGGGCGGAGCCATGGCCGCCGGGGCCCTGGCGCGCACCGCCGGCGGCGTCCCCGGAGCGGTGCGTGCGGAGCGTCCGGACCCTACGGAGCGCGGCCCCGGCCAGCGGGTCTCCATCGGCGACGTCAACGCGCTGCGCTCGGTGGGCGAGCTCTTCCGCGCCCTCGACCAGGCGTACGGCGGCGGCCACGCCCGCCAGGCTCTCGTCCGGTATCTGGAGCACGAGGCGGAGCCCATGCTGCGCGGGGTGTACGGGGAGCAGCTGGGGCGGCGTCTCTTCGGCGCGGCCGCCGATCTGACACGGCTCGCTGGCTGGACGTCGTACGACATCGCGGCGCACGGGCTGGCACAGCGCTACTTCGTGCAGGCGCTGCGGCTGGCGCAGGCGGCGGGCGACCGCGCCTACGGCAGCTACGTGCTGGTGACGATGAGCAGGCAGGCGGTGTATCTGGGGCACGGCCGCGAGGCGGTGCAGCTGGCGCGCGTCGCGCAGCAGGGCGTGGGGACCGCCGCGCCGCCGCTCGTGCAGGCTCTGCTGCACGCCGCGGAGGCGCGCGGGCACGGGGTGCTCGGCGAGGTGCGCGCCTGCACGTCGTCGCTGGCGCGTGCCGAGCGGGCGCTGGAGGCGGCGAAGTCCGGTGAGGACGTGCCGCCTTGGGCGCGCTTCTTCGACGAGGCACAGCTCGCGGACGAGAGCGGGCACTGCCACCGCGACCTCCAGCAGTACCGGGCGGCGGCGCAGCACGCCGAACGCTCCCTGCAACTGCGCGGCTCGGGCTTCGCGCGCAGCCGCCTCTTCTGCCGGGTCGTGCTGGCGACGGCACGGCTGGGCCTGGGCGAGGTCGAGCAGGCGTGCGCGCTGGCCGCCGAAGCGGCGCAGCAGGCGGCGGAGATGCGGTCGGTGCGCGCGCACGAGTACGTACGGGACTTCGAGCGGCGGCTGGAGCCCTACCGGGACGCGGCGCCCGTGCGCGGGTATCGCGAGCGGGTGGCGGCGCTGAACTGAGCGGCGTCGAGCCGGGCGGCGCCGAACGGGACGACGCTGAGCCGTACCGAACCCGGGCCGCGCGGACCGGGCCGCGCGGAACCGAGCGCCGTGGCGCGCGCCCGCACGGGGTTCGCCCGGCTCACTCGCCGGTGCGGCCGTCGATGTGCTCGCGCACCAGATCGGCGTGGCCGTTGTGCCGGGCGTACTCCTCCGTCATGTAGAGGAACAGGCAGCGCAGATCGGCGAGTTCGCCCTTCGGGCGGTGGAAGGTCTCGTTGAGCGAGCGCCCGGCGACGGCGTCGCGGGCCGCGGCGACCTCCCGGTGGTATATCTCGAAGTCGCCGGGGGCGCTCTCCGGCGTGCCGTCCTCGAAGTCGCCCTCCATGTTGTCCTCCGTGAAGAAGACCCACGGCAGGTCGGCCTCGCCCGCGAAGTGGTTCCGGAACCACCAGCGTTCGACGCCCGCCAGGTGCCGGAGCAGCCCCAGCAGGGACAGCGTGGACCTGCCGACCGGCCGCAGCGTGAGCTGCTCGCCGGTCAGGCCGCCGCACTTGAACAGGAAAGTGGCCCGCTGGTAGTCCAGCGCGGCCTCCAGGGCCGTTCTCTCATCCGCCTTGTACGTACGGGCGGGACGCCTCACCTCGGGTGTCGTCCAGGTCATGCGCTCACGCTACGGCGCACCACTGACAACGGCTCCAGAGCGGAGCGAACCGCAGGCACGGCCCGTTCAGCCCGCCCGCCCGGGCCGCCCGTTCACCCTGCCCTCAGCCCAGCCACCGCAGCCCCGCCGCCGTCGGCGCGAAGCCGCAGCGCGCGTAGAAGCCGGTCAGGTGCTCCTCGTAGTCGACGTGCAGCCACCGCGCGCCCGCGCGCCGCGCCTCGTCGGCCGCGCGGCGCACCAGCCGCACCCCGAGCCCCTGCCCCCGGGCCGCCGGATGCACGGTCGTGTCGAGCACGAAGGCGTGGACGCCGCCGTCGCCGACGACGTTGACGAACCCCACGAGCCCGTCGTCCCGGAAGGCCGCGACCCACAGCAGGCTGCGCTCCAGACGGGCGCGGAAGTCGGCGTGTTCGTGCACCGGCCAGGACGCGGCGAAGAGGGCGTTCAGCTCGTCGTCGCCGAGCGGAGGACGCACCTCCAGCCTGGCCTGGCGCAGGTGCGGGCCCCTCACCGGCGCCGGACCGGCTCGCAGGGGATCTCCATCGTCACCATCGTCGGACCGCCCGGCGGGCTGCTGACCGCGAGCAGTCCGTCGAACTGGCCCAGCCGCCGCTCGACGCCCGTCATCCCCGAGCCCTTCGCCGGGTCGGCGCCGCCCCTGCCGTCGTCGGTGACGGCGATGCGCAGCATGCCCTCGCCCGTAGGGGCCACGGCCTCGCTGTAGTGGACGTCGAGCCAGACGCGCTCGGCGCGCGCGTGCTTGGCGGCGTTGGTGAGCACCTCGCTGATCGCGAAGTACGCGGCGGACTCGACCGGTTCGGGGAACCGCCCCTCCACTTCGACGTCCGTCTCCACGGGGATCTGCATGCGCAGCGACAGGGCTCTCACGGCGTCCCCCAGCCCCCGCTCGGCGAGGACCGGCGGGTGGATACCCCGTACGAGATCGCGCAGTTCGGTGAGCGCCTCGGCGGAGTTCTGCCGTGCCTGCGCGATGAGCTTCTTCGCCTGTGCCGGGTCCTTCTCGACGAGGGCCTCGATCGTGCCGAGGCTCATGCCCATGGAGACCAGGCGCGCCTGTGCGCCGTCGTGCAAGTCGCGTTCGATGCGCCGCAGTTCGGCTGCGGAGGAGTCGACGGCGTCGTGGCGCGTCTCGTACAGCCTCTCCACGCGCTGCTCCAGCTGCGCCCCGCGGCTCGGGGAGATCATGCCCTTGACGATGAGGAAGTGGCCCCGGATGAAGTACGGGTTGACCATCGCCGCGAGCACGACCAGCAGCGCCCCGAGGCCCGCGCACAGCGTCGCCGTGCCGAAGCCCTCGACGGGGATGAAGGCGTACCAGTAGTTGTGCTGCACGGCCCGCCAGACGCCCGCGAAGATGACGAAGCCCTCGATGCCGTACGCGACCAGAGCGGCCGGGAAGAGCGCGGTGACGAACCCGGCGACGGCATCCGTCAGCAGCCAGGCCAGGTCCCGCCACGTCGCCGGGTCCCGCAGCAGCCGCATGCAGCGCCGGACGGTGCCGCCCGCGCCGGTCGCCGGCGGGAGGGGCCGGTAGGGCGACGGGACGGCGAGGCCCGCCCAGTCGTGAGCGAGGTACCGCCGCTGGTTGGCGTGCATGCGTACGAGGTGCATCACCGCCGGAGTCGTGAAGAGGCCGACGCCGAGAAGGATGAACGCGAGGGACAGCACGCCGGCGATGAAGAGCGCCAGCGAGACGCCGAGCGACAGCATGCACAGAGCCAGGCCCCGCACCGCCGCGGTCAGGGCGGCGCGGACGCGTTCCCGCGTCTCCGGTGACCCCGGCCTGGCCGGTGGGAGCCCCATGTCGAGGATCCCTTCTCCCGCTGCTGGTCGCTCCACCGCCGCCGCTCCTTCGTCTGCCCCGTCGTCTGCCGGGTCGCGTGTACGCCCGTCCCGGCCGCGCTCCCCCGCCGCCGCTCTCGCCTGCCCCGCTGCCCGTACGCCGGGCACTGCTCCAGTCTGCGCCTGCGTCGGCCGCTGAGGCAGGGGGACCGGCACCCGTACGACGGTGTACCTGACGACACCCCCGCACTGGTCCCGCCCCCTCCACGAACAGGGGGCTTCGGCGGCTGTGGGCGCCGGACGCCGCTTTCTAGCGTCGAGACGACCGATCACCCGCCCCGGACTCGACCGGGGCCAGACGACGGGGAGTCCGCCGATGCTCGAGACGCCGAGGCAGCAGGCAGCGCCTCACAGACACCAGGCGCAGCACCACCGCCGGCGGCAGCGAGGCCCCGGCCTGGCCGCACGGCTCGGCGGCTGGAGCACGCGGCACCGCAGGACGGCGGTCTTCGGCTGGCTCCTCTTCGTCGTGCTGGCGTCGGTGCTCGGCGGCCTCACGGGCGTCGCCGAGATGAACGAGTCCGAGAGCATGACGGGCGACTCCGCGCGCGCCCAGCGCATCCTGGAGGACGCCGGAATCGACGCGCCCGCGGGCGAGATGGTCATGGTCACCGGTGAGAGCCGGGACGGCTGGCGGCAGGCCGCCGGCGAGGTGGCCAGGGCGGTGGAGGCCACGGGCGAGACCGGCCGGCCGCAGCGGCCGGTCCCGTCGGAGGACGGCACGGCGGGCCTGCTCCGGTTCCAGATGAAGGGCGACGCGGAGACCGCCGGCGACCGCGTGCAGCCGGTCGTCGACGCCGTGCAGAAGGTGCGCGCGGCGCACCACGGCGACGGCGTCACCATCCACCAGTACGGGCAGGCGAGCGCCGACAAGTGGCTGGGCGAGATGCTCGGCGACGACTTCGCCAAGGCCGAATGGACGGCCGTGCCACTGGCGTTGGGCATCCTGCTCGTCGCGTTCGGGGCGCTCGTCGCGGCGCTGCTGCCGGTGGCGCTGGCCGTCACCGCGTTCATCGCGGCGAACGGTCTGCTGGCCGTGGCCAGCCACCAGTTGCACATCTTCGACACCACCAGCTCCGTGATGCTGCTGATGGGCCTCGCCGTCGGCATCGACTACTGCCTGTTCTATCTGCGCCGGGAACGCGACGAGCGCGAGGCCGGACGGGACGCCGAGACCGCGCTGCGCGTGGCCGCCGCCACCAGCGGGCGCGCCGTGCTCGTCTCGGGGCTGACGGTGATGGTGGCGATGGCGGGCCTGTTCCTGTCGGGCCTGCTGATGTTCAAGGGCTTCGCGGTGGCGACGATCCTGGTCGTCTTCATCGCGATGCTGGGCTCGGTGACGATCCTGCCCGCGCTGCTCTCCTGGCTGGGCGACCGGGTCGAGCGGGGCAGGCTCCCCTGGCGGCGCCGCACGCTCGCCGCATCCGGCGAGGCCCGGCAGCGCGGCAAGGCCCGGAAGAGCGGACGGATCTCCTCCGCGGTGCTGCGTCCCGTACTGGCGGCGCCGGGGGTGTTCGCTGTGCTGGCGGCCGTGGCGATGCTCGCGCTGGCCGCGCCGACGCTCGGCATGAAGACCGAACAGCTCACCCTGGACCAGCAGATGCCCTCGGGCTCGCCGCTGCGGACCGCCTCGGAGGCGATCAACAAGACGTTCCCCGGCGGGCCCGAGCCCGCCAGGGTCGTGCTCAAGGCCGAGGACGTCGAGGCGCCCCGCGTACGCGCCGCGCTCGCGGACTTCGCCGAACGGGCCCGCACCGACGGGCACTTCCGCACGGGCGTCGAGACGACGGTGCACCGCTCGGCGGACGTCGCCGAGATCGCCGTGCCGCTGCGGGGCGACGGCACGGGAGAGACGTCCAAGGAGGCCGTGGAACAGCTGCGCAGCACGCTCGTGCCGCAGACGCTGACGCCGGTGGCGAAGGGCGGCCAGGCCTACGTGGGCGGCGAGCTGGCGAGTTCGATGGACTTCAACGACCAGCTGCGCCGCGGCATCGTGCCCGTCCTCGCCTTCATCACGGCCGTCACGTTCCTGCTGATGCTGGTCTGCTTCCGCTCGCTGCCCGTAGCGATCGCGTCGGTCGTACTCAACCTGCTGTCGGTCGGGGCGGCGTACGGCGTGATGACGGCCGTCTTCCAGCACGGCTGGGGCGCCTCGCTGCTGGGCACGGAGGCGGTCGGTGCGATCGAGGGCTGGATGCCGCTGTTCGTGCTGGTGGTCCTCTTCGGGCTGTCGATGGACTACCACGTCTTCGTGGTCTCGCGTATCCGCGAGGCGCACGAGCGGGGCGTGGCGACCCGCGAGGCGATCCGTGAGGGCGTGCGCGCGACGGCCGGTGCGGTCACCGGCGCCGCGGTGATCATGGTGGCGGTGTTCGCGGTGTTCGGCACGCTGTCGATGCAGGACATGCAGCAGATGGGCGTCGGTCTCGCGGTGGCCGTGCTGCTGGACGCGACGCTCGTACGGATGGTGCTGCTGCCCGCGGTGATGACGCTGCTCGGCGAGCGCAACTGGTATCTGCCGCGGATGCTGCGCGGGCTGCCGGATCTGTCGCACGGCGATCCCGCGGTGGGCGCAGCCGGTTCCGGAAGCCGACACGACAACGGCGGCGGCAGCACCGGAACCGACGCCGCCTCCGGCGCCGCGAACGCGGGCTCCGGGCCCGCCGATCCGGCTCTCACCTCGAACTCCCGCTGACAGGGGGCAGCCGGGAGCACGGGACGCGTCCCGGGCAGGCGCCGCACACACACACGCGCGCGCGCTCGCCCGGGACGCGCTCCACCCCCGAAGTGCCTTCCGCCGCGCGGCACTTCCCCACGTTCGCGCAGGTCAGAGCGCCCGCACGGACGGACCGCCGCGGGCCGCTCCGCACGTGGCCCGATCCGGCGAGCTTCTCTCGTGGGGCACAGCACCACCCCGTACGCTGCCCCCATGCCGCACATCACTGTCGACTACTCCGATGCCCTCGCCGAGACGTTCGACCGCCGCGGCTTCGGGCTCGCCCTGCACCCCCTGCTCGCGCGCACCGTGGTGGGCTCGGTCGCGGGCTGCAAGACCCGCTTCCGCCAGATCGAGGAGTGCTTGATCGCGGACGGCACGGACGAGGTCGCGATGCTCCACGTCGAGGTGGCGCTGCTCTCCGGCCGTACGCCGGAGGCCAAGGCCGAACTCTCCCGCGCCGTCCTGGGGCTCGCACGCGACCACGTCAAGCCGACGCCGGGCGTCACGCTGCACACCTCCGTCGACGTCTGCGACCTCTCGCGCGGCAGCTACGCCAGTCACACGGAAGAGGACCACGCATGAGATTCGGACTGCTCGGCACCGGCCCGTGGGCGCAGAAGACGCACGGACCCGCCCTCGCCGCGCACAAGGACGCGGAGCTGACGGGCGTTTGGGGCCGCCGATCCGAGGCGGCCCGCGAGCTGGCCGAGGACCTCGGCACCCGCGCCTACGACGACGTCGACGCGCTGCTGACCGACTGCGACGCGGTCGCGGTGGCCCTGCCGCCCGACGTCCAGGCTCCGCTGGCGGTGCGCGCGGCCGAGGCGGGCTGCCATCTGCTGCTGGACAAGCCGGTCGCGACGACGCCCGAGTCCGCGCGGCAGGTCACGGCGGCGGCGGGGGCCGCGGGCGTCGCGTCGGTCGTCTTCTTCACGCTGCGCTTCTGCGGCTCCACCGGCGCGTGGATCGAGGAACAGGCCGCCGTGGACGGGTGGCTGACGGGCCGCGCCGAGTGGCTCTCCCCCGTCTTCGGCGGCGCCGACTCCCCGTACACGGCGTCGCCGTGGCGCCGTGAGAGGGGCGCGCTGTGGGACGTCGGCCCGCACGCGCTCTCCGTGCTGCTGCCCCTCCTCGGCGAGGTCGCCGATCTGTCCTCGGTACGGGCGGGGCGCGGCGTCGGCGACACCGTGCACCTGGTCCTGCGGCACGAGCAGGGCGCCTCCAGCGTCTGCACGCTCAGCCACTCCGTGCCGCCCGCGGCCGCCGGCGTCACCGCCGAGGTCAGGGGCCCCGCCGGTACGGCGACGCTGCCCGAGCGCGACGAGTCGCCGGTGGACGCCTTCGCGCGCGCCGTGGACGCGCTGACCGAGTCGGCTCGTACGGGCGAGGCGCACGCCTGCGACGTCCGCTTCGCACAGAAGGTCACGGAGATCCTCGCGAGCGCGGAGGCGGCGCTGTCGCAGTGACCGGGGCGCGGCGGGCGGGGTCTCGGAGGCCCTCCCCGCGCACGCTCCCCGGAGGCGCCCCCGGCCCGGCCGGTAGATTCGGTGCATCCGAGCTTCCCGCCACCGTGGAGACCCCGTGCGCGTCCTCATCGCCGAAGACCTGTTCCTGCTGCGTGACGGCCTGGTCCGGATGCTGGAGGCGTTCGGCTTCGAGATCGCGGCCGCCGTGGACAACGGGCCGGAGCTGAGCAGGGCGCTGAAGGAGCTGGACCCCGACGTCGCCGTCGTCGACGTGCGGCTGCCGCCGTCCTTCACCGACGAGGGGCTCCAGTGCGCGCTGGAGGCGCGCCGCAGACGCCCGGGGCTGCCGGTGCTGGTCCTCTCCCAGCACGTCGAGCAGCTGTACGCGCGGGAGCTGCTCGCCGACGGCACCGGCGGCGTCGGCTATCTCCTCAAGGACCGGGTCTTCGACGCGGACCAGTTCGTGGACGCGGTGCGCCGCGTCGCCGCCGGCGGCACCGCGATGGACCCGCAGGTGATCCAGCAGCTGCTCTCGCGGCGTTCCCGAGAGGCTCCGATGGCGAAACTCACGAGCCGCGAGCGAGAAGTGATGGAACTCATGGCGCAGGGTCGTTCCAACGCCGCGATCGCCACTCAGCTCGTCGTCACGGAGAGGGCCGTGGCGAAGCACACGTCAAATATCTTCGGGAAGTTGGGGCTTCCGCCGTCCGACGACGACAACCGCCGGGTGCTCGCGGTGCTGGCGTATCTGGACGGGTCCGACCGGGGCTGACCAGCACCATCTTGCCGCGCCCTCTCGTATGAGCACACAAACCTCCATTAGCGTGCCCACCACATCTGTCAGCGGTGACCGCGATGTTTCGGAGAAGTGGAGCACGCCGTGGAGGACATCAACAGACGCACACTTCTGGGCACGGCAGGAGCACTCGGCGCGGGTGCGGCGCTCGGCCCCAGCGCCGGCCCGGCGGCCGCACAGGCCCCGGCCGTGCCCGGCTTCCACACGGCGGCCGGCGACATGAAGCACGCGGAGGCCGCCGCGCGGCGTCTCCTCCCCGACCACGGCGACCAGATCGCCTTCACCGCGCTCACCGGCGGCGACGAACGGTTCAAGGTCTCCGGAAGCGCGGGCAAGATCGAGATCGCCGGCACATCCCCGGCCGTCGCGCTGACCGGGCTGCACTGGTACCTGAAGTACACGTGCGCCGCCCACATCTCGTGGGCCGGCAGCCAGACCGCTCTGCCCGCGCAGCTTCCCGCGCCGGGCAGCCAGTACGAGCGCAGCGCGACCGTGCCGCACCGCTTCATGCTCAACGACACCCACGACGGCTACACCGACCCGTACGCGGACTGGGACCACTGGGAGCGCTTCATCGACGTGATGGCGCTGCACGGCTGCAACGAGGTGCTGGTGACGACCGGTTCGGAGGCCGTCTACCACCGGCTGCTGAAGGACTTCGGCTACTCCGGCGAGGAGGCACGCCAGTGGATCCCCGCGCCCTCGCACCAGCCGTGGTGGCTGCTCCAGAACCTCTCCGAGTACGGCGGCCCCATCTCCGAGGCCGTGCTCCAGAAGCGCGAGGACCTGGGCCGCCGCATCGTGACGCGGCTGCGCGAACTGGGCATGCACGCCGTGCTGCCCGGCTACTTCGGCACGGTCCCCGACGACTTCTCGGAGCGGAATCCGGGCGGCAGGACCGTCCCGCAGGGCGACTGGAACGGCCTCACCCGGCCCGCGTGGCTGGATCCGCGCACGGCCGTCTTCCGCAAGGTCGCCGCCGCGTACTACAAGCACCAGAAGGCCGTCTTCGGCGAGATCCGCCACGTCAAGATGGATCTGCTGCACGAGGGCGGCAAGGCCGGGGACGTGCCCGTCCCGGACGCGGCGCAGGCCGTGGAGAAGGCGCTCCAGACCGCTCTGCCCGGTGCGACCTGGGTGATCCTCGGCTGGCAGAAGAACCCGCGCCGCGAGCTGCTCGACTCGCTCCAGCAGAAGAACCGCGCGCTCGTCGTCGACGGCCTGTCGGATCTGGAGAAGATCACGAGCCGCGAGACCGACTGGGGCGGGGTTCCGTACGCCTTCGGCACGATCCCCAACTTCGGCGGCCGCACCACGATGGGCGCCAAGACCCATATGTGGACGGAACGTTTCACTCAGTGGCGCGACAAGTCGGGCAGCAAGCTGACCGGCACCGCCTACATGCCGGAGGCCACCCACCGCGACCCGCTCGCCTTCGAGCTCTTCAGCGAACTGGCATGGCGTGAGGAGGCCATCGACCGGAAGCAGTGGTTCGCCAACTACGCGCGGCTGCGCTACGGCGGCGACGACGAGAAGGCACGCGCGGCGCTCTCGGCGCTACGCGGTACCGCGTACGAGATCAGCAGCACCGACGGCCGCCCGCACGACAGCATCTTCGCCGCACGGCCGAGCCTCGACGCCCGCTCCGGCGCCCACTACGCCACGCACACACCGGCGTTCGACCTCGCCGACTTCGACGCCGCGCTGACGGCGCTGCTGGACGTACGAGAGTCGCTGCGCGGCAGCGACGCCTACCGCTACGACCTCACCGACACCGCACGCCAGGCCCTCGCCAACCGCTCGTGGCTGCTGATCGGCAAGCTGAAGGCGGCGTACGAGCGCGAGGACGCGGACGCCTTCCGCAAGCTCAGCAATCTGTGGCTGTCGCTGATGCAGCTGAGCGACGAGGTCGCCGGCGCGCACGCCTCATTCCTGCTCGGACCGTGGCTGGCCGGGGCGCGCAGGTTCGCCGGGGACGAGGCGGACGAGCAGGACAAGCTCGAACTCAGCGCGCGGACGCTGATCACGGCGTGGGCGGACCGCCCCGCGGCCGACAAGGGCATGCTCGCCAACTACGCCAACCGCGACTGGCAGGGCCTCATCGCCGACTTCCACCAGCCGCAGTGGCGAAGCTATCTGGAGGAGCTGGAGGACGCCCTCGCGGACGGCAGGACGCCCAAGACCTTCGACTGGTATGAGGTCGAGGAAGCCTGGACGCGAGAGCGCAAGACGTATGCGCAGCGTCCCACCCAGGACGCCTACCGCACCGCGCAGCGCGTGCAGACCGCGCTGGCCAAGGCGCCGTTCCAGGGAAGCCTCACCGTCACATCCGATCCGGCGACGCTGACTCCGGGATCGTCGAGTCGGTTCAAGGCCGTCTTCCGCAACGAGAGCGGGCTGCGTCCCACCGGCACCGTCGACTTCTCCCTCACCGGCCTCCAGGACGCCGAGCCGCAGGGGTCCACCTCGGTGCTCCGCGTCGAGCAGGGCAGCCGCGCCACCGTGTGCTGGCGGGTGCGGGCGCCGAAGGACGAGCTGAAGCACCCGCTGAAGCCCATGGACTACGAACTCGCGGTGGAGTACGGCCCCGAGGGCGAGCGCCGCGTGAAAATGCCCCAGTCCGGCAAGCTCTACGTCGCGGGGCCGCTCGACGACGAGCTGTCCACGTACAGCACCAACGACGCCGTCTTCGGCCAGCTCGGCGACCGCTTCGCCATCAACGGCGCGGGCGACGACATGTGGAAGGGCACGTCGCACTTCGGCGCCGTCTACCGCGAGGGAGCCCTGCGCGACGGCGTCTCCGCGACCGTCCGCGTCACCTCGCAGGAGGTGACGGGCCCGTGGGCGCGCGCGGGGATCGTCGCCCGCAACGACCTGCCCGGCGAGGCCTCGCCGGGTTTCGTCAGCCTGTCGGTGACTCCGGGGAACGGCGCGGTGCTCTCGTACGACTCCGACGGCGACGGCACCCTCGACCGCTACGAGCGCGTCACCGGCGTCGACGCTCCCGTGACGCTGCGGCTCAGCCGCGACGGACGCTCCTTCCACGGCGAGCTGTCCACGGACGACGGCGCGAACTGGCGCTCCGTGGGCACCGTCACCGTGCCGGGTGTGGTCTCACGGCAGGACGTGGGGATGTTCATGTCCGCGACGAACGGCGGCACGGGAGCCCGGGGCACCGTGGAGTTCGGCGGCTGGGACGTGCGCTGAGCCCAGCGCGGCGCTGCGCGTCCGGAGGGGCGCGGCTCCCGGCCGCCGGGCGTCAGGTGACCAAGCCAACGGTCGTTCGTTCTCGTGGACGTGGCCCTTTCGGAAGCGACTTCGCAGCATTCACGGACACCGTCCGGATCCGTCGACGTGGAGCAGGCTCAGGCCGCGCTCGTCGAGCACTACCCGCGGCTGGTGCGGCTGGCCTATCTGGTGCTGCCGCCCTCGCTCGCCCGGCACCGGCGGGTGCTGACGGCGCATTCGCTCGTGCAGCGCGCGCTGCCGCGCGGCCGTGGCACCGCCGAGGTGACGCCCCTGCCGGCGCAGCGGCACGGCGGCGGGACGGGCACCCACGCAGACTCCGGTGCCGGTGCCGGTGCCGGATCGGGCTCCGGCTCCGGCGACCGGGGCGCCCCCGGCGCCGATGCTCCGCGCGGAGGTGCGTACGCCTATCTCACGACGCGCGTGCTGCGGGCGGCGCTCTGCGGTGAACGGCGCCGCCGCTTCGGACCGTTGCCGCTGCCCGCGCTCCCCGTGCGGCCCGGCCTCTTCCCGCTCGTCCTCGGGCTCCGGCTGTTCCCGCGCTCCGGCGGCGCGTACGAACTCGCCCTGGAGAAGGCCCTGTCGGAGGTTTCGGGTGCGGCACGCGCGGCCTGCGCGCTGCGGTGCTGGGAGGGCATGACGGACGACGAGGTGCGGCGCACGCTGGAGGCGGCGGAGGCGCCGGACCCGGACGGGGCGCTCGCCGAGGCCGCGGGCATCCGGCTGCCGGCGGGCAGTCAGGACCGCCCCGTGCTGGGCCCCTCGGAGTTCGACCCGTGTTCGTTGCAGGCACGGCCGACGGATCTGCTGCGCCGGCGTCAGCATCTGCGGGCAGCGCTCGCCGCGGTGGCGGCGGTCGTGGTGTGCGGCGGCCTGCTGGGGCTGCCCGGCGGGTCCTGGGGTCCGGACGGTGCGGCGGCGCCGCCCTACGCCCGCAACCCCGCGGCCGAAAAGGCCCTGGATCCGGGCGCGTTGACACGCGTCCCCGCCGGTGCCTGGAAGGAGGCCTCGCGCACCGACTTCTCGGCGTGGCCCGCGCGCGGCGACCTCACCCGGGACCGGGAGCTGCTGCGCCGGGCGCTCGCCGTATGGGCGCGTCCGGGCGGCAAGGTGCGGGTGTCCGTGACGCGGGGCACCGCCGCCGGGCCGCCCTCCGCTCCGCCCCAACTGCTGTACGCGGGGCGGGTGGACGGCACGCGGGTCGTCCTGCTGCACGACGGACTGCGGGTGGTCCGGTACGCCGAGCCCGAAGGCGCGGACAGCGGCGGCGCGGTGCTCGACATCGCCCGTACGGACGGGGCGGACACGGCGGAGTCCGGCGCCCTGGTGATCTCGCGCAGCGACTCCAACGTCCGCTATCTGACGGCGCCTTGGGTCTCGAAGGCCGCCGAGGTGGATCTCCTCCAGCCCGACGGCGACGGCCGGCGGCTCAGCCGGGAGGACGACGGTGTGCTCACCTCGCTGACGGGCCCCGCCCGCGATCCCCGCGACTGCCACCGCTGGCCCGGGCTGATGCTCTCCACGTCCGGTCACTCGACGCGCCATCTCTACACGGATCTGGGCGAGTTGACGGCCGTACGGATCACGTCCGGAAACCCCGGCGGGACGGTGCGCGACGCGACGGGCGCCGCGGCGCGGTCGAGGCTCGCACACACGGCCTGCGGGCTCCGCTCGATGGTCGGGACCGGCATGCGCACGGTCAACTCCTGGAAGTTCGCGACCCAGCCGCTGCCGGACGGCACGCACTCCGCGACATGGACGTGCACCCGTGGTGAGACATGGCGGGGCAGCGGCTCACGGATCTTCACGGCCTTCCGGCGGTCGGGCACCGAGCCGGACGAGCAGGCGGTCTTCACCTCGCGTGGGGTGGACACCCCGCTGTGCGGGCCCCGCCGGCCGCACGCGCTGGCCGGAACGCTGTGGAGGTCGGGCACGGGCGAGCGGTACCTGGTGGCGGCGGGCAGCCGGAAGGTGACCGGCATCCGCGCGACCGGCAAGTCCGGGGGTCCGAGCGGCACTTCGCAGGGACGCAGGCTGGCGCTGCCCGCCGAAAAGGGCGCGAAGGCGAAGCTCAGCGCGTGGCTGTCGAACGGCGAGAAGCTCTCCGGGTCCCGCTGAGGCGTACATACGGCGGCCGCGCCGGGAGCCGATCCGGCGAGGACCGGCGCACCGCGCACCGACGCGGGCCCGCCAGGCATCGCTGAGGACCGGCCCGACCGGCCGGGCGCGTGCGGCCCGCGGGGCTGCGGGCCACCGGCCGGCCGGACCGGAGAGTGCGGCCGGGCACCGAGCGGAGCGGGGGCGGCGCGGGCGCGGGCGGGGCGCCGCCCCCTCGGTCATCCGCTCAGTGCCCGGGATCTGTCCCCCGCGTGTGCCGGCGCCTGCCCCGTGGAGCCTCGTACGACCAGCTCCGGCTGGAAGACGAACTCCGTGTTGGGCACGGGGTTTCCGCGGATCTCCTCCAGCAGCGTGTGCACCGCCGCGTTCGCCATGGCGCGCACGGGCTGACGGACGGTCGTCAGCGGCGGATCGGTGAAGGCGTTCAGCTCCGAGTCGTCGTATCCGACGACCGAGACGTCGCGCGGCACGTCGAGTCCGCGCTGGCGAGCGGCGCGCACCACGCCGAGCGCCATCAGGTCGCTGCCGCAGACGATGCCCGTGCAGCCCTCGTCCAGCAGTGGGCCCGCCGCGGCGTGACCGCCCTCCACCGTGAACAGCGTGTGCCGTACGAGGCCGGAGGCCGCTCCCGGCCCGTCCTCGCCCAGCTCCTCGGCGAAGCCCTGCGCCTTGCGGCGCACCGGCACGAACCGGTCCGGTCCCACGGCGAGCCCGATCCGCTCGTGCCCCAGTGCGCGCAGGTGCCGTACGGCGATGCGGGCGGCGGCCCTGTCGTCCGGCGAGACGAAGGGCGCGGTGATGCGGGCGTTGTAGCCGTTGATGAGAACGAACGGCACGCCGCGGCCCCCGAGTCGGGCGTAGCGGGCGGGATCGGCGGTCAGGTCCGCGTGCAGCCCCGAGAGGAAGATGATGCCGGTGACGGCGCGCTCGACGAACTGGTCGACGAGCTCGTCCTCAGTGGCTCCGCCGGGCATCTGGGTGCCGAGCACCGGCGTGTAGCCGTATCCGGTCAGGGACTGCTCGATGACCTGCGCGAAGGCGGGGAATATCGGGTTGGTCAGCTCGGGGATGACGAGGCCGACGAGTCCGGCGCTGCGTGGCCGCAGGCGTACGGGCCGCTCGTACCCGAGCACGTCGAGCGCGGCGAGCACCCGCTGCCGCGTCGAATCGGCCACGCCCGCCTTGCCGTTGAGCACGCGGCTGACGGTGGCTTCGCTGACCCTCGCCTGCCCGGCGACGTCGGCGAGCCGGGCGGCGGGCAGCGGCGAGGCCGGAGCCGTCATGCGCCGGACCCGGTCGCCGCCCCGGCTGCGGACCCGGTTGCGCTCCCGGTGACCGTCCCGGTTCCCGAGCCCGAGCCGCCGGCCGCGCTCCACCAGGCGGTCGTGTCGGCGGGCAAGGGCCCCTCGCCGTCGTACGGTCCGCTGGCGAGCAGCAACTGCCCCGTGATTCCGTGCAGTTCGGCGGGACGGCCGCCGGTGTTGGCGGTGCAGACGAAGTCGCCGCGGCGGAACGCGAGCACCCCGTCCGGCGCGGGCAGCCATTCGACGGACTCCCCCGCGCCCAGCGCCGGGTGCTCGCGGCGCAGCCGCAGCGCGGTGCGGTACAGCTCCAGCGTGGAGTCCGGATCGCCTGTCTGTGCCGCGACGGACAGCTCGCCCCACCCGTCCGGCTGCGGCAGCCAGCTGCCGCCGGTGCCGAAGCCGTAGGAGCTGCCGTCCCGTTCCCAGGGCAGCGGCACGCGGCAGCCGTCGCGCAGCCCGTCCTGGCCGTTGTCGCGGAAGAAGGACGGGTCCTGCCGGGCCTCGTCCGGCAGTTCGGCGACCTCGGGCAGGCCCAGCTCCTCGCCCTGGTAGACGTACGCGGAGCCGGGCAGGGCCAGCATCAGCAGCGCGGCGGCGCGGGCGCGCGGCAGCCCGCCGCCGAGGCGCGTGCGGTGGCGTACGACGTCGTGGTTGGAGAGCACCCAGGTCGCGGGGGCACCGACGGGCCGCATCGCCTCCAGGGACTCGGTGACCACGTCGCGCAGCGCTCCGGAGTCCCAACCGGTCTGGAGATAGTGGAAGTTGAAGGCCTGGTGCAGCTCGTCCTCGCGTACGTAGAGGGCCGTGCGCTCCGAGTTCGGCGTCCACGCCTCGGCGACGCCGATGCGCTCACCCGGGTACTCCTCCAGGACGCGCCGCCAGTCGCGGTAGATCTCGTGGACGCCGTCCTGGTCGAAGAAGGGCAGCCGGGCGTTGCCCAGCAGCCGCAGCTGGCCGCCGTGCCCGGCGTCGGGGAGGCCGGGCGCCTTGATCAGGCCGTGGGCGACGTCGATGCGGAAGCCGTCGACGCCCATGTCGAGCCAGAAGCGCAGCACGGTGCGGAACTCGTCGCGCACGGCGGGGTGTTCCCAGTCGAAGTCGGGCTGCTCGGGCGCGAAGAGGTGCAGGTACCACTCGCCGTCGGTCCCGTCGGGGTTCTTCACCCGCGTCCAGGCGGGGCCGCCGAAGACGGACTCCCAGTCGTTGGGCGGCAGTTCGCCGTCCTCGCCCCTGCCTGGCCGGAAGTGGTAGCGCGCGCGGGCCGGCGAGCCGGGCCCCTCGTCCAGCGCGCGCCGGAACCACTCGTGCCGGTCCGAGGAGTGGTTGGGCACGATGTCGACGATGACGCGCAGGCCCAGCCGGTGCGCGTCCTCGATCAGCGCGGCGGCGTCGGCGAGTTCGCCGAAGCGCGGGTCGACGGCGCGGTAGTCGGTCACGTCGTAGCCGCCGTCGGCCTGCGGCGAGGCGTAGAAGGGGCTGAGCCACACCGCGTCCACACCGAGGGCGGCGAGATACGGCAGCCGGGACCGTACGCCGGGGAGGTCGCCCATGCCGTCGCCGTCGCCGTCCGCGAAGGAGCGCGGATAGACCTGGTAGATGACCGCGTCGCGCCACCACCCCGTGCGGTCCGTGCGCGGTCCCGCCGGGTCGGGGGCGACCGCCGTGCCGGCGTGTCCGAGATGCTGGGTCATGTCATCCCTGAGAGGTAGAAGGAACGGGTAACGGGCCACGCCGGTTCAGGATTTCGTCGCGCCCGCGGTGAGCCCGGCGACGAGGTGGCGCTGTGCGAAGCCGAAGACGACCGCGGCGGGAACGGCGACGATGACGGCGGCGGCGGTCATCGAACCCCAGTCCGCGCCGTAGCGGTTGACGAAGGTCTGGAGTCCGCCGGCGAGGGTCAGGTTCTCCTCGCCCGTCATGAAGGCGGTGGCGTAGGCGACTTCGGCCCACGCGGTCACGAAGGTGTAGAAGCCGGTGACCGCCAGCCCGGGACGGGCCAGGGGCAGTATCAGCCGCCAGAAGGTGCCGAACGGCGTGAGCCCGTCGACGCGTCCGGACTCGTCGATGTCGACGGGGACGGTGTCGAAGAAGCCCTTCATCATCCACGCGCAGAACGGCACGGCCACCGTCAGATACGTGATGACCAGGCCCACGGGCTGGTTGAGCAGTCCGAGGCTCGCCATGGTGTTGTACAGCGGCACGATCAGCACGGCCATCGGGAACATCTGCGTGATCAGCAGCACCCACATCAGCGGCCGCATCCCGGGGAAGCGGAACCGGCTGATGGCGTAGCCGGTGGTGGCGGCGATGAAGACGCCGATCAGGGTCGTCCCGGCGACGACGAGCAGCGAATTGCCCAGCCACGTGAGGAAGTAGGTGTCGGCGACCACGTGCGTGTAGTTGGCCACGGTGAAGTCGCGTACGAGCGCGGTGGAGAACGACTCGCTCTTCGGCTTGAAGGACGTCACCAGCAGCCACAGCGGCGGAAAGAGCGCGACCGCGGTCGCCGCGAGAAGCCCCGTGTGCAGTCCGAACGCGGCCAGCGGGCCCCGCTCGCCGCGCCTCCTCGGCGCGGGAGCCGTCTTCGCGAGGGACACCGTCACCACACCTCTCCCTGGCGGCGCAGCGCCCGCCTGTAGACGACCGTGAAGAGCGAGAGCAGCACCAGGATCAGCACGCCCCAGGCGGCCGAAGTGGCGAAGTCCCGCGGGCTGTTGATGAAGGAGAGCCGGAAGGCGTACGTCACCAGGATCTCCGTGGAGTCCTCCGGGCCGCCCCTGGTGAGCAGGTAGATCACCGGGAACATGTTGAAGGTCCAGATGGTGCTCAGCAGGACGACGGTGCTGCTGACCGTCCGTATGCCCGGCAGCGTGATGTTGCGGAATCGCTGCCACGGCCCCGCGCCGTCCATCTCGGCCGCCTCGTACAGCTCACCCGGTATCCCCTGAAGCGCGCCCAGCATCGCCACGATCATGAAGGGGACGCCGAGCCACACGTTGACCGCGATGACGGCGACCTTGGCCCACAGGGGATCGCCCAGCCACGGCACCGCGTCGATGCCGCCGCCGTCGAGCACCTGGTTGAGCAGGCCGTTCTTCTCGTTGAAGAGCATCTTCCACGCGAAGACGGAGACGAAGGCCGGGATGCCCCACGGCACGATCATCCCGATGCGGTAGAACGAGCGGCCGCGCACCTGCCTGTTGAGCATCACGGCCAGCGCCAGGCCGAGCGCGAACGTGACGCCGACGCAGCCGGCGGTCCACACCGCCGTCCAGCCGAGCCGGTCCCAGAAGACGCTGTCGCCGAGGATCGCCGCGTAGTTGTCGAGCCCCGTGAAGTGGTACGTGGCGGGCAGGTGGTTGACGCCGATGGTGCGCTCGACGTTCGCCTCGTCGGCGTCGGTGAGCGACAGATAGACGCCGCGCACCAGCGGGTAGCCGATGATGACTCCGATGACGAGCACGACCGGGGCCACCATGGCCCACGCGTACCAGTGGCGCGAGAAGGCCCCGCGCAGCCTGCTGCTCGGGCCGCTCTTCCCGCCCGTCCCGCTCTTGCGCTTCCCGGTTCCGCTTCCGCGGCCGCGGGCAGCGCCGTTCACGCCGCCCGCAGCCCCGGAAGCCGGCCGGGTGGTGGTCTCCACAGCCATGACCCCTGGGCCGTCCCCTCTTGCCTCGCGGCTTACTTGTAGTCCTTCAGCAGCTTGCGGAAGCCGTCACCGACCTTGCCGGCGGCCTCCTCGGGGTCGCGGTCGCCCGTGAGCACGGCGTCCATCTGCCCCCGTACCGGCTCGAAGAGGGAGTTGCCCTCCGCGATCCACGGCCGCTGAACGGCGTTGTCGACGGCGGGCTTGAAGAACTCGACCATCTTGTTGTCGCGCACGGAGGGCTTCTCGTAGACGGAGCGGCGCGTCGGCAGCAGGCTCAGCTCCTCGGTGGTGCGCTGCTGCACCTCGGCGGAGCTCATGTACTTCGCGAACTCCTGCGCCGTACGCAAGTTCTTGCTGCCCGCGTACACGGAGAGGTTCCAGCCGCCCTGCGGGGAGCCGGCGGCCCTGCTTCCCGCGGGGACGGGCGCGACGCCGAGGTTGTCCTTGTCGTCCTTGAACTGCTTGCCCTGCTGGGCTCCCGCGATGTCCCACGGGCCGTCGACGATCATGGCGACGTCGCCGTCCTGGAACGCCTTGAGGCCGTTCTCCTGCCCGTCGCTGCTGTCGGTGACGGCGGCCTTGGAGTCGACGAGGTCCTTCATCCTGGCGAAGGCCCTGGCGCCGGGCCCGTCGTCGACGGTGATCTTCTTCGCGGTGGGGTCGACCAGGTCGCCGCCCTCGCCGTAGAGGTACGGCAGGAACCAGTACGGGTCGTCCCCGCGCAGATAGAGGCCCGTCTTGCCGGTCTTGCTCCTGATCTTCTTCGCCGACTTCTTCAGCTCGTCGAACGACTTCGGGACGCCGACGCCCGCCTCCTTCAGCATCTTCTTGTTGTAGAAGAGGCCGAGCGTGTCGGTCACCTGCGGCACGGCGTAGGTCTTGCCCTCGAAGCGGGTGCTGCCCGCGGCGGTCTTGATGTAGTCGGACGGGTCGTCGAGCGCGGGCGTGCCGTCCAGCGGGGCGAGGTAGCCGAGGTTGGCGAAGTCGGCGACCCAGGCGACCTCGGTGCGCATCACGTCGGGGGCGCCGGAGTTGCCGCCGGCGGCGTTCTTGAACTTCTGGTTCGCGTCACCGAAGTTGACGTGCACGTACTTCACGTCGACGTCCGGGTGCTTCCGCTCGAAGTCCTCGGCGATCTTCTTGTACGTGCCCTTCTCGGCGTCGTTCGAGGTGTCCCAGTAGGTGACGGTGCCGCCGATCTCGCCCTTTCCGGCGGTGTCGCCGCCGCCGTCCCCGCCGCACGCCGTCGCCGACAGTGCGAGCACCGCTATCGCCGCGGTGACTGCTGTGCCACGTCGCATGTCATTCCTCCCACGTATCCGCCCTGAGGCCCTCGGCCCGGGAGAACCCCTCCCGGGCCCTGCGGCTCGGGGAACCTCCTCGGCCGGCGCCGGGCTGCGGAGGAACGTAACGGCGGTGCGGGAGCTTGCGCAAGACCTTGCGGCAATTTTCAGCAAGTCGCTTTCAGCCGCGGCTGCCCATGCGCGGTGTGCAGTGATTGCCGGGCCCGGTACAGTCCAGCCCTGTGACCGCACGGCTAGCTGACATCGCAGCACAGGCGGGGGTCAGCGAAGCGACGGTCAGCCGTGTCCTCAACGGCAAGCAGGGCGTCGCCGCGGCCACCCGGGAATCCGTCCTCGCCGCGCTCGACGTGCTCGGGTACGAGCGGCCCCTCAAGCTGCGGCATCGCAGCGCGGGCCTCGTCGGCCTCATCACGCCCGAGCTGGAGAACCCGATCTTCCCGGCCTTCGCCCAGGTGATCGCCCAGGGCCTCACCCGGCAGGGGTACACGCCCGTACTGGCCACGCAGACGCCCGGCGGATCGACGGAGGACGAGCTGACGGAGATGCTCGTCGACCGCGGCGTCGCCGGCATCGTCTTCGTCTCGGGACTGCACGCCGACACCACCGCGGACATGCAGCGCTACGAGAGGCTGCGCGGGCAGGGCGTGCCCTTCGTGCTCATCAACGGCTACTCGGACAAGATTCGCGCGCCCTTCGTCTCCCCCGACGACCGCGCGGCGATGCGACTCGCCGTCACACATCTCGCCGAACTCGGCCACCGGCGCATCGGACTGGCCGTCGGGCCGGAGCGTTTCGTGCCCGTGCAGCGGAAGATCGAGGGCTTCCTGCGCTCGATGCAGGAGCAGCTGGAGCCGACGGCGGCCCGTGCGGGCGGCGCCGCGCAGGCGGAGCTCTGGGCGCGGCACTCCGTGCAGCACTCGCTCTTCACGCTGGAGGGCGGACAGGCCGCCGCGAGTGCCCTGTTGGACCGCGACTGCACCGCCGTGGTGTGCGCCAGCGACATGATGGCGCTCGGCGCGATCCGGGCGGTCCGGCAGCGGGGCATGGAAGTCCCGGCCGACGTCTCGGTCATCGGCTTCGACGACTCCCCGCTCATCGCGTTCACCGATCCGCCGCTCACGACGATCCGTCAGCCCGTGCAGGCCATGGGTCAGGCGGCGGTCCGCGCGCTGCTGGAGGAGATCGGCGGCACGCCCGCTCCGCACAGCGAGTTCGTCTTCCTTCCGGAGCTGGTCGTACGAGGTTCGACCGCGTCTGTCCCCTCGGCCGCAGGGAGGACGGAAGGGGCCGGATACCCGACCGCAGGATGATCGAGGGAGTGTCCCCTTCTGGCAGACTGTCCCCTCATGGGGGCATCGACTACAAGGACAGTACGGACAGACGGGACGGCTGCCGCGAGGCCGGAGACCGAGATTCGCGAGGCCGGCGGAGCCGGATCCGCCGAGGAGAGTGACAGAGCCGGCGCGGCCACGCGGTCGCGTGCCGCGCGCCGCCCCAGCATCTGGTTCGAGATCGTCCTCATCGCCGTCTTCTACGCCGTCTACTCCGCCATCCGCAACGCCGTGCCCGAACAGCGCGGCCAGGCCCTCAACAACGCGGACTGGGTCTGGAAGACGGAGCACGCCCTGGGCATCGCCGTCGAGGACTCCATCAACCGCGCGGCCGACAGCGTCACCTGGCTCATCCTCACGATGAACTACTACTACGCGACGCTGCACTTCATCGTCACCGTCGTGGTGCTGGTCTGGCTCTACCACGCGCATCCCGGCCGTTACGCGGCGACGCGGCTCGTCGTCTTCGCCACCACCGGCATCGCCCTGCTCGGGTACTACCTCTTCCCCCTGGCACCGCCGCGGCTGATGCGCGGCGACGCCTTCGTCGACACCGTTCAGGTGCACCAGACTTGGGGCTCGATGGCCTCCGGCAACCTCGCCGACATGTCGAACCAGTACGCGGCGATGCCCTCGATGCACATCGGCTGGTCCGTGTGGTGCGGCCTCACCATCGCCGCCCTCGCGAAGCCGGTTTGGGCGCGCGTGCTGGGCGCTCTGTATCCGCTGGCCACGCTGACCGTCATCGTGTGCACGGCCAACCACTTCTGGCTGGACGCCGTGGGCGGCGTCGTCTGCCTGGCCTTCGGCTTCGCGCTCTCCTGGGGCTGGTACGGGCGCGTCGCCTACCGGCTGCCGAGGCTGGCCGCGGCGCCGGCCTGAGCTTCCTCCCGCCTGCCTCCGTCCGGCGCGTTCAGCCCTCGTAGAAGAGCCGTTCGGCGACGGCGCGGGCCCGCCGCGTGACACGGCGGTAGTCGTCCAGCATCTCGCCGCTGCCGCCCGCCTCCGCGGCCCGCGGGCCCGGCCCGGCCGACTCGTACCCGAGGTACCGTCCCACCGCGCCCAACTCCCGTGCCTCGGACGGGAATGTGTCGCCCGCACGCCCCCGTACCAGCATCACGGCGTTGCGCACCCGCGTCGCCAGCAGCCACGCCTCGTCGAGGATGCGGGCGTCCTCCTCGCCGATCAGTCCCGCCTCGCGCGCCGCAGCGAGCGCCGGGCGCGTGCGCGTCGTGCGCAGCCCCGGTACGGACGCGGCGTGCCGCAGCTGGATGAGCTGCACCGTCCACTCCACGTCGGCGAGTCCGCCGCGGCCCATCTTGGCGTGCGTGGTGGAGTCCGCGCCGCGAGGCATCCGCTCGGCCTCCATGCGGGCCTTCAGCCGCCGGATCTCGCGCAGCGACTCCTCGCCGAGGCCGTCCGCCGGATACCGCAGGGGATCGATGAGCGCGGTGAAGCGGCGTCCGAGTTCCTCGTCGCCCGCGACGGGCGCGGCGCGCAGCAGCGCCTGGCTCTCCCACGGCGCGGACCAGCGCCGGTAGTACGTCGCGTAGGAGTCGAGCGAGCGCACGAGCGGCCCCGACTTCCCCTCGGGGCGCAGATCGGCGTCGACGACGAGCGGCGGGTCGGTGGTGGGCAGCTGGAGCAGCCGGCGCAGTTCGGTGGCGACGGCGAACGCGGCCTTGTTCGCCTCCTCTTCGCTGACGCCGTCGCGCGCCTCGTGCACGAAGACGACGTCCGCGTCGGAGCCGTAGCCCAGTTCGGCGCCGCCGAAGCGGCCCATGCCGATCACCGCGAAGCGCGTGGGCAGTTCGTCTCCCCACTGGCCGCGCACGGCGGCGCGCAGGGCGCCCGCCAGCGTGGCCGAGTTGATGTCGGTGAGCGCCGTGCCGATGCGGTCGACGGCCTGGGACGGCTCCTCCGCGGGCAGCTCCTCCGTGCCGTACGCGCCGATGAGGTCGCCCGCCGCCGTACGGAACAGCTCGCGGCGCCGCACCCCGCGCGCGGCGGCGACGGCCGACTCGGCGTCGGCGGCGCGGCCGACCGCGGCCAGCACCTCCTGGGTCAGCGCCTCGCGCGAACGCGGCAGCAGCCCGTGCTCGTCACCGAGCAGCGCGACCGCCTCGGGCGCGCGCAGCAGCAGATCGGGGGCGAAGCGCCCCGCGGAGAGCACGCGCGCGAGGTTCTCCGCCGCGGCGCCCTCGTCGCGCAGCAGCCGCAGATACCAGGGCGTGTTGCCCAGCGCGTCGGAGACCTTGCGGAAGCCGAGCAGCCCGGCGTCCGGGTCCGCGGAGTCGGCGAACCAGCCCAGCAGCACCGGCAGCAGCGTGCGCTGGATGGCGGCCTTCCGGCTCACGCCGCTGGCCAGCGCCTCCAGGTGGCGCAGCGCTCCGGCGGGATCGGCGTAGCCGAGCGCTTCGAGGCGCTGCCGGGCGGCGCGCGGCGAGAGCCTGGCCTCGCCGATCTCCAGCTGGGCGACGGCGTCCAGCAGCGGACGGTAGAAGAGCTTCTCGTGCAGCCGCCGCACGGCCGCGGCGTGCCGCCGCCACGCCCTGTGCAGCTCGGTGACCGGTTCGCTGCGGTAGCCGAGGGAGCGGCCCAGCCTGCGCTGGTCCGCCTCGGCCTCCGGCATCAGATGCGTGCGCCGCATCCTGTGCAGCTGGATGCGGTGCTCCATGGTGCGCAGGAAGCGGTACGCGGACTCCAGCGCGGCGGCGTCCTGCCGTCCGACGTAGCCGCCGAGCGCGAGTGCGTCCAGCGCGGCGAGCGTCGTGGGGCTGCGCAGCGTCGCGTCGGAGCGGCCGTGCACCAACTGAAGGAGCTGTACGGCGAATTCGACGTCCCGCAGCCCGCCGGGACCGAGCTTCAGCTCGCGCTCGACCTGGGCGGCGGGGATGGCCGCGACGACGCGGCGGCGCATCTGCTGCACGTCGGGCACGAAGTTCTCCCGCTCTGCGGCCTGCCACACCATGGGGGCCACGGCCTCGACGTACGCCTCGCCGAGCGCCGTGTCGCCCGCGACCGGACGGGCCTTCAGCAGCGCCTGGAACTCCCATGTCTTCGCCCAGCGGTTGAGGTAGGCGAGGTGGGAGTAGAGCGTCCGCACAAGCGGGCCGTTGCGGCCCTCGGGGCGGAGGTTGGCGTCGACCGGCCAGATCGTGCCCTCGGCGGTGGTGTCGGAGCAGATGCGCATCATGCGGGACGCGAGGCGGCCCGCCGCCTGCAACGCCGGTGACTCCTCGGTGCCTTCGACGGGCTCCGCCACGAAGATGACGTCGACGTCGGAGACGTAGTTCAGCTCACGGCCGCCGCACTTGCCCATGCCGATGACCGCGAGCCTGCACGCGGCGGCGTCCTGCGGGGCCTCCGCCCGCGCGATGGCGAGGGCGGCCCGCAGCGTCGCGGTGGCCAGATCCGCCAACTCCGCGGCCGTACGGGCCAGATCGCTGGTGCCGCACACGTCGCGCGCCGCGACGGACAGCAGGGAGCGCCGGTAGCGGTGCCGCAGCTCGTCCGGACCGCGCGCGGCGCCGACGGCGGCCTCGAACTCCTCGACGCCGGGGTGCAGATCGGCCGCCTCGTACGTCACGAGCGCCTGCCAGTCGTCCGGATGACCGGCCAGATGGTCGCCGAGCGCCTCGGAGACGCCGAGCACACCGAGGAGCCGGTCGCGGAGCGGCTTGCTGGTCAGCAGGGTGTCCACCAGCGGCTGCGGATCCTGCTGCGCCTCGATGAGCCGTACCAGCCCGCGCAGTGCGAGGTCCGGGTCGGCGGTGGCGGCGAACGCGTCGAGCAGCCCCGTGTCGGTGCGCACCTCCGCCAGGCCGGGGGCGGCGAGCAGCCCTTCGGCGGCGGCGGGTTCGGTGAAGCCGCGCCTGATCAGTTGTCCGTACCGGCTGTCCCGGCGCCCGCCCTGCACCTGACCGTCCTCCGTCGTCTTGCTCCGCGAGGCCCCGAGTGCACGGGCCGCTGCCGCCGCCGCTGCGGCCGGTGCCTCACAGCACCGGCAGGCTCTTGCGCAGTTCGAAGGCGGTGACCTCGCTGCGGTACTCCTCCCACTCCTGCTTCTTGTTCCTCAGGAAGAAGTCGTACACGTGCTCGCCCAGTGTCTCCGCGACGAGCTCGCTCCGCTCCATGAGCGTGATCGCCTCGCCCAGGTTCTGCGGCAGCGGCTCGATGCCCATCGCCCGGCGCTCGGCGTCGGACAGCGCCCAGACGTCGTCGTCGGCGCCGGGCGGCAGCTCGTAACTCTCCTCGATGCCCTTGAGCCCGGCGGCGAGCAGGGTCGCGTACGCGAGGTAGGGGTTGGCGCCGGAGTCGAGGGAGCGCACCTCGATGCGGGTGGAGCCCATCTTCCCCGGCTTGTACATGGGCACGCGGATCAGCGCGCTGCGGTTGTTGTGCCCCCAGCAGATGTACGACGGGGACTCGCCGCCCTCGCCCGCGGTGCGGTTGGCGCCGCCCCAGATGCGCTTGTAGGAGTTGACCCACTGGTTGGTGACGGCGGAGATCTCGCCGGCGTGGTTGAGCAGCCCGGCGATGAACGAGCGGCCGACCTTGGAGAGCTGGTACTCGGAGCCCGACTCGTAGAAGGCGTTCCGGTCGCCCTCGAACAGCGACAGGTGGGTGTGCATCCCGGAGCCGGGGTGCTCGGAGAAGGGCTTGGGCATGAACGTGGCCTGGACGCCCTGCTCCAGCGCGACCTGCTTCATCACCAGCCGGAACGTCATGATGTTGTCGGCGGTGGAGAGCGCGTCGGCGTAGCGCAGGTCGATCTCCTGCTGGCCGGGGGCGCCCTCGTGGTGGGAGAACTCCACCGAGATGCCCATCGACTCCAGCATCGTGATCGCCTGCCGCCGGAAGTCCATGCCGACGTGCTGAGGCGTGTGGTCGAAGTAGCCGGAGGAGTCCGCGGGCACCGGCCGGGTGCCGTCCACGGGGCGGTCCTTGAGCAGGAAGAACTCGATCTCGGGGTGGGTGTAGAAGGTGAAGCCGAGGTCGGAGGCCCGGGCCAGGCTCCGCTTGAGCACGTAGCGCGGGTCGGCGTACGAGGGTGAGCCGTCCGGCATGAGGATGTCGCAGAACATCCGGGCCGTACCGGGGGCCTCGGCCCGCCACGGCAGTATCTGGAAGGTGCCCGGGTCCGGCTTGGCGATCATGTCGGACTCGTAGACCCGGGCGAAGCCCTCGATCGCGGATCCGTCGAAGCCCATGCCCTCGTCGAACGCCTGCTCAAGCTCCGCGGGGGCGACGGCCACGGACTTGAGGAAGCCGAGGACGTCGGTGAACCACAGCCGTACGAACCGGATGTCGCGCTCCTCGAGCGTGCGGAGCACGAATTCCTGCTGCTTATCCATAGTCACCCATCCTCGCTGGTCGGGGTGGCTCCTCGCACCCGGTGGGCCGCCGGACCGGGCGGTCCGGTGCCCGGTCGGGGGCAGGCCGGCCGAGGTGGCGGCGCGGGCCGCACGAGCATCCCATCCCGAGGTTTCCGGGGGGTTGCCTGAACGCTCCCGTCCCCTCGGATCCGCTCCCAGTAGACCACGGGAGGGGGCCGTCGACGCGAGCCGGGAAGGGCGCTGGAAGGGGGGCGGAGGAGGGGGCCCGGAGGGGACCGCCAAGAGGATCCGGAAGGGCGCCGTCAGGGCCTCCGGCGCACGGTCCGGCGAAGGGCCCGAGGGGGGCCTGCTCCGCACCGTGCAAACGGTCCCGGAACCCCCGGGAGAAATGGAAGCCGCGGTCCGGTAGTGGGGGATACCGGACCGCGGCCTGGTGTTGCCTGGCCGGGTCTCCTCGGGCGGCGCCCGGCCGTGTGGTCGTGAGTCGTGAGCCGTCCTGCCCGGCGACGTCACGCATCGAAGTTCGCACAAGGGCGAAGGGGAGAACAAGAGTTACCGGTGAGTGTGCCAATCGACATCTTGTGGTGCGTACTTCGCGGGTCGGACACCCCCCGGGTTCCCTCTCAGAGCCCCCTCAGGACGCCCTCAGAACGCTCTCAGGCAGCCCTCTCCGGACGCCCTCTCGCAGCCCTCAGGCCGTCTCCCCGGAGCCCGGCCCCGGCCCGATGCGCAGCGCGCCGTCCGCGGGCTGCGACACCCAGCCGAGGCTCGCCGCGCGCATGCCGAGCTGGAAGCGCGTACCGGCGCCGAGCCGCTCCATCAGACCGCTGAGTCTGCGCTGGAACGTGCGGTAGCTGACGCCGAGTTGGCGCGCCATGACCTGGTCGGTCAGCCCCGTCGTCAGCAGCGCCAGCAGCCGGGCCTCGTCGGGGGTCGGAGCGTCGCCCGCGCCGCCCGGCCGGCCGGCCAGATAGGCGGAGAGCGGCAGCGCACGGGCCCACAGGACCTCGAAGAACTCGCAGAGCGCGTCCAGCAGCCCCGAGGGGTGCACGACCACGCTGCTGGCCATCTCGTGCGGCGCGGAGCGCAGCGGGATGAGCGCGACGCGGTCGTCCGCGACCAGCAGCTTGGTCGGGGTGTCGGCCATCACCCGTGCCTCTTCGCCCAGTTCGGCGCAGGCCTCGATGTCGGTGTCGATCCGGTGGAAGGTCTCCAGGCCGTGCGTGTCGTAGATGACGCGATAGCCGATCCCGCGCCGCATCGTCTTGGCCTGCACGGGCATCATGCCGGTCTTCGGGTCGAGCCGGTCCGGGTCGCTGTTGGCGTACGGGGGCCGGTCGATGCCGCGTATCTCGCTGGTCGCGCTGTGCTGGAGCTGGTCGACCTGCTGGATGACTGCGGCCCTCCCGGTGACGATCTCGACCAGGTCGACGGGGTCGCGGGCCGTGGCGTTGGCACGGAAGCGCGTGGCCAGCAGCTGGATGTGGCGGCGGGTGCGGTGGATGGCCTCCTCGCGGGCCAGCAGCAGCGACTCGAAGGCGACCTCGGGCGCGACGGGCAGGAACCGCTCGTCCCCGCGCCGCTCCCCCGGATACCTCCCGACCAGGCCCAACTTCTCCAGGGCGGCGAGGGTTTCGCGCACTCTCGCCGCGCTCAGCCCCAGCGCCGTACGGAGCTCCGCGACGGTGACCGCACCGTCGACGAGCGCTTCGTACGCCTGCTGTTGGACGGGTTCGAGCCCGAGCGACTCCAGCATGCCGAATCCCCCTGTGCGGTGGCGAGTTCACGTCACTGACCGATGCCCGCCAGGCGGGCACCGAATCCAGTACACCAGGTATCGAAATCCTGCGGATACCCTCGTGTAGGGCTACCCGCGTGCTGGATACAGTTGTGAAGCTCTCGTGAACGCATCGTGAGGGGTGGCGACACAAACCACCCGGAACTGCCGGCTCCGCCGCTGTGACCACCGGCACCCTGCGGTCTTCCGTATCGCGTCAGGAAGACGATTACAGTGGCTGTGTGCCTCAACTACGTCTCGCCCTGAACCAGATCGACTCGACCGTCGGCGACCTCGAAGGCAACGCCGAGGCGGTGCTGAAGTGGACCCGCCACTCGGCCGGTCAGGGAGCGAACCTGGTCGCGTTCCCCGAGATGATGCTGACCGGCTACCCGGTGGAGGACCTGGCGCTGCGCCGCTCGTTCGTGCACGCCAGCCGCGCCGCGCTGCGCGGCCTCGCGCGGCGGCTGTCCGGGGAGGGCCTGGGCGAGGTGCCCGTCGTCCTCGGCTATCTCGACCATGCCGAGCACGTACGGGCCACGCTCGGCAGCCCCGCGGGCGCGCCGCAGAACGCCGCGGCCGTGCTGCACCGCGGCGAGGTGGCGCTGGCCTTCGCCAAGCACCACCTGCCCAACTACGGCGTCTTCGACGAGTTCCGCTACTTCGTGCCCGGCCAGACGCTCCCCGTGATCCGCGTCCACGGGGTCGACGTCGCGCTCGCGATCTGCGAGGACCTGTGGCAGAACGGCGGCCGGGTGCCCGCGACGCGCACCGCGGGTGCCGGGCTGCTGCTCTCCGTGAACGCCTCCCCGTACGAGCGCGACAAGGACGACACCCGCCTGGAGCTGGTGCGCAGGCGCGCGCAGGAGGCCGGCTGCACGACGGCGTACCTCGCGATGACGGGCGGGCAGGACGAGCTGGTCTTCGACGGCGACTCGATCGTCGTCGACTCCGGAGGCGAAGTCGTCGCCCGCGCACCGCAGTTCGAGGAGTGCTGCGTCGTCCTGGACCTGGATCTGCCCGCCGCCGCGGCGAAGCCCCCGTCCGGGACGGTCGACGACGGGCTGACCGTCGAGCACGTCGTCCTCTCCGAGGACCCGCTGCCCCCGTACGAGCCGGAGCACACCGGCAGCGAGGCGCCGCGCATGGAGGACGACGAGGAGATCTACACCGCGCTCGTGACGGGCCTGCGCGCCTACGCCGCCAAGAACGGCTTCCGCTCCGTGCTGGTCGGTCTCTCCGGCGGCATCGACTCGGCGCTCGTCGCCGCGATCGCCTGCGACGCGCTCGGGCCAGGGAACGTGTACGCGGTCTCCATGCCCTCCCGCTACTCCTCGCAGCACTCCAAGGACGACGCCGCGGAGATGGCGCGCCGCACCGGCCTCAACTTCCGTACGGTGCCGATCGGTTCGATGTTCGACGCCTTCATGGGCGGGATGGAGCTCACCGGAGTCGCCGAGGAGAACCTCCAGTCGCGGCTGCGCGGGGTCACGCTGATGGGCATCTCCAACCAGGAGGGCCACATCGTGCTCGCGCCGGGCAACAAGTCCGAGCTGGCGTGCGGCTATTCGACGCTCTACGGCGACTCGGTCGGCGCGTACGGGCCGATCAAGGACGTCTACAAGACGAACGTCTTCCGGCTGGCGAAGTGGCGCAACCGTGCCGCCGCCGAGCGCGGCGAGACCCCGCCCATCCCGGAGAACAGCATCGCCAAGCCGCCCAGCGCGGAGCTGCGTCCGGGCCAGGTCGACACCGACTCCCTCCCCGACTACGGCGTGCTGGACCGCATCCTGAAGCTGTACGTGGACGGCGACGTGGGCCGCGAGGGCATCATCGAGCGGGGCTTCGACCCGGAGGTCGTCGGGCGCGTGCTGCGCATGACGGACACCGCCGAGTACAAGCGCCGCCAGTACCCGCCCGGCACGAAGATCTCCGCGAAGGGCTTCGGCAAGGACCGCCGCCTGCCCATCACCAACCACTGGCGGGAGAACGGGCAGGAGCCGGTGTAAGGAGCCGGTGCAACCGGTGCACGGCGTCCCGGTGCGGGTCGTCGCGTCGCCCGGATGCGGACGGTCGTCGTGGCCGCGTCCGCCGACGTGCCGTCGGCGCCGGGCAGTTCACCGGCGAGGAAGCCGCCCTGTACGAGGCCGCCGGGGTTCGTGAACTGCTCCTCCGCGTCGAACGTGAGGCGCGTGCTGCCGCTGCCGGAGGCGGGCCCTCACCGGCGTCCGGCCGGTGTGATCCCGGCGATCTGCCGGGCGAGCGCGGCGAGACGGCCGAGGGAGGAGTCCGCTGCGGCGTCGCGGAAGGCGACGATGACGTGGTCGATGCCGAGGGCGGCGAGTTCGCCGCAGCGCTCGACGCTCTCCGCGACGGACTCGCCGTCCCCGACGCGCATGTGGAGCGTCTTCTCGATCTCGCCGTAGGGGCGCCCGAGTTGCTCGCAGTGCCCGCGCAGCACATCGAGCTTGCGCCGTACGTCGGCGCCGTGCAGGAGGTTGCAGGCGTCGGCGTACGCGGCGACGAGCCGCAGGGTCCGCTTCTCACCGCCGCCGCCGATGAGGACCGGCGGGTGCGGCCGGGTCAGCCGGGGCGAGGAGACCGTACGGGGCAGGGCGAAGTGCGCGCCCTCGTACGGCTCTTCGTCGTCGCTCCACATCCGCCGGACGATCAGCAGCGTCTCCTCCAGCCGCTCGAAGCGCTCACGCACCGCGGGGAACGGGACGCCGAGGGCGTGGTGCTCCTCCTCGTCCCAGCCGGCGCCGATGCCGAGGACGGCACGTCCGCCGGAGAGAGCGTCGAGGGTGGCCAACTGCTTCACCAGCAGGGCGGGTCGGCGGTGCGCCGCCCCCGTGACGAGGGCGCCGAGCGTGACGCGCCGGGTGAGGGCCGCGGCGTAGGTCAGGGCCCCGTACGCCTCCAGCATCGGCTCGTGGACGTCGCCGAAGTTGGGGATCTGCCAGAAGTGGTCCATCACCCAGAGGCTGTGGGCCCCCGCCTCGTCCGCACCGCGCGCGACGTCCGCGAACCTGGCGGCGACGGCGGCGTCTCCCCCGGGCCAGGTGAACCGGGGGCAGGTGAGTCCGAGTCTCATGGGTCGTCTCCTTGCGGGCAGGCCGAACGCACGCCCGGCTGGGGCGTGTTCGGGGTGACGAGAAGCGAGGGGCAGGCGAGGGGTGCGCGAGGCGCCGTGCGTGTACGGGCCGGTGCGACGCGTACGAGGCACGCGCCGCGGCCCCTCACATGAAGAAACCCCGCCCTATCGGGGCGGGGTACCTGCCGGGCCGGACGGGCCGGCGCGGTCTCCGGGATTCTAGCCGCCGGCGGGCTGCTCGATCAGGGCTCTCTGCCCATCCACCGCAGCAGCCGGTCCTGCCGGGAGGCCCCGGGGTGGTCTCCGCCCTCCGCGGGGGCGAAGAACCGCCGGGCCCGGCCGTCCCGGTCGGCGGGCGCGACGGCCAACCCGGCGTAGACGTCGTCGAGATGGCCGTCGAGCCATGCGACCAGGCCGGGGGCGAGCGTCTCGTCCGCGCCGAGCGCCCGGGCGAGGTCCCAGGTGTGGATCACGCTGTCGGCCGTCCGCACGGCGAGCGCCTGCCTGCCGCTGATCCGGCCCAGCGGATAGTCCAGGACCTGGTCGAGCGCGCCGGGCCGCGCGAAGGCCGCCGCGCAGGCGTCGACGGACCGTACGTACGCGCCGACGGGATCGGCACCGAGGGCGTCGGCATCCCGAAGCCGCAGGAACTCGGCACTGGTTCCGCCGTCCACGAGCCCGGCGTAGTTGAGGTTGCCGCGGGCCATGTGGTTGGCCAGCAGGCGAACGTCCCACTCCGTACAGGGAGTCGGAAGCTCCCACTGCCCGTCCCGCACCGTGCGCAGCCGGCGCTCGAACTCGGCCCCGGCGTGGAGATACCGGTCGGCGATCCCGTCCGCGTAGTCGCTCATGCGGTGGATCCTCCCCCGCCGGGGCCGGGGACTCCGGCGGATTCCGGACGTGGCGCCACGGGACCCGCCGTCCTGCACGGGAGCGCCGGGCCGCGCCCTGGCGACGGGCACCGGACGGCGACGGGCCCGCGCCGGAGCGCGGGCCCGTGAGCACGAGGTGCGGTACGCGCGGGAGGCGGGGCGGCGGCGGTGAACTCCCGCCGCCCCGCGGCCGCTCAGCCCGGGACGCCCTCCGCGGCCCGCTCCCGGCGCAGCCGGGGAATGCCGCGGGCGACGATCCGCGAGCGCGACAGCGAGGTGCCGCGGTCGAGCGCCCCCGCGAGCACGGCTATGCCGAGCCCCGTCAGCGCCAGCACCACGCCGACGAGCATGGGCGCCCGCCAGCCCCAGCCGGCCGCGATGGCGACGCCGCCGAGCCACGCGCCGCCCGCGTTGGCGAGGTTGAACGCCGACTGGTTGCCGGCCGAGGCCAGCGTCGGCGCGTGCCGGGCCTTCTGCATGATGAGCATCTGGAGCGGCGTCGTCGTCATGAAGCCGAGTCCGCCGAGCACGACGACCATCGCCATGGCCGCCCACTCGACGTCCACCACCGCGTGGAAGACGAGCATCGCGGCGGCGAGCGCGCCCAGCCCCCCGTAGAGGGTCGGCCGCAGCGCGCGGTCGGTGAGCGGGCCCGCGACCAGGGCGCCCAGCGTCATGCCGATGCCGAAGAGCGCCAGCACCACGGTGACGGACGACTCCGCGATCCCGGTGACCTCCGTCATGATCGACGCGAGGTAGCTGTAGACGGCGAACACGCCGCCGAAGCCGAACACCGCGGTGAGCAGCCCGAGTACGACCTGACGGTCGCCGAGCGCGCGGACCTCGTGGCCGACGCCCCGCTGGTGTTCGAGGGGCAGCTGCGGGACGAGCGCGGCGAGGCTCGCCATCGCGAGCAGCCCGATGGCGCTGACGACGATGAACGTCGCGCGCCAGCCGAGCGCCTGGCCGATGGCGGTGCCCGCCGGTACGCCGACGATGTTGGCGACGGTCAGCCCCAGGAACATCGTGGCGACGGCACGGGCCCGCCGGTCCTCCGTCACGAGGCGTGCGGCGACGACCGCGCCCACGCCGAAGAAGGCACCGTGCGGAAGTCCCGCCAGCACGCGCCCGCCGAGCAGCGCCGCGTAGTTGGGGGCGAGCGCGGAGGCGAGGTTGCCGACGGTGAACAGGCCCATCAGCAGCACCAGCATCCGCTTGCGCGGAACGCGGGCACCGACCGCCGTGAGCAGCGGTGCGCCGATGACGACGCCGATGGCGTAGGCGGAGACGAGATAACCGGCGGTGGGCACTGACGTCCCCATGTCATCCGCGACGTTGGGCATCAGACCCATCATCACGAACTCGGTTGTGCCAATTCCGAAGGCGCTGATCGCAAGCGCGAGCAAGGCCAGAGGCATGGGCGGGAAACCTTTCAAGGCAGGGTCGGTCGAGGTGTCGGCAAGAGGTTCGGTAAGGGATGTGTGTGTGCGCGGGCGTGTGGCCGCTGGGATCGCCTTCGAGGCGTCCGGCGCACGGGCACTGACTATTATGTTCTCACACTGAACAAAGTCTTGCAGACGTCGCGCCGCCATGGCTGTCATCTGTGTTTCAGGACGGCAACAACCCGCTGGGAAGGGCGTGATTCACACCACGGCCCGCCGGGACGCCTGGTCCCGGCGGGCCGTTCGTGTGCGCCGGCTGGTGAGCGCCGGATCTCTGGACGCGGTGCGGTTCGGTGCCCCCTCGGGCCCGGACGGCCCGAACTCCCGCCCCTTCCTCAGAAGTTGACGGAGGCGGCCACCGGCAGATGGTCGCTGCCGGTGGACGGCAGGGACCACGAGGAGACGGGCTCCAGCCCCTTCACCATGATCTGGTCGATGCGGGTGGTCGGGAACGACGCGGGCCAGCTGAAGCCCGGCCCGTCTCCTGCCGCGCCCTGCGTCGAGCGCATCTGGGACGTCACCGGCGCGAGTGCCCGGTCGTTCATGGTGCCGTTGAGGTCCCCGAGCAGCACCGCCTTGCCCGTACGGTCCTGCGCTATGGCCCTGCCCAGCGCCTCGGCGCTGTCGTCCCGCTGACCGGCCGTGAAGCCCGAGGCGAACTGGAGCCGCACGGACGGCAGATGGGCCGCGTACACGGCGACGTCGCCCTTGGGCGTGGCGACGGTCGCGCGCATCGCCCGCGGCCAGCCCATCTTGATGTCGACGGTCCCGGCGTCCCGCATCGGGTACTTGCTCCACACGCCGACCGTGCCCACGCGCTTGTGGAAGCGGTACGCGTTCGCCAGACCCTTGTCGTACTGCTCGGCCTGGCCGCCCGCGACCTCCTCCAGCGCGACGATGTCCGCACCGGAGCCCGCGAGTTCGCGCGCGGTGCGCGCCGGGTCGGGGTTGTCGGCGTTGACGTTGTGCGCGACGACGGTGAGGTCGCCGCCCGTGCCCGTCTTGCTGGTGAACTGGCCGCCGAAGAGGTTCAGCCACACCAGGGCCGGAAGCAGCAGCGCCACCAGCGTGAGGACGGAGCGGCGCAGCAGCGCCAGCAGCGCCAGGACGGGCACGAGCACGCCGCCCCACGGCAGGAACGTCTCCCACAGGGACCCGAGATTGCCGATGGTGTTGGGCACTTCGGAGTGCCAGAACAGTGCGAGACCCAGCAGCACGGCGAGCGTGGCGAGCATCCAGCCGCGCCGCCACGCTCCATGGCCGCCCCAGCCGGCGAACATACGGGGCGTACCAGGCATTCGGCTGCCGTCCCGGCGGGTGCGGGACCCGGCCCCGTACCAGTCGCCAGAAGTCTTCGCGGCCTCCGCCATGTGCGCGCGTGCCATCCGCTGTCCTCACTTGCTCGCTGGTGATTGTCGAACGATAGGTGATGCGGAACGGGGAGTTCCCGTACGACGAATGTCCCGCACGGGCACCCGCCCCGCACGGGGATGCCCCGTGGGTTTCCCATGTGTCGTGCAGGACGAACACCCAGGCAGGTGAGGTTCCGGTGCGCCGCCGTTCCGTGGGGCGCTGTGACGGAACACGCACGCCGCCGGGGTCCCCCGGGCCGCGCCCTCGCCTCCGCCTGCCCGTTCCCCGCCCTGTGTTCCCAGCGGGCGCACGGCTCAACTCGGGGCGCGCACCCCGTCGAGGACCGCGTCGACGATCTTCTCCGCCAGCCCCTCGGGAAGGTCCTTGCGCTCGTGCAGAACGGTCCGCGTGAGCATCGGCCCGGAGAAGAGCTCCCCGAGCAGTTCGATGTCCAGGTCTCCGCGCAGCTCCCCCGACTCGATGCCGCGCCTCAGCACGTCGTGCAGCGTCTCCCGGCGGACCTTGATCACGCTGTCGTGGTACTGCTCCCACAGCTTCGGGTGGCTCTGCACATGGCTCATCATGGTGCGCAGCACGGCGGACTGGCGCTTGGCCAGGCCCTTGCGCCGGTACCACTCCAGGAGCGTGACGAGATCGTCCCGCACGGACTCCCCCGCGGGCCGGGCGAGGGGCTCCTCCAGCTCACGTACGACCGACAGCAGCAGTTCGTCCTTGCCGCCGGGCCAGCGCCGGTAGACGGTCGCCTTGCCGACGCCCGCGACGCGTGCGACGCGCTCGATGGAGAGGGCGTCGATGGACGTGCCCTCCTCCAGCAGCCTGAGCACGCCCTCGACGATGGCCCGCTCCACCGCCTCGCTGCGGGGGCGGCCACGCCGCACGGGAGCGCAGCCCGCGTCCTCGCCGGTGCCCGCGCCGGCCTGCGTGGGGTTCATCCTGGGACTCCTTCTTCACCGGGTCTGTCGCGCGCCTCCGGTCAACGACCGGCGCCCACCGGCGGTTTCGCGGCGTCGTCGAGCTCTTCGGGCGGCCCCGCGCCGTCCCCGTCCTCCGGCGGCCTGCCCGGCAGCCATACGGCCACCACCAGCGCCCCCAGCAGCGCGACCGCCGCCGACCCGAGCACCGTGACGTGCATCGCGTCGATGAAGGCGTTCTTGGCGGGGTCCACCAACTCCCGTCCGGCGGGCCCCAGTCGGGCCGCGACGGCGAGCGTCCCCTCGATCGACTCCCCGGCGGCGTGCCGCACGCCCTCGGGAAGCGGCAGCTGCGCGAGGCGGCCCTCGATGCCCTCCCGGTAGCGCGCGGAGAGCAGCGACCCGAGCACGGCCACCCCCATGGCGCCGCCGACCTGCCGGAAGGTGTTGTTGACGGCCGACCCGGAGCCCGCCTTCTCGCGCGGCAGCGACTGCATGATCGAGACCGTGGCGGGCGGCATGATGTGCGCCATCGCCGTGCCCTGCACGAAGAAGACGACCTCCAGCACCCATATCGGCGTGGTACGGCCGAAGAGCAGGAACGCCGCCATTCCGGCCGCGATCAGCAGCATCCCGGCCGTGCAGACGGCCTTCGCGCCGAACCTGTCCACGACGAGCCGGGCGCGCGGCGCGAAGATCAGCTGGGCGACGGCCAGCGGCAGCATCAGCAGGCCCGCCTCCAGCGCCGTGAAGCCGCGCACGCTCTGCATGTAGAAGACCGCGAAGAACGTCACGCCCATCAGCGCGAAGAACACGAGGGCGATCGCGGCGACGGCGGCGGAGAACGCCGGGTTCTTGAAGTACGTGACGTCGATCGCCGGATGGTCGCTGCGCCGCTCGTGGAGTACGAAGACGGCCAGCACCGCCACTCCGCCGCCCGCGGTGAGGAGCACCACCGGGTCGCTGAAGTCCGCGAGCTGGCCTCCCTTGATGATCCCGTACACCAGCAGCACGAGACCGGCGATGGACAGCAGCACACCGAACGGGTCCAGCCGCCCGGGGCGCGGGTCGCGGGAGTCGGGGACCAGCAGCACCATCGCGGCCAGCGCCACGAGGACGATCGGCACGTTGACCAGGAAGACCGAACCCCACCAGAAGTGCTCCAGGAGCGCGCCGCCCGTGATCGGGCCGACGGCTATGGCGAGCCCGACGCCGCCCGCCCAGATGCCGATGGCCTTGGGCTGCTCGTCGCGCTCGAAGACGTTCATGAGGATCGCCAGCGTGGACGGCATGACGAACGCGCCGCCGAGGCCCATCACGGCACGGAACGCGACGAGTTGACCGGGCGAGTCGGCCAGAGCGGCGAAGACGGAGCCCAGCCCGAAGACGACGAGCCCGAAGAGGAGCACGCGGCGCCGCCCGAGCCGGTCGCCCAGCAGGCCCGCGGTGAAGAGGAGTCCGGCGAAGACGAGGGTGTAGGAGTTGATCGACCACTCCAACTCGCTCTGGCTCGCGCCGAGTCCGGCCGGCGCGGGCTGGGCGATGGTCTTCATGGCCACGTTCAGGATCGAGTTGTCGAGCACGACGATCAGCAGGCTGAGCATCAGGACGCCGAGGATCAGCCAGCGCCTGCGGTGCACGTTCTCAGGCACGGAGGAACTCATGGCCACACCATATACCCGTTCCGATACGGTCCCGTCTCGTATCGGAATGGGGGCCCGGCCGCCCGCGTCTTCCTTCGGCCGACCCCGCGTGCCAGCATGGACGTGTATCCGGGGACGCCGTCAGGGCGCCTCGAGAGGACGAACACACAGGAGCGTTCAGCCATGTCTGATGCGCAGAAGCAGGACGGGCCTTCCACGAAGCAGCCCGCGACTCTCTACGGCGGTGTACGCAACCGCCGGATCACCGTCCGCGACCTCGGCGCCGCCAAGGAACGCGGTGAGCGCTGGCCGATGCTCACCGCCTACGACGCCATGACGGCCTCCGTCTTCGACGAGGCGGGCATCCCCGTCATGCTCGTCGGCGACTCCATGGGCAACTGCCACCTCGGCTACGAGAACACCGTGCCGGTCACCCTGGACGAGATGACCATGCTCACGGCCGCCGTGGTACGGGGCACGAAGCGTGCCCTGATCGTCGCGGACCTGCCCTTCGGCACGTACCAGGAAGGCCCTGTACAGGCGCTGCGGAGCGCCACGCGGCTGGTCAAGGAGGCGCGAGCCGGCGCCGTGAAGCTGGAGGGCGGCGAGCGCTCGGCGCACCAGATCGAGCTGATGGTGCAGTCCGGCATCCCGGTCATGGCCCATGTGGGCCTCACTCCGCAGTCCGTGCACGCCATGGGATACCGCGTGCAGGGCCGCGGCGAGGAGGCCGCGCAGCAGCTGCTGCGGGACGCCAAGTCCGTACAGGACGCCGGGGCGTTCGCGGTGGTGCTGGAGGCCGTACCGGCGGAGCTGGCCGCCGAGGTCACGCGCTCGCTGCACGTGCCGACCGTCGGCATCGGGGCCGGAGCCGACACCGACGCACAGGTGCTGGTGTGGACGGACATGGCGGGGATGACGGCGGGCAGGGTGCCGAGCTTCGTCAAGCAGTACGCACAGCTGCGCCAGACCCTCGGCGACGCGGCCAGGGCGTTCGCGGAGGAAGTGATCGCGGGCGACTTCCCCGAGGAGCGGCACAGCTTCGCGTGACGGGCGGCACGGGTGGCCCGCGCCGGTGACCCGCGCCCGTCTCCCGCCCCGGCACTCGGCCGGCATCCCTCCTGTCCGCACTGTGCGCGTATAGGCGGGCTGTCGGCCGTTTGTCGGTGCCGGGTGCAAATCTTGTGAGCATGACGCAGGACAACAACGCCAGCCGCGGCACTCACGCCGTCGAAGTCCGCGGACTGGTGAAGCACTTCGGGGACACAAGGGCCGTCGACGGCATCGATCTGGACGTGCACGAGGGCACCGTGATGGGGGTGCTCGGGCCGAACGGGGCGGGCAAGACCACGCTCGTGCGCATCCTCTCCACGCTTCTGCTGCCGGACGCGGGCCGCGCGACGGTGGCCGGTTTCGACGTGGTGCGCCAGCCCCGCCGGCTGCGCGGCGCGGTCGGGCTGACGGGGCAGTACGCCTCGGTCGACGAGAAGCTCTCCGGCTGGGAGAACCTCTACATGATCGGGCGGCTGCTCGATCTGCCGCGTGCCAGCGCACGCCGGCGCGCGGACGAACTGCTGGAGCGGTTCTCGCTCTCGGAGGCCGCCAAGCGCGCGGCCGGAAAGTACAGCGGCGGGATGCGCAGGCGCCTCGACCTGGCCGCGTCCATGATCGGGCATCCGAAGGTGCTCTTCCTGGACGAGCCGACGACAGGCCTCGACCCCCGCACCCGTAAGGAGGTGTGGGCGGAGGTGCGCGGCATCGTCGCCGAGGGCAACACCGTGCTGCTGACCACGCAGTACATGGAGGAGGCCGAGCAACTCGCCGAGGAGTTGACCGTGATGGACCGCGGGAAGATCGTCGCCGAGGGCCGGGTGCCCGAGCTGAAGGCGAAGGTCGGCGGCCGCACCCTGGAGATACGGCCCGTCGACCCGGGCGAGGTGTCCGGCATGGCCGCGGCGCTCGCGCAGGCCGGTCTGGACGGGGTCGGCGGAGCCACCGCGGACGAACGGGCGGGCCTCGTGAGCGTGCCCATCCTCAGCGACGAGCAACTGACCGCCGTCATCGGGCTCTTGGCGGCGCGCGGCTTCGCCGTCGCCGACATCTCCACCCATCTGCCCAGCCTGGACGAGGTGTTCCTCGCCATCACGGGCCAGAAGGCCACGCATCAGGGCGAGGAGAACCGGGGCGAGGAGAACCGGGCCGACGGGAACGGGGCCCACGAGGCCCGGGCCGAGGAGGTCGCCGTATGAGCGCCACCGCCTCTCCGCCCACGGCCGGCGCGGGCAGGCCGCCCGCCCCGGGGCCCTCGGCACACCCCGAGGGCGACTCCCGTACGAGCCTGCGGTCCGGGCTGCGCCACATCGGCGCCCTGGTCCGGCGCAACGCCCTCCAGATCAAGCAGGACCCGGAGTCGATGATGGACGTGCTGCTGATGCCCGTCATCTTCACGCTCCTGTTCGTGTACGTCTTCGGCGGCGCCATCGGCGGCGGCTCCGGCGGTGACCGCGACCAGTACACGAACTATCTGCTGCCCGGCATGATGGCGATGATGAGCATCAACATCGCCATGGCGGTGGGCACGGGCGTCAACGAGGACTTCCGCAAGGGTGTGATGGACCGCTTCCGGTCCATGCCCATCAGCCGCTCCTCGGTGCTGATAGCCAAGGTCGTGGTGGAGATCGGCCGGATGCTGGTCGCCATGGCCGTGCTGCTGACCGTGGGCTTCCTCGTCGGCCTCGACATCCAGGGGCACTGGGCGGGTCTGCTGGCCTCGGTCGGGCTCGCGACCGTCTTCGGCGCCTCGCTGATGTGGATCTTCATGCTGCTGGGTCTGAGCATGAACACCGCCCAGGGCGTGCAAGGGGTGTCGTTCCTGGTGCTGATGCCGCTCCAGTTCGGCTCCTCGATCTTCGTCCCGACGAGCACGATGCCCGGCTGGCTGGAGACGTTCACGCACGTCAATCCGCTGACTCATGTGGCCGACGCGGCGCGCGGCATGATGCTCGGGCACGGCGCGGTCGCCGGTCCGGCGCTGTGGACGCTGGTGTGGTCGGCCGCGCTGACGGCGGTCACGGCACCGGTGGCGATCGCCAAGTTCCGCAAGAAGACCTGAGTTCACCCGGCCCGGTCGCGTCAGCCCCGCCCTCGCGGCGGCGCCCGGAGCACGAGGGCGGTGGCCTCCGCCACGGAGAGGTCGCCGCCTTCGGCGTACGCCCGCACATAGCCGGTCCCACCGTTCGGGCCGCCGTCGCCGCCGTCCGGGGAGCCGTCGCCGCCGTCCCCGAACGCGTCCCGTACGGCCTCCCCGACGCTCTCGCGCCACTCCTGGTCGGCCGGCTTGGCCCGGTGCCCTTCCGGCAGCCGGGTGTGCGCGTCGTACGAGCCCAGCAGCCGGGCCGCGGTCTCCGGATCGCCCAGCCCGGCCAGCGCCCGCGCGGCGGTGAGGCAGTGAATCATCACCAGGCCCGGCGCGATCGTCTCCGCCAGCTTGTCGCGCGTCTTCTCCACCGCCTCGGCCGCCTTGACCAGCGCCGGCCCGAACTCGCCCTCCAGGCAGTCCAGCCAGGCCTGCAATCCCTGCACGACGCCGCTGAACATCCGGGGCAGCCCGCCCTGCGTGCCCTTCTCCGCCGCACGCAGCACGTCGCGGGCCTCGGCCAGGGCGCCCTTGCGGCCGAGGTGCACGGCGTACTGAAGGGTGGTGAACCGGGGCTCGTCCCGCCCGTCGCGCTCCGACTCCTCGTACGCCTCGCGCAGCAGCGCCTCGCCCGTCTCGGCCTCCTCGGGGCTCCCGCTGTCCAGGAGCGCCATGCCCAACCGGGCCCGCAGGAACGGGATCTGGCTGTGCGAGCCCAACTGCCCGGCACACGCGATCGCCTGGCGGTAGTCCTCGGCGGCCTCGGCGAACTCCCAGCGCGTGCACCGTCCTTCGGCACGTCCGGCCAGGGCGTCGGCCATGCCCCAGCAGTCCCCGATCCGGGTGTAGATCTCCAGGCTCTCGTCGGCGTCGCGCGCCGACTGCACCATGCCGTCCGCGCGGTCGTTGGTGAACCGGCTGCGCAGCTGGAGCACGAAGGCCAGTTCCCAGTCGTAGCCGTACCGGCGGCAGCCCTCCACGGTGGCCTCCACGATGTCGTGGAGTTCGCTGTACGGGCCCGTCACCATCCAGGCGAAGACCCACATGAAGCCGGGCAGCCGGCACGTCTGCGGCGATCCGGGCGTGTACGCGCCCGTGACCCGGCGCAGCCTCGCCATCCGCTCGGTGTCCTCCAGGAAGCTGCGGTCGCCGTCGTGCCCGGTCAGCTCCATCAGCCGCACCCCGCGCCGCGCCTCCCACAGCACGTCGGGGGCCATGGGCGGCGGCGAGTCGGTGCACCGCTCCCGCAGCGGCGGCGCCGGGACGACGGGCTCCGCGAACGGATCGGGTCCCAGGGACGCGGCGGCGGCCGTCCAGGTCCGTGCGTCGGCACGGTGGTCGCGCAGCTGCCAGAACCAGCTCATGCTGGTGACCAGGCACAGGGCCTCCTGCTCGTCGCCCGCGGCGACGGCACGCGCCAGTACGGCGCGGATGTTGTCGTGATCGCGCTCCAGCCGCTCGAAGTGGCGGGACTGCTCCGGTCCGCGCAGCAACGGGTCGGTGGTGCGGGCCAGTTCGCGATAGGCCACCAGATGCCGCCGCTCGGCCGCCGCCCTCTCCCCCGGCACCTCGTCCAGCCGCCCGGCCGCGTACTCGGCGACGGTCTCCAGCAGGCCGTAGCGCATGCCGCACACACCGGGCGCCGCCACCACGAGGGACTTGTCGACGAGCGACCCGAGGATCGCGGCGACGTCACGGGGCGACACCGCACCCGCGACTCCCGGCGCAGCGCCCGTCCCGCCGCCCGCGGCGCCGGTGTCCGCGTCCGCGTCGCCGCAGATCTCCTCGGCCTCGCTCAGCTCACAGCCGCCGGAGCAGACCGACAGGCGCCGCAGGACGGCCCGTTCGGCGCCGTCCAGCAGCTCCCATGACCAGTCGACGACGGCGCGGAGCGTCTGCTGACGGGGCAGGACCGTACGGCTGCCGCTGGTCAGCAGCCGGAACCTGTCGTCCAGCCGGTCCGCGACCTGGCGCGGCGACAGCGCGCGCAGCCGGGCGGCGGCCAGCTCGATGGCGAGCGGCAGCCCGTCGAGGCGGCGGCAGATCTCGGCGCACGCGTCCGGGTCGTCGTCGGTACGGAAGCCGGGGCGGGCCGACGCCCCGCGATCGGCGAGGAGGCGCAGCGCCATGGGCCCGGACAGCGGTTCCACAGGGCGCACGGACTCCCCCGGCACGCCCAGCGGCTCGCGGCTCGTGGCCAGCACGGTGACGTGCGGGCACTCCAGCAGCAGGGTCTCGGTCAGCTCCGCGGCGGCCTCGATGAGGTGTTCGCAGTTGTCGAGGACGAGCAGCATGCGCCGCGTCGCGCAGCGCTCGGCGAGCTGGGCGAGGGGGTCCCGCGCGTTGGGATCGGTCGCGGCGCGCAGGCCCTCCGCGGCGGAGCCGTGGATCACCGTCTCGCGGCCGCCGAGCGCGGTGAGCACGGTCTCGGCGAGGTGCGCGGGGTCCCGTACGGGCGCCAGCTCCGCGATCCACACGCCGTCGGGCCACAGATCGGCGGCGACGGTCCCGGCGGTCTCCTGGGACAGCCGGGTCTTCCCGGCGCCGCCCGGCCCGGTCAGCGTCACGAGCCTGGAGACGGCGAGATCGGCACGCAGGGCCTGGATCTCCGGCTCGCGGCCGACGAAGGACGTCAGCCGCGCCCGCACATTGCCGCGAGGGGCGGGCCCGGCGGCCTCCGCCTCGGGCGCCGTCGCCGGAGCAGGAGCGCTCCCGGCCGCCCGTACGGACGCGGGGGCGGGCTCGACTGCTCGCGCCGGAGCCGGAGCGGGTGCCAGCAACTCCGCGTGCAGCGCCCGCAGTTCGGGCCCCGGGTCGGCGCCCAGCCGGTCGGCGAGCCCGGCCCGTATCTCCTCGTAGGCCGCCAGGGCCTCCGCCGGGCGGCCCGCGTCGCGCAGGGCACGCAGGTGCAGCACGTGCAGCGGCTCGTCGAGGGGGTGTTCCGCGAGCAGTTCGCGCAGCCCGGGCAGTGCGCTCTCCGCCCTGCCGAGCGCGAGCGCGGCCTCCAGCCTGCCGCGGCGCGCGGCGAGGAGCCGGGTGGCCGCGCGTGCGCCCGCCGCGCCTCCGCCGCCGGGCAGGTCCGCCAGTACGGGCCCCCGCCACAGCGCCAGTGCCTCGTCCAGCAGTCCGGCCGCCTTGCCCGCCTCGCCGTCGGCCAGTGCCGCCGCGCCCTCGTCGGCCAGCCGCTCGAAGCGGAACAGGTCGATGTCGTCGCGGTCGGCCGCGAGCCGGTAGCCGGTGGCGTCCGAGACGATCGCGTCCCGTCCGAGCGCACGCCGCAGCCGCCCGACGAGGGCCTGCACGGCGGCCGTCTCGTCCGCCGGCGGCTCCGCGTCCGAGCCGTCGGGGCCTTCCGCCCAGACGTCTGCCGCCAGCGCGCCCGTACGGACGGAGCGCCCGCCCGCGGCCGCCAGCGCGGTCAGCAGCGCCCGCAGCCGCGCCCCGCCGAGCGGCACCGCCGTGCCGTCCTCGCGGAGGGCCTCGGTGGTGCCCAGAACGAGATATCTGTAGCGCACCAGTTCATGTTGCCAGGTCGCGCGCGGCGACGGCGGGCCGCAGGACGGGCCGGAGCACCGGCCGGGGCCCCGGTCCGGCACCCGCCGGAACCCCTGGAAAACCCTGGGCCGTTGGCCGGGAGAGAGCCGCTGCCGGTACGGTCTCACCCCATGACCAGCGCCTCCACCCACCCCGATCACCACCGCATCAGCCCGGTCTTCCTCTCGCTCGCCGCGATCATGGCCGTCTCCGGGTGGGCGGTGTGGTCGGGACTGGCCGGGGTGACCGGAGTGGCGGTCTTCTTCTTCGTCGTCTCGGGCTGGGTCGTGTCGCTGTGCCTGCACGAGTACGCACATGCCCGTACGGCTCTGCGCGGCGGCGACACATCGGTCGCCGCCAAGGGCTATCTCACGCTCAACCCGCTGAAGTACACGCACGCCGTGCTGAGCGTCGTACTGCCCGTCGTCTTCGTCGTCCTCGGCGGCATCGGGCTGCCGGGCGGCGCCGTCTACATCGAACGCGACCGGATCAGGGGCCGCTGGAAGCACAGCCTCATCTCGGCCGCCGGGCCCGCGGCGAACGCCCTGTTCGCGGCCGTTCTCACCGCTCCCTTCTGGCTGGACGCGATGGGGGACGTGCCGTTCGCGTTCCGGTACGCGCTGGCGTTCCTCGCGATGCTCCAGGTGACGGCGGCCATCCTCAATCTGCTGCCGGTGCCCGGCCTCGACGGCTACGGGGTGCTGGAGCCGTGGCTCCCGCCCGCGGCCCGCCGCCAGGCGGAGCCCTTCGCGCCGTTCGGGCTCCTGGTGGTCTTCGGCTTCCTGTGGATACCCGAGGTCAACGGCGTCTTCTGGGACTCGATCGGGCACGTGATGGGCGTGCTGCACGTCACGGATCTCGACGTGAGTTACGGCTACGACTTCTTCCGCTTCTGGCAGGGCGAGCCCGACCTCTCGGTCACTCCGCTCCAGTAGACCCCTCGGCGGCCCGCGGTGGGGGAGCGGAGGCAGCAGATGCGGGGGCGGCCGGGGCGCGGCGCGCCCTGCGGCCGTAGTACCAGGCCATGTTGGAGGCGAGTCCCGCGAGCAGCACCCACACGACCCCGAGCCAGCTGCCGTTGACGAACGAGACCACCGCGGCGATCACGGCGAGCGCGCACAGGACGGTTGCGTAGCGGGCGATCCCCCGTGACGAGCGGAGGGAGGCGGCGGGGGCGGACATGCGGGCGGCTCCTGTCGGACAGCGGGCGGACTCCCCCATTCTCCCCTATCTCTCACGGCGATCCCCCGCCGCGGTCACGGCCCTGTCCTGCCGCCCGCTGCCGCGGCCCGGGCCGCGCGCTCGCCGCCCGCGTCCCGTACAGCTCACATGTCGGTGAGCCGGATGCCCGCGTGCACCTTGTAACGCCGGTTGACGGAGACCAGGTTGGCGACGAGCGACTCGACCTGGTGCGCGTTGCGCAGCCGCCCGGCGAAAACACCTCGCATGCCCGGGATGCGTCCGGCGAGCGCCTGCACGACCGCGCAGTCCTCCCGGTCCTCGCCGAGCACCATCACATCGGTGTCGATCTTCTCGACGGAGGCGTCCGCGAGCAGCACCGCCGACAGGTGGTGGAAGGCCGCGGTGACCCGGGACTCCGGCAGCAGCGCCTCGGCCTGCTGCGCGGCGCTGCCCTCCTCGGGGCGGATCGCGTACGCGCCCTTCTTGTCGAAGCCGAGCGGATTGACGCAGTCCACGACGAGCTTGCCGCTCAGCTCCCCGCGAAGCGACTCCAGCGTCCTGGCGTGACCGTCCCAGGGCACCGCCACGATCACCACGTCCGAGCGGCGTGAGCACTCCGCGTTCTCCGCGCCCTCCACGCCCAGGCCCAGCTCCTCGGCGGCCCGCTCGGCGCGCTCCGCGGCGCGCGAGCCGATGACGACCCGCTGGCCGGCCCTGGCCAGCCGGTACGCGAGGCCGCGACCCTGGTCACCGGTGCCGCCGAGGACGCCGACCGTGAGGCCGGAGACGTCGGGCAGGTCCCAGGGGTCCTTCCTGGGCGCGGCGGACGAGGACGCGGAGGGGCCGGAGGCGGATGCAGAGGAAGTCATACGCGGGATCCTGCCACCGCCGCCCCGGGAGCGCCTCACTCCGGAGCCGTGAAGGTGATCACGTCCGGACCGCCTCCGGGCCCTAGTCCTCCGGCGCCAGCTCCGCGACCGGAATACGCCTGAACGTCACGGTGTCGTACGGGCCTTCGTCCCCCGTCTCGTACAGCAGGCCCAGGGTGCCGTCGTCGACGCGTACGAGATCCGAGTAGGCCGCCGGCCGGTCGTCCACGGAGTGCACGGGCCACCACTGGCTCCCGCCGTCCACGCTCGCCCACAGCGTCATCCGGCGCCGCTCCTCGGGGTCGCCGGGCGCGGAGAAGACCAGCACCTCCGGGTCGTGCAGCTGCAAGACGCTCGCCTCGACGACCGGCGTGGTGAGCCGGGGCTGCGGCTCGAAGGGCGCGAGCAGGGACGCACCGCCGTCCTCGGAGCGCGCGTCGGCGCGGTGCTCGGGCGCGATCGCCTCGGTGCGGGTGTTGAAGTAGAGGCGGCCGTCGGGCAGTTCGGCCCCGGTGGTCTCGTTGACGTTGACCCAGCCGTCCGGGTTGTCGTCGGTGTAGCCGATGCGCCAGGTCTCGCCGTCGTCGTCGCTGAGCAGATCGTGGCCGCCGTTGTAGCGGCCCTGGGTGCCGTCGTCGTCGCCCTCCGGCGGCAGCGAGTGGTTCGCCGGTACGACGAGGCGGCCCTCGTGGCCGCCGCGCGCCAGCCGCAGCGCATGCCCCGGAGTCGTCGCGTACCAGCGCCACTCGGGGAGCTTCGCGGACTCGGTGATCTCCCGCGCCGCGGACCAGCTCACGCCGGAGTCCGTGCTCTGCTGCACCCACACGCGGCGGCCGTCCTCCTCGGACACCTCGCCCCGGCGGATGCGGTCCTCGGTGGCCTCCGCGGCGTTGGTCACGAAGACCAGGACGATACGGCCCCCGGGCTCCTCCCCTTCTCCCCCGTCTGACCCGTCTCCCCCGTCTTCGGCCGGGATCACGATGGGCGAGGGATTGCCCGCCGTGCCCGTCCCGTACGAGGCGACGACTCTCAACTCGCCCCAGCTGCGCCCTCCGTCGCCGGAGCGTCTGGAGACGATCTCGATGTGCCCGGTGTCGCCCGAGGACGTCACCCGGCCCTCGGCGAACGCGACGAGCGAGCCGTCGGGGGCGCGAACGCACGCGGGGATGCGGAAGCTCGCGTAGCCCTCGCTTCCGGCGCTGAACGGCACGGAGGTCTCGTACGGCATGAACGGCTCCCAACTCCCGGACGCGGGAAAGATGTTGACCGGTGCCTGAAAGTAAGCAGACGGCAACAGAGCGTCAAGGGAACGGGAGATGAACATCCCCGGGCGCCCCACGCGCGGCCGCATCCTTCCGCCGCGTCACATCCGTACGGGTGAGCACGGCCGAAACGCCCGTCGCGCAAGGCCCGTTGAGGCATCATGCCGGGCAATGGATGCCGTACGTGTCGCACATCTGCGGGAAGCGCTTGCAGGAACGGACTGGGTGCAGTCCGCGCGCCGGTTCGCCGGATCGCTGCGTACGTCCGTCGGCCCGAACAGGGGCGGTCTGCTCCTGGTCGGCACCGAGTCGTACGAACCGTGGCATCTGGCGGCCCACTTGGACGACGAGGCCGCCTGGTCGGGTCAGCCCGAGCTGTCGCCCACGCTCGTACGGCACCGGGTACCGGCCGCCGCTCCCGCCCATCTCTCCGCCGGGCTCGGCCGGATCGAGGCGGCGGGCCGCAAGGAGACCGTGCTGGTGGTCACCCCCGACGAACCGGGGCCCGGGCTGCTGGAGCGCGTGCACGACGCGCGCCGCGCCGGCGCCACCGTGCTGGCGCTGGACGACGCCGGGAGCGACGGCCGCCCGAGCGAGCTGCACGGCATCGCGCACGACGCGCTGAGCGCCGACGAGGCGGAGGTCGACCTGGAGATGGTGCAGCACCTGGTGAGCGCGGCGGCCGGCGAGACCTTCCTCGGGGCGGGCGGCCCGAGCGGCGCACCGGGGCTTCCGGCCGGCGGCTCACGCCGGCCCTCGTTACGCGACCGGCTCTCCCGCATCGCCGACCAGCTCTCCGCCCCGCCGCCCACCCGCTGGTGAGAGCGGTTGCCGAGGCTCCCCTCCCCGGAAGCCCTCGGCCCCTCGAACCCACCGGTCGCGGCGGCGACTTCGGGCTCCGCGCGCCACCGGCGTCCCGAATGACCCGATACTCCCGTACTGCCTCTGGCGCACCGGCCCGGCACGGGGCAGGCTCAAGAGGCGCCCGCACCCGGGCCGTTCGAGCCAGCGCAGGAGAGAGATGCCGACTCCCCGCGGTCCCCGCCCTCCCGACGTTCCCAGCCCACCTGGCCCTCCTCACGCTCCTCAGCCTTCCCGGCGTTCCCGGCGTCCTCGCGCGGCGCTCGCCATGGACACCGCCGCCACCCGCGGCGTCCTCGACGACGCCGCACTCGCCGCGCTCGCCGAGCACACCGAGCCGCAACCGCTCCCCGTCCTCGGCGACTTCGGCACCGAGGACGCACGGCAGGTGCTGGCACGCACCGAGCTGCTGATCACCGGCTGGGGCTGCCCGCCCCTCGACGAGGCGGTGCTCGCCTCCGCCCCTCTGCTGCGCGCCGTCGCGCACACCGCCGGGAGCGTACGAGGGCACATCACGGACGCCTGCTGGGAGCGCGGCATCGAGGTCTCCTCGGCCGCCGCCGCCAACGCGTTGCCCGTCGCCGAGTACACCGTCGCGATGATCCTGCTCAGCGGCAAACGCGTACTGGAGACGGCCCGCGACTACGCCGCCGCCCGCGCCCGCACCGGAGACCTGCGGCACCAGCGCCCCGGCACGCGCGGCTACGGCAACTACCGGCGCACCGTGGGCATTCTGAGCGCGTCCCTGATCGGGCGGCGCGTGATCGAGCTGCTGCGCCCGTACGACCTGCGGGTGCGGCTCCACGACCCGTACGTCACCGACGAGGAGGCCGCGGCCCTCGGCGTGCCCCTGGTTCCGCTGCGCGAACTCTTCGCGGACTGTGACGTGGTGAGCGTCCACACCCCGCTGCTGCCTGCCACGCGCGGCCTCGTCGGCCGCGAACTCCTCGCCGCCATGCGGCCGGACGCCACCCTCATCAACACGTCGCGCGGCGCCGTCCTCGACCAGGACGCGCTCACGGAGGCCGTCCTCGCGGGCCGTATCCACGCGGTGCTGGACGTCACCGAGCCGGAGGTGCTGCCGCCCCGCCACCCGCTCTGGGAGTGCGAGAACGCGCTCATCACCCCGCACATCGCCGGTTCGCTGGGCAACGAGCTGCGGCGGCTGGCCGATCTGACCGTCTCCGAGGTCGCCCGCTGGGCCCGCGGCGAGGGCTTCGCCCATCCCGTACGACGCGAAAGGCTGGCGTATCTCGCGTGACCGCCGCTGCCGACCGACCATGCGACACCGCCGCCGAACTGCTCCGACTGCCGCCGGAGGACAGGGAGTCGAGCCCCTTCACCGGCTGGACGCGCGCCCACTGGGAGGCGACGGCCGACGGCCTGCTCGCCGCCGCGCGGCGCTACGCGACCCCGCGCGGCGCGCGGCTCGACCTGCCCGGACGCCCCTCCCGTACCGGTGTGCGCTCCGACGGGCTGGAGGGCTACGCGCGCACGTTCCTCACCGCCGCGTTCCGCGTCGCGGGGGCGCGGGGCGCGGACCCGCACGGCCTGCTGGAGCGGTACGCCGAGGGCCTCGCGGCGGGCACGCGCACACCCGGCGGGGACGACGAGGAGTCGTGGCCGCGGATCGCCGACCACACCGTCTACGGCCAGCCGATGGTGGAGGCGGCGTCCGTCGCGCTCGGTCTGCGGCTCACCCGACCGTGGCTGTGGGACCGGCTCGGCCCCGGCGTGCGGGACCGCGCCGAGGAGTGGCTGCGCGGCGCGCTGCGGCACGTACCGGCGCCCAACAACTGGTATCTCTTCCCGCTGACCGTCGCGGGCTTCCTGGAGTCGGCGGGCCGCGGCGACGCCGAGACGCGGCGGGCGGTCGAGCGCGGGCTGGAGCTGCTGGACGGCTGGTACCGGGGCGAGGGCTGGTATTCGGACGGCGACGGCCGCGCCTTCGACCACTACAACGGCTGGGCCCTGCACCTGTATCCGCTGCTGCACGCCCACCTCGCCCAGGACGCCGCGCTCTCGGCCCGGCTCGGCGCCCGGCTGCGCGCCCATCTCGACGGCTTCGCGCTGCTCTTCGACGGCGACGGAGCCCCGCTCCACTTCGGCCGCTCGCTGACGTACCGCTTCGCCGCGAACGCCGCCGTCGCCCTCGGCGCGCTGACGGGCCACACGCCGCTGGCGCCCGGAGTCTCCAGGCGGCTGCTCAGCGGCTCGGTCCGCTACTTCCTGGACCGCGGGGCGCTCAGCCGCGACGGGCTGCTGACCCTCGGCTGGCACGGCCCCCACGAGGCGACGCTTCAGGACTACTCCGGTCCCGCCTCCCCGTACTGGGCGTCCAAGGGCCTGCTGCCGCTGCTCGTACCGGAGGACGACCCGCTGTGGACGGCACGCGAGGAGGCCGCACCGAGCGAGGGGCCCGCGCGTGCCGTCGCCCTGCCGTCGGCGGGGCTGCTCATCCAGACGAGCGGCGACGGACGGGTGCGGCTGCACAACCACGGCAGCGATCACGTGCCGCCGCACGAGGGCGAGAGCGCGCGGGCGGCCGACCCGCTGTACGCGAGGCTGGCCTACTCGACCCGTACGGGCCCGACGGCGAGCGGCAACGTCCCCGACAACCACCTCGCCGTCGAGGTGCCCGGGCCGCACGGCGCTCCGGTGCGCAGCGCCCGCGTCCGCATCCACCCGATGGGCGCCGCGGCGGACCCGGACGGCGCGTGGGGCTGGGCGGCCTCCTGGCACACGCCCGTCTTCCCCTCCGGCGGCCCGATGGTGCCGGGGCTGCGCGTCGAGAGCGTCACGTATGTACGGGGCGGCCTCGAACTGCGCGTGCACCGCGTGATCGGCGCGCCGGCGGGCGCGCGCGTACGGCTGACGGGCTGGGCGGCGCCGCCCGGTGGCGAGACGGATACGGCGGATCCTCGGTCGTACGACCGACAACTCCCCCTCCCCCGGGGCGAGTTCGAGCCCGGCCCGCACGGCCCGCAGAGCCTGCACGGCCTGCACGGCTGGGACGAGGAGACTCCGGCCGCCCTGCGGGCCCCTCAGGGCACCGCCTTCACCCCCTGGGCGCTGGTGCCCGCACTCACCGGCCCCGCGGAGGGCGCCGCGCTCTTCGTCGCCCTGGCCGCTCTCCCCTCCGGAGGCGGACCCGCTGCGGTTACGGCCGAGGCGTCCCCGCTCGCGGAGGCCGCCGGTCTCGTCTCCGCCGACGGCGCCCGCACCACGGTCCGCTGGAACGCCGACGGAACCCTGACCCGCATCGCCTTCACCCCGGACGGGGTCGACGTCACCACGTCAACCGACGGCCCGTGACACCACGGGCCGGTGCGCGCTAGGCGGCGGACCCCCCGCCGCCCGAGCCTCCGCCCGGGCCGCCCTCGCCGCCGTCACGCCGCGGCGCATCGGTCCAGCGCGGGTCGTTGTCCCACTCCTCGTTCTTCCGGTGGACGGTCTCGATCGCACGGGAGGCCTCGGCCTCGCTGTCGTAGGGCCCCAGACGGTTCTTGGCCGGGCACTCCGGGCCCTCCTCGACCTTGCCGTGCTTGATGCAGTAGTACCACTCGCCCGGTTTGCCGGGCGTATTGCGCTTGAAGAGAGCCATACCGTCATGCTCCCCCCTGAGCCCTGTCCGTACCACAGTTAGACTCGCGCACATGTCTGGCCAGTCATTGCTCTCTCCTGGTGAACTCTCGCCGCACCGCTCCGTGCCCTCCTCGATCCCGCGTCCCGAGTACGTCGGCAAGGAGGCCCCCACCCCGTACACCGGGCCCGAGGCGCAGGACAGCGAGACCATCGAGAAGATGCGCGTGGCCGGCCGCATCGCGGCGCGCGCCATGGCGGAGGCGGCCCGGCACATCGCCCCGGGCGTCACCACGGACAAGCTCGACGAAGTGGCCCACGCCTACATGTGCGACCACGGCGCCTACCCCTCGACGCTCGGCTACCGCCAGTTCCCCAAGTCGCTGTGCACGTCGGTCAACGAGGTCATCTGCCACGGCATCCCGGACTCGACCGTCCTGCGCGACGGCGACATCGTGAACCTCGACGTGACCGCCTTCATCGACGGCGTGCACGGCGACAACAACGCCACCTACCTGTGCGGCGACGTCGACGAGGAGTCACGGCTGCTCGTGGAGCGCACGCGCGAGGCGCTCAACCGCGCCATCAAGGCCGTACGCCCCGGCCGGCAGGTCAACATCATCGGCCGGGTCATCGAGTCGTACGCCAAGCGCTTCGGCTACGGGGTGGTGCGCGACTTCACCGGCCACGGCATCAACACCTCGTTCCACTCCGGCCTGATCATCCCGCACTACGACGACGCACGGGCGACGACCGTGATGCGTCCCGGGATGACGTTCACGATCGAGCCGATGCTGACGCTGGGCACGTACGAGTGGGACATGTGGGACGACGGCTGGACGGTCGTCACCAAGGACCGCCGTCGCACGGCGCAGTTCGAGCACACGCTCGCGGTCACGGAGTCCGGCGCGGACATCCTCACGCTGCCCTGAGCGCCCCCGCCCGGACACCCGGACACCCGGCGGGCTCCCGGGGTTTTCCCGACAGGCCGTCGGTAAAGAATGGCGTCATGACCTCACGGCTGCCGGCGCACCTTCCCTTCTCCGCCCTGATCCGCGACGCCACGAAGGCGCAGCACACCCGGGCGGAGAACTCGACGTTCATGAGCGACATGCTCAGCGGAAGCCTCGGGAGGTCGGCGTTCACGCGCTACACCGAGCAACTGTGGTTCGTCTACCGCGCGTTGGAGGAGTCCGCGGAGAAGCTCGCGGACGACCCGGTCGCGGGCCCGTTCGTGCGGCGGGAGCTCTTCCGCGTCCCGTCCCTGGAGCGCGACCTCGACCATCTGCACGGCTCGCGGGCCTGGCGCGGCTCGGTCGCACCGCTCGCCGCGACCGAGAGCTACGCGCAGCGCGTCGCCGAGGTCTCGCGTGAGTGGCCGGGCGGCTACGTCGCGCACCACTACACCCGGTACCTGGGCGACCTCTCCGGGGGCCAGGTGGTGCGGGGCACCGCGGAGAAGGTCTGGGGCTTCGCGCACAAAGGCGACGGGGTCCGGTTCTATGTCTTCGAGGACATCCCGAACCCCGCCGCCTTCAAGAGGGGGTACCGCGAACTGCTCGACTCGGTACCGGCCGACGACGAGGAGAAGTGGCGCATCGTCGGCGAGTGCGGGCACGCCTTCTCGCTGAACACGGCCGTCTTCGAGGAGCTCGCGGCTCCCGCTCCGGCCGGCCGCTGACGCGCCGGCGCCGCCGTGCGGCGACGCGGCGCGAACCGTCAGCGGCGTGCCCGCACGGTCAGCCCATCGCCTTCTGGGCCTTCGCGCTGTTGGTCAGGGCCGAGCGGTGCACGTCCTTGCACAGCTTCACGTGGCCCACGTTGTGCACGTAACGGGCGCTGATCCAGTAGTTGCTGTCCCTCAGCTTGTACCAGAAGGGGTTGCCATCGATGATCTGGGCACGCACCTTGCAGTCCAGGCCGCGCTTGGCCCCGAACGGGAGGACGTACTTCACCGAGGAGTCCGTGCTCGGGTACTGACGGACGTTCAGGCCCGACCGGGCGGTGACGATGCCGTAGGGCTTCTTCGGCCAGGCGGCCGTGTCGCTGGCTTTGGGGGTGGATCCCTGGACGGCGGTGGTCGACGCCTGGGCGGCGCTCGCTCCCAGGAGCGAACCGCCCATCAGGACGGCGGTGGCCGTGGCGGCGATCCGTACACGACGAGCAGTAGTGGCAGCCATTCAGCTGCCTCCTTTCCGTAAGCCGTGAGCGGGCGGGGCTTCCTGGACGCGTACGGGACACGCTCTGCGCGGACGGCCACACACCGGATCACGGGGCTACTGGGACGTTCTGCCCGATTTTATGCAGCTCTGTGACGGTCTTTCGGATTTCACACGCGCGATCCGCCGCTTCTGTTCACCAGTGCGGACACCGGGGCAACTCGGCCCCGTATCCGGCGCGGAGGCCGTCGGCGCACCGCCTCTCCGCCTCGGTCGACCGAGGCGGTACGGAACCTCCCACGGGGCTCCACCAGGCCCCCCTGAGATCCACAGGAACGGCCGCGCATGATTGCATACGGTCGCCCCGGCTCTGAGAGACGAACGCCTTGAGCGGGGCGATAAAGTGCGTACCGCAAGCGGGGCGGGGAGGACACGGAATGGATGCGCGGCAAGCGCGGCGGACACGGCTGCTCGCGTCGGCGACGGCAACGGCGGTGCTGTCGGTGGCGCTGTCGGGATGCGTGACGGTGCACGGCGAGACGGCCGTGATCCCGGCGGTCTCCAAGCCCGACGCGGAGAAGGTCCTCAAGGAGTTCAACGCCACCAGCAACAAGGCGAACACCGCCCACGACCCCGGGCTGAACTCCACGATCGAGACGGGCGCGCTCGGAGCGATCGACGGGGCGGGCCTCAAGTCGCGCAAGAAGCTGGCGCCGAAGGGCAATCCCGGCTACAAGCCGCTGAGGCTGTCCGACCCCCGCTTCCTGATTCCCCGGCAGGCGGGCTGGCCCAAGTTCTTCGTGGCCGACGCGCGCAGCAACCGTACGCAGGACGGGCGCTGGCTGCTGGTCTTCCAGCGCGACGACGCCGACTCGGACTGGCGGGCGTCGTATCTGGCGGTGATCCAGAACTCCGAGAAGCCGCAGTTCGTCATCGGCAAGCGCGGCTTCGCGAAGGCCGTGCCCGGCGGGCCCGGTTCCGGACTCGCCGTCGCGCCCGACAAGTTGAGCGACGCCTACGTCAGCTATCTCGGCGAGGGCACCGGCGACTTCGCGCCGGGAGAGCACACCAGCACGCGTCGCGAGCAGCGCAAGGGGTCGGCGAGCCGTCCGGGCAAGCGCACCCAGTTCGCGGACGTGCCGGCCAGGGCGCCGCAGTACGCGCCGTTCGCGCTGCGTACGAAGGACGGCGGCGCGATCGTCTTCTTCGCCTCGCAGCACCACACCAAGGAGACCTACGCGAAGGGCTACAAGCCGCCCGTGAAGGATCCGCTGGTGAGGGCGCTGATGACGGGCAAGCCCGAGCAGTCGGTGACGTATGTGCGGATCTCCGAGCAGGCCGTCAAGGTTCCCGCGAAGAGGGCGGGCGGGAAGATCCAGTTCCTCAACCGGATCGACGGGCTGACCGCCGTCAGGGGAGAGTGAACCGCCGGCCGGGCGCCGTCAGCGCACCGGCCAGGCCGCGGTGTCCTCTCCCGCGTACGTCGCGCACGCGTCGGTGAGCGCCTCCAGCAGCGTCAGCGGCTCGGGCAGCGCGGCCGTGCCGCCCCCGTCCCCGCCGTCGCCTGTCTCCGGGGGGCGCACCCAGCGCACCTCCGCCTGCTGCCCCGTCCCGGGCAGCGTCGCGGGCGGTACGAGCACGTAGCTGCCGCGGCAGTGCCAGCGCAGGCCCGGGTGCTCGTCCATCGTCTCGGGGTGGCAGTCCAGTTCGCAGGGCCACCACTCGTCCTCGTCGTCGGGGGTGCCGCGGGTGGCGGTGAAGAAGAGCATCCGGTCGCCGCCGGAGAGCGCCACGGGGCCGAGCAGCGCCCCCTCCGACTCCAGCCGCTCCAGCGCGGCCCACCCGGCCTCGGCGGGGACGTCGAGCACGTCGTGGTCCCGCCCGGTCGCGGCGACGAAGTTCGCCTGCGGCTGGCTCTCCGCCCAGCGTTCGATCTGGACGGCGTCGGTGGTGGCCTGCGTCTGCCACCCGAACGAGAGAGGGTGCCGTCCCGGGGTGGGACAGCCGATGCGTACGCACGAGCAGCCGTATCCCGAGGGGTGCGCGGCGGGCGCGAGGGGGAAGCCCGCCGCGGCGGCGGCCAGCAGGAGCTCCGTACGGGCGCGGGCGGCGTCGGCCTGTGCGGCGGCGCTTCTGGAACGCCCCGTCCTCGCCCTGGGGCCGCCCCGTGCGAAGTGGCGCAGCCACCGGTCGAACCTGCTCTCGCGTTCCATCTATCGCCTCGCTCCGCGACTTGGCGAACACAACGTTGGATCTCCGAGGGTACGCAGCACCGAGCGTGCTCCGGGCCGAATCCCGGGATCGTTGCTGACCGGTCGTCATCTGCCGTGTCCGCCCGTGACCTGGTGTCCGTCCGGTCCGGCCGTCTGTGCGGCGGGCGCACACCCGTCTGCCACCCGGCAGGCGCTCCCGGGCGGCGAGTCCGGGCCGGCGCGCTTAGCTTGAGGTCCATGGTCATGATCACGGTCAGGGCCGTACGGGCAGCGGGCGGCTTCCTCTTCCCGCTCCTCGTCCTCGCACCCGTCGCGCTCGCGCCGGGCTGCGCGCCCGCGCCCGCGCGGATGCGCGGCCCCGAGGAGCCACGGGCCGCGGGCCTTCCGAGCACGGTGTACGCGGCGCACCGCGGCGGCGCCCTGGAGGTGCCGGAGAACAGCATGGCCGGACTGGTGGCCGCGTACCGGCGGCATACCGCCGACGTGCTCGACGTGGACGTACGGACGCTGCGCGACGGCACGCTCGTCGCGATGCACGACCCCACGCTCGACCGTACGACCGACCACAAGGGACCCGTGGCGGACCTGACGACGCGCCAGTGGCGCCGCGTGCGGCTGCGGCCCGGCCACAGCCTGCCGGGCCGCTGGCCGAGGGAGCACCCGCCGACGGCGGAAGCGGTGCTGGACCGCTTCGGCGGGCGCATCGTGCTGAACGTCGAGGTGAAGGACGGCGGCGGCCTGAAGCGCCTCGCGGCGATGCTCCGCAAGCGGGGGCTGACCGACTCGGTGTACGTGCAGTCCAACGAGCTGTCGCAGGCGGCCAGGGCGCACCGGATGGGTCTGCTGACCTCGGTGTGGAGGTCGGTGAAGCAGGCGCGTACGGACCGTCCGGAGCACTGGCGGAGCACGGTCGACATGCTCAGCGTGGACTACCGGGCGCGCGACGCCGACATCCGCAGGGCGGTCCGCTCGGGCGTACCGCGGGTGTGGTCGCACACGATCCGCACGCCTCAGGCGCGCGACCGGGTGCTGCGGCTGGGCTGTGACGGCGTTCTGACGGACGCTCCGCGGCTGCTGGCCCGTACGCCGCAGCGGCACCCGCGACGGGACGCCGCGAGGGACGGCACCGAAGACGCCACCGGGGACGAGACCGGAGACGGGGCCGAAGACGCGACCGGGGACGCGGCCGGGGACGCCAAGCGTGACAAGACGGGCGGTCCGCACGCCGGACGCGACCGGTGAGCGGACTTTCCGTTCAGATCGCGGCGAAGAGAGCCCCGCACAGCGCACCATGGGCGCAACACAGTGCGCGTCGACCCCGTAAAGGAGCCTTCGTTGTACGGACCCGGCTACACCCCACGCCGTTATCTGATGTGCCCACCGGCACACTTCCGCGTGACGTACTCCATCAACCCCTGGATGGATCCCGGCAAGCCAGTCGACATCCCGCTCGCGCTCGCCCAGTGGGAGGAGCTGCGCGACCGGTACCGCTCGCTCGGCCACACCGTCGAGGAGCTCGAACCGGTCGAGGGGCTGCCCGACATGGTGTACGCGGCCAACGGCGCCACCGTCGTCGACGGCCGCGTCCTCGGCGCGCGCTTCGCATACCGGGAACGCACCGACGAGGCGGCGGTGCACCGCGCCTGGTACCGCGCCAACGGCTTCACGGACGTACACGAGCCGGAGCACATCAACGAGGGCGAGGGCGACTTCGCAGTGACAGACTCCTGGCTGCTGGCCGGGCGGGGCTTCCGCAGCAGTCCGCTCTCGCACGGCGAGGTGCAGGAGTTCTTCGGGCGCCCTGTGATCGGCCTCGATCTGGTCGACCCGCGCTTCTACCACCTGGACACGGCGCTGTGCGTGCTGGGCGGCGACGAGATCGTCTACTATCCGCCGGCGTTCTCCGCGGGCAGCCGGGCCGTCCTCGCCCGTCTCTTCCCGGACGCCGTCATCGCCTCCACGCCGGACGCCGAGGCCCTCGGCCTCAACTCGGTCAGCGACGGGTACCACGTGATGATGCCGCAGGCCGCCGTCGGGCTGCTGGAGCCGCTGCGGCGGCGCGGATACGAGCCGGTGCCGATCGACTTGACGGAACTGCTGAAGGGCGGCGGCAGCGTGAAGTGCGTGACGGCCGAACTGCGCCCGGCGGCCTGAGCCGCAGGAGCAGCAGGAAGGAGCGGGGCTCCTCGGGGGCGTGAGCCCGAGGAGCCCCGCTCCCGGCTCAGCGGTCCGCCCGCTGCACGGCGAACGGCAGCCCGGTGGACAGTCCGCGCAGCGCGACCGCCGCGCACTCCCCGAGATAGCTGACGCCGATGGAGAGCGTCATGGGACGGGCCGTCTCGTGCATGCCCGCCTTCACGGCGAGGTAGCCGAAGGCGCCCATGACCGCGAAGCTGCCCACCGCGACCAGGAGGGTCCTGCCGGTGTAGCGCTGCCAGGCAACGCCGTCCCGTTCGAAGACCCTGACGGTCCGTCCGCGCAGCGCGCCGAGCGCGAACCCGAGAACGCTGCCCGCCGCGAGCCAGCCGATGTCGGTGGCTGTCAGGCCCCCCGCCTCCTTGGCCACGCTCCACGCGCCGATGCCTGTCAGGACCACCGGCGGGCCCAGCAGTTCGCGCGCATCGAGGGGCTCGCCGTAGAGCCTCTTGATCACCACGGCCACCACGAGAGCGGCGACGGCGAGCGTCGTCATCCACCCGTTCATGTGCATCGTCCTCCCCGTAATTTTGTGGCACGCCTGTGCCACAAAAAGATATTAGCGCAGCCGTGCTATAAAAGCAGCATGCCGAAGACAGTGGACCCGGAAGCGCGACGCCTGGCCGTGGCGGAGGCCGTCTTCGCCGTGGTTGAACGGCGAGGTCTGGAGGGCGCGTCGCTGCGCAACGTCGCCGAGGAGGCGGGACTGGCCGTCGGCTCCGTCCGCCACTACTTCGGCGACCACGGCGAGCTGCTGATCTTCGCGATGACGGAGCTCAGCCGCCGCTTCGAGCAGCGCGTGCTGGCTCACGTCGAGCGGCTCCCGGACTGCCGGGACGGCGTGGAGCGCCGGAAGGTGGCCGAGGCGTTGCTGGAGGAGTTCCTCCCCCTCGACTCCGTACGCCGGCAGGAGGCCGCCGTCTGGTCGGCCTTCGTCACCGCCGCCCGCACGCGTCCCGAACTGCGGCCCCGCGCAAGGGAGGTGCTGGACGGCATGCGCGAGGTGACGGTGCGCGTGCTGCGGGGGGCGCAGCGCACGGGCGCGCTCCGCGAGGGGCTGAACGTGCGGCTGGAGAGCGTTCGGCTCTCCGCGCTGCTCGACGGGCTGACGGTGCAGGCGGTCCAGGCCCCCGATCTGCTGCCGCCCCGGCTGCTCAGGGATGTGCTGCGGCGCCACCTGGACGCGCTGACGGAACGGGGCGAATGGTGAGTCGCCGGGGCTCGCGTCCCGGTGCGGGTTCCGGGTCGGGGGCTCAGTCCCGGTCCGGGTCCCGGCCGGGGTCCGGCGGCCAGGCGTCGCCCCACTTCGCGTCGCGCGCCGCGCGGTAGCCGGCGCCGTGGCGCTTGGTGACGTTCGAGGACCGCAGACCCTCGCCGGCGGTGCACAGCTCCAGCAGCACCTGGCCCTTGCGCTTCTGCGGCCTGCGCACGATGCGGCCCTCCGCGGGCTCACCGGCGATCGCGGGGTCCGCCGCCGCGACGTAGCTGAACTTCTCGTCCTCGTACGGCAACGAGCCGCCCTTGACCTGCCTGTGGAGCGAGGACCGGCTCACCCTCGCCGCGAAGTGGCACCAGTCCTCGCCGGGGACCATCGGGCACGGGGCACTGTGCGGGCAGGGCGCGAGGACGCGCAGCCCGGCGGCCGTCAGCTGTTCCCGTGCGGCGGTGATCCGGGCGTGGCCGTCGGGAGTGCCGGGCTCGGTGACCACCACCGCGCGGCCGGCGCGGGCAGCGGCCTCGACGAGAGCGCGCCGGTCCCGCTCGGCCAGCTCGCCCAGTACATACGAGACGGTGACGAGGTCGGCCGCGGGCAGCGCGGGCCCGCCGGGTTCGCTCGCCTCGCCGGACGCGGTCAGGGAGAACCGCCGCCACTCGGCGGCGCGCAGCGCGGCCGTGGCGGTGAACTCGGCCGAGGCGTCCGCCAGTTCGCGTCCGAGCGCGAGAGCGGGCTCCGACCGGTCGAGCACGGTGGTACGGCGCGATCCGCCCTCCGGCCCGGCGTCCGCGGGTGCGGCCGTACCGTCCCACACGTCGGCCGCGGCCCACACCGCGGCGCCGGTACCGCCGCCGACGTCCAGATGGCTTCCGGGGCGCCACTCGTCCGTACGTGCGGTGAAGGCCCCGAGCGCGGACGCGACGGCGGCGAAGGTGGCGGGCATCCGGTACGCGGCGTAGGCCACGACGTCCGCGCGGTCGCGCAGCACCGGGACCGCGGACGTACCGCCGGCCCGGTAGCCGTCCATCAGGCGCTCCACGGCACCGGCCGCCTGGCGCGGCGGCAGCCCGTCGACGAGCGCGGCGAGGGCGCGGCGCAGTTCTTCCTCGATCACCACGGCAGTTTAGAGAGCCTCCGCGCGTGCGGCGCGTGCCAGCAAGGTCGCCGCCTCGGCGCGGGGGCCGTTGTCGGCGGTCCTGCGCACCGGATGGACGGTGTTGGCGAGCAGCACCAGGAAGACGTCCGTGGCCGGGTCGAGCACGAGGCTCGTGCCGGTGAAGCCGGTGTGACCGGCCGCCCCCGTGCTCGCCGCCTCGCTTCTCACGGGGAACCCCGCCGCGCTGCCGGAGCCCGCCAACTCCCCCATGAACCAGGGCTGGTCGACGGCGAAGCCCAGGCCCGGCGGTGCCAGCATCGCCTCCACCGAGGAGGGCGCGAGGATCCGCGCCGGCCCGTACGCGCCGCCGGACAGCAGCGCGCGGCACAGCACGGCCAGGTCCGCCGCGGTCGAGAAGAGCCCCGCGTGACCGGCGACGCCGCCGAGGGCGAAGGCGTTCTCGTCGTGCACGGTGCCGCGCAGCATGCCGCGGTCGGCCTTCGCCCAGGGGCGGCGCTGGTCCTCGGTGGCCGCCGCCGACCCGGCCGGAACCGGGCCGTACGAGGTGCGGCGCATCCCGAGCGGCCCGGTGATCCCGTTCCGGATCAGGGCGTCCAGCCCGCACCCGGCGGCCCGCTCCAGCACCTGCTGCAACGCGATGAGGTTGAGGTCCGAGTAGCGGTACGCGGAGCCCGGCTCCGACACCGGCTCCTCGTCCCACAGCGGCGCCAGACGAGGTCCCCCATGCGAAGCCAGGGGACCGCCGGGCCCCTGGCCGAAGGGGAGTTCGGGACGCAGCCCCGAGGTGTGGGTCAGCAGCTGGCGCACGGTGATGTGCGCCTTGCCGTGCGCGCCGAACTCGGGCACGTACGCGGCGGCGGCGCGGTCCAGCTCCACCGCCCCGCGCTCGTACTGCTGCATCGCGGCGACCGCGGTGAAGAGCTTGGTGAGGGACGCGAGATCGAAGAGCGTCCCGGGCGTCACCGGCTCCCAGCGCTCGCGCGGCAGCTCGACGCCCGCGTCCGTCTCCGGGTCGTACGCCGAGTACCGGACCGCCCATCCCGCGGCGTGCTCCAGCGCGACCCAGCGGCCCCGCCCGGCGAGGACGACCGCGCCGGAGCACCAGCCGCGTACGGGCAGGTCGTCGACGGCGTCGCGCAGCGCGGCCAGTTCCGCCGGGCGCAGCCCCGCCTGCCGGGCGGTGGCGGCGCGCCTCAGCCGCGCGCCGTCCGCCACGGACGGCACAGCCCCACGAAGGCGGCCGCCGCGACGGACAGCGCGGTCAGCTGCACCAGCGCCATCGGTACGGCGGTGTTCTCGCCCGCGATGCCGACGAGCGGCGAGGCGATCGCGCCGATGAGGAACTGGGCGGTGCCCAGCAGCGCGGAGGCCGAACCGGCGGCGTGCGGCGCCCGCATGAGGCCCTGGGAGTTGGCGTTCGGCATGACGAAGCCCATGCCGGTCATCAGGACGCACAGACCGGCGGCGACGGGCACGAGCCCCGGGCGGCCGAAGACCCCGCTCGTCATCAGAAGGAGCGCGACCGCGGCCGCACCGGTCATGCACAGCCCGAACCCGAGGACGCGGTCCAGCGGCACCCTGCCGACGAGGATCTTCCCGTTGATCTGGCCCGCGGCGACCAGCCCGATGGAGTTGATCATGAAAAGGAGGCTGAAGGTCTGCGGACTGGCCCCGTAGATCTCCTGGATCACGAACGGCGAGGCGGAGACGTACGCGAAGAGCGCAGCGAAGCTGAGGCTGCCCGCCAGCAGATAGCCGGTGAAGGCCCGGTCGGCGAAGAGGCCGCGCATGGTGCGCAGGGCGTCCGGGACGCCGCCGCTGCGCCGCATCGAGGGCGCCAGGGTCTCGGGGAGCCAGCGCGCGACGACGACGGTCAGCACGAGGCCGATGCCGGTGAGGATGAGGAAGACGCCCCGCCAGTCGGTGAAGCGGAGTATCTGCCCGCCGAGCACGGGGGCGAGGATGGGCGCGAGGCCGCCTATCAGCATCAGGGTCGAGAAGAAGCGGGCCATGGCGAGCCCGTCGTAGAGATCGCGGACGACAGCGCGGGCTATGACGATGCCGGCGGCACCCGCGAGTCCCTGCACCAGCCGGAAGACGATCAGCGTCTCGACGCTGGGCGCGAGCGCGCAGGCCGCTCCGGCGAGTATGTATCCGCACATGCCTATGAGCAGCGGGCGGCGGCGTCCGAACTGGTCGCTCATCGGCCCCACCACCAACTGGCCGACGGCCAGCCCGAGCAGGCACCCGGTGAGCGTGAGCTGGGCGGTCGCGGCGGAGGTGTGGAGCGTGCCGCTCACGGCGGGCAGCGCGGGAAGGTACATGTCCATCGACAGCGCGGGCAGCGCCGTGAGGCTGCCGAGGATGAGAGTCACCAGCAGGCCGGCGCGTTGCAGGCGGCCGAGCGGCGGGACGGTCTCGTCTCCCGGACCGGCCGCGGGGACGGCGGGACGGGACGGGCGGGCGGTCACCGGGCCTTCGGTGCGCCCGGCACGGAGACCGGAGTCGGGGACGGGGCCGGAGGCCGAGTCCGGAACGGAGCCGGGGCCCGGAACCGGGCCGGTGGCGGAGTCCGGGAGCTGGTCGGGGTCGGCGGCGGAGTCGCCGACGGGGGCTGTGGCGGCGGCCGTTCGGGCAGGGCCGGAGTCGGACATGCACCTCTCCAGGAGATTGTTGATGACAGACACATTCTCCCAGACATTTCCGTCTCCGGCCCAGCCGGTTTCCCTCGGCACCGGCCCGTGCGAGCGGTCGCACGGGCCGGTGCCCAGCCGTTTCGCACGGTTCTCAGAGCGGCTTGAGACCCGGATCACCGGCCTGGGAGACGAACGAGGCGGCCGTGGAGACCGGTGCCCCCGGACGGGTGACCACGTCCACCGTGCGGTAATCCGCGCGCAGTTGCCGCTGGTCGAGGGTGAGGAGAACGTATCCGCGGCGTCCGTCGTAGAACTTCATGTGGGGGTTGGCGTCGAGGAACGTCTGCCAGTCTCCCGGCTTGGCCACTCCGTCGCCTCCGCTGGCGACCGACGTGGTGACCAGTTCCACACCCGCGTTGCGGGACCCGGCGTCGTCGAAGTCCTCCTTGATGTCCATGGCGTAGTGCACGTGCACGTCCCCGGTGAGGACGGCGAGGTTCTTCACGCCCGCCGTCTTCGCGGCGTCGAGGAGGCGCCGCCGGGCAGCGGGATAGCCGTCCCAGGCGTCCATGGACAGCGGGTAGGGGCCCGTCGTCCTGTTGCGGCGCCGGGAGAGGACCGTCTGCTGAGGCACCAGGTTCCACACGGCCTTCGAGCTCTTCCAGCCGTCCGCGAGCCAGCGCTCCTGCGTCGCGCCGAGCATCGTCCGGTCCGGGTTGTTCGTCTCGTCCGTGGGCACCTGCCAGCCGTCGCCCGCGGCCTGGTCGTCGCGGTGCTGGCGCCCGTCGAGGATGTCGAGCTGCGCGAGCCGGCCGAAGTGCAGCCTCCTGTAGAGCTGGAGGCTGGGCCCCGACGGCTGCTGCGGCGGGCGCAGCGGCAGGTTCTCGTAGTACGCGCGGTAGGCCGCGGCGCGGCGGGCGAGGAAGACCTCGGGCGGCGAGCCGTCCGGTGTCTCGTCCGCGTAGTTGTTCTCCACCTCGTGGTCGTCCCAGGTGACGATCCAGGGGTGCGCGGCGTGCGCCGCCTGGAGGTCGGGGTCGCGGTGGTAGAGCGCGTACCGCAGCCGGTAGTCCTCCAGCGTCGTGGTCTCCTTGTTGAAGGCGTCGGGGAGTTGGAGGGACGGGTCGGCGCGGTCGCCTCCGTGCGCGTCGACCGCGTACTCGTAGAGGTAGTCGCCCAGGTGCAGCACCGCGTCGATGTTCTGCTCCTGCGCGAGGTGCTTCAGCGCGGTGAAGTAGCCGTCGTGGTACGCCTGGCACGAGATCACGGCGAAGCGCAGCGATCCGACCGCGTCCCCGGCGGCGGGAGCGGTGCGGGTGCGGCCCGTGGGGCTGGTCCAGGAGCCCACACGGAAGCGGTAGTAGTAGCGGGTCCGCGGCTTGAGCCCCTCGGGGACGACGTGTACCGAGTGGTTGAACTCCGGGTGCGCGGTGACGCTCCCGCTGCGCACCTTGCGTTTGAACCCCGCGTCGCTCGCCAACTCCCAGCTGACGGAGACGGGTTCGCGGGCGAGGCCACTGTCCGGCTCGTAGGGGTCGGGGGCGAGCCGGGTCCACAGCACGACGGAGTCGGGAAGCGGATCGCCGGAGGCCACCCCGAGGGTGAAGGGGTCTTTGTCGATACGGGCAGGGTCGAGCTTCGCTGCGGCATGTGCTTGCCGGGGGAGGTTGGTGCCGAGGGCGAGCGTCACGGTCGCCGCGGTCCCGGTCAGCAGTCTGCGGCGGCACAATTTCCGTGCGGCCGCACGGTATTCGCTGTCTGCGCTCGAAGGCTGCGTCATACATGCGATTGCACATTCCGTGAGAGTCCGTCAGCGGACAGACACGCGACGGCGGGGTGTCCTCTCGATGGCAGTCCGTTGCACTTTCCACGGGATCGCCCTCGGGGTCCGCGGGGCCGTCCGTGGTCCGGTCCGCGGACGGCCAGGGGAAACCGCTTGCGGAACCGCCCGCGTGGGGCGCCGCGGCGGCACGTACTCTGCGCGCATGACGACACAGGGCGAACAGCCGCGCACCGCGCTCGTGACCGGTGCGGGCTCCGGCATCGGACGGGCCGTCGCGGCCGAACTGGCCGCCGCGGGATGGCAGGTGACGCTCGCGGGACGGCGCCCGGGCCCGCTGGAGGAGACGGCACGGCTGATCGGGGGAACGGCCGGGAGCCCGGAGGCGGCCGTCGTCCCCACGGACGTCACCGATCCCGAAGCGGTCACGGACCTGTTCTCGTGCGTACGGGAGAACGGCGGCAGGCTCGACCTGCTGTTCAACAACGCGGGGGCTTTCGGCCCGGCGGTGCCGCTGGAGGATCTGACGCCGGAGCAGTGGCGCGGCGTCGTCGACGTCAATCTGACGGGAGCGTTCCTGTGCGCGCAGGCCGCGTTCCGGCTGATGAAGGATCAGCGGCCGCAGGGCGGCCGGATCATCAACAACGGCTCGATCTCCGCCCATGTGCCGCGGCCGGGCTCGGTCGCGTACACGGCGACGAAGCACGCGGTGACGGGTCTGACCAAGTCCCTTTCGCTGGACGGGCGTCCGTACGGCATCGCCTGCGGCCAGATCGACATCGGCAACGCCGCCACGGAGATGACGGCGGCCATGCAGCGGGGCGTCCCGCAGGCGGACGGCACGACGCGGGCCGAGCCGGTGATGGACGCGGCGGACGTGGCCCGCACAGTGCTGCACATGGCGGGACTGCCGCTGGAGGCGAACGTGCAGTTCGCGACCGTGATGGCGACGGCGATGCCGTACATCGGGCGGGGCTGACACGGCACATCGGGCGGGGCTGACGCGGCGGGGGCCGCCGGCTGACGGAGCGGCGGACGGAGGGTAGCCGTGGGGCCCGTGCGCAGCGCAGACTCAGCAGCCTCAGCAGTCTCGAGGTCCGGCAGAGAGAAGGGTGCGAGAGCGATGAGTGAGCCGTCCGGGACGTCCGGGACCGACGCGAGCGGGGACAGCGGTACGCCGGAGGCGGCGGACGCCGCCGGGCCGCCTCCCTCGCCGGGCTTCGGCAACTACCAGAACGACATCTATCTCAACGGCCTCGACGGCAACGTGCCGCCCTTCACCACGGACCTCACCATGCTCGGCTCGTCCGCGCGCGAGCACCTCGACTCCGGTGCCTTCGGCTATGTCGCAGGGGCGGCGGGCTCCGGCGCGACGCACCGGGCCAACCGCGAGGCGTTCGAGCGGCACCGCCTCGTCCCGCGCATGCTGCGCGGCCCCGCCGCACGCGATCTGAGGACGACGGTGCTGGGCACCCGCATGCCGGCGCCGGTGCTGCTGGCGCCGGTCGGCGTCCAGTCGATCATCCACCCCGACGGGGAGCTGGCCACGGCCCGCGCCGCCGCCTCCGTGGGACTGCCGATGGTGCTGTCGACGGCCTCGTCGCACACCGTCGAGCAGGTCGCGGAGGCGAACGGGCCGGACAGCCCTCGGTGGTTCCAGCTGTACTGGCCGAACGACGACGACGTGTGCGTCAGCATCCTGGAGCGCGCGCGCAAGGCCGGGTTCACGACTCTCGTCGTCACCCTCGACACCTGGACCCTCGCCTGGCGTCCGCAGGACCTCGACCAGTCGTATCTGCCCTTCATCCGCGGCGTCGGCACCGCGATCCCCTTCTCCGACCCGGCCTTCCGCGCCGGGCTGGAGAAGCCGCCGGAGGACGAGTTGATCCCGGCGGTGCTGCGCTGGGTGCCGATGTTCACCGGCACCGACCACTCGTGGGACCAGCTGCCGTTCCTGCGGGAGCACTGGGACGGGCCGATCGTGCTGAAGGGCGTGCTCCACCCCGACGACGCCCGCAAGGCCGCCGACGCGGGGATGGACGGCGTCGTCGTCTCCAACCACGGGGGCCGCCAGGTCGACGGCGCCATAGCCTCGCTGGACGCCCTGCCTGCGGTGGTCGAGGCCGTCGGGGACCGTGTCGAGGTCCTCTTCGACTCCGGCGTACGCACCGGATCGGACGTGCTCAAGGCGCTCGCGCTCGGTGCCCGCGCCGTGCTCGTCGGACGTCCGTACGCGTACGGGCTGGCGCACGGCGGCGAGGACGGCGTGCTCCACGTGCTGCGCAGCCTGCTCGCCGACCTGGATCTCACGCTCGGTCTCTCGGGGCACCGCACACTGGCCGATCTGTCGCCGGACTCCCTCCAGAGCGGGGTGTGAGCGGAAGGTGACGTCACCGGCCCGGGGCGGGTCCTGGCCGGGCCGCGGGCCGGTGACGCCGGCCGGTGAACATCAGCCCTCCGCGGTGCTGTTCACCGGAGCGGGTCGCCCGGGCCGCGCGGCCCGGGCGAGTATGTGCTCGCCCGCCCTGTCGGTGCTCAGGCACAGGGAGCAGACGGCGCCCTCGTGAACGCGGCAGGCGGTCACGTCGGGCCGCTCGTACCGCTGCCCGCACACGTGGCACTCGTACGCGGCGGCACTGGGGTTGCCCTCGGCGTCGAGCAGCGGTTCGGCGATGCCGTCATCGGCGCGGCGCAGGTAGTAGCGGCCCTTGGTGAGCAGGGCGGTCGCCGGAGTCAGGAGGAAGGCGATCAGGGCGGCCGCGAGCGGCGAGTACGGCTGGAGGGTGCTGCCGAACGCGTCGAAGTAGAGCGCGATCGACAGCCCGGACGCGGCCACGAAGGCCACGACGCCCACCGGGTTGACGGCGTGGAGCATGCCTCGCCTGAACTCGGGCGTGCGCGGGGAGATCCCGAGGAGGAGCTTGTTGAGCCCGATGTCGGTGGCGACGGTGACGACCCAGGCGATGGCGCAGTTCGAGTAGAAGCCCAGGATGCCGTTGAGGACGCTGAACATGTCGGCCTCCATCAGCGTCAGCGCGATGGCGAGGTTGACCACGACGAAGACGAGGCGGCCCGGATAGCGCTTGGTGACCCGCGTGAAGGAGTTCGTCCAGGCCAGAGATCCGGAGTAGGCGTTGGTCACGTTGATCTTGATCTGGCTGATCACGACGAGGACCACGGCGACCGGCACCACCAGCCACGCCGGCAGCATCGCGTCGAACGCCCCGCGGAACTGCTCGATGGGCTCGGCCGCCGCCGCCGGGCCCACCTCGGCGAGCACGTACACGGCGAGGAAGACGCCGGCGGCCTGCTTGAGCGCGCCGAGCACGACCCAGCCGGGCCCGGCCATGAGCACGGCCGTCCACCAGGAGCGCCGGTTGCTCCGCGTCCTGGGCGGCATGAAGCGCAGGTAGTCGATCTGCTCGCCGATCTGCGCGATCAGCGAGAGGCACACGCCCGCGCCCAGCAGTACGGGGGCGAGGGCGACGCCGCCCTCGCCGCTGCCGCCCGGGTACGACAGGAAGCGGTCCACGGCGCCGGGGTCCGTGCCGATCAGATACAGCAGCGGTCCCACCATCAGCAGCAGCCACAGCGGCGTGGTCCACACCTGGAGCTTGCTGAGCGCCTTCATCCCGTACACCACCAGCGGGATCACCAGCAGCGTGGAGACCAAGTAGCCCAGCCACAGCGGCAGATGGAGGCCGATCCGCAGCCCCTGGGCCATGATCGACCCTTCGAGGGCGAAGAAGATGAAGGTGAAGCTGGCGAAGATGACGCCGGTCAGCACCGAGCCGTAGTAACCGAAGCCGGAGCCGCGGGTGATCAGGTCGAGGTCCATGTTGTAGCGGGCGGCGTAGTAGGCGAGAGGCAGGCCCGTCACGAAGATGACGACCGCCGCGAGCGCGATCGCGATCAGCGCGTTCCCGGTGCCGTGGGCGATTCCGATGCCCGCACCGATGGAGAAGTCGGCCAGGTAGGCGATTCCGCCGAGAGCCGTCGTCGCGACGACCATCGGCGTCCAGCGGCGGTAACTGCGCGGCGCGAAGCGGAGCGTGTAGTCCTCCAGCGTCTCGCCGGCGCCGCGGGGGCGCGCCCCGTGCGGCGTCCCGTCCCCGTCCGGCGACGGCTCCGGGGACGACGGTTCGGAGGGTGACGGTGCGGGTGACTGTGCGGGCGGCTGCGTCGGATCGTGCTCGGTGAGCGGCGGCTGCGTACTCAAGGTGCCTCCCGTGGGCGCGGGCCCGTTGCGGCGCCGGTTCGGTTGCTCGCGTCGACGCTGACGGAGGGAGCCCGCGCGGTGCGGAGTACCGCCGTGCACACGGGAACTCGGCCCTGTACGCAGGGGGGACGAGCACAGGGACACCGCGCAGGCCCGCGACCCGACACGCTAAGAGCGTTCTGTTTCGCCGCAGTTGCCCTCCGGGAGCCCGGTTGTTTCCGCTTGCAGCCGCGAGCGGAAGCAGGGGCAGTGGCAGACGCCGTGGCAGAGGCAGAGGCAGAGGCAGAGGCAGAGGCAGAGGCAGAGACTGCGTCAGGGTCCGCCGGTCACGCCCCGTTGGGCTGGTACACCGCGATGAGCACGCCGGTGCCGGTCGTCCTGCTGTCGGCCAGCCGGTACGCGGACGGCTGCGAACCGGAGTCCGTGAACAGCCGGCGGCCCGCGCCCAGCGTCAACGGGTTGATCATCAGGATCAGTTCGTCGACGAGGCGGTGCGGCAGCAGGGAGCGGACCAGCACTCCGCTGCCGAACACCACGAGGTTCTCCTCCGACTCGTCCTTCAGCCGGGACAGGGCGGAGGCCGAACCGTCCCTGAGGAGTACGGAGTTCCGCCAGGCCGGCTGCTCGGTCAGCGTGGTCGACACCACGTACTTGCGGGCACGGTCGAGCGCGTCGGTGAACGGGTTCGGTGCCTGCCTGGGCCAGTAGTCCGCGAACCGCTCGAAGGTCGTCCGGCCGGCCAGCAGCGACCACGCGCCGGACATGTGCGCGCCCATGACCTCCTGCATGACGGGGTCCTGGCCCGGGGCCGCCCAGCCGCCGTGGCCGAAGCCGTCGCGGCGGTCCTCGTCCGGGTGTCCCGGCGCCTGCATCACACCGTCGAGCGTGAGGTGTTCGATGGCGATGATCTTGCCCACGCTGAGTCTCCTTCGTGGCCGTGGGGAACTGCGCTGGGACGGTTCCGGGCTCCGTCCCCGCGATGGCAGACCGCCGGGGCGGGCGAGTCTCATCGGTCCGCGGGAAGACCGGCACTCGGGGCGCGGGCCGGTCTGCCGTGGAGACTCCGCGGCCGGGGGCACCCGGCGAACCCTCGTGAGCGACGCGACGGCATGGTCTCAACCGACGGCCGTGCAAGGGTCGTTGAGCGGCCGGCCGGGAGCCGGCGGGCCGCCGCCGGGGAAGCGGGCGCCGTGAGGCGGGCGCGGCAGACGAGTCGAGCTGTACGCCGGATTCTGGCTCCGGCCGGCCTCGCGGCCGACCGGGAGACGGCCATCCATCTAGGGCCGGCGTTGCCGCCGGTCTCGTGCGGTCCACCCGCGGACTCGGGCGGGCAGCCCTCGAACGTCCGCGCAGAGCCGCCGTGACGGCTCCTCTTGACCTTGCTCCGGGTGGGGTTTGCCGAGCCGCCCAGGTCACCCTGGGCGCTGGTGGTCTCTTACACCGCCGTTTCACCCTTACCGGCGCCGTACGGCACCGGCGGTCTGCTTTCTGTGGCACTTTCCCGCGGGTCACCCCGGGTGGGCGTTACCCACCACCCTGCCCTTCGGAGTCCGGACGTTCCCTCGGCGGGACTCGCGTCCCGACGCGGCCGTCCGCTCGGCTCGTCTGCCTACGGGAATGGTAGCCGACCTGGGCCGGGACACCGCACCGCGCCCGCGCGCCGGCGCGCATACGACGGCGACAGCAGGTGACCACCCGACGACATGCTGTGCCCGGTCGTTCACGCCAAGTCATCGGCGACCGGCGGGAGATCGGCGGGAGATCCAGCCGACGGGACGCTGACTGCTTTTCAGTAACAGTGGGGATGAGCCCGTATGGGAGGGTGTTTACTCCTCCGACGCACACATACGTATGCAGGGGCGGTTGGGGATCAGGTGCGCGGCGACGGGGACGCGGCAAGGGGCGCGGGGGACGGCGGCGGGGCCGAACGGCGTTCGTGGCGGCGGCCGTTCCCGGACGGCGAGGGGTCCGATCCGTTTCTGAGGAAGTTCAAGGAAGCGGTCGTGCCCGGCAGTTGGCGGCGCGCGCTGCGCGAGGACGTACTGCCGGTGCTCGTGCTGGACACCGACGGGCCGGACGCCGCGGCGACTTCGCGGCGCGCGAGGCGGACGCTGGACGGGCTGGAGAACATGCTCGTCCGCAGCGGCGGCCGGGCGGGCCGAGGCCCCGGCTCGTCCGCGAACGCCACGGGGAGCGACGGCGGGTACGGCGCCCGGAACGACGTCTTCGAGGACCCCGTCTTCGAGGAACCCGCCTTCGAGGACCCCTTCGACGCCCCGGACGGCGAGCGGCTGACCCCGTATGCGAGACCGGCCGTGCGCTCCACCGACCCGCCCGGCAGCGGGTATCTGGCCCTGAAGACGGGCGAGTTGCTGCGCGCCACCACCCCGCGCAGAGGTGCGCCGCTGCCCAACCGGCATCTGCGGCTGATGGCGGATCTCACGGCACAGATCCGCGAGCACCCGGAGCAGCCGGTGCCCGGCGGCAGGGCGCTGCGCGACCACGCGTACAGCCTGCGCGCCGAGAAGGCCGAGGGCGGGCTGCTGCACTTCCTGGCCCGCTTCGCCGACGTCCGCTTCGCGGGTCCGCTGGCGTGGCTGGGCGATCTGATCGCGCTCTTCGGGAAGTCCGTGCTCTACCGCTTTCCGCGCTGGTGCTGGGCGTCGTGGTGGACGCGGCGGCTGCTGCGCTCGAAGCACAACTGGTACGAGCAGTGGCGCCGGATGGGCAGGACCGACGAGTCGGTCTTCGAGAAGGTCGCGCAGCTGCTGACGCGCCAGTCCGAACGTCTGCGGAGGGACGACGAGGAGGCGGCGGAGGCCGCACACCAGGACCTGGAGGAGCTGCTGCTGCGCGCCCTGCTCGCGGATCTGCGGGATGCCGCGCCCGGCAAGTTCGGCCCCAGGGCCCGCCGTTGGCGCACGCGCCGCGTGCTGCTGCTCGATCTGCCGCCGGCCGGAGCGCCCGGATCCGCCGAAGCGGCCCGTCTCCTGCGGGCGTTGAGGAACACCGCCGGCTCGCCGGGCTCGGCGTCGCTGCTGGTGGCCGCCGCGGGCAGCGCCTCCGCGTACCGGAAGGGCGACTGGCGCCGCTGCCAGAACCTGCGGCACGGCGCCGAGTTGTTCGCCCCGGTGCAGGACGACGACGCGGTCGCCCTACCGCTGCTGATCCCGATGACGCAGCAGAGCTTCGACGAGGAGGGCATCTTCGTCACCCGCGTCGAACCGGGCGAGCCGTGGCCCGGTGTGAAGCCGTCGTGGGAGATCGCGGCCGAAGTCGTCGCCGGCGCCGCTGCGTTGGCGGTCCTGGCCGCGCTCGCGCCGTGGCCCGGGGACGCGGCGGAGACGGCCTGCTTCGACGGTACGCGGGTGAAGGGGACCCACGTCCCGCGTCCGCTGCCCGCGCACGCGACGGAGAAGAACACGGCGCGCACGCAGTACGAAAGCGTCGTGGAGCACATCCGCAGGCTCAACGACGAGGCCGTGAAGTCGGAGCGCAAGGCCGACGAGCAGACCCGCAGCACGGTGCGCAGGGTCGTCTATCTGGGTGCGACGGTGCCGTCCGACCCGGAGGAGGCCATCGACAACGGCGCGGTCCCCGAGCTGCGTGGGCTGCTGCTGGCCCAGCGCAGGCTGAACGAGGAGGCGGTCGAGGACCGCGAGAACCGCGTGCGCCTGTACGTCGACGTCCGCGACACCGGGCGGAACTTCGCGGACGCGGAGGCCGAGGCCCGCCGCGTCGTGAAGGAGGCGGAGCGGTACAAGGACAGCGAGGACCACAGGACGGTCGTCGGTGCCGTCGGCTTCACCGAGAGCCGCAGCGAGACGCGCAGGGCCGCGGCCGTGCTCGACGAGGGACAGGTACCGGTCATCGGCACGACCGCCACCGCCGACGCGATGCGGCGCGCCCCGGAGAGCGGCAAGGCGCTGACGTACTACCGGCCCATGTCCCCGAGCAACAGCCGGGAATCGCGGATCGCCGCGTCCTTCGCGCGCTCCGAGCGGGTCGTCGCCGACGACGGCGGACGCTGCGACTACGCACGGCGCGCGCTGGTGATCGAGGAGCCCGGCGACCTGTTCAGCTCCGAGCTGAGCGGGAAGTTCGCCCGGGAGTTCGGCCCGGGCGCGGAGCGCCTGCCCCTTTCGGAGAGCGGAGGAGGAGGCGGCTACACCCCCGTCGGACTGGCCAAGACCGTCTGCGAACGGATCGAGCGGGAGCCGCGCACGATCGTCTACTGGGCGGCGCGCGTACGGAACTTCTCCGCGTTCGTGAACGCCTACGGCCCCGACTCCGGCTGCGGCGGACTCCCGGAGAAGCTCACGGTGCTCGGCAGCAATGAACTCACCAGCACGGCGCTGCGCGGCAAGTACAAGGAGCCGTGGCTGCGTCTGTATCACAGCGTGCACGTGCTGCCGGAGAAGCACCCGGACTCGGGCGGCCAGGCGGACCGGCTCTTCCGCGACTACGTCGACAACTACACGGCGCAGGACCCCTGGCTCAACGACGGCCATGTGGCCCTCGCACACGACGCGTTGAAGGTGCTCTCGACGGCGGCCGACGACGCGTACTCCTCGACCGGCACCGCCTACACGGACCTAGTGAAGTCCAAACTGGACGAGGAGATCACATTCCAGGGCGCGAGCGGCGCGATCCGCTTCCCCGAACTGCACGGGTCGCGGCCGCCGCTCGACAAGGCCCTCACGATCCTCCACGTCACCGCGAAGGGGCCCGAAGTGGCCCTGCACTGCGGCGCGTTCAAGGAGAACGAGCCCCCGGTGACCCGCTGGGGCCCGAACGGCGAACACACCTGCCCGACGGACGGCTGACCGGCCGGGCACGCCTATCCGCCGCTCAACCCGCCCCCTGGAGCGCGGCGTTGGCGAGCATCGCGCGAAGGCCCGCGGTGTCGAAGGCGGTGAGCCTCCCGGCGCCGTACTGCGTCGTGAAGCCGCCGTTGGGTGAGCACATCACCGGTTTGACGCCGCCGGGCCCCGCGACGCACTCGTACCGCCCGACGGTGCCGTCGCCGTCGAGATCGCGGTTCGGGTGGTCGAGTCCGAGCGTGTGCAGCATCTCGTGCACGAACGTGTTGCGGAGTTTGTGCGCGGGGATGTGCCAGGTGCCGTCGAAGTACTCGCTGTCCATCGTCACGACGCCGCCCGCCGCGACGCCGTCCTCGGGGTACGGGCAGGGCATGCCGCGGCTGTAACCGCCGCGCCCCATGGGGCGGTACGTCTGCGTGTACTGGATGTGGCCCCACGACGGGCATCCGGCAGGGTCGACGCTCTCGACGCCGCCGACGGTGATCCGCACCCCGGCCGCCCTCAACTGCGCGACGGCGCCCGTCAGATGCGGGGTGTAGCGCCTCTTCAGCTCCGCCGAGGCGAACGTGACCGTGTACGGGCGCGAGGGGCTGACCGAGGTCACCCCGAGGCGCGCGGCCACCTGGAATCCGGTGCCCCTGACAGTCAGCCGGGCGGCGTGGGCGGGGGTCACGCCGAACGCACAGGTGACGACGAGTGCGGCGCCGACGGCTATGCCGGTCCTCAGCATGTGACTCCTGTGAAGTTGTACGGGAGGCTTTTCGCCTGGTTTCATCCCGATCGGTTGATTGCTGCCCACCAGGGGTGCGGCCCATGCGCGTACGGCTGCGGACGCGGGCCCCGTGCGGACGCCGACGGCCCGCGCCGTACCCGCGGACAGCCGTGCATGGCGGGTGGGATGCCGGGTACATCCGTATATTCGAAGCAATGACCGGCAGGGGGAAACGGCAGGGGCCAGTGACGGGATCGGAGATCGACTACGCCGCTCTCTTCGCAGCCATGCCCAGCCCGAAGCTGGTGCTCGACCCGAAGCTGACCATCCGGGACGCCAACCGCGCGTATCTGCGGGCGACCGGGCGGTCCCGGGACGACCTCGTCGGCAAGTACCTCTTCGACGCCTTTCCGCCCAACCCCTCGGACCCGGAGAACGACGGCCCCGAGAAGCTGGCCTCGTCGCTGTGCAGGGTGCTGGAGCTGCGAAGAACCGACACGATGGCGCTGCTGAAGTACGACATCCCCGTCGCCGGCCGCCCCGGCACGTTCCAGGAGCGGTGGTGGTCGCCGCTCAACACACCGGTCCTGGCACCGGACGGTTCGGTCGCCTGGATCATTCACCGGGCCGAGGACGTGACGGCGTTCATCCACGAGCGGGGTTCGCTCGGGACCCTCGACGAGGAGAGGAACGTCCGGCACCGCAGCGCGGAGGCGGAGCTCTACGCCCGCAGCCAGGAGCTCCAGAAGCTCAACGACGAGCTGCGGCTCGCGCACGCCCGCGAGAGCCGGGTCGCGCTCACGCTCCAGGAGGCGATGCTCCACTCCCCCGACCTTCCCCGCCCCGGAGTGGCGGTGCGCTATCTGCCAGCCGTGGGGACGCTCAACGTCTGCGGCGACTGGTACGACGTCACCGACGTGCCCGACGCGGGGTTCACGGCCGCGGTCGGAGACGTCGTCGGCCACGGCCTGGAGGCGGCCGGTGTGATGGGCATGCTGCGCAGCGCCCTGAGCGCCGCCATGCGCGCCACGGCCAGTCCCGCCACGGCACTTCAGATCCTGGGGCTCTACGCGAACTCCGTGCAGGGAGCGCAGTCCGCGACCGCCGTCAAGGTCAGGGTCGACACGGACGAGCAGACGATCACCTACAGCAGCGCCGGGCACCTGCCTCCCGTCCTGCTGCACTCCGCGGGCGACTGCGAGCTGCTCGACCAGGCGACCGACCCGCCGCTGGCCACGCGCTCCGAGAACGAACCCCGGCCGGAGGCTCGGGTGCGCTACGGCGCCGGGGACTGCCTCGTGCTCTACACGGACGGCCTGGTGGAGCGTCGGTACGAGGACATCGACGAGGGCATCGCGCGCCTGACCTCGACACTCGTACGCAGCGCGGGCCGCGGCGCGGAGCAGGTCGCCGACGACGTACTGTCCGGGCTCGGCGTCAGCGAGGGCGCCGCGGACGACATCGCGCTGGTCGTCGTCGACCTCTGAGCGCGGTTCGGGATTCCGTGGCGCTCGCCCGGTCCTCAGCGGGTCGGCCGCTCCAGCAGTGCCGGAGCGGATCCGGCGGGCAGGCCGACCAGTGCCTCGGCCTCTCCGGGCGGGTACGGGGTGGGGCCGTGCCATTCGAGGACGAGCACCGTGGCGTCGTCGCTCAGGCGGCCCCGGTGGTAGTCGAGGTGGTGGCGGATGAGGCGCCGCAGCGTCTCGGGGACGGGCAGGCCGTCGGCGTGATGCCTGATGAGGAAGTCCGTGAAGCGCTCGAGGCCGAACTCCTCGCCGTCGGGGTTGCGTGCCTCGGTGATGCCGTCCGTGTAGAGCAGCAGCCGGTCGCCGGGCTCCAGTTGCTCGCGGCAGAGCGCCGGGGCGATGCCCAGCCCCGTACCCATGGGAGGCGCGGGTGAGCATGCGAGGGGGACGGCGAAGCGGCCGCCGCGGATGACGACGGGCGGGTAGTGGCCGCGGCTGATCCAGGTGAGCCGCCCGGTGCCGACGTCGAGGTCGGCGAAGATGCCCGTGGCGTAGCGGCTGTGCTCGAACTGGTCGATGAGCGCCTTCTCGACCCCGTTCGCCGTCTCCACGAGGTCGCTGCCCTGACGGCGGTGGTTGCGGCACGCGGCGACCGCGAGGTTCGCCGTCAGCCCGGCGGCGGTGTCGTGACCCATCGCGTCGATGATGCACAGGTGGGCGATGTCGTCGGCGAAGGCGTAGTCGAAGGCATCGCCGCTGACCTGGTACGCGGGCTCCATGAGCGCGCTGACGACGAGCCTGTCCGTCGCGAAGGTGCGCGGCGGCATCAGGCGCCACTCCATCTCGGCGGCGACGTTCATGCGGCGCCGCCGCACCAGGCGTGCGTACGCGTCGCTCGTGCCGCGCTTGGTGACCAGCAGCAGCGCGACCAGACCGGCCAGATCACGCATGTCCTGGAAGTCGGCCTCTTCCGCGTCCGGGTCGCGGCCAGCGCCGGGGCCCGGACCGCCGTCGGAGCGGGAGCGCGAGCCGGAACCGGTCTCCGGGCCCGAGCCGGAACCTGAGTCCGGGCCCGGGGCGCTGTCCGAATCCGGACCGGAATCCGGGCCCGAACCCGAACCGGCATCCGAACCCGCACCGGAGCCAGGCCCGGCACCCGAGCCGGGACCGCCGGTCGTGATCCGCATCAGCCCGACCCGCTCGGTGCCGTTCAGCACCGGAACCCACCACTGGCCGCCGCTCGCGGAGGTGGGCAGGATCTCGCCGAGCTGGAACGCGCGCCCGGGAGCCGTACCGTCGATCTGCAACTCTGCGGGGCGGTCGCCGGGCAGCCTGCCGCCGTCGGCTCCCTCGCCGGTCATCAGCGTCAGCACCGTCTGCTGGATGTCGGACAGGTACAGCAGCACCTCCGACCAGCCGTAGCGCCTGGCCTGCTCGCTCAGCACGCCCGGTACCTGCGTCAGCGTGCTCAGATGGCTGGCGGAGATGAGCCCGCCGAGCATCTTGGCCCGGTCGGATGCCCTGGCCATAGCACATCCTCCTTCGGCCGCCCGCGCCGTGAGAGACCGGCGAGGCCCGGCGAGGCCGGACGACTCGCCTCCGTCGGTTCCGGATCTGCTCGGTGCGAGCGTTCGCCTCCGCGCGAGCGCGGCCTTTCCTCAAGGCTGCACCTCTCCCCCGGGGTCCGCCAACGCGGACCGGGTCCCATGTGTCCCCGGGGAGCCCCGAGGCCCCGTGTGCGCCCTGCCCCTCGTACGCCATACGCTGCTCGGCGTCGGTTCCGCTCGCGAACCGGCTCGCCCGCCCCGTCCGTGCGTTCCGACGGCCCGACCGCGTCACCAGGAGATCCGCCGTGCTTGTGCTGCTGCCACCGTCCGAGGGGAAGGCCGACGGAGGCAGGGGGCGCCCCTTCGACCCCGGCGCGCTGTCGCTGCCCGGCCTCGGCCCGGCACGGGAGGAAGTGCTGGAGGAGCTCGTCGGTCTCTGCTGCGCCGACGAGGAGAAGGCCCGTGACGTCCTGGGCCTGAGCGAGGGGCTGCGCGGCGAGGTCGCCAGGAACGCCCGGCTGCGCTCGGCCCCCGCGCGCCCCGCCGGCGAGATCTACACCGGCGTCCTCTACGACGCACTCGGCCTGGCCACGCTCAGCCCGGCGGCGAAGCGGCGGGCCGCGAGGTCGCTGCTCGTCTTCTCCGGACTGTGGGGCGCGGTCGGGATCAAGGACCGCATCCCGTCGTACCGCTGCCCGGGCGGGGTGCGGCTGCCGGGCCTCGGCGCGCTCAGCACGCACTGGCGGGAGCCGCTGGCGGCCGTACTCCCGGAGGCGGCGGGAACGGGACCGGTGCTCGACCTGCGCTCGACGGCGTACGCGCAGATGTGGCGCCCCAAGGGCGAGTTGGCCGAACGTACGGTCACGGTGCGGGTGCTCCAGTCGGCCGTCGTGGACGGCGTCGAGAAGCGCACCGTCGTCAGCCACTTCAACAAGGCGACGAAGGGACGGATCGTGCGCGCCCTGCTGGAGGACGGCGCGGCGCCGGGCACTCCGGCGGCGCTGGTGGAGGCGGTGCGCGGGCTCGGCTACGTCGTGGAGGAGCCCGCCGCCGGGCGGAAGCCGGGGAAGCCGCGGGCGCTGGACGTGGTGGTCTCGGAGCTGTAGCCGCGCGCACGGGCCTCCTCCGAGTCGAATTGCGGCGTCTGCAACGTGCGTTGCGTACGGCGGTCGGACGAGGAGAGGATGCGCGCATGGCTCCCGCACGCCCCGCCTCCCCGTCGCCCTCGTCCTCCCCCTCGCCGTCGCCCTCGTCCTCGCCGTCCCCATCTCCGTCGACGCCGTCGCAGCAGACGCCCGGCGGCTCGCTGCTCGGTCTGGCTCCCGTGATCCCCGTCGTCGTGCTCGACGACCCCGCGGACGCGGTGCCCCTCGCCCGTGCCCTGGTCGCGGGCGGGCTGCCCGTCGTCGAGGTGACGCTGCGGACCTCGGCGGCCCGCGAGGCGATCCGGGCCGTCGCCGCCGAGGTGCCCGAGGCGGTGGTCGGTGCGGGCACGGTGCTCACGCCCGAGCAGGCGGAGGAGGCCGTGGACGCGGGCGCCCGCTTTCTGGTCAGCCCCGGGTGGACGGACCGTCTGCTGGAGGCGATGCTCGGCTGCGACGTGCCCGTGCTGCCGGGCGTCTCGACGGCGTCGGAGGTGATCGCCCTGCTGGAACGCGGGATCACGGAGATGAAGTTCTTCCCCGCGGAGGCGGCGGGCGGCATCCCGTACCTCAAGGCCCTCGCCTCGCCGCTCCCGCGGGCGCGCTTCTGCCCGACGGGCGGCATCGACGAGGCCAGGGCGCCGGGCTATCTGGCCCTGCCCAACGTCGGCTGTGTGGGCGGCACTTGGATGGTGCCGGGCGACGCGATCGCCGAGCGGGACTGGCCCCGCGTCCAGCGCCTCGCCGAAGGCGCCGCCGCGCTGGGGCACTGAGGGCGCTGAGGCCACTGAGGCGTCCAGGCACCGGGGGCCGTGCGGCAGTCCGGACGACGGACGCCGGACCGGGCCCGGACCGGACACCACACGCTCGCCGGGCGGACGCCCACTTCACGGGTGGCACGGCCTATGCCGGGCGGCCCGCTGTGCCTGGCCGCGGCCGGCGCCGGGTCACCACCGGGCGACGAGGGGCGTGTCCGGTCCGCGCTGCCGCCAGGCTTCGGCGAGACGGCCGAGGCGGGCCGCCGCCGCGATGCCGCGCACAGTCGCGATCTTGCCGCCGGCGATGTCGAAGGTCACGGCGCCGACGACCTGGTCGCCGACCACGAAGAGGACGGCGGGGGCACCGTTGACGAGCGCGTAGTGGAGGGCGGGCGTGCCCCCGGCGAGCCGCCGTTTAGCGGGTGTGGGCTTGAAGCCGGCCCGCGCGACGGCGGCGATGCGCTGCGGGGTGTCGAACTGAAGCAGCTTCTCCCTCCGGCCGGCGCCGTCGGAGATCGCGATCGCGTCGTCGGTGAGCAGCGCCACCAGCCGTTCGGTGCGGCCCGAGGAGGCCGCGGCGAGGAACTCCTCGACGATCCTGCGCGCGGAAGCGACGTCGACTTCGCCGCCGCGGCGGCCCGCGGCGGTGATGCGGCGCCGGGCCCGGTGGAGGTGCTGCTGGCTCGCGGCCTCGGTGATGTCGAGTATCCCGGCGATCTCGGCGTGGCCGTACGAGAACGCTTCACGCAGGACATAGACGGCCCGCTCGACGGGTGACAGGCGCTCCATGAGAGTCAGCACGGCCAGGGAGACCGATTCGCGCTGCTCGATGGTGTCGGCCGGATCGAGCATCGGGTCGCCGTCGAGGAGCGGTTCGGGCAGCCAGGCGCCGGCGGAGCGTTCGCGGCGGGCCTGTGCCGAGCGGAGCCGGTCCAGGCACAGGTTGGTGACGACCTTGGTCAGCCATGCTTCCGGAACCCTGATCCGCTGCCGGTCGGCGGCCTGCCAGTGCAGGAACGCGTCCTGCACGGCGTCTTCCGCGTCGGCGGCGGAGCCCGTCAGCCGGTACGCCAGCGAGGCCAGCCGGTTCCGGCTGGCCTCGAACCGGCTGGTGTCGAAGCCGTCGGTGGCGGTGCCGTCCACGCGGATCACCCTAGGCGGACTCTGGGCGCCTACGCGACGGCCTGCTCGGCGACGGCTTCCTCCAGGGACCCGGGCCCGGCGGCGGTCAGGCGGCGCCGGCGCTTCGGCAGGCCGAAGGTCGGGTGCGAGCAGGCCCACAGCGACGTCCTGAGGATGCCCGCCTTGAGCCGCGCGGCCTTCCGGCCGCCCGTGTACATCGGCTTTGCCTGCCCTTCTCCATCGACCACCTGCAAGATCCCGTCCCGCCGCCCGAGGCTGATGTGGTTGCCCAGGTACGCCAGCTTGGTGTTCGCGGTCCTGCGGCCGGTCAGGCGTCCCACGATCGCGGCCGTGGCCTGCCTTCCGGTGCAGCCGGCCGAAGCACAGGACATCGGCAGCGGCCGGCCGCTGTCGCCGACGGCCCAGGCGCTGTCGCCGACGGCGTAGACGTCCGGGTGCGAGACCGACCTCATGGTGCGATCGACGACGATCCGGCCGTCCCCGGTGACCTCCAGCCCGCCGGCGGCGGCGATGGGGCTGACCGCGAACCCGGCCGTCCACACGGTCGCGTCGGACGCCAGGACGGTGCCGTCGGCGCACAGCACCCTCGCCGCCTCGACGGCTTCGACCTCGGTGTGCTCCACGACCGTGACGCCCAGCCGGTCGCAGGCCCGGCGCAGGTGACCGCGGGCTCCGGCGGAGAGCCGGGCGCCCAGCTCTCCGCGGGCGACCAGCGTCACCGACAGGCCGGGCCGGGACTCGGCGATCTCGGTGGCGGTCTCGGTGCCGGTCAAGCCGTCGCCGACGACCAGCACACTGCCGCCCTCGCCCAGACTGTCCAGGCGCTCGCGCAGGCGCAGAGCCGAGGGCCGGCCGGTGACGTCGAAGGCCTGCTCGGCGACGCCGGGGACGCCGTGGTCGGCGACGTGGCTGCCGAGCGCGTAGACAAGCGTGTCGTAGCGGAGTTCGCCGCCCCCGTCGGCGTCGGCCACGGCGACGACCCGGCGTTCCGGGTCGACGGCGGTGACCCGGGCCAGGCGCAGCCGTATCCCCGTGCCCGCGAAGACATCGGCGAGCTGTGGAGCCTCGATCTCCTGACCGGCCGCCAACTGGTGCAGCCGCAGCCGCTGGACGAAGTCCGGCTCGGCGTTGACCACGGTGATCCTGGTGTCCGCCGGGGACAGCCGGCGGGCCAGGGTTCCGGCCACGTGGGCCCCGGCATAGCCGGCGCCGAGGACGACGATGTGGTGCTTCATGTGACGCTCCCGTCGAGTCGCTTGCTCCCGGTGACTGAGCGGAACAGCGACCCGATTGCTGACAGGAACCGCATGTGACGTGGGTCACGGAGCGCTGGGAGCGTCGCCGGAGGCGTCAGGCATCGCGCCCGCCGATCCGCGCCGTGCTGAAGACGGGCCCCGGCCCGGCGTCAGCGCGTCAACGCAGATGCCCCGTGTCGTTCAGCAGCCGCAGCGACGCGTTGCCGTCCGCGTAGTACGCGATCGCCGAGAGGCAGGCCGCCGACAGCTCCATCCGGAAGAGCGCGACGGGCGGTGCTTCGAGCGCCAGCCGTACGAGCGTCTTGACGGGCGTGACGTGGGTGACGAGCAGCACCGTCCTGCCCGGGTAGCGGGCCAGCAGCCTGTCCCGCGTCACGGCGACGCGATCGGCGACCGTCGCGAAGCTCTCGCCGCCGCCGGTCGGCCGGGCCTCGGTCGAGTCGAGCCACTTCTCCAGGTCGTCGGGGAAGCGCTCGCGCACCTCGGCGAAGGTGAGGCCCTCCCAGGCGCCGAAGTCGGCCTCCCGCAGGCCCGCGTCGACGCGGACCTTCAGCCCGGTGCGTTCCGCGACGGCCGACGCCGTCTCCTGGCAGCGGCGCATCGGGGAGCTGACGACGGCCTGGAGCGTTCCGCGCGCGGCCAGCGCCTCCGCCGCCGCGTACGCCTGGCGCCAGCCCGCCGGGGAGAGTTCGGGGTCGGTGCCGCCGCTCCCCGAGAAGCGCTTCTCCGGGGTGAGCGCGGTCTCGCCGTGCCGCAGCAGTACGAAGGTGGTGGGCGCGCCGAGGTCCGGGCCCCAACCGCTGTGCGGCGCGGCCAGTTCGGCGGCGTTGTCGCTGACGGGCACTCCCGTGCCGGAGCCGCCATCCGCACCCGGCCCGGCCGCACGGGCCGCCTCTGCGGACTGCGCGTCAAGCTCGGCCGTCGAGGCGCCGGCCGACCACGCCTCGCCCCGTTTGCCCGCGTCCATCGCCTCGTTGGCGAGCCGGTCGGCGTGCTTGTTCTCGGCGCGGGGGATCCACTCGTAACCCCGCACGGCACCCGGCGGGAAGACCGCCTGCGCCTCCGCGGCGAGCGGCCGCATGTCCGGGTGCTTGATCTTCCAGCGCCCCGACATCTGCTCCACGACGAGCTTGGAGTCCATGCGCACCCGGACCGACGCGTGCGGGTCCAGCTCGTACGCCGCGCGCAGCCCCGCGATCAGGCCCCTGTACTCGGCGACGTTGTTCGTCGCGATGCCGATGAACTCGGCCGTCTCCCGCAGGACTTCGCCGCTTCCGGCGTCCCGCACGACCGCGCCGTACCCGGCCGGTCCCGGGTTGCCGCGCGAGCCGCCGTCCGCCTCGACGACGAAGCCGCGACCGCCCCGTCCGCCGCCCCCGGCCCCCATCAGAGCCCGGACTCGGGCGTACGGACCAGGACGCGGCGGCAGTTCTCGCAGCGCAGTACGGCGTCCTCCGGGGCCGAACGCACGTCGTTGAGCTCGGTGATGTTCAGCTCCAACTGGCAGCCCTCGCAACGCCGTTGGTACAGCCGCGCGGCGCCGACGCCGCCCTGCTGCTCGCGGATCTTCTCGTACAGCTTCAGCAGTTCCGCGGGCACAGCCGCGGCCGCGGACTCGCGCTCCGCGCGCACCGTGCCCGCCTCGCTGTCGAGTTCGCTCAGCGCCGCGTCCCGCCGTACGACCGCGTCCTCGGCCTTCGCCTGTACGGCGTCGACGCGCTGGGCCAGCTCGGCCGCCCGCTCGGTGGCGGCCTCGTGCCGCTCCATGACCTCCAGGACCACGTCCTCGAGGTCTCCCTGCCGCCTCGCGAGCGAGGCGATCTCGCTCTGGAGGTTCTCCAGGTCCTTCGGGTTGGTGACCTGACCGGAGTCGAGGCGCTTCTGGTCGCGGGCGGCACGCTGGCGCACCTGGTCGACGTCCGACTCGGCCTTGGTCTGCTCGCGAGCGGTGTCGCTCTCCTCCGTGCGGGAGGCGACGAGCAGATCGCGCAGCTGCGCGAGATCAGCCTCCAGCGACTGGATCTCCTCGTGCTCGGGCAGGTTCTTGCGCTTGTGTGCGAGCTGATTCAGTCGCGTGTCCAGTGCCTGGACGTCCAGCAGTCGGATCTGATCGGCGGGCGCGGCGTTCAGTTGGGGGCTCCCGTGGTGATGTCGTTGACGGCGCTGCGGTGGGAATCGGACGGAGCTGGACCGCGGCCGGTTGCCGAACCGTACCCGGCCGCTTCCGCGGTGGCACCGCCACCTCCGGGGTCGGCGTCGTGCGACGCGGCGTGTGCGGTCCAGGGATCGGTGACCGTACGCGAGACGTGCGTGCGCAGGCCCCAGCCGTGCCGGTCGGAGATCTCGTCGAGCTGTGCGGCGGCCTGCTCGCACCACGGCCACTCGGTGGCGAAGTGCGCGGCGTCCAGCAGCGCGAGCGGCGAGTGCTCGCGCGCCTCGGAGGCCGGGTGGTGGCGCAGATCGGCTGTCAGATACGCGTCTGCGCCGGCGGCGCGCACCTCGTCGAAGAGCCCGTCGCCGGAGCCTCCGCAGACGGCGACCGTACGGATCGTACGGTCCGGGTCGCCGGCCGCACGGATGCCCTGAGCCGTCACCGGCAGCCGGGCCGCGGCCCACTCCGTCAGCTCCGACAGCCGCATGGGGCGCGGCGGTTCGCAGACGCGGCCCAGCCCGCGGCGGCCCCCGGAGTCGGACGGATCCGGCACCAGCGGCCGGAGCACCCGCAGATCGAGCGCGCCGGCGAGGGCGTCGGAGACGCCGGGATCGGCGGTGTCGGCGTTGGTGTGCGCGACGTGCAGGGCGACGCCGTGCCGGATGAGCGTGTGCACCACGCGGCCCTTGAAGGTGTCGGCCGCGACGGTCGTCGTGCCCCGCAGATACAGCGGGTGGTGCGTGACGAGCAGTTGGGCTCCAAGCGCCACGGCCTCGTCCGCGATCTCCTGCACGGGGTCGACGGCGAAGAGGACACGGTCGACGCGGGCCTCCGGGCTGCCGACGTCACCGCAGACGGTGCCGACGGCGTCCCACTGCTCCGCCCGCTCGCGCGGCCAGAGGGCGTCGAGCGCGGCGATGACTTCGGAGAGGGCTGGCACGGATGAAAGGCTACCTTCCGCGCCGGGCGGGCCGCCCGGTCACCGTCCCGCCGCCGCGCGAGGGCCCCACGGCGGGCGTCGCACGACTCCTCTGCACGCGCCGCGCGGTGCGCGTTCGGGCCGGATTCCGGCCCCGCCGCAATGCGTGTCCAGCACACGCACTCGGGGTCGCGCAGGCAATTCGCACATCCGCCACTCATCCGCGTGAAGGGTCCGAACTCGCATTGTTCGGGCGGCAGTCGACACCTAGGTTCCTCACTGGAGGTGATCGACCCATGACTGCCTGTGCCCCCGAGACCATCGTGGCGGACAGCCGGACGGCAAGGCACTCCACGTTCACGATCGCGGCCGACGGCGCCTACGCGGCACGGCTCAACGCGTCCGCGGAGGACGGCTGGTTCCCCGAGCGCTGGACTCTCGACGGCCCCGAGCCGTATGCGGTCCCGCTCCCCGGCGCCCGCCCGGAGCAGACCGACAGCCAGGTGCTGCCGCTGACCGACGGAAGGGTCCTGATCGCCCGCCGCGAGAGCGGCAGCCACAAGCTCGCCCTGCTCTACCCGACGGGGCCGGGCACCGGCGAACTCTGCCTGGGCGCGGTCGAGTCCGAGCGGCTCACGCTGCTGCCTCCCGCTCCGTGCGGGCGGCGGGCGTACGCGCTCACGGTGGGCGAACACTCCACGGGCGTATGGCTGGTGGCGGGCAGCGGCGACGGATCGCCGCAGCTCGTCGCCGAGGTTCCGGGCCGCTGCGGGGGCGGTGCCTGGCTGGACCGCGAGGGCAGGCTGCTCGCCGTCGACCGTACGGACACGGGGGGCACCGGCCGCACCAAGACCGTCGCCGTCGACCTGGGCCGCGGGGGCGAGGTGAGCCCGCTGCTCCAGATCACCGACGAGAGCGACGACCGGCTGCTGCTCGCCGATGCCGACAGCGGCCTGCTGATCGTGCGGTCGAACGCGCCCGGTGAATTCCGGCTGGGCTGGGGGGTGCTGGGCTCCCACCGGCCGGTGCGCTTCCCCGAGTCGCTGCATCCCGAGGGGGCGCTGCTCACGCCCTTCGCCGTGCAGCCGGGGCAGATGCTGCTGCCCGAGAGCTGCGCGGTCGCCCTGCACGGGCAGACGACGGGCGCGCGGGCGGGCGGTGCCTGGCTGGGCGTATGGCGGCCGATGCAGCGGGAGTTGCGGCGCTTCCGTGCTCCCGGCGGCTGGCTGCCCGGCAAGGGCGTCTGGACGCGCGAGGGCGAGCTGCGGCTGCCCTGCGCCACCGCGCATGCGCCGTGCGGGCTGGCGCGGCTGCGGATGCGCGGGAAACAGCCGGACGCCGAGGCGGGCGCGACGGTCACCGGCACCGGCACGGGCGAAAGCCTCGGCGCCGGCGTGGACTTCGGCGCGGCCGTGGGGGCTCGTTCGGGCGCGGAGGCGCACTCCGGCGCGGAAGCCGCCGCCGCGGCGGAAGGCCGTACGGCGGAGACGGGCGCGGGTGCGGGCTCCGGCGCCGCGCCCGGGGATGCGGACGGCTCGGCCGCGGAGCGGCAGGCCGGTCCGGAGGCCGCGCATGCCCCGGTCGAGCCGCGGCGCGAGGCCGGGCGGTCCGGCAGTGCAGGGAAAGGCGAAGGCGAGGCTCCGTCGCACGTAGACGGTTCGCCCGCGCTGCCGCCCGGGGCCGCACCCTCCCCGGGCCTCCCGCCGGGGGCCGCCGCTACGGGCGGTGTTCCGGCGAACGGCGCCGCACCGGAGGGGCTTCAGGGCGACCGGGTTCCGGCGGAGGGAGCCGTGCGGGAGCCCCAAGAAGCCGCTGCCGCACGGGCGTTGCCGCCCACGCTTCCGGAGGGCGCCGCACCCGCCGTGCCGCCGGGGGCGCTGCCCGCCGAGGTTCCGCCCGCGCGGGAGGCGGCCCTTCGGCTGCCCGCACAGGTGCCGGCCGCGCGGGCCCAGGCACAAGGAAGCGCCCGGCCCGACCCAGCCACCGCAGAAGCAGCGGCCGTTGGGAGCGCCCCGGTCGCCGTGGACCCGGCGGCGACCACCGCAGAGCCGCGGCAGCCCTCCGCCGACGTCCCGTCAACTCCCGCGCCACGCCCGCCTGTCGGGGTCACCGAACCATGCGTGCGGCGCAAGCCGGTGCCGCTCCAGGACGCCCCGCTCGCCACCGCGCTGCATGACGCCGCGGTTCGCGCGAGGCCGGCATGAGCGGGCCGACATCGGGCAGGAGACCGCATCGAGCAGGCCAAGTACCCGTCATGAGACTCTGATCGGGTACCAAGCAGCGAAGTGATCCACGGAGTTCCCCGCGATGTCCGAGACCAAGACCGGGACAGAAACGCGAAGCAGCCAGGCGTCGAACGGCTCAGGCAGGCACAGAGGGCAGGCCGCCGGTTCGGACGAGTCCGGTCAGCACGCCCACGGCCGTCACCGGCGCCCCGCTCAGCAGAGCGAGTCGGAGTGACCGTGAGCTGAAGGCGGCGGGGCGCCGTCAGACGTGTGCGACGACGGCGTCGGTCAGCACCGGGGCGTCGCCCCGTTCCACTGCGGAGACGGACAGCCGCACACGCCCCTCCCCCTCCTGCTCTCGCTCTGACCACATCCGTACGCGCAGCGTCTCGCCGGGGAAGACGACCCCCGCGAAGCGTGTGCTGTACCGCGTCACGCGCGTCACGTCCCCGCCGAGCACCGTGTCGACGACGGCCTTGAGCACCATCCCGTACGAGCAGAGCCCGTGCAGGATCGGCCTGTCGAAGCCCGCGAGCGCCGCGAACTCGGGATCGGCGTGCAGCGGATTCCAGTCGCCGGAGAGCCGGTAGAGCAGCGCCTGGTCCTCGCGCACGCCGACGCGCACCTCGTGGTCGGCGGCCCGCTCCGGGGTCCCGTGTGCCGGCGACGGGCCGCGGTCGCCGCCGAAGCCGCCCTCGCCCCGCACATACAGCTGGGCCTCCGACGTCCACAACGGGCCGTCCCCGTCCGCCGCTTCGGTGCGCAGCACGATGACGGCCGCCTTCCCCTTGTCGTGGACCGCGGCGACCGAGGACGTCTGCGTCGCGCTGCCGTCGACGGGAACGGGCCTGTGTACCTCGATGCTCTGACCGCCGTGCAGCACGGCGGCGAGATCCACGTCGATGCCGGGCGCCGACAGGCCGTCCAGCACCCCGGCCCCGCCGCCCGCCACGGTCGCGAAGCTCGGCAGCACGTGCAGCCTGCTCTCCAGCGTGTAGCGCAGCTCCTGCGGGTCGGTCGCGGGGACGCCCGCCCCGATCCCGAGGTGGTACAGCTGAACGTCCTTGTGTCCCCAGGTGATCCGGGTGCTGCTGGGCTCGGCGGACAGCGCCCGCCCGACGTCGATCGGCATCGCTCGTCAGCTCCTTCCCACCCGGGGGAGGATAGCCACCGGCTGCCGCGTGGCCGCGTACGACGCCGGGCCGGTACGTGCGGCGGCCCGGCACCCGCGTTCCAGGCGCCCCTACACAATCGTGGCCGAAGGGTGAAGACTGCGGTGTCCAGGGGAAGTTGGGAATCGGCCCGTACGGGAACCGGCCCGTACTACGGCCCGCACTCAGGGGGAGTCATGGACGGTGAGGGAGCCCGCCCGCACGGCAGGGGCGAGATCGACACGAGCGTCCCGCACTCGGCACGCATCTGGAACTACTGGCTCGGAGGCAAGGACAACTACCCGGCCGACCGCGAGGCCGGGGAGCAGTACCGCCTGGCGTTCCCGGGCATCGACCAACTCGCGCGCGCCTCCCGCTACTTCCTCGTCCGCACCATCCGCCATCTGACGAGGGAGGCCGGAGTCCGGCAGTTCCTCGACGTCGGTACGGGCCTGCCCACCGTCGACAACACGCACGAGGTCGCGCAGCGGGAGGCGCCGGACGCCCGCATCGTCTACGTCGACAACGACCCGCTCGTGCTCGTGCACGCCCATGCGCTGCTCACGAGTTCGCCCGAGGGCAGGACGGCCTATATCGAGGCCGATCTCCGCGACCCCGCGACGGTGATCGCCGGTGCACGCGAGACGCTCGACTTCACCCGCCCGGTCGCGCTCATCCTCAGCGGCGTGCTCGGCCACGTCGGCGACCACGCGGAAGCGTGCGGGATCATCACGAGCCTCATGTCGCAGCTCCCGTCCGGCAGTTATCTCTCCCACAACGACGGCGTCGACGAGAACCCGGACACCAACGCGGCGCAGGACGACTACAACGACTCCGGCGCGGTGCCCTACGTCCTGCGCTCGCCCGAGCAGATCCGCGCCTACTTCGACGGGCTGGAGCTCGTGCCTCCCGGCGTGGTGCGCATCAACCGCTGGCGTCCAGACGTCGGCGGGGACGCGGGCCCGGACGCGGCGGCCTTCGGGGGCGTCGGCCGCAAGCCGTGAGACCCCGCCGGTGCGGCGGATCGTGAGCAGTGGCGGTCGACGGCCGCCTTCCGTACGGGGAACCGAACCCGCGGTGTCCTTGATTTCGTGATCTGTCCGATGGGTCCGTCGGCTGCGGCGCGGCGTACTCTTCGCCCGTGGAACTCCGCTTCGAGACACGCCGGTCCGGCTCGCCGTGGGTCGATTCCGTGTGGACCTGCACGAGCGAGCAGGTCACGGCGATGACGTCCGTCGCCGGGGTGCGCTGGGGCCTGGTGTTCTGGGAGCAGGACGGCCGGGCGTACGCCGGCGTCACCGGTCCCGAGACCCGGACCGGCAGGGCGCCGGTGCCGGAGGGCGCGACCTTCACAGGCATCGAGTTCGCGCTCGGCACCTCGTTGCGGGCCATGCCCACGCCGACGCTGGTGGACGGCGGTGTGGAGCTGCCCGACACCACGCGCCGGTCGTTCCGGCTGGCCGGCAGGCGCTGGGAGACGCCCGGCGCCGACGACGCCGAGGCTCTCGTCGGGCGTCTCGTCCGGGCCGGGACCGTGGTCCGCGATCCGCTCGTCGCCGAGGTGCTGCGTGGCCGTCGCCCGGACGTCTCGGGGCGCACGGTCGAACGCCGGTTCCGCGCCGCGACCGGGCTGACGCGGGGCGCCGTCCGGCAGATCGAGCGGGCCCGCACCGCGGCGGAGCTGCTGGCGGCCGGCCGCCCGGCCGCCGAAGTCGTCGCCGGGCTCGGCTACTTCGACGAGCCGCACCTGGCCCGGGCGCTGCGCTCGTACGTCGGACGGACCGCCGGGCAGCTGTCCGAGGGCGCCGGTGGCGCGATCGCCCTCGACGTGGATCAGCGCCTGACGTCGTAGACGAGCTTCAGGATCCCGTTGGCATAGCTCTCCGACTCCCGCAGCGTCAGCATCTGCTTGTCGCGGTCGGCCCGGCCGAACAGGCTCTTCCCGGCGCCGAGCAGCACGGGGAAGACGAGCAGGTTGTACTGGTCGATCAGACCCGCGCCCGACAGCCGCCGGGCCAGCTCCGCGCTCCCGTGGATGAAGATCGCGCCGCCCTCGCCCTCCTTGAGCGCGGCGACGTCCTCGGCCGAGCGCAGGATCGCCGTCGGCCCCCACCCGTCGACGAGGGCGTCGTCGGGCAACGTCGTCGACACCACGTACTTGGGCAACTCCTTGTAGGCGGCGTGGTCTTCCGAGCCGGGCCAGACCGGCGCGAACGCCTCGTAGCTGCGGCGGCCGAACATCAGCGCCGTCGTGTCGGCGAGTTCGTCGCCCTTCAGCGACCAGGCTTCCGGGACGAACTCGAGGTCCTCGACCACCCAGCCGCCGCTGCGGTGCTCCTCCCCCGGCCCGCCGCCGGGCGAGTCCACGACGCCGTCGAGCGACATGAAGCCGGTGTAGACCAGGTCACGCATGGTGCTGTCTCCTCGCGATCGGCCAAGCTGCCGGGCTCACGCTAGATCTCGGCCGGGACGGCCGTCTTGGACGGAAACGACACCGGGTTCACGACGCGTACCGGAACAACCCCGCGTCCGGCGACGTCCGGTGCGCCCGCCGAGGGCGGCGTCCTCGCGTCAGCTCTCCCCCGGTGTGCCCTCCCGCTCGGGGCGCGGGAGGACGAAGAGCACGAGCGCCGCGCACAGCACCAGCACCACGGCGGCGCTGAGGAACGCCAGCCCGTAGCCCGAGGCCAGCGTGCGCGGGTCGCCGCCCTCCCCGATGCGGGCGGCGGCGATCGTGGAGAACACGGCGAGCCCGAGTGAACCGCCCATGGTCCGCGCGGTGTTGAAGAGTCCGGAGACCAGCCCCGCGTCGCCGTGCGGCGCCCCCGACATGGCCACCGAGGCCAGCGGCGTACTGACCATTCCGCCGCCCAGCGCCATCAGCGTTCCCGGGCCCATGACTGTCTCCAGAAAGCCGCCCCCGGCGTGCATGCCGCTCTCCCACACGCAGCCGGCACCGGCCAGCACGACCCCCGCCAGCGCCACGCCGCGCGCCCCGAACCGTGCCATCAGCCGTGGCGCGGCCTTGGAGCCGAGCACGATGCTGAGCGACTGCGGGAGGAAGCCGAGCCCTGCCTGGAGGGGCGTGTAGTGGAGCACGTTCTGCATGTAGAGCGACATGAAGTACCACATGCAGAACAGGGCGCCGCCGCACACGAACATCGCGCCGTTCGCCGCGGCGACGGCCCGGCTGCGGAAGAGCCGCAGCGGTACGAGCGGCGCCTCCGTACGCGCCTCGACGGCCACGAACAGCGCCAGCAGGACGCCTCCCGCGGCCAGCGGCCACAGCACGGACGCCGCGGTCCAGCCCACGGCCTCCGTCCGTACGATTCCCCACGCCAGCGAGCTCAGCCCGAGCGTGACCAGCAGCGCGCCCGGCACGTCCAGGCGGCGCCGGGCCCCGGCGTCCCGTCCCTCGGGGACCCACACGGCGGCGGCCAGCAGAACCAGCGCACCGACGGGGATGTTGATCAGCAGCACCCAGCGCCACGACAGCGCGTCCGTCAGCACGCCGCCGACGAGGCCGCCCGCCGCTCCCCCGCCCGCGCCGACGGCGCTCCACGTGGCGATCGCCCGCGTACGTGCGCGGCCGGGCGGAAAGGCGGTGGTGAGGATCGTCAGCGTGGCCGGGGCCAGTACGGCGGCTCCCGCGCCCTGCACGACGCGTGCGGCCAGCAGCTGCCACGGCTCGTGTGCGATGCCGCCGAGGAGGCTGGCCGCGGTGAACAGGGCGAGACCGAGCAGGAACGTCCGCTTGCGGCCGAAGATGTCCGCGGCGCGGCCGCCGAGCAGCATCAGCCCCGCGAAGGCCAGGGTGTAGCCGTTGACGACCCATTGGAGCCCGGAGGCGTCCATGCCGAGACCGGCCCGCATGGACGGCAGCGCCACCGTGACCACGGAGACGTCGAGTACGACGAGGAACTGCCCGGCGCACGCGGCGAGCACCACCGCCCACAGGCGCACGGACGGTCCGGAGCCGGAGCCGGTGTCGCCGCCGCCGTCACCGGAGCGGTCGGCGCCGGCTGCCGGGTCGCCGGACGGAGCGGAGAGAGCCTTGTCTGTCATCGCCCGTCATCCTCGCAGCCGCTCCCAAGGACGCCCACAGGCTGTTCCGGTATCCAGGACGGCCACTGACCTCAGCGTTGTCCGTGGCCGTTCTTCTCCTCCGGGTTCTCCTCCTGCGGCTCCCAGAGCGCGTGTTCGCGGCGGGCCCACGCCCGGTCGGCCCTGCCGGTGCGCATGGCGCGGCGTGCCTCGGGATGCGCGGCCGCCATCCCCACATGGGCGGCGAGCACGAGGCCGACAGCCAGGGCGAGCCAGTCGTGCACGAACGTCGCGCTCGTACGCCACACCAGCGGTGCGAGCCCGGTGAACCACATGAGCAGCCCCGTCCCCGCCATGACCAGTACGGCGCCCGCGATCCAGGCGGCGAAGACCTTCTGGCCCGCGTTGAACTTGCCCGCGTCCCGGCCCCAGTCCTCGCCCAGCGGCGGGTACGGGCGGCGCGCGCGCCTTGCCCGCCGCAGCCAGCGGCGGTCGTGCGGCCCGAAGCGGTTGAGGCGGCGCAGGTCGGCGCGGAGCGCGCGCGAGGCGAGGCCCAGCAGGACCGGCGCCGGCAGCAGCAGCCCGGACCACTCGTGCAGCGTCACCAACAGGGCGCGGCGTCCCGCGAGTTGGGCGAGGCCCGGTAGGTAGAGGCAGAGGGCGGTGCCCACGCACACCACCATCAGCGCGGCCGTGGCCTGGTGGCACCAGCGCACGGCACGCGCGAAGCGCGTCACGTCCGCGGACGGCGTCTCCCGCTCGGTCCGGCCCGCGGTCTCCGCGCGCTCAGGCGGCTGTCGGAGCATCGTCACGTCCGTTCGACCTGCCGACCCAGCCGTCGACGGAGTAGCCGCGCTTCTCCCAGTAGCCGGGCTCCACTTCACGGGTGAGCTCGATGCCGGAGAGCCACTTCGCGGACTTGTAGAAGTACATGGGGGCGACGTACAGCCGCACGGGCCCGCCGTGGTCGTGGGTGACGGGCTTGTCCTGCATGCGCAGCGCCACCAGCACGTCGTCGCGCCTGGCCTGCTTCAGCGTGAGGCTCTCGCTGTAGACGCCGTCGAAGCAGGTGAAGCGGACGGCGGTGGCCTCCGGACGCACACCCGCCAGGTCGAGCAGATGGGACAGGCGCACACCTTCGAAGGGCGTGCTGGGCACCCGCCAGCCCGTCACGCACTGCACGTCGCGGACCATGCGCGTCTGCGGCATCTCGCGCAGCTCGTCGAGGCCGTAGCGGGCGGAGTGTTCGACCAGCCCGCCGACGGTGAGTCCGTAGCCGCTCCGGTCGCGGTGCGGGACGGACGCGGCCACCGAGTAGTAGCGGAAACCGCCTCCGTTGGGCAGCAGCCCGGTGACGCCCGTCGGGTCCTTGCCGGAGACGGCGCTCAGGACGCTCTCGGTGCCGCTCTGCACATACGGCGCCGCCGCGAGCCCCGCGGCGCCCAGACCGAGCATGCCGAGGACGACCCGCCTGCCGACCGGCGAGCCCTCGCCGTCTGCGGACGAGCCGGTTCCGGCGGATGCTCCGGCTCTGCCGGACGCCCCGGCCGGGTCTGCTGAATCGGCTGTCTCCACAAGACGATTCGAGCACCGTCGCCCGCGCGGCGCCAGGGTCCGCGGAGAACCGTCAGACTTCCGTCATCTGGCGGGCGCTCGCCGCCGTGCCCGCCCGAGGCGCCTCGTACGTACGGGCCGGGAGCCCCGCACGCGCGCTGCCGGGAGCCGTGCGGCAGCATGAACCGCCACGTCACGCCGCCTTCCCGAGGCCGAAGGAGCACGGAGCCCGATGAGCCAGCCCACCGCGGGGCAGCAGCCGCAGCCCGCCCCGCAGACGTTCGCCGCGTTCGAGGCGGCGAAGGGCTTCATGCCCGCCGACGAGGGCCTGGCCCTGTACGCGGCCGCCGCCGAGGCCGCACGCCTCGGGTTGCCGCTGCTGGAGGTCGGCACGTACTGCGGCCGGTCCACGCTCCTCCTCGCCGACGCCGCCCGCGCCGCGGGCGTGGTCGCGGTCACCGTCGACCACCACCGCGGCAGCGAGGAGCAGCAGCCGGGCTGGGAGTACCACGACCCGGACGTCGTCGATCCGCATACCGGCCTCATGGACACGCTGCCCGCCTTCCGGCGCACGCTGCACGCCGCGGGGCTGGAGGAGCACGCCGTCGCCGTCGTCGGACGCTCGCCGCGCGTCGCCGCGCTGTGGGGCCGTCCGCTGGGCCTCGTCTTCATCGACGGGGGTCATACCGACGAGCACGCCACCGCCGACTACGAGGGCTGGGTGCCCCATCTCACGCCCGGCGGGCTGCTGGTCGTCCACGACGTCTTCCCCGACCCGGCGGACGGCGGTCAGGCCCCGTACCGCATCTACCGGCGTGCGCTCGATTCCGGTGCGTTCAGGGAGGTTTCGGCGACGAGGTCGCTGCGGGTTCTGCGGCGTACGGGCACGGCGGTGTGATCGGACGGCTAGCATCCTGGGCGTGTCCAACGGAAGCCCGCATCCGCACGATCCGTCCAGCACCGAGCCCGGCGCACAGCCGGAGACTCAGCGGTCCCCGGAGCCGCGGCGGTCCCGGCGGCTCGGCATGCGGCTGCTGATCGCGCTGGGTGTGCTGGTTCCGACGTCGTTCGCGGGCTGGCTGGTGTGGCAGTCCGCGGACCAGTCGTCCGGGGCGGGGAAGGCCGGGCCGACGCTGATGCCGCTGCCGGACGACTCACGTCCGGATTCCGGCGCGGGGCTGCCGGGGGGCGACTCGGGCGGCGGCGGTGAGCAGGCAGGGTCCGGCGGACGGCCGCTGAGCGGCATGACGGTCGTGATCGATCCGGGCCACAACCCCAACAACCGCCGGCACGCCGCCGAGATCAATCAGAGCGTGGACATCGGCACGGACCGCAAGGAGTGCGACACCACCGGGACGGCTGCCGAATCCGGCTACTCCGAGGCGGAGTTCACCCTCGACCTCGCGCGGCGCGTGGAGGCGGGGCTGCGCAAGCGGGGCGCGACGGTGGAGCTCACCCACGAGGGCCGCAGGCCGTGGGGGCCCTGCGTGGACTCCCGTGCGCAGGCGGGCAATCGGGCGGACGCCGACGCCGTGGTGTCGCTGCACGCCGACGGCGCACCGGCGAGCGCGCGCGGCTTCCATGTGATCCTCCCGGAGTCCGTCAACGAGGGGAAGGCCGACACCCGCGCCATCGTCGGCCCGTCCCGCGACCTTGGGCGTGAACTGGCCGACGCCTTCCGCAAGTTCACGGACTCGAAGCCCGCGGCCTACGCGGGGGACGGCGAAGGCACCGACACACGTGGGGACTTGGGCGGGCTCAACCTGACGCGCGTCCCCAAGGTCTTCCTGGAGTGCGGCAACATGCGCAATCCGCGGGACGCCGCCGATCTGTCCGACCGCGAATGGCGTGGTCGCGCCGCACGCGGAGTGGTGGAGGGGATCGCGGCGTTCCTCGCGGAAAAGCGCTGAAAGCGGCGTCGTGCGCCGAGGTCGCCCCGCCGGTCCGGTCCCGGCACCGATCCGTACGATGGGGTGCTACCCCGGCAGAGTCCACAGACCGTATGAAACCTACTAAGGACGCTAAGTGAACATCCGCTCGCTCACACGAGGCGATGGTGCGGTGATCGGGACAGCTCTGCTGCTGCTGATCGCTTCCTTCTTCCCGTTCTTCGACTTCGATGGCGACTGCCCCATCGACTCCTGCGCCGTGTCCGCCTGGTCCCGCTCGACTCTTCCGATGCTGCCGTCCGTGCATCTGCTCGGCGTCGTGGCCGCGGCTCTGATCGTCGCCGCCCGGCTGCTGCCGGAAGGGCGCAAGCTGCTGGGGCTGGCGCTGGACCAGTGGGGTCTGGTGCTCTGCCTGGTCGTCGGCTGGGCGGGCATCTGGTCGCTGGTCGCGGTCGTCTTCCCGGACCTGGAGCAGCCGGGTGCCGCCGGCGGCGATCCGAACGAGAAGTGGACCCTGGCCGCCGGTGCTTTTCTGACGCTCGTCCTCTCCCTCGCCCTCGCGGCGGCCGGGGCTCTGAGCACGACGGTCCCGGCGCTGAAGGCCCCGCTGCTGCCCGCGCCGAAGCCCACTCCGTACGGCGGCCAGCCGCAGGGCGCCTACGGCTACCCGGGCGGGCCCCAGCCGGGACAGCCGGGCCCGTACGGCGGCCAGCCGCAGGGCGGTTACGGCTACCCCGGCGGACCCCAGACCGGTCAGCCCGGACAGCCGGGTCAGCCCGGCCCGGCGCAGGCGGCACAGCCCGGTCAGCCGGGAGCGCAGCAGGCACAGCAGCCCGGTGGTCCGGCGGCAGGCGGGGGCGCCCCGGACCCGAACTTCCAGCCGTTCTGGTTCGCCGTGCCCGTGACCCGTCCGCTCTTCGGTGAGGACGGCACGCCGCAGCCCGTCGCCGAACTGGCCCCCGGCACCTGGTACTTGGCGGTGGAGCAGCGCGGCCCGGCGCTCATCGCCCAGACCCAGGACGGCCGCCGGGGCATACTCCAGGACACCTCCGGCATACAGCGCGGCTGACCCGGCCCTCCGGTCGGCCTCCGGCCCGTCCGTTCCGCTCGTACGTCTGCGGCCCCTCCCCCGGTTCTCCGGGCGGAGGGGCCGTTTCCGTTGCCGCACCCCGATCAGCAGACGCAGGCGTAAACGATCACTGCGCCGGTCCGGGGTTCTTGCGCTGGTTGGCAAGGAAGCGCGCCTTCTTCTGGCGATTCCCGCAGGTGTTCATGTCGCACCATTTGCGGGTGCGGCTCTGGCTGGTGTCGAAGAACGCGGCCTGGCAGGTCGGTGATGCGCACAAGGCCAGCCTTCCGTCTCGTTCACCCGCGATGATGCTGATCGCGTCGGCGGCGATCACGCTGAGGGCGTCTTCCACGCAGGAAGCCGGGCTGAGCCGCCATCGCCGCTTGCCCTCGGCCGTCAGGATCGCCGCGGCCCGGCCCTGAGCGCTGCGGTCATTGATGACTTGGACAGCGGACGCAGGGAGAGGGTCCTGCATCGCGGCCGCTGTCGCGGCGGCGTGAATCGACTCCCTCAACTCCCGTGCGAGGTCGAGCTGGGCGGCGGTGCAGGAGTCCACGGCGAGGCCGTTCACCGCCAGCCAGTCGACGAGCCGCTCCGGCGTGGGAATGCGCTCCACCTCGTCGCCATGACGCTCCGACAGAGTGCCCGTGAAGCTGGTCGCCAGCACGCTGCCGAGGCGGAAGTCAGGGAAGCCCGCACGCATGGAACCACCTTAGCCGGTTGCGCGCCGACATGGAGACACGGTAGAACCGTCTAAGCCGGTTCGCGATAGGTCGTAGCCGGTCCACGACGGCCAGGAGGTCTCATGCCGCGTCCAGCCACCGACGTGCAAGCGTTTGAAGCCCACGCAAGCGACGCCGACCTCGACGATCTGCGCGCGCGGCTGGCCGCGGCGCGACTGCCGGAGGCCGAGACGGTCCATAGCGCCGCGCCCGGAACTCGCCGCTGGGAACAGGGCGTTCCTCTCGCCGACCTCGTCGGCCTCGTGAACTACTGGCGCACCGCGTACGACTGGCGGTCCTTCGAAGAGCGCCTCAACCGGATCGGCCAGTTCCGCACGACCATCGATGATCTGGGAATCCACTTCCTGCACCGCCGGTCCGGGCGCGCAGACGCCACACCTCTGATCCTGACGCACGGCTGGCCGGACAGCGTTGCCCGGTTCATCGATGTGGTGGACGAGTTGGCAGACCCGGAAGACGCAGACGCGCCGGCCTTCCACGTCGTCGTCCCGTCGCTGCCGGGCTTCGGTTACAGCGACAGGCCGGCCACCACCGGGTGGGGAACCGAGAAGATCGCGGCCGCATGGGTGGAGCTGATGGAAAGGCTCGGCTACGGCAAGTTCGCAGCCCACGGCGGCGACTGGGGAGGCAATATCACCACGGTTCTCGGCGGCAGGTTCCCGGCGCACGTTCTGGGCATCCACACGACGTTCGCGGAGGGACCACCCGGGCTGACGACGGACGGGCTGACGGCGGCCGAGCGCGAGTGGACCGAGGAAACCCGCGATTTCTGGGGCGGCCCCCGTGCGGCGTACGCGAAGCAGCAGGCGACCCGGCCGCAGACCATCGGCTACTCGCTCGTCGACTCACCGGTCGGGCTTCTCGCCTGGATCCTCGACAAGTTCGCCGAGTGGTCGGACACCGAAGACAGCCCGTTCGAGACGATTTCCAGAGACAGGGTTCTCGACGACGTCACGCTGTACTGGCTGACGCGGACGGGCGCATCGGCGGCCCGCATCTACTACGAGAGCCACAACTCGCTCGACCCCGAACTCCGGGTCGACGTCCCGTCGGCGATCAGCATGTATCCCCGCGACATCGAGAAGTGTCCGCGCCCCTGGGCACAGGAGCGGTACCGGCAGATCGTCCGATGGAGGTCGCCCGAAGCCGGGGGACATTTCCCGTCGCTGGAGGTTCCCGAGTACTTCGTCAAGGACGTGCAAGAGGGCCTCGCGGCAGTGCTGGCCGCTGGTCGGTGAACACGGCTGGGTGCGGAACGGCCGCGGGCGCGACGCGGAGCGCCGAGGAGCCGGACCCCCGAACGGCGGCCGGTGGGCCGGGAGTTGGGCGCCGGCCGACTCCCGTGAGGGCGGGTCCGGAGGGAGCCCGGCAGTGAGCCCGGCCAGTTCAGGAAGGTTTCCTAACGAATCGCTTGTAGTGACCATGCCGAGTCACTAGGTTCACTCGTCGAACGGCAGTTGTGTCGACTCCCCGGAAGGGTGTGCCCCCCACATGCGCAAAAGCCTCATGGCCGCCGTCGGTGCGTCCGGCGTCTTCGTCGCGGCAGCGTTCCTGATCCCCGCGGCAGGTGCGTCGCCCGGCGGCACGGCCGCTCACGACCGCGCCGATCACGCCGCCGCCAAGGACGCCAAGGACGCCAAGAAACCCGAGAAGGCCAACTCCAAGGACACCAGGGAGGGTTCGGTCAGCGCGGCAGACCTGCTGGCCAAGGTCAAGGACTGCGACCAGATCTCGAACGGCGAGTACAAGACCGACGAGGAGGGCTCGCCCTCGATTCCGGTCTGCGACACCGAGAGCGCCGTGTTCTGGAAGGGAGACCTGGACATCGACTGCGACGGCCAGGAGTCCGAGCAGTGCAACGCGCAGACCGACCCGTCCTACCAGGACGACACCGCGTTCCACACCTCCGACGGCCGGCCGCTCGACGCCGCGAAGATGCCCTACGTCGTCGTGCCCAGCAAGAGCGACATATGGAACTTCGCCGACTCCGGAATAGAGGGCGGCGGCATCGTGGCCGTCATCAGCGGCGACAAGGTCGTCTACACCGCCGTCGGCGACACCGGCCCCGAGGAGATCATCGGCGAGGCCTCCTACGCCACCGCCGAAGGACTCGGCATCGACCCCGACCCGGCCACCGGCGGCGCGGAGTCCGGCGTCACCTACATCGCGTTCAAGAACTCCAAGACGGACGCGATCGAGGACCACGACAAGACGGTCGAGTTGGGCGACAAGCTGGCCAAGGAGTTCGTCGGCAAGAACTAGAGCTCCGGGCGAACTGCGGCCGCAGGCCCAGGTCTTGCGCTCGTGGCCGGTCCCCCTGACCGGTCGCGTACGTCCACGGCTCCTCTTCCCGGAACGGCGGGAAGAGGAGCCGTTCCGGAGTCAACCGAGTCGTGTCCACACGCTCATTACGCGGCTGCCGCCGTTCCCTGTCCAGCTCAATGAGAACTCGTTCTGCGAGTGGTGAGTGATGTTGGCCGACCTGTCGAGACGGGAGAGCACGCCCCTCTTCTGCTCGGGCTGACCTAAGAGGATGCTGGCGAAGCCCAGAGCGGGACTGTCGACGTCTGTGGCGACGAATTCGATCCACGGATGTGCCGGGTCTTCCATGGAGACGCGCCATTCGCCGTACCACTTCTTGGCCAGCAGGCGCATCTTCTGGGAGTTCCATGTCGGCCGCCTCGAACAATGGGCGGAGAAGCTGCCGTTGAGTCTGAGATTCCAGACGAGCAGGTCCGAATGATCGATCTCCTCCTGCCAGTGTCCCGCGAACCGGGAATCGATCCCCTGCTCGCCGCCCTGAAAGGAGACGCTGCCTATGTTCTGACCCTGTACGACGTTCTTCGCCTGCCCGGAGAAGTTGTTGGTCCCGCCGCCCGCACGCTCGCCTCGCTCATCCATGGCCGGAGTGTACGTATGCCAATGTGGCTGCACGAGTCAGGATGCAAAGTCCATGCAGTGGTGAACACTCGGCGAGCGGACTTCTCGGGTCTGCTTCCTTCCTCTGGCATTTTCCATTGATCCGTCGCGCCGCGGTGACTGCCAGCGAAAAGGTCCTGTGCAAACCCCTGAAATGGTCTCGAACTCGCGCGAGCATATGACTTACCTGGCCGCCGTCCCGGCAAGGCCTCAACCACCGGACCGGTCGACGGCGTTCCGCTCCCGGACGGACGAAGGCGGTCACCATGGCCGCCGTCAGGACCTCGCCGGGCGGCAGTGGTCAGCAGCAGTCCGGCGGCAGGCCCTGCGGCAGGCGTTCGCCGCCGAAGACCTCGACCGTGGCCTCGTCTCCGCCCAGAGCCGCGACGGCCAGCAGCATCGAGCCGGCCGTCCAGCTCGTCAGCTCCTCCGGCCAGATCGCGTCGTCCTCGAAGACGTAACCGGTCCAGTAGAGGCCGTCCTCGGCGCGCAGATGCCGCACCCACTCAAGGATGAGCCGGGCTCGGTCGCGGTCCCCCAACGCCCAGAGCGCCAGGGCCAGTTCGGCGCTCTCGCCACCGGTGACCCACGGGTTGGGCAGCACGCAGCGCGCCCCCAGGCCGGGCACGACGAAGCGGTCCCAGCCCTCCTCGATGCGCGCCCTCGCCTCCTCGCCGCGCAGCGCGCCGCCGAGGACGGGGTAGTACCAGTCCATCGAGTAGCGGCCCTTGTCGAGGAAGCGCTCCGGGTGGCGGCGCACGGCGTGGCCCAGCAGGCCGAGCGCCAACTCCCAGTCCGGCTGCGGCTCTTCACGGTGCTCGGCCATCGCCAGCGCGCAGCGCAGCGCCTGGTGCACCGACGAGGAGCCGGTGAGCAGCGCGTCCCCGGAGGCGGTGCCGTCGGCCTCGCGCTTCCAGGCGATCTGGCCGCCGGGCAGCTGGAGCCGCAGCACGAACTCCACGGCGGCGGCGACCACGGGCCACATCCGTTCCAGAAACGCCTCGTCGCGCGTGGTGAGGAAGTGGTGCCAGGCGCCGACGGCGACGTACGCGCAGAAGTTGCTCTCGCGGGCGCGGTCGGTGGGCTCCTGTATCTCCCCGTCGGCGTAGGCCGAGTACCAGGAGCCGTCCGGCAGTTGGTGCTCGGCGAGCCACCGGTAGGCGGCCTCGGCCGCCGCGTGCTCGCCGGCCGCGTCGAGCGCCATGGCGGCCTCGGTGTGGTCCCACGGGTCGAGGTGGCCGCCTCGGAACCACGGGACGGCGCCGTCCGGACGCTGGATCGCCAGCAGCGCGTTCACGGTCTGCCTCGCCTGCGCGGCCGTCAGGACGCCGTCGAGTACGAGCCGTTCCGTGCGCTCCGGGCTCGTCACGCCTGCCCCTGGGCCGCGCCCGCCGCACCGGTCTCCTCGGGCGTCCCGGGCATCCCGGGTGAAATCCCCTCCGGGAGACGGGGTTTGGTCGCGTACGCCACGAAGCTCTTGCCGATGAGGGGGTCGAGCGCCTTCTCGGCGAGGCGGGTGGCCAGGGGCTTCTTCATGATGTCCCAGACCAGCAGCCGGTGGTAGGCGCGCACCGGGAGGGCGGCGTCGTCGCCGTCGCGCTCGACGCCGAAGGCGCACTTGAGCCACCAGTACGGGGAGTGCAGTCCGTGCGCGTGGTGCGTGCCGTACGGGCGCAGCCCCGCCTCCCGCATCTTTCCGAGCAGTTCGTCCCCGCGGTAGATGCGGATATGGCCGCCCTCGACCTCGTGGTACGCGTCGCTCAGCGCCCAGCAGACCTTCTCCGGCCCGTAGCGCGGCACGGTCACCGCGAGCCGGCCGCCCGGCCGCAGCACCCGGACCATCTCGGCGAGCACGCCCTTGTCGTCGTGGATGTGCTCCATCACCTCGGAGATGATCACGACGTCGAAGCTGTCGTCGGGGAAGGGCAGGGCGAGCGCGTCGCCCTCCATGGCCGTCGCCGTGGCCCCGGCGGGCGCCTCGCCCGCCTCGTCCATCGCCGCGAACCAGCGCGCCACTTCGCGGATCTCCTCGGCGTTCCGGTCGAGCGCGACGACGCGTGCTCCGCGCCGGTAGCACTCGAAGGCGTGCCGGCCGGCGCCGCAGCCCAGGTCGAGCACGCGGTCGCCCGGTGCGAGCGGGAAGCGGGAGAAGTCGACGGTCAGCACGGGTCTGCCTCTGCTTTCGGCGGGTCGGCGACGGGTGATGTGACGGGTGGGGCGGCAGGTGAGGCGGCGAGCGGGACGGAGGGCGGGGTGACGGAGCCGCCCCGGGCCCGGCCGCGTGCTCCCGCGCGGCCGGAGCGATGCGGCCGGAACGACCCGGCGCTCAGTGCGGCGCGCACACGGCTCTCGGCGAACCGCTCGGCGAACCGCCTGCCCCGCGCGGCCGTTCGGCCATCGCGGCCCGATAGTGCGCCACGGTCCCGCGTGCCGCCTGCTCCCAGGTGAAGTCGCGCAGCACGCGTTCGCGCCCGGCGGCGCCGAGGCGGGCGCGCAGCCCGGCGTCGCCCAGCAGACGTACGAGCGCGGCGGCGAGGGCGCCCGCGTCGCCGGGCGGCACGGCGAGGCACGTCTCGCCGTCCTTGCCCGCGACTTCGGGGATGGCACCGCCCGTCGTGGCCACGAGCGGCGTGCCGGTGGCCATGGCCTCGGCGGCGGGCAGCGAGAACCCCTCGTAGAGGGACGGCACGCATGCGACCTGCGCCCCGCGCACCAGAGCGGCCAGTTCGGCGTCGGTGATGCCCTTGACGAACTCCACTGCCGACCGCAGCCCGTAGCGCGCGAGTGCGTCCGCCACGGGCCCTTCCTCGGGACGTTTGCCGACGACCACCAGATGCGCCTCGGGGACTTCCGTACGCACCTTCGCCAGCGCCTCGACGAGATGCACCAGCCCCTTGAGCGGGACGTCCGCGCTCGACGTCGTGACGATCCGTCCGGGCACCTGGACGGTCGCCGGATCGGGCGAGAAGAGGTCGGTGTCGGCGCCGATGTGGACGACGTGGATGCGCTCCGGCCGCACGCCGAGCTGGTCGGTGATCTCCTGTCGTGACGAGCCGGAGACCGTCAGCACGGACGGCAGCCGCCGCGCGACGCGCCCCTGCATCCGCGTGAAGCCGTACCAGCGGCGCACGGAGGCACGGGCGCCGCGGGTCTTCGCCGCGTCCAGGTCCAGCTGCCGGTCGACGGTGATGGGGTGGTGGACGGTCGTGACGAGCGGGGCGCCGAGGTCGCCCAGGAGCCCGTAGCCGAGCGTCTGGTTGTCGTGGACGATGTCGAACTCGCCCCGGCGCGCGGCCAGATGGCGGCGCGCGCGCAGCGAGAAGGTGAGCGGTTCGGGGAAGCCGCCGGTCCACATCGTGGCGACTTCCAGCATGTCCACCCAGTCCCGGTACTCGCCGCGCCGCGGTGTACGGAACGGGTCCGGCTGCCGGTACAGATCCAGGCTGGGCAGCTCGGTGAGGGTGACGCCCTCGTCGAGAACGGGGTAGGGCTGGGCGCCGAGCACCTCGACGGTGTGGCCGAGGCGGGCCAGTTCGCGCGAGAGGTGGCGTACGTAGACGCCCTGGCCGCCGCAGAACGGGTTGCCCTTGTACGTCAGCAGGGCGATCCGCAGGGGTCTTTCGCCGTGGCCGCCGCCGTACGCCACCGCCGGGGCGGGTGTGCCGGGCAGGGTCGCGGGTCCGGCCGGCTCGCCGCCGCCCGTCGCGAGGGTGTCCCGTACGGCCTCTGCGGTCACTCACGGCCCCCTTCATCACGGCGCTTCCACCGGGATCGGAGACACCGGCGCTGTTCCTGGACGCGTCCGTTCCCGGGCGCGTTCGGGAAGTCGGTCCCGGCCGGGACCGTCAACCTTCGGACCAAGAATTTACCGGCCAGTCACTTATCCCGAGCAGCCGAGGCAGGTGATTCGCGCCACCCGTCGCCCACCTGCGCCAACGCCCGCGCGGGGAGGGGCGGCGCACGGAAGGGTTCGCCGCGGGCACGGGCGGATTCGCCACGGAAGAGGGCAGCCGCGGCGAAACGGGCCACGGGGCGCCCTGCGGGCGACCGCGCGAATCCAGCGCGCGGAATGGGAGTTGACCCGCGCTCTACGAGCTCGGCCTCACGGTCCTCCTCGACGGCGTCGCGGGGCCGTCGGTGCAGCCGAACGCGAGGCACAGGCCGAGGCGCACCGGCCGCTCGGACGAGATGTGGATCGCGGCCCAGGCGCCCGTAGGGACAGCGTGGGCGAGCGCGAGGGCGAAGGCGGGAACGGGAGCGGGAGCGAAGGCCGGAGCGGAAGCGGAGGCCGGAGCGGCGGCCGGAGCGGAAGCGGAAGCGGCAGCCAGAGCCGCAACGGCGGCGGCGCCACGCCGGGACGGGCGTGAAGCCGTCCTACCCCGAGACGGGCGTGAAGCGCACCGGCGTGCCGGGGACGGCCTGCGCCGCGGCGGCCAGCGCCTCCCTCGGCACGACGCCGATCACCGGATAGCCGCCGGTGACGGGGTGGTCCGCGAGGAAGACGACGGGGCGGCCCTCCGGCGGCACCTGGAGGGCGCCCAACGCGATGCCCTCGCTGGGCAGTTCACCGTCCCGTGCACGCTCCAGCACCGGGCCTTCGAGGCGCAGGCCGATGCGGTTGCTGGCGGAGGAGACGCGGTAGGCGCCGGTGACGAGAGTCCGCAGCGCGGCGTCCGTGAACCAGTCCGCGCGCGGCCCGTACACGACCGGCAGCAGCAGTTCGCCGGGCGGGGCCGCCCACGGCGCCGCGTCCGGAACGGCAGCGGCGCGCGGAGCGGTGGCGGTGGCGCCGCCGAGGCTCAACCGGACGCCGGCGCGCAGTGGTTCGGGGCCGAGGCCGGAGAGCAGGTCGGTCGCGCGGCTGCCGAGCACCACGTCCGCGTCGACGCCGCCGGAGAAGCCGATGTAGCTGCGCAGGCCCCGTTCGGCGCGGCCGGTCTCCAGTACGGAGCCCACCGGCACGCGGAACGGGACGCCCCAGGGGGCGGGCCGCCCGTCGACGGTCACCGCGCACGGGGCGCCCGTGACGACCGCCTCGGTCGCGGTGGGGGTCGCGGTGCAGGTCGCGGTGGGGGTCACGGTGGCGATCCCGGTTCCGGTCGTGGCACCGGCTCCGGTCGTGGCTCCGGCTCCGGTCGTGGCACCGGCTCCGGTCGTCGTCCCGATCCCGGTCGTGGTCGCGGCCCTCGTCGTGGCCGTGGTCGTGTGTGCGGCCGTGGCCCCGGTCTCCGTCGTGTTCCCGGTCGTTCGTACGTCGTCGGTCACGGCCGTGGCCCCGGTTCCGGTCTCGTCCTCGGCCTCGGTCGCGTACGCGACCTCGTTCTCGTCCTCGTTCCCGTCCCCGTTCTCGTCCGCTTTCCCGTTCCCGTCCGCGTTCCCGTCCGCGTCGTCCCCACGGCCGCCCGCCGTGACCCGCACCGCGCAGCCGTCCACCGTCGTCTCCAGGGTCGCGGCGCTCTCCGGGTTGCCGAGGAGCCGGTTGGCGAGGCGGTGCGCGGGCTCGTCCAGCGCTCCCGAGCGCGGCACACCGAGGTGGGCGTGGCCCGGCCGCCCCAGGTCCTGCACGGTCGTGAGCGCTCCGGCCCGTACGACGAGAAGCCCGAGCGCGGCGCGGGCCGGGACGCGCGGGCCCGGGGAACCCGCTACGGACGGCGTCATTCCGCTCCGCCCTCCGGCACGAAGCGGACGCGCGTCCCGGGCGCGAAGAGAGCCGCGGGCTCGCGTGCGGCGTCCCACAGCACCGTGCGCACGGCGGTGCCGATGAGCTGCCAGCCGCCGGGCGAGGAGCGCGGATACACGCCGGTGTACGCGCCGGCCAGCCCGACCGCGCCGGCCGGGACCTTCGTACGGGGATCGGAGCGGCGCGGCACGTGGTACTGCTCGGGCAGCCCCGTGAGATAGCCGAACCCGGGCGCGAAGCCGCAGAAGGCCACGCGGAACGAAGTCGCGGCGTGCAGCCGGCCCACCTCCTCAGGCGTGACTCCCCACATGGCCGCGACGTCCGCCAGGTCCGGACCGTCGTAGCGGACGGGGATCTCCACGGCGGACTCGCTGCCGCGTTCCAGCGGCGGTATCCGCCACTCCCCCACCTCGGCAGCGAGCCGCCGCGGCTCGGCCAGCCCGTCCAGCAGCACGGTGCGGGCACCCGGCACGATCTCCGTGATCCCCGGGAGCAGTCCGGCGGAGCGGCGGCGCAGCACCTCCGCGTGGAACGCCTCGGCGGCCTCGGCGCCGGGCAGTTCGATCAGCAGCGCGTCCCGCCCGACAGGCAGTACGACGGGACGCGGGCCTCCGGAGCCGCCGCCCTCTCTGGGACCGGGAACAGCAGCAGAGCCCGGCACGCCGAGCGCCCCGCGCGGAGTCCCCGAGCCCGTCACCGCCCCCGTATCGCCGTGCCCCGCGGGAGCCGCCTCGCCGCTCATGCGAACGCCCGCACCGTGATCCCGGCGCCGGTCAGCTCGTCCCGTATCCGCCGGGCGAGGCGGGCGGCGTCGGGGGTGTCGCCGTGCAGGCAGAGGGAGCGGGCGGAGAGCCGGAGCGGGCTGCCGTCGGAGGCCGCCACGTCCTTGCCCTCGGCGATGGCGAGCGAGCGTGCCACGACCTGGCCGTCGTCGGTGAGTACGTCGCCCGGTTCGCCGCGCGGCACCAGCGTGCCGTCGGGCCGGTAGCCGCGGTCGGCGAAGGCCTCGTTCACGACGGGCAGTCCGACGGCCGCGGCGGCGCTGTGCAGCTCGGAGCCGGGCAGGCCCAGCACCGGCAGGGGCGTGCCCGCCATCCGTATGCCGTCGACGACGGCGGCGGCCTGGACGCTGTCGCGCACGCAGCGGTTGTAGAGCGCACCGTGCGGCTTGACGTACGCGACGGCGGAGCCCGCGGCGCGCGCGAAGATCTCCAGCGCGCCTATCTGGTACGCGACTTCGGCGGCGAGGTCCTCGGCTGGCACGTCCATGCTGCGGCGGCCGAATCCCGCCAGGTCGCGGTAGGAGACCTGCGCTCCGATCCGCACCCCGCCCGCCGCCGCCAGCTCGCAGACGCGGCGCATGGTGGACGGGTCGCCCGCGTGGAAGCCGCAGGCGACGTTGGCGCTCGTGACGGAGGTGAGCAGGGCGTCGTCGTCGGTGAGGCTCCACCGGCCGAAGCCCTCTCCCAGGTCGGCATTGAGGTCGATCATCGGAGCCAACCTAGAGGATTGTTGAACAATGCGGCAAGGGGGATGTTGTCCTGTGGAGCTTTGTGGGTTTCACTGGGGCGGACCACCTGCCTGAGGAAAGATCACCATGACCGCCGACACCGACCCCGGCCTTGAGCTGTCCGAACTCGCCGCTGATCGCGCCCTGTTGGGCCGCACCAGCACGGCCGAGCGAGTCGCCGGCATCTTGCGCGAACGTATCGCACAGGGCTTCTTCCTGCCCGGGGTCCGCCTCTCCGAGGAGCGCATCGGCAGCGCCCTGGGTGTCTCGCGCAACACGCTGCGCGAGGCGTTCCGGCTGCTGACGCACGAGCGGCTGCTCGTCCACCGGCTCAACAAGGGGGCGTTCGTACGGGTCCTGTCGGCGGCGGACATCGCGGACATCTACCGCGTACGCAACCTCGTCGAATGCGCCGCCGTCCGCGGCCTCGGCGACCCTCCGTACCCACTGGAGCAGGTAGCCGCCGCGGTGGCGGCGGGCGAGCGCGCCGCCGAGCAGAACGAGTGGACCGACTGCGGCACCGCCAACATCCACTTCCACCAGGCGGTCGCGGGGCTCGCGGGCAGCGAGCGCACGGACGACCTGATGCGCGGCGTACTGGCGGAACTGCGGCTGGCGTTCCACGTCATGGACGACCCACGCCGCTTCTACGAGCCGTACCTCTCCCGAAACCGCGAGATCCTCACCACGCTTGAGGACGGCGACGCGGAGGGCGCCGAGCGGATGCTCGGCTTCTACCTGGAGGACTCACGCCGCCAGGTCATCGAGGCCTATCCGGAGCGGGGCGACTGAACTCCCCCTGCTGCTCCGGTCGTTCCCGATCGTTGAACGATCAGTACGGGGCTCGCGCCCGTCCGCGTGCCGGTACGTACGCCGGGTCAGCTGCCAGAGGCGTACGAGACGAAGCGGCGCCAGGCCGCGGGTCCCAGCGCGAGCTGGGGGCCGTCCTTGTCCTTGGAGTCCCGGACGTGGACGGTGCCGGGGCAGGCGGCGATCTCCACGCAGTCGTCTCCAGAGCTGCTGCTGTAGCTGGACTTATGCCAGGAGAGAGCGACTTCGAGGCAGTCGTCGCCGGACCCGCCGCTGTAGCTGCTCTTGAACCAGGTCAGTTCACCGGTACTCATAGCGCTCCTCGCGTCCGCCGCAGCAGGCTCAGGGAATCCTCCAGGGAGAGAGCCTGTGAGCGCATCCTGGCATACCTCATCTGATGCATGCTGACCACCTTGGGGTCGGAGACGAACTGCCCGGTCTCCTGCCCTTCGCAGTAGCTGAAGCACTGGTTCTCCGGGGTCTCCAGCAGCCGGATCGGCCCGTCCAACCCCGCGTGGGTCTCCCGCACCAACGGCATGACCTGGATCTCCACGTTCCGCAACTCCGCGACGCCCAGTACATGGTCGATGAGTTCGCGAGTGATCTCCGTCCCGCCCGTGCGGCGCAGGAAGAGATGCTCTTCCAGGATGAAGCTGTAGGAGGTGTTGGGGCGTTCGGTGAGCAGTCGTTTGCGTTCCGCTCGCGCGACCCACTGGGCCTCGATCTGGGCGTCGTCCAGCGGAGGAAGCTGGTTGACGAAGAGGTTCCGCGCGTACGCCTCCGTCTGCAACAGCCCCGGGATCAGGCGGCATTCGTACGTACTGAGCGTGATGGCCTCTGCTTCGAGCCGTGCCCACTGGCGGAACCAGCTGGCCAGTCCGGGGCTTCGGGACAGATGTCGTGCGGCTCCGCGCAACGCGCCGAAGGCGTCGAGGACTTCCTCGGCGCGTTCGACGAACTCCGGGGTGGGGAAACGGCGTCCCTGTTCCACCGAGGCGATCGTCGGCTGTGAGTAGCGCAAGCGCGGCGCCAACTCCTCCTGGGTGAGCCCGGCGCGTTTGCGGAACGCCTTGAGGACCGCGCCGAACGCCTTGAGGCTGTCGGAGGTCTCCGGTTCGCCGCCGCATCCCGTGCCCACACCGCCCGTGCCGTCCGTCATGTCCGGCCGCCTTTCCGCCCGTTCGCCTCGTGCACCCCGAATCGACTCATCCTCACGGACAGTTACGAACACTGTCCATCTGCGAACCCGTACTCCTGCCGGGCGTACTGGTTTTGGGGGTGCCCCGTACCGATTCGCCCTCGTCGAGGAAGGGCCCCGCAGGGCGGCGGCTAGAGTGAAGGGGCGTACAACGCTTCCGACCGAGGGAAGCCGGTGAGAATCCGGCGCTGACCCGCAACCGTGAGCGACGCCGTACGGGGTGAACTGCCGCCCCGCGCGGGCGTCGTGAGCCGGAGCACCGGGCCGGAGGCGAGGCTCTCGGAGTTGTGTCTGCCGCCGCCCGGCGGCGAACACCGCTCCCAACCGTCGAGGTTCACGGAGCTGAGCCGGGTGTGCCGCCCGCCAGGCGCGTGCTGCGCGAGCATGCGGCTGTGCGGTCGGGGCGGCCGTGCAGAGCTGCGGACCGCTCACCGAAAGGCACCCACATGTTCCTGCGCCGGAGCATCACGGTCGTCGCCGCGGCCACCGCACTCTGCGCCGCCACCGCGCCCGCCGCGTCCGCCGCCCCCTGGATATCGGCCGGTTCGATATCCGCCTCCTCGAAGTCCGCTCCGGCGAAGGGCGGGAAGACGCCGGAAGCGCTGTACGGCAAGGCCGATCCGAAGTACGACGGGGTGTGGAGACAGTCGATGGCCCTGCTGGCCCTCGACGCCGCCGGCGCGGACCCGGCCCGCAAGGCGGTGGACTGGCTCGTCCGGCAGCAGTGCGACGACGGCTCGTTCACCGCGTACCGCGCGGACCCGGGCGCCGCGTGCGACGAGAAGAAGACCCCCGGCGACACCAACGCGACCGGCCTCGCGGTGCAGGCGCTCTCGGCCGTGGGCGGCGAGGGCGCAGCGGTGCGCAAGGCGCTCGCGTGGCTGCGTACCGTGCAGAACAAGGACGGAGGCTGGGGCTACAACCCCGGCGGCCCGAGCGACGCGAACTCGGTGTCCGTGGTCGTCGGTGCGTACGCCGCCGCAGGCAAGTCGCCCGAGAAGATCGCGAAGAGCGGCAAGTCGCCCTATGACGCGCTCACTTCGCTCCAGCTCGGCTGCGATGCGCAGGCGGCCTCGCGCGGCGCCTTCGCGTACCAGCCCGGCAACGGCGGCAAGCTGGCCGCCAACGACGACGCGACGGCCGCGGCCGTACTGGCGGCGTCCGGCTCGGGGCTGCTGGTCGAGCGGCGGCCCAACCGTCCGCTCGCGCCGCTGAGTTGCGGCAAGGGGGACGGCGGCGAGGGCAAGCCGCGAACTCGCGACGAGGCGGGTGACGCGGGCGCCGCGTACCTCGCGTCCGTACTCGCGAAGAACGGGAACCATCTGCGTGCGGTGACGCCCGGCGCCAAGGGCACGCCGGACTACGCCAACACGGCGGACGCCGTCGTCGCGCTCGCGGCGGGCGGGCACCGCGCCCAGGCGGAGAAGTCGCTCAACTGGCTGGCGGCGAAGCTCGGTTCGTGGGACAAGGCCGAACGCGACCCGGCGGCGATCTCCGGTGTCATGCTCGCCGTACACGCCACGGGGGGCGACGCGGCGAAGCTGAAGGGCACGGATCTGCTCGGCCGACTCGTCGCCACCGGCCCGGAGCCCGCCCGTATGCCCGACGAGAAGAGCGCGACCGGCGGCGTGACGGACGAGGACGGCGACGGCGGCGCGGTGCTTCGCTGGTCCCTGCTGGGCGCGGGGCTGGCCGCGGGCGCGGGCATCGGATTCCTGATCAGCGCCCGCAGAAAGCGGCGCGGGCTGTGAGGGCGCGGAGAGCGGCGGCCGCGATCGGGCCGGTCCTGCTCGCGGTCGCGGCGGTGCAGACACCCGCGGGCGCCGCCGGTGCGTCCGAGGCGGGGTCCGCGTCCGCTCGGCTCTCGGACTCCGGCAGCTACCGCTACTGGTCCTTCTGGGAGCAGAACGGCAAGGACGGCGGCTGGAAGTACGCCACGCAGGGGCCGTCGGTGCTGCGTCCCGGCGACGGCGACGTCCTCGGGTTCCGCTTCGCGCTCAGCGAGGACTCAAAGGACGCCGCCCAGCCACGCGGCCGGGCGGAGTTCGCGGACATCTGCGGTGACACGGACCCGAAGCCGGGGCGCCAACGGATCGCGCTGAGCATCGACTTCGGCACCCCGGCGGACGCACCCCGCGGCGAGAAACCGCCCGGGCGCCGTACGGCCTGCGCGCAAGTCGACGCCGACGCCACCGCGGCCGACGCGCTCGCGGGCGTCGCCGAGCCGCTGCGCTACAACTCGGCGGCGCTGCTGTGCGCCGTCGACGGCTATCCGAGGCGCGGCTGCGGCGAGCGCGTCCCGGGCTCGGGCTCGGGCGGCGACTCGGGCAACGGCGCCGACAAGGGTGAAGGATCGGGCGGCGGCTCCGGCACCGCCCTGGGCCCGGCGACGGGCGTCGCCGCGGGCCTCGCCGCCGTCGCCACCCTCGCCCTCGCGGCGGCCCGCCGCTCGCGCCGCCGCCGCGACAGCTGAGGGGCGGCGACATGACCGGAGAGTGGCTGCGCGCACCCGAGGCCAGGCGAGGCCTCGATCTGCACCCGGGCGCCTGGTGGCTGTGGGCGCTGGGGCTGGCGACCGCCGCGTCCCGCACCACGAACCCGCTGCTGCTGATGCTGCTCTGCGCCGTCGCCGGTTACGTCGTCGCCGCGCGCCGTACGAACGCCCCCTGGGCGCGCTCGTACGGGGTGTTCCTGAAGCTCGGGCTCGCGGTGCTCGTCATCCGGCTCTTCTTCGCCTTCCTCCTCGGCTCGCCCGTCCCCGGCAGCCATGTGCTCGTGACGCTCCCCGAACTGCCGCTGCCCGCTTGGGCGAAGGGTGTGCGCGTCGGTGGCCGCGTCACCGCCGAGGGGCTGGTGTTCGCGCTGTACGACGGGATGAAGCTGGCGACGCTGCTGGTGTGCGTCGGCGCCGCCAACGCCCTCGCGAACCCCGCGCGGCTGCTGAAGTCCCTTCCGGGGGCGCTCTACGAGGCGGGCGTGGCCGTCGTCGTCGCGATGACGTTCGCGCCGAACCTGGTCGCGGACGTACGGCGGCTGCGCGCCGCACGCCGGCTGCGCGGCCGTGCCGACAAGGGGCTGCGGTCCGTGCTCCAGGTCGGACTGCCGGTGCTGGAGGGGGCGTTGGAGCGTTCGGTGGCGCTGGCCGCCGCGATGGACGCGCGCGGTTACGGGCGCAGCGCCGCGGTGCCGCGCGGCGTGCGCCGTACCACGGCGGTGCTCACGCTCGGCGGGCTGCTGGGCGTGTGCGCCGGTTCGTACGCGCTGCTGGCGGCGCAGGGCGGGCAGTACGGGCTGCCGGTGCTGCTCGCGGGCGGGGCGCTGGCGCTCGCCGGGCTGCGGCTGGGCGGGCGCCGTGCCGTCCGTACCCGCTACCGGCCCGAACTCTTCGGCGCACGGGCCTGGTTGACGGCCCTGTCGGGTGCGGCGGCCGGGGCGCTGATGGTGGCGGCGGGCAGTGCGTTCCCGGAGGCGCTGAATCCGCCGGCGGTGCCGCTGAGCGCGCCGGAGCTTCCGCTGTGGCCCGCGGCAGGGCTCCTCGTGGGCCTGCTGCCCGCGTACGTCGCCCCGGTTCCGACGGCGTCCCGGGCGGGGAGTCCGGTCCCGGAGTCCTCCGCAGGCAAGGAGCCAGCACAGTGATCCGCTTCGAGCAGGTCTCGGTCCGCTACGACGGCACGACCCGACTCGCCCTGCGCGGCGTGGACTTGGAGGTCCCCGAGGGCGAACTGTGCCTGCTCGTCGGCCCGTCGGGCGTCGGCAAGTCCACGCTGCTGGGCACCGTCTCCGGGCTCGTGCCGCACTTCACGGGCGGCACCCTGCACGGCCGCGTCACGGTCGCCGGGCGCGACACCCGCACGCACAAGCCGCGTGAACTGGCCGACGTCGTCGGCACGGTGGGCCAGGACCCACTCGCGCACTTCGTCACCGACACCGTGGAGGACGAACTCGCCTACGGAATGGAGTCGTTGGGCCTGCCCCCGGCCACGATGCGCCGCCGCGTCGAGGAGACCCTCGACCTCCTCGGCCTCAACGAGCTGCGCGACCGCCCCATCGCGACCCTGTCGGGAGGCCAGCAGCAGCGCGTCGCGATCGGCTCCGTACTCACGCCGCATCCGCGCGTACTCGTCCTCGACGAGCCGACGTCGGCGCTGGATCCGGCCGCGGCGGAGGAGGTGCTCGCCGTCCTCCAGCGCCTCGTCCACGATCTCGGAACGACGGTGCTGATGGCCGAGCACCGTCTGGAGCGCGTGGTGCACTACGCGGACCAGGTACTGCTGCTGCCCGCCCCCGGCGCACCGGCCCAACTGGGCGCCCCTGCCGCACTGATGGCGGTCTCCCCGGTCCAGCCCCCGGTCGTCGCGCTGGGCCGCCTGGCGGGCTGGTCCCCACTGCCGCTCTCGGTACGGGACGCGCGCCGCGCGGCGGGACCGCTGCGGGCGAGGCTCGCGGAGGCGCGCGGGGCCGGAGACGGCCCCGAGGAACGAGACAGACCGGAGGGGCCGGACCGCCCGGCAGGGCAGGCAGGCACCGACACTGAACGCGGGGCGGACCCGGCAGACGCCGAACACCCGGACCGCGCCGAGGTCGGGGACGGCGCCGCATCCGCAACCCGCGAGCCCCGACACCCCAGCCGGAGCGGGCCGTTGAGCCGGCTCCGGGCACGCATGCGCATTCCCGTACCGCCGCGGACCCCCGCGGCACCGCGGACCCCCGTACCTGCGCGGACTCCCGAACCGCCGCGGAGGCGACCCGCACGTCCCGCCGCCGGTCCGTCCGCGGAGATCTCCCGGCTCACCCTCCGCCGGGGCGACGTCACCGCGCTCCACGGCGTGGATCTCACCCTCCGTCCCGGAGAGACCGTCGCTGTGATGGGCCGCAACGGAGCAGGGAAGTCAACCCTGTTGGGCACGCTCATGGGCGTCCACGTGCCGACGTCGGGGTCGGTGACGGTCGGCGGGCAGGAGCGCCTCGTCCCGTCCCGTACGCATCCCCGGCAACTCCTGCGCCACGCGGGCCTCGTACCGCAGGAGCCTCGCGACCTGCTCTACGCGGACACGGTCGCCGCCGAGTGCGCGGCGGCGGACGGCGACGCCGGAACCGACGCGGACACCTGCCGCGCCCTGGTCGCGGAGCTGCTGCCCGGAGTCGACGGCGGCACGCACCCGCGCGACCTGTCGGAGGGCCAGCGTCTCGTGCTCGCCCTCGCCGTCGTGCTCACCGCCCGTCCGGAGCTGATCCTGCTGGACGAGCCGACCCGCGGCCTGGACTACGCCGCCAAGTCCCGCCTCGTCGGCATCCTGCGCACCCTCGCGGGCGAGGGGCACGCGATCGTACTGGCAACGCACGACGTCGAGTTGGCAGCGGAGGTCGCACACCGCGTGGTGATACTGGCGCAGGGAGAGATCGTCGCGGACGGCCCGACGGCCGAGGTGGTCACCTCCTCCCCCGCGTATCAGCCGCAGGTCGCCAAGGTGCTGGCCCCGGCACGGTGGCTCACCGTCCCCCAGGTCCGCGCCGCGCTCGGCGCCCCCGAAGGGACCGCCGAGTGAACACCCGCAGACCCCGCCACACTTCCCGCGGATATCCGGAATACCGCGCTCCCCGCGCCCTCCGCCTCGGCCCGCGCTCCGTCGCGGCGCTGGCGCTGACGAGCGCCACCGGCGTCGTCGCCTTCGGCTGGCCGCTCCTCGCCGACTCCGCCTCGGGGCTGGCGCATTCACGTGACGCGCCGTGGCTCTTCTCCGCGCTGCTGCCGCTGCTGCTGGCCGTCGTCGTCGCGACGATCGCCGACACCGGCATGGACGCGAAGGCCGTGGCGATGCTCGGCGTACTGGCCGCGGCGGGTGCGGCGCTGCGGCCGCTGGGCGCGGGAACGGCGGGCCTGGAGCCGATGTTCTTCCTGATCGTGCTCTCGGGACGGGCCCTCGGTCCCGGCTTCGGCTTCGTGCTGGGCGCCCTCTCGATGTTCGCCGGGGCGCTGCTCACCGGCGGCGCCGGGCCGTGGATGCCGTTCCAGATGCTCACCATGGGCTGGGTCGCCATGGGCGCTGGGCTGCTGCCCGGTGCCGAACGGCTGCGGGGCAGACGGGAGTTGCTGCTGCTCGCCCTCTACGGCGCGGCCTCGGCGCTGCTGTACGGGCTGGTGATGAACCTCCAGGGCTGGCCGTACATCGCCGGCCTCGGCTCGGGCATCTCCTTCGTCCCCGGCGACCCGCTGCCGGAGAACCTCACGCGCTTCGTCACGTACGTACTGGCCACGTCCCTCGGCTGGGACATCCCCCGGGCGACCCTCACGGTCGTCCTGATCCTCACCCTCGGTGCCCCGGTCCTGCGCGCCCTGCGCCGAGCCACCCGCCGCGCGTCCTTCGACGCCGAGGCTGCCTTCGTCGCCGCGGCAACGCACGCGGCCCCGTCCGCACCCCGGCCGGAGCACGGACGACCGGAGCACGGACGGCCGGAAGCGGTGCGGCAGGATGTGGAGCATGAGCGTCGTGAAGATCAACGTGCTGAACGTCCCGGCTGAGCAGCGGGAGACCCTCGAAAAGCGCTTCGCCTCCCGCGCGGGCGCCGTGGAGGGCTCGGACGGCTTCGAGTGGTTCGAGCTCCTCCGCCCCGTCGAGGGCACCGACAACTACCTGGTGTACACGCGGTGGCGTGACGAGGAGTCCTTCCAGGCATGGATGGAGGGCCCGATGAGGTCGTCCCACCAGGGCGGCGCCGACCGCCCCAGGCCCGTCTCCGACAGCTCCGGCGTCTGGACCTTCGAGGTCGTCCAGCAGGCCGCCCCGAAGGGCGATCAGCACGGCGGCGATTGAGGATGCCCGGCCACGGCGCCGAGCCCCCGCCGACGACCGCCGTGACCCGAATGACGCCAACTGGCGATGTCCCATGACCGCCTGACACATCCGCGCACCGCCGCACGCGACCATCCGAGCATGTCGGACATGACTGGTGAAGCGAAGGCGGCGAGGGAGTGCTCGGTATGCGCCATGTTGCTCGGGCTGGTGGAGAAGGCCGCCAGGGAGTACGACCGGAGCGCGGAGACCGACGCACGGGTGAGGCTGCGCAGGCACGCGCGGGCGGAGCACGGACGGGAGCTTCCGCTTCCGTGGTGACGTCCGTGGCGAACCCGCCGCCGTGCCCGTTCCCGTGCGAGGTCTGCCGTCGTAAGGGGCGCCAGTGAGGCGGCGCGGACCCGGCTCCGGCCGGCCGCGGGCCGGAGCCGCCCGATCGCACCACCCGGCCGTACGCCGCACATAGGATCATCCGGGGCACAGAGGGGGAGCCACGGATGGACCGGAACATTCGCAGCGTCGAGGACGTACTCAGGCTGCTGGACGGCCTGTTCGAGCCGGACGCGGACCGCTGGACGGACGGTGCGTCCTCCTGGTGGGACGACTTCTACACGGACCGCTCGAAGCCGGTCCCGTTCTTCAGGGCCCGGCCCGACGAGAACCTCGTCTCGTACGTCGATCGCGGTCTCATCACCCCGGGCCGCGCCCTCGACCTGGGCTGCGGCCCCGGACGCAACGCGCTCCATCTCGCCGCGCTGGGCTTCGAGGTGGACGCCGTCGATCTCTCGCCGACCGCGATCGCCTGGGCCGAGGACCGCGCGCGAGGCGGGCGCGGAGGTGCGCTTCCACTGCGGTGACGCGTTCGCGCTCTCCGCGGGGTCCGGGCGGTGTGAATCCGGCGAATCCGGCGACCGGTCATCCGGCGCGACCGGGCACGGTTCCGGGGCCGGAACGGGCGGCGCGCTCGGCGGCCCGTACGACCTGATCTACGACTCCGGCTGCTTCCACCATCTGCCGCCGCACCGCCGCATCAGCTATCTCGCGCTGCTCGACCGCGTCCTCGCACCCGGCGGCCACCTCGGCATGACCTGCTTCGCGTCCGGTGAGATGGGGTCCGAGATCGCGGACGCGGAGCTGTACCGCCGGGCCCGGCTCGACGGCGGTCTCGCCTACAGCGCGCAGTCCCTGCGCTGGATCTTCTCCGGTCTGACGGAGATCGAGCTGCGCCGCATGCGCGACGAGCCGCCGGAGTCCCCGTACTTCGGCGAACCCTTCCTCTGGACCGCGCTGTTCCGCCGCGAGCGCGACGCCGATCAGAACGCCGAGCAGGACGCCGATCAGAACGCCTGAGGCCGGCCCGACCTCGGCCTCAGGCGGTGAAGTGGAGGCGGACGCCGCCGTCCGGCTGCGGCTCGGCCGTGAGCCGGGTCAGGTCGGCGATATGGACGGTCGGCTCGTGCGCCGCCGCACGCGCCCCCACACCCACGACCCGCATGCCCGCCGCCCTTGCCGCCGTGATGCCCGCACCGGAGTCCTCGAAGGCCACGCACTCCTCCGGCGGGAGGCCGAGTTCGGCCGCGCCCTTGAGGAAACCCTCCGGGTCCGGCTTGCTCGCGCTCACGTGCTCGGCGGTGATGCGCACGTCCGGCATCCGTACGCCCGCCGCGCGCATGCGCGCCGTCGCCAGGCCGATGTCCGCGGACGTGACGAGCGCATGCGGCACGCGCACGACGGATGCCATGAAGACGAGAGCTCCGGGGACCGGCACGATGCCGTCCAGTTCGCGCGTCTCGCGGGCCAGGAGCTCCTCGTTCTCCGCGTGGTTGACCTCCATGGGGCGGTCGGGGAAGACGTCGGCCATCGTCATATGGCCCTGCCGCCCGTGCGAGATGCGCAGCACCATCTCCGGGTCGACGCCCTTCGCGGCGGCCCAGTCGCGCCAGACCCGTTCGACGACGGCGTCGGAGTTCACCAGGGTGCCGTCCATGTCGAGCAGCAGTCCGCGGGCGGTGAGAGGCGGTTGCGGTGTCGGCATGGTGCGGGGCTCCCTCGCGTGTGTACGGAGACAGAACCAAGGTGGTTCCGCCCGCCGGTCAGGGGACCCGCGGGCCAGGCAGCCTGGCGCAGGGGGAACGGGCGGAACCACTTTGTTTCATCACGATACAAAGAGAGCGCCGCGAGCGCCAGCCCAGACCGTCCGCGCGAGGTCGTCCGCACGAGGTCATCCCTATGAGGTCGTCCGCGCGAGGTCGTCCCTACGAGATCGTCCGCGCGAGGTCGTCAGTGCGAGTCCGCGGGGCCGCGGGGTCGCGGGGCCGCCGGCGCGCAGGACCCCGGTCCGGTGGACCGGGGTCGCGAGGTCGCCGAGCCGCGAACTCCGGCTCGCAAGCCTTGAGTTCGCGAGTCCGGCCTTCGCAAGTCCGGGGTTCGCGAGTCCGGGGTTCGCGCCGCCGGACATCCGGGCGCGCGGGAAGGCCGCCCGGACGCGCCCCCGTGGGCACGCTCAGCCCGAGGTCTCGGACTCCAGGGCGCGGCGGGTGTTGGGCCCGTACTCGCCGAAGTCGTCCCCGCGCACGTTGTTCTGCGCCTGGTAACGGGTCACCGCCTGCTGGACCTGCTGCGAGTAGACGCCGTCCTCGGCCGCGTCCTCGTCGAGCGCGCCGACCTGCTTGAGGCGCCGCTGCAACTCGGCGACCTCGGGGCCGCTGTCGCCACGACGGAGCGTCTCGCCGCCGGGCTGTGTCGACTCCTGCGGGGGACGGGGGCGGTGCCCGTCGCCGTTGCCTCCGCCACGGCCCGGGTCGCGGCCCTGGCTTTCCGAACCGCTCGGGGTGCCGGGCTCCGTGGAGGGGGACGTGGGTTCCGGGGCGGGAGCCTCGCCGGTGTGCCTGCCGCTGTCCCGGTCGGCCCGGGTACCGGCGGAGCCGTTGCGCGAAGTCGGCTCCCCGGAGGGCTTCTTGTCGCCCTTGTGCTCCTGCGTACGGGTCGGGTCCTCCGTCGGGCCGCCGCTGATGTCCGGAAGGGCGGTGTCGTCGGTGCTCAGGCCGCGGTCGTCGCCCGCGCCGCCGTCGGCGAGCGACTGCGCCGTCAGCAGCCCGGCGCCGAGCGCGGCGACGACGCCTGCCGCCGCGATGACGGCCTTGGCCGGCTTGCGGCGCCTGCCCGCACCCGCGCCCTCGTCGCGTCCGTAGGCGTACGAGCCCCTCCCCTTCCTGCGACGATGGCCGCCGCCGCGCGAGACGGGCCGGACCTCCAGGTCCCCTTCGTAGCCGTCGGCGTAGGGGTGGCCGTAGGCGTGCGCGTGGTCGTAGTCGTAGGCGTGGGCGTCAGCGGCCGCAGCAGGAGCGGCGGCAGGCGTCGCGGTCAACTCGTCCGCGCCATACGTCTCTTGTCCGTACGGGCGCAGCACGGGAAGCTCGGCGGTCTCCGCCTGACCGCAGCGGGCGAACGGTTCGAGGTCGGGCGTCCGCGTCCCCTCGTCCTCGGGTTCCGGGAGGTCGACGTACGGGCGTATGTGCATCGGGTCGACGTGCTCAGCCGCGAACGGGCCTACGCAGCCACAGAACTTCCCCCCGTCGACGGTCAACTCCGCACCGCACTCCGGGCAGCATCTATGCGCCGTCATCCCGGCCCCTCCCCTGGGTCTTGCCGCCGCGCCCTTTACGCGGCGACGCCACCCGAATCGCCAGTGACTGTCCAGCCGTGCACCTTACGTGGTCCGTAGCCCGCTGGGGCCTCCGCGGTCCGAAATGACATGCCTAGGGTGACGAGGGTCATTCCGAACACCTTCCGCCGTCACTTCGCGTGCTCCGAACGGCTCCTGCTCGTCACTTCACGTGCACGCCGCCCGGACGGTGGGCGGTTGGCGCCCGGCAGTCCACAACCACCGGTTGGCAGCTGGCAGTCGGCGGCGAGAAAGAGGACGAAAAAGGCGCGAAAGAGGCAGGGAAGAGACGGGAAATCGCCCCGGTCCCGGCTCACCCCACCGCGGCCTCGTACAGGCTGAACGCCGCGAGACCCACCATGAGCAGCGCCGCGACCCGGGTGATCAGCCGAAGCGGTACGAAGCGCATGAGCGCACGTCCACCCAGAATTCCGATGGCCGCCACCGACCACAGCGCGAGCACCGCACCGAGACCCACCGAGAGCGGATCGTCGTACCGTGCCGCGAGGTTGGCGGTCATGATCTGGGTCAGGTCCCCGAACTCCGCGACCAGGATGAGCATGAAGCCGCTGGACGCCACCTTCCAGAAGGACTGGGCGGCCGGCTTCCTCGACTTCCCCTTCTCGCCTTGTCCACCGCCTTGTTCCCCGTCGTCCTCCCCGCCTTCCTCCCCATCGTCCTCCTCGTCGTCCTTCTCGTCGTCCTTCTTGAACAGCAGTACGGCGGCGCCCGCGAGGAACAGCACGCCGACCACGGCCTGGACGAGGCGGTGCGGAAGCAGCGTCAGCACGCTTCCCGCGGCGACGGCGAGGATGACGTGCAGGACGAAGGCGGCGGCGACGCCCGCGAAGACGTACGAGGCGCGGTAACGGGTGCCGAGCACCAGCCCGGCCAGGGCTGTCTTGTCGGGCAGTTCGGCGAGGAAGACGACGCCGAAGACGACGGCTGCGACGGAGATGCTGAACACTGAACGGGCCTCCGGGAGGGCTGCCGCACCGGCGCGGAGCACGCTTCGGCACGGCAGCGTCGTACAGACATGACGGACACTGCTCGGCCGAAGGTCTCGCTGGCGCCGCAGACCCGAACCGGCCGCGCACTGCTGCCTGTTCGGGGTGCCGCGCTCCGGGCGCCGGGGCGGACCGCACGGCCTCGGCGCACCGCGAACGGCGGTGGCCGCAGACCGGAGGCCGCCCAGTATGTCGACGGTCCGGCGAAGAGCTACTCCCCTTCTGCTGGGAGCAAGGCTATGCGATGCATCCGCCCGAGCGCGATCAGCTCCAGCACAGCCGCCACCGCGATCACCTGGACCAACAGCAGCGTGACGAGCACGAACAGCTGCACCGCGCCCGCCATCACCGGCGAGGCCCCGCCCAGCAGCATCCCGACGAAGGCACCGGGAAGTGTGACGAGACCCACTGTCCGCGTCTGGTCCAGCCCGGGCAGCAGGGCCCCGGCGGCGGCACGGCGCGCGATCTCCAACCGGGCCTCGCGCAGCGGCAGCCCGATCGCAAGCGCCGCCTCCACCTCTCCGTGGCGGGTCTCCAGCTCCTCCATCGCACGCCGTCCCGCGAGGACGGTCGCCGTGAGCGCGCCGCCGGTGAGAATGCCCGCGATCGGTATCAGGACGACACCGCGCAGCGGCACGAGCCCCGTGAGCAGCAGCAGCGCCAGTACGGGCAGCACGCCCGCGCCGATGGGCGCGGCCGCCCACCACCAGGTGGCGTTGGTGGTTATCCGGCGCCCGGCGGTGCGCACCGCCACCGCGAACATGAGCGCGACGAAGGCCAGCAGCGACGGCACGGCGCCGACGACCCAGCCGATCGCCACCGAGACGGCGGCGAGCTGAACGGCCGCCCGCAGCCCGGCGGTCAGGATCGCGTGGGCGTAGGGACGGCCGTCGTCGCGGGCGAGGCGCGCGAGTGCGGCTATGGCGACGGCGGCGAGGAGCAGGGCGGTCAGGACCACGCAGAGTGTCCGGTTGACCGGGAGGAGGGCTTGTGAGGCGAGAAGCATGGGAACCCCCGGGCGTACTGCCCCGGAAGGGGCTCGTGCGGTGGGACGGAAGAGAGGGGCGGGTAAGGAGAGACGGAAGCGCGGAGGCACGGGGACGAGGGGAAAAGGCCGCGGTCAGAGGGGAGTTGTGACCGAGGTCTTGATGTGACGTGAACACGTCGTCACGCTGTTACCTGACGCCTGCCTCGCGGCAACGTGTCATCGGCACCATCAGTTCACACGAGGCCTACACCTCGCAATATCCCCCCACACCGAGGGAGTTCGTATGCAGAAGCGCATACGCACCGAGCTCTACGCGCGTCGCCGCAAGTCGGTCATTACCGCCGCAATCGCCGCACCCTGCGCGGGGCTGCTGCTGTTCACGACCGGCATCGGCACCGCGCAGGCCGAACCGCCCGCGCCCCCCAGCGCCTCCGAGGCGAAGACCATGCTGGACGGGCTGAAGGAGCAGGCAGAGGGCTCCATGGACGGCTATGACCGCGAGAAGTTCCCGCACTGGATCGACCAGGGCGACGGATGCGACACGCGCGAAGCCGTTCTCAAGCGGGACGGCGAGGGTGTGGAGACGGGGAGCGACTGCTACCCGACGAGCGGGACCTGGACCAGCCCGTACGACGGCGGGAAGTGGACCGACCCCTCGGATGTGGACATCGACCACATGGTGCCGCTCGCCGAGGCATGGACCTCGGGTGCCAGCGACTGGACGCAGGACAAGCGCCAGGAGCTCGCCAACGACTTGAAGATCTCGCAGCTGCTCGCGGTCACGGACAACGTGAACCAGTCGAAGAGCGACCAGGACCCGGCGGAGTGGATGCCCCCGGAGACCGGCTTCCACTGCACCTACGCCCGGATGTGGATCTGGGTGAAGGACACGTACGGCCTGACCGCCGACTCCGCCGAGAAGAGCGCGCTGAGCGAGGCGCTCGGCACCTGCTGACCCGTCGCCGATACCGGCCGCACCGGATTCGGGATGCCGGAGCGCCGGAGACCGGCTCCCCGGACCCCCGGGCCCCGGGGAGCCGACCGCCGCTCACGATGTAGAGCACTGCTCCGGAATGCACCCTTCCAAGCGGGAAGGGGATCAGGGCAATCCCGGAGCAGTGCTCTCTGCCTTCGGTCGCGCGCACCCGCCCCTGCCGATCGCCTCGCTCGTGCGCGACGTGAGCAGCGCTCTCGGTTTGCCGGTGTGAGCAGTGCTCGCGACGTGAGCAGTGCTCTCGTAAGCAGCGCGCGAGAGCAGCGCTCTCGCCACGGAGCACCCCTCCCACCCCTGAACTGGTGCCGGCCTTGCGAACACCGCACCGCCCCGTGAGCACCGCTCTCGCCCCGGAGCACCCCTCCCGAAAGCCGAGCCCCGAACCCCCTGAAGCCCAGCCCCCCGGCCGCCCTCCGGCTAGCACGCGAGCACCACTCTCGGCACAGTCCGCGCAGGAAACTCGCCGATTGCCCTGGTCGTTCCGTACCGTGCGGGGCGACGGAGGGAGAACTTCCATGGGCAGGCTGCGTCTCGGACCGCTGCTGCGTTACGTCGACGAGGACACGGCGACGATCTGGATAGAGACCGACGGGCCTTGCGAGGCCGAGGTCCGCTGCTCCCCCGGGAGCGCCGGCGGCAGCGCCCGCACGTGGCAGGTCGCGGGCCACCACTACGCGCTGATCACCGTCGTCGGCCTCGAACCCGGCACCGAGACCGCCTACAGCCTCCTCCTCGACGGCACCGAGGTCTGGCCGCGCCCCGGCTCCTCCCTCCCCCCGAGCACCATCCGCACGCCCGCCCCCGTCACGGACAGCGTCGACGTCGCCTTCGGCTCGTGCCGCTGGGCCGCCCGCCCCTCCGCCAGCTCCCACGACCCCGTCGGCCCCGACGCCCTTGACGCCCTCGCCCAGCGCGCCATCGCCGGAGGCGAGCGCCCGGACGTGCTCCTGCTCCTCGGCGACCAGGTCTACGCGGACGAGACCTCCGAGGCCGTACGGGAGAAGCTCGCCGCACGGCGCGACGTATCCAAGGCACCGTGGAGCCAGGTCGCGGACTTCGACGAGTACACGCTCCTCTACGACGAGTCCTGGACGGACCCGGAGGTGCGATGGCTGCTCTCGACCGTCCCCAGCTGCATGATCTTCGACGACCACGACGTGATCGACGACTGGAACACCAGTGAGTCGTGGCGCACCGAGATGCGCGCGACGGGCTGGTGGCGCGAACGGATACTGAGCGGGCTGGCGTCGTACTGGGTCTACCAGCACCTGGGCAATCTCTCGCCCGGCGAGCTCGCGGAGGACCCGGTCTTCGCCGCCGTACGAGAGGCCGGGGACGGCACGGAGGTGCTCCGCGAGTTCGCGGAGCACGCCGACACCCAGCCGGACGCCGTCCGCTGGAGCTACCGTCGCGACTTCGGCCGGGTGCGCATGCTGATGGTCGACACACGTGCCGCCCGCGTGCTGGACGAGCAGCGGCGCGCGATGCTCGGCAAGCAGGAGATGGCATGGCTGCGCGAGCAGATGCTGACGGGAACGGATCCCGACGAAGGGCTGTACACGGACGCGGGCCGCCCGCAGGGGCCGTACGCCGACGAGGGCCCGCACCCGAACCCGGACCACGCGCGGCCCGGGACCCCTGACCCCGGCGGGCGCGGCGGCTACGACCATCTCCTCCTCGGCACGTCCCTGCCGTGGCTGCTGCCGCCCGCGATCCACGACGCCGAGGCGTGGAACGCCGCCCTCTGCCGCGGCGTGCGCGGCGACCGCTGGTCGCGCCTCGGCGAACGGATGCGGCGCGCCGCCGACTTGGAGCACTGGGCCGCCTATCCACGCTCGTTCGACGCGCTGAGCGGACTTCTCGAAGAGGTCGCGGGCGCGCGCGGAGCGCCCGCCTCGGTGTGCGTCCTGTCGGGGGACGTGCATCACGCGTACATCGCCGAACCCCGCTTCGACCGCCCCGTCAACTCCCGCGTGGTGCAACTGACCTGCTCCCCCATGCACAACAGCGTTCCGGCGGTGCTGCGCGCGGGCTTCCGCTTCGGCTGGAGCCGCGCCGGGCGCGGCCTGGGACGGGTGCTGGCCCGCCACGGACGTACGGGCCGTCCGATCGTCCAGTGGCGCCGCTCCGGCGGCCCCTGGTTCGGGAACCAGCTCATGACGCTGCGGCTGCGCGGCCGTTCGGCGGAGCTGACGCTGGAGCAGGCCCGAGCGGTCCCCGAGGGGGCGAACAGCCCGGGCGGCGTACCCGGCGCGGGCCGCGGCATCCGCTCCCGTCTGGAACAGGTGCTCCACCGGGAACTCGTCCCGGCCCAGTCCCCTCCTCCGGCGGCCTCCAACGATCCCCAGCCCACCGGAAGTTGATCTTCCAGGCGAACCGGCCCGCGTCGTGCCGCAACGAGCCACCCCGGGCCACGAAGATCCGTTACCGCCCTGAAACCGGACCGAGATCGATCCCGCACGTCCCAGCCGTCCCCGCCGTCACCCACGGGCGTACGCTGGAGCGACTCTTGACTTAACGACACTCATACTGGCGCGAAACACACGGGGCGACGCAGCGACCGGGGAAGGTACGGGGAACGGTGCTGGAGATCCTGGGGTCTGTGACCGGATCCCCATGGCTGTACGGGATGATCGCGGCCTCCGTCCTGATGGACGTCTTCGTTCCCCTGCTGCCGAGCGGCGTCCTCGTCGTCGCCGCCGGGACGGCCGTGGCGGGCACCACCGCCGCCGACGCCGCCGGACTCCCCGCCCACGCACGGCGCGCCGCCGAGTCGGCCCACCTTCCCGAGATCGTCGCGCTGGTGCTGTGCGCGGCCACCGCCTCGGTGCTCGGCGACCTCGTCGCGTACCGCATGGCCAGACGCGGCGGCCACCGCTTCGACCGCGCCCTCTCCCGCTCGCGCCGTCTGACGCTGGCTCAGGAGAAGCTCGGCCAGGCGCTCGCGGGCGGCGGGGGCGCACTGGTGGTGCTGGCGCGGTTCGCACCCGCCGGGCGCTCCCTGGTCAGCCTGACCGCGGGGGCGGCACACCGTCGGGCGAAGGAGTTCGTGCCGTGGTCGGCGCTGGCGGGCCTCACCTGGGCCGCGTACAGCGTGAGCCTCGGGTACTTCGGAGGGCGCTGGCTGGGAGCGACGTGGCTCGGCACGGCCGTCTCGGTGCTGGCGCTCTTCGCGTTCGGCGCGCTGGCGGCGTACACGCTGCGGCGCAAGGCGGACACGGACCCTCGTACCGACTGAGGCACGACGCGTATCGTCCAGGCATGGACACCACTGCCTCACCCCGCGTCCTCGTCATCGGGCTCGATCCGTACCGGGTGCCCGGGCCGTGGGATCCCGAGCCGGTAGCCAAGGCGATCGAGGCGGGAATGGCCAAGTTCGCCGAACACGGCGTGGGCGCCGAGACCTGCCTGATCGGCCTCGACGGGAGTGACGACGTGGAAGCGCTCGTCGGGAATGCGCTGCGAGCCCATCCGTGGGAGTGCGTCACCATCGGCGGTGGCCTGCGGCACTCAGACGATCAGGTCGAACTCATGGAGCAAGTGATCAATCTGGTGCGGCGGCACGCACCGGATGCGGCCATCGCGTTCAACAGCACGCCGACCACGACGTACGAGGCCGCTGCCCGCTGGATCGAGTGACCTCAGCAAACGGCGCGGCTCGGGCGCCCTCCCGGATGATCTCGCCGACCAGAGCGGAGCCGTCGTCGGCGGTCGTGCCGACTGACACGCGTCCTGACTCGCGTACGTACCGGCTGACGCGTCCGGCGCTCAACGCCCGTGCTGCGCCAGCACCTTCGTGTACTCCCAGGCCTTCTGCCGCACGCCCGAGCACGAGTCCTCCGCCGGATACGGGCGTCCGCCGCAGGGCCGGTCGCGGTTGACGGACCAGAAGGCGATCCGGCCGAGCCCGTGCTTGCGCGCGTGCCCGGCGATGGTGCGGAAGTCCTCCACCGTGATCGTCTCCCCCTCTCCCGTGATCCCGTTCATCGAGGAGATGCCGCTGCGCTTGTACGCCTCGCGCTGCGTGTAGCCGTACGCGCTCACGAGCCTGTCCCGCAACCCGTCCACCGCGCGCGTGCTGATGCGCCCCATGTCCTCGCCCTTCGCGGACGGCACGAAGGAGAACGGCATGACGCTCCACACGTCCGGCTCCACACCCATCTCCGCGGCCCGGTCGATGAGCGAACTGTCCGGCCCCGAACGGTGACTCGGCAGCGTGACGTACGTGACCAGGCCCGGGTTGGCCTTCGCGACGCGGTCGAGCGCGCCGAGTGTCCTGCGCTGCGCCTCCGCGCTCCGGTAGGCGCTCATCTCGATGTCGACGTCGATCGCCTTGAGGCCGTACGCGTCGATCACCTTCTGGTACGCGGCCGCCAGCGACTCGGCGTCCGGGCAGCTCTCCTCCAGCTTGTGCCCGGATCCGCCGCCGAAGGACGGGACGACGTCGCCGCCCGCCTTCCGCACCGCCCGGACCGTACGGGCGTCGGCTCCGCCCGTCAGCGGCCGCTCGCCGTCCCAACGCGGCTCGCACGTACCCCTGCTGAGGATGAAGGCGAGCGAGAACCAGCGGACCCCGGACGCCTTCATCACCGTGGCCGGAGCGGGAGGATCTCCCCAGCCGAGCGACAGATACGGCGCGACGCCCATCGGGGCGGGCGGCAGCGGGGCGGATGCGGGGCGCGGGGCGGATGCGGGCTTCGGTGCGGCGGGAGCTGCCGTGCCCACCGCGGCCAGGGCCAGCACGAGGACGCCGCTCGCGCGGGCGAGGCCGGGACGGGCCCTGGAGCGGCCGGGCCGCGCGGCCACGAGCCGGCAGGTGCGGCGGCGGCCGTGGCATGTGAGGACGCGAAGGCGGGCGAGTGCTCTCATGCGGTCCCTCGTCTCTCGGCCGGCGGCCCCGTCATACGTCACGCGTCATAGGTCACGCGTCATACGTGACACGTCGTGCGTCATGACGAGGCCCGGGTCATGCCGAGATGGTGGACACGCCGCCCGCCCCCGTCCCGGCATCCGGGCCCCGGCGTGTCCTGCGCCCGTACGGACGCTCCCGCCGCGCGGTACGCAGCCCGACTCCCCCTGCCGTGCGGGGAGTTGAGGAACGCTCCGGTCACTCGCCGGGGGTCAGTCCCCGGGGCGGTCGATCTCCGAGAACCCCTCACTCTGCTCCCAGCGGAGGGAGTACAGACCGGAGTCGCTGTCGTAGAGGAAGACGACCCTGCTGCCGTCGTCGTTGATGGACGAGTCCTGCCAGCCGTCGAAGTCCTCGGTGACGTCGATGTCCCAGTCGGTCAGGTCGCCCGTGCCCACACCGGCCACCGACTCCGTCGGGGGCTCGCCGTCGTAGCAGTAGACGCCGAAGTCGGCGATGAGGGAGACCGTGCCCTCGCGCTCGGCGAGGTCGACGCCCTGGCAGAGGTCGGTCCTGGTCTTGTAGAGCGTCTTCCACTTGCTCCACGTCCCGCTTCCGGCGGCCCGGTGCCGCTCCTGCACGCCGGTGCCCTTCACCAGCCGCACATGGACCGTGCGGCCGTCGCTCAATTCGAGGGTCGACTCGTAGTCGTCGTCCACGGCATCGGCGGCCGGCTCATGCCGCACGTTCGCGTTCCGCGCGCCCGCCGCCTCCGCCGCGCCCGCCCGCACACCGTCGCCGGCGGAGACGCCCTGTGCCGTGCCGTACCCCGCCGCCAGTAAGCCGAGGGCGGCCAGCCCCGCGAGCCCCGCCCGGTGCGCCTTGCGAATTCCCACGCCCGTTCCCCTCTGATGGTCCCCGTCGGTCGGCCTCCACACCGCGGCGGAGACCTTCCGAAGACGCACCCCACGCCCTCCGCGGTTCCCTTCGACCCGTACGCCACGGGCACCAACACCCCGCTCTGCCCGACGAGTTCACCCGGGCCCGGCCCTGCTCGCTGCGATCAGGCCTGCACGGTGGGGCGGACGACGATCTCGCTGACGTCGACGCCTTCGGGCTGCTCGATGGCGTAGCCGATGGCGGACGCGATCGCGGAGGGCGGCATCGCGATCTCGTCGCGCTGCTGGATCATCGCGGCCGCGGCCTCGGGGCTGGCTCCCTTGCCGACGCCTTCGGTATCCGTAAAGCCGGGCGAGACGAGGGTGACGCGCAGGTCGGGACCCGATTCCTGGCGCAGGCCCTCGGTGAGCACCTTCACCGCCGTCTTGGTGGCCGCGTAGACCGCCTGCGGGGTCTTGACGACATAGGCCGCGGTGGAGCCGACGTTGACGAACTGGCCGAAGCGCTGCCTGCGGAAGACGGGCAGCGCCGCCCCGATGCCGTTGAGCAGGCCGGTGATGTGAGTGGAGACCATGGCGTCCCAGTCGTCCTGGCGCAGGTCGTCGAACGGCGAGACGGCCATCGTGCCCGCATTGGAGACGAGGACGTCGAGCCGGCCGTACTGGTCCAGGGCCGCGTCCGTCAGGCGCTGGAGGTCTTCGCGGCGGGTGACGTCGACGGTGACTCCGGCGGCGGTGCCGCCCGTCGCGGTGATGCTGCCCACGACGGCGTTCAGCCGGTCCTCGCGCCGGGCTCCGAGCACGAGTCGGGCGCCTCTTTCGGCGAGGTAGGTCGCGGTCGCCTCCCCGATGCCGCTGCTGGCACCCGTGATCGCGATGACTTTGCCCTGGATAACGGACATGATCGGCTTCCTTTCCCGGGGTGCACGCAGGTCAGTGAGGTGACCTACAGTGAAACCGGAGGCATCCCCGGTTAGTTCACACTAAGCGGGGGCGTCTCCGCTTAGCAAATCAGGAGGGCTTCCAAGAGGGGACGGCGATCACCCATGACCGACGGAACGCTTCGGCCGTTGCGAGCTGACGCACGGCGGAACAGGGAGAAGATCCTCAAGGCTGCCGTACGCGTGTTCACGACGGAGGGGCTGGACGCGCACCTCGACCGCATCGCCAAGGAGGCAGGCGTGGGCAGCGGGACCCTGTACCGCAACTTCCCTACCCGGGAGGCCCTGATCGAGGCGGTCTACCGCAACGAGGTGGCCCAGCTGTGCGACGCCGCCCCCGCTCTGCTCGCGCAGAAGCCGCCGCTAGAGGCCCTGCGCGCGTGGACACGCCTGTTCCTGGATTACGTCACCGCCAAGTACGGCATGATCGACGCCCTGCGCGCCATCGCCGCGACGGGAAACAGTCCTTATGGCCACAGCCGGGAAATGATCCAGGCCGCCATCACCTCCCTCATGGACGCTTGCACGGCCGCCGGAGAGATCCGTACGGATGTCCGCCCCACCGACATCGGCGCCGCCCTGGAGGGCATCGCCGTCACCTCGGCGGGCGCTGAACACCGGCAGCAAGCAGAGCGCCTGCTCGACCTCACCTTGGACGGCCTCACGGTCCGCCCCTGAGGACTCGCGCGCGGATCCGCTCCGCCGTCGACGGGAGCGGACGGACGGACTCGCCTGTTACGGGAGCCGGACCACAATGATGGCGGGTCAGCGAGGTGTGGCACGCCGCTCGGGGCTGTCCTCCAGGGCGCTCCGGTCCCACCTTGCGTGCTCGGCTGCGGCCTCGTAGCTGCTCTGCAGGAACTCCATCAGCGTCTGGTCGGGATCCTCCGCGGTACGCACGGCCTCGTAAGGGAGCAGGAACTCGCCCGCGTCCGCGCTGTATGCGGCAGCGGAGGGCTCCACCGGGTGGCCGGCGTAGCCGTCGGGCTCCGGGTAGGCGTAGGAGTAGAAGGTGCCCTCGGCAGAGCCGCCGGGCCAGAAGCCGCAGCTGGACACCTCGTGGGAGTAGGCCTCGACCATCACCCAGTCCGCGAGGTGCGGCGAACCTCCGGGGTGCGGTGGCGCCGCTCGGCCGGAGAAGCGAGTGACAGCGAGGTCCATGGCGCCCCAGAAGAAGTGCACAGGGCTGACCTTCCCGATGAACCTGGACCGGAACTCCGTCAGCACTCGCTGTACGGAGACGAGTTGCTCCCAGAACCTGCGGACGTGCTCCGGCTGGTAGGAAGCATGGCCCGTGTCCTCGGGGAAGGGGACGGCGGGCTCGACCTCTACCGGATTCGGCCGCAACCGCACGTCGATGCCGAGTGCGTCGAGGGCGGCCATGGTCTCGCGGTAGAAGGCGGCCACGGACTTCGGCTCCAGGGCCACCCGGCGCTCCCTGCCGTCGCTGGAGCGCACGTGCAACTGGTGGTCGCAGAAGTCGAATTCCATCTCGAAGGTGTGGTCCCGGCAGGGGATGGCCGAGGTAGTCAAGCCTCGAGCGGACACGTACAGGGGCACCTGCCACCAGTGGTTCACCATGGGCGCCTCGGCAAGCCGTACCTTGCCCACGATCTGGGTCCACATGTGGAGGGTGTCCCTCGTATCCGCCCACTCCTGAAGGGGCGCGATCGGCCAGTCCTCGACGATGTGCGAGGAAGGCCGAGGTGTTCGAGGCATCGCGCGATCCTCCGTTTCCTCGCCGGGCCATCGGCTCTCTCGGGGAGCGAATTCCCGGCTCGCAAAGAAACTAACTGGTTCCCGAGCGGATATCCATGGCCGGCCTCACGGCGAAGAAAAGAGAGATCAGACGGACTCGTGGTGAACAGCTGTAAGCGCGCTGTACACGTATTCTCCGGTTTTGCCGTCGCGAGCGACATTCCAAGGAATGCCCTACGGTCAACGTATGGCCCGGAAGAGCACGAGGACCGCGGAAGAACATCTGCACCGCGCTGACCCGGAATTGGGCGCGGTCATCGACGATGTCGTGCACGGCGGCGGTATACGTCCTACACTGCCGCCCGATCCCGCGCTGGCGGGCGATCCGAACATGCCGACCGACTGCTATGGCGTGCTGATCCGCGGAGTCGCCAGCCAGAACATTTCCGCTTTCGCATCGCGTGCCATCTACCGGAAATTGACTGAGCGGTTCGGTGGCCGGCCTCCGACGCCTCAGGAGATCCTCGACGACGATCCCGACGAGCTGCGCGTGGCGGCGGGTCTTTCGCACGCGAAGACGCAGTCCCTTCGCTCACTCGCCGAGCACATCCTCTCTGGAGAGCTCCAACTCGGCCAACTGCACGACCTGGCCGACGAAGACGTGATCGCACAGCTCACGGCGGTGAAGGGCATCGGCCCGTGGACGGCCGACATGTTTCTCATCTGGCACTTGAACCGGCCGGACGTCCTGCCGGTCGGCGACCTCGACATCCGCCGCGCGGTGGAGAACCTGTACACGCTGCCGGCTCTTCCCGCTGCCGCCGAGCTCGAGCGTATTGCAGAACCGTGGCAGCCGTACCGGACGCTGGCATGCCTCTACCTGTGGCGACTCACGGAGACGACACCGCAGGTCTAGAGAGCCAAGGTGCCGACGATCGTCGGCGACCGGCAAGCAACGCTGCCCTCTTGGTTTCCGACACGAGACGAGGAGTACATGGTGGACCTGCACATGGACGGCAAGACCGCCGTGGTGACGGGCGCGAGCAAGGGCATCGGACTCGCCACCGTCCAGGCCCTCACGGATGCCGGCGCACATGTGGTCGCAGGGTCGAGGACCCAGACCGAGGAACTCAGAGAAGTGGTCGAGGCAGGCAAGGCGACATTCGTGCCGGGCGATCTGACCGAACCGGCTGCTGCCACCTTGCTGATGGATGCGGCCATTGAGCGTGGTGGACCGGACATCTTGATAAACAACGCCGGAGCCACCGCCCCCCGGCCCGACGGCTTCCTCAGCATCACGGATGAAGAATGGAACAGAACCTGGACACTAGGGCTCATGGCGGCGGTACGCACCACCCGAGCAGCAATACCGGCGATGACGCGGCAAAAAAGCGGTTCGATCGTCATGGTCGGCTCGGTGAACGCATTCCTGCCGGATCCCACGGTGCTTGACTACTCCGCGGTCAAGGCAGCACTGACGAACTTCGCGAAGGGCATTTCAAAAGAGCTGGGCCCCAAGGGTGTTCGCGTCAACTCGGTGAGCCCCGGACCGGTCAAGACCGACCTGTGGCTGGGAGCCGGGGGTATGGCGCAGACGCTGTCCGCCGCCAGCGGCGACGATCCCCGGGAGGTCGCCGACTCCGCTGTCGCGAACACCCCTCTCGCACGGTTCAACAGTCCACAAGAAGTCGCAGACTTGATCACGTTTCTGGCAAGCGACCGTGCGGCCAGCATCACCGGCGAGGACATGACGATCGACGGCGGGATGATCGCCACGGTGCGATAGTGCGTCGTGCCCACCGGCTTCGCTGAAGCATCCCGCCCTCTGACCGGTGTGAGTCGCCAGGTGTTCCGCAGGGGATCGCGCCCTAGTCCTCCGCCCGTTGGGTGACGGGCGCCTCCGTACGCTCTGCCGGAAACTCGTACCACCGGCGTTTCAGGCAGACGTAGCGCACATCGGCTTCGACCAGGCGGAGAAAGGCGGCGACGGTCTCGGTGAGACGCTGTTGCAGGCCGGGGTCGCTGAGCGAACCGTCCTCGGCGAAGCCCTGGTGGGACCTGGCAAGGCCGAACATGTCGGGATAGACGCGCGTACCCAGGTGCTCCAGCGGAACCCTCAGCGCCCACAGTCCGCGGTTGCCTCCGACCAGGGACGGGGAGGCCGAGACGAGCAGGGCGTGCTTGCTCTTGAACGGCTGAGGCCGGACGCGTGAGACCCAGTCGATCGCATTCTTCAGCACCCCGGGCACGGAGGCGTTGTACTCGGGAGAGGAGATGACGAAGGCGTCACACCGCTCAAGCCGGTCGCGCAGCGCGAGCGCACCCGCCGGCAGCCCCTCGGCAGCCTCCACATCGCTGTCGTACGGCGGCATGTCGAAGTCCTGCATGGCGGCGAGATCGACGACGGCACCGTCGGCGTCAGCGAGGCGGGCTACGAGGGAGGCGAGGCGGGCGTTGGTGGATCCGGCTCGCAGCGCGGCACCGAAGACGAGCACTCGCAAGGGCCCCGGATGACCGTTCCCAGGCATCCCAACGCCCTGTCGGCTTGCGGGTTCTCCGGGCCGAGGTGTCATGCGGACCAGTTTCGTCCAGGCGGAGCCGGCGCGCGATCGGGGACTGGTCCTCCGAGCCGGGTCGCGGTCCCGCCGGCCGCGGTCATGGGCCGCACCGAAACGGCCTCACCGCAGAGGCCATGGAACCGGTTGTTTCATCGACGGTCAGGGACCGGGACAGTCAGGGACCGGGACAGTCAGGGACCGGCAAGCAGTCGAGGGAACGACCGCGGGCTAGCACGAACCTTCCCTCGACTCCTGGTCAGGGTGGGCACAACTGGGATCGAACCAGTGACATCTTGCTTGTAAGGCAAGCGCTCTACCGCTGAGCTATGCGCCCTCGAACGACGCCACAGACTACCTTGTCCCGCGGCCGGGGGCGCAAACCCTTGATCCGGCCGCCCCGCAGGCCGCAGGCACGCGGCCGGCGCGGTTGTTCGGTGTCTTTTGCACGTATCGTGAACGAACTGGCTCGTGTGTTCGTTGGCCCAAGGGTGGGACAATGACCGGCGATCGCTGTGCGGCACACGTGGGGACGCGGGGAGAGGTTCGGTGGCGGCTATGAACGGCGGCGGTTCCCGCCGCTGGGGCTGGGGCAGCGCCCGCGCGGAGCACCAGCGTGCCGACGCGCAAGCAGCCAAGGACGACGCCGCGGCCGCCTTCTACGAACTGGACACGGCCCAGCGTGACCTGCGGATCTCCATCGAGACGCTGAACGCGGTGGACGACTCTCCCGCCGCCCGCAAGGCCGTCGCGGACTTCGCCGAGTTCGGCTCCCGCATCGACCAGGTCAGCCAGGAGTACATCACGGTCGTGGACGCACACGACCTGGACCGCGACGACCTCGACTCCGGCGCCGCCGCCCGTGCGCGCGCCGAGCTGGCGCGGGCGCGGCAGGAGCTGGAGCGGGTCAGGGGCGAGCTGCAACGGTTCGGGGAGAGCCTGGGCCCGCTGCTGTCGCAGGCGGAGACGCAGCTCGCACGGCTCGCTCCGGCGGTGGAGCGGGCCAAGCAGAGCCTGATCGCGGCGTCCAACGCGCTGGACGCCACCCGGGAGTCCGGGCTCAAGGCCGACGATCTCGCCGCGCGGCTCGCGGCGCTGTCACCGGACCTGACCAAGCTCAACGAGGGCGCGGGGCAGCACGGCGTGCAGGAGACGCTCCGGCGTGCGGACCACGTCGTGCGCGAGGCCGAGGCCGTACGGGGCGAGGCGGAGCGCCTGCCCGAGCGCGCCAAGGAGATCGACAAGCGGCTGGCCTCTCTTCGTACGCGCACACAGGCCCTCAACACCCGCGCGGGACAGGTCGAGCCGATCCTCAGCGAGCTGCGGCGCCGCTTCAGCGCGGCGTGCTGGCAGGACCTTCAGCAGGTTCCGGACCAGGCGGCCCGGTCCGTACGGCAGGCGGAGGAGAAGCTGGCGGAGGGCCGCAAGGCGCGGGAGGAGCAGCGCTGGGCGGACGCGACGTCGCAGCTGTCGACGGTACGGGCGCTGCTGAACGCCGCCGACGAGGCGATCAAGGCCGCCGGCGACCGGTTGCAGAGGCTCAACGAGGTCTCCTTCGACCAGACGAAGGAGGTCGAGCGGACGCGCTTCGCGATCCGCGACGCCCAGCGGCTGGCGATGGCGGGCCGCAGCACACCCGACCCGAGCCACGCGGGGCCGCTGGACGACGCGGTCGCGCGGGTGGACCGCGCAGTGGCCGGGCTGACGGGCCGCCACCCCGACTACTGGCATCTGCTGACCGAGCTGGACGCGGTGAAGGAGACGGTCCAGCGCGTGGTCGAGCAGATCCGTGAGCAGCGGGCGGCGGGCCGCTGACGCGCGGCCGGAGCGGCCGGAACGTCCGGCCGCTCGGTGCGACGGCACGGCGGCGGCGAGGCCGCGTGCCGGATAGCATGCGGGCATGCCGCGATACGAGTACCGCTGCCGCGAGTGCGACACGCAGTTCGAACTGGCCCGTCCCATGGCCGAGTCCGGTGCGCCGGCCGACTGCCCGAGCGGGCACGCCGACACCGTGAAGCTGCTGTCGACCGTGGCCGTGGGCGGCGTCTCCGCGGCGGCGTCCGCCGCTGGCGCGAGCGCCGCGCCGGCCGGTGGCGGTGGCGGAGGCGGCTGCTGTGGTGGGGGCTGCTGCGGCTGACCGCGCGGCCCGCCGCCCCGCGATGCGGGTCGCGGCGAGGCGACCGCACAGCACATGCGGGGCACGCCCGCCCCGCAACCGGTTCGGTTTTCCGCTTCGAGCGAGGAGCACGGCTCCCGACTCGGCTCCAGTCCCCGCTTCTCCAGCCCCGGCTTCGAACTCGCGCCCCGAGCCGCAGGTCCAACGCCCTCTTCCGACTTGTCTCCGGCTCGCTACCAGTGCGCCGGGCGGCGGAGTGCGTCCGGGATGCGGGTCTTCGAGCTGCCCTTCGCCGCGTCGAGTTGCGGCTGGGTCAGGAAGAGGCTTCCGGTGAGGTCGGCTCCGCTCAGGTCGGCGTCGCGCAGGTCCGCGCCCGTCAGGTCGGCCAGGCGCAGGTCCGCGCCGGTGAGGTCGGCGGCGATCGCGCAGGCCCCGCGCAGTGACGCGCCCCGCAGGTCCGCGCCCGCGAGCCGGGCCCCGGCGAGGTCGGCTCCCCGGTGGTTCCTCTTCCGGCCCGGCAGTTCCGCCCGTACGAGTTCGCTGGTGCGCAGCAGCAGGGCGTTCACGCGGTCCCGGTACGACCAGACGTCCAGCCCGGCGAGTTCGTCCGGGCTGCCGTACGTGACGCGGGTGATGTCCTCGCGAGCGCTTCGCAGCGCGCCGTGGAGCGGCCGGGCCGCGGGCAGTGACTCCGCCTCCGTGAGATACAGCAGCAGTTCGTGGAGCTGCCGCACTACAGGGAAGACATCGAACATCCGCCGTGCCACTGCCGGGTCGTCCCGCCAGTCGTGCCCGGCGAAGGTGTGCCAGGTGACCTTCTGGCCCGCGCCGAAGCAGTCGTAGACGGTGCAGCCGGAGTAGCCGCGCTCACGCAGCCTCGCGTGGATTCCGCAGCGCGAGTCCGCCTGGAGGTTCGGGCAGGGCTGCCCGGCGTCCTTGTCGACGGGGAAGTCCGCGGACGCGGCGAAGGGCAGCGCGACGCAGCACAGGCCGGAGCAGTTCGCGCAGTCGGCCCGCAGATGCGGAGGCCGGAGTGGACTCACGGCGGTCTCCTGCGTTCTGGGTGATTCAGGGGGGTGGTCCGAATCCTCGCACTCGCTCGGCGCCGCCGGTAACGGATTTCCGCCCTCCCCGGTATTGCCTGCCCGGACTCGCGGACCGCGTGCTCAGAGCCCGGTGCGGCCGGTCGCCCAGTACGGCTGGGTTCGGATCGCGCGGCGGTCGAGGCCGTGCCGCGTGCGCAACGCGTCGCGCTGCCGCTGTATCGAACCGCCGTGTCCGGCGAGGAAGACGGTCTGCGGTGCGAGCGTGCCGATGCGCTCCTCGGCGTCGCGGAGCCACTCGTCGAGGGCGGCACCGTGCACCTCGTCCGCGGGCAGTACGACGGCGCCGGGCAGCAGCGTGCGGACGTACTCACAGTCCGGCGGCTCGACTTCGACCGCGACGAGCGAACGAGCGCCCTCCGCGTTGACGCGTTCGGTGAGGGCCGCCATCAGTCCCAGCGTGCTCGCGTCTCCCATGGCGAGCGTCGCGCTCGGCGAGGTCCAGCGGAATCCCCTCGCGGACTCCAGCCCGCACCAGACGATCTCGCTGTCCGGCGTGAGCGATTCGATCAGGGCGAGTCCGGGGGCGTCGGTGCGGCCGTGGTCGTGGAACAGGATGGTGGCCGTGCCGGCGCCGGGGTCGTGCGACTCGGGCGTGTAGTGGCGGAAGTCGTTGCCGCGCACGCGGAACGCCGTGGCATCGCACGGCGAGATGGTCCGGGATCTCAACGACGGGCTGTGAAAGGTGACGCGCAGAAGCGAGGGAGAGGGACGGTCGACGGCCGTCACCTTCGTAGTGAAGCCGCGCCGCTGCGCGTAGTCGGCGAGAACCTTCGGAACTCGCGCCATACGTCGCCTCCTTGACGTGTGCCGTCTGACGGCCGGATGCGCCGTCGCTTGCGATCCGAATTCTTATTTAGGTTAGGCTAACCTAAATAACGTCTGCCATGGGAGAGTTCGCATGCGCCCCTTCCGCCCCCGCGTCACACGGCCTGGCCCCGCCGAACGCGTGCGGTCGATCCTGGTCGCGGCCCACTCGATGACGGTGGTGAGCGACGGGCTCCAGGCCGAGGTGCGCCGGCTCCACGGAGAGGGGACGAGGGGACTCGTCCACCTCCACGCACCGTCCGGGGCCGCTCCCTCCAGGGGCGAGACGCGTGTCCCGGTGCGGCTGGAGCTGACCGACGTCGCGCCCACACCCGTGCGGGACCGGCTGCGGGCGCGGGTCACCGTGACCGGGCTGCTGACGGCCCCGTACGACAAGGAAGCCGAACACAGCACGTGCATGGAGTTCGGCCAGGCGGTCCTCGAGGACTCCGGCGGGCGTGCGTTCGTGACGCTGGACGAGCTTCAGGCGACGGCGCCCGACCCCTTGGCCACCTGCGAGGCCGCGATGCTCACTCATCTCCTGGACGAGCACGCCGACTTCGTGCCGCGGCTGCTGCGTCTCGTACGGCCGCAGCCGGACGCGGGCATGCTGCGCGCCGTTCCCGTGGCGCTGGACCGGTACGGCGTGACGTTGCGCCTCGAGTATCCCGGCAGCCATCGCGACGCCCGGCTGCCGTTCGCGAGGCCCGTGGGCGGCCCGGACCAGGTCGCCTCGCGGATCCAGGCCCTGCTGGCGGCACAGCGCCGCGCTCCCCACGCGGGACGGCTGCCGGCCTGATCGCCGCGGGGGCGCCGGCCGGTTCAGCCGCCGGCGGCCCTGTCCCGCGCGTGCAGGAAGCGGAACTTCGGTGCGGGGTGCATCAGGAAGTCGTGGTGGGAGATGTTCCACGCGTACGCGCCCGCCAGAGCGAACACCACCCTGTCGCCCGCCCGCAGTCCGGGCGCCGGTACGTCGCGGGCCAACACGTCCTTGGGGGTGCACAGTTGGCCGGTGAAGGTCACGCGGCTGCCCCGCACGGCGGGCCGGGGCGGCGGATGGCGCCAGCCGTCCACCGCGAGGACCTCGGCCGGCTGGTCGTGCCCCTTGGCAGCCGGCGTGCGCAGATGGTGGGTGCCTCCGCGGACGACCGCGAACTCCGCGCCGTGGCTGCGCTTCACGTCCAGCACCTCGGTCGCGTACCAGCCGCAGTACGCCGTCAGCGACCGCCCCGGCTCGATCCGCAGCACGGGGCCGGGGTACCGCTCGGCGATGCGGGCCATGCCCGCCCCGAAAGCGGACCAGTCGAAGCGTGCCGACGGGCGGGAGTAGTCGACGTGCATGCCGCCCCCGACGGTCAGTTCGCGCAGGCGGACGCCGCACCGCCCGGCGAGGCGCACGGCCTCGGCGACGACCTCCTCGACGAGCGCGAGCTGTGCGCCCGCGGCGAGTCCGCTCGCCAAGTGGGCGTGGAGGCCGGCGAGTTCGAGCCCGGGCAGTCCGTCGTCGGCGAACAGCCGGACGGCCTCGGCCGCCTCTGCCGGGTCCATGCCGAAGGGCGTGGGCCGGCCTCCCATGGCCAGGGCACTGCCCTCCAGTGCCGTCGCGGTGACAGGCGGGTTGAAGCGGATCAGGACACGCGGCCGCGCAGCGGCAGTACCTCGGTGGCGTGGGGCCAGCCGGGCCAGCAGCCGCAGTTCGTGGAGGCTCTCCACGTGGAAGCGCCGCACACCGGCGGCCAGGGCCGCCTCGATCTCCTCCTCTGTCTTGCCGGGGCCGCCGAAGGCGAGCGGCCGGTCGTGAACGGCCCTGTTCACGTGGGCCAGTTCGCCGCCGGAGGAGACCTCGAAGCCGTCCGTGTACGGTGCCAGCGCCCGCAGGATCTCCGGTTCCGGATTGGCCTTGGCCGCGTAGTACAGCTCCACCGCCCGCGGAAGCGCTCCGCGCACGGCGGCGGCGTGCTGCTCCAGCGCGCTCAAGTCGTAGAGGTAGCACGGCAGTTCGCGGTCGGCGAGGGCGAGGGCCGCGTCCCGTACCGCCGGGGTGAGCAGGCTCGGCTCGCTGGGCTCGCTCAACTCACGTGTCCGTTCGTGTCGTTCGTTCCGTCGGCCAGGCTCTCGTCCGTCAGCGGGGAGGGCAGCCGTACGTAACCGGCCTCGCGGTCCGGCACGCGCTGCCAGCGCGTGAGCAGGTTGGCCTTCGCGGGAAGAGCCTCCCCTGCGAGCAGCGACCGCAGCAGCGGCGGATCGCCCAGGTTCCCCGCGCACTCGGCGAGCGTGCGGCGCACGCACCGCCACAGTGCGGCTTCCGTGCCGGGGTACAGGTCGGCGACGGCCGCCAGCATGTCGGCGAGGTGGTTGACGAGGAGGCAGTAGACGACGCGGTCCCAGCCGCGGCGGACGTCGTACGTGAGGACGCGGGCGACCTCGCGGGGCAGCGTGGCCAGCGCCTCGCGGTGCGTTCCGGCGACCAGCTTGGTGCCCTCCAGATCGCGGAAGACGACGCGGACAGGCGCGCCCTCGTCGTCGACGCAGACGACGACGTTCTGGAGGTGCGGTTCGAGGATCAGCCCGTGCAGGAAGAACGCGGACAGCACGGGCGGGACGACGAGGTCGACGTACCTGCCCCACCATTCTGTGGCCGCGGACGGGCCCGCGCCGTCCAGCAGGGCGGCCACGCGCCCGGGGCCGGCGGGGTACTCGTCCGCAAGTGCCGCCGCCAGCAACGGCGTTGCCCCGGCCGGCACGTACGGGCCGAGCCCCTCGCGGACGATCACCCCGAAGCCCTCCAGCAGCGCTCGGTCCGCACGGCCGTCGGGGGCGCGCACGGCGAGGGTGCGGTAGGCGGGCTCGCGGAGCACGGCGGCGCCGGGGTGGCGCACGGCCAGGTCCTCCAGCACGGGACGGAGCAGCCGGGTGAGGGCGACCGCCCCTGTGAGCTCGTAATGGGCGTTCTTTCGCAGGCAGTTGGTGATGCGCACGTCGAGGCTGAACTTCAGGAACGCCGTGCCGTCGTACACCGTGCGGACCGACGCGGTAGGGGTGACCGGGGCCGTTCCGGTGCCGAGGTCGCGCACGTCGCCGTTCGAGAGGGCGGCGGCGAACGCCGGGTGCCGGTGCAGCATGTGGAACTGCCAGGGGTGTGCGGGCAGCAGCCGGAACCCGGCGGGCGCCTCGCCCAGTCCGTCCAGCGGCGCGAGCGCCCCGTGCTCCGCGGAGTCCTGGTCGACGAGGTCCTCGCGCACGGCGAGCAGCCGCAGCGGGAAGCGGGCGCCCTCCTCGGGCGCGTACGCCGCCCAGGTCGCGGGGTCGGCGCCGTGCGCCTTGGGCGTGGGGTGGAAGCGGTGCCCGAGCAGGAGCGACTGCTCGCTGCCGAGATACGCGGCGAGCCGGTCGCCGGGGCGCGGAGCAGGAACGCGGCCGTGCGACGTGCGGGGGCGGGCGAGCGCGCTGCTGACGGCCCGGTGGCTCGCCGCGACCTGGGCGAGGAACTCGTCGTTGTGGATGCCCGTGCGCAGCGAGAGTTCGGCGTGCACGCGGGCGGCCAGCGTGTACCAGCCGATCGGCGTCCAGCCCTGCGGCGTGTGTTCGTGCACGGGGCCGGTGAAGCGGTGGGCGCCGATCAGGGACGTACGGCGCAGCGCCACCCGCAACTCGGCGCCGGAGAGCGGCAGTCGCAGCAGGAGGAGGCCGTCCTCGTTGACGCGACGCGTGTGCTCGTCCGTCATCTCGCGCAGCACGCAGTTGAGAAGGGTGTGGGCGACCGCGTCGTCGGCGCTCGGCAGTACTGCGGGGGCGGGAACCGGCGGGTGGGCCGTGGTGGTGCCGGGCATCGATGGTCAAGCCTTCCGCAGCAGGTAGTTGGGGCCGGTGGTGTAGTGCTTGTTGACGTCCTCGGCGCCGGACCGTGCCTTCGTCAGCAGGGTTCCGGCCGTCACCATGGCCTTGACGGGCAGTTCGGGTGCCTCCAGGACCCGGGAGCGCAGAACGGCGGCGGCCGAGGGGTGCGCCGCGGCGAGCCTGTCCACGGCCTCGGCGAGCCGTCTGCGCACCAGGCCGATCAGGGCCTCGCGGGCCGGTGAGCCGTCGCCGGTGAGGCTGAAGGCCCAACTCCCCGCGCACAGATGCACGGTGACGGTGGTGAACAGGTCGGCGACCGGTCCGTCCTCCGTGACGCTGATGCGCGGATCGGCGAAGCCGAGACGGCCGGCGTCCACGCCGGGGAGCGCCTCGCGCAGCCGGACGGTGTTGACGCGCGGCCCGTCGTTGTCCTTGAACAGCAGCCGGGGCGCGGGACCTTGGGAGCCGCCGAGCACGAGGGAGACGTTCTGCTGGTGGGATTCCAGAGCGATCCCGTAACCGAAGAGCGTGGTCTGCCAGTCCAGCAGCAGCGTCAGCATGGCGTCGAGGAGGGCGGTGACGTCTCCGCCGTAGAAGCGGTCGGCGAGCGCGCCGATCACGGGGCGGCCGTCCGGTGACCGGGACGCCAGCGCCGCCAGCGGGACGACGACGCAGTCGTCCAGGCCCGGCGGCTGACGGCGGATCAGCACGGTCAGCAGCTCGTGGTTCGCCGTGGCGTGGCGGGTCTCGTCGGCGAGCAGCACCCGGCCGCTCAGCCGCCGTTCGCGTTCGAGCACCCGCTCCAGCAGCCGCTGGCAGGCGGCTCCGTCGCGCAGCGTGCCCGGCCGTATCGAGCGGCGGTTCAGCAGGCCCAACGTCGAGGTGGGCAGGGGCAGTTTGAGGTGGGTGCGGGGGTGACCGGTCAGGGCGACGGTCCGCATCGAAAGGGTGGGCACCGCCTCCAGATACGGCTGTTCCAGCAGCACGGCCGGGCCGCTCAGGCCGACCGCGTCCAGGGCCGCCTCCAACGGCCGCCCGGCGGTGAGGGGATGCACCGGCATCAGTACGTGGGTCCGGCGCCACCCCGAGAAGAGTTCCGCGTCCCCCAGGGCCGCAAGCCCCGCCCCGGCCTTGGCCGGCAGCCCGAGACCGGGGGCGCCGCCGGGGTCCGTACCGGACACGGCGACGTCCGCGGCGGGCAGGGCGAGCCAGCGCAGCGGGAACCTCGGCTGGAACTCCGGGCCCCAGGCCCGCAGTTGGCGCTCCGTCATGCCGAGGCGGGCACGGGAAGCGGGATACACCGGGTGATCGGTGCGGGCCGCGAGGCCGTCGAAGGCGACGGACGCGGCGAGGCCCTGCCAGCGTGCGGGGTCCGGCCCGTGGCGGGCCGTCACGTGTGCGTACAGCTCGTCGCGGGTCGCGGCGTGCAGACGGCGGGCGAGAAGATCCGCGCGGCACTCCGCCGCGAAGGCTTCAAAGCCACGCCTGTCCGCCGGATCGGCCACGGTGGACAGCGCGGTGAGCACGCCGGTGACCGTCGTCAGGACGGCGCCCTCCGGTTCGCGGCGCAGCAGCGGGAGGCGGGCCGCCGCCGTGCACTGGAACCCGTCGGCGCGTACGGGTAACAGCAGGGCACGACCGCTGCCCGCGGGGAGCCGGAGCCAGCGGCCGTCCGGGGCGCTGATCTCGTCCGAGCGGCTGCGCAGTCCGGCGACGTCCTCACGCAGCAGCGCGCTCAACACCCGTAGCAGCAGCTCGCGTTCGGCCGGGCACGCGCCGGGTGCCGCGGCCGCCGCGAGTGCCGTACGGGCCGCCGGGGCGGGTCCCGGGGTCAAGGGTCCGGGACCGGCGGTCACGGGGTGATCTCCCACCGCTGCGCGGCGAGGAAGTCCTCGGCGGCCCGGTCCACGGACGGCTGGTCGGGGCCGGTGGTGCGCAGGGCGCCCAGGTAGTCGCGGTTGGTGTGGTGGAGGTCGTGGCGTTCTCCCACGGCGCGCATCGGCCCGTAGACCTGCCGTACTCCTGCCCTGTCCTCGTCGGAGGCGGCCGGCGCCGCGGTGAGGGTGCCCGCGCGGTCGGCGCACGGATAGTCGATCCGTGCCGCGCCGCCCCGCCGTACGGGCAGCTCCGGCGGCAGCGGTTCACCGAGGTGGACCCCGAGTATGTACTCGAAGAGCGGGATGCCGAGCTGATCCGCGAGGAGCAGATCGCCGTGGTCGCCGACGGCGCGGTAGTTGACCTCGACGATGCGGGCGCGGCCGTCGTGCACCACGAACTCCGTGTGGCACGCCCCGAGTTGCACGCCGAGCACGCCGAGCTGGGCGAGGACGGCCTCCCTCAGCGGAGCGGGGAGCTCTCGCTCGTACGTCATCCGCTGCTCGACGAAGTACGGCGGCGGGGAGAGCCGGGTGCGGAAGCCGCCGAGGCCGTGCAGGCGGTCCGCGTCCCCCACGGTCTCGAGCGTGTGCAGCTCGCCGGGGAGGTACTCCTCGACCACGAGCGCGGCGCCCGGGCGCCGGGCCCGGATCTCGGCGCACCGCCGGGCCAGTTCGGCCGCGTCCTCGGCGAGGAAGACGTCCTCGCTGGCCACACCCTCGCGGGGCTTGACGACGCAGGGGAACGGAACCTCCAGTACCGCCAGCCGGGACGGCAGATCGTCCTCGGAGGTGATCTCGTCCGCCCGTACGGTGCCGGCGCCCGCGGCGGCGAGGTGCCGGCGCATCTCCGCCTTGTCCTTGGTGCGTAACGCGGCCTGCCAGTCCTTGCCCGGGAGCCCGAAGTACTCGGCGGCCAGGGCGGCTTGCATCTGAAGATGATCGCTGTTGGTGAAGACGGCGCCGGGCGGGCGGTGGCCGGAGATCCGGGCGATCACCGACGCCGCGTCCCGCACGTCGCACCCGAGCACCTCGACGGGCGCGCCGGGCTCACCGCCGGGGCCGGGGGCGGTCTGTGCGGTGTGCTCCTGCGGGCGGTCCGTGAGCAGCGTGACGTGCAGACCCATCCGCCGGGCCGCCGGCAGGAAGCCGCAGGTGACCGAGTCGGTCGGGTTCAGGGCGAGCAGATACAGCTGCAATGTCGGAACCCTTCCGGCGCCGTTCGACGAGAGCCGGAGCTGAGCTTAAGTTAGGTAACCCTAAATCCGCCAACTGGCCGAGGGGCGGAGGGCGTTCACACCCGATCATGTGAGTAAGGTTCACCTTACCCAGCGGGCGCCGCGCGGGTCGGCACGCCCGCGCGCCCGCCCCCGTGAGACCGCTCAGAACCGCAAGGAGCACCGTTGAACCTGGCCCCGGCGTCGGCCTCCGCACGAGGCGTCGAGAGCTGCACCGCACTGCTCACCTCGGCCTACCGGCGCCTGAGCACTCTGAGTCCCAATCTGAACCTCCACATCGCGGCCCCCGGTCGCGAGGCCGGAGAGGTCGAGGCGCGAGAGGACTGGGCCGATCTCGGCCTGGCGGCCCGTCAGCCGGACGTCCTCGACGCCCTCCTGGAGGCGGAGACGGCCCGGTACGCCGACCGCTGCGCGGCCCTCCCCCGGCCCGACGTGGTGGCCTCGCGCATGCTGCACCGCTTCCTGTGGTCCACCTGTCTGCTGCTGAGCGGGCCCTGGTACCTGGAGCGCCGTGTGCCGCGTCTGCGCGCGGAGGATGTGCGGGTCGGCCGCCGGGAGGAGGCCTGCCAGGTCGCTCCCGGGGGCTTCGCCTGCCTGCCGGGCGACAGCGCCGCCTCGCTTTCCGGGGCCGAGGTCGTGCCGGACGAGGAGGCGCTTCGCCGGGAGCTGCGCACCGCCGCCGCCGAGCAGGCGGCCCCGCTCATAGCGGCGCTCGGGCCCCGGCTGCGCCGCGGGCCGAGGGCGCTGTGGGGCATGGCGGAGGACGACCTCGTCTCCGGCATCTGGCACCTCGGCCGGGCCACGGGGGACGAGGAGAGGGCGGTCGCCGCGGCGGGCGAGCTGCTGCCCGCCCCGATCCCGCCGTTCCCGGCCGGCGCGGGTTTCCGCCGGCTGCGCGGCGGCGACGGGACGTCGTACCCGACGCGCACCCGCGCCGGATGCTGCCTCTACTACACGGTCCCGTCCGGCGAGGCGTGCGCCACCTGTCCGCGCCTCGGGGACGCGGAGCGCCTGGCGCGCATCGACGCCGGGTGACGCGCGGGGCCGCCGCGGCTCCCCCGGCGTAATCAAAGTGGTCAGGGAATGCGGGCGACCGCTCCGTACGAGCCGACCCGTACATCGTCCTCGGCCAGATCCTCCTCGGAGCGTTCCGAGCGCCAGCGATGCACCAGGACGATGCCGGGCTCCACGAGCTCCAGGCCGTCGAGGAGCGCCGCGACCTCGTCGCGCGTACGGGGCTTGACCTCGATTCCGGCCATCTTCTCGTACTGCCGGCACACGCTCTCCGTCCCCTCGGGATCGAAGTCGGCGGTGAGGTGGGAGAGCATCAGAAAGCTCCCGGAGGGCAGCTCGCCGGTGAAGCCGCGGAGCATCTCGTGCGCGACCCGGTCGTCGGGAACGAAGGGCAGCAGCGCCACCGCGGAGAGCGCGACCGGCTGGGTCAGGTCGAGGCTCTCGCGGACCTCGGGGGACGAGAGGACTCCGGCGGGGTCGGCGGCGTCGGCGTGGAGGAAGGCGGTGCGCCCGGCGGGGCTCCCGCCGAGCAGGACCTGGGCGTGCGCCTGGACGACGGGGTCGTCGTCGACGTAGACGACGCGCGCGGCGGGGGCCTCAGCCTGCGCGACCTGGTGCAGGTTGGGCTCGGTGGGGATGCCGGCCCCCAGGTCGAGGAACTGGCGGATGCCGGCCTGCGCGGCGAGATGCCGTGCGGCGCGGAGCATGAACGCGCGGTTCTCGCGGGCCATGACGGCCACGCCGGGCGCGGCTTCGACCGTCTTCTGGGCGGCGATCCTGTCGGCCGCGTAGTTCGTCCTGCCGCCCAGGAAGTAGTCGTACAGGCGGGCGGGATGAGCCGTGTCGGTGCGCGGCTGCGCGAGGTCCTCTCCCGGCGCCGCCTCCGTGACCGCGGCCGCTCCGGTGCGCGCCGCCTCTCCTTCGCTGCCGGTGACGGTGGAGGGACGGACGTGACCGGCCGTGTACAGCGCCCAGAGCAGTTCGTGCACGGCACCCGGCCTGTCCTTGCGCAGCGGCAGATGCGTGAACGTTCCGGCCTCCCGCAGCCAACTCGCCAGCGTCGCGGGGGAGATGTCGAGTGCCCGTGCGGTCTCCTCCCGGTCGAGTTCGTGCTCGACCCAGGTCGCCAGCGCGGAGATCAGGCGTGAGGAGAGTCCGGACAGCACGCCGTTGCCCCACACGGCGGCGCCCTCGTGGTCGAGGACCTGGCGCACGCCTCCGGCGGGCGCAACCCCCGGCACGGGCGGCGGCAGATCCGCCAGGCGCATCGCCAGATCCAGCTTCGCGCGGTCCGCGAGCAGCGCCCGGTCCAGGCCGACGCGCGCCGTCAGCTCGTCCAGCCGTGCGGTGACGGTGTCGCGGTGCAGCCCGAGCAGCCGTCCCGCGCCCTGCGCTCCCATGGCGATGCCCGCGCTGCACACCTCCAGCAGGCGCCGCCGCTCGGCATCCGCGAGGTTCCGCTCCAGCGGGGCCAGCAGTTCCCGCGCCCAGCCGCCGGCCGAGGCGTCGAGCAGCTCCGCGAGAGGCGGCCGTCCGTCGTGCACGGCGACGCCGCCCGGAGTGCGCCGGGCGGCCTCCACACTGACGACGGCCGCCTCGTACAGGCGGGCCGCGTGCTCCAGCGGTCCGCGGCCGCTGACGCCGACGGCGCGGTCGGGGTCCGCCTCCGCGACCGGCTCCAGCACGGTGTTCACCGGGGCCTGCGCGCCGTCCCAGATGATGATGAGCTGGGCGTCGTCCACGGGGCAGAGCACCGTCAGCGCCCGGGCCCATTGCAGGGCCTCCTCCACCTCGGCCGCGACCTCCTCGCGCTCCTCGCCCGGGGCCTTCTCCAGCACCGCGACCTGCACCACGCCCGCGGCCATCAGGCCGGGCGCCAGGGGTTCGACGGCGCGGCCCGCGGAGGTCACGTCGCCCACCATCAGGTACTGGAACGCCGAGGTGCGTGCCGCCTGCACGGCCGCGTGGAGGCGGCGTTCGCGCTCGGTCACGTCCTCCTCGCGCAGCAGCCCGGCGACCATCACCGCGACCTGTTCGAGGCCGAACCGGCCCCGTCCTCCCCACGGTCGGTCGCGGGACGCGATCAGCAGCCGGTGGGGCGGCCCGACGCCCACGGGCCACACCTCGACGTAACGCCCGTCCCCCTTGCCCCGCACCGGCCCCTGCTCCCGGCCCCGTACGAGCTCGCGCAGCAGGTTGGTCTGCCGGGACACCTCGGGCGGCCAGTCCTGCTCGCGGTAGCCGTCGACAACCTCCAGCTCCGCGCGGGTCTCGCGGGAGACCCACTCCAGTACGCCCTGCGGTCCGCCGCCCTCCGCCATCGCGTGCGCCGCGACGTTGGTGTACGTCTCGACCTGGCGCACCTCCGCCTGCAACACAGCGACCTGCGCACCCATGAGCGCCTCGGCCACCCGGACCGGACCGCCGGGGACCAGCGGGGTCAGGACGGGCACGAGGCCGCAGTCCGGCACCTCGTCGAGGTCGCCGATCTCGCCGCAGAGCACGACCCCGGCCGCGTTCTCCGCGCGCAGCCGCACCCACTCCAGGGTGCTGTCGGCGGACGTCACGAGCAGCACACGCTCCGTACGCTCACCGACCGGCGGGCCGTCCGGGCCGCAGCGCGTGATCCTCTCGACCACCCTGCCGGGGTCGTCGGGCGCGTCGCCCGTACTCGCCCATCTCAGCAGCGGCGGCGCACCGGCGGTCAGATGGCCGAGCGTCAACATGGGTCCAGCGTCATCCCGGGCACCGTCGCGCGCACCTCGGGGTGCCGGGACGGGGCCGGCCGGCTCCGTCCCGGGATCGGGCGGGACGGGGCGAGGCCGGCACAGCCCCGTATGCCACAAATGGGTGAATTCTCAAGCAGAGCCGCGGCAACTCCCCGCGGATATCCGGAATACCGCGCTCCCCATGGCCGCTGAGCCGGTCAGAACCGAAGCGTCACGATCAGGACCGGTCGTCCGAAAACCGCTCGTCCGAAGTCGCCGGGGCAGGACGCCGGTCCGAGACCGAACCGACCCCCGAAGACCGATCGACCGCACCCCGAAGGGATCCGCTGTGACCACCTCGTCCCCGCCTGTCACGGTCGCCGAACTCTCGCCACGGCTGAACAGCGCCACCGTCATCGACGTCCGCACCCCGGCCGAGTACGGCTCCGGGCACATCCCGGGAGCGTTCAACATCCCGCTCGACCGCCTCGACGACGCGCTTCCCGCGCTGCGTACGGCTGCCGGAAAGGGCGAACTGGTCGTCGTCTGCGCCTCCGGAACCCGTTCGGGCCTGGCGTCCGGCCGGCTCTCGGGCGAGGGGATCGCGGCACCGTCGCTCGACGGCGGAACCGAGGCCTGGGCCGCGGCCGGTCACGAACTCGACCGTCCCGCGGGCGCACGCCCTGTGTGGCCCATGGAGCGTCAGGTCAGGCTCACGGCCGGTTCCCTGGTGGTGCTCGGCATCCTCCTCGACCTGGCGATCCCCGGGTTCCGCGTACTGTCGTTCCTCATCGGCGGCGGACTGGTCTTCTCCGCGCTCAGCAACACGTGCGGCATGGCCGCCGTGCTCTCGAAGCTCCCGTACAACCGGCGTCAGCCCGCCGGCGCGGGACTGGACGCCACGCTCAGCAAGCTGACGGAGCGGGCCGGCACGAGCTGATCCGGAGCGGGCGGCGCCACGGAGCAGCGCGAGCGGGCCCAGCCGACGGGACGCGGCCCGGGGCTCCGGCGGTCGAGCCGGTGCGCGCCACTCTGTTCGCCTGTGTCATGCGCGTCGCCCGTACCGCCCGCGCCGTACGGCTCTGCCGCCTCACTCGCCGCCGCCGGCCGCCGCCCCCCACAGCTCCCGTACGATCCGCTCGCCCGCCGCGACCCCGCGCTCGCTGAGCGCGGTGACGTGGCCCGCGCCGAACCCGCTGTCCGCGAGTTCGCCGTGGCCCGGGAACCAGCCGCGCCCGGCGGCGAGCAGCAGGTCCGCGTCGAGCAGCGAGTCACCGGCGGCGTATGTGCGGGTCGCCCCCGTACGCCGGGCGATCTCGGCGACGGCGGCGCTCTTCGTCAGCGGCACCGGCACGGCGTAGATCTTGCGTCCCTGAAGCGACACCGTCCAGCCGAGGGGCTCCGCCCAGGCGGCCAGCTCCTTCACCCACGTCTGCGGCAGGCGGCCCCGGTCCACGACGAGGTACGCGAACAGGCCGTCCGCGACGCGCTGTTTGAGCACCCAGTCGCCGCCGCCGGACGACTCGCGCAGATGCGCGCACACGTCCTCCAGCGGCGCACAGCCCGCGAGGCCGCGCCGGACCTGCGCGTTCCACTCCGGGTCGGGCTCGCCGTCGACCAGCAGATGCCCGCCGTTCGCGCAGACCGCGTAGCGCGCGGGGCCGCCGGGCAGCCGCACCCTCCGGTACTGCTCGCGGGTCCTGGTGGTCGTGGGCACGAAGACGCAGCGCTCGGTCAGCTCCGCCAGCAGCCCCGCGGCCGTCTCCGTCATGTACGACAGCGGCCTGCCCTCGTACACCTCCACGCACAGCAGCCGCGGAGCCTCGGCGTCCGGCACGCTCAACCCGAGCGCCGCGGCGGAGTAGATCAGCGTGCGGTCCAGGTCGCTGGCGACGAGCGGACGGCCGGGCGCACCCCGCCCGGGCGGGCGGGTCATCCGGCGGCCCTGCCGTCCGCGCCCGTGGCCCCGCGCGTGAACCGGGGGTGGATCAGACCGACGCAGCTGTACGGGAGGCCGTCCGTCTCCTCGACGGGAACGCCGCGCTGCGCCGCCAGCAGCCGCACATGGTCCAGGTCGCGGCCCGCGCCGCGGCGCGTCAGCACCCGCCAGGGCACGCGGCGCAGCAGAACCCGCGTCGTCTCCCCCACCCCGGGCTTGACGAGGTTGACGTCGCCGATGCCGTACTCCTCGCTGATGCGATCCACCGCGCGCCACCCGGCCCACGTCGGCTCGCGGTCGGCGGCGAGCAGCGCGGCCGCGTCCTCGGCGGCGCCCGCGCGGACCTCGCCGAAGCGTTCCGTCACCGTGTCCAGGAAGAGGCCCGAGACATCGGAACCGGCGAGTGCGCGATAGCACTTGGCGCCGTGGTAGTCGTCCGGGCCGACCAGGTCCGCGCGCAGCACGGTGCGCGATATCAGCCCGGAGACCGTGGAGTTGAGGCACGCGGACGGTATGAGGAAGTCCTCGCGCGTTCCGTACGTGCGCACGCAGCCGCCCGGGTCCGCGAGCACCGCGATCTCCGGGTCGAACTCCCCGAAGTGAGCGAGTGCGTCGGCGAGTTCACGGGTGATGGCGCCCTTGCCCGTCCAGCCGTCGACGAAGACGACGTCGGCGGGGTCGTGGTGGGAGGCGATCCAGCGGAGCGCGTTGGCGTCGATGCCGCGTCCGCGCACGATCGACACCGCGTAGTGCGGCAGGTCGAGCCCGTGCGCCCGCTGCGCCCAGCGCCGCATCAGCACGCCGACGGGCGTGCCCGCACGGGCGAGCGAGACCAGCACGGGGCGGCCCGTTCCGCGCGTGCCCCGTTCGGCGAGCACCGCCTCGGTGACGGTGCCGACCGCGCGTGCGACGCGGCTCGCGGACGCCTCCAGCGCGCTGTGGAAGAGGCGCTCGTACTCGGCGCTCGGCTGGTACTCGACGGGCAGCGACTCCGCGTAGTGCGCTCCGCCGCTCTGGATCGCCTCCTCGCGCTCCTCGGTCGGGGCCTCCAACTCCCTCTGCGACAGGTCCTGAAGAAGCCAGCCGACCTCGTCGGGCGCATACGAGGAGAAGTCCGGACCGCGCAGCGGCGCCGGCAGCGGACGGTAGGACGGGACGACCGCGAGCAGCACGCTGTCCGTGTGCTCGCGCAGCCTGTCCAGCAGGCCGCCGGGCGCGTGCAGCGCGGCGGTGTCGGCGGCCGAGTCGACAACGACGACGACGGCGTCGAAGCGGCGCCGCGGGTCGGTGCCGGGCGCCACGTTGTAGGCGAAGCGCGTGGCGGCGCCTCCATCGCTCCCCTCGCCGCCGGCGCCGTCGTGCGCGGGGAAGGAGAGGCACGTACGGACCGCGTAGGCCGGGTCGTCCAGCGCGAGCACCGGCGAGCGGGTCGTCGTGGAGAAGCGCACCTCCGCGTCCCTGCCGAGACGTTCCTCCAGGGCGGCGGCCAGGCGCAGCGGCGCGTACATCAACTCCTCGCAGCCCAGCACCAGTACGCGCGGTGCGCGCGGTGCGCCGTCCGCTTCCGGGCGGGCGGGCCGCGCGCCGGACGAGGACAGGCACCCAGATGAGGACAGGGACCCAGATATGGACCCGGGCAGGGCCGAGGCCACGCGCTCGGCCATGCCGGGCAGCGCCGCGTCCAGGCGCGCGCGGTGCGCGGGCGTGAAGCCGTGCCGTCCGCCGTCGGGGAGCCGCAGGGGCCAGCCGAGGTCCACCCGTACGGGCGGGTCCGCGCGGCCCGGCGCCTCCGGGGCCCCCGGCTCCGGGGCCGCGGACGCCTCCGCCTCGGCTTCCCCCTCCGCCTCGGCTTCCGCCACGAGCCGCTGCCCCCGCTCCAGTACGTCGGGCGGGAGCGAGACGCGGCCGTGTGCGAGCGCCACCACGTCCACGCGGGCGCCGAGTTCGGCCGCGGCCTTCTCCAGCGCCGCCGCGTCGTCGGGCGAGCGCATGTCGGTGAGCGCCACGACGACGTACCGCTCCCGTGGACGCCGCCGGTGCAGCGCGGCGATGGTGTTGCGCACGGTGCGCCCGGTGGAGAACTCGTCGTCGACGAGCACGAGCGGCCCGTCCCGCTCCAGCAGCGCGGGATCCTCCGGCAGCAGCAGATGGGACGTGGCGTGGCTGTGCTCCTCCTCGAACCCGCCCGCGGTGGCCACCCCCCGCACCGGACGCCGGGTCGAGTGCAGATACGTCACGCCGCCGACGCCGTCGGCGACGCTGTGCCCCAGGCCCGTCGCCGTCTCCGCGTAGCCGAGCACCACCGCGCGGTCGGCGAGCGCGTCGCCGAGCAGCGCCCGCACCCGCCGGCCGAGCCGCAGGCCGACGCCGTAGACGGTCGCAGGACGCTCCGGCACATGCTTGCCCAGGACGCGCGAGACGAGAAGATGCGCGCGCTTGGGGTTACGGCGCAGGGCGAGACCCATGAGGTCCCGCAGTCCCTCGCCGCTCAGCGCGACGCCGAGCCGTTCGGCGACCCACTCACCTGACCACACCGCCTCACCGGAGCCGCCCGCGCCGCCCGTACCGCCCGTACCGCCCGCGTCGTACCTGCCGCTCGCGCCGCCGGTCACGCCCGTGCTCACGTCGCTCACCGCGTCGCTCATCCCGTCGTCCGTCCCTCTCGCGCCGGCTTCCCGGTCGCCCGTGTCCCCGCCGCCAGCAGGTCGACGAAGCCGACGCCCTCGCGTGCCACTCCGAACAGCTCCGCGCGCAGCAGGGTCCGCTCGGCCCACGCCCGGTGCGGCTTCACCTCGTTCATCTTGTTCGTGTACGCGGAGCGCACAACACCGCCTCCGCTGCGCTCGGGCCGCAGGATGTCCGTGGCGTCGCTGTGCTCCTCCAGGGTCACGACCGACAGCGCGTGCACGGGCAGTACGTGCGAGGGGTGGATGCACGTCTTGCCCTGTAGCCCGTTGGCCCGGTCCAGCTCGATCTCGCGCAGCAGCCCGTCCATGTCGTGGTCGATGAGCGCGGCGCGCAGCTCCTCCGCGCGCCCGGTGAAGATGCTCTGCCGCAGCTGGGGCTTGAACATCCGCTCCTGGGGCCGGAAGTACTCCCAGACCGGTCCGGTCACGGTGTAGCCCGTACCGTCCGCGCGGCCCAGCACGTTCACCACGTCGCCGATGACGGAGGCGACGAGCTGGACGTCGTACGCGGTCATCTCCGGTGTACGGCGCAGCCCGTGGGCCGAGCAGAAGTCCGTCACGCCCAGCCGCAGTGCGAGAACGCGCTCCCGGTACTTGTCGACGGTGCGGGCGATTCCGGCGAGCGTCGCCGCGCGCGTCTCCATGTGCAGCAGCTCGGGTGACTCCAGTACGGGCATCGCGAACAGGCGCCTGCCCGCGGCCGATTCGGCCTCCGCCAGCGCCTCCAGGAACGGAATGCCGCGCTCCTCGGTGAACTTGGGCAGCACGAACCCCGACAGCAGTCCCGCCGCCGGTCCCAGCCGCGCCACCAGGTCCATGATCTGCGCCGGTTCGCGGACCCGTATGAACAGCAGAGGGAGATCGGGCTCGCGCGAGCCGTCGCCTTCGGCTCGGGGGCCGGTCCCAGCGCCGGTCGCGCCGTCGTCCGCCCGCATCCGGTCCAGCTGCACCAGCTGGCGTACGAGATTGGCCTCGGCCGCGGCGACGTCCGCGTCCCCTATCGAGTCCTCCAGGCACAGCACCATCGAGACCACGCCGAGCCCGGACTGCTTCACCACGTCGTCCGCGAGGCACGTTCGCGTGGCGGGGCAGTAGAGGGTGCCGCCCAGCGCGATGGCGAGCGTGCCGGTGGGCGACTGCTCGCTGAACCCGGCGGGCTCGTACTGGAAGAGCTCCCGCCGCACCTCAGGCGGTAGATGGCCGAAATGCCGCATGCGTGACCCCGTTCCCCATCGCGCGGCATCGGTAGGGCCGACGCGACCGCTGTCAGTCGGGTGCCGCCCCTCCGCCGTACGGTCCGGTGGCAAGAAGCAGCCGCTCATCGTACGTACGGGAGGGGTCCATTGGTTCCAATCGGGGATGAAAAATGTGTTACCACCCCGTACACCGCCCGCTCCCCGCGTTGTCCCGACGCACGCGCGGAAGGCAGGATGAGCCCATGACGCACGCCATGGTGAAGGGCTCGAACGTTCGGCTGGAGACTGTGGCGGTGCGCGCCGTCCTGTGCTGGATCCCCGGGCAGGGTGTGCCCGACGTCGACGCCTCGGCGCTGCTGCTCGACGACACCGGACGCGTCGGTTCCGACGAGGACTTCGTCTTCTACAACCAGCCGCGGCATCCGTCCGGCGCGGTGCGCCACACGGCCCAGACGCAGGACCAGGACGGGATGCGCGAGGCGGTCGAGGCCGACCTGGACGGGCTCGGAGGGCATGTGGACCGGGTGCTGCTCGCCGCCTCCGCGGACGGCGGCACCTTCTCCGACGTCCAGCAGCTGCGGCTTCTGCTCTACCCGGCCGGGGAACCGTCCGCGGAGCCCCTGGTGCGCTTCGACATCGAGCCGGAGACGGGCGCCGAGACGGCGATGATCTGCGGCGAGCTGTACCGGCGCGGCACCGGCTGGAAGTTCCGCGCGCTGGGGCAGGGGTACGACACGGGGCTTGTCGGCCTGGCCACCGAGTACGGGATCACCGTCGAGGAGGGCGCGGGAGCGGGGAGCGGCGCGGGCGCCGCCGCACCGGGACAGCAGGCACCGCAAGCACCGCAGGCACCGGCGGATCAGCAGGCGGAACCGGCGCCCACGGCCCGGACAGCACAGCCGGCGCACTCGGCGCACTCGGCGCCGACGCAGCAGTCCGCCCCGCCCGCGTCCCCGGTGCCGCCCGCCCCGTCGGTGCCGCCCCAGCCGCCCGCTCCCTCGCCGGACGACGCGACCGTACCGGCAGTCGCGAGCCCGCACCGCTCCTCGGAGCCCGACGACTTCCCCCTCGCGGCTCCCGCGCCCTCGCCCATCGCGGCGGCCGGGCCGGGCCCCGCGGCACCGGGCACGGCGCCCGGTTACGGCTACCCCCAGGCTCCGCAGCCTCCCCAGCAGCCGCCGGCCACCCGGCCCGCGTACGGATATCCGCAGCCCGCATACGGCTATCCGCAGCCCGACCCGGACTTCGCGCTGCCGCCGCAGGGGCCGCAGTTCCAGCACGGCTGACCGGCCGGCGCGGCTCGCCGGGCCGCGCCGGCTCGCTGCCGGTCAGGTCTGCGGTGTCGTGCCGTCCGTCAGGCCTTGCCCGCCTTGTAGCCGCGGCCCCACTGGAGGCCCCAGCCGTAGAGCCGGTCCAGCTCGGACTGGAAGCCGTACACATAGCGCACCTGGCGCCGGACCATCAACTGCTCCTTCTCGTGCTGGAGAAGGAGCACCGCGCACGAGCGCGCCTGCGGAGCCCGCTGGTCGAGGGCGACTTCGACGCGGGGGCCGTTGCTCGGAAAGAGCGTGAGAATCGCGTGCGTACGGTCGAACGCCGGGGTGCCGTCGTAGATGTAGACGAAGAACAGCAGCCGCCTGATGTCGTCCTTGTGGTCGAGGTTCACGTAGATCGTCTCGCCGGACGGTGAACCGAACCGGTCGTCGCCCGTGAGCTTCACATACGGCGGTGAGCTCCAGTCGCCGAGAAAGTTACCCAGCGGCTGCACAACGCCCTTGGTCCCGTCGGCCAGTTCGTACATGCAGGCAAGGTCCAGGTCCACGTCGACGATGCCCTGCGTGTGCGCCTGCACGACCTGCGGCTTCAGTGCCTGGAGAGGATGCCGGAGCGAGCCGCGGCTCCCCGTTCTCCCGTCGAAGTCCGAAGAGCGCATGCGCCAGGAGAGGTTGACCCGCAGACTTCCGTTGTCCGCGCCCTGCTCCGTGAGCGACACAGCAGAGTGACGCTTGGTCAGCTCGACGGCATAGGTCGAAGGCCCGCCCACCGTGTCGAACTTCGGACCGCGCCGCATCCTGGCGCTGTTCCGCCAGTTCTCCCAAAGGGAGACCATCCCGCACCCCCACTAGAACTCCAACTGCCGCGGGGCGGCTCCGAGTCGGGACTCGGAACCGCCCCGTCAAGAGCGTTCCGCAAACAGGCCGCCGTGACACCCGGAAGGCGCGAGCCGCCGCGCCTTCCGGATTCACACGGGTCTCACGCCTTCGAGCCGACCTCCTCGTCTAAGGCCCTCTCGCCCTCGTCGCCGCCCCCGCTGCCCTGGGCCGCCTCCACTGCGCGGTTGCGCCGGACCGAGGACCAGAAGGACGCGGCGATCAGCGCGACGCCGAGAAGGCCCGTGACCACCTCGTTGATCTGGTACTTGATGGTGACGAGGAGGATCACCGCCAGCGCACCGATCGCGTAGTGCGCCCCGTGCTCCAGGTAGACGTAGTCGTCGAGGGTGCCCTGCCGGACGAGATAGACCGTGAGGGACCTGACGTACATCGCGCCGATGCCGAGGCCGAGCGCCATCCAGAAGATGTGGTTGGTGATGGCGAACGCACCGATGACGCCGTCGAACGAGAAGGACGCGTCGAGCACTTCGAGGTAGAGGAACATGAAGAAGGCGGCCTTGCCCGCGAGGCCGAGCGCCGACGGCTGCCGGCCCTCCTTCTTCGCCTCCTCCTCGGCCTCCTGCTCGCGTTCCTCCTCCTCTTCCAGCCTGTTCTCGAAGTGGCTGGAGAGACCGCCCACTATCAGGTACGTGATGAGCCCGGCCACTCCGGACAGCAGCACCGTGGCGGACTTGTCGGCGTGTGCCCCGCCGTGCTGGTGTGCCGCGACGGCGAAGGTCATCGCCGAGACCAGCAGGACGATCAGGGCGATGCAGACGGAGAGCATGTCCACCTTGCCGAGCTTGGCCAGGGGCCGCTCCAGCCAGGCGAGCCACTTGTACTCGCGCTCCTCGAAGATGAAGTCGAGGAAGATCATCAGCAGGAACATCCCGCCGAAGGCGGCGATGGCGGGGTGCGCGTCGGTGACGAGCTGCTGATACCTGTCGGGGTCCGCCAGCGCCAGATCGACGGCCTCGATGGGGCCGATCTTGGCGCTGATGGCCACGATCACGACCGGGAAGACCAGCCTCATCCCGAACACCGCGATGAGAATGCCGATGGTCAGGAAGATGCGCTGCCAGAAGGTGTTCAGCTTCTTCAGCACACCGGCGTTGACGACCGCGTTGTCGAAGGACAGCGAGATCTCCAGGATGGACAGGATCGCCACGACGGCGAGCCCCTGCCACCCCCAGAGCAACGCGGCGAGGGCGAACCCCGCGGCCGTGACGCCGAGGGACCAGCCGAAGGTTTTCAAGAGCACTGGGCTACCCAATCCGCTTTACGAACAAATGACCTTGGCTTACGAAACATTGACTCCGAAGTCTAGAGCGATGCCTCGCAGACCCGAGGCGTACCCCTGTCCAACGGCCCGGAACTTCCATTCGCCTTCGCGCCGGTACAGTTCACCGAAGATCATCGCGGTCTCCGAGGAGGCGTCCTCGGTGAGGTCGTAGCGCGCCAGCTCCTGGTCGTCCGCCTGGTTGACGACGCGTATGTAGGCGTCGGTGACCTGCCCGAACGTCTGCTGCCGGGGCTCGGCGTCGTAGATCGACACCGGGAAGACGATCTTGTCGACGTGTGCCGGGACGAGGGTCAGGTCCACCAGGACCGTCTCGTCGTCCTCGCTTCCCGTGCCGCCGACCAGTTCGTCGCCGGTGTGCTCGACGGAGCCGTCGGGACTCTTGAGGTTGTTGTAGAAGACGAAGTACTCGTCGCCGAGAACCCGGCCGTTCGCGCACAGCAGCGCGCTGGCGTCCAGGTCGAAGGCGGCGCCGGTGGTGGAACGGGCCTTCCAGCCCAGCCCGACCCTGACTTGGGTCAGATTCGGTGCGGCCTTCGAGAGGGAGACATTTCCCCCCTTGGCGAGCGTCACGCCCATGTTCTGATCCTCTCCCCGGTGTTGATGCACCCCAGTGTCCCGACATCACCAGGCGCCGCACACCTCCAGATCACGGAAGTCTGCGGCGCCGGTGGCTGCCGGGATCTGTCAGACGTTGACCCCGAAGTCCTGCGCGATGCCGCGCAGTCCCGACGCGTAACCCTGGCCGATGGCACGGAACTTCCACTCCGCGCCGTGCCGGTAGAGCTCGCCGAAGACCATGGCCGTCTCCGTCGAGGCGTCCTCACTGAGGTCGTAGCGCGCCAGTTCGTTGTTGTCGGCCTGGTTGACGACGCGGATGAACGCGTTGCGCACCTGGCCGAAGCTCTGCTGGCGGCTCTCGGCCTCGTAGATGGAGACCGGGAAGACGATCTTCTCCACGTCGGCGGGCACTCCCGCCAGATTGACCTTGATGACCTCATCGTCGCCCTCGCCCTCACCGGTGAGGTTGTCGCCGGTGTGCTCGACCGAGCCGTCGGGGCTCTTGAGGTTGTTGAAGAATACGAAGTTCTGGTCCTTGCTGACCTTGCCCTCGGCGTTCGCAAGCAGGGCGCTGGCGTCGAGGTCGAAGTCCGAGCCGGTGGTCGTACGGGCGTCCCAGCCCAGTCCGACGATGACCGCCGTCAGGTTCGGGGCCTCCTTGGTCAGCGAGACGTTGCCGCCCTTGCTGAGGCTGACTCCCACGAGTCCTCCAGGTTTCTGTTCGAAGGAGCACCGTGTACGTGCCCCAAATGCGTGTTTCCTGTTGCTGCCGGATCAACGAATCGATCCTAGTGAGCGGTTCCCCCGCACACAGCGCTTCGGTCAGAGGGCTTCGAGCGCCTTCACGTACTCGTTGAGGTCGCGGGCCTCCGGGATGGCGTTGACGACGCTCCAGCGCACCACGCCCTCGGTGTCGATGATGAAGGTCCCGCGCACGGCGCAGCCCTTCTCCTCGTCGAAGACGCCGAAGGCGCGGGAGGCCGCGCCGTGCGGCCAGAAGTCCGAGAGGAGCGGGTACTCCAGGCCCTCCTGGTCGGCGAAGACCCGGAGCGCGAAGGGCGAGTCGTTGGAGACGGCGAGCAGCTGCACGTCGTCGTTGACGAAGGACGGGAGCTGGTCGCGCAGCGCGCACAGCTCGCCCGTGCAGACCCCCGTGAAGGCGAAGGGGTAGAAGAGCAGAACGACGTTCTTCTTGCCGCGGAAGTCGGCGAGCGAGACCGCTTCGCCGTGCTGGCTCTTCAGCGTGATGTCCGGTGCCTTGGTGCCGACCTCGATTGCCATGGGAGGAAGAGCCCCTTCTGTGGAGACGATCTTTGGAAGACGGCGAGTGCCTGCCGGCTCCCGCCCGGCGTGAGGCGGCCGGACAGGGGGCGAGCACCGCCGTACGGACGTCGCGGCAGTCTTTCACTCCCGCCCGTACGACGAAGCCGGGCCCCCGGCAGTCTGGCTGCCGGAGGCCCGGAATCTGGTCTCGTGCTGTTCCCGCTTCCCCTCGGGCCGCTCGGGCTCCGCCTCGGGGAGGCTTGCCGCGGGCCGCCGTGCGGAGGGCTCACGCATGGGGGCGCCGGGAGGCCGCGAGCTACCGCTTGCCGGTACGAGCGGTTTTGGGCGTGACGAGGCGGCTGCCACTCCAGTCCTTGCCCGCGTTGACAGTGCTGGTCTGCGAGAGTCCGGCGGTCTGTGCCGCCTCGCCGATCTCGCTCGGCTCGACGTAGCCTTCGCGGCCCGTCTTGGGCGTCAGCAGCCAGACAGGAGAACCCGCATCGATCATCGTGGTGGCGTCCACCAGCGCGTCCGTCAGGTCGCCGTCCTCCTCGCGGAACCACAGCATCACGGCGTCGGCCACGTCGTCATGGTCCTCGTCGACGAGCTCCGTACCCGTGATGGCCTCGATTCCCTCACGGAGTGCCTGCTCGACGTCGTCGTCGTAACCGAGCTCCTGGACCACCTGTCCGGGCTGGAAACCCAGCCTTGCGGCGGGGTTGGTCCGCTCCTCCGCGTGGTCCGCGGTCGCGCTCACGGATTGCCTCCTGTCTCTTGCTGGAATCTGCCTTGTGCCCCGCGCGCACGCGAGGCAATGGCCGTAGTCCACACGGGCAGGGCGGATCGCGCAAGTACCCCACCATCCATCCCGCCCAAACGTTGACGTGTCGTCCCACAATGCCCGATGAGCAGTGATTCACGCCACATGCGCCGGGTGGATATACGCCGGTTCCATCCCTTCCGTACCGACTGCCCCGGCGGCGGCGCAGCGCCCTCCCGGCGGGCGTAGGGTGGCAATTCGGCCTCCCCATATGACCCTGCATTTCGAGGCGTTGTGAGACGGAACCGGGTTACCCCGCAGTAGAGGTGACGTGGACGCAGCGGCGGTACACGATGGAGGCGGCGCGACACCATGCAGACCGATCACGAACAGCGAAGGAACAGCGTGGCTTCCGGATCCGATCGCAACCCGATCATCATTGGCGGCCTTCCCAGCCAGGTCCCGGACTTTGATCCCGAGGAGACCCAGGAATGGCTCGACTCGCTCGACGCTGCCGTCGACGAGCGCGGCCGGGGACGTGCCCGCTATCTCATGCTCAGGCTCATCGAGCGGGCGCGCGAAAAGCGCGTCGCCGTACCGGAGATGCGCAGCACGGACTACGTCAACACGATCGCCACGCGGGACGAGCCGTTCTTCCCCGGCAACGAGGAGATCGAGCGCAAGGTCCTCAACGCGACCCGCTGGAACGCGGCGGTGATGGTCTCCCGTGCGCAGCGCCCCGGGATCGGGGTGGGCGGCCACATCGCCACCTTCGCCTCGTCGGCCTCCCTGTATGACGTCGGCTTCAACCACTTCTTCCGCGGCAAGGACGAGGGCGACGGCGGCGACCAGGTCTTCTTCCAGGGCCACGCCTCTCCCGGCATCTATGCGCGTGCGTTCCTGCTCGACCGCCTCTCGGAGGCGCAGCTGGACGGCTTCCGGCAGGAGAAGAGCAAGGCGCCCAACGGGCTCTCCAGCTATCCGCACCCGCGGTCCATGCCGGACTTCTGGGAGTTCCCCACGGTCTCGATGGGGCTCGGGCCGATCGGTGCGATCTATCAGGCCAGGATCAACCGCTACATGGAGGCCCGCGGCATCGCCGACACCTCCAAGTCGCACGTGTGGGCCTTCCTCGGCGACGGCGAGATGGACGAGCCGGAGTCGCTGGGCCAGCTGTCGCTGGCGGCCCGCGAGGGTCTGGACAACCTCACCTTCGTCATCAACTGCAACCTCCAGCGGCTCGACGGCCCGGTGCGCGGCAACGGAAAGATCATCCAGGAGCTGGAGTCGTACTTCCGCGGTGCCGGCTGGAACGTGATCAAGCTGGTCTGGGACCGCTCGTGGGATCCGCTGCTCGCCCAGGACCGCGACGGCGTGCTGGTCAACAAGCTCAACACCACGCCCGACGGCCAGTTCCAGACGTACGCCACCGAGAGCGGCGCCTACATTCGCGATCACTTCTTCGGCGGGGACCAGCGGCTGCGGGCGATGGCCGAGAACATGACCGACGACCAGCTGCTGCACCTTGGGCGCGGCGGCCACGACCACCGCAAGGTGTACGCGGCGTACAAGGCGGCCAAGGAGCACCAGGGCCAGCCCACCGTGATCCTCGCGCAGACCATCAAGGGCTGGACGCTGGGGCCGAACTTCGAAGGCCGCAACGCCACGCACCAGATGAAGAAGCTGACGGTCGACGATCTCAAGGGCTTCCGCGACCGGCTCCGGCTGCCGATCCCGGACAAGGAGCTGGAGTCCGGCGCCCCGCCCTACTACCACCCGGGCCGGGACTCGGAAGAGATCCAGTACATGCACGACAAGCGCAAGGAGCTGGGCGGCTACGTGCCCACGCGCCTGAACCGCTCCAAGCCGCTGAAGCTCCCGGGCGACAAGGCGTACGCGGCGGTCAAGAAGGGCTCCGGCCAGCAGCAGATCGCCACGACGATGGCCTTCGTGCGGCTGCTGAAGGATCTGATGCGGGACAAGGAGATCGGGAAGCGCTTCGTACCGATCGCGCCTGACGAGTACCGCACCTTCGGAATGGACTCCTTCTTCCCCTCGGCCAAGATCTACAACCCGCTGGGGCAGACGTACGAGTCCGTCGACCGCGAACTCCTGCTCGCCTACAAGGAGTCGCCGAGCGGCCAGATGCTGCACGACGGCATCACGGAGGCGGGCTGCACCGCCGCCGCGACCGCCGCCGGCTCGGCCTACGCGACGCACGGCGAGCCGCTGATCCCGATCTACGTCTTCTACTCGATGTTCGGCTTCCAGCGGACCGGCGACCAGTTCTGGCAGATGGCCGACCAGATGTCGCGCGGCTTCGTACTGGGCGCGACCGCCGGACGCACGACCCTGACCGGTGAGGGGTTGCAGCACGCGGACGGCCACTCGCAGCTGCTCGCGTCCACCAACCCGGCGGCCGTCTCCTACGACCCGGCCTTCGGCTACGAGATCGCGCACATCGTCAAGGACGGTCTCCAGCGGATGTACGGCTCCACCCCCGAACACCCGCAGGGCGAGGACGTCTTCTACTACCTGACCGTCTACAACGAGCCGATCCGGCAGCCCGCCGAGCCGGAGAACGTGGACGCCGAGGGCATCGTCCGGGGCCTGTACCGCTACCGCCTGGGCGAGAAGGGGACCATCCCGGCGCAGATCCTCGCCTCGGGAGTCGCCATGCCGTGGGCTCTGGAGGCGCAGCAGATCCTGGCCGACGAGTGGAACGTCAAGGCGGACGTCTGGTCGGCGACTTCGTGGAACGAGCTTCGCCGCGAGGCGGTGGACGCCGAGGAGCACAACCTGCTCCACCCCGAGGAGGACCAGCGCGTCCCGTACGTGACGCGGAAGCTCCAGAACGCCGACGGGCCGAAGGTGGCCGTCTCCGACTGGATGCGCTCCGTGCCGGACCAGATCGCCCGCTGGGTGCCCGGCACCTACCAGTCGCTGGGAGCCGACGGCTTCGGCTTCGCCGACACCCGCGGCGCGGCCAGGCGCTTCTTCCACATCGACGCGCAGTCGATCGTGCTCGCCGTGCTCACCGAGCTGGCGAGGGAGGGGAAGATCGACCGCTCGGCGCTGAAGCAGGCCCTCGACCGGTACCAGCTGCTGGACGTGGCCTCCGCGGACCCGGGCGCCGCGGGCGGCGACGCGTAGCCTCCACGGGCCTGCGGACCCGAACACCGATCGCGACGGCGCGGTACGGCACTGCCGGACCGCGCCGTCGCGCTGTCGGCGTCCCCTTCGGAGGCGGGACCAGGTGCGGAGACGGGACCAGGTGCAGAAGCGGGGCCGGGCTCGGAGGCCGGGCCGAAACGCGGACCGCTCCGGCATCGGCACCGGCCGGAGCAGGGCGCAGAGCACTGACACCGAGCTCACCGCAAGCCGGCCCGCCCACTCGGCCACGGACCGTCGACGACGGCACCGCATCAGCGCTCCCAGACCTTGAACGCCCGCACCCTGTACGCGCCTTCGGGAGTCCACGAGCCGGAAGGGTGGGTGTGGAACTCGGCGGTCTCCGCGCACTCGCCGCTCTCGTAGACCGTGACCGGACGGCCCGTGCGGTTGGCGAACGACTCGGCGCCCGCGCCCCCGGGAAGCCTCCGGCAGCTTCCGATCGTCACGCTGCCCTGCTCGTACGCACGCCGCTCGCCGCGGAAGCGGGGCTCCGGCCACAGGCAGAGCTCGCCCGCCGCGCAGTCGCCCAGCCTCGGCCCGGCCGCCGCGGGCGGAGGGACCGCCAGGGTCCCCGCAGCCGCCGCCCCCAGCGCCAGCGCCGCCGCGGTGCCCCGCGCCGCCGTCCGCCCAGGGCGCGCTCCGCGACCCACTCCGGGCATGGCTCGCCCGTGTCCGCGCATGCTGATCACACTTCCCCCGTACCGGCCGGGCTCCGACCGCCCGGCGACGTGACCAGCATCTACGCGGCTCAGCGCGGGGCCAAGAGAGATCCGCCCGATTCACCAGGACAGGTGGCGGAGTTGTCCACAAGCGGCACGGCACGGGAGCGCCGCAGCACACGGAGACCGGCCTCCGACGCACCGCGGGGGCGAGCGGTCCGCGCCGCCCGCCCCCGGTTCACGACCGTGGCCCGTCCGTCACACGTGGACGGACGGCCCCGCGTCGTTCGTGCCGCGCTTGGTGAAGAAGGCGACCGCCGACGCGAACACCGCCACGATGCCCGCGCACATGAAGGCGAGCCCCATGCCCGAGATGAACGAGTCGTGCACGACGTCCTTCATGGCCTCGGCGATCTGCGCCGGAGTGCCGCCCGGAGCGGGCGGAGCGACCCCCACCTCCGCAGCGCTCTTGAGCTTGTCCTCCTGGCCGGGCGGCAGCGGCGGAAGCTTGGCGTCCGCCCACTTCTCCGGCAGTACGGAGTCGACGCGAGTGGCCATGACGACGCCCAGCACCGCCGTGCCGAGGCTGCCGCCCACCTGCATCGCCGCCTGCTGGAGTCCGCCCGCGACGCCGGAGTGCTCCAGCGGCGCGTTGCCGACGATCACGTCCGTGGCGCCCACCATCACCGGCGCGAGGCCCAGGCCCAGCAGCGCGAACCACAACGAGGTGGCGGCGGCGCCGCTCTCCGCGTCCAGCGTCGAGAGCCCGAACATCGCGGCGCCCGCGATCAGCATGGCGGCGACGAGCGGTACGCGCGGCCCGATCCTGGAGATCAGCGCGCCCGCGACGGGCGAGGCGACGATCATCATCGCGGTCAGCGGCAGCAGCCGGATCCCGCTGTCGACGGGCGACATGCCGTGCACGTTCTGGAGATAGAAGGTGACGAAGAAGATGCCGCCCATGAAGCCGAAGGCCATCAGGACCATCAGCACGGTGCCCGCCGTGAGCGGAATCGAGCGGAACATGCTCAGCGGAACGAGCGGTTCCTTCGCCCTCGTCTCGCAGAACCCGAAGACGAGGAAGGCGGCGAGCGAGCCACCCAGGAAAGCCAGCGTGGCCGGGTCGCTCCAGCCCCACGTCGGCGCCTTGATCAGTGCCCAGATCAGGCAGAACATCGCGCCGGACAGCAGCACGATGCCCGGGATGTCGAAGGAGCGCGGCGCTTTCTCCGCCCGGTGGTCGCGCAGGATCACCAGACCCATAAGCAGCGCGAGGAGGCCGACCGGGATGTTGATGAAGAAGACCGACTCCCAGTTGACGTGCTCGACCAGGAGCCCGCCCACGATGGGGCCCGCCGCCGTCGAGGCGCCGATGACCGCGCCCCAGACGCCGATGGCGGCGTTGAGCTTCTCCGCCGGGAAAGAGGCACGCAGCAGGCCGAGCGCCGCGGGCATCAGCAGCGCGCCGAAGAGGCCTTGCAGCACGCGGAAGGTGACGACGAGGGACACGCTGCCGCCGAGCCCGATCGCCCCGGAGGCCGCGGCGAAGCCGACGACGCCGACGAGGAAGGTCTGCCGGTGGCCGAACCGGTCGCCGAGCTTGCCCGCGGTGATCAGGGCGACGGCGAGCGCGAGCAGATAGCCGTTGGTGATCCACTGCACGTCGGCGAGCGACGCTCCGAGGTCCTTCTGGATGGCGGGGTTGGCGATGGCGACGATCGTGCCGTCGAGGGCGACCATGGTGATGCCGAACGCGACGGTGACGAGGGTCAGCCAGGGGTGGCCGCGAACACCCGAGCGGGGCTTGGGAGCACCCGGTGCGCCCGGTATGCCTGGTTCACTCGGGCCGGGCCGTTCCGGCGGCCGGCCCGCGGCCGTGCTGGTCTGGGAGCTCATGCCGGCGAGGCTAATGACAGCGACTGACAATTGACAAACAGAATCCTTCGTCGGTAGATGTCACGCTGCTCACATCCCCGGCGGAACCCCCGCCTCCGCATTCGCACCCCACCGAGGCCTCCACCCAGGCAGCTACCGAGACCGGTGCCGAAGTCCCCGAAGTCCCACCGAAATCCGCACCCAAGCCCGCACCCCAAGTCCGCACCGAATCCGTGCTGTCGACCGTACGGTTCACGCCGTGCCGTCCATGCCGCGCCGTCCAGAGCGCCAAGGGCAGTGCCGTGGAGAGTGACAGCACCAACCACTGGGAGGTGGCCGAAGTTGACCGGTCTGCGTGAGCGCAAGAAGCAGCGCACCCGTGACTCGCTCGTCCGCGCCGCCCACGAGCTGTTCGTCGCGCAGGGGTACGAGGAGACCACCGTCGACGAGATCGTGGCCGCGGTCGACGTCTCCCAGCGCACCTTCTTCCGCTACTTCTCCAGCAAGGAGGAAGTGGCCTTCTCCCTCCAGAGGCTCGTCTCGGAGCGGTACGTCGAGGCGGTCCACCGCCGCCCGCCCGGAGGCTCACCGGTGCAGGTGCTGCGCAGCACCCTGGACGAGACGTGGGAGAGCATCGGCGAGGCCATCGAGGAGGTCGTCCCCCTCACCCTCTATATGAGGATGTGGCAGATCATCGAGACCACGCCCGCCCTCGCCGCCGCCCAGCTGCGGCACGGCGCGGAGATGGAGGAGCGGCTCGCCGCCGAGATCGCGAGACGCGAGGGCCTGGACCTCGAAGCCGACCCCAGGCCACGCGTCCTGGTGGCCGCGTTCTCGGGCGTGATGAACGCCGCCTTCCGCTCCTGGAGCGCGGGCGACGACCTCACGGTGAGCGCGGCACAGCAGGCCGTCGAGTCGTACGTGGACCAGCTCGGGCCCGCCCTCTCCGAGGACTGGGGCGGCCCCCGAGCCCCCAGCGCCGGCCGCCGCCCGCGGCGTACGACGTCCGCTCCCCCGTCGTAGAACGCGACATTCCGTCAGAACACCGCCGAACCGCACGGCACGGCACAGCCGCCGAAGCGTCCCCCGGCGCACCCTTCCCGTCCGGCTGCCAACCCGCCCCGCCCGCACGCCAGTTCGCGGAGACGCCGCTCCGCCGGGCGCCGTCCGGAGAACCGCCCGTACGCCCCCGCACCACCACGACCGCCCCACCCCCGCGCGAACTGACCCAATCAGGCATGGTGAAACGTGAGATGGGTCACGGCGCACACGAGCCCTCCGCCCGGTCTCCTAGGGTTGCTGCCCAGTGACTTCCTTCCCGGCCCTCAGCAACCCCCTGTCCGGCTCGGGCCTCCCGTCCGCTGGAGCCCCGGGCACGGCCTTCTGGCGCACGATGCTCGCGCTCGCGGTGGTACTGGTCCTGCTGGCGACGACGGGCTGGACGGCGATCCGCGAACACCAGGGCACCCCCGGTCCGTACGCGGCGGGGCTGATCGCCTGGGAGAAGGGCTCCATCGCGGGACGGCGGCTGCCCGCCCCGGACGCGAAGCCCGGCGCCGTCGCCCGGTTCTTCCGCTCGCTCGGCACCGGCCAGCAGCAGCGGCTGGCCGACCGCTACCCGCTCGTGGTGGGCAACATGGGCGGAGCCCCCGTACAGCTGCGCTACCGCGCCAACCGCACAGCGATCGCCGAGGCGCGGAACGTGGAGCGGGAACGGATGCACGACCAGCGGCTGACCGACGACGGACGCCAGACCGCGGCCAGCCGCATGGAACGCCTCGACGCCATGCTCCGACCGCACCGCCAGATCCTGGCCTTCGACCCCACGGGGCGCGGCCGCGTCGCCGAGGTCTTCGGCGATCTGGACCGGGCGCAGCGGGTGTCGGTCGTCGTCCCGGGCGTGGACACCAACCTGCTGACCTTCGAGAAGACCGACCGGCCTTACTCCGCGCCCGCCGGCATGGCCCGCGCCTTGGAGGAGCGGCAGCGCACCGCGGCACCGCGCACCTCCACCGCGACCATCGCGTGGGCGGACTACACCGCCCCGACGGGCCTGGGCGTCGACGCCGCCTCCGGCAACCTCGCCGCGGACGGCGCGAAGCGGCTCAAGGACTTCGTCCGCGGACTGCACAGCCCGCACATCGCGCTGTTCTGCCACAGCTACGGCTCCGTCGTCTGCGGCGACGCGGCGGACGAACTGCCGGACCGCGTCACCGACATCGCCGTCTCCGGCAGTCCCGGGATGCGCGTGGACCACGCCGACGACCTGGGCACCGGAGCCAACATCTGGGCGGTGCGCGACAAGGACGACTGGATCGCGGACGTGCCGCACATGGAGGTCGGCGGACTCGGCCACGGAGCCGACCCCGTCTCCCCCGGCTTCGGCGCGCGCCGGCTCTCCGCGCACGGCGCGCTCGGGCACACCGGCTACTACGTGCCCGGCACCGGCAGCCTGGACAACTTCGCCGGGATCGCGACCGGTTCGTACAACACCGTCGACTGCGCGTCCAGCGACCCGGGCTGCGTCGGCACTCCCACCAGGACGCTGTAGCTCCCGGTGCGGGCCGTGAGCGGCCATGCGCAACAGGGCATATGCCCGGCATAGACAGGCAATTACGCGCGTAGCGTCGAGGAGGGGGACGAGCGGGCGCCTCGCGCATACGATGGGCCGCATGGGTGACGTACTGGCTGGAATTCACTCCACCTGGGAGTTCGAAGCCGACTCCGTGCTCATCCGCTTCGAACGGGGGATCCGCACGCCGAAGCTCTTCCATGTGCTCGGGGAGCGGCGCGTTCCGTACGAGGCGCTGAGCAGCGTCGAACTCGCACCCGGTGGCAAGCGCGGCACCGTGGTGCTGCGAGCCGAGCCCCGCACAGGTGCCGACCCGCTGGTCGAGGCCGCGGCCGGCCAGCTGAAGCACGGCAGCGATCCCTACCGCCTGGTGCTTCCCGCAGAGCGCGAGACGCTCGCCGACTACTACGCCACGGAACTGCGCGCGGTCCTGGGCGCGGACGCCGACAAGCCCGCCGAGCACCATCTCGTCGCCGCCCCCAAGCCTCCGCACAGCTTCAAGGCGTACGACGGCAAGGCGTCCTTCGACGGCAGTACGGTCTCCTTCCGCTGGTTCTGGACAGGGGCCTCGTCGAGCAAGTGGAAGGCCGGGGACCAGAGCTTCCCGGTGAGCGAGCTGGAGGGCGTCGAATGGCGTTCCCCGGAGATCGCGAGCGGCCACCTGCGCGTGCTGCCGCGCCGCGGCAGGCCCCCGGAGAACGGGGAGCCGGACAAGGACCCGGCGTCGGTCGTCTTCGGCATCGGCTACGGGCTGGTGCACGAGTCGCTGCCGTTCGCCGCCTCGGTGCTGGAGGCCGTGCGCGCCGCGGAGCCGGCGACCGTGGCCGGTGCGTCGAATCCGTCCGGCTCGTCCCGGCACGGGCACTCGGGCACCCGCGCCGACCCCGCGGACATCGCCGAGCGCATACGGCACCTCAAGGAGCTGCACGAGGCCGGTCTCGTCACGGACGACGAGTTCGACAAGAAGAAGGCCGACCTGCTGTCCGAGCTCTGAGCGCGGCGAGGCCCCCGAGCGGACCGGGTCCGGCCGCCGCGCCGTTGCCCCCATGCCCTACCGGCGTAGGGGTGCACCGGTACCCACGTATGACGTGCGGTCATCGGCCGCGCCATAGCCTGAACCCGCGATGAACGCCTCCACCCCTACGGGACCGCCGGCACCCCCGCCCGCCGGGCCGTCGCACGGACCCGCGCGGGCGGCGCGGCACGGGCTGCGCGTCTTCTGGGCTGCTCTGACCACGCCCGCGAGCACGGAGGCGCGTCCCACCGCACCCGGTTCGACGGGGCGCGGACGGCGCTGGGCTCACCTGCTCGTCCTCGGGGTCGTCGCCGTGCTGATCCCGGTCACCGGCACTGTCCTCACGGAGGGGTACGGACTGCCCGGCCCGATCGCGGTCTCGCTGGGCTTCGCGCAGGCCGGGCCGCTGCTCCTGGCCGTGACGCGCCCGCTCCAGGCCTGGTGGATCGTGATCATCGCGGACACAGTCGGCGCTCTGCTGGCGCTGTTCCCGCCGCCCGGGGAGGAGCCGTGGCCGTGGCCGGCCACCGTGATCGTCGGCTATCTCGCGCTGTGCCTGATGCTGGCGCTGCGGGAGCGGCGCAGCACGCTCATCGCGGTGTGGACGGTCACGCTCGTGCTCTCGCTCGTGCTCGGCTTCGTCGCCCAGGACCGCAGCGACGGCACGAACGTGCTGCTGACCGTCCTCAGCGGGGTCGTGCTGCTGCTCTTCGGGGCGGTGCGCGAGCGGGGCGACGCGCAGCGGAGGCTGGCCGAGCAGGAGACGATCAGCGAGGCCGAGCGCGCACGGCGCACGCTGCTGGAGGAGCGGGCCCGTATCGCACGCGAGTTGCACGACGTCGTCGCGCACCACATGTCGGTGATCACCGTCCAGGCCGACAGCGCGCCCTACCGGCTGAGCGGGCTCCCGCCGCAGGCGCGCGAGGAGTTCGGCTCCATAGCGGAGACCGCGCGCGAGTCGCTGTCGGAGATGCGGCGGCTGCTCGGCGTGCTGCGCAGCGAGGAGGCCCACGGCGAACGGGCGCCGCAGCCCGGGCTGGAGCGTCTCGGTCAGCTGGCGGAGGCGACCGTACGGGCCGGCGTCCCCACCGAACTCTCCGTGGCGGACGGCCTGTCGGGGCTGCCGCAGGCAGTGCAGCTGTCGGTCTACCGGATCGTGCAGGAGGCGCTCGCCAACGTCGTACGCCATGCTCCCGGGGCCACCGCGCGGGTCTCGGTGACGGGCGGCGGGGACCCGGGGGACGGCGGCGGTGACGGTGACGCTGACGGCTCCGCGACTGCCTCTCCCGCCGGGCTCACCGTCCTGGTTGTCAACGGCCGCGCGTCCGGCCCCTCGGGACCGCCCCTGGAGACCACCGGCACCGGGCACGGACTGGTCGGCATGCGCGAGCGCGTACGCCTCATCGGCGGCACCCTCGACACCGGCCACCTGCCCGACGGCGGATTCCGCGTCGCCGCCCGCATACCGCTGCCGCCCGCACCGCCGACCGGGAAGGACCCCGCCCCCTCATGACGACCCGCGTGATCATCGTCGACGACCAGGCCATGGTGCGGGCGGGCTTCGCCGCGCTGCTCTCCGCTCAGTCCGACATCGACGTGGTGGGCGAGGCCGCCGACGGAGCGGAAGGCGTCGGACTCTGCGGACGCACGCACCCCGACGTCGTGCTCATGGACGTCCGCATGCCGGAGATGGACGGGCTGGAGGCGGCCAGGAGGATTCTGCGGCCCGGCGCGGGCGCGGGCAGCGCGGGCTCCGAGGGCGGCGGCACCCACCAGCCCAAGGTGCTGATGCTGACCACCTTCGACGTCGACGACTACGTGTACGAGGCGCTGCGCGCCGGAGCCAGCGGCTTCCTGCTCAAGGACGCGCCCCCCGACGACCTGATCGCGGCCGTACGGATCGTGGCGGAGGGCGAAGCGCTGCTCGCGCCCTCCGTCACCCGGCGCCTCATCGCGGACTTCGCCCGACAGCGCCCGATGCCGTCCGCGTCGCGCGGGCTGCGGCTCAACGGCCTGACGGACCGGGAGACCGAGGTCCTGGAACTGCTCGCACGCGGCCGGTCCAACACCGAGATCGCGGAGGCCCTCGTCCTCGCCGAGCAGACCGTCAAGACGCACGTGAGCCGCATCTTCACCAAGCTGCGGCTGCGCGACCGCGCGCAGGCCGTGATCTTCGCGTACGAGTCGGGGCTGATCTCCCCCGGCGAAGGCTGACGAACCGCCGGGCCGCGCCCGTTCCCTCTCTCTCCTGTCGTCTTACCTCTCCCACCTCCCCTCTCCTCCTCTCGTCCTGCCCTTCTCTCCGCTCTCCTCCTCGCGGACGGCATCCCGATACCCCGGTATCACCCGGGAGTTGGCTCCCCGGTGTGACGTGAGGACGACGGCCGCCGTCCGACTCTGCTCCCCGCAGGCCGCCGGTCCCTCCGGCAGCCGCCGGAGGGAGCACGGGGATGAAGCGCCGCCTGGACCGCCAGCCGACCAGCCGCAGGACCAGCCGCCCGACCGGCCCTGCGAAGGGCCGCCGGATGAGCCGGCTGAAGCGCACGATGACCGCGGCGGCGCTCGCGGGAACCGTCGTCGCGGCCACCGCAGGCTGGGCCACGGGGTCGGCGCAGCACGCCGTGACCGGACCGCCGCCCGGCACGGCCTCCTGGCGTGCCGACGGCGACACCCTCGGCCGCGCCCTCCCCGACCCGGCCACGGCACCGCCCGAGCGGATCGGCTCCTTCTTCGACGCCCTCACCGGCAGGCAGCGCGACGCGCTGCTGCACCGGCATCCCCTGGTGGTGGGCAACCTCGACGGCGCGCCGACGGCACTGCGCTACGCGGCCAACCGCCGGGCCCTGCGCAGCGAGGCCACGCGCGAACGGACCCGCGCGGCCGACGCCTCCCGTACACCGCAGGACCGCCGCCGGGCGCGGGCGAAGGCGGACCGCTACGCCCAACTGCTCGCGCCCGGACGGCACATCCTCGCCTTCGACCCGCGCGGCCGCGGCCAGATCGCCGAGGTCTACGGCGACCTGGCCACCGCCGAACGTACGGCCGTGATCGTTCCGGGCTCCGACATCGATCTGGCGACCTTCGACCGCAAGGGGCCCGGCCGGTACGGGACGCCCGCCGGGATGGCCGCCTCCCTGCGGTCCCGCATGGGGGACGCGGCACCCGGCACGCGTACGGCGGTGATCGCCTGGTCCGGCTACACGACGCCGGTCGGGCTCGGCCCCGACGCCGCGACCGCGCGCCTCGCCGCCGCGGGCGCGCCCCGTCTGGAGCGCTTCCTGCGGGGCCTCGCCCGCACCGGCGCACCCGCGCCCGCGGTGCTCTGCCACAGCTACGGCTCCGTCGTCTGCGGCAGAGCCGCCGCCGGGCTGACGCGGCGGGACGCCTCCGACCTGATCGTCTTCGGCTCGCCCGGCATGCACGCGGACTCGGTGCGCGGACTCGGCACGCGCGTGCGGGTCTGGGCCGCCCGCGACGCCGGGGACTGGATCGGCAGGGTGCCGAACGTGGAGTTCCTCGGCCTTGGTCACGGAACCGACCCGGCCTCGGCGGAGTTCGGCGCCCGCGTGGTCTCCTCGGAGCGCGCGGACGGCCACACCGGCTACCTCGCGCCGGGCACCGACTCGCTCGCCAACTTCGCCGCCGTCACGCTCGGTTCGTACGAGTCGGTGACGTGCGCGTCTCCGGCGGGCGCGTGCGCCGAGGGCACGGCGGCGTGAGCCCAGCGGGCGGCTTGAGCGGCGTGAGCGACCTGAGCCGCCTCGGCGACCCGGGCGGTGTGCGCGGCGTCATTCCCGTCCGGCCGAGCTGAACGACATGTCCGCGTACCGGTTCCCCGCCACCTGTCCCGCGATCGGCTCCAGCAACGCCAGCTCGCTGTCGGACAGTTCGATGCGGGTCGCCGCGGTGTTCTCCTCCACCCTGGAGCGCTTGCGGGTGCCGGGAATGGGCACGACGGTCAGCCCCTCCCACAGCCGCGACTGCTGCTGCACCCACGCCAGCGCGATCTGTCCGGGCGTCGCGCCGTGCGCCTCCGCGACCTGCTTCACGGGTTCCAGCAGCGCGGCGTTGGCCGCCGCGTTGTCCCCGGTGAACCGGGGCAGCGTACGCCGGAAGTCGTCGCTGGTCAGGTCCTTCTCGGCGTCGCCGATGGCGCCGGTGAGGAACCCCCGTCCGAGCGGCGAGTACGGGACGACGGTGACGCCCAGGTCGGCCGCCGCACCCACGACGTTCGTCTCGATGTCGCGGCTGAAGAGCGACCACTCCGACTGAAGCGCCGCGATGGGATGCACGGCCTGCGCCGCGCGCAGCTCTCCGGCCGTCACCTCGCTGAGCCCCAGATGCTTGACCTTGCCTTCCTGCACCAGCTCGGCCATGGCGCCGACGGTCTCCTCGATGGGGACGTTCACGTCGCGCCGGTGCATGTAGTAGAGATCTACCGCGTCGACGCCCAGCCTGCGCAGGCTGCCCTCGATGCACTGCCGGATGTACGGGCGGTCGTTGCGGATGGCGCGCCCGCCGGGGGCGGACGGGTCCACGCTGATGGCGAACTTCGTGGCCAGGGTGATCTCGTCGCGGTGGGCCGCCACGAACGGCGAGATGAACTTCTCGTTCTCCCCCGCCCCGTACATGTCCGCGGTGTCGTAGAGCGTGACACCCAGCTCCAGGGCCCGCTCCAGGGTCGCCCGTGCCTCGTCGGTGTCGGTCGGTCCGTAGGCGAAGCTCATGCCCATGCAGCCCAGGCCCTGGACGCCCACCTCCGGGCCGTCCGCGCCGAGCCTGGCCGTCGTGATCTTCGCTCCGTCGTCCGTGTGGGAAGTCATGCTGTCCTCTCGGGCTCTCTGATTGCTCAGGCCTCGGGCCTCAGATGTAAGGCGCCAGGCCTCGGGCGTCTCAGGCGCTCTCCGGCACCCTGTACGCCGCATAGATGTCGATCTTGTAATTCAGCACCGCGAGGGTCTCTTGCAGCTCGGCGACACGGCGCAGCACGTCCTCCCGGGTCGCCACGAGCAGTTCGTGCCGCTCGGGGCAGGTGTGCTCCCCGGCCCGTACGAGTTCGGCGTAGCGCACCATGTCCGCCACCGGCATGCCGGTCAGCCGCAGCTTGGCCACCAGATCCAGCCAGTCCAGATCCTTGTTGGTGAAGCGCCGCTGCCCCGTGTGCGACCTGTCCACGTGCGGCATCAGCCCGATCCGCTCGTACCAGCGCAGCGTGTGTGCGCTCAGCCCGCAGATCGCGGCGACCTCGCTGATCGTGTACCGGTCCTGGCCGTCGGGCCTGGGATGGGGCAGCCCTTGGGTCGCGCACACATCCGGTTCGACTGCTTCGACCGCTGTCTCCGTATCTGTCTCCGTCACGGTCATAAGTGAACGCTACGGACTTGGAGCGCACTCCAAGCAAGCGCAAAATCAGGGCCAATTCGCGCCGCGTTACGCTCGGGCCCATGAACAGCCTGCGGACGATCGACAATTGGCCCGTGCCGACCGCTGCCGCCGCCGTCGTGGCGCACTCGGGCGGCGCGGACGGCGCGGACGGCGCAGAGACCGCCGCCGTCACCGCCGCGCACGGCAGCACCGGCCACCGTTTCGCACTCGCGTCCGTCACCAAGCCCCTCACCGCGTACGCCGTGCTCATCGCCGTCGAGGAGGGAGCCGTCGAGCTCGACGAACCCGCCGGCCCCGAGGGTTCGACGGTCCGCCACCTCCTCGCGCACACTTCGGGGCTCGCGTTCGACGAGGACCGCCCGGTGGCGGAGCCGGGCACGCGCCGCCTCTACTCCAACGCCGGGTTCGAGGCGCTCGGCGACCACATCGCGAAGGTCACCGAGATCCCGTTCCCGCAGTACCTGTACGAGGCGGTCCTCCAGCCGCTCGCCATGGCGTCGACGGACCTTCCCGGCTCGCCGGCCAAGGACGGCGTCTCCACCGCGGACGACCTCGCCCGCTTCGCGGCCGAGCTTCTCGCGCCGCGCCTGCTGAGCAGGGCCACGCTCGACGAGGCGACCTCGGTGGCCTTCCCCGGGCTCAGGGGCGTACTGCCGGGCTACGGCAGCCAGTCGCCCAACGACTGGGGCCTCGGATTCGAGATCCGGGACGGCAAGTCCCCGCACTGGACGGGCAGTTCGTCCTCGCCGCGCACGTACGGCCACTTCGGGCAGTCGGGCACCTTCCTGTGGGTCGACCCGGACGCGGGCGCGGCCTGCGTCGCCCTCACGGACCGCGACTTCGGGCAGTGGGCGGTCGACGCGTGGCCGCCGTTCACGGACGCGGTGCTCGCCGAGCTGAGCGAGGGGTGAGTGGTGGGGCTGGGGCGGACGATGAAGGGCTGACAGATATCAGAATCTGTCAGCGCGACATTGTTCGCCGACACCTGCCGATCGTTCGCTGATACCCGACGATCGTTCGCCGGCATCCGGCCAACGTCAGCTGCTATCCGGCGAACGTCGGCTGACGCCCTGACGATCGCCGACCACCGCCCCTCAGCCGTACCCCGGCTCCGCGTGCATCTCCCACATCAGCAGCTCCACCGGGCCCCCGGCCCCGCGTGCCTCCAGGTCACGGGCGTCGGTGACGCGTGCCGCGTCGCCCGCGGTCAGCCGCTCGCGGACCGGCCCCGCGCCGATCTCCGCCTCCCCGCGCACCACATGCACGTACACCCACGCCGCGTCCGGCACGGCCGTACGCTCGCCCTCCGCGAGCCGCCGCACATGCATCACGGCCTCCGTGCGCGGTACGGCGAAGGGCGTGCCGTCCGCGATGCCGTGCACGACCTCGTACTCGGGCTCGTATCCCTGCTCGGAGCCGCGCGACCCCGGAACCAGCCACATCTGCACGAAGCACAGCGGCCCGGACCCCGCGTTGCGTTCGATGTGCCGCACGCCCCGCCCCGCGCCCATCCGCTGCACGTCGCCCGCGCGGACTCGCGACGTACGTCCCGTCGAGTCGACGTGCTCGAGCTCTCCCTCGACCACCCATGTCACGATCTCGACATCCCTGTGCGGGTGTTCGGGAAAGCCCGCACCCGGTGCGAGCCGCTCCTCGTTGCACGCCACCAGCTGCCCGAAGCCGACGTTGTCCGGGTCGTAGAAGCCCGAGAAGGAGAAGGCGTGCCGGGTGTCGATCCCCGCCGCCTCGTCACCGCCCCTGTACCGGTCGGACCCCCGCCACACCTGAAGCATGAGGCCACGGTAATCCGCTCCGCTGCCGCACAGCAGTGCCCCCCGGCCCGCACGTGCGGTCCGATGAGGCAGGCTTGGCACGTGCCCGAATCCTCAGATCCTCCCGCGAACCCGCCCCCCGACGAGCGCCCGGAGCACGCCGAGCACCCGCACGGCGCGACGCTGCGGCGCCTGGAGCAGTCCTCCGGCAAGCTCGCCGCCGCGGCCATTACGCGCATGGACGAGCAACTGCCGTGGTATCGGGCGATGCCGCCGGAGAACCGGTCCTGGATCGGGCTCGTCGCCCAGGCGGGCATCGCGGCCTTCACCGAGTGGTTCCGGCACCCCGAGACGCCGCAGGCCATCAGCACGGACGTCTTCGGCACGGCCCCCCGCGAGCTGACCCGGGCCATCACGCTGCGCCAGACCGTGGAGCTGGTGCGTACGACGATCGAGGTCGTCGAGGCGGCGATCGAGGAAGTCGCCGCACCGGGCGACGAGTCGGCGCTGCGCGAGGCGCTGCTCGTCTACGCCCGCGAGATCGCCTTCGCCACCGCCCAGGTCTACGCGCAGGCCGCCGAGGCGCGAGGCGCGTGGGACGCGCGGCTTGAGTCGCTGGTGGTCAACGCCGTGCTCTCGGGCGAGGCGGACGAGGGCGCCGTCTCCCGGGCCGCCGCGCTCGGCTGGAACTCGCCGGAGCACGTCGCCGTCGTCCTCGGTACGGCGCCGGACGGCGACAGCGAACTCACCGTCGAGGCCATACGGCGGGCCGCCCGCCACGCGAAGCTCCAGGTGCTCACGGGCGTGCTCGGCAGCCGCCTCGTCGTCGTGGCGGGCGGCAGCGACGACCCGCTGCGCGCGGCGAAGTCGCTGATCGGACCGTTCGCGCCGGGTCCCGTCGTGGCAGGCCCGATCGTCGGCGACCTGCTCTCCGCGACCCGCTCGGCGCAGGCAGCCGCGGCCGGGCTGCGGGCGTGCGCGGCCTGGCAGGACGCGCCCCGTCCGGTGCTCGCGGACGATCTGCTGCCGGAGCGCGCGATGGCCGGCGACCCCACCGCGCGGGAGCTGTTGGTGGAGGAGATCTACAGACCGCTCGAAGAAGCGGGCTCCGCGCTCCTGGAGACGCTGAGCGTCTATCTGGAACAGGCGAGCAGTCTCGAGGGCGCGGCGCGGATGTTGTTCGTACACCCCAACACCGTGCGCTACCGGCTGCGACGTGTGACAGACGTCACCGGATGGTCGCCCTCCGACGTCCGCTCGGCCTTCACACTGCGTATCGCCCTGATTCTGGGGCGTCTCAGCGACTTCGGGAACCAGGCCTAGACAGATTCGGGCCCCTTTGTCGGACCTCGACAATTTGCCCTCCGGTTCTTCGTACCGCTCCGTACCGGCGCGGAAGGCATCCGACAAGAGAGAGTGAAAGAGTGCTCGTACTCGTAGCTCCCGGCCAAGGCGCGCAGCAGCCCGGCCTCTTGACTCCCTGGCTCGAACTCCCCGGCGTCGCCGACAGGCTCGCGGAGTGGTCGGCCGCCATCGGCATGGACCTCGTCCGCTACGGCACGGAGGCCGGCGCCGAGGAGATCCGCGACACCGCCGTGGCCCAGCCGCTCCTGGTCGCCGCGAGCCTCGTCTCGGCCGACGCCCTGCTGGACGGCAGGCCGGTGGCCGAGGTGGCGGGTGCGGTGGCCGGGCACAGCGTGGGCGAACTGGCCGCGGCGGCCACGGCCGGCGTGCTCTCCCCGGCCGACACCATGACGCTCGTACAGGCCCGCGGCCGGGCCATGGCCGAGGCCGCGGCCGTCACCGGCACCGGGATGTCCGCGGTGGTCGGCGGCGAACCCGAGGCGGTCGTCGCGCACTTGGAGAAGCTCGGGCTGACCGCGGCCAACATCAACGGCGGCGGCCAGATCGTCGCGGCGGGCACCACCGAGCAGCTCGCCGCGCTCGCCGAGGACAAGCCTGAGAAGGCCCGCGTGATCCCGCTGAAGGTCGCGGGCGCGTTCCACACCCACCACATGGCACCGGCCGTCGACGTCCTGGCCACCGCCGTCGAGGGAGCACAGGTGCACGACCCCGTGCTGCCCTACGTGTCGAACCTGGACGGAGCCGTCGTCGACGACGGGCGGCAGATCGTGCGGCGCCTGGTCAACCAGATCTCCGCGTCGGTGCGTTGGGACCTGTGCACCGAGACATTCCAGAAGATGGGCGTCACGGCGCTCATCGAGGTCTGCCCGGGCGGCACCCTCACCGGCCTGGCCAAGCGCGGCCTTCCCGGCGTTCGCACCCTGGCACTGAAATCCCCTGATGATCTCGACGCGGCGCGCGAGCTGATCGCCGAGCACACGCAGACCGCCTGAGCCTCAAGGAGCTCGAGAGCATGACCGCGAAGATCAAGCCCGCCAAGGGTTCCCCGTACTCGCGCATCCTCGGCGTGGGCGGCTACCGTCCGACCCGCGTGGTGTCGAACGACGAGATCCTCAAGCACATCGACTCGTCCGACGAGTGGATCCGCTCGCGCTCCGGCATCGCCAGCCGCCACTGGGCCGGCCCCGACGAGACCGTCGCCGAGATGACGCTGGAGGCGGCGGGCAAGGCCGTCGCCGACGCGGGCATCACGCCGCAGCAGGTGGGCGCCGTGATCATCTCGACGGTCTCCCACTTCAAGCAGACCCCGGCGATCGCCACCGAGATCGCCGACCGCATGGGCGCCGGCAAGGCCGCCGCCTTCGACATCAACGCGGGCTGCGCGGGCTTCGGTTACGGGCTCACGCTCGCCAAGGGCATGATCGCCGAAGGCAGCGCCGAGTACGTGCTCGTGGTCGGCGCCGAGCGGCTCTCGGACCTGACGGACCTGACGGACCGTTCCACCGCGTTCCTCTTCGGCGACGGCGCGGGCGCCGTCATCGTCGGGCCCTCCGAGGAGCCCGGCATCGGCCCGAGCGTCTGGGGCTCGGAGGGCGACAAGGCGGACGTGATCAGCCAGACAGTCCCGTGGGACGCCTACCGCGAGGGCGGCGTGGAGAAGTTCCCCGCCATCCGCCAGGAGGGCCAGGCGGTCTTCCGCTGGGCCGTATACGAGATGGCGAAGGTGGCCCAGGAGGCCCTCGACGCCGCCGGGATCACCCCGGACGACCTGGACGTCTTCATTCCGCACCAGGCCAACATGCGGATCATCGACTCGATGGTGAAGACCCTCAAACTGCCGGAGCACGTCACGGTCGCCCGCGACGTGGAGACCACCGGCAACACCTCGGCCGCCTCCATCCCGCTCGCGATGGAGCGGCTGCTGGCGACCGGACGGGCGAAGAGCGGTGACACCGCGCTCGTCATCGGCTTCGGGGCGGGTCTCGTCTACGCCGCAACGGTGGTTACCCTCCCCTAGTCAAGATCCACACAGTCCGTACAGCGCCGTGCGGCAGCGTGTGGCGACCTCGCACAAGACAACACCCAGTCACGCATCACGCAGAACACCGAAGGAGCGCCGAGATGGCCGCCACGCAGGAAGAGATCGTCGCCGGTCTCGCAGAGATCGTGAACGAGATCGCCGGTATTCCCACCGAGGACGTCCAGTCCGACAAGTCGTTCACGGACGACCTGGACGTCGACTCGCTGTCCATGGTCGAGGTCGTCGTCGCCGCCGAGGAGCGCTTCAGCGTCAAGATCCCGGACGACGACGTGAAGAACCTCAAGACCGTGGGCGACGCGACCGAGTACATCCTCAAGCACCAGAGCTGAGACGGCGCCCGCGCGTTCGTCGCCATCCGCCGCGTCCCCGGGACCCGTACCGGGGCCGCGGTAGAGGTGGTTCGCAGGCTCACCCCCTACCAGTGGAGACATGAATCCAGTGAGTACGACCCAACACTCCGTGGTCGTCACCGGTATCGGCGCAACCACACCGCTGGGCGGCGACAGCGCATCGTTCTGGGAGGGTCTGGTCGCCGGACGTTCCGGCGTGGCCCTTCTCACCCAGGACTGGGCGGCCGATCTGCCCGTCCGCATCGCCGCCGAGATCGCGGTGGAGCCCACCGAGATCATTCCGCGTCCTCAGGCACGCAAGCTGGACCGCTCCGCGCAGTTCGCGCTGATCGCGACCCGCGAGGCGTGGGCGGACGCGGGCTTCACCTCCAAGGCCGGTGAGGACGCGAGCGTCTCGCCGGACCGGCTGGGCGCGGTCGTCGCCTCCGGCATCGGCGGTGTCACGACGCTGCTCGGGCAGTACGACATCCTGCGGGAGAAGGGCGCACGCCGCGTCTCGCCGCACACGGTGCCGATGCTGATGCCGAACAGCCCGAGCGCGAACGTCGGCCTGGAGGTCAACGCGCGCGCCGGTGTGCACACCCCGGTCAGCGCCTGCGCCTCCGGTTCGGAGGCGATCGGCTACGCGGTGGAGATGATCCGTACGGGCCGTGCGGACGTCGTCGTCGCCGGAGGCACGGAAGCCGCCATACACCCCCTGCCCATCGCCGCGTTCGGCAACATGATGGCGATGTCGAAGGACAACGACGACCCCGAGGGCGCGTCACGTCCGTACGACGCCGGCCGCAACGGCTTCGTGATGGGCGAGGGCGCCGGCGTCATCGTCCTGGAGTCGGCCGAGCACGCCAGGAAGCGCGGTGCGCGGATCTACGCGGAGGCCATCGGCCAGGGCATCTCGGCCGACAGCCACCACATCACCCAGCCCGAGCCGAGCGGCAACGGCATCGCGCTGGCGCTCCAGAACCTCATCGAGCAGACGGATCTCAAGCCTGCCGAGGTCATGCACATCAACGCGCACGCGACGTCGACGCCTCTCGGCGACATCGCGGAACTCAAGGCGCTGCGCAAGGTCTTCGGCGACGACACCGACCACATGGCGATCTCCGCGACGAAGTCGATGACGGGGCATCTGCTGGGCGGCGCGGGCGGCATCGAGACCGTCGCCTCGATCCTCGCCCTGCACCACCGCACGGCGCCGCCGACGATCAACCTCAACAACCTCGACCCGGAGGCGGACGCCGACATCGTCGGCGGCGAGGCCCGCCCCCTGCCCGGGGGCACGATCGCCGCGCTGAACAACTCGTTCGGCTTCGGCGGGCACAACGTCGTGCTGGCCTTCCGTACGGTCTGATCCGGCACGCGGCGACACACACGCGGCGACACAAGGTCGCAGCACGCGCACGGAATGAGGGGCGGCTCCCGACGGGGCCGCCCCTCTTCGTCTGCCGTGGAGCCTCAGCCGCCCGCCGGCGCCTTGCCCTCGGGGAAGCTGGCGAAGTACGAGGCCGCCATGTCCTCGCCGCCGTGGCCCAGTTCGGCCGCGCGCCGGAAGCGCTCCGCGCCCGCGGCGGCCACGTCCAGCCGCACACCCGCCTGCTCGCCCGCGGAGACGATGAGCCGTGCGTCCTTCTCCGCGGTGGCGACGGCGAAGCTCGGCGCGAACTCCCCGGAGCGGATCGCGTCCGCCTTGATCCGCAGATAGCCCATGTCGAGGGTGCCGCCCTCGACGGCGTCGAGGAAGCCCTGCGGGTCGACGCCCAGCCCCTCGGCGAGGGCCAGCGTCTCGGCGGTGCCGTGAGTGACGGCGAGGACCCAGGAGTTGCAGACGAGCTTGAGGCGGGTCGCCGCGCCGGCTTCCTCGCCGACCCAGACCGTACGGGAGCCGATCGCGTCCAGCACCGGCTCGATCCCCGGCCGCGCCCGCTCGGGCCCGGCGGCCAGCACGAGCAGCTTGCCGGCCTCCGCCGGCTGGCGGGTGCCGAGGACGGGGGCGTCGACGAAGGTGAGCCCGTACTCGCGGGCGAGTTCGGCAAGGGGCGGCAGCCCGTCGACGCCGGCCGTCGTGCACTGGAGCCACACCGTGCCGGAGCGCAGGCCCGGGGCCGCGGCACATACGGTCTCGGCGGTCGCGGGCCCGTCGTGCAGCATCGTCAGCACCACATCGGCGCCCTCGACCGCCTCGCGGGGGCTGTCCGCCACCCGGGCCCCGGCCTCGGCCAGCGGCTCCGCCTTGGCTCTGGTGCGGTTCCACACGCGCACGTCGAGTCCGGACTTGCACAGGTTGCGAGCCATCGGGGCACCCATGATCCCGGTGCCGAGGACAGCCACGGAGAGCGGTTCTGACATGGGGGCAGATTAGGCGCTGTCCGTACGGTGCGCGAACGCCGGCGCTACGCGGCACCGGGCAGTACGCCTGGGGAAACGTGTGTCAGACGACCTGATGGAGCCAGCGCACGGGGGCTCCCTCGCCCGCGTAGCGGAAAGGTTCCAGCTCGTCGTCCCAGGGCTTGCCGAGCAACTTCGAGATCTCCGCCTCGAGTTCGCTCTCGCCGCGGGAGGCGCGGCCCACCGCGGCGCGCAGCCGGTCCTCCGGGATGAGGATGTCTCCGTGCATGCCGGTGACGGCGTGGAAGATGCCGAGCTCGGGCGTCGAGCTGTAGCGCTCGCCCTCGGCTGCGGAGCAGGGCTCGGCGGTGACCTCGAAGCGAAGCAGATGCCAGCCGCGCAGCGCGGAGGCGAGCTTGGAGGCGGTGCCGGGATCGCCCTGCCAGGAGAACTCCGCGCGCCAGGTGCCCGGTGAGGCGGGCTGTCTGATCCAGTCGAGATTGACGCGGGCGCCCAGGACACCTGCCACGGCCCACTCGACGTGCGGGCACAGCGCGCGGGGCGCGGAGTGCACGTACAGAACTCCACGTGTCGTCACCGGGACCTCCAGTGCGGTTCGAGGGCGTCTTCGCCGACTGCCTCGACTACCTGCCGGTCACGCGCCGGGTCAGCGCCTGACATCCTGCACCACCGGTCACTTCGTCATGAGCGCCGAGGTTACGAATAGTAAACACCATTGGCACCAATTCTCCCCGAAAGGGACATGAGGTGACGCGGCGTAATATTTTGCTGTCACCGAACGCGCTCCCCTGCCGGGCCGGCACGGTGCGAAACTCGCAGGAGAGCACAGGGCAAAGCTATCGCGCGGCACGGGACGCCCGGTGACGTACCGTCGTACGGACAGCGGAGAACGAGGGGCAGATGCCGGAGAGACGCGCGGCCGCGGGCGGCGGCCCGAGCACCGGGGGCCGTAGAACACGTCGTGGACGGGCGGTCGCGGTCACCTCGGCGGCTCTCCTGCTCGCCGGAGGTCTCGCTCTCGCCGCAGCGTGCGGCATCGGAAGCGGGGGCACCACTGGGGAGCGCCCTCAGGACAGCGCGCGCCCCTCTCCCTCTCCCACTCGTCCCTGGGACCGGCATCCGGAGTCCGTGGCGGCGGTCGGCGACTCCATCTCCCGGGGTTTCGACGCCTGTTCACTGCTGGCGGACTGCGACCGCGTCTCCTGGGTCACCGGCACGGACCCTTCGGTGCGGAGCCTCGCCGCACGGCTCATCGACAAGTCCCCGGCGCGGCACAGCTGGAACTTCGCGGTCAGCGGCTCCGTGATGGCCGATCTGCCGGCACAGATGGAGCGCGCCGCCCGGAAGCGGCCCGAGCTGGTGACCGTACTGGCGGGCGCGAACGACGCGTGCCGGCCCACCGTCGAGCAGATGACGCCCGTCGGGGAGTTCCGCTCGGACTTCCGTGCGGCGCTGCGCACGCTGCACGAGTCGCGTCCGAAGGCGCAGATGTACGTGTCGAGCCTGCCCGATCTCAAGCGGCTGTGGTCGCAGGGCCGTGACGACGCGTGGGGCGAGCGGATCTGGGACCTGGGGATCTGCCAGTCGATGCTGCGCGATGCGCGGTCGATGAAGCCTGCCGCCCAGGAGCGGCGGCAGCAGGTCCACGAGCGCGTGATGGCGTACAACTCCGTGCTGAAGGACGAGTGCGGGAGGTTTCTGCGCTGCCGCTACGACGGCGGGGCCGTCTTCCGCTACCGCTTCACGAAGACCGAACTGAGCCGCTGGGACTGGTTCCACCCCAGCAGGGCCGGGCAGCGCAAGCTCGCCGAACTCGCGTACCGCGGCATCACCGCGCGGCGCTGAGCGCGCGCCTGACGGGTGCTGTGCCGTACGGCCCGGCACTCCGCGCAAGAAGCGCCGTACCACCCATTGACGCCGTTCACGGAGCATCAATACATTCGCGTCAGCATTTCGAACGTACGTCGAAATCTCGAACAGCAAGTGGCTACGAGCAGCATGAAGGGCCGATCGCCGTGCGCATCACCGGAATCACTACCCACGTCGTCGGCACACCCTGGCGCAACCTCACCTACGTTCTGGTGCACACCGACGAAGGCCTCACGGGCGTCGGCGAGACGCGGATGCTCGGCCACACCGACGCGCTCCTCGGCTACCTGCGCGAGGCGGAGGCCAACCACATCGCCGGATCCGATCCGTTCGCGGTTGAGGACCTGGTGCGGCGGATGAAGTACGGCGACTTCGGGCGGGCCGGCGAGATCGTGATGTCCGGCATCGCCTGCGTCGAGACGGCGTGCTGGGACATCAAGGGGAAGGCGCTCGGCGTACCGGTGTGGCAGCTGCTGGGCGGCAGGGTCACGGACCGGGTCAAGGCGTACGCGAACGGCTGGTACACCACCGAGCGCACGCCGGACGCCTACCACAAGGCGGCACGCGCGGTCGTCGATCGGGGCTACCGGGCCCTGAAGATAGACCCGTTCGGGACCGGTCATCTCGAGCTTGACAACGATGCCACCCGGTACGCGGTCTCGCTGATCGAGGCCGTACGGGACGCGATCGGGCCGGAGACCGAGCTGATGCTGGAGATGCACGGCCGGTTCAGCCCGGCGACCGCCGTACGGCTGGCGCGTGAGATGGCGCCGTTCCGTCCGGCGTGGCTGGAGGAGCCGGTGCCGCCGGAGAACCTCAAGGCGCTCGCCAAGGTCGCGCAGAAGGTGGAGCTGCCGATCGCGACGGGTGAACGCATCCACGACCGCATCGAGTTCAGGGAGCTCTTCGAGTCGCAGGCCGCCGACGTCATCCAGCCCGACGTCGGTCACATCGGCGGAATCCTGGAGGCGCGGAAGCTCGCCGCCACCGCCGAGACGCACTACACGCTCGTCGCGCCGCACAACGTGGGCGGCCCGGTGCTCACCTCGGCGTCTCTCCAACTCGCGGGCTGCACACCCAACTTCAAGATCCTGGAGCACTTCAACGACTTCGCGGACGCCAAGATCAAGCGGGTCGTCAGGGGCGCCCCGCAGGTCGTCGACGGCTACTTCGAGCTGCCCTCCGCGCCCGGCCTGGGCGTCGAGCTGGACACCGACGCGGCGGCCGAATTCCCGCAGCAGCAGGCCCGGTTCGACCTGTGGGCCGAGGGCTGGGAGAAACGCGATCCGGCGGCCGGGAAGGGTGAGCGCGCATGAGCGGCCGGTCCCGGGACACCGCCGGCGTGCCCTCGATGCGGTCCGTCGTCGTCGACAAGCCCGGCGAGCACCGGCTGGTCACCGCGGCGCAGCCGCAGCCGGGCCCCGGTGAGGTGCGGGTCGCCGTCCATGCGGCGGGGATCTGCGCCAGCGACCGGGAGGTCTACGACGGCACGCGGGCCGCGGGCTACGTCCGCTACCCCGTGACGCCCGGCCACGAGTGGGCGGGCACCGTCGACGCGATCGGCGAGGGCGTTCCGGCGGAGCTGCTCGGGCGCAGGGTCGTGGCCGAGGGCTTCCGTGCCTGTCTGCGCTGCGACCGCTGCCGCGAGGGCGCGACCAGTCTCTGCACGAGCGGCTACGACGAGACGGGCTTCACGCAGCCCGGCGCCTTCGCCGATGCGCTCGTACTGCCGGCTCGGCTGCTGCATCTCCTTCCGGACGACGCCGACTTGCGGGCCGCCGCGCTGCTGGAGCCCGCGGCGGTCGTCGCGGCGGCGGTGCTGGCGGCGGAGCCGCGGGCGGGCGAGCGGATCGCCGTCCTGGGAGCGGGGACGCTGGGGATGCTCGCGGTCCAGCTGCTCGCGGCGCACTCACCGGCCGAGCTGCTGGCCGTCGATCCGCGGGAGCCGCGTGCGGAGCAGGCCCTGACGATGGGCGCGACGCATGCCCGTACGCCGGGAGCGGCGAACGGCGCGAACACCGCGGACGACGCGGACGGCGAGAACGGCGACGGCGGCTACGACCTCGTCGTGGAGACCGCGGGCGCCCGCGGCACCGCGCACGACGCCTGCATGCTCGCGCGGCGCGGCGGACGGGTCGTGCTCACCGGCATGTTCGAGCCGGGCGCGCAGGGCATCGACCCCGTCCATCTGTCCGTCAGCCAGCTCACGATCCGGTCGGTCTTCGGGGCGTCGCCCGCCGCGTGGTCGTACGCCGTACGGGCCTTCGGCAACGGGCTGCTCGATCCGGCACCGCTCATCACGCACGAACTGCCGCTGACCGCGTTCGGCGAAGCCGTCGCGCTCGTCGGCAGCGGCGATCCGGCCGTCGGGAAGGTGCTGTTGAGGCCATGAGTTGCTGAATCCCGCGGGGCCCGGCCCCGCACACGACCGCACACCGGCACCGAGCACCCGTCGGCAACCAGAAAGTGCCGACCGCCGAGCACCGATCTTCCCCGCCCCGAACGTCAGGAGCACCGTGGCCACCCGTACTTCTGAATCCTCCGGTTCCCCGGGACCCCGCCGTCCCGCCGCCGACGCCCTGGACGCCCTGGGCATGGGCGCCCCCGCCCCCGATCCGGCCGACGCCTCACCGCACGCCTTCCCCGACGGCGGCACCTGGCGCACCGAAGTCCCCTCCTGCGAGGGGCCGGAGGCGCTGGCGACCGTGCTGAAGGAGGCGGCGGCCCTCGACGTGCCCGTGCACCGCATCAGCCAGGGCAGCGGCGTGTGGATGCTGACCGACGCGGAGATCACGGAGATGGTCGGCGCGTGCGCCCGGCAGGACGTCGAGCTGTGCCTGTTCACCGGCCCGCGCGGCACCTGGGACATCGGCGCCTCGACGCGTACGGACTCCGGCGGCGGCGGACTGCGCGCCCGCGGCCACGACGCGGTGGCGGGGTGCGTCGAGGACGCGCTGCGAGCGGCCGAACTGGGCGTGCGCTGCCTGCTGGTGGCGGACGAGGGCGTCCTGTGGACTCTCCACCGGCTGCGCGCCCGCGGCGACTTGCCCGCCGACACCACGCTCAAGGTGTCCGCGCTCGTGGGCCCGGTGAATCCGGCCTCGTACAGCGTGCACGAGCGTCTCGGCGCCGACTCGCTCAACATCCCGTCCGATCTGACGCTCGCGCAGATCACCGAGATACGCCGCGTCAGCGCGGCCCCGATGGACTTCTATCTGGAGGCCCCCGACGACCTCGGGGGCTATGTGCGGATGTACGACGCGGCCGAACTGATCCGGCGGGGCGCCCCGATCTACCTCAAGTTCGGGCTCAGCAAGGCCCCCGGCATCTATCCGTACGGCGCGCATCTGCGCGATCTGACGCTCGACACCGCGCGCGAGCGGGTACGGCGGGGCAGGCTCGCCCTCGATCTGCTCGCCCGGCTCGGCGCCGACGGCGGAATGTCACCGCCGGGTTCACGACTGCCCGGCACGCTCCAGCGTTTCCCCCTCCCCGAGAGGAACTGACACATGGGTACCCGCATCCCTCACCGAAGCCGGATCCGTTTCCGGATACCCGCTCCGTCACGGCGCCGCCGAAGCGCGCCCGTCGCCGCGCTCGCCGCAGCCGCGCTGCTGACGGCGTCACTCGCGGCCTGCGGCCAGGAGGCGAAGGGCGGCAGCCGCTACAAGGCCGAGAAGGGCAAGGGAGGCACGGTCGGACTGGCCATGCCGACCAAGTCCTCGGAGCGGTGGATAGCCGACGGCAAGAACATGGCGAAGCAGTTCAGGGCCGCGGGCTACAAGGCGGACCTCCAGTTCGGCGACGACAAGGTCGAGAACCAGGTCGCCCAGATCGAGAACATGATCGCCAAGGGGCACCGGCTGCTCGTCGTCGCCGCCATCGACGGTTCGGCGCTGACGGACGTGCTGCAGCGGGCGAAGGACGCAGGCGTCCCCGTGATCTCCTACGACCGGCTCATCCTGGGGACTCCGAACGTCGACTACTACGCCTCCTTCGACAACGAGCGCGTCGGCGAGCTCCAGGGCGGCTACATCGCCGACAAGCTGAAGCTGGACGAGAAGAAGGACGAGGAGTTCAACATCGAGCTCTTCGCGGGCTCTCCGGACGACAACAACACCAAGTTCTTCTGGGACGGGGCGATGAAGGTGCTGCGCCCGTACATCAAGAAGGGCCAGCTGAACGTCCGCAGCAAGCAGACGAAGATGAACCAGGCCACCACGCTGCGCTGGGACGGCGGCACGGCGCAGAAGCGGATGGACGACCTGCTCTCGAAGAACTACGGCTCCGAGGACGTCGACGCGGTCCTCTCCCCGTACGACGGCATCTCGATCGGCATCATCTCCGCGCTCAAGAGCGCCGGTTACGGCAGCGGCGACAAGCCCCTCCCCGTGGTGACCGGGCAGGACGCCGAGCTGGCCTCCGTGAAGTCGATCATCCGCGGCCAGCAGACGCAGACCGTCTACAAGGACACCCGCAAACTCGCCAAGCAGGCGGTGCAGATGGGCGACGCGGTGCTGACCGGCAAGAAGCCCGAGGTCAACGACACCAAGACGTACGACAACGGCAAGAAGATCGTGCCGTCGTACCTGCTGAAGCCGGTGAGCATCGACAAGTCCAACACCCAGCGGCTCGTCGACGACGGCTACTACACGGCTGGACAGCTCAAGTGACCGCCCCGGCAGAGCAGTCGGGCAGCGCGCCGGCGGATGCTGGCGGCACGGTCCTGGAGATGCGCGGGATCACCAAGACCTTCCCCGGCGTCACGGCGCTCTCGGAGGTCAATCTGACCGTGCGGGCCGGTGAGATCCACGCCGTGTGCGGCGAGAACGGCGCGGGCAAGTCGACGCTGGTGAAGGTGCTCAGCGGCGTGCATCCGCACGGGAGTTACGAGGGCGAGATCCTCTTCGGCGGCGAGCCCTGCGCGTTCAGGGACATCCGCGCGAGCGAGCAGCGAGGCATCGTCATCATCCACCAGGAACTCGCCCTGGTGCCCTACCTCTCCCTCGCCGAGAACATCTTCCTCGGCAACGAGCACGCGACCCGCGGCATCATCAGCTGGGGCGAGACGCTGCGGCGCGCGGACGCGCTGCTCAAGCGGGTCGGCCTGCCGGACAAGCCGCAGACGCGCATCGCCGACGTCGGCGTCGGCAAGCAGCAGCTCGTGGAGATCGCGAAGGCGCTGTCCAAGGAGGTGAAGCTGCTCATCCTCGACGAGCCGACCGCCGCGCTCAACGACGAGGACAGCCGCAAGCTGCTGGAGCTGATCCAGGAGCTGCGCGAGCAGGGCATCGCCTGCATCGTCATCTCGCACAAGCTGAACGAGATACGCCAGATCGCCGACTCCGTCACGATCCTGCGCGACGGCCGCACGATCGAGACGCTCACGGTGCGTGAACACCGCGGCGCCGAGCCGGAGATCTCCGAGGACCGCATCATCCGCGGCATGGTGGGCCGCGACCTCGACCAGCGTTTCCCGCCGCGCACACCGTACGAAGGGAAGGACGCGGGCCGGGTCGCCATGGCGGTCTCCGGCTGGACGGTGCGCCATCCCATCGACCACCAGCGCAAGGTCGTCGACGACGTATCGCTGGAGGTGCGGCGCGGGGAGATCCTCGGCATCGCCGGGCTGATGGGCGCGGGGCGCACCGAGCTGGCGATGAACGTCTTCGGGCGCTCGTACGGCGTGTACGAGCAGGGCACCGTCTCCGTGGGGGGCCGCGAAGTCCTCACCCGTACCGTGCCGGAGGCGATATCGCACGGCATCGCGTATGTGACGGAGGACCGCAAGACCTACGGGCTCAACCTCATCGACGACATCAACCGGAACATCTCGCTCGCCTCGCTGAGCGGGCTGACCCGGCGCGGCGTCGTCGACGAGCATGAGGAGCGGCGGGTCGCCGAGCGCTACCGGCGCTCGATGAACATCAAGGCGCCGACGGTCCACGAGCAGGTGCAGCGCCTCAGCGGCGGCAACCAGCAGAAGGTCGTGCTGAGCAAGTGGATCCACGCCGAACCCGAGGTGCTCATCCTCGACGAGCCGACGCGCGGCATCGACGTCGGCGCGAAGTACGAGATCTACACGGTCATCGACAAGCTCGCCGCCGACGGCAAGGCGGTGGTCTTCATCTCCTCCGAACTGCCCGAACTCCTGGGCATGTGCGACCGGATCTACACGATGTCGGCGGGACGGCTGACCGGCGAGGTCACGCGCGAGGAGGCGACGCAGGAACTCCTGATGCGGCACATGACCGAGTCCCTGGAGACCGGCGCGACCACCCGGGCGAGCACCGGCACGACGACGACAAGCACAACCACCCCCGCCGACGGCACGAGTGACAAGAGCTGAGGGCCGACCCATGACGACACCGACAGACACGCCCGCCCACACAGGTTCCGGTCCCGGGCCCGGCTCCGGTCCGGGCTCCGGCGGGGCCTCCTCCGGAGCCGGGACGCTCCTGATGGACGCCGTCCGCAACAACATGCGCCAGTACGGCATGCTCTTCGCGCTCGCGCTCATCGTCGTGCTGTTCCAGATATGGACCGACGGCTCTCTGCTGCTGCCGAACAACGTCTCCAACATCGTCCAGCAGAACAGCTACATCCTGATCCTGGCCATGGGCATGATGATCGTCATCATCGCCGGCCACATCGATCTGTCCGTCGGCTCGCTCGCCGCGTTCGTCGGCGCCGCCGCGGCGGTGATGATGGTCAAACACGACATGCCGTGGGTGCTGGCGCTGGTGCTCTCGCTGCTGATCGGCGCCGCCGCAGGCGCCTGGCAGGGGTTCTGGATCGCCTACGTCGGCATTCCGTCCTTCATCGTGACGCTGGCCGGGATGCTGCTCTTCCGCGGCGGCACGCAGATCCTGCTGGAGGGCCAGTCGATCGCCCCGTTCCCGAAGGGGTTCCAGGAGATCGCCCAGGGGTTCATCCCGGAGATGGGCCCCTACATCCAGTACCACAACCCCACGCTGGTCATCGGCCTCGTCGTGATCGCCTTCGTGCTCGTACAGGAATGGCGGGACAGGCGGCGGCAGTTGGCGTACGAGCTGGAGGTGCTGCCGTTCAATCTGTGGGTGCTCAAGTGCACGGCGATCGTGGCGGCCGTGGTGGCCTTCACGCTGACCCTGGCCAGCTACCACGGTGTGCCGGTGGTGCTGCTCATCATGTGCGTGCTGCTCATCGGGCTGGGCTTCGTGATGCGCAACGCCGTCGTGGGCCGTCATGTGTACGCGCTGGGCGGCAACAAGGCGGCGGCCAAGCTCTCCGGCGTGCGCGACAAGCGGGTCACCTTCCTCGTCTTTGTGAACATGGGCGTGCTGGCGGCGCTCGCGGGATGCGTGTACGCGGCGCGGCTCAACGCGGGCACGCCGCAGGCGGGCATCAACTTCGAACTGGAGGCCATCGCCGCGGCGTTCATCGGCGGCGCGTCGATGAGCGGCGGTGTCGGCACCGTGCTCGGTGCGGTCATCGGCGGTCTCGTACTCGGCGTCCTGAACAACGGCATGTCGCTGGTCGGCATCGGCACCGACTACCAACAGGTCATCAAGGGCCTGGTGTTGCTGGCGGCCGTCGGCTTCGACGTGTGGAACAAGCGTCGGGTCGGTTCCTAGGACCCCCCGCGGAGTCCCGCCTCCGTAGGGCGACCGCGAGGGCCGCACGGCACCACCGTGCGGCCCTCGTGCGTGGCGCCCGCACCCGCTGCCGCCGCGAACGGCCCTGTGCGACAGGCGAGTTGCCTACGTCAGGCGACGCCGAGGCTGACCTCGATGTTGCCGCGGGTGGCGTTGGAGTACGGGCAGACCTGGTGCGCCTTCTCCAGCAGGTCCTTGGCGGTGGCCTCGTCGACGTTCGGAATGTGCGCCTCCAGCGCGACCGTGAGGCCGAAGCCGCCCTCGGGTGTGCTGCCGATGCCGACGCGGGCCGTCACCGTCGACCCGGATATGTCGGCCTTCTCCTTGCGGGCCACGACGCCCAGGGCGCTCTGGAAGCACGCGCTGTAGCCGGCGGCGAACAGCTGCTCCGGGTTGCTGCCCTGACCGCTGCCCCCCAGCTCCTTGGGGGCGTTGACCACGATGTCGAGCTTGCCGTCGTCGCTGGCGACGCGACCGTCACGGCCGCCCTCGGCGGTGGCGACAGCGGTGTACTTGACGTCGATGGGCTGGATGGACATGGACTCTCCGTAGGTTGTCGCCGGGCGCCCGGAGGCGGCCCGGAGGTGGCTGAAGTTCTCTCAGTGGCTGTTCTGTCGGGTGGTTGTGCTGTCCGGGCGGCTGCGCTGCCAGGCGGGAGCGGGCCCGCGCCGGTGGGCGTGCACGCGGGTCAGTCCGCGAGGCTGACGATCATCTTGCCGGTGTTCTCCCCCTTGAGCAGACCGAGGAAGGCGTCCGCGGCCTGCTCCACACCCTCCACGACCGTCTCCCGGTACTTGAGTTCGCCCGAGCGGACCCAGGCCGAGACCTCCTCGAAGAACTGCGGCATCAGCTCCTGGTGATCCATCACCAGCATCCCCTGAAGGCGCAGCCGCTTGCCTATCACCATCGCCAGATTCCGCGGCGCGGCGGGCGGTTCGGTCGCGTTGTACTGGGAGATCATCCCGCAGATCGTGGCGCGGCCGTGCACGTTGAGCCTGTTGACGGCCGCCTCCAGGTGCTCGCCGCCGACGTTGTCGAAGTAGACGTCGATGCCGGCGGGGGCCGCCTCCTTCAACTGGTCGTTCACGGGGCCGGACTTGTAGTTGAAGGCCGCGTCGAACCCGTACTCCTCGGTGAGCAGGCGCACCTTCTCGTCCGAACCGGCGCTCCCGATCACTCGCGAGGCGCCCTTGAGCTTGGCGATCTGCCCGACCTCGCTGCCGACGGCGCCGGCGGCACCGGAGACGAAGACGGCGTCGCCCTTCTTCATGGACGCCACCTCCAGCAGGCCCGCGTACGCCGTGAGACCCGGCATGCCCAGCACGCCCAAGTAGGTGGTCAGCGGGGCCAGTTCGGCGGAGACCTTGGTGGCGTGCTTCGCCCGCAGGGTCGCGAACTCCCGCCAGCCCAGGTCGTGCAGCACATGGTCGCCGGGGGCGAAACCCTCGGCCTCCGAGGCCACGACGATGCCCACGGCACCGCCGGTCATCGGTGCGTCGAGCTGGAAGGGCGGGACGTAGGACTTCACATCGTTCATCCGGCCGCGCATGTACGGGTCGACGGAGAGATGGAGGTTGCGGACCAGGATCTCTCCCTCGCCGGGCGCCGCGACGGGACCTTCACGCAGCGCGAAGTCACTTGGAACCGGCCAGCCTTGGGGCCGGGAGACGAGGTGCCATTCGCGGCCGGCGGTGGGGAGGGACTCGGGCGAGCTCATGTGGGGGCCTCTCTATTTGTTTCAGGTACTGAAACAACCCTGCACCTTGATATTTCATGTTGTCAAGCAAAGAGCTAGACTGCCCGTATGGCCCCCCACACGAGCGCCGCCACCCGCAGAGTCGACCCCGACCCCGTCACACGGGAAGTCGTCGATCTGATCGGCACGGTCGTCGCCCGCTACCACGAGGAGTACGAGCTGGCCGCCGCCGATCACTCGCTGACCGGCGCCCAGGCCCGGGTCCTCGCGCTGCTCGCACGCGAGCCGACCCCGATGCGCCACGTCGCACGCCAGCTCAAGTGCGAGCCGTCGAACGTGACGGGGATAGTGGACCGCCTCGAATCCCGCGGCCTGGCCGTGCGCCGCCCCGACCCGGCGGACCGCCGGGTGAAGCTCGCCGCGGCGACGGACGAGGGCATCGACATGGCCCGACGGCTCCGCGCCGCCCTCGACTTCGCGCGCGAGCCGCTGGCCGGCCTGACCCCGGTCGAACGGACCATGCTGCGCGACCTGTTGCAGCGCATGCTCGGCGAAGAGCCCACGGAAGAGAGCTGACGCGGGCGCGGAACCGGCGTGCCGCGAGGGCGAGTTCGGGCGGCAGGGAACCAGCGGAGACCATGCCGGCACGGAGCAGGGCCCGGAAGCGCGCGGGACCGGGCGGGGCTCAGCCCTCGAAGGCCGGCTGCGGCAGCCCCTGACCGATCCCGGGCAGCACCAGCAGGGAGCCCGCGAGCGGTGTCGCGGAGGGGTCGGCCCCGGCGCTCGCGGTCGTCACGTACAGGTCCCGCAGATCCGCGCCCCCGAAGGCGCACGCGGTCGGACGGGGCACCGGCAGTCCGATCGTGCGGTCCAGCCGGCCCTCCGGTGTGTAACGGCGCACGGCGGCGCCGTCCCAGAGCGCGACCCACACGCAGCCCTCGGCGTCGACCGTCAGTCCGTCGGGATAGCCCGCGCCCTCTTCGATCTCGGCGAGCGGCCGCCTCCCCGTGACGTCCGCGCCGGAGGCACCGCCCTCGCCGGGCACGTCGAAGACGTCGATGCGCCGCGTCGGGGTGTCGTTGTAGTACATCAGCGAGCCGTCGGGGCTCCAGCCGATTCCGTTGCTGACCGTGACCTCCGGCAGCACCGTCACCGCCGAACCGTCACCGGTCACACGCTTGAGGTCGCCGCCGCCCGGCTGTTCGTCGTACGTCATCGTCCCTGCCCACAGGGCCCCGTCGGGGGCGACCGCCGCGTCGTTGCCGCGCCGCCCCGGCACGACCTCGCGGTGCAGCCACGAGAACCCGCCGTCCGCGGTGTAGAGGCCGACGCCGTCGCGGAGGTTGACGACGAGACCGCCGCCCGTCCTGGGCTTGGCGGCCCCCACATGCTGTTCGGTCGTCATCACCGTGCATGCGCCGTCGGACGGATCGAAGGTGTGCACACGGGAGTTGAGGATGTCCACCCATATCAGCCGCTTCCGCGCGCCGTCCCAGGTCGGCCCCTCGCCGAGCCAGGCCTGCGTCCGTACGGCCACCGCCACCTCTGCCGCCCGCGCTCCGCCCACACCGCTCACCCCTTCTTCTTTACGCGCGTCTTCCGTACGCGCCGCGTCCGTACGCTCGCCCTCCGCGCAGTCGTGTCCACGGCCGAGCCTGTGGCTTCCTACCCCGTCACCGGTGGCCGAGACGCCCGGACAGCTCCGCCGCGCCCTTGACCGCGAGCCCTTCCAGCTCGGCCCGCCGCTCCTCGCTCCAGCGGACCGTCGGCACGGAGATACTCAGCGCCGCGACGACCGTCCCGCTCGAATCCCGTACCGGCGCGGCCACACAGCTCACGTCAGGGTTGGACTCCTGCTGCTCCACCGCGACCCCGCGCTCGCGGACCTCTGCCAGAGCGGTGCGCAGGACGTCGGGTGAGGTGATGGAGGCGGGCGTCATCGCCGTCAGCGGACCGGCGCCCGAGAGCGTCTCCTCCAGCTCCTCCTCCGGCAGCGACGCCAGCAGCATCTTCCCCACGGACGTGCAGTGCGCGGGCAGCCGGCGCCCCGCCGCCGAGACCATGCGGACCGCGTGCGTGCTGTCGACCTTGGCGATGTAGATGACGTCGCGCCCTTCGAGGATGGCCACGTGGACGGTCTCGTCGCAGGTGTCGGCGACGCTGCGCGCCACCCGCTGCCCCTCGGCGGCCAGATCGAGCTGCTCGGCGTAGCGGCTGCCGAGCTGATAGCCGCGAACGCCGAGCCGGTAACGGCCCGGCTGGTCCGGCGGCTGCTCCAGATAGCTGCGGGCGGTGAGCGTGGTCACGAGTTCGTGCACCGTCGTACGGGGAAGCCGGAGCCGGCGGGTGATCTCGGGGGCCGAGAGAGTTCCCTCGCTGTCGAGGAAGAGTTCCAGCACGTCCAGGGCCCTGGTCACGGCCGGCACGAGACGACCCATGTCCCCGCCCCTCCCTCGCTCGCTTCGCGCGTTACCGCCGGTTCGAAATACCGACAAGTGGTCGGCATAGCGAACAGCCTAGCCACGGCCCCACGGGCCGACAATCCTCCGGGACCGGGGCCGACGGCGGCTACGCGGACTTACGCGTGCGGGCCGTCTTCTTCGCGGCGGTTCTGGCGGCAGGCTTCGATGCGGTCTTCGCCGCGGTCTTCGCCGCGGTCTTCGCGGGAGCCTTCTTCGTGCCGGGCGCGTTCTTCGCCGTCCCGGCCGTCTTCTTCGCCGCCGCGCTTTTCTTCGCGGACGTCCTGGACGGGGCCTTCGTGGCCGTCTTCGAGGCCCCGGTCGTCGAAGTCGCCCTCCGCGCGGGCGACTTCGAGGCGGGCTCCTTGCCCGCCTTGCCCGTCTTCCCCGCCGCCTTCTTCGCCGGTGCCTTCTTCGCCGCCGCCTGCTTCGCGGGTGCCTTCTTCGCCGTCGCCGAGGTCTTCTTACCGGCGGTCCTGGACGGGGCCTTGGCACCCGGCCGCTTCGCGCCGCGCTGCCTCGACAGCTCGTGCACGGTGGCGTCCTCCGCCTCGCCGCCGCCCTCCCCTCGGGACCGCCTGGCCGCCTGCACGCTGCTCTCCAGTACGGCCATCAGGTCCACGACCTGCCCCTTGCCGGGTGCGGCCGCCTCCTCGCCGAGGGCGGCGGTGTCCACTCCCTCGGCCTTCGCGGCGACGAGCTGTTCCACCGCCGCCCTGTACTCGTCGCGCAGCTCCGACCAGTCCAGCTCCCCCAGCGTCTCCATCAGGGTGTCGGCGAGATCCAGTTCGGCCTCGCGGATCGTGACGTCCTCCTCGGGCGCGACACCGCTCACCGACCGGATCTCCTCCGGCCAGAGCATCGTGTGCAGGGCGAGCACGTCCTCGTACACGCGCAGCAGCCCGAGACTCTCCCGCCCCCGCATCGCGAGCTTCCCGACGGCCACCTTGCCCGAGCGCTTGAGCGCCTCCCGCAGCAGCGCGTACGGCTTGGTGGCGGAGCGGCCGTCACCGGCCAGGTAGTACGAGCGGTCCAGCTGGATCGGGTCCACGTCCTCGGCCGGGACGAAGCCGAGGATCTCCACGGTCTTCGCGGTCGGCAGCGGGAGCGCGGCCAGATCGGAGTCCGTCAGCTGCACGGTCGTGCCGTCGCCGGTCTCGAACCCCTTGCCGATCTCCTCGCGCGGCACCTCGCGCTCCTCCAGCTCGCACACCTTGCGGTAGCGGATGCGCCCGCCGTCCGCCGTGTGCACCTGGTGGAAGGAGACGCTGTGGCTCTCGGTGGCCGAGACCACCTTGATCGGTATGGAGACCAGGCCGAAGGATATCGACCCTTTCCAGATGGATCGCATGGTTCGTCCCTTCCATGGGACTCTCAGGGTATGCCGTACACGGAGGTCGAGGGCCGCCGTCTCGCTCTCAGCAATCTCGACAAGGTGCTCTATCCGGCCACCGGATTCACCAAAGGTGAGGCACTGCACTATTACGTGACCGTCGCCGAGGCGCTGCTCCCGCATCTGCGGGGCCGCCCCGTCTCGTTTCTGCGGTATCCCGACGGCGTGGATTCCACAGCCTTCTTCGCCAAGAACGTGCCGCCCGGCGCCCCCGACTGGGTGACCGTCCGCGAGGTCACCACGGTCAGCAGCACGCCGCTGCGCCAGGTGCTCATCCACGATCTCGCCACCCTTGTCTGGGCGGCGAACCTCGCCGGGCTGGAGCTGCACACTCCTCAGTGGCGGGTCGAGCACGAGGCTCGGGCGGACCGGCTCGTCTTCGACCTCGACCCCGGCCCGGGAGCCGGCATCCTCGAGTGCCGCACCGTCGCGCTGTGGCTGCGGGAGCGGCTGGCGTCGGACGACATCACTCTGCTCCCGAAGACCTCCGGCGGCAAGGGGCTGCATCTGCTGGCGCCCATCGAGGTCACACCGTCCTCGTCCGTCTCCGCATACGCGAAGAAGGCCGCCCTGGAGGCCGAGGCGGCCATGCCCGACCTGGCGCTCAGCAAGATGGCCAGGGCGCTGCGCCCCGGCAAGGTCTTCGTCGACCACTCGCAGAACGCCGCGGCCAAGACCACCGCCGCGCCCTACACGCTCCGGGCCAAGCAGCGGCCCAGCGTCTCCACGCCGCTCACATGGGACGAGCTGATCGCGGCGCGGACCGCGGACGAACTGGTCTTCCTCGCCGAGCAGCTGCCCCTGCGGCTGGAGCGCGAGGGCGATCTGATGGCGCCGCTGCTCGATCCCGAACTGGTCCGCCCGCTGCCGGGTTCCTGAGTACGGCGCCGCGTCCGGCGGCACGCGCTGCGGGACGTTCGGCGCGCGACCGTACGCGACGGCGGGCGGCCGGAAGAAGTTCCGGCCGCCCGCCGTCGCGTGGGGTTCGTACGGGGCTATTTGCTGCCGCTGCCCCAGTCGTCGTCCATAGGCGTTCTGTGGTCGCGGAGCGAGCGGACCCGCTCGTTGACCGATTCCGGCAGCCGGTGCCCGACCTTCTCCGTGACGACGCCCGCCGCCTTCGAAGCGGCTTCGCGGCCGGTCTGCGCCGCGCTCTCGGTGGCGTTGCGCACGGCGGGGTTCTCGGCCAGCCGCTGTGCGGTCTCCCGCAGTCGTTCGTAGCGCTCGCGGCCGGCACGCGTACCGAACACGTACCCGACGGCAAGCCCAGCGACGAACGTGAGCCGGTAGCGCATGGCTCCACCCTTCTCTCGGATCTCTCGGTTCAATCGGTTACCCGGAGGGCGCGGGGCCGAACCGATACCGATTTCGGAGTACCCCCTGGCATGCGCTAATGTATGCCCGCGGCAAGGGAACGCCGCCCATGGCCAAGTGGGCGCGTCCGAGCAGCGCATTCCCGTGTAGCTCAATCGGCAGAGCAGCCGGCTGTTAACCGGCAGGTTACTGGTTCGAGTCCAGTCGCGGGAGCAACCGAAAGAGCCCTCCACGGGGCTCTTTTTCTTTGCCGGGCAAGTCCGTTGGGACGGGCGGGAACCGATGACAGGGTGCCCGCAGTCCTCCCTCCCGTACGGCAACCCCCGGCAGGGGCGGGAGATCGTATGAGCAGCTATGCTGCGGCAGACGCGGGCGCGCACAGATGTGCGTGACCCGGCGAACGGGGCGGTAGCTCAGCCGGTTAGAGCAGCGGACTCATAATCCGTCGGCCGTGGGTTCGAGTCCCACCCGCCCCACGACCTCAGAGGACGCGTGTCCGCGGAGAGCACGGACCGGGCCGGTCGTTGCACGGGACGTCTCGTCCCGTGGTTCCGGCCGGTTTTCCAGTGGCCGTCCGGCGGTCCCGGCAAGCGGGTCTCCGTCGGCCGGGACCGTGTTTGCGGGTGGCAACTCCGCGGGTGCGGAGACGCGCGGCGAGTACAGCGTTCTCAGGGACGGCGTGAGCGTCTCCGGTGTGCTGTGCCGGCCGTCCGCTTCCGCGTGGTCGGGCCCAACTGCGCTGATCTGCGGGGAGTTCACCGTGCGGTGCCGTTGCCCTCCCCTCATCCGGGACGGGAGTGGCCGCGCGCTACCATCCCGCGATGGTCATGGACATCGCCACGTTTCTCCTCGCCGCCACCGGCGCCGTGCTCGCCATCGTCCTGATAATCAAGCAGAACGACCTCGAGCGCAGGGCCACCGCGCTGCGGCAGGACGTCGCCGTGATCCTGGACCACTTGGGCATCAGCGGGCGCGGTCCCAGCATCGAGAAGGTGAGCGCGCTGGCGGCGGAGGGCAAGAAGCTCGAAGCGATCAGGATGTACCGGGAGATCACCGGCGCCAATCCCGTGGAGGCGAGGGAGGCCGTCGAGCGGGCCATGGACAAGGGCAGCGCGGACGACGATACGGATGGCACCAAGGGCGATGGCACGAAGGGCGAAGGCAGCGCGGGCGAAGTCTGAGGCCTGCCACGCCTGTTCGCCTGGTCGGCGGGGCAGCCTGCCTCAAGTGGCGTACGGAGGCCGGTCGTCAGGGCTTGCGCCCGATGGCGCCGTACATGGCGATGTCCTCGTCGTTGACATGGTCGATGGTTCCCGGCTCGGGACGCCACTTGTGCATCTGGACCAGCCCGGGCTCCTCCAACTCCAGGCCGTCGACGAAGCGTTCGGCCTGAGCCCTCGTACGGAAGACCAGCGGCTCGCCGCGGGACTCGTACTCGCGTGAGACACCGGCCAGCACGACGGGGTTGAAGTCGTCGGTGGCGACGGTGATGGCCACGTAGCTGCCGGCGGGCATGGCGCCCACCAGGCGCTTGACGACCCGGTAGGCCTCGTCGTCGTCGAGGATGAAGTGCACGACGGAGACCAGGGTCAGGCCAACGGGCTCGTTCAGGTTCAGCGTCCGCTCGACCTCGGGGCTGGAGAGGATGGCCTCCGGGTCCCGCATGTCGGCGAGGACGAAGTCCGTACGGCCCTCACCGGCGCTGACCATCAGCGCCTCGGCGTGCACCAGCACGATGGGGTCGTTGTCGACGTAGACGATCCGCGCTCCGGGGTCGACCTGCTGAGCGACCTCGTGGAGATTGGGCCGGGTCGGGATGCCGGTGCCGATGTCGAGGAACTGGCGGATGCCCTTCTCCGCCGCGAGATACCGGACAGCACGGTGCATGAAGGAGCGACCGGCCTGCATATGGGTCCGCAGCGCCGGCCAGACCTCGAGCGCGGCGTCGCCCGCCTGCTTGTCGATCGGGTAGTAGTCCTTGCCGCCCAGGATGTAGTCGTAGATCCGGGCGCCGTGTGCACGCTGCGTGTCGAGGTCCATCTGTATGTCGTTGCGGTTCCGCTCGCCGCCGGCCGGCTCTCCACCTGGTGTCTCGGTCATCGGCGTACCTCGCATGGTGATGGGTCAGCGGTCCAACGGCCAGGGCACACAATACAGTTGGCCGGTTTTCCCGTTTCCCGGCTTCCCCGCTGATCCGCGAGCGGCTCGCGTCCTGAGGTGCGGCGGAAGCTTCAAGCGTCGCACGTCTGTCAATCGCAGTTGACACGGCCGCCTTGTCATCCTAAGTTGACAGCATGGCCGCATCGGACGCACGAGAAGCAGTGGATACAGCCGAGGCCGCCCTGAACAGCGATCCGGGCGTGGGGCTGCGGGCCGTCGCCGCGCTGCGGCGGCTGACCGAGCGCCTGGAGGTGCTCCAGGTCGACAGCGCCCGCGCGCAGGGCTGGTCCTGGGACGAGATCGGGGCCGCGCTCGGCGTGAGCAGGCAGGCCGTACACAAGAAGCACGCGAGGAGGTAGGCGGCGATGTTCGAACGTTTCACCCGGCCTGCACGGCAGGTCGTCGTGGGAGCACAGGAGGAGGCGCGGAGCCTCGGCCACGACTGGATCGGCACGGAGCACCTGCTGCTCGCCGCCTTGCGCCAGCCCGAACAGCCGGGAGCCGCGACGCTCGTACGGCTCGGCGTGAGCGAGGAGAACTGCCGGGCGGCCGTGTCGAGCGTGGTCGGCGGCGCGGACGGCGACAAGCTGGGCCCGGAGGACGCCGAAGCCCTCAAGGCGTTCGGGATCGATCTGGACGAGATCCGCCGGCGTGCCGAACGCGCCTTCGGCGACGGCGCGTTGGACGGCCCGGTGAGCGATCCGGGGGCCGGCGCCTCGCGCCGTCGGCGCCTGCTGAAGCGGAACCGGCGGGAGGAGAAGCGGGAGGGGAAGGAGGGTGGCCCGGGCGTCCCCGGCGCGACTCCCGGGCCGTCGGGGCACATCCGCTTCACCGGACGTGCCAAGAAGGCGCTGGAGCTGTCGCTGCGCGAAGCGATCGCACGCAAGGAGCGGCACATCGGCGTCGAGCACGTCGTGCTCGCGCTGCTGCGCGGCGACGACAAGATCTCGCAAGGGATGTTCCAGCAACTCGGGGTCGCGCCGAAGGAGATGCGCGATCTGGTACTGGCGGATCTGCGCTCGGCCGCGTGACGGGGTCCCTGCCGGGACGGGGTTCTGGGTTCTGGGCTCTGGTCCGGTTGCGGCCCGAGCGGGTCGCCGACGTCCCGTACCGGCTCAGCCGGGGTGCGCTCTCGGGGTGGTCGGGCCTACGGCCCGACTCCCGTCCATGCCAGGGAACTTGGCCCCGGGTTCCCACGTCCCGCGCAGGACCCTGACGCACCTGGTCAGGGGCAACAGGCCCAAGACCCAGAGCCGCCAACACGACTCAGCGGGCCGCGCCCGCGTCGGGCCGAAGGCCCGACTCCCGTCCATGCCAGGGAACTTGGCCCGGGGCTCCCACGTCCCGGGTAGGACCCTGACGCGCCTCGTCAGGCCAACAGGTCCCAGGTTCAGGACCACCCACCCCGCCCAGCGGGCCGTGCCCACATCGGGCCGAGCGCCCGACTCCCGCTCGTGCCGGGCGACTTGCTCCCGTGCACGGCTCCTCGGGCCCCTCGCGGGTCCCGTTCGGGGCAACAGCCCCGAGCCCAGGGCCACCGAGACCGCTCAGCGGGGGGCGCCCGCGTCGGGCAACGGTCCGGCGACCGTTCGCACGGGACTTGGCCCCGGGTTCCCACGTCCCGGGCAGGACCCTGACGCGCCTGGTCAGGGGCAACAGGCCCCAGACCAGGGGCCGCCGAACACCACTCCGCGGGGCGCGCCCACGTCGGGCCGAAGGCCCGACTCCCGTTCGCCCAACCGGACTTGGCCCAGGGGGCGTACCGCGCGGGTGCCCCCTGCTTCGGGCAGGCGCGGAGACCAGAGCGGCAGCGGGTCCCGCGGAGGGGGATCGGCGGCCCCGCCGAACTGTCGTGGATCCGCGTACAACCACTCGGCCATGTCGGGTGTCTTTCATGATGTCGGATTCTTCCGGGCAATAGCCCACAAGATTCGTCTGTCCTGATCCGTCATGCTTTATAGAACTTGAGGGGGAGTAATGCGTATTCGTTATGCAAAGACCGCCATAGCAGCGCTGACCTGCGCCATGCTGGCGGTCCCGGCGGGAGCCGCCTACGCGGGCAGCGGGCCCGCGCCCAAGCCGTCCGAGCGCGGCGTCGCCAAGTCCACCGCGCCGTCGGCCAAGGGGAACCCGGAGAGCAGGCTGGCCGAGGCCGCCGGAGTGTGCGACGACGCGTACCAGATCGGCACCACCGGATACGTGAAGCGCAGCGGCGTCACCATCGCCTCGGTCAAGCAGTTCTACTCGCCGGACTGCCAGGAGAACTACAGCTACGTATGGGTCTGGGACAGCTTCCGCAACACCGCGGGCGACTACGACGTCACCGCGGCCGTCTACAGCTACTCCCAGGACGAGGTGCTCGGCAGCAGGGCCTGGACGAACACCACGCAGCAGGAGTTCTGGTCCTACGGCACGGCCACGGTGTCCGAGTGCACCGCGGCCGTCGGTTCCGTGCGCAAGGCGGGCGACCCGACGCCCAACCACGGCGCCTCGTCGAAGCGTTGCTGAGCCTGCCCGGCAGCCTGCCCGGCTGACAGGGGTGCGGCGATGCTCCCTGTGCGGAGGTCCGTCCGCACGGGGAGCATCGTGTGTCCCGCACGTCATGCCGCCTGCGTAAGGCGGAGGCGTCAGACAGCGGACGCCATCCGCCGCACCGCCTCGTCCAGGATCTCCGGTGACGTCGCGATGTTGAGCCTCGCGTGCCCGGCGCCGCCGGTGCCGAAGGCCGGGCCCGGGATGAGCGCGACGCGGCCCCGGTCCAGGAAGGCCGCCGCCGGGTCGTCGCCGAGGTTCAGCGCGCGGCAGTCCAGCCACGCGAGGAACGTCCCCTCGTGGGAGCGGTAACCCACCTCCGGCAGATGCTCCTTGAGCAGATCGGCCAGCAGCCGCCGGTTCTCGTCCAGCCCGGCCAGCAGCGCCTCCAGCCAGGCGTCGCCGTGCCGCAGGGCCGCAGCGTGCGCGATCACCCCCAGGTGGCTGGGCCCGTGGCTGACCTCCTCCGGCATCCGGCCGAGGTCCTCGGCGGCCTCCGCGCCCGCGACGGCCATGGCCGCCTTCATCCCGGCCAGGTTCCACGCCTTGGACGCCGAGATGAGGGAGAAGGCGCGCTCCGTGCCGGGTACCGACAGATACGGCACGTGACGGGCACCGGGCAGCACGAGCGGTGCGTGGATCTCGTCGGCGACGACGCGTACGCCGCAGCTGTTGGCCAGTTCCGTGGCGGCGGCCAGCTCCTCGGCGGTGTGTACGGTGCTGGTGGGGTTGTGGGGGCTGCACAGCAGATACGCGGCAGCGCCGCCGTCCCCGTCCCCGCCCGTACGGAAGGCCGCGGCGAGGGTGTCCATGTCGAGCCGCCCCTCCGCGGTCAGCGGCGCCTCGACGACCCGGCGGTCCATGTGCGTCACGAACTGGTAAAAGGGCGGATAGACGGGCGAGTTGACGACGACGGCGTCTCCCGGCGAGGTGATCAGCTTGAGCACCTCGACGGCTCCGGTCATCACGTCCGGGACGATCGCCGCACGGTCCGGCCGCACTCTCCATCCCCAGTGCCGCTCGGCGAAGCCGTCCAGGGCCTCGATGTAGGAGTCCGCCATCGCATAGCCGCTGTCACCGGCGTCGACGGCCGCGTGCAGCGCCTCGGCGACCGGGGCGGCCAGGTGCACGTCCATCTCCGCGATCCACATGGGCAGCACGTCGTCCGGGTAGACGCGCCACTTCGCACTCGTACGGCGGCGCAGCTCGTCCAGGGAGCACTGCCGCAGCGGGTTGCTCACATAGGTGTCCACGGTCACCACGCTAGGGCGCTTCTCCTCGCGGCAGCAGACCGCCGTACGGCGACAGCACCGGGCGAAGGCCGCTGACGGCGGGTGAGGGCGGCATCTCGGCGCCGCCGCCCGTAGGGCATCATTCCGCTCATGGGGATAGTCGCCGGTCTGGAGAGCTCTGCCGAGTACACGCGCATCACCGTCTGCGACGCGGACTCGGGCGCCGTCGTCAAGCACGGGTACGCGGAGCATCCCGCCGAGCGCGACGATCCGCAGTCGTGGCTGCTGTCTCTCGGACGGGCCGCCGGCTCGGGCCAGTTCGCCGACGTCGAGGCCATCGGGGTGGCCGCCCAGCAGCAGGGGCTCATAGCACTGGACTCGGCGGGCAATCCCGTACGGGCCGCGCTGCTCGGCAACGACAGACGGATGCAGCCCGCGGCCGCCGATCTGGTGGACGCGCTGGGCGGCCGCCACGCGTGGGCGGAGGCGGTCGGCGCCGTGCCCGAGGCGGGCCATCCGATCTCCAAGCTCCGCTGGCTCGCCCGCAACGAGCCGCAGAACGCCGCCAGGGTCGCCGAGGTGCTACAGCCCCACGACTGGCTGGTGTGGCAGCTGATGGCCAGGCCGTCGCGGCGTACGACGGACCGCGGCGAGGCGTCCGGCACCGGCTACTGGTCGGCGGCCGTGGAGACCTACCGGCCCGACCTCGTCGAACTCGCCCTCGGCCACCGCGTCGCGCTGCCCGAGGTCGTCGGCCCCTCCGAACCCGCCGGGCGCACCCCCGAGGGCCTGCTGATCTCCGCCGGTACGGGCGAGACGATGGCCGCGGCCCTGGGCCTGGGGCTGGAGGTGGGCGACGCGGTGATCTCGCTCGGCGCCTCGGGCTCGGTCTGCGCCGTGCACCACGGGCCCCTGACCGACCCGAGCGGCACCATCACCTCGTACGCGGACGCCACCGGAATGCACATGCCCGCCGTGCGCACCCTCAACGCGACGCGCGTGCTGCGCGGTGCCGCCGAGATGCTCGGCACCGACGTGAAGGGGCTCTCGGATCTGGCGCAGCAGTCGACGCCCGGCGCGTACGGACTGGTGCTGCTGCCGTATCTGGAGGGCGAGCAGACCCCGGACCTGCCGCACACGGCGGGATCGCTGCACGGCCTGCGGCGCGAGAGCATGAAGCCCGAACACATGGCGCGCGCGGCCTTCGAGGGGATGCTGTGCGGGCTGGCCGACGCGCTCGACGTGCTGCGCGGCAGAGGCGTGCGGGTACGAAGACTCTTCCTGCTGGGCCCTGCCGCGGGGCTGCCCGCGGTGTACCTGGCGGCGCCCGCGCTCTTCGGCACGCAGGTCGTGGTGCCACGGCCCGCGGACTACGTCGCGATCGGCGCCGCACGGCAGGCGGCCTGGGCGCTCAGGGGCGGGGCGCAGCCGCCGCAGTGGCCGCCCGCCGAGTGCGAAGTGTTCGACCCCGGCGAGGACCTGGCCGCCGGGCAGGCGGTCCGGCAGCAGTACGTGACCGTACGCGAGGAGACCCATCCCGGCGCCTTCGGCGCCTGATGCGCCTGAGCGGCCGGGACCGCCGGCCTTGATGATCCGGGAGACCTCGGGACCTGCGCGGATTCAGCCGGCAGCGATCAGCACGGTCTTTGCCCGCAGTTGGGGGAGCCTCCGGGCCGGGCGCCGGAAAATGGGAATACACGGCCGCTGCCCCACGGGTAATGTCGATCGGCCGCGTTCGATCCGCACCGTCTTCGCATCGCCACCGCACACCTTCCGCACGCCACCGAACTCGACGCGCCGCAGGGCGGCGTGAGCCCTTCTTCTTCACGTCTTCACGGGGGACCTTTGTGCTGATACGTCTGCTCCGCGAGCATCTGGGCCCGTACCGGCGCCCGGTGACTGCGCTGGTTCTGCTGCAACTGGTGCAGACGTCCGCGACGCTCTATCTCCCCACGCTCAACGCGGACATCATCGACCACGGTGTCGTGCTGGGCGACACCGGCTACATCCTCACCTACGGCGCCGTCATGCTCGGCGTCTCCCTCGCGCAGGTCGTCTGCAACATCGGGGCCGTGCTCCTGGCGGCGCGCACCGCCGCGGCCGTCGGCAGGGACATCAGGGCGAGGGTCTTCGACCGCGTGCAGACGTTCTCCTCGCGCGAGGTGGGGCACTTCGGGCCGCCGTCCCTGATCACCCGCACCACGAACGACGTCCAGCAGGTGCAGATGCTGGTGCTGATGACCTTCACGCTGATGGTGTCGGCGCCGATCATGTGCGTCGGCGGCATCGTCATGGCGCTGGGTCAGGACGTGCCGCTCTCCTCCGTGCTGCTGGGCGTCGTGCCGGTGCTGGCCGTGCTGGTCGGCCTGATCGTGCGGAAGATGCGGCCGCTCTTCCGCACGATGCAGAAGCGGCTCGACGGCGTGAACCGGGTGCTGCGTGAGCAGATCGGCGGCATCCGCGTCATACGGGCCTTCGTCAAGGACGAGTACGAGCAGCGGCGCTTCCACGAGCACAACAGCGGGCTGACCGGTGTGCAGCTGCGCGCCGGGCGGCTGATGGCTCTGATGTTCCCGACCGTCATGACCGTCGTGAACGCCTCCAGCGTCGTGGTCGTCTGGTATGGCGCGCACCGTGTCGACAGCGGCGGAATGCAGATCGGGGCGCTCACGGCGTTCCTGTCGTACCTGATGCAGATCGTGATGTCCGTGATGATGGCCACCTTCATGTTCATGCTGGTCCCGCGCGCGGAGGTGTGCGCCGACCGCATCACGGAGGTGCTCGGCACCTCGTCGAGCGTGGTGCCGCCGTCCAAGCCCGTGCGGGCGCTGCGCGGCCATGGGGTGCTGGAGCTGCGCGGCGCCGGCTTCCGCTATCCGGGCGCGGAGGCGCCCGTGCTGCAAGGTGTCGATCTGCTGGCGCGGCCGGGCGAGACCACGGCGGTCATCGGCTCGACGGGCAGCGGCAAGTCGACGCTTCTGGGCCTGCTGCCGCGGCTGTTCGACGTCACCGAGGGCGCCGTGCTCGTCGGCGGCGAGGACGTACGGAGCCTCGATCCGCGGTTGCTCGCGAGCACCGTGGGGCTGGTGCCGCAGCACCCGTACCTCTTCTCCGGGACGGTCGCCTCGAATCTGCGCTACGGACGCCCGGACGCCTCGGACGACGAGCTGTGGGAGGCCCTGGAGACCGCGCAGGCACGGGAGTTCGTGGCGGCGATGGACGGCGGACTGAACGCCCCGATAGGCCAGGGCGGCAACAACGTCTCGGGCGGGCAGCGCCAACGGCTCGCCATCGCCCGCGTGTTGGTCCACCGGCCGGAGATATATCTCTTCGACGACTCCTTCTCCGCCCTCGACTACGCGACGGACGCGGCGCTGCGCACGGCGCTCGGCCGCAGGACGGCCGACGCGACCGTCCTCATCGTCGCCCAGCGCGTCGCGACGATCCGCGACGCGGACCGGATCCTCGTGCTGGACGAGGGCCGCGTCGTCGGCTCCGGTGGGCACCGCGAACTGATGGACGGCAACGAGACGTACCGGGAGATCGTGCTCTCCCAGCTCACCGAGGAGGAGGCAGCGTGAGCGGCCCCGGCAGAATGCTGGGCGGCGGTGCCCCGCCCCGGCGCGCAGGCGACTTCCGCGGATCGGCGAAGCGGTTGCTCGCGCAGTTCCGCCCCGAACGGGCCACGCTCACCGGCATGGTGGCGTTCGGCCTGCTCGGCGTCGGCTTCAGCGTGCTCGGCCCGAAGATCCTCGGCGAGGCCACCGACCTGATCTTCGCGGGCTTCATCGGCAAGCAGCTGCCCGGCGGGGTCAGCCGGGAGCAAGTGCTGGACCGCATGCGCAGCGAGGGCGACACGGGCGTCGCCGACATGCTCTCCGGCACGGACTTCACCCCCGGCCAGGGTCTCGACTTCGGCGCGCTCGGCCTAGTACTGCTGCTGGTGCTCGCGGTCTACGCGGTGGCGGGCGTGATGATGCTCGTCAGCGGCCGCCTGTCGGTCCGGGCGATCAACCACACCGTGTTCCGGTTGCGGGAGCAGGTGGAGGCGAAGCTGTCGCGGCTGCCGCTGTCGTACTTCGACAAGCAGACGCGCGGCGAGGTCCTCAGCCGCGTCACCAACGACATCGACAACATCGGCCAGACCCTTCAGCAGACCATGGGGCAGATCGTCAACTCCCTGCTCACCGTGGCGGGTGTGCTGGTGATGATGTTCTGGATCTCGCCGCTGCTGGCGCTCGTCGCGATGGTGACCGTGCCGCTGTCGCTGCTGGTGGCCACGCGCCTGGGCAAGCGGGCGCAGCCGCAGTTCGTGCGGCAGTGGTCGGACACGGGCAAGCTCAACGCCCATGTGGAGGAGATGTACACCGGGCACGCGCTGGTGAAGGTCTTCGGACGGCAGGAGGAGTCGGCCGCGGTCTTCCGCGAGCACAACGAGGCGCTGTACCAGGCGAGTTACAAGGCGCAGTTCGTCAGCGGCATCATGCAGCCGGCGATGATGTTCGTCGCGAACCTCAACTACGTGCTGGTGGCCGTGGCAGGCGGACTGCGGGTGGCCTCGGGTGCGCTGTCGATCGGCGACGTCCAGGCGTTCGTGCAGTACTCGCGGCAGTTCAGCCAGCCGCTCAACCAGATCGCCTCCATGGCCAACATGGTGCAGTCCGGAGTGGCCTCCGCGGAGCGCGTCTTCGAGATCCTCGACGCCGAGGAGCAGTCGCCGGAGCCGGCGGCCCCCGAGCGGCCCGCGGAGGTGCGCGGCCGCGTCGAGCTGGACCGCGTCTCCTTCCGCTACTCCCCCGACCGGCCCCTCATCGAGGATCTGTCGCTCACCGTCGAACCGGGCAGCACCGTGGCCATCGTCGGCCCGACCGGCGCCGGGAAGACCACGCTGGTCAATCTGCTGCTGCGCTTCTACGAGACGCGCAGCGGGCGGATACTCCTGGACGGAACGGACACCGCCGCCATGAACCGCGAAAACCTGCGCTCCCGCATAGGGATGGTCCTCCAGGACGCGTGGCTCTTCGGCGGCACCATCGCCGAGAACATCGCCTACGGCGCGCAGAGTTCGGGCCGGGAGCAGGTCGAGGAGGCGGCGCGCGCGGCACACGCCGACCGCTTCATACGGACCCTGCCCGACGGCTACGACACGGTGCTCGACGAGGACGGCACCGGCGTCAGCGCCGGCGAGAAGCAGCTGATCACCATCGCCCGCGCGTTCCTCTCCGACCCGGTCATCCTCGTGCTCGACGAGGCGACGAGCTCCGTCGACACCCGCACGGAGGTGCTCATCCAGCAGGCCATGGCGCGGCTGGCGCACGGCCGTACGAGCTTCGTCATCGCGCACCGGCTCTCCACGATCCGGGACGCCGACGTGATCCTGGTGATGGAGAACGGCTCGATCGTGGAACAGGGCGCGCACGGCGAGCTGTTGGCGGCCGGCGGCGCGTACGCGCGCCTGTACCAGGCGCAGTTCGCCGAGGCCGTGGCGGAGGTCGACTGAACTAAGCCCCAACTGGCCCGGGGCCGCGACGAGTTGACCCGGGTCCGGTCAGCCTGCTGCCGTCGGCGGGGGCCGCCGATGAGCGCCGGCGTCGGCCGCCTTGCGACCGTGGCTCTCAGTCGAGGTAGCCGCGCAGCTGGTCCGCGAAGGCGTGGTCGCGGAGCTTGCTGAGGGTCTTGGACTCGATCTGCCGTATCCGCTCCCGGGTCACGCCGAAGAGCGTGCCGATCTCCTCCAGGGTGCGCGGCCGGCCGTCGTCCAGCCCGTAGCGCAGCTGCACGACCTTGCGTTCGCGCTCGCCGAGCGTGGAGAGCACCGCTTCCAGGTGCTCGCGCAGCAGGAGGAAGGCCGCCGTCTCGACGGGTGAGGGCGCGTCGCCGTCCTCGATGAGGTCGCCGAAGTTGACGTCCTCCTCCTCGCCGACCGGGGCGTGCAGCGAGACCGGTTCCTGCGCGAGGCGCAGCACCTCGCTGACGCGTTCGCCGGTGAGGTCGAGATGCGCGGCGACCTCGTCGGGCGTCGGTTCGCTGCCGCGCTCCTGGAGCAGCCGGCGCTGGACGCGTACGACCCGGTTGATCAACTCGACGACGTGCACGGGGACTCGGATCGTGCGGGCCTGGTCCGCGAGAGCGCGGGACATCGCCTGCCGGATCCACCAGGTCGCGTACGTCGAGAACTTGTAGCCGCGGGCGTAGTCGAACTTCTCGACTGCCCGAATCAGTCCGAGGTTTCCCTCCTGCACCAGGTCCAGCATGGTCAGTCCGCGCCCGACGTACCGCTTCGCGACGGAGACGACGAGCCGGAGGTTCGCCTCTATCAGACGGCGCTTGGCGATCCGGCCCATCACGACGAGCTGGTCCAGCTCGTGGGCGAGGCTGCCGTCGGGGTGGGTCGCGGGGTCGGTGAGCTTCTCCTCGGCGAAGAGACCCGCCTCCACACGGCGCGCGAGCTCGACCTCCTCGGCGGCCGTCAGCAGCGGGATGCGGCCGATCTCGCGCAGATACTGCCGGAAGAGATCGGCGGAGGCGCCGCTGCCGGGAGCCTCCTGCCTGTCGCTGTGGGGCTCGTCCTTCTCCTGCTGGGCGGGGGCGTCGGTCCCGGGCTGCGGCACCGGGGCGAGATGTGCCGCGCGCGCGGCGGGAGTTCGTACGGGCGGAGGCTGGACGGGCGGAGGCGCGGACGCGGATGCGGGAACGGGCGCGGGAGCGGCTGCGGTTGCGGCTGCCGGCGCCGCAACCGTCGGGGCGGCGGGAGGAGCCGCGCTGGTCAGGGTCCGGGTCTGCACGGGGGCGACCTCCAGTGTGCTCGCTGCCGGTTCGGGGGGCGGCGTACATGCTGTTCGGATCCGCGGGGGACTCTCCGGCACGTGCGGCCGGCGCATGCCCCGCGCCGAGGACTCAAGCACCGCCCACCAGTGTGCGGTACGACACACTCCGCCCACGAGGGTCGTGCGCCCGGTTTTTGAGATGGACGGTGACTTTTCGCATACGTACGGCTACGAACCACTGGCCCGGGAGAGAGCCCGGACGAGCGCGCAACGAAAGGGGCGCCAGTGGCGCCACCGGCAGGGGAAGCCCTCCACGGGAGGACCTACAGGGCCGCGGCGCCCCGTTCCTGGAGGGAGCGGCCGTACTGCGTGAGCGTCCAGATCTCCTGCCGCACGGCGGCCGAACGCTCGTAGTCGCGCTGGGCCTCCAGGCGCCGGGCGCTGCCTTCGAGGTCGGCGATGCGGGCGTTGACGGCGGCGAGGCGGACGGCGACGAGCTGCGTCCCCGCGTACATCTCGTCCGGTTCGCGGCCGCGTGCGCTGCGCAGCGGCTCGACGACGAGTTCGTGTACGAGCGCCCGCACGGTGTCGTCGGGGGCGGCGGCGCGGACCCGGCTCAGAAAGTCGTCGTCGCCGGCGGCGTCGCTCACGCCGCCCGCGGCCTCGATGGTCTCTCGCACCGCTGCGTACGGCGGGGCGGTGAACTCGTCCGCGCCGTAGGCGTCGAAGGCCGGTGCGACCAACTCGGGCCACTGGAGGGCGAGTTTGAGCAGCTCCCGCTCCACGCGGTGCGCGGGGCTGCGGAGGTTGAGCGCCGGACCGCCGCCCTGGGCGGACGCGGAAGCGGGGCGGCCGGTCTGCGCGGCGGAACCCTCAGCGGCGCCTGCGCGGGCCGCCCCCGGTCTGGGCGCGCCCGTGCCCTGCGTGCGCCGCCGCGCGAGCTGGCCGAGGCGCCGCACCACGAACTGCGTGTCGAGGATGCCGAGTAGGCCGGCGAGACGCACCGCGTACTCGTGCTGGATCGCGGGGTCCTTGATCTGCGCGACGGCGGGCGCGGCCTGCTCCAGCGCGGCCGAACGGCCCTCCGCCGTATCGAGGTTGTGCTGCGCGACGATCGAGCGGATCGCGAACTCGAAGAGCGGCGAGCGGTCTTCGACGACCTTCGCCACCGCCTCGTCGCCCTCGGCCATCCGCAGCTCGCACGGGTCCATGCCCTGCGGCGTGATCGCGATGGAGGTGCGGGCCGCGAACTTCTGGTCGTCCTCGAACGCGCGCAGCGCGGCCTTCTGGCCGGCGGCGTCGCCGTCGAAGGTGAAGATGACCTCCGAGCCCGAGTTGTCCATCAGGAGCCTGCGGAGGATCTTGATGTGGCCCTCGCCGAAGGACGTGCCGCTCGTGGCGATGGCGGTGGTGACACCGGCGAGGTGGCAGGCCATGACGTCCGTGTAGCCCTCGACGACGACCGCGCGGTTGGCTTTCGCGATGTCCTTCTTGGCGAGGTCGATGCCGTACAGCACCTGGGACTTGTGGTAGATCGGCGTCTCGGGGGTGTTGAGGTACTTCGGGCCGTTGTCGTCGTCGCGCAGCTTGCGGGCGCCGAAGCCTACGACGTCGCCGGTGATGTCTCGGATGGGCCACATCAGCCGGCCGCGGAAACGGTCGATGGGCCGCCCGTTGCGCGCCTCCTGGGCGAGCCCGGAGGCCGTCAGCTCGCGGTCGGAGAAGCCCTTGCCGCGCAGGAAGCGCACGAGGTGGTCCCAGCCGGCGGGGGCGTAGCCGATGCCGAAGTGCTCCGCCGCGGACTGGTCGAAGCCGCGCTCGGTCAGGAAGCGGCGGCCCGTCTCGGCCTCGGCGCTCTGCAACTGCTCGGCGTAGAACCGGGCGGCGGCCTTGTGTGCCTCGACCAGGCGGGTCCGCTCGCCCTGCTGGCTGGCCCGGCCGTAGCCCCCCTCCTCGTACCGCAGCGTGATGCCCGCCTGCCCGGCGAGGCGCTCGACGGCCTCCGAGAAGGAGAGATGGTCGACCCGCATCACGAAGTCGAGGGTGTCGCCGCCCTGCTGGCAGCCGAAGCAGTGGAAGAGGCCCTTGGCCGGACTGACGTGGAACGAGGGCGACTTCTCGTCGTGAAACGGGCACAGCCCCTTGAGATTGCCGCCGCCGGCGTTGCGCAGCTGGAGATACTCGGAGACCACGGTGTCGATGGGGACCGCCCCCCGCACCGCCTTCACGTCCTCGTCGTTGATCCTGCCCGCCACACCGGAATTGTACGGCCGGCCGCCGACACGTCTTCCGGCCCGGGCGGGGCCGGGACCGCTGCTCGGGCCGCTCCCCGCCCGGCGCGACCTGCCGCAGGCGCCCACGTCGCACCGTCCGCACGCGGCTCGCGGCGGCGGACGCTGGCGGCGCCGCTGCCCCACACACACTGCGCGTCACACACTGCGCGTCGCGAACTCGCCCCCGGCCCCCGGGCGGTGCCCGTCAGGCCTTCTGTGCTTCCTTGTCCTCGCCGTCGCCGTCGCCGTCGCCGTCGCCGTCGCCGCCGCCGAGTTCGGCGAGCGGCACCCCCGGATCGGCGAGCGCCTCGGGCTCGACGGGCGTGCCGGAGCGGATCAGGTCCTGCACGGCGCCCGTCACGTCCCAGACGTTGACGTTCAGCCCGGCCAGTACGCGGTTCTCGCGCAGCCAGAAGGCGATGAACTCCCGCTTGGCGACGTCCCCGCGGCAGACCACCTGGTCGTAGGTGCCGGGCGGCGCGTAGCCCGAGTACTCCAGGCCCACGTCGTACTGGTCGGAGAAGAAGTACGGCACCCGGTCGTAGACGACGTCCCGTCCGAGCATCGAACGGGCCGCGGCCGGGCCGCTGTTGAGGGCGTTCGCCCAGTGCTCGACGCGCAGCGACGTGCCCCACGGGGTCTCCCGCAGCGACGCGACGTCACCTGCCGCGTGGATGTCCGGGTCGGAGGTGCGCAGCGCGGAGTCGACGGCGACGCCGCCGCCCGGCCCGTCCGCGAGCTCCAGCCCGGCCGCCTCGGCGAGAGCCGTGCGCGGAGCGGCGCCGATGGCCGCGAGCACGTCGTGGGCGGGGTGTTCGTCGCCGTCGTCCGTGCGTGCGGCCTGCACCATGCCGTCGCTGCCGGCGATCTCGGACAGCCGCGCCCCGAAGTGGAAGCGCACGCCGTGCTCCTGGTGGAGGTCGGCGAAGAGCATGCCCATCTCGGGGCCGAGCACGGAGTACAGGGGCGTCGGCTCCGGTTCGACGACGGTGACCTCCGCCCCGTACACCCTTGCTGCCGCGGCGACTTCGAGCCCGATCCAGCCGGCGCCGGCGATGACGAGGTGGCCGTTCTCCTGCCCGAGTGCGGTGAGGCGGCCGCGCAGCCGGTCGGCGTGTGCGAGGCGGCGCAGATGGTGCACGGAGGCGAGGGAGGTGCCGGGGACGTCCAGGCGGCGCGGTTCGGCGCCGGTGGCGAGCAGCAGCTTGTCGTAGTGGAGGCGGGTGCCGTCGCCGAGTTCCACGCTCTTGGCGCGGCGGTCGAGGCGTACGACGGTCTGACCCAGGTGGAGTTCGATGTCGGCGCCCGCGTACCAGGCCGGTTCGTGCACGAAGACGCTCTCGCGCTCGTCGGAGCCGGCCAGATATCCCTTGGACAGGGGCGGACGTTCGTAGGGGTGGTCGCGCTCGTCGCCGATCAGGATGACCCGGCCGGTGAAGCCTTCGGCACGCAGCGCCTCCGCGGCTTTCGACCCCGCGAGCCCTCCGCCGACGATGACGAACGTCCGGTGTGCGTCGACCACTTGATTCCTCCTCGCTGACCTGACCCCCCGACTGAAACGTCCACTTGCGAGCGTCCCGCATCGGGCGGGCAGCGGGAAGAGGCCCCGGGCAGGTGGCGGGCACAACCGGACACGAACGGGTCATGGGACGGCCGCGGCCGGGCGGTACGGCGGCGGCATACGGGCGCCGTGCGCTGCCGCGACGCGGAACGGGCCCGCGTGGCCGCGGCGGTCAGGCGCGCGCCCGGGTGAGGCGGCCGTGAAGGGAGCGCGCCGAGACGTCCGTCAGCGCGGCGATCTGGTCGACGACCACACGCAGCCGGGCCGCGTCGTCCTCCGCCTCCCCGAACAGGGCCCGGAACTGCGGATCGAGCCCCTCGGGAGCGCGCGTGGTCAGCGCGTCCGCGAGCTCGCCGAGCACCACGCGCTGGTCGGCGCGCAGCCGCTCCAGGTCCGGACGCTGCATCACATAGCGGTCGGCGACGGCCTTGAGCACGGCGCACTCCAGCCGGACGCCGCGCGGCACGACGAGTTCCGCGGCGTAGCGGGTGAGCGGTCCGGAGCCGTACGCGGCGCGCGTCGCGCCCTCGGCCGCGAGGCAGAAGCGGCCGATGAGCTGGCTCGTGGCGTCCTTGAGGCGGGCCTGCGCGACGGCGGACCCGTCGTAGCTGTGCGGCCACCACTCCTGCTCCAGCAACCGGTCGAGCGCCTCGGCGAGTTCGTCGTGCGCGGCGTCGGGTGCGTAGCGGCCCGCGGCGACGGCGAAGATGTCGCGGCGCTCGGGCTCGGCGAGCAGCACGTTGGGGTCGAGGTGGCCCGCGTGCAGACCGTCCTCGACGTCGTGCACGGAGTAGGCGACGTCGTCGGACCAGTCCATGACCTGCGCCTCGAAGCACGTACGGTCGCCGGGCGAGCCGCGCCGGATCCAGTGGAAGACGGGCAGGTCGTCCTCGTAGACGCCGAACTTGTGCGAGGCGGGGTCGGTGGGGTGGGAGCCGCGCGCCCAGGGGTACTTGGTGGCGGCGTCGAGCGCGGCGCGGGTGAGGTTGAGGCCGACGGGGATGCGGAGGGTCCGCCGGCCGGATGCGTCCCCGTCCTGGTGCGCGGCCGCCGGGTCCGGGCCGTGCGCGAACTCCGGGGCGACGCCTCGTGCGGCGGCGGCGTCGGCGCCCTCGGCGGGATCCACCTCCAGGAAGCGCTTCGGCTCCAGCCGGGAGAGCAGCCGCAGCGACTGCGCGTTGCCCTCGAACCCGCCGCAGGGCGCGGCGATCTCGCTCAGCACGCGCTCGCCGTTGTGCCCGAACGGGGGGTGCCCGAGGTCGTGCGCGAGGCACGCCGTCTCGACCAGGTCGGGGTCGCAGCCGAGGGCCGCTCCCAGCTCCCGTCCGACCTGTGCGCACTCCAATGAGTGGGTGAGGCGGGTGCGCGGGCTGGCGTCCCACGCCTGTGCGCTGGTGCCGGGCGCGACGACCTGGGTCTTGCCGGCGAGCCGCCGCAGCGCGGCCGAGTGCAGCACACGCGCACGGTCGCGCTGGAACGCGGTGCGGCCCGGCCGCTTGTCGGGCTCGGGCGCCCAGCGCTCGATGTCGGCTGGGCCGTAGGGGCCGGGCGCACCGCCGGGCCCGGAGCCCGTGCCACCGCCCGGGGTGGTGCCGGTGCCCGTGCCGTGGGCCTCTGTGTCGTACGTGCCGTGCATACGCCGACGGTAGCGGCAGGCCGGGTGCGCACGGCCGGCACGTTGGACGTCCGCGCCGCGGCCCTGCGGGCCGGTCGGTCCGCAGGGCCGCAGGGCCGTCGGCCCGTCTGTCCGTCTGTCCGTCTGTCCGTCGGTCCGTCGGTCCGTCGGTCCGTTCAGCGGATGACGTACGCATCCTCGCTCCTCGCCCGGCCCTTCCCCGGATATCCGGAGCCGGTCCCCGACTCCTCTGGTCTTCTTGGGAGCTTGATGGTGTATTGGGTCCTCGTATCGAACGTGGGGGGCTTGGGTGGATCCGCTGCGGCCCAGCGATCCGAGGCGCGTCGGCAAGTACCAGCTGGTGGGGCGGCTCGGCGAAGGCGGCATGGGGCAGGTGTTCTTCGGTCGTTCCCCAGGGGGACGTCCGGTCGCGGTGAAGCTGATCCGGTACGAATACGCTCACCGCGAGCGGTTCCGCGCCCGGTTCGCCCGCGAGGTCGAGGCCGCCCGCAGGGTCGGGGGGTTCCACACCACACTGGTCGTCGACGCCGATCCCGGCGCCGATCCGCCGTGGATGGCCACCGCGTACATCCCCGGCCCTTCGCTGCACGGTGCCGTGACCGAGCACGGTCCCCTCGCCACGCGGGCCGTACGGACTCTGGGCGCCGGGCTCGCGGAGGGGCTGGCCGCCATCCACGCGTGCGGTTTGGTGCACCGGGATCTCAAACCGGGCAACGTGATCCTGGCCGCCGACGGTCCCAGAATCATCGACTTCGGCATCGCCAGCGCGCAGGATGCCAGCAGGATGACCGCGACCGGCGCCGTCCTGGGCACCTACGCCTACATGTCTCCGGAACAGGTGAACGGCCATCCGCCCGAAGCCGCCGGCGACGTGTTCGCCCTCGGCGCGGTCCTGGGATTCGCGGCCACCGGTCGCAGCCCGTTTGACGCCGAGTCGATTCCCGCCATCCTCCGCCGCATCGCCGGCGAACAGCCCGATCTGGGCGATGTCGCCGTGGAGGGCGAGCTTCGCGAGTTGATCGTCGCCTGCCTGGCGAAGGACCCCGCCGCCCGGCCTCCGCTGGCCGACGTGCTCGACCGGCTGGCCGGCCCCTGGCCGAGTGCGGACTGGCTGCCTCCCGCCGTGATGGACATGATCGCCTCCACGGAGTCCGAGTCCGCCTGCGCACTGGCCTCGGAAGCGGAGGCACCGGGCCACGGGCCGCATGGGCTGCACGGGATGCACGGGATGCACGGGCAGACCACGGTGGAATCCGCTGCCGCGGACCCCGACCCCGGCCCCGGCCCCGGCCCCGGCCCCGGGGAATCAACCTCCGGGGAGCCCGCCTCCGGGAATCCCGCCTCGGGACGCGGGATTCCGCGCCGTGCCGTGCTGCTCACCGGGCTCGTGGCATGCCTGGTCGCCGTTGTCACGGGGGCGACGCTCCTCGTTCCCCCCGATTCCGACGAGCCCTCGGCGGACTCCAAGCGCATCGTCACCGACGACGGCCGCGCGTTCGGGCCCGGCGGATGGAGCCAGTTCGAAGTGACGGTCGATCCGGACAACACCGGCGTGCGTCTGACGCGCCGTCTCGATTCCAGCGTCTCCGGGCAGCGCGCGTCGATCTCCGTGAACGGCGAACGGGCCGGATTCTGGGAGCCTTTGGGGAGAGCCCTCACCAGATGGGCGGATCAGACCGTCGAGCTGTCGAAGTCGTCCACGAAGGGCCGCAGAACTCTCACCATCAGGAACACCTTCGAATCCTCGACAAAAGACTTCAACGAGTTCACGTACTTCGTGGATCACAAAATCGACGGTGCCTGGCGCCGTGCCGACGTGGTCGACATCGGACCCGGTCACCGCGCCGAGGAAAAGGCGCATGGATACCGCATCAAGAGGAAGGCCTGGGAGGGAACGCGGTCGTTCAGTTACCGGCGTGGCTGACCGGCGATCAGGACCGCGATCAGGACCTCTCGGCCAGGGACCGGGCCTCCGCCGGGGACACGGCCTTGCCGAAGGCCCGCACATCGTCGATGGTTCCGCCGACTCCCCTGAAGAACTCGTTCTCCGCCAGCCCGCGGCCCACCACGAAGTTCCCCGGTGACGCGAAGTCCTCTTCGTGGTCGACCGATTCACCGGGGCGGCCGTCGACGTACAGGCGGACCTTTCCGGCGGCCTCGTCGTAAACACCCGTCAGATGCGTCCATTCGCCCGCCTCGACCTCGACGTCGGAGACGGCCTCGTCCGCGTCGGCGTCCACGTCGTCCGAGGGTCCCTCCGGAATCCGCATCTCCCACTGCGACTCTTCCGCGTCGTATTGCAGCAGGAAACCGCTGGACTCCGGTCCGTCCTGGCTCACCACCGTCTGGGAGCGGTCCGTGTCGTTCAGCCTGACCCGTGCCGATACGGAGAAGCTGCTGCTCGTGTCGACCAACGGGCCGTCCGACGCAACGAATTGGCCCCCGTCGAACCTCAGCGCTCCTCCCGTCACACTGCTCGCGGGGGTCCCGCCGAAGAGAGTGCCGTCCTTGTCGTTGCCCGAGGTGTCGGGAGTGATCCGGCCGTCCACCTCGCCGAAGAGCCACTCCACTGCCGAGCCGTCGGCGGGCGGCGAGGGGGCCCGTCCCCTGCTGGGTTCCGACGGCGGGCCGGGCTTCTTCCCCGTGGGAGAGGGCGTCGTGCTGGTGGCCGAAGTACTCGAAGGGGAGGGCGTCTTGGAGGGCGACGACGTGGGCTGCACGGGCGGTCCCGGCTCCTTGCTCTGCGGCTTCCCCTTCGGGGGGTCGTCTCCGGTGAAGCCCAGAACGACGACGGCCGCGACGCCGCACAGTGCGGCGACTGCCGTACACCGGACGACGAGATCGGTCCGTCGCCTGCCGTTCATACGTGCACCGGCGCCCGCCGCGCCAAGGACCGCGGGCCGGGGCCTGCCGCTCGCCGGGGCGCCCCTTCCCGGGCCGTCCCTCCCCGGGATGTCCCTCTCCGGACTGTCCCTCTCCGGACCGCCCTTGCCCGGGCTTCGGTCGGCCCAGAGTTCGGTCGCGAGGGCCTCGGCCACCAGGGGTTCGGGGGCCGGGCCCTCGGGTCGCCCGTCCCCGGGCGCGAAGGGCCCCTGGCCGACGTCGTCCCTCGTACGGCGGGCGGCGTACTCCGGGCCGCCCCACGGCAGCAGAGCCCGCGCCAGCAGCGCGCCGCAGTCGTCCCGCACGGACCCGAGATCGGTGACGGCCTGGGAGCACCGAGCGCAACTCTCCAAGTGCGGTGCGAGTTCCGCGGCGATGTTCGAGGACTTCTCGTCCGCGTAGGCGAGCACCATGCGGTGGAAGCGGCGGCATTCGTCCCGCATCCCGCTCTGGAGGATCTGGACGTACGAGTTGTGCAGCTCCCTGCGTGCACGGCCGGTGAGCGCGGACACCTCATCGGGGCCGGCACCGGCCAACCGGCCCGTCAGCGCGCTGTCGTCGCGCTCGACCGTCTGGTGCCACAGAACCACCTGGCTGCGGTCCGCGAGACCGGCGAAGGCACGTGCCACGAGTGAGCCGGGGAGCGATCCCGGCGCCGGGGCGTCCGCGTCCTGGAGCGCCAACGGCCCGTTCGTCCCGATCCAGGTGGCCAACTCCGGTTTCAGCGCGCTCCGTTGGCTCTCCCCCGCCCACCCGGAAGCGGTACGCAGCACCGAAGCCAGCGCGTGGGGCCGTACGGCACCGCCGGCGCTGCCGTCCTCGTACTGCCGCAGCGCCTCCTCCCACGACGGGTACGCCAGCTCGCCGGCGGCTGTCTCGCTTACGGTGCCGGCGGACGCGAAGGCCCGTACGGCAGGGAAGTGGCGCCGCTCCAGCTCATCGAGCGCAGCGGAGGAGGTCTCCCCCATCTCCCGTACGAGACGGAGCAGTTCGGCATCGGACAGGCGTGCGCGATCCATCTCTCCCCGTTCGACTTACGCCGGTACCCGGCGTCTCCTTCGCGGATCCCGCGGCTGCGCGGCACACGCTCATGCGGTCACGCGGTCACGCAGTCACGCGGTCATGCGGTCACGCGGTCGGGTGGTCAGACGGCGCGGTCACGCGGTACGAGAAGAAGCGGTACGAGAAGAATGCTTCGTGCGCCGACTCAACGATCCGGATCCGCGCCGCGGTCATGGTCGGTCGTCTCCTGGCCCCACGCAAGGGCTTCGAACGCCAACGGCCCCTGAGCAGCCGTTCGTTGACGACGGACTTGACGACAGACGCCCGGGCCGTGGGCTGCCGTGCTCCGCGATTCGCCGGTTACCGGCGGGTCGGGACCGGTCCCGGGCGACGTCCCCTAGCGTCACCGCGCACCAGCAGACCAGGACCTTGTCGCGCCATGTCCAAGGGTCAACCGCCGGCGCGCTGCGTCCTGCCGTGAGGAGGCGCCAAGCATGCATCTACGGAGAGTTCCGGACCCACCCGGCCGATCCCCGAAGGCGGAGGCACGTTCCGGTCCCGGCTCAGCGGTCGGTTCACCGGGAGATCACGCGGGTCGTGCCTGTCTGGTGCTCGTCCGGGACCCTCGACTCGCTGACGCCGTCGCCGTGGGGATGCGGTCGCGGTTCGCCGAGTCCGGCAGGGACGTCCCAGTGCTCGTACCGCCCATGTACGGGGACGAGTTGGCCGCTCCAGGGGCGGCGCGGCGGCTGCGGGCCTGGTGGGACCGGCAGAGCACCGGTGTGGAGCTGTCGGCGGCCACGCTGCTGATCGTCGGCGTAGAGGAGGAACTGGCCCGCCTCGGGCGGGTCACGTACGTCGCGGTGCAGCCGGAGCTGACGAAGACTCGTTCGCGCCGGCACGGGGACGCGGTGATCGAGGTACCGGCGGCCACCGTATGCGAGTTGGTGGACGCCGTGGCGTCGGGCACGGTCGGTGCCCGCGATCGCGGCGGACCGTCGAAGAGGGCGGGGGCGGCGTTCTCTTCCCCCGGCGGCGCCGGGAGGTCCCCTCAGTCGCGATCGGAGTGGCACGCGAAGCCGCTGTGGGACCGCCGTCTGGTCCGTACGGCGGTGCTGACGGGGGCGTTGGGGTTCGGCGCCTGGCTGCTGCCGGCCGTCTTCGCTCCGAGCAATGCGCAGGCCGCGACCGTGCAGCAACGGCAGGAGCAGCCGGAACTGCCGGGGCAGTCGGGCCAGTCGGGCCAGTCGGGCCAGCAGCAACGGCAGGAGCCGCTGGAACCGCAGCCGTATCAGCAACAGCCGCGGTATCCGCAGCAGTCCGGCGACGCGGCGTCGGCGCAGCGCGCGGGAGCGGACTTCTCGCGGTCCGGGCAGCCGTCGTTCGAGCAGGAGGTCCGGGAGCGCGTCGCCCAGCGGTTGCGTGCCGCCGGGGTGGACGAGGAGGCGTTGCGCCAGATCCAACGGGGGCTGCGGGCGCCGGACTTGGCCGACCGTAGTTCTTCAAGTCCCGCTGATCCCGCGGGTGACGGGACGCGCGAGGCGCAGGCCGAGGACGGGACGCCTCAGGCCGCGGACCGCGCCGCGGACCCGCGTACTCTTCCGGCCCCCGTATCGCAGGACCCCGAGGACGACTCCGGGGACGACTCCCAGGACGCCGGGGATTCCGAGGACGAAGCTGTCGACGGCGCCGACGAGGACTCCGCGGACGACTTCGAAGACTCCGACGACGGGTCCGAGGACTCCGCCGACAGGTCCGACGACGGTGACGACGAAACCGACGCGGACGCCGGTACGCCCGTGCCCGACGTCCCTTCGCCGGAAGGGGCCGACAGCTACCCCGAGGCGCAGAGCGACCAGCCGTACGGCGGACCGGGTACTACGCAAGCGCCTGAGGACGACGGGGCCGGAGCACCGTCCGCGGCTCCCGACTCGTCCTCTCCGGGTGCGCCCCCGGCCGCTGCCGGCCAGGGCCCTGAGACCGGACGGGACGTTCCCGCGGACAGGCCCGCGCCGCCGGCCGAGGGGCAGAGCCCGGCTCCGGCTCCGGGGGCTCCGGCTCCTGAGGGCGGTGCTCCCGCTCCGGCCGGGCCGCAGCAGGCGCCGCCCGGTTCGTCACCTTCGGAGCTGGCGCGTGCGGAGGAAGCCCAGGCCGAGCAGGCGCAGGCGCCGCAGCAGGCGCCGCCCGCTCCTGCGCCTCCGCCTGCGGAGTTCAACTGGGGCGACTTCGCGGGGCGCACCTTCGACGGTGCTTACACCGGCTTCGTCAACACTGATCAACTCGTCGAGGCCACCGGGAACTTCAGGGACCCGGAGAATGCCCGCCCGCTTCCCCAACCTGAGGGCAGTGATGCAGGCAAGGCCGCATCGAAAGGCGCTTCCAGGTGGATTGCACCCGTCGCCGGTGCCGTAGGCGGCGTGTGGAACGCGAGTGAGTACGTCGGCTCGACCCTCAGCCCTGAGGAGAGGGAGTCCATCGGGGAGTGGAACAAGGACGGGCCGATGATGGAATCTCAGGAGCCCCCAGCTCCGGAGAACAGCCCACCCACGTACATCCCCGGGCCTGTCAACAACGGCTGGGCGGGCAGTCTGCCCTTTGCCGAGCTCTGGCAGCAGGAGCCCCCGGCGGCGGGGCCTGGTTCGTCGCCTTCGGACCTGGCGCGTGCGGAGGAGGCGCAGGCTCCGCCGGTGGCACCGCCGCCCGGAGCGCCGGCTCCTCCTGGAGCGCCGCCGCCTGAGGGCGGAGCTCCCGCTCCGGCGCCTGCGCCCGCGGCTCCCGCTCCGCCCGCCCCTGAGGGTCAGGCCCCGGCTCCGCCCGCACCCCAACCAGAGCCCGCGCCTGCGCCAGCACCCGAGCCCGCACCGGAACCGGCGCCTGCACCCGAACCCGCACCCGCACCCGCACCGGCACCTGAACCCGCGCCCGTCCCCGCTCCGGAACCCGCGCCCGCACCGGAGCCCGCACCGGAACCGGCACCTGAACCGGCCCCTGAGCCCGCACCCGAACCGGCACCTGAACCCGCGCCTGAGCCCGCTCCGGAACCCGCACCGGCACCGGAACCGGCTCCCGCGCCGCCTCCCGCGCCGTAACCGCCGGCCCGCTGCCGCCCGCCCCTCCGGGCGGCAGCGGGCCTTTCCCGTCTACGAGTTCGGAAGCTCAGAAGCTCGGAGTGACGCCATGCCGGCCCAGGAGGAAGGCCACGGCCCCGCGGCGGAACGGGGACAGCTTGATCGGACTGATCGGACTGATCGGGCAGGTCGGCGACGCTCCCGTCCGGAAGTGGCTAGCGTGACCCCGGACATCCGGGACGAGGAGGCAGAGCCGATGACGCTGTCGCCGCGGCCACCGAGCAAGGTCAGCCTGCTGCCGAGGGACTACGGGAGCCTGTCTCGGGACCTTCCGCCCACGCAGCCCGGCACCCTGTTCGTCATGGGCGTGAACGGCGGCATGAGCATGGCCCCCGACGCCGCCTTCCCCCTCGTGTTCGGCCGCAACGAGCCCGAAGTCCACGTCTGCGTCGCGCCGGACGACCCGCATGTCAGCCGAAAACAGGGCTACATCACGCGGGAGCACTCGCGATGGGTGCTGAACAACACCGGGCGCCTGCCCGTCCGGCTCCCGGGGGGACGCCTGGTGCTGGGCGGTGACCGGGTCGAGCTGCGGTCCGGCTTCACCCCGCTGTTCATCGTCGCCCCGAAACGGGAGCACCTGCTGGAGGTGCGTGTCGCCGCACCGACACCCGGCGCAGGTGACGACGGCCTGCATGAGGCCGCCACGCACGAGGGCGACGTGTGGGACCTGACCGCGACCGAGAAGCTGGTCCTGATCTGCCTCGCCCAGCGTTATCTGCGCAACGACCCCATGCCCCAACCTCTCCCCTGGGCCGAGGTCGCGGCCGAACTGGCAGATCTGCGCCCGGCGGAGACCTGGAGCAAGCAGCGGGCGGCACGCATCGTCGCCGGCGTACGGACGAGGCTCAGCTCCACGGTGCCGGGGCTCATGGAAGACGAAGTCCCCCAGCCCGTCGGCAACGCGCTCAACCACAACCTGATCACCGAGCTCCTCGTGACCACGACCATCGTCAAGTCCGACCTCGGCCTCCTGGAGAGCGACGGCCATCGCTGAGAGCGCCTGCACGCCGCCCGCGAGGCCTGCCGGCTGACCGGTGTTGGCACGCCGTACCGAATCGCAGTCCCGCCAACACGCCGCAGCCTGCTCGCAATTCGGCCCATGCAGTGCGTGCGTACGGGCCTACGCCGGTACGAGCCGCCGCTGTTCCGCCGAAGCGGCCCGTGCGCGTGCCTCGTCGAAGCGGTGCAGTACGAGCCGCGCCAGTGCCGGATGCGCGCCGATCGGCGCCGACGCCGCCCAGGGCGCCTCGGCCGCGCAGCGGGCCGCGAAGTACCCGGGCGCGGTGAAGCACGAGGCGAGCGCGATGCGGCGGTGCCCGGCGCCGCGCAGTGTCCGTACGGCCTCGGCGACGGTGGGGCTCGCGGCGGAGGCGTACGCGGGGAGTACGGGAGTGCTGCCGCCGAGCCGTTCGCCCAGGTCCGCGGCGATGCGCCGGGCACCCTCGGCGGACTCGGGGTCGCGCGAACCGGCGGAGGCCAGCACGACGGCGTCCGGGCCGGGGTTCCCGGCGTCGTTCGCCGCGTCCTCGCGGGACCCCCCGTTCTCGCGGGACTCCGCGTTCTCGGCGGTCTCCCGCCGGACCGCTTCGGTGAGCCGCTCGTGCAGGGCCTCGGCGAGGAGCGGATGCGGTCCGAGGGGTTCGGCGACCGTGCCGCGGAGATGGGGAGCCGCTGCGAGCGCGCCCGGGACGTCGTGCTTGACGTGGTGTCCCCGGCCGAACAGCAGCGGTACGAGCACGACTTCACCGCGCGGCGGCAGCGCGGCAAGGGTGTCCGGCAGCGCGGGTTCGTTCAGCTCGATGTGCCCCAGCTCGACGCGGAGGCCCGGCCGCATGGCCCGTACGGATGCGAGCAGCGCCATGACGGTGCGCAGCGCGCCGGGGTCGCGCGAGCCGTGGGCGACGGCGACGAGCGTGGGGGCCGGGACCGGACGGATCGCGGTCAGCTGGGTGTGGAGCTGGGAGGTGAGGCGGGTCATGAGCTGCGCCGTACTGTCGAGGTCGTGCAGTGAGAGGGGGCCGGGACCGGGCCCCGGTTCGGAGCCGGGATGGGGGCCGGGACGGGATTCCAGGGGTAGCGACGCCGTCATGGAGAGAGGTTGCCGGACGGTCTTTGCCGCGCTGTTGCGCCCGCGCGCTCGCTTCGTTGCGGTGCCCTCACAGTCCGTCCGCCTCACCGGCGAGACGGTACGGCGCTGAGGACCGGTTGCCGGGGGTGTTACCTGCGCAGCGGACGCTCGTAACAGGCGTGTTCCACGCTGGCGCCATGCACGTGAACCCCGTCGCCGCCGCGTCCGGAACCGACACGCACTGCCCGTACTGCGCGCTCCAGTGCGGCATGACGCTGCGGCCCGCATCCGGCGGCCACGGCCGTGGCGACTCCGAGGGCGGGGGCGAAGGCCACAGCGAGCGGCCGGGCCTGGAGGTGGCCGAGCGCCCGGACTTCCCCGTGAACCGCGGCGCCCTGTGCGGCAAGGGACGGACGGCGCCCGAACTGCTCGCCCCGCACTCCCGCCTCACGCAACCCCTGGTGCGGCGGCGCCCCGGCGGCGAACTGGAGCCCGCCGGCTGGGACGAGGCGCTGGAGGCGGTCGCCGCGGCGCTGAGGCGCACACGCGCGGAGCACGGCCCCGACGCGGTGGGCGTCTTCGGCGGCGGCGGGCTGACGAACGAAAAGGCCTACGCGCTGGGCAAGTTCGCGCGGCTGGTGCTCGGCACGTCCCAGATCGACTACAACGGCCGGTTCTGCATGTCCTCGGCAGCGGCCGCCGGTACGAGGGCGTTCGGCGTCGACCGCGGACTGCCGTTCCCGCTCGCCGACGTCGCCCGTACGGACTGCGTCGTGCTCGTCGGGTCGAACCTCGCCGAGACGATGCCGCCCGCGCTGCGCTATCTGACCGAACTGCGGGAGAACGGCGGCACGTTGATCGTCGTCGACCCCCGCCGAACCCGCACCGCCGAGCAGGCCGACCTCCATCTCGCGCCGCGGCCGGGCACCGATCTGGCGCTCGCGCTGGGCATGCTGCATCTGGTCGTCGCCGAGGGCCGGGTGGATACGGAGTACGTCGAGTCGCGCACCGCCGGCTGGCCGGAGGCCCGCAGCGCGGCGATGGCGCACTGGCCGGAGCTGGTGGAACGCCTCACCGGCGTCCCGGTGCCCGAACTGCGCCGCGCCGTAGGCCTGTTCGGCGACGCCGAGCACGCCATGGTGCTCACGGCGCGCGGACCGGAGCAGCACTCCAAGGGCACCGACACGGTCGGCGCGTGGATCAACCTGTGCCTGGCGACGGGGCGTCCGGGCCGTCCGCTGTCCGGCTACGGATGCCTGACGGGTCAGGGCAACGGGCAGGGCGGACGCGAACACGGCCAGAAGGCCGACCAGTTGCCCGGCTACCGCAAGCTGGACGACCCCGCGGCCCGCGAACACGTCGCCGGGGTCTGGGGCGTCGACCCGGCGAGCCTGCCCGGGCCGGGGCGCAGCGCGTACGAACTTCTCGACGCGCTCGGCGGCGACGTGCGCACGCTGCTGCTCGCGGGATCGAACCCCGTCGTCTCCGCGCCGCGCGCCGCGCACGTCGAACAGCGGCTGCGGTCACTGGACTTCCTCGCGGTCTGCGACGTCGTGCTGTCCGAGTCGGCGCGGCTGGCGGACGTGGTGCTCCCCGTGGCGCAGTGGGCCGAGGAGACGGGCACCACCACGAACCTGGAGGGCCGGGTGCTGCTGCGCCGCAAGGCAGTCGATCCGCCTCCGGGCGTACGGACGGATCTTCAGGTGCTGGAGGAGCTGGCGGCCCGGCTCGGCTGGGAGAAGGGCTTCCCCGCGGCGCCGGAGGAGGTCTTCGACGAGCTGCGCCGCGCCTCCGCGGGCGGCCTCGCCGACTACTCGGGCATCAGCTACGACCGCATCGCCGAGGAGGACGGCGTCTTCTGGCCGTGTCCGGAGCCGCCCGGGCGGGAGCCCGGCGGGGGCGGCGGCGCACGGCGCCCCCATCCCGGTACCCCGCGGCTCTTCCTCGACCGCTTCGCGACGCCGGACGGCCGTGCGCGCTTCGCGCCCGTGGTGCACCGTCCCGCCGCCGAGGAGCCCGACGCGGGCTATCCGCTGCTGCTGACGACGGGACGGGTGCTCTCCCAGTACCAGTCGGGTGCGCAGACGCGGCGTGTCGGCGCCCTCAACGACGCCGCGCCCGGCCCGTTCGTCGAGCTGCACCCGCGCCTCGCCGAGCAGTTGGGGGCCGAGGACGGAGACGCGCTCGCGGTCGTCTCGCGGCGCGGGCGCGCGGTGGCGCCGGCGCGCGTCACGCGCGGCATCCGGCCCGACACGGTGTTCATGCCCTTCCACTGGGACGGCGAGGGGCGCGCGAACTCGCTGACCAACGCGGCGCTCGACCCGGTCTCGCGGATGCCGGAGTTCAAGGTCTGCGCGGTACGCGTCGAGGTGGAGCGGCACGCGACGGGCGGGCGGGCCCCGGACCTGCCGTAAGGCGTGTCCGAGCGTCCGCGGGGCTTGCGTCCGGCAGCAGTGTCCGGCGGCCATGTTCCGCCAACTCCGCAACCGCGCCCGCGCGTTGCGGCGTCGCATCAGTCATGCACGACGGACCGCACGACAGACCTGCCGCGCACACCCCCCGCCTTGCACGCCTCGCACGCCTCGCACGCATTCCGCGTACTCGACGCACGGACCGCCCGGAGCGTACGGAGCACACGGCCCGCACCGGCCGCGCCGCCCGGACCGCCCGCCGCAGACGTGCCGCACAGGCCGCGATGCTGTGCTGCGTGCTCGGCCTGCTGCCCGCCACCTGGCTGCGGCTGAGCACCGACGACCTGCGCGCGGACGCGGGCACCGCCGACGCGCCGGCGGCGCCGGTCGCCCTGGTCTTCGGTGCCGGACTGTGGGACGGCGAACCCTCCCCGTATCTCGCGCACCGGCTCGACGCCGCCGCCGACCTGTACGAACGCGGCAAGGTACGGGCCGTCCTCGTCTCCGGCGACAACAGCCGCAAGGAGTACGACGAGCCGGAGGCCATGCGCGCGTACCTCACCGAACGGGGCGTCCCCGCACGGCAGATCGCCGCCGACTACGCGGGCTTCGACACCTGGGACTCGTGCACCCGCGCCGCGCGCGTCTTCGGCGTCGACCGGGCGCTGCTGGTCAGCCAGGACTTCCACATCCGCCGCGCCACCGCGCTGTGCCGGGCCGCCGGGATCGACTCGTACGGCGTCGCCGTGCCCGAGCCGCACGACGCCACCTGGTACGCGGGCGGACTGCGCGAGATCCCCGGCGCAGCGAAGGCCGCGTTCGACGCCGGTGCCACACCGGACCCGCGCTTCCTCGGGCCGCACGAGCACGGCGTGGACCGCGCTCTCGCGGACGCCCGCCGCCGGGGCGCGGGACGCTAGCCGTACGGCCCACTGCCGGCCGACCCGTGCCGCACCGGCGCGGCCCAGCACGACCACGCCTTCACGGGATGCCTCGCCGTCATCTGCCGCCTACGCTTGGTCACTTGTCGTTGTCCGTACGTGAAGTACACGTCAGTCAGCAGCAACGGGGGCTCATGGAACCCATCAGCATCGGCGCGCGTGTCTCCTCGGCCGTCGCAGGACCTCTCGTGCGACGCCTCTTCGCTCAGCCGGGACCGGGGGCCGGCCTGGTCGACTCGCCGGTACGGCTGGACTCGCTCGTCGCCTGGAGCCAGAAGCGGACACTCGGCGAGAACGAAGTCCGCCGTGTGGCCGAGCAATTGGTGCGCGAGGCGTTGTGCAACGAGCCCGGCGAACCACCCGTACAGGCCGACGAGGAAACGGCGGTGGCGGAGGCGCTCGCGGCGACCCTGCTGTCCCTCGGCGAGATCGGAATGGACGAGGTGCAGGCGGTGCGCCTGCGTCCGGACGGGCTGGCGCTCGTCCTGCGCCGAGCGGCCGACGACTCCGCCCGTGCCGCGGTGCGCCATCTCTCGGGCGACGGAGAGGCGTTGTACGAGAGCCTCCTGGAGCTCGCCTGCCTGCACATCCTGCACTTCTTCACCCGGCGCGACACCTTCCCCCGCGCCACGGCCGTGGAGACGGTGCGGATGCTGGACGAACTCGTGCAGCGCGTCGACCAGGCGCTCACCCGGCTGTCCGACCAGTCGGCCGAGGATGCCGATTTCGAGCAGCGCTACCTCGCCCGCTTAGCCGAGAAGCACGACGAACTGCGCATCTTCGGCGTGGACTTCTCCGATCCGCGCCGCGCGCACTGGCCGCTCAGGGAGGCGTATCTGAGCCTTGAGACGCGCCAGATCGGCGGTGCAGACGCGGGGAGGCGCCGGCGTGTGGAGGAGGCACTCGCCCGGCATCCCCGCGTGATGCTGCGCGGCGTGGCGGGTTCGGGGAAGACCACGCTGGTGCAGTGGCTCGCCGTCTCCGCCGCCACTCGGAGCCTCTCCGGCACGGGCCTGGAACGCCTGGCGGCGCATGTGCCGTTCGTGCTGCCTGTCCGGACGCTGACCCGCACGTCGGAGGAGGAGCTGCCGGGACCCAGCCAGTTCCTCTCCTCCGTCGGCCATCTGATCCAGGACGAGGAACCGGAGGGCTGGGCGCTGCGCGTCCTGCGGTCGGGTCGCGGCATGCTGCTGATCGACGGCGTGGACGAGGCGCCGGAAGCGGACAGGGAGCGGGTACGCGCGTGGATCACCGAGCTGCTGAGCCTCTACCCCGAAGCGTATTGCCTGGTCACGAGCCGTCCTTCCGCGCTTGACACGGGCTGGCTCCAGGAGTCGGCCTTCAGCGAGGTCGCGCTGCTCGACCTGAACCGTCATGACATCGAGCGCTTCGTCCACCGCTGGCACGCCGCCGTGGCCACGACCGTACGGGAACGGGACCGGGACGCCGTCACCGAACTGCGCGACTCGCTCGTCAACACCCTGCACAGCAAGCCCGATCTGCGTCAGCTCGCCACCAACCCGCTGCTGTGCGCGCTGATCTGCGCCCTGCACCGCGATCGCAACAAGGAGCTCCCGCGCGACCGGATGGCGCTGTACGAGGCGGCTCTGGCCATGCTGCTGCTCCGCCGCGACGAGGAGCGCGACGTCCAACTGCCGGAGGGCATCAGCCCGTCGGCCGCCGCCGAGAAGCAGATGCTTCAGCGCATCGCCTTCTGGCTGCTCCAGAACGGCCGTTCAGAGGTGCACAGGAACAGCGTCGAGCGGATCATCGAGCGCGCGCTGGCCGCCATGCCTCAGGTGGCGAGTGCGGAGCAGGCACCCGACGTACTGCGCCACATGCTGCTGCGCACCGGACTGCTGCTCCAGCCCACCGACCGCACCCTCAGCTTCGTGCACCGCGTCTTCCAGGACTTCCTGGCCGCACGGCAGATCGTCGACGACGAGCTGTTCGGGATGCTCGTGGACAACGCGCACAAGGACCAGTGGGAGGACGTGGTCCGGATGACCCTCGGTCACTGCCGCGAGCACGAGTGCGCCGAGGTGCTGAACGGGCTGCTGGAGAAGGGCGAGACGGCGCGGCGGGCGAGCCTCGGGCTGCGCTGGCGGCGGCTTCATCTGCTCGCCGTCTCGGGCCTCGAGCACGTCACCACCCTCGACCCGGAGGTACGGGCCAGGACCCAGGCCTGCGGCCGGGCGCTGTGGCCGCCCGAGGACAACGACAGGTCCGCCCGGATGCTGGCCGACGTGGGGCCCGTCGTCCTCGACATCGTGCCGGAGGCCGACGAGGTGGAGGACGAGCGCGAGGCCGAGTCCGCGGTGGTGATCGCCGGACGGCTCGGCGGAAACAGGGCGTTGCGCCTGCTGCGGCAGTACCGGACCCACAGTGCGCGCGGCGTGCGGCAGCGTCTCGCCGACGCCTGGGGGAATTTCGACACCGACCGGTATGCCGACGACGTGCTCTCGTACACGTCTTTGGACGACGTCCGGCTGCACCTCGGCAGCGCGCGCGAGTTGGCCGCTCTGGAGCGGCTGGGACGTGTCTCCGAGGTGGTGGTCGAGAGCGAACTCGCCGCGGAGTGCTCGGCGTTGCACATCGTGGAGCGTCTGATGCCACGGGAGCCGTGGTACCTGCGGATCGAGGACTGCGCGGGGCTGGAGAGCTGCGACCCCCTGGAGGGGCTGCCGCTGCGGGAGTTGGAGCTGTTCGGTGTGCCGGAGGATCTGGACCTCACACCCGTCGCTCGCATGTCGCGGCTGGACAGGCTCACCCTTCAGGGCAAGCTGCCGGTTCCGCTGCTGCCGGGCGCGCGCGAGATCCACGGGAAGAGCGGGTCACCGCTGCGGGAGATGCGCATCGAAGGGCTTCGGGCCGAGCCGGCGGGGCTGGAGGGCGTCGAACGGCTGCGAGGGCTTGAGCGTCTGGTCGTTCAGCGGCCGACGACCGGCGCCGGCGCGCTGGCACGCCTCGCCGGACTGCCCAGGCTGCACTCGCTGATCCTGCACGTGGCGGACACCGCGGAACTGGCCGCCGTGCCGCCGCTCCCCCAGGTGCGGCACCTGGCGCTGCGCACCGTGGTGGGAGCCGAAGGCCTCGGCCCGTTGCCTGACGCCTTTCCCGGCGTCGAGGACGTCGTCCTCTCCCTCTCGGCGCGCTCGGGCGCCCGGACCATCGATCTCGCGCCGCTGCACCGCTGGTCCTCCCGCATCCGGTACGTGGCGGTGGAGAGTGCGCACAGGGTGAGGGGACGCAGGCCCTTCACCGACCGCCTCCACATCAGGCCGGAGCGCGTCGGCGGGCCGACCTTCGACGACATGGTGGGCTCGTACTACGGGGGCGGCGCCGCGCCTCTGGTGCCCGGGGAGGACTGACGCGTCGCACTGACGCGGTCGCACTGACACAGTCGCTATGTGGCCAAGTCCCGGTCTCCGACGGCGAGATGGGCGAACCGATCGGTCTCCGGGCGGGCCGACGGTCAGCCGGCCGCCTTGCAACCGGGCGCCGGGCGCCGGGAATTCGCACGACACCGGCCGTGCCCGGCGGCACACTGCCCGCCATGGACCGTCACGTGATCAGCAGCCTCGCCCACCGCGACCACCCCGTCGCGGCCCCGCTCTCCGGCGCGGCCGTCGACCGCCTGCTCGACCGCGCGCTGCCGCGCGGCGACGAGCGCGTTCTCGACCTTGGCTGCGGAGGAGCGGCCTGGCTCGTGCGGGCGCTGACCGGCCGCCCGCGGGCCCGCGGCGAGGGCGTCGACGTCTCTCCGTCCGCGCTGGCCGGAGCGCGCGAAGCGGCAGCCGCCGCGGGGCTGGAGGGGCGGCTGGAGCTGCACGAGCGGGACGCGGCCGGGTTCACCTCGCCGCACGCCTTCGACCTCGTCGCCGTGGTCGGCTCGACGCACGCCTTCGGCGGTCTGCTGCCCGCACTGTCGGCGGCGCGCACGCATCTCGCGGCGGACGGGCACGTCCTCGTCGGTGAGGGCTTCTGGGAGCGCGAGCCCTCTCCCGCCGCGCTCGCCGGACTCGGCGCCTCCAAAGGCGAGTTCGACGATCTCGCCACCACCGTCGAGCGCGTCTCGTCCGACGGCTGGACACCGGTGTACGGGCACGTCAGCACGCCCGCCGAGTGGGACGACTACGAGTGGTCGTGGACGGGCTCGCTCGCCCGCTGGGCCCTGGACCACCCGGACGATCCGGACGGCGCCCGCGCCCTCGCGGCGGCGACCGCCCACCGCGAGGGATGGCTGCGCGGCTACCGGGGGACGCTCGGCTTCGTCACGCTGCTGCTGCGTGCGTCGTAAGGAGCCCACGACCCAAGACTTCGCACGCACCGATGAGTTGCCGCCTCGCCCGCGGTCTCCCTCCGCACAGGAAACCAGCAGAAAGGCGGCGAACCGTGTCCACGAAGATCTTCGTCAATCTCCCCGTGAAGGACCTCGCCAAGTCCAGGGACTTCTTCTCCCGGCTCGGCTACTCCTTCAACCCCCAGTTCTCCGACGAGAACTCCGCATGCCTCGTCATCAGCGACGACATCTTCGCCATGCTCCTCACAGAGCCCTTCTTCAAGACGTTCACGAAGAAGGAGATCGCCGACTCCCGTACGAGCACGGAGGCGATGATCGCGCTGAGCGCCGACAGCAGAGCGGACGTCGACGAACTGGCCGACAAGGCGCTGGCGGCGGGCGGCCGGGCCGCGGGCGACCCGCAGGACCACGGCTTCATGTACGGGCGCAGCTTCTACGACCTCGACGACCACCACTGGGAGGTCCTGTGGATGGACCCGGCCGTCATCGAGCAGCAGAGCTGAAGACCGCGGGACCGGCCCGGAACAGGCCGGTCCCGCGCGGATCTGACCGGAACAGGCCGCCCCCGGAGGTCAGGAACTCCCGGGGGCAGACGTCTCCTCGCGGGCGGCGGACGTCTCCTCCTCGACCCACGCGAGATACCCCTCGCCGCCGCGCACCACGGGCGTCGCGATGATCTCCGGCACGTCGTAGTCGTGGGCGCGGAGCAGATACGCCTCCAGCGCCTCGTACCGCGCGCGTGCCGTCTTGAACAGCACCTGCCACTCCGGGTCCTGCTGCACCGCGCCGTCCCAGCGGTAGACGGAGGTGACGGGGGCGCTGATCTGCGCGCAGGCGGCCACACGTTCGCGTACGGCACAGGCGGCCAGTTCGCGGGCCTTCTCCTCGCTGCCGGTGGTCGTCAGCACGGTCAGAATCCTGGCGTCGTCGCTCATGGCCCCACCCTGCCATCCCCCGGCGGCCCGTACGCCCGGGCCGCCGGGTTACGGCGGGCGCAGCACGTCCGAGCGGCACACCACGTCCGATTCGTTCAAGACGCGCGGCGCGGGCGCGGCCTAGCGTGCCGGGCATGACACCACGATTCGACCTCATCGGCCTCGTCACCGCCGACATGGCGGCCACGCTGGCCTTCTACCGACGGCTCGGTCTGGACGTCCCCGCCGGCGCCGACGGCGAGCCGCACGTCGAGGCGGCGCTGCCGGGCGGTCTGCGGATCGCCTGGGACACGGAGGAGACCGTCCGCTCCTTCGACCCCGGCTGGGATCCCGGCCCGCGGGGCGGCGGCCGCATCGGCCTGGCGTTCCTCTGCGACTCCCCCGCCGAGGTCGACCGCCTGTACGCAGAGCTGACCGGGGCCGGGCACGAGGGCCACAAGGAGCCCTGGGACGCCTTCTGGGGGCAGCGCTACGCGGTCGTCGCCGACCCCGACGGCAACGGCGTCGACCTCTTCGCGCCACTGTCCTGACCCAGCAGCCTCCCCAGCGGCACCCCTGCCAACGCCCGGACGTCGCGCGAGAGATGGGCCTGGTCGGCGTACCCCGCGAGGTGGGCCACCTCGGCGGGCGGAACTCCTCCGCCCGCCAGCAGCAACGCCTCCTGCATCCGCAGCACACGCGCGAGGGTCTTCGGCCCGTAGCCGAAGGCGTCCAGGCAGCGCCGGTGCAGCTGCCGCTCGCTCAGCCCGACCTCGCGGGCCACCTCCGCCACACCCCGCCCGCGCGCCAGCAGCCGGGCGACGGGACGGACCGGGCCCGCGACCGGACGGACCGGAGAGGACCCCTGCTCCGCGAGCCGCCCCGCGGCCACGGCCTCCAGCGCCCGCCCGGCGTCCGGCGCCTCCGCGACGCGCTCTTGAAGCAGCCGCACGGAACGCCCGGACCACACCTCGGCGAGCGGCACGCGCCGGTCACGGAACTCGTGCGCGGGCGCGCCGAAGACGAGCGGCCCCACGCCGGGCGGAAGCCGCAGCCCGGTGATGCGGGAACCGGGCTGCCGTGCGAAGAGATACGCCCGGGTGTCGGGCCCGGCGACGACCAGCCGCCCGTCCCACATCAGCAGATCCATGCAGCCGTCGGGGAGCACGCGCCCCTCTCCCCCGGGCTCGCCGGTGTGCGCCCACACCACGGCGCCGCCCACGCGTGACTGCCGCTCCCGGTACATGTCTCCCAGCATGCCGCCCGCCACCGACAACGGCGACGCCCGCGCGTCGGCAGCCCAGCGACCGCGCGGGAACGGGCCCCCACCCGCACCGTCCCCTCACACTCCGCCGCCCGGTCCGCTGAGGGCACCGTTCCCCCCGGGAAACAGGCGTGATGCGGTCGGGTAACAGGCGCAGCCCAGGCTCGTGCCATGACCTTGCGGAGTTCGCGGCAGCGTGTGGTGGTGATCGGCGGCGGCATGGCCGGCTCGCGGCTCGCCCAGCAACTCGGCACCGCGGACGCGGGCGTGGACGTCACCGTCGTCGGCGAGGAGCCGCACGCCCCGTACAACAGGGTGCTGCTCGCGGACGTGCTCGCGGGACGGTACGCACCGGACGTCGTCACCCTGCCCGGCAGCCCCGCGCGCCGGCTTCCCGGCGTACGCGCCGTGCGGATCGACCGCGCCGAGCGCCGTGTCGTGTGCGACGACGGCAGCGTGCTGCCGTACGACTCGCTGGTGCTGGCCACGGGAGCCAATCCCGTACTGCCGCCGCTGCGCGGCCTGTTCACCCCCGGCGGCGGCGACCTGCCCGACGGCGTACGGGCGTTCCGCACCATGGACGACTGTCTCGCCCTGCGCGACGAGGCGCGGCCCGGCACGCCCGCGGTGGTCGTCGGGGGCGGTCTGCTCGGCGTCTCCGCGGCGCGGGCCCTGGCCCGGTGCGGCGCCCAGGTCGTCCTCGCGCACCAGGGCGAGCGCCTCATGGAGCGCCAACTCGACGCCGGCGCCGCCGCGTTGCTGCGGCGGCACCTGGAGGAGCTGGGCGTCGAAGTGCACACAGAGTGCCGGGTGCGCGGCCTGCTCACGCGGCAGTCCAGGTCCGGTGAGCGGCACGCCGACCGCGCCGAATCCGCCCCGCACGGCGACCGCGCCGCCCGTGCCGTGCGGGCCGTCGAACTCGCCGACGGCTGCACGCTCGACGCGGAGCTGACCGTCCTCGCGTGCGGCGTGCGCCCGCGCACCGGCCTCGCCCAGGCCGCCGGACTCGACGTCGCGCGGGGCGTGGTCGTCGACGACAGCCTCCGTACGAGCGATCCGCACGTGTACGCCGTCGGCGACTGCGCCGAGCACGACGGCGTCCTCTACGGCCTCGCGGGCCCCGCGCTCGACCAGGCCGACGCCCTGGCCCGCGTGCTCGCCCAGGACGCGGGCGCCGACGCGGGCGGCGACCCCGGCAGCGGCACCGGCGGCGGCAGCGCCGGGGACGCGAACCCCCCGCGCTACCACGGCACCCGCGCCCTCACCCGCCTCACGCTCGCGGGAGGCGACGGTGCCCTGCTGCCCCTGGATCTGGCCGCGTTCGGCGACCCGCTCCCGCGCCCGGACGACGACGTCGTCCACCTCACCGACGCCACCCGAGGCGTCTACCGCAAGGTCGTCGTACGCGACGACCGGCTCGTCGGCGGCATCCTCCTCGGCGACCTGACCACGGTCGGCGCGCTCGCCCGCACTTGGGAGAGCGACGAACTGCTGCCGTCCGAACCGCTGCTGCACCTGCTCACCCACGACGGAGAGGCCCCCCGATGACACCGCCGACAGAGCCGGCACCGGCGACGCCGACGATCGTCCTGGTCGGCCACGGCATGGTCGGCCAGCGCTTCCTGGAGGCCCTGGCTGCGCGCGGCGTCACCGCCTGCGCGCGGATCGTCGTGTTGTGCGAGGAGTCGCGTCCCGCATACGACCGCGTCCGGCTCACCTCGTATTTCTCCGGCACGACGCCCGACGAACTCGCCCTGTGCGACGAGGACTTCATCTCCGAGCACGGCATCGAACTGCACGTGGGCGACCCCGCCACGGGCATCGACCGGGAGCGGCGCACCGTCACCTCCCGCTCGGGGCGGACGGTCCGCTACGACGCGCTCGTCCTGGCGACCGGCTCCGACCCTTTCGTGCCGCCGGTCCCCGGCAGCGACGCCACGGGCTGCTTCGTCTACCGCACCATCGACGACCTCTTCGCCGTCGAGGAGTACGCGAAGAGCGCGCGCACCGGCGTGGTAGTCGGCGGCGGGCTGCTGGGCCTGGAGGCGGCGGGGGCGCTGCGGGGGCTCGGACTGCGCACGCACATCGTCGAGTTGAGCGAACGCCTGATGGCGGTCCAGGTCGACGCGGGCGGCGCCTCCGCGCTGCGCCGCACCCTTGAGGAGATGGATCTGGAGGTCCACACGGGGGTGGCGGGCAAGCAGATCGACACGGACGCGGCGGGCGCCGTGTCGGCCATGACGCTCTCGGACGGGTCTCGACTCCCCGCCGACATGGTGGTCTTCGCCGCCGGGGTGCGCCCCCGCGACGGGCTCGGACGCGAGGCGGGCCTCGCCGCGGGCGCGCGCGGCGGCATCGTCGTCGACGAGCAGTGCCGCACCGCCGACCCGCGTGTGTACGCCATCGGCGAGTGCGCCGAGACCGCCGACGGAAGGGTCTACGGACTGGTCGCGCCCGGGTACGACATGGCGGAGACCGCCGCGGGCGCCGTCGCCGCCGAGCTCGCACCGCCGCCCGCGGACCCGGAGTTGCGAACGTTCACGGGCGCGGACACCTCCACGAAGCTCAAGCTGCTCGGCGTCGACGTCGCGTCCTTCGGCGACGCGCACGGCACGGCCGACGGCAGCCTCGACGTCGTCTACTCCGACTCACGCGCGGGCGTCTACAAGAAGCTGGTGGTCTCCCCGGAGGGCACGCTGCTCGGCGGCGTCCTCGTCGGCGACGCCGAGGCGTACGGCACGCTGCGCGCGCTGACCGGCTCCGTGCCTCCCGTAGCGCCGGAGTCGCTGGTGCTACCGGCCGGCGCCTCGGGCGGGCAGCCCGCGGCCCTCGGACCGGCCGCCCTCCCCGACTCCGCGGTCGTCTGCAACTGTCATCACATCGACAAAGGCACCATCCGCGCAGCCGTCTCCGAACACGGCTGCGCCGACGTGCCGTCGGTGAAGAAGTGCACCAAGGCCGGTACGGGCTGCGGCAGTTGCGTCAAGGTGCTCGGACAGATCGTGGACGCCGAGCTGGAGGCCAACGGCGTCACGGTCGACAAGGGCCTGTGCGGCTGCTTCGCCTACACGCGCGCCGAGTTGTACGAGATCGTGCGCACCCTGCGCCTGACGACCTTCGCGGCGCTGCTCGACTCGCACGGCCGCGAGGAGGCCAGGCAGGGCGACGGCTGCGAGGTGTGCAAGCCGGCCGTGGCCTCGGTCATCGCCTCGCTCGCACCGTCCATCGGCGCCGGCGGCCACGTACTGGACGGCGAGCAGGCGGCGTTGCAGGACACCAACGACCACTTCCTCGCCAACCTCCAGCGCAACGGCTCGTATTCGGTCGTGCCGCGCGTCCCGGGCGGTGAGATCACCCCCGAGAAGCTGATCGTCATCGGCGAGGTGGCACGGGACTTCGGCCTGTACACGAAGATCACGGGCGGGCAGCGCATCGACATGTTCGGGGCCCGAGTGGACCAGCTTCCGGCCATCTGGTCGCGGCTGGTCGAGGCGGGCTTCGAGTCGGGCCACGCGTACGGGAAGGCGCTGCGCACGGTCAAGTCCTGTGTGGGCAGCACCTGGTGCCGCTACGGCGTGCAGGACAGCGTGCGCATGGCCATCGACCTGGAGCTGCGCTACCGCGGCCTGCGCTCCCCGCACAAGCTGAAGTCGGCGGTGTCGGGATGCGCCCGTGAGTGCGCGGAGGCGATGGGCAAGGACTTCGGGGTGATCGCGACCTCGTCCGGCTGGAACCTGTACGTCGGCGGCAACGGCGGCGCGACGCCCCGCCACGCGGACCTGCTGGCGCAGGATCTGAGCGACGCCGAACTGGTGCGCCTGACCGACCGGTTCCTGATGTTCTACATCCGCACCGCTGACCGGCTGGAGCGCACCTCCGCCTGGCTGGAGCGGATCGAGGGCGGCCTCGAACACGTCAGGGACGTGGTGGTGCACGACTCCCTCGGTCTCTGCGACGAGTTGGAGGCGCTCATGGCCGACCACGTGGCGCACTACCGCGACGAGTGGTCGGCGACCCTGGACGATCCGGAGAAGCTGGCCCGGTTCGTCTCGTTCGTCAACGCGCCGGGCGTCCCCGACCCGACGGTGCGGTTCGTCGCCGAACGCGAGCAGATCAAGCCGGACTTGACGCTGCTCTCCGGCCCCGACATCCCCGTGCGCACGGCAGCCCGCACACCCGAACTCGAAGGGACGGCCACCCGATGACCATGACGATGACGGCTCTCGCGGCGGACACACAGACCGGCACGGAGACCGCGTCCGCGGACAGCACCACGGCAGCAGGTGCCACCGCGGCCCGCCGTGTCGAAGTACGCGACGCACAGGGCTGGTTCGCGGTGTGCCGCCTGGGGGACCTCGTTCCGGGGCGCGGCGTGGCGGCCCTGCTGCGGGACGGTTCGCAGGCCGCGGTCTTCATGGACCGCGCGGGCCGTACGTACGTCATCGGCAACCGCGACCCGTTCACCGGCGCCTACGTCCTCTCGCGCGGGCTGCTCGGCTCGGCGCCGGGCGGCACGGGCCACTCGCCCTTCGTGGCCTCTCCCCTGCTGAAGCAGCGGTTCGACCTGCGCACGGGGCACTGCCTGGACGACGACGCCGTGAGCGTGCCGGTCTTCGACTCCCGCACACGCTGAGCCGCTCCGGTACCGAATGAGCCGCGCGCGCCCTCGCCGTCGGCGCCGCGAGGGCGCGCGCTCTCAGCCGCGTGGACGCGCTCCGCGGGCCCGACCCCGGGGCCCGGCCGCGATGTTCGGGCCGGCGTTCGCGCCGCGGGCTTCAGCCCCGCAGTTCCTCCGCCGCCTCCGCGACCCTCGCGATGAGCCGGAGCAGGGTCTCCTGCTCGGCGGAGTCGAGCGGTGCGAGGAAGACGCGGTTCATCCGCGCGGTCCGCGTGACGAGCCTCCGATGCAGCCGGCGGCCGTCGTCCGTCAGCTTCAGTACGTTGCGCCGCCCGTCCTCCGGGTCGCGCACCCGCTCGACCAGCTTCCGTCCGGCGAGGCGCGCCACGAGGTCGGCGATGGTGGAGCGGTCGAGATGGACGTGCTCGCTGAGGGTGCGCTGGTCCATGCCGGGCTTCTCCTCCAGCGCGTTGAGCACCGCGAACTGCGGCGACGTCGTCTCCTCCGAGACCATCGCGCCCCACAGCAGCGAGTGCGCCTGCTGGAGCCGGCGGGCGAGATGCCCCGGGTGTGTTCTGAGATCGACCGCCGCCATTCGCCCTCTCCGCTCCACGCTCCGTGCGCCTCGCACGGCCCACGACCACCGGCCACGACGTGCTTCGCCCGCCCACGATTTTCGATCGTGTACTGACTGATTCTCGCGGCTGACGGCACCGGGTGTCGAGGGCTGTACTCGCTCTCCCTAGGCGCTTCCAGTCTCTTGACGCACCTGTGCGCGAGTGGCAGCGTCAGAAACTCCCCCGCAGAAATACTCAGCATACTGAGCAATCGCAATCGAACCGTCGTCTCCGCCAGTCGTCACCGGCCCGCGCACCGCCGCGCGAGGCAGACAGGAGTGCGTCCATGCCCCTCACCCAGCGAGACATCGACCGCGAGGTCGCCGAACTGCGCGATGCGTACGAGAGGTCACGCGCCGCCGGAGCCCCCGCCGCCCACCACCCCTCGCGCGACTACGCGCCGTACCGCAGCAGCGTGCTGCGCCACCCGAAGCAGCCGCTCGTCCCCGTCAAGGCCGACCCGGAGACCGTCGAGCTGCACACACCCGTCTTCGGCCCCACCGATGTGACCGACACCGACAACGACCTCACCCGGCGGCACACCGGAGAGCCCCTCGGCGAGCGGATCACCGTCTCCGGCCGGCTCCTGGACCGCGCGGGACGGCCCGTGCGCGGCCAGCTGATCGAGCTGTGGCAGGCGAACGCGGCCGGCCGTTACGCCCATATGCGCGACCAGCACCCCGCGCCGCTCGACCCCAACTTCACCGGCGTCGGACGCACTCTGACCGACGACGACGGCGGCTACACCTTCACGACGATCAAGCCCGGCGCCTACCCCTGGCGCAACCACGAGAACGCCTGGCGCCCCGCCCACCTGCACTTCTCGCTCTTCGGCAGCGCGTTCACGCAGCGCCTGGTGACCCAGATGTACTTCCCGGGCGACCCGCTCTTCGCCCACGACCCGATCCTCCAGTCCGTCACCGACGAGTCGGCGCGGCAGGCGCTGGTGGCGGCGTACGACCACGAGCTGTCCCGCTCCGAGTGGTCGCTGGGCTACCGCTGGGACATCGTGCTCGACGGACCGTCCGCCACGTGGATCGAGGAGGGCCGCTGATGACGGAGCAGACCGGGCAGAGGAAGCAGGGGACGCAGACGGAGGCGCAGGCGCCGGGCCCGGGGCCCGCGTCCCTCCAGCCGACCCCGTCCCACACGGTGGGCCCCTTCTACGGCTACGCCCTGCCCTTCCCCGGCGGCGGGGACGTCGCCCCCACGGGCCACGGGGACACGGTCACGGTGCACGGCGTCGTCCACGACGGGTCGGGCGCGCCCGTGCCCGACGCCCTGATCGAGCTGTGGCAGGCCGACCCGGACGGGGATCTCTCGGGGGCGCCGGGTTCCATGCGGCGCGATCCCGTCGACGGCGGCCATCTCGGCCGCAACGGCGTGGACTTCACGGGCTTCGCACGTGTGGCGACGGACGCGGACGGCCACTGGGCGGCCCGTACGCTCAGGCCCGGCGGGCGCCCGGGACACGCCCCGTACATCAGTGTGTGTGTCTTCGCGCGCGGACTGCTGCACCACCTCTTCACCCGCGTGTACTTTCCGGAGGACACTCAAGCGCACGCCGACGATCCGCTCCTCGCCTCGCTCGACGCAGAGCGGCGCGAGACCCTGGTGGCAACGGCTGAACGTGCCACAGGCTCGTACCGCTTCGACATCCGGCTTCAGGGCGAGAAGGAGACGGTTTTTCTTGACTTCCACTGACCCGGGCCCCGGGCCGGACCCCGGCCCCCGCCCGGAGGACGTCGGTCTGCTGGCCCCGGCCCGGGCGGGCTCGGCCGCCGAGTCCGGCACCGGCGACGCCGCGGTGCTCCAGGCGCTGCTGGACGCCGAGGCCGCCCTGACCCGGGCGCAGGCGGAGCTGGGCATGGCGCCGGGTGCCGTCGCGTCGGCGGTCACGGAGGCGGCCCGCGCGGACCGGTTCGACGTACGGGGGCTGGCGCTGCGTGCCCGCTCGGGCGGGAATCCGGTGATCCCGCTGGTCGCGGACCTGACGGACGCCGTCGGGCGGGAGGCGGCGCCGTATGTGCACAGGGGCGCCACCAGCCAGGACATCCTCGACACCGCGCTGATGCTCGTCGCCGCCCGCACGCTCGACGCGGTGCTCCCCGACCTGGACCGCACCGCGCGGGAGCTGGCCATGGTCGCCGCGGAGCACCGCGGCACCCCCATGCCGGGGCGGACGCTGACCCAGCACGCCGTGCCCACGACCTTCGGGCTCAAGGTCGCGGGCTGGCGCAGCCTGGTGCTGGACGCCCACGACCGGCTCTCGGCGGCACGGGCGGCGCTTCCGGTCCAACTGGGCGGCGCCGCGGGCACGCTCGCGGCGTTCGCCGCCTACGCCGAGGCGGACGCCGCCGCGTCCGACGGCGACGGTACGGGGACGGGACGGGGGCCGGGGCCGAGGACGGCGCCGCGGACGGGGCCCGGCAGCCACGGCCCGGAGGCCGAGTCCCCGGACGGTGCGGCACACGGCGTCCCCGCCACCGACCTGGGTCTGCGGCTGCTCGCCGCGTACGCCCGCGAACTCCCCCTCGCCGAACCCGCCCTGCCGTGGCACACCCTGCGCACGCCCGTGGCCGACCTCGGCTCGGCGTGCGCGTTCGCGTGCGGCGCGCTGGGCAAGTTCGCCGCGGACGTGCTGGTGCTCTCGCGGAGCGAGGTCGGCGAGGTGGGCGAGGGCGGAGGCGGCAGCTCGTCCGCGATGCCGCACAAGACCAATCCCGTACGGGCCACGCTCATCGCGGCGTCCGCGCGGCAGGCGCCCGCCCTCGCCGCGACGCTGCTGTCGTCGCTGGCCGCCGAGGACGAACGGCCCGCGGGGGCCTGGCACGCGGAGTGGCAGCCCGTGCGCGAACTCCTGCGGCTGACCGGCGGCGCGGCGCACGCGGCGGCCGAACTCGCCGAGGGGCTCCAGGTCTTCCCTTACCGCATGCACGAACACCTCGCCCTCACCGAGGGACTCATCGTCAGCGAACGCTTCACCGTCGCCCTCGGGCCGCTCCTCGGCCGGGCACGGGCGCGCAAGCTCCTCGACGCCGCCTCGCGGAAGGCCGTCGACGAGGGCATCACGCTGGACGAGGCCCTGGAGGAGGAAGAGCCGGCCCTGCGCGAGATGCTGTCCGGGGAACGGCTGCGGGACCTCACGGACCCCACGCACTACACGGGATCGGCGCCCGCCCTGACCGACCGCGCGCTGCGGCGCGGACCCGCGCGCGTGCACACCACTCCGGCGGGGAAGGCGCAGAGCACGGGGGCGGCGCCGTCGCAGGCACCCGGGGCGGCGCCCCGGCCCGTCACCGGGGAAGACACAGGCCACGACACCGGAGAGCGGTGACAGACCATCGGCATCGGAATCCCATCTCCCGCGTCGCCCGGAGACGACGAACGCGGCGCGCCTCGCAGCTCACGAAGTCCCGGAGAGATCACCGTGACCGCATCCGCCGCGGCCGGCATGGCCCCGCTCCCGTACCACCGGCTGGACGGTCCCGCGGACGGCAAGCCGATGATCCTGGGCCCGTCGCTGGGCACCTCCCTGGCGGTCTGGGAACCCCAGCTGCCCGCGCTGATCCGCACCCACCACGTGCTGCGCTGGGACCTGCCCGGTCACGGGGCCTCCCCCGCCGAGCCGATGGCGGGCTCCTCCAGCGAGCTGATCCCGACCGACGGCTCCGCGACCGTCGGCCACCTCGCCGAGCTCGTGCTCCGCGCCGCCGACGCGCAGGGCTGGGACGAGTTCGCCTACGCCGGGGTCTCGCTCGGCGGCGCCGTGGGCCTGCACCTCGCGGTGCACCACCCCGAGCGGCTCACCGCGCTCTCCCTGGTCTGCTCCTCGGCCCGCTTCGGCGAGCCCGCCGCCTGGCGTGAGCGGGCGGCGGCCGTACGGGCGCAGGGAACCGAGTGCATGATCGCGTCGCGTCCCGGGGTGTGGTTCGCGGCCGAATTCGAATGCACGCCGCACGGTACGGCCTTGATCGAGGACCTGCGCTGCACGGACGCGGCCGGGTACGCGGCGTGCTGCGACGCCCTCGCGGCGTTCGACCTGCGCGACCGGCTGGCCGAGGTGACGGTACCCACCCTCGCCGTCGCGGGGCGCCTCGATCCGGCCACTCCGCCCGCGCACGCCCGCGAGATCACCGACGGCATCCCCGGAGCCGCGCTGGTCGAGGTCGCGGGGGCGGCGCATCTGGCCAACGCCGAATTCCCGGACGCGGTGACCTCCGCGCTGCTCGTCCACCACGGCGGGCTGCCGGGACAGCAGGAAGGGTGGTGAAGCGGGGGGAGCCCGTGAGCCCGGGGGCGTCCGAGAGCCACGGGGAGCCTGAGCAGTCCGAGGGGCACGCGGGCCCTCCGGGGTGCGGTTTCCCGGCGCCAGTCCTCCGGCCGCTCTCTCGCGCGGTGCGCCGGGCCGCCATACGCTGAGTCGCATGAGCTGGACAGCGCGCAGCATTCCCGACCAGAGCGGTCGTACCGCGGTGGTGACGGGAGCCAACAGCGGCATCGGATATGTCACTGCGCGCGAACTGGCGCGCCGCGGGGCGAGCGTGGTGCTCGCGTGCCGCAGCGAGCAGCGCGGCGCGTCGGCCCTGGACCGGCTGCTCTCCCAAGTGCCCGAGGCCCGCGCCGAGTTGCGCATGCTGGACCTCGCGGATCTGTCGTCCGTAAGGGAGTTCGCCCGGACGCTGCCCCACGGGAGCATCGATCTGCTGATCAACAACGCGGGGCTGATGGCGGTGCCGTACGCGCGTACCGCCGACGGCTTCGAGATGCAGTTCGGCGTGAACCACCTCGGCCATTTCGCCCTGACGGGGCTGCTGTTGGAGCGGCTGCTGGCCGCGCCGGGTGCGCGCGTGGTGACCGTCGCCAGCATGGCGCACGTGATGTCCAACATCGACATGAGCGATCTCGGCAGCGCACGCCGCTACCGCCCCATGGCGGCGTACGGCGCGTCGAAGACCGCCGGCCTGCTCTTCGTCCGGGAGCTGGCGCACCGTGCCGACAGCAAGGGTCTCGATCTGACCGCCACGGCCGCACATCCCGGCTACGCCCGCACCGAGTTGCAGGCCAAGGGCCCGCGGCTGGCCGGGCAGCCGCGGCGTGAACGGCTCACGCGGCTGTTCACGGACGCGGTCGGCGCCTCGGCCGACCAGGGCGCGGCTCCCGTCCTGTACGCGGCGACGGCGCCGTATGTGCAGGGCGACTCCTTCTACGGGCCGCGCATCCTGGGGGTGCGGGGTGGTCCGGGGCCGGCGTGGCGGGCGCCGTGGGCGCGCAACGACATCGCGGCGGCGCAGCTGTGGGCGGCCTCGGAGCGGCTGACGGGGGTCACGTACCGGGGGCTGTGACCCGGTGCGGCCCCTGCGGACGGCGTGAGCCGGGCCGGGCCTTCCGTGCCGAATCCCACCTCAAGCCTCCGTTCAGAAGCCTCGGTTCAGAAGCCTCCGTTCCGGGCCCTTGGTGCACGGGCGCGGCGTCGGGCATGGTTTCCTGCGTCCGTCCACTCGTCCAGTACGCGCAGTACGTGCGGCCCGTCCAATCCGCCAGGTCCGTCCCGCGCGACCCGCCTGAACACCCGCAACAGCCCGCCCGGCCCGAAGAGGAGGCAGCCGTGATCCGTGTGCTCGTCGTCGACGACGACTTCATGGTGGCCCGGCTGCACAGCACCCTCGTCGAGCAGGTGCCCGGCTTCACGGTGGCGGGAGCCGTGCACAGCGGCACCGAGGCGCTGGCGGCCGTCCGCGAGCTGCGCCCGGACCTCGTGCTGCTCGACATGTACCTCCCCGACGTGCCCGGCCTGGAGGTCCTGCGGGAGCTGCGCGGAACCGCGGCCCCCGAGGAGGGCCCGGACGTGCTGGTCGTCACCGCCGCCCGCGACGCCGAGACCGTACGGGGGGCACAGCGCGGCGGAGCCGTGCAGTACATCATCAAGCCCTTCGAGGGGCAGTTGCTGAAGGAGCGGCTGAGCCGCTACGCGGAGCGCCGGGCGGCGCTGGCCGCCCTCCAGAAGCCCGAACAAGGCGATGTGGACCGGCTGTTCGCCGATACGGCGGACCCCGCGGGCGCTCCGGGCGACGCGGCACCGGCAGGCACGGCAGGCACGGCAGGCACGGCGGACTCCGCCGGCCACGCCGCCCAATTCGGCCCCGGCGGCGCCGACGCCTCCCGTACCGCCGCCCCCGGCGCACCCCACCCGCACCCGGCGGGGCCCGGCCCCGCCGGCCCGGCGCGGCTGCCCAAGGGCCTCACCGAGCAGACGGCCGCCCTGGTCCGCGCCACGCTGGAGGCGGAGACCGACCCCGGCGGCCTGTCGGCCTCCGAGTGCGCCGGGCGCAGCGGCCTGTCCCGGGTGAGCGCGCGCCGCTACCTGGAGCACTTCGTCTCTCTCGGGACCGCCCGCGTCACGCTCCGGTACGGCACCACGGGCCGCCCGGAGCGCCGCTACCACCGCGTCGACCTGCCCCGTCCCGAGGCGGAGGCGGAAAAGCGGCCTGACGACCGCGGTGAACACGTGATTCACACCACAGAAAATCCGTGACCCGCATCACACCGAATACGAGGCCTTCGATCCGTCCCGCTCAATTCCCTTGTACCGCAAGGAGAATGGAACAAGGCCGGTTAACCCGTACATGCCAATTCGGGTGATCTTCTCCTGCGGTGGCTTCTGCGCCTTTCTTGTGGTGACGAATTCCTTCTGATTAACGTGCAACCGCACCGCGTCTCCCGTGCGGTGGTCCGCAGACCGGGACGCCGAATCCTGCCGCCCGGTTCGCGGAAAGCTCACAATCCCAATCCGGCAGGAGCGGGGGACCCAAGGTAAGCGCCGCGCGTTCCGCATCCGAGAAGCGCACGGCTAGGGGTGAAGCCGCACACGAATGCCCCCTCGCATTCGCCACGGCCGGGCAACTCCAGCCCGAATCCGACAGCTCACCTCGCAGGCGCAGGAGAGGAACTGAACTATGTCCGGACGCGGTCGACACCGTCGTCAGCCCAATCGCCGTATCTCGCGCAGAGTTTCGCGCACCTCCCTCGCAATCACCGCGGGCGGCGCGGGAATCGCCCTTCCCTTCATCGGCACCGGCACCGCGCACGCCGCCTCCGTGGACACCTGGGACAAGGTCGCCCAGTGCGAGTCCACGGGCAACTGGTCCATAAACTCCGGCAACGGCTACTACGGCGGCCTCCAGTTCAGCCAGAGCACGTGGGCCGCGCACGGCGGTACGGAGTTCGCCCCGCGCGCCGACCAGGCCACCAAGGAAGAGCAGATCCGCGTCGCCGAGAAGGTGCTCGACAGCCAGGGCCCCCAGGCCTGGCCGTCCTGCGGCCCGAAGGCCGGACTGAGCCGGGACAGCGCCGCGCCGGACCTGTCGTCCGGCTCCGGCAAGAAGGCCAAGCACGCCAAGCCCGCCGCGGACGACTCGGCCAAGAAGGCCGAGAAGGAGTCGTCCAAGAAGTCCGAGAAGAAGAGCACCGAGAGGTACACCGTCGAGACCGGCGACACCCTCAGCGCGATCGCCCGCGACCACGACACCGAGGGCGGCTGGCGCAAGCTGTACGACGCCAACCGCAAGGTCGTCGGCTCGGACCCCGACCTGATCCACCCGGGCCAGAAGCTGTCGCTCTCCGGCGACGGCGGCGGCTCCGGCGGCGCCGAGGGCTCCAAGTCGCAGGGCGGCGAGGCACCCGGCGCGGGCACGGCGCAGCCGTCCGGCCAGAAGTACGGCAACAACCTCGACGGGTGGATCCGCGAGGCCCTGGACGTCATGAGGGCCAAGAACATCCCCGGCACTTATGAGGGCATCAGGCGGAACATCATGCGGGAGTCGGGCGGCAATCCGAACGCCGTCAACAACTGGGACATCAACGCCCAGAACGGCACACCGTCCAAGGGTCTGCTCCAGACGATCAAGCCCACATTCGACACCTACCACGTCGAGGGCACGTCCTTCAGCATGACCGACCCCGTCGCGAACATCGCGGCCGCGTGCAATTACGCGGCGGCCAGGTACGGTTCGATCGACAACGTCAACGGCCCGTACTGACAGGCCCGTCCGGCAGCCCTGACGCTGCCGGCGGACAACTCGATAAATGCGCGGTGCGGTTCGCCGGCACGAGGATTCGGCGGAACGAATCCCCGAATCAGTGAATGAGCGGATCACGCATTGCGGCACGGATGGCGGCCTGTTCACCGAGCAATTCGGTGGACGGCCGCCATCGGCTTTTCCCCCGCGGGAAACCTTCCACCGAAACCCACAACTGGAACTCGCAACTGGAACGCCGCAGTTGGACGTCACGGCTGGAACGTGTCGTCCGCCCGCACCGCCACTTCGAGAACCAGTGGCCGTGTGCTGTCGGGGAGTTCGGGCAGCAGCGCGTCCAATTCCGAGAGCAGTTCGGCATATCCGCCGACACTGCGCGCGGAACACCCCAGTGCCCTGGCCATTCCGGAGACGCTGACTTCCTCGAAGTCGGGCCACGGGGCGGTGTCTTCGTGTCTGTCCGCGAGCCGGTCCATGATCGCGTACCGGCCGTTGGCGAGGACGACGAAGACGACGCCCACCCGGTACCGCACAGCCGTCCAGAGCGCCTGTATCTGGTAGAGCGACGACCCGTCGCCGACGACGGCCACAACCGGCCGCCGCGGCGCACCCATCCGTACGCCGATCGCGGCCGGCAGCGCGAACCCGAGCGCGCCCATCGCGGCGCTGAGGAAGCCCATCGGACGCCGCGCCGGCACGAGCGCGTGCAGATCGGGACGGCTGGACGGGGTCTCCTCCACCAGCACCGTCTCCTCGGGCAGCCGCCGCGCGAGCTCCGCCAGCACATGCGCGGCCCGCAGCGGCTCGCCCTCCCCGGGCGGGTCCGGCGGTGCGGCGCGGCCCGCGCGCGCCTGCGCGGCCTGGGCTCCGGCCCGCTCGACGCCCACGTCGTCCTTGCGTACGGTCTCGGCCAGTGCCGTGCAGAACGCGGGCAGCGCGGCCACCACGGCGAGATCGGCCGGTGCCCGGTGCGCCTCCGCTGGGTCGTCCGTGACGAGCGCGAGCCGTGTGCCCGGGTGCACCAACGGCCCGTCCTCGTACGGGTATTGGCGGAAGACGGGAGCGCCGACGCTCAGCACCGCGTCATGCGGGCCGAGAGCCTCCCGAAGCCGCGTACGGTCCGCCGGCAGATGCCCGGCGAAGAGCGGATGGTCCTGCGGAAAGCCCGCCCGTGCGCCGAACGACTCCTGCCACACGGGACAGCCGCGCCGCTCCGCGAGGAGCGTCAGCGCCTCCCAAGTGACGAGGTGGTCCGCACCCGCCCCGACGACCAGCGCCGGCGCGGAGGCCCCGTCCAGCAGCCCGGCGACCTCCCGTACGGCCCCGGTGTCGGCGGCGCCCGGCAGGCGGAGCTCCGCGGGCGCGGGCAGCGGCAGCTCCTCGGCGGGCTGCGCCCAGTCGTCCATCGGGACGACGACCAGCACGGGACCGCGCAGCGTACGGGCGGCGTGCGCGGCCCTGGCGATCGCTCCGGGCACGTCCTGTGCACGCGGCGGCGTCTCCGTCCGTACGGGATAGTCGCCGGCCAGCTGCTCCAAGTGCCCTGCGAGAAACGGCTCCTGGACGAGGTGCCGCCGGTCCTGCTGCCCGACGATCACGACCAGCGGCGCGCGGTTGACCCGCGCCGTGGACAGCGCTCCCACCGCGTTCCCGAGGCCCGCGGTGGTGTGCAGCAGCGCGAGCGCGGGAGCCTCGCGCGCGAGGGCGTAGCCGATGGCCGCCCCGACGACGGAGCCCTCGTGCAGCGCGAGCACGAAGCGGATGTCGTCGGGGAGGCCGGCGAGGAAGGGCACCTCCGTCGAGCCCGGGTTGGCGAACACGGTGGTCAGGTCGTGCCGGCGCATCACGTCGAGCGCCGCCTCGCGGACGGTGGGCATGGATGGGGAACTCCTGTTGCCGTGTCGGGGCAGGACCGGCGGCTGCCGGTGCTCGGTACTTCCGTCTCGGAGTCGGTGCTGGTCAGGGTCCAAGGGCACTGGTCAGGGTCCAAGGGCGCGTGGGCGTGCGGCCCGTCCCGGGCTCAACCGGGCTGCGGCATCACCGACTTGGGGCCGTCACTGGGCCACCGCCTCCGTCGAGCGGTGGCGTACCTGCGACAGGACGAAGAAGCCCGCGACGACGATCGCCGTGTCCAGCCAGACCGCCGCCTCCCAGCCTCCCGTCTGGTCCCGCAGCACACCGCTGATCGCGGGAGAGAGCACCGCGCCCGTCTCCCCGATGAGGTTCTGCATGCCGAACGCCGAGCCCCGCAGCCGCTGCGGTGCGATCTCGGCGGTCAGGGCGTGCCCGACGGGCTGGAGCGCGTTGAAGAACAGGCTCGCGCAGAACAGCAGCAGACCCATGACCCACAGCGACGGACGGGCGGCGGCGCTGAGGTACCAGGCGAACGCGATGGTCAGTACGGCCTGCGCCCCGGTGAAGGTCAGCATCATCCTCTTGCGGCTCCAGCCGCGCCGCAGCCCGTGGTCCGAGAGCCAACCGCCCGCGGGGAAGCCCAGGATGCCCGCGCCCGCGTTGAACGCCGCGGTGAGAGCGGCGCTCATGAACGACGAGTGCGCCGCACCGGCGACGATGGAGACCGACCAGAAGCTGAAGAACCACAGGTTCCACAGGATGGCGATGTAGACGAGGTAGATCAGGAACAGATCGCGGTTCTTGATGACCGGGCCCACTTCCGTGCCCTTGCGTACGAGCGCGAAGATCACCAGGCCGACGGCGAGGGCGACTTCGAGCAGGGCGACCCACAGCTCGGACAGGCCGACGCCCGTGCCCAGCCAGTACACGCCCATGATCAGTGCCAGCGAGACGGCCGAGTAGGCGCCCAGGTGGAGCGTCGCACGGCTCAGCCCGGAGAGCGTGAGGTGACTGCGGAACCAGAAGGCGATGACGACGCCCACCACGACGGTCCCGGCTCCCAGCACCCAGAAGACCATCCGCCAGGCCTCGACGTGCGAGAGGAACAGCTTCCCGAATTCGACGAGTTCGGGCGTGAAGACGATCGCGATGGTGATGCCGAGCGCGAGCCCCGTGATGACCACGCCCATGCCGAGGCTGCGCTGCCGCGCGGGCGTGGTGGCGGTGATCAGGCTGCGGTCGTTGGAGTAGAAGGCGCCCTCGCCGAGACCGGTCACGACGCGTATGACGATGAACGCGACCAGCCCGCCGATGACGCCCGTGAGGATGGTCGCGACGCCCGCCCAGAGCAGGCTGACGACGATGAGGGTGCGGTGCCCGTAGCGGTCGCCGAGGTAGCCGCCGGGGAACTGGGTGAGCATGTAGCCGGCGAAGAAGAGCCCGCCGACGAGGCCGCCGAGCGCGTGCGGATTCTCCGCGTCGGCGAGGAAGCCCACGCCGTTGTCGATCATCCAGGTCACGACGGGGCCGGTGACGGCCCGGTCGGCCGCGCTCACCGTCCAGCCCAGGAGCAGCAGCACCCACAGGGTGTGCCAGGAGCGCCAGCCGCCTCCTTCCTCGGGGGCGTCCGTACGTGGCTCGACTGAAGAGGGGTCTCCCGGTACAGCCTTCATGGGTTCTCCATCAGCGGTTGATGCGGTGCCGGACGCCTGGCCGCGGCCGGGCTGCGGGCCGCCGGTCAACGTAGACGCGAGGAGTGGTAGGCGGAACTGGTTGCGATACGTTTTCTGCTATGCCGAAAAAACCGCGTGCGGAACCGGAAAGACAGGGCCGGCAGGAGAGACAAGGCGACGTCTACGCCGCCAGTTCCGTCGACAACGCGCTGCGCGCCCTGGTCTATCTCCGCGGACATCAGCACGCCCGCGTCACCGACATCAGCGACCACCTGGGCGTGGCCCGCTCCACCGCGCACCGGCTGCTGACGACGCTGCGCGGCCACGGATTCGTCGAGCAGGAGCCCGGCGGCCGCCGTTACCGCCTCGGCCCCGTGCTGCTGGGCCTCACCCGCGGAGCGGTCGACGAGCCGACGCTGGTGCAGGTCGCCCACGGCCATCTCGCCCGGCTGCGGGACGAGGCGGGCGAGACGACCAACCTCCTCGTCCTGGACGGGGCCGACTCCCGCTTCGCGGACGGATGCGAGGGCCCGCACCCGCTGCGCGTGGCCACTCGTACCGGCGACCGCGTGCCCGCCTACGGGACGGCCGGCGGCAAGGCCCTGCTCAGCGAGCTCTCCCCCGAGGCCGCGCGCACGCGCTACCGCCGCGGCCTGCCCGCCCTGACGTCCACGACACTCCGCGACGTGGACGCTCTCGTCGCCGACCTCGCGGTGTGCCGGGCACGCGGCTACGCCCTCAACTTCGACGAGAGCGTCACGGGCGTGCACGGCGTCGGTGTCCCCGTCCGCGACCGCTTCGGCACCTGCGTGGCGGCGGTGACGGTCGCCGCTCCGAGCATCCGCCTCGACGTCGCCCGCGCGGCCGAACTCGCCCCGCTGCTGCGGCGGACGGCCGACCGCATCGGCGCCGAGCTGTGAACGGGACACGCTCTGTGTGAGCCCGCCGGGGCCGCTCATCATGCGGCTTCCGTACGGCGGCGGGAATGCCCGGCCACCGGCGGTTTGCTGTTCGGAGCAGGACCCGACACGGCCTCCGGCGCCGGTGCACGCGCGAGAGACGGACGGACGGTACGGACATGACGGAAGCGGCGGCCCCGAGCGGCGGCCTGTGGCGCGGGGACGAGGTCCATCTGGAGCCGTATCTGGACCGGATCGGCTACACCGGCGACCGCGCCCCCACCGCGGAGAGCCTCCGCGCGCTCCAGCGGGCCCACGTGCTGTCCATGCCGTTCGAGAACCTCGACCCGGTCCTCGGCCGAGGGGTGTCGCTCGAACTGCCCGCACTTCAGGACAAGATGGTGCGCGGCGGTCGCGGTGGCTACTGCTTCGAGCACGTCTCGCTCTTCGCCGCCGCCCTGGAACGGCTCGGCTTCGGCGTGACAGGGCTGATCGGCCGCGTACGGCTGGGCTCCGACAAGATCAAACCCGCCACCCACGCCGTACTGCGGGTCGAGACGGCCGAGAGTCCCCGCACGGGCCGCGCATGGCTCTGCGACGTGGGCTTCGGCATGAGCCCCCTCGTACCGCTGGAACTGGCGGACGGCGCCGAGGCGTCGGCCGGTGACTGGCGCTACCGGCTGGAGCACGCGGAGGTCACGCCGGGGGCCGAGGGCTGGGTTCTGCACGTATGGAGCGCGCAGGACGGCCGCTGGTTCGACCGCCACACCTTCACGCCCGGCCCCGCCTACCCCGTCGACTACCAGGTGGCCAGCCACTTCGTCTCGACGCACCCCCGCTCGCCGTTCGTCACGCGCCCCTTCCTCCAGCGCGTCTACGACGACAGGGGCGTCGTACTCGACGGCCGCACGCTCTCGACGTTCCGCCCGCGCGACGGCTCCACGGAGAAGCGCGAACTGGAGCCGCCGGAGGCGGTGAAGACCCTGGCGACCGTCTTCCGCGTCCACGTCACTGCGTCCGACGAGCAACGCCTGACCGCCCTGCTCGCGGAGGCGGGCGACGATCGGTAGTCGCCACCGCGAGAGCGCGCCTGCTCCGCATCACCGCTCGGCCCGGCATACGCCGTGGGCCCGGTCTACCGCACGGCGGCTCTCTGCTCGCGGCCGGCGGCATGCCGTGTCACGGTGGAAGAGCAGGGCAGCCGCCGGCGGGTGGGTTCTCGTGTCCGCCTCTGTCACGGCGAGAGGACGGAGGATGTGGGCTGGGTGATGCGGGTTTCTGGCGAGAGCTCCCGGGCACTGCCCGGACCGGCAAGGGCAGGTGCCTGGATGGACATCAGGGGACAGCGGGGCGGCGGAGGCAGCCGTGCGGGTCGTCGTGACCGGGCAGGGGAACCCGCGCGTTCCAACGCGACCGGGGGGGGCGCACAGGTGACCACTGACTACGCGTTCCGCCTGTATGTGGCCGGGCAGTCGGAGCGGTCCAGCACCGCAGAGGCGAATCTGCGCGCACTGGCCGGGGCCCGGCTGCCGGGCGGATACGAGTTGGAAGTGGTGGACGTGGTGGCGCGGCCCGGGCTGGCGGAGGAGCAGCGGATCCTGGCCACGCCGACCGTGGTCAGGCTGCTGCCGCTTCCGCAGTTGCGGGTGATCGGGGACCTGTCCGACCCGCCGAGGGTCGCGTACGCGCTGGATCTGCCGGACGAGCCGCAGGAAGTCCGGATGGAGAACCGGCTGGAGAGGGAGGCCGGCGATGGCTGAAGGCGACACGGTCGAGCGGGTTCCCACCGGGATCAACGGGTTCGACCAGGTGGCGATCGGGGGGCTGCCGGCGGGAAGGCCGACCCTGGTCACCGGCACGACCGGCAGCGGTAAGACGATCTTTGCCGGGGAGTTCCTCGCCCGCGGTATCACGAAGAACGATCAGCCGGGGGTGTTCGTCACTTTCGAGGAGCCGCCGGAGGCGATCCGCCGCAACTTCGCCTCGCTGGGCTTTCCGATCGAGCAGTGGGAAGCCGAGGGGAAGTGGGCGTTCGTCGACGCCGCCGAGAGCAAGGACGAGGAAGCCGCCGTCATCGGTGCCTTCGATTTCGGCGCGCTGACGTCCCGCATCGCAGACGCGGTCCGCCGGATCGGCGCCTCCCGCGTGGTGCTGGACTCGCTGGGGGCCGTGTTCGCCCGGTTCACCGACTCCGGGATCGTCCGCCGGGAGAGCTACAGGCTCGCTTCCGCGCTGAATTCGCTGGGGGTCACCTCGGTCATCACAGCCGAGCGGAACACCGAGTACGACGGCGTATCCCGGTACAGGGTCGAGGAGTTCGTCGTCGACAACGTGATCGTCCTGCGCAACGTGCTGACTGGAGAACGGCGGCGCCGGACCGTCGAGATCGTCAAGTTCCGCGGTGCCCCGCACCGCACGGGGGAATGGCTGTTCACCATCGACTCGCGCGAAGGGTTCGTCGTCATCCCCCTCGCTTTCCTCGGCATGCCGTCCGCGCCTGCCTCCAGTACCCGCGTGTCCTCGGGCAACTCCGGGCTGGACAGGATGTGCGGCGGCGGGTTCTACCGGGACGCCGTCGTCCTGCTGTCCGGGCCCTCCGGGTCCGGCAAGACACTGACCAGTCTGAAGTTCCTGGAGACCGGTGTCGCAGCGGGGGAGCGCTGCCTGGGCTTCACCTTCGACGAGACCCGCGAGCAGATGAGGCGCAACGCGGCCGGCTGGGGAATCGACCTGGAGGGCATGGAGGAAGCCGGCCGGCTTCAGGTGGTGTGCGACTACCCGGAAGTGGCCTCCCTGGAGGACTACTTCATCCGGATCAGACGGGCCGTGGCGGATTTCGAGCCCCAGCGCTTGGTCATCGACACCCTGTCCGCGCTGGAACGCATCGCCACGCCGAGGGCGCTCCTCGACCTGGTGATCGCGCTGGGCGCGGTCGTCCGCGAGCACCGCGTCACCACGCTGTTCACCTCCGCCCCCATGAGCCGTTTCACACCTGCGCAGACACCTTCGATCGCGCGCGAACTGGCCAGCCTCACCGACGTCACCATCGCGCTGCGGTACTTCCAGACGGCCGGGATGATCAAGCGCACCGTGGCCATCGTGCAGAACCGCGGCTCCGCCCACGACGAGGCCGTGCGCCAGATCACCATCGACGCGGGAGGCATGCACATCGGCGCCCCGGTCGGCACCCTCGACGACATGGAAGCCGTCGGCTTGGACGCGCCACCGTGGCCGGGCGTCATCGGCGACGACATCTGAGCGCGGCGCCCCCTCATGACGAGAGACGACCCCGGTGCCGGGACCAGCGGATTCGGAGGCGACCTCCTCGACCTGGTCGTCTCCGCATCCGCTGACGGCGTCATCGCGGTGGACGATCAGGGGATCGTCCGGCTGTGCAACCCAGCCGCGACGGAGCTTTTCGGCCGCCCCGCCCGGGAGCTGCTGGACGCACCGTTCGGCTTCCCGATCGTGGCCGGCCAGTCGACAGACGTGGAGCTGACACAGCCCGGAGGCGGCGTCAGGGTCGTCGAGATGCGCGTCAGCGCGACCACGTCGTACGGCGCTGCGCTGCGTGTCATCACACTGCGGGACGTCACGTCCCGATGGCTCGCCTTCCAGCGGCTGCTTCTGCCGACGCTGCCGGACCTGGCCCCTCACCAGGCGGCCGTCGTCTACCGGCCGGCCGCCGAGCAGCTGGGCGGCGACTGGTACGACGCCCTCCCGCTGCCCGGCGGCGCCGTCGGCGCCGTGATCGGCGACGTCGCCGGGCACAGCCTGCAAGCCGCCGCCGCGATGGCCCAGATCCGCAACATGCTGCGCGCCCTGCTCTACGACCGGCCCGCCGCGCCCGGCTCGGTGCTGGCCACACTCGACCGGACGCTGCACGCGATCAACGAGAACCCCGTCACCACCGCATGCGTGGCCTGCATCGAGCCGAGCGGCGACGGCTGGCGGCTGCGGTGGAGCAGCGCGGGCCATCTCCCGCCGCTGCTGCTCACCGCCGCCGGCACCCCGGAGTACCTGCACACCGAGCCCGGCCTGCCGCTCGGCGTCGAGCCCGGCCGGCCCCGCTTCGCCAGCACCCGCTCCCTGCCCGGGGGCGCCACGGTGATCTTCTTCACCGACGGGCTCATCGAACGGCCCGGCGAGTCCATCGACGTCGGCCTGGCCGCCCTCGCGGCGATCGCCGAGAGCAGCGCCGGCCTGCCGCTGGACGAGCTGTGCCGGACCCTCGCCGACCAGCACCCCGGCGACGGCCACGACGACATGGCCATCCTCGCGCTGCGCATGCCTGCCGGGCCGCACGACGGAGACGCTGCGCGATAGGGGCGCGGGCGCAGAGCCGGCCGGACAGGACGCGCCGCAAGCCGGTCCCGGCCACCGAACGTGACGTCAAGTCCCGGGATCCAGTGCGGCGTTGACCGAAGCAGCGTTGACGATGACGCCGCCCATCAGCACCATCGCGAGCAAGCCGGGTGCCGCGGGATCGGCTCCTTCCGGCCCGCCGAGACGAACAAGCGCGGCCCCGGACACCCCGGCATCGACGGACCCGCCGGGCCGGGCTTCCCCTGGTCGGCGACGCACTGCTCACCGCCGGGACATCCCGGCAGCGAGGTCCGCCGAATCGCCGGGGCCGGCCTGGCCCGCTTACCCGGCGCCACGTACCACTGAACGGAACCGCGATGCTTCCCTACCTCGACGCAGCGCTTCTGAACGAGCTGCTCCCCTACCCGCGCGCGATCGACGTCCTCCGGGACGCGCTCCAGGACGGGCCGCCTGACGTCACCGCACCGGCCCGGTCGGCCGCCGACGCCCCCCGGCGGACACGTCCTCATCATGCCCGCAGCGGATCAGGACGTGTTCGGCATCAAGGTCGCCGGAGTCGCCCCGGGCAACCCGTCGCACGGCCTGCCGCGCATCACCGGCACCTATCTGCTCCACGATGCCGACACCCTGCAACCGGTTCTGGCGATCGACGGCCCCGCGCTCACCTTGCTGCGCACGGCGTCCCTGTCCGCCCTCGCGGTCGATGCCCTCGCCCTCCCGCAGGCCTCCCGCCTCCTGGTCTACGGCACCGGCCCGCAGGCGGCGGCGCACCTGCAAGCCCTGGGCTCCGTACGGGACTTCGAGACAGTCACCGTCGCCGGCCGCACCGCCCGATCCGCCCGCGGCTTCGCCGAGATCCACGGAGTCGGCGTCGCCACCGCGGACGACCTTCGCCGGGCCGACGTCGTCGCGTGCTGCACCAGCACCTCCACGCCCCTCTTCGACGGACGTGACCTCTCGCACCGCTCGACCGTCGTCGCGATGGGCTCGCACACCCTCGACGCCCGCGAACTCGACACGTACGCACTGACCGGCGCGCAGGTCGTCGTCGAGGACGTCCCCACCGCCACACGCGAAGCAGCCGACGTCGCCGAGGCGTTGGCCTCCGGCGGCCTGGACGAGGCCGTCGCACTCCACCGGATCGTGACCGGACAGACCCCGGTGCGCCACGACAGGCCCCGCGTGTTCCGGTCGGTGGGCATGGCCTGGGAAGACCTCGTCGTCGCCAAGGCGGCCCTGGCCCGGTGGCGACCGACGCAGGGACAAGATGACTGACCTCACTCAAGAGGCTTCGCCGGGCGCGCGTCGCCCCCGCCACCGCCCGGTGGCGGGGACTTGTCGTCGCCGGGGGTCAGGCGCTGGGGCAGGGCTTGTCGCCGGCGTCGCCGGCGTCGCCCGTGCCGCCGGTGTCGCCCGTGCCGCCCCGTGGGCGTGGCCGGCGGTCGTCGATGAGGATGCGGATGGCGTTGCCGTTCTCAGCGTTCCTGTCGACCTCGCCGAGTGCGTCGCCGATGCGGTTGTAGATCTTGGCGGCGAGGTGGCTGGTTGCCGGGGTCGTGGAGGTGCGCCGGGTTCGCCAGAGCGCGTCGATCACTGCGATGAGGGAGCGGCCCGAGATGTCGACTTCGACGATGCCGTCATCGTCGGTCTCGATGTCGACGGGCAAGTGGAAGTGTTCGCCGCCGCTGGCCTGTTCGACGAGGAACGCCCAGGTGTCGCGGTGACAGACGAGTTCGGCGTAGGCGGTACCGGCGGCACGGCGTAGGAGGTCGTTGTAGTCGTGGTGATCGTGGTGGTCGCGGCAGTCGTCGTCGGGTGCGGCGCTGGTCGAGGCGCGGGGTGCGGGTTCGGCGTGTGGCGTTGCCCTGATCTCGGCTATCTCGCGGCGTAGCGCTTCGATGTCGGCCAGGACGGCCCGGTTCTGGTAGTTGGCGCCTGTGGTCGTGTCGGCGATGCTGCGGCTGAGCTGATCGCCGAGGTTTCGTACCGTCTTGTTGATACAGCAGAGTTGGTCCCTGATCTCAGTGAGGACTTCGCTGCTCCTCCGTGGCATGCATCCCCTCCCGGTTATGGCCCGACAAGGAAGGCTCCCCGCAGGTGGCAGGGACGACGCGGCGGCTTTCGGTCGTTCCGCGTGCCTGAAATCCACGTGCCTGAACCCGCGTGCCTGAAAGGGGGTGGCACCTCCGCACAGGTGCCACCCCCGGGTTCCCGGCCCCGCCGCGCGCCGTCGGTGAGGAGGCGGACGCATGACGGGTCGGGAAGATCGGTCACGGGCGCGCTCGGCGCGCCCGCGACTCAGTCCGTCGCCGCCGCGCGGCCCGCCTCCAGGCGGGCGACGGGGATGCGGAACGGCGAGCACGAGACGTAGTCCAGTCCGACCTCGTGGAAGAAGTGCACGGAGTCGGGGTCGCCGCCGTGTTCGCCGCACACGCCGAGCTTGAGGTCGGGCCGCGTCGCGCGGCCCTTCTCCACGGCGTGGCGCACGAGTTCGCCGACGCCTTCCCTGTCGATCGTCTCGAACGGGGATACCCCGAAGATCCCCTTCTCCAGGTACGCGGTGAAGAAGCTGGCCTCCACGTCGTCCCGGCTGAACGCCCACACCGTCTGCGTCAGGTCGTTGGTGCCGAAGGAGAAGAAGTCGGCGCACTCGGCGATCTGGCCCGCCGTCAGTGCCGCGCGCGGCAGTTCGATCATCGTGCCCAGCGTGAGGTTCAGCTCCACATCGTGCCGCTCCTCGACCTCCGCGATGACCGCCTCGGCCTCCTCCCGTACGATCTCCAGCTCCTGCACGGTGCCCACCAGCGGAATCATGATCTCCGCCCGCGGGTCGCCGCCGCCGGTCTTGCGCTCGGCCGCCGCCTCCGCGATGGCCCGCACCTGCATGGTGAACAGGCCCGGCACGACCAGCCCCAGCCGTACGCCGCGCAGCCCCAGCATCGGGTTCTGCTCGTGCAGCCGGTGTACGGCCTGGAGGAGCCGCAGATCGTTCTCGTTGGCGTCCTTGCGGGACTCGGCGAGCGCCACCCGCACCGACAGCTCGGTGATGTCCGGCAGGAACTCGTGCAGCGGCGGGTCCAGCAGCCGTACGGTCACCGGCAGCCCGTCCATCGACTCCAGCAGCTCGACGAAGTCGCCCTTCTGGAGCGGCAGCAGACCCTCCAGCGCCTCGTCGCGCTCCTGCTCGGTGTCCGCGAGGATGAGCCGCTCGACGAGGCTGCGCCGCTCCCCGAGGAACATGTGCTCGGTGCGGCACAGGCCGATGCCCTGCGCTCCGAAGCGGCGGGCGCGTGCGCCGTCCTCGGCGTTGTCGGCGTTGGCGCGTACGCGCAGCCGGCGCACCCGGTCCGCGTACGCCATGATCCGGTGGACGGCCTTGACCAGTTCGTCGGCGTCGTCGGCGCCCGCGTGCATGCGGCCTTCGAAGTACTCGACGACGGGCGAGGGCACGACCGGCACCTCCCCGGCGTAGACCTTGCCGGTGGAGCCGTCGATCGAGACGACGTCGCCCTCCTCGATGACCCTCCCTCCGAGGGTCTTCAGGCAGCGCCGCTTGGTGTCGACCTCCAGCTCCTCGGCGCCGCACACGCAGGTCTTGCCCATGCCGCGGGCGACGACGGCGGCGTGCGAGGTCTTGCCTCCGCGGGAGGTGAGGATGCCCTCGGCGGCGAGCATGCCGTCCAGGTCGTCCGGGTTGGTCTCGCGGCGGATGAGGATGACCTTCTCGCCGGAGCGGGACCACTTGATCGCGGTGTACGAGTCGAAGACGGCCTTGCCGACCGCCGCACCCGGGGAGGCGGCGATGCCCCAGCCGATCTCGTCGGCGTCCCGGACTCCGCCGTCGCTGTCGAAGCGGGGGAACATCAGCTGCGCGAGCTGGTTGCCGTTGACGCGCTGGAGCGCCTCGGCCTCGTCGATGAGGCCCTGGTCGACGAGCTGGGTGGCGATGCGGAAGGCCGCGGCGGCCGTGCGCTTGCCCACGCGGGTCTGGAGCATCCACAACTTGCCGCGCTCGATGGTGAATTCGATGTCGCACAGGTCCCTGTAGTGCGTCTCCAGGGTCTCCATGATCTGCATCAGCTGGTCGTACGAGGGCTTGTCCAGCCGCTCCAGCTCGGCGAGCTGCACGGTGTTGCGGATACCGGCGACGACGTCCTCGCCCTGCGCGTTCTGGAGGTAGTCGCCGTAGACGCCCTGCTGGCCGGTCGCGGGGTCGCGGGTGAAGGCGACGCCGGTGCCGGAGTCCGGGCCGAGGTTGCCGAAGACCATCGAGCAGACGTTGACGGCCGTGCCCAGGTCCTGCGGAATGCGCTCCTGACGGCGGTAGAGCTTGGCGCGCTCACCGTTCCACGAGTCGAAGACCGCCTTGACCGCGAGGTCCATCTGCTCGCGCGGGTCCTGCGGGAAGTCCCGGTCCGTCTCCTTGAGCACCAGGTTCTTGAACTTCTCCGCGAGCGCCTGCATGTCCGCCACGTCGAGGTCGACGTCACTGGTGACGCCCTTGAGGCTCTTGGCCTGCTCGATCGCCTCGGAGAAGACCTCGCCGTCCATGCCGAGGACGGTGTCGCCGAACATCTGGATGAGGCGGCGGTAGGAGTCCCACGCGAAGCGTTCGTCGCCCGACTGTGCGGCCAGCCCGTGCACGGATTCGTCGGAGAGCCCGATGTTGAGGACGGTGTCCATCATGCCGGGCATCGAGAACTTCGCCCCCGACCGTACGGACACCAGCAGCGGGTCGTCGGCCTGGCCCAGCTTCTTGCCCATCTTCCGCTCCAGCGCGTCGAGATGGGCGCTCACCTCGTCGCGGAGCGCGGCCGGTTCCGTGCCGCTGTCGAGGTACACCTTGCAGGCCTCGGTCGTGATCGTGAATCCCGGCGGGACGGGGAGTCCGAGGTTGGTCATCTCGGCGAGATTGGCCCCCTTGCCACCGAGGAGGTCCTTGAGATCCTTGTTGCCCTCTGTGAAGTCGTAGACGAACTTCTGCGCTGCATCGTGATCCGGCACGGGCTCGACCCCTCGTCAACGGCTGGCCTGACGGCGGGGAGCGTACCCAGATCGAAGGCACAGAGTTACGTCCAGCGGTACGCCAAAGGGCCGTAACCACCCGGACGGCGAGGATCGAAGGCAGCGGTCTCCTCGTACGGCCGTAAAGATCGACTCCACATGTCGAATCCAAGACTCCGCCGCGCCACGGACCCGTCGGCGACGGTCACGCTGAGTCAGAGTGCTCTTCGGGGGATGAATCTAGGACGGGTAAAGTCGCGGGCTGCTCCTTGGAGATCTGGACCGCACAGGTGAGCGCTCACATGAGCAGGTGGTTGATCAGAGTGGCGAGAATCACGCCTTCGAGGGACCGGCCGGTCTCATCATGCGGACGTGCTGCTCCGGTCTCCGGACGTCTCGGATCCACGCCGCCCCGGCGGTGGCGCGGCAGCCCGGACCGCGCCCGGCGCACGCTCACGCGGCCGACTGCCGCGCCTGCTCCAGCAGTTCCTGGAGGCGCAGACCGCGCCGCGCGTCCGGGTCGGGCGAACGCCGGCCGCGTACCGTCTCGGCGAACTCGCGGCGCAGCACCGGCCAGCTCTCCTCCGGGTCCAACTCCGCGGCGTCGTAGCGCAGTTCGTCCTCGTCGTCCTCGCAGTAGAGCTCGATCCGGGTGCGGGCGCGCGGGAGCCGCACCGCGCCGGAGAGCGACGCCTGGCTGACGGCGCCGTTCTCGTGCTCGCACGTGAGCTCTATCCACCGCCGCGGGTCTCCCGTGCCGCGTACGGAGACGATTCGGCCGACGGCGAGGTCGAGCAGGTCCAGCAGATGCGGGCCCAGATCGAGCAGCGCGCCGTGCTCCAGGCGCCAGCCGGTCGCCATCTCCCCGCCGAGGAAGGCGCCGTGGAGGTAGCAGGAACGGGCTCCGGTCACCGTCGACTGCCGTGCGCGGGCGAGGAATTCGCGGGTTCCGGGGTGGTACCGCTTGCTCAGCACGAGCTGGGAGACGGCTCCGGCGCCGTCTATCGCACCGGCGAGCGCGCGTGCCGAGGCGAGGTCGGGGCCGAGCGGCTTCTCCAGCAGCAGCGCACGGCCCGCCCGCGCCGCACGTACGGCCAACTCGGCCTGCAACGCGGGCGGTACGGCGAAGGCCACCGCCTCGCATCCGTCGAGGAGTTCGGCGTAGGAGGCCGCGACGGCGGCGCCGTACGGGGCGGCGACGGCGGCCGCGGCGCCGGGCCTGCGTGCCCAGACGGAGACCAGCTTCGTCTCGGGACCGGCGGCGAGCATCCGGGCGTGCATGGTGCGGGCCCACGGGCCGGCTCCGACGAGGCCGACCCGTACGGGCTCCCCGGTCCAGGGGGCGGAGGGCTCGCTCACGGTGGCGGTCACGCGCCTTTCGTTTCCGGGGAGTCGGGTGGATACGGACGGGGCCCGGGCGGCGGGCCCGCCGGTCAGCCGGCGAGTGCGGCGAGGCGGGCGTCGGCCCGCTCCGGCGAGTACAGGTCCTCGACGACGATGCCGGCGGCGCCCAGCAGCCCGGCCCGGTCGCCGAGCCGCGAGGTGACGACGCTCAGGTGCGCCGTCGTACGCGGCATGGCGCGCTGGTACAGCAACTCCCGTACGCCGGTGAGGAACGGCGTCCCGGCGAGGTCCCCGGCGATCATCAGCACGCCCGGGTTGAGCACCGTGACGACGGTGACGAGGACCGCGCCCACCCTGCGCCCCGCCTCCCGCGCGAGCCGCACCGCGTCCGGCTGCCCGGCGGCGAGGTGGTCGCGGACGCCGGAGCCGGAGGTGGTGGCGACGCCGGCGTCCGAGAGCTGCGCGGCCAGCGCGCGGCCGCTGGCGACGGCGGCGAGACAGCCGTAGGAGCCGCACATGCACAGCGCCTCCGGGCAGTCGTGCAGCCGGATGTGGCCGATGTCGCCCGCGCCGCCGTCGGTCCCGCGGTAGAGCCGGCCGCCGGCGACGACGCCGGCGCCGATGCCGGTGGAGACCTTCACCAGCAGGAAGGCGGCGCAGTCCGGGTATCCGGCGCGCTGTTCGGCGTAAGCCATCAAGTTGGCGTCGTTGTCGACGAGTACGGGCACCTCGGGCCCGTCGGAGGCGACGTGCCGCTGCCATGCCTCCTGGAACCGCCGCCGTATCGGATAGCCGTCCCAGCCGGGCATGATCGGGGGCTGCACGACGAGCCCCGAGTCCCAGTCGACCGGCCCCGGCACGGACAAGCCGATGCCGCACACGCGCTCGTGCGGGACGCCCGTCTCCTTCAGCAGGCCGGCGAACCACCGCGCGAGCGCGTCCAGTACGTGGTCCGGCCCGTCCGCGATCAGCATCTCCCCCGAGCATTCGGCCAGTACGGTGCCCGCGAGGTCGACCACGGCGGCGCTCGTGTGCCGCGTGCCGAGATCCGCGGCCAGCACGACGGCGTGCTCGGCGTCGAACTCCAGCCGCGTGGACGGCCGTCCGCCCCCGGAGCCCTCGACGGGCGCCGCCTCGCCCTCGCGCAGCCAGCCCGCCGCGAAGAGCTGGTCGAGCCGGTGCCCGACGGTGGACCGCGAGAGCCCGGTGGCCCGTTGCAGCGCGCCGCGCGTGGTGGCGCGGCCGTCGCGGATCAGCCGCAGGAGGTGTCCCGCGCTGGCCTGGTTCCCGGTCATCTGCTCCTCAGCTCTTGTCCGCCCCGCTGGTGAGGCCCTCTGTCAGCAGCCGTTCCGCGGCGAGGAAGAGGAGGACCACCGGAACGGTCAGTACGACCGATCCTGCCATCAGCACGGTCTTGGACACCTCGATGCCGTTGGCCAGTTGCTGGAGGCCGAGGGAGACCGTCCAGTTCTCCGGCGTCGCGGCGAGGAAGAGCAGAGCGAACAGGAACTCGTTCCACGCGATCATGAAGATGTAGAGGCCCGTCGCCATCAACGACGGTGCGGCGAGCGGCAGTACGACCTTGCGGATCGTCTGGAGCCGCGAGCAGCCGTCCAGCGCCGCGGCCTCCTCGACGCTGAAGGGGATCGTCGCGAAGTAGTTCCTGAGCATGTAGACCGAGACGGGCACGGTCTGCGCGATGTAGACGATCGCCAGCCCCGCGATGCTGCCCTGCAACCCGATCTTCGCGAACATCACGAAGAGCGGCACCGCCAGCAGCGTCGCCGGGAAGAGATAGACCGCGAGGAAGAGCGCGCTCACATGCCGTCCGCCGAAGAAGCGCAGCCTGCTCACCGCGTACGAGCCGGGGATCGCGGCGAGCAGGGTGAGCACCACGGCACCGATCGAGGCCAGGGCCGAGTTGCGGAGCATGCCGAGGAATCCCTGGCCGCCCTCGGCGGTCGGCCTGAGCACCTCCTCGTACGTGCTCAGCGTGAACTCCTTGGTGGACACCCACAGTCGCCCCGGGTCGAGGAGGAGCGCGTCGATGGGTTTCACCGACAGCAGCAGCATGTAGTAGAAGGGCACGAGCGTGATCAGCGCGAGGAAGGCGATCACCACCCAGCGGAGCACGCCGAAGAGCCGCTCCTCGAACTGGGCCCGGCTGAAGGCGACTTGGACGCGGCTGCTCATGAGTGCTCCTCCTGGACCTTCCGGCCGAAGAACGTGAAGTACAGGCCCAGCAGGGCCATGAGGATCACGGCGAGTACGAGCGCCTGGGCCGCGGCGGCGCCCACGTCGAAGCGGGCGGTGAGGAAGTCGTAGACGCGCACGGCGACGACGTCGGTGCCGGAGCCCCCGCCCGTCAGCAGATACACGTCGTCGAACTTGTTGAACTCCATGATGAAGCGCAGCACGCTCAGCAGCGCGATCACGGGCATGAGCTGCGGCAGCAGCACGTGCCGGAAGCGCTGCGTGGGCGCGGCCCCGTCGACCTTGGCGGCCTCCTCCAGACCGTCGGGCACCGCCTGGAGACGTGCCAGCAGGAAGAGGAACGCGAACGGGAAGTAGCGCCAGGTCTCGAAGGCGATGACGGTCAGCAGGGCCAGCGGCAGCTCGAAGTCCAGCCCGAACAGGGAGACTTCGAAGGAGCGGGTGGAGAGGAAGGCGATGGGGTCGTCCCAGCCGAGCAGCTTCGAGCCCCACTCGTTGACGATGCCGAACTGCGGGCTCAGTGCGATCTGCCATACGAACGCGACGGCGACGACGGGCGCGACGTACGGCAGCAGCATCGAGCCGCGCACCAGTCCGCGTCCCCGGAACGGCTTGCGCAGCGCGAGCGCGGCGACCAGGCCGAGCGCGATCGAGCCGGACGTGGCGCCGACGGTGTAGAGCAGCGTGGTCCACAGGCTGGTCCAGAAGCCGGGTGAGCCGAAGACGGACCGGAAGTTCTTCAGCGACCAGTCGCCCAGCACGCCCATGCCCTGGATGTCGATGAGACGGGCGTTCTGGAAGGCCAGCAGCACCGTCCACAGGATCGGCAGCACGACGACGACGGTCACCACCACGACGGTGGGCGTGACGAAGGCGAGTCCGGCGCGGTTCTCCCGGCTGCTCGCGGTGGGCGTACGGCGCGGGCCGCCGCGACCGTTCCTGCCGCCACGGCCGCCCAGGCCGGGGACGCGGCGCGGGCGTCGTTCGTCTGCGGTGCCGCGGCCGGAGCCCGGGCCGGGCCGCGGGGCGCCGTCCGGTGCGGTGGTCGTGGAATGCGTCATGGTGTGCGTACCTCGGGTTCGTGCGTACCTCGGGTGACGTGGGCGGGCGGGCCGCCGTGGAAGCCGCGGGCATGGCGGGTGCGGCGGGTGTCGCGCGTGCGGCGGGTGCGGCGGACAGGGCCGGTGCCGCTTCCGTGGCCGCTCACCGCAGGGACCGCCGCAGCGCGTCGATCTCCTCCTGCGACTCACGGGCCGCCTCGTCCGGCGACGTCTGGCCGCCGGCCATGGCGCCGATGGCCTTGGGTATCGGCAGCTCGCCGTTCATCGCGCCGACGAGGGCGCCCTCGCCCTCCCTGAACCCCCAGCGCCGCATCACGCTGACGCCGTCGGTCAGTTCGTCCAGCAGGGCGTCGGGGTAGATCGCGTTCAGCGGCTTGCGGACCTTCGCCTCGACGCCGAGGCGGCTGGAGTGCCAGGCACGCGTGTACTTGCGGGGGTCGTCCGAAGTGCCCTCCCGTACGGGGATCTTGCCTTCGGGAGCCATCCCGAACCAGTCCTCGTAGCCCTCGCCGAGCATGTACGTCACGAAGGAGCGGGACGCGGCGCGCTCCGCGGTCTTCGTCACCGCCCACGAGGTGATCTCGCCGAACTGGACGGGCTTCCCGCCGTCCGGCCCCTTCAGCGCAGTGGCGATGCCGCTGTTCTCGGCGAGGAACGCCTTGTTCTTCTTGCACTCGGGGCAGCTGGGCACGGCGTCGGTGCGCTGTCCGGACAACTCGTCCAGCAGGAAGGAGGACCAGATCATCATCGGCGACCTGCCCGCGAAGTAGGTGGCGCGCGTGGTGTCGACGGTCTGCGTGCCGGCGGCCCCGTGCTCGCGGGCGAGCTTGTCGTACGTGGCGAAGGTGCGGCGGCACGCGGCGGAGTCCAGCGTCACCTCGCCCTTCCGCACCAACTGGCAGTCGTTGGCGAGCGCGAGGTCCTCGAAGCTCTGCTGGGTGAAGGCGTCGGCGGGGTCGGTGGCCAGCGAAATCCCGTGCATGCGGCCGCGGTCCAGCTTCTGCGCGGCCTTCAGCATCGAGTCGTAGCCGTCGGGCGCGGGCAGGCCGGCCTTCTTCAGCAAGTCCTTGCGGTAGACGAGGAGTTGAAGCCACGCGTCGGAGGGGACCGTGAGCCGCTTGCTGCCGTCCGAGGTCAGCCGCAGCGCGTTCGCGTTGAAGGTGTCCTCGCCCAGCTTCCGGACGATCTCGGCCGGGGCCCCGGTGTCGAGCAGCCCGTTGCCGTACATCTGCCAGGCCTGGCCGAGCGGGAGGGCGCCTATGACGTCCGGCAGGTTTCCCGACGCCGCGGCGGACATGATCAGCTGTGGCAGCTGGCCCTCGTCGACGCCGACGAGTTCGACCCGCACACCGCTCCGCTTCTCGAAGCGGGAGACGATCTTCCGCTGCGCGGCCATGCGCGCGGGCAGGTTCTCCAGCGTCCACACCGTGATCTTCTTGTCCGGCTTGTCCGGCCCCGCCTGCGCGTTCGCCGAGCAGCCCGCGAGCAGCGCGGCGGCCAGCGCGACGGCAACTGCCGCCGCGGCGGGCCTTCTTGGGCCCCTCGCACGGCTCGCGCCCTCCACGAGCTTCGCGACCTTCGCACTCAACGCGCTCCGGCGCCGCGTCCACATCCGCATGGCTGCCTCGTCCTCACTCGGCTTCCGCTTTACGGGTATGCATCTCAGCACCAGTTCTGTCTTTTAACAAGACGTAATTCTCATGTATCTTCGACGGAACTTGGGAAGCCCACGTCAGAGCCGAGCCCTACGGAGTGCGTTGTGGAGCGAGTCGTCCAGTTCACCGGCCCGCGGCGGGTGGAGGTCGCCGAGTACGAACGTGCGCCGCTGCCGCCCGGCCATGTGCGGCTCCGCACGCTCTACTCGGGCATATCGGCGGGCACGGAGCTGACCGCCTACCGGGGCACCAACCCCTATCTCACCCGCACCTGGGACCCCGAGGCGCGGCTCTTCCGCGACGGCGCTCCCGGCGTGGAGTATCCGGTGACCGGCTGGGGCTACTCCGAGGTCGGCGAAGTCGCCGAGATCTCCCCGGAGTCGAGGGACCTGCCCGGCATGCCCGCCGTCGGCGACCTGGCGTGGGGCATCTGGGGCCACCGCAGCGAAGGCGTCGTCCCGGGCGAGCGGCTGGCCGGGCACGCGCTTCCCGCCGGGCTCGAACCGCTCGCCGGGGCCTTCGCCCGTGTCGGGGCCATCGCGTACAACGCCGTGCTCGGTGCGGGCATGCATCTCGGCGAGGACGTCGCGGTGTTCGGGCAGGGCGTCATCGGTCTGCTGGCCACCCGCCTCGCCCGGCTCAGCGGCGCCCGCGTGATCGCCGTCGACGCCCTCGCCTCGCGGTTGCCCGTCGCACGCCGCTACGGGGCGGAGCTCACGCTCGACGCCCGCGAGGACGAAGTCGCCGAGCGCATACGGGAGTCGACCCAGGGGCGCGGAGCGGACGCCGCCATAGAGATCAGCGGGGCCTATCCCGCGCTGCACGAGGCCCTGCGCTCGGTGGCCGTGGGCGGTCGCGTCGTCGCGTCCGGCTTCTACCAGGGCGACGGGACGGGGCTGCGGCTCGGCGACGAATTCCACCACAACCGGGCGCAGTTGATCTGCTCGCAGATCGGCGGCGTGCCGCAGGAGCTGGCCGGACGGTGGAGCGTGGAGCGGCTTCAGCGAACGTTCCTGCGGCTCGTCGCCGAGGAGCAGGTGGACGTGAAGTCGCTCGTGAGCCATGTCGTCCCGGTCGCGGAGGCCGTCGGCGCCTACTCGCTGCTGGACGAACGCCCCTCCGAGGCCCTCCAGATGGTGCTCGAATTCTGAGGCCTGCCCGGAGCCGCGGGACGCGGGACCGCGTCCCGAGCTCACCGACCGCACAGCACACACCGAACGCACCGGCGCACGAGCGCACTTCGCGAAAGGCCGACCATGTTCACGACCGCCTGCCAGGAGCAGCTGCTCCCGGGCGAGACCCTCCAGCAGAAGTGGGAGTTCGCACAGTCCGCGGGCTACGACGCCATCGAACTGCGCGGCAAGGGGGACTTCCACTTCCGCGGCCGGCTGCCCGAGTTGCGCAAGGCGCTGGCGGACGGCGTCGTCATGCCGACCGTGTGCGTCGAGATGCAGCACTTCTTCGGCGCCTTCGACGGCGAACTGCGGCGCGACGCCGTGGAGCAGATGAAGTCGCAGCTGTCCGTCATCGGCGAACTCGGCGGGCGCGGCGCCATGACGCCCGCCTCGTACGGGATGTTCTCGCGCCGTCTGCCGCCCTTCGAGCCGCCGCGCAGCGCGGAGGAGGACCGCGAGGTGCTGCTCGCGGGCCTGACCGAACTCGGCGAGCACGCCCGCCGCGAGGGCGTCGTCCTCTACCTCGAACCCCTCAACCGGTACGAGGACCACATGGTCAACAGGCTTGACCAGGCTGTGGAGTTGATACGCGAGACGGGGCTGGACTCCGTCCGCGTCGGCATCGACAGCTACCACATGAACATCGAGGAGGCCGATCCGCCGGGGGCGATCCTCGCGGCGGCCCCGTACATCGGGCACGCACAGGTCAGCGACTCCAACCGCTTTCAGCCCGGCGCAGGGCACCTGGACTGGCCCGCGTGGCTGGGAGCCCTGGACGCGGCCGGATACGCCGGGGATCTCGCCCTCGAATGCAGGCTGACCGGCGACCCGGCCGAGGCAGTGCGCTCCGTCCCGCCGTTTCTCGCCCGGGCCGCCGCATGACGGCCGCCGCAAGGGCATCGGCGTACTCCGCGCACCCGGCGTCCCCCGGGGCCCCGGTTCCGCCGCCCGCACACGGAAGGCGCGCCAAGTCCCTTCCCCCGCACCGGTTTCCGGGCCGCGCGGAGCGCAGCGGACTCAGGCGCGAGGCGCGCCGCGTACTTCTGAGCAACTGGACGGGGACCTCGACGGTGCCCTCGCACGGCCTGTATCCGCACCAGTGGAGCTGGGACTCGGCGTTCATCGCCATCGGGCTGCGCCACCTCTCGCCCGTACGCGCACAGCGCGAGCTGGAGACCCTGCTGGGGGGCCAGTGGGCCGACGGGCGGATTCCGCACATCGTCTTCAACTCCCGTGTGCCCGCTGACGCTTACTTCCCCGGCCCGGACTTCTGGCGCTCCTCCACGGCCGGCAGGGCGGCCGGCGCCGGTGCGCCGCCGGGCGCGGAGACCTCCGGCATCGTGCAGCCGCCCGTGCACGCGCTCGCCGCCTGGCTGGTGCACCAGGCCGATCCGGCCGCGTCGCGCCGACGCGGATTCCTGGCGAGGGTCCGCCCGCGGCTCGCGGCCTGGCACCGCTATCTCTCCGGTGAACGCGACCTGGGCGGGGGCGGACTGGCCGCCGTCGTCCATCCGTGGGAGTCCGGCATGGACAACAGTCCTTGCTGGGACGGCCCGTTGGCCCGCGTCGAACCGGCCGCGGCGGGCTCCTTCCGGCGGGCCGACCTCACGCACGGCGCCGCCGCCGACCGCCCCACCGACCTGGACTACGGGCGGTACGTGACCCTCGCGGCCGACTACCGCGACCACGGCTACCGGGACGCGGACGCACCGCACCCCTTCGCCGTCGAGGACCCCTCCTTCAACGCCCTCCTCATCGTCTCCGAGCACGCGCTGACCGCGGTCGCCCGCGAACTCGGCGGCGACCCCGCGCCGCACCGCGAGCGCGCCGCCGTACTGACGGACGCGCTCGTGCGGCGGCTGTGGTCCCCGGAAGCGGGCCAGTTCCTGAGCAGGGACCTGCGCGGCGCGGCCCGTACGGGTCGTGATCCGGCCACGCCCGCGGACGGGACGCCCGGCCCGCCCGCTGTCGCCTCGCCTCAGTCGCCCAACTCGCCCGCGGAGACCGCGGTTTCCGGATCGCTGGTGGACGCGCGTGGCGCCGCCGGGCTGCTGCCCCTGATCGCCCCCGGCCTGCCCGCTCACATCACGGCCGCGCTGCTGCGCACCGTCACCGGTGGGCACTTCGGGCTCGGCACGAGCGTGCGGCTGCTGCCCAGCTACGACCTGTGCGGCCCGGCGTTCGACCCGTACCGCTACTGGCGCGGTCCCGCGTGGTTCAACGTCAACTGGCTGCTGGAGCGCGGACTTCGCCGCTGCGGCGAGACCGATCGCGCCGACGCCCTGCGCGCCGACGTGCTGGGTGCTGCCGCCGCGTCCGGCCTGGCCGAGTACCTCGATCCGTACACCGGCGCCGGCCGCGGCGCCCGCGACTTCAGCTGGACCGCGGCGCTCGCACTCGATCTGCTGAAGGGGCCGGATTCGAGCCAGGAGTCCGAACTGGAGGTTCATCAGGGCGGTTTCACGTCAATGAGCCCTGGGAGTCCCTCCCGGACCGACGGTCCCGGGAGGGAGTCCGCATCCGAGTCTTACGAATCATCCGAGTCATCTGTGTCACCCGTGTCACCCGAGTCATCCGAGTCCGAGGAAGGACCCTGACCCTGTGAATGCGACCGAGCACCGACTGCTCGTGCACGACGGCACCTTCGCCGTGCTGGGCCCGTCCGGCGACGTCAGCGGCCCGCCGGGCTGGACGCTGCCCAGCTCGCAGTCCGAAGGCACCGTCCCCGAGGGCCTGTTCGTACGGGACGCACGGCATCTGAGCCGCTGGCAGCTCACCGTCGACGGCTACTCCCCCGCCGTACTGGTACCGGCCTCCGACGGCACCGGACCCGGCAGCGGCGCCGCCGTCCTGACACCGCACGGCACCCGCGAGCAGCCGCCCGCCTTCACCCTCTTCCGTGAACAGGCCGTGGTCAGCGGCGAGTTGACCGAACGCATCCGGCTCACCAGCAACAAGGGCGAGACGACGACCACCCGGCTGACCATCACCGCCGACGCCGACTTCGCCGACCAGTTCGAGCTGCGCTCCGACCACCGCTGGTACGAGAAGCCCCACGCGGTGCACACGCACGAAGTCCTCCCGGACGGTGTGGAGTTCGGCTACCGGCGCGGCGAGTGGCACTCCCGTACGAGCATCAGCGCGGAGCCGCCTCCCACGACGGTCGAGGAAACCGGCAGCTCCGCACGGCAGTTGAGCTGGCAGCTGGAGCTGCCGCCGCACGCCACCGCGGAGTTGACGCTCCGCGTGACGGCACACCCGCACGGCGCACCGCCGCGCGCCGCGGCCGCCGCCGAGCCGGGCAGCGCTCCCGGATCCGACGGCGATCCGGCCTCCGTCGTCGCGCGGCTGACGGCGCAGACGGACGCGTTCACCTCGGCCGAGCCCGTCCCCTCCCGCCTCACCGACTGGCCGGAGCTGGCCCGCGCGTGCGAGCAGGGACTCGTCGACCTGGCCGGGCTGCGCGTGACCGCGCACGGACCCGACGGCGAGGAACTGCTCATACCCGGCGCGGGTGTTCCCTGGTTCCTGACGCTCTTCGGCCGTGACTCCCTCCTCACCTCGCTCTTCGCGCTGCCCTACCGCCCGCGGCTCGCCGAGTCCACGCTGCTCGCGCTCGCCGCGACCCAGGCGCGTGAGGAGGAGCCCGAACGTCTCGCCCAGCCCGGCAAGATCGTCCACGAGGTGCGCCACGGCGAGCTGGCCCACTTCGGGCAGGTCCCGTACGGCCGCTACTACGGGTCGGTCGACGCGACGCCCCTCTTCCTGATCCTCCTCGGCGCGTACAGCGAGCAGGAGGACCCGGCCCGTACGGCCCACGTCCGCTCCCTCGCGCGCCGCCTCGAACCGCACGCGCGCGCCGCCGTGGAGTGGATGTTCACGCACGGCGGCCTGGACGAGCACGGCTATCTCGCCTACCACGCGCACGAGGGCGGCCTCGCCAACCAGAACTGGAAAGACTCGCCGGGCGCCGTGTGCACCGCCGACGGCACCCGCCCCACGGGCGCGGTCATGGTCGCCGAGGTGCAGGGCTACGCCTACGACGCGCTGAGCCGCACGGCCCGGCTGGCCCGTACCGTCTGGCAGGACGAGCCGTACGCGGAGCGGCTGTCGAAGGCCGCGGCGTCGCTGCGCGAACGCTTCGAGGCCGACTTCTGGATGCGGGAGAAGGACTTCCCGCTCCTCGCCCTCGACGAGACCGGCACACCCGCCGACGCCCTCGCCTCCGACGCCGGCCATCTGCTGTGGTCGGGCATCCTCGACCGGGAGCCGGGCGAGCGGGTCGGCCGCAGGCTGCTGGAAGAGGACTTCTTCTCGGGCTGGGGCGTACGCACGCTCGCGACCGGCCAGGCCTCCTACCACCCGCTCTCCTACCACCGCGGCAGCATCTGGCCGCACGACAACGCCGTCATCGCGCTGGGCCTCGCCCGCTACGGCCTGCACCGGGAGGTCCGCACCCTCGCCGCGGGGATGGTCGAGGCCGCGGCCAGGCAGAACTACCGGCTGCCCGAGGTGCTCGCGGGCTACGGCCGCTCGGACCACCCCCACCCCGTTCCGTATCCGCATGCCTGTTCCCCGCAGGCGTGGGCCGCGGCGACGCCACTCGCGCTGCTCACAGCCGTGAGGGAGGCGCCGGGCACCTGACACCCCGCGCGCCTTCCTCACATCCGCCGCCCCCGGCCGCCGCCCCCCCCTGCGGCCGGGGGCGGTGCGACTGCCGGTACGTACGGACGGGCGGACGGCTCCGAGGGCGATCCGCTGCGGATACGTACGGACGGTGCCACCGCGTGGTCGGGACGCCCGGGTGCGTCGCGTGCCTGGGCACATCGCATGGCTGGGCCATCGGACGGCTGCCTACTTCGGGCAGATCCGGGCACCGGGGAGGAACACATAGGACGAACGACGCCAGCGGAGGTCCGCATGAGCGAGCACACCTACCGGGTGACCGAGATCGTCGGCACGTCCCACGAGGGAGTGGACGCCGCGATCCGCAACGCGATCAGCCGCGCTTCGGAGACGCTGCGGCACCTGGACTGGTTCGAGGTGACGCAGGTGCGCGGGCAGATCGAGGAGGGCCAGATCGAGCACTACCAGGTCTGCATGAAGGTCGGATTCCGGCTGGACGAGGGCGAGTCCGCCGGAACCTGACGCCGGGCGCCGGCGGCGCTTGACTTCAACTTCAGTTGAACTTCTAGGTTCGCTCCTGTCAGCCGCACACCGCGACGGAGGGACCGACGCCACCATGGAGTTCTCACACCCCGACAGCGAACTGCCGGGCCAGCCGATCGGCTACTGGAGCTGGGCCGCGCACAAGGCCGTCGTCGGCTACATCCGGGAGGCGCTCGCCGAGCGCGGAGTCAGCCAGCCCCAGTGGTGGGTGCTGTCTCAGCTCGCCGGCAGCGAAGACGGCCGCACCCGCAAGGAGTTGACGGCCGTCCTGGGCGGCTACCTCGACGCCGCCCCCGTCCTGGACTCGGAGATGGACACGGTCGTGGCCCGGGGCTGGGCCCGTCAGGACGAGGCCGAGCGGCTGCGGCTCACCGGTGAGGGAGCCGCACTCCAGGCCGAACTGGCCGAGCTCCAGCGGTCGTTGCGCGCCCGCATCCATGCGGACATCCCCGACGAGGAGTACGTACGCACCCTCAAGGTGCTGCAACGCATGATCCACAACGTCGGCGGGAAAGCCTGGCACCACTGAACCGCGCGGAGAGCAGCGGCAGTTGGGCGGGCGTGCGCCGCGGCGCACGCGGGTCAGCGGCTCGGAGCCCTGCCGGCTCCGGACCGGCGCGAGTCCGGACCGGCGCGGGCCCGAACCGCCGCGCCCGCCTCAGGACTTCGGCGAATCCGGCTTGATCACGGTCACCCCGGGCGTGGCCGGCACCGGGATGTCCATCTCCATCAGCGCGGCCGGCGCCTCCGTCATGTCGATCGTGCGCCGCACCAGCAACTCGGGCTTGAACACGCCGGATTCGACGAGGCCGAGCAGCCCCGGGTACTCGTGCGCCTGGATGCCGTGGCTGCCGAGCACCTCCAACTCGTGGGCCACGACACGGTCCATCGGGATCGCCGGCGTTGTCTCCTCGGACGACAGCAGGCCGACCTGCACATGGCGTCCCCGCCGGCGCAGGCTCCGTACGGACGCCCAGCACGTGCGCGGATCGCCGAGGCAGTCCAGCGACAAGTGCGCGCCGCCCTGGGTGAGTTCGACGACTCCCGAGGCCGCGTCGTCCACGTCCGAGACGTCCACGGTCGCCTCGGCGCCGATGTCGCGGGCGATCTTCAGCGCCGCCGCCGAGATGTCCACCGCCACGACCCGCGCGCCGCAGGCGACCGCGACCATCACCGCGGAGAGCCCCGTACCGCCGCAGCCGTGCACGGCGACCCACTCGCCCGCGGTCACCCGGCCCTGCCGGACCACCGCGCGGTAGGCCGTACCGAAACGGCAGCCGAGCGCCGCCGCGGCCGGGGACTTGAGGGAGTCGGGAAGCGGGACGAGGTTGCCCTCGGCGTTGTCGATCGCGACGTACTGCGCGAAGGAGCCCCAGTGCGTGAAGCCGGGCTGTGTCTGCTGCTCACACACCTGCTGATTGCCCGTGACGCACTGCGTGCACATGCCGCAGCCGCACACGAAGGGCACAGTCACGCGGCGGCCGACCCAGGGCAGGCCCGAGCCGGAACCGGCGGCGACGACGGTCCCCGCGAACTCATGGCCTCCCACGTGCGGCAGCTTCACATCCGGGTCGTGGCCGCGCCACGCGTGCCAGTCGCTGCGGCACAGGCCCGTGGCATCGACTTCGATCACCACGCCGCCTGGGGCCGGTGCGGGGTCGGGTACCGAACGGAGCGCGGGGTGCTGCCCGAACTCCTCGTAGACGATGGCCTTCACAAGTGACGAGTATCTCAGTCACTCCGCCTGCACACAGCGTTGGTTAGCCGGACCGGATAAAACTCCGCCTGGTCCCGACCAAGCCCTGTGAACGGGGAAGTTCGGCCGCTGTGACGCGGATGCTCAACCGCCCGAAGTGTCTAGTTCCGCGTCCACGCCGACGCCGGCGCAGTCGTACGGGTCGTCCAGCCAGCCCTCCGGCAGCACGACCTTGTTGCGCCCGTGGGTGCGGCCGCGCGGGCCGTCCGCTCCGTGCGGCCACGGCTCGTCGTGGTCGAGGGCCTCCAGCAGCCCGGCCAGCTCCTCCAGCGAGGCGGCCACCGCCAGCCGTTGCCGCGCCTGCGAACCGAGCGAGAAGCCCTTGGTGTACCAGGCCACGTGCTTGCGGAAGTCGATCACGCCGCGCGCCTCGTCGCCCAGCCACTCCCCCAGCATCGTCGCGTGCCGCAGCATCACGCGCGCCACCTCGCCGAACGACGGCCGTGCGTACGCCTCTTCGCCCGCCCCCGCGAACGCCTCCACGAGATCGCCGAACAGCCACGGCCGCCCGAGGCAGCCGCGCCCCACGACGACGCCGTCGCAGCCCGTCTCGCGCACCATGCGCAGCGCGTCGCCCGCGGACCAGATGTCGCCGTTGCCCAGCACGGGGACCTCCGGCACGGCCTCCTTCAGCCGTGCGACGGCGTCCCAGTCGGCGGTGCCTCCGTAGTGCTGCGCGGCGGTACGGCCGTGCAGGGCGATCGCGGTGATCCCCTCGTCGGCGGCGATGCGGCCGGCGTCGAGATAGGTCAGGTGGGCGTCGTCGATGCCCTTGCGCATCTTCATCGTGACGGGAAGACCGCCCGCGCTGCCGACCGCCTCGTGCAGGATCGCGCGCAGCAGCCTGCGCTTGTACGGGAGGGCCGAACCGCCGCCCCTGCGCGTCACCTTGGGGACCGGGCAGCCGAAGTTGAGATCGATGTGGTCGGCGAGGTCCTCGTCCGCGATCATGCGGACCGCCTTGCCGACGGTGACCGGATCCACCCCGTACAGCTGGATGGACCGCGGGCGCTCGCTCTTGTCGAAGCGCACGAGCTGCATTGTCTTCGCGTTCCGCTCCACGAGCGCGCGCGTGGTGATCATCTCGCTGACGAAGAGCCCCTTGTTGTACGGCGGCTTCTCGTCGCCGCTGCCGTCTCCCGGAGCGCTCCCACCCTGCACCGGGCCGGCGCCCTCGGCGAATTCCCGGCACAGCGTGCGGAACGGCGCGTTCGTGATCCCGGCCATCGGCGCCAGCACGACGGGCGGCTGGACGGCGTGGGGACCGATGTGGAGCGGCGGCGTCATGACGTCGGCGTCCTCCGAGACGTACGGGCGGCGGGGCGCGGGCTGGGGTTCATGGGGCGGGCACACCATTCTCCCGCATCGGCGCGGCACGCGTGAGCGGGGCGCCGCGGGTGGGGCACTCGGGCGGGGCGGAGACGCGGGAGAGCGGGCTGTGCCCGCGTTCCGGGCTGCGTTCCGGGCCTGCGTTCCGTGTGCTGTCAGCGAACAAAGATGGACTGACAGATATTGATATCTGTCATCCGTCATGCCATTCTTGACAGCGGTCACCCCATCTCCCTTCATCCCTCGTCCCTCGCACCGCCCCCTCCACCAAAGGAGCCCAGCACGATGCAGACCCGCACTCTCGGCACCACCGGCCCCCGTACATCCGCCCTCGGCCTCGGCTGCATGGGCATGTCCGCCCTCTACGGCGCCACCGACCGCGCCGAATCCGTCGCCACCATCCACGCCGCCCTCGACGCGGGCGTGACCCTGCTGGACACCGGCGACTTCTACGGCATGGGCCACAACGAACTGCTCATCAACGAGGCCCTCCGCACCGCACCGGCCGCCCACCGCGAACAGGCCCTGACCAGCGTGAAGTTCGGCGCCCTGCGCACCGTCGAGGGCGGCTTCAGCGGCTACGACGGCCGCCCGAAGGCGGTCAAGAACTTCGCCGCCTACTCGCTCCAGCGCCTCGGCACCGACCACATCGACATCTACCGCATCGCGCGCCTCGACCCCGACGTCCCGATCGAGGAGACCGTCGGCGCCATCGCGGAACTGGTGGAGGCGGGCCACGTACGGCACATCGGTCTCTCCGAGGTCGGCGCCGACACGATCCGCAAGGCCGCCTCCACGGCCCCGATCAGCGACCTCCAGATCGAGTACTCGCTGATCTCGCGCGACATCGAGGAGCAGATCCTGCCCGTCTGCCGCGAGCTGGGCATCGGCGTCACCGCGTACGGCGTGCTCTCGCGCGGCCTCATCAGCGGCAACTGGTCACGCGACCGCGAGCTGAACCAGGGGGACTTCCGCAGCATGAGCCCCCGCTTCTCCGGCGAGAACCTGGACCGCAACCTCGACCTCGTCGACTCGCTGCGCCGGATCGCCGACGAAAAGGGGATCACCGTCGCGCAGACCGCGATCGCATGGGTGCTCTCGCGCGGCGAGGACATCGTCCCGCTGGTCGGCGCCCGCACCCGTGACCGGCTGAAGGAGTCCCTGTCGGCGCTTGACGCTACTCTCGACCGAGACGATCTCGACGCCATCGAGCGGGCGGTGCCCGCCGGTTCGGCTGCCGGCGAGCGGTATCCGGCTGCGCAGATGGCGCACCTCGACAGCGAGAAGTAGCGAACAGGGGGCCTTGATGGTGTCGGAAGGGCTGACTCCGGAGCGCATCCTCGAGGCCACCGAGGACGTGCTGCGCCGCTACGGCCCGGGCAAGGCCACCGTGGTCGACGTGGCCCGCGCCCTCGGGGTCAGCCACGGCAGCGTCTACCGCCACTTCCGCACCAAGGCCGCCCTCCGCGGCGCCGTCACCCAGCGCTGGCTGGACCGCACCAGCGAACGGCTCGTCCCCGTCGCGGACGACTCCGGCCCGGCCGAGGAACGCCTCGACGCATGGCTGACCCGTCTCTTCGAAGCCAAGCGCGAGAAGGCGGGAGCGGACCCGGAGATGTTCGCCACGTACTCGGTGCTCACCGGCGAGGCGGACGACGTCGTCGACCGCCATATCGCGGACCTGGTCGGCCAGTTGGCGCGCATCATCGAGGACGGCCGCCGTCAGGGCGTCTTCGCCGCCGACTCCGTCGGCTTTCCGTCCGAGACGGCCCGCGCCGTCTTCCACGCGACGGCCCGCTTCCACGACCCCGCGTACGCCGCGGAGTGGTCGCGCCCAGGCATCGAGGAAGACTTCGCCGCCGTCCGCACGTTGATCATCCGCGGCCTCCGCGCCGGATGACCTCGGCGCCGGATCGGGACAGTCGCTTCTCGCCGGGACAAGCCTGCCGGAGTTCTCCTATCGGACGGAGACCGACAACCTGTCAGCCGCCCAAGTGGGCGCGCACGAGGGGTTATCCATGATCGACGTCTACTTCCCGGCTCGGGCGATGGCGGGCAAGGAGCAGCGTGGCGTCGTCGGTCGAGTTCAGCGGGCGCAGTGCATCGAGGGCTTCTGTGCACAACGCCTCCAAGGGCAGGCCGGAGCGATGAGCGAGAGCGGCGGCGAGACGCTCCATGCCGGCGTCGATGTCCTCGCCCGGGGTTTCGACCATGCCGTCCGTGTAGAGGGCGATCAGGGTGCCGTCCTCGACGCTCAGCTCCGTGGATTCGAAGGGCGGAAGGCCGACGCCTATCGGTACTCCTGGCGGCGTGTCCGGAAAGCTCACCTCGCCTTCCCGGCTGACAAGCAGGGGAGGCAAGTGTCCGGCTCGGGCGATCTGGAGGCTGTTTTCGGCCGGGCTGAAGACTGCGTACAGGCACGTTCCGCTCATCAACGCACCCTGCTCGTCGGCTTCGGGAACGGCGTCATCCCTGTCTCCTCGCCGGAGGCGGGTGACCGTACGGTCGAGCCGTGTCAAAAGCTCGTCGGGGGGCAGATCCAAGTCCGCAAGGGTCTCAATCGCCGTGCGAAGTCTGCCCATTGTCGCGGCTGCGCCGATTCCGTGTCCGACCACGTCGCCGACGACCAAGGCCACTCGGCCGTGTGACAGTGGGATGGCGTCGTACCAATCTCCCCCCACCCCGTGCTCCATGTCCGCCGGCCGGTAGCTGTAACTCACTTCGACGGCACTGCCACCATGCAAGCTGTCCGGGAGCAGGTGGCGTTGCAGCGCGAGTGCGGCGGCATGCTCGCGGGAGTACCGGTTGGCACTGTCCAGGCTCAGGGCGGCCAGGCCGACCAAGTCTTCGGCGACGCACAGGTCACCTTCATCGAAGGCAGCCGGGTTCTCCGTCCGGACGAAGACTGCGATGCCGAGCGTGGTGCCACGGGCCGTGATCGGCACCATCATCACGGTGTGCATGTGCGTTCTCTCGATGACGCGGCCACGCTCGGGATCCAGCAGGCGCCAGGTGGCGGTGTCGAGGACCGGTTCCAAGTGGGAGACACCGGAATCGAGTACAGCGGTGAAGGGTGACTGCGGAGGGACGAATACCGGTGCCCCCCGCGTCCACAACGACTCCGGAAGATGCTGATGTATGGACGCGAGGCCCGCGCGACGGAACACGGCGACGCGCCCCGCGTCCGTCCCGACGCGGGTCAGGGGCTCGGAACCGAGCGGGACCGACTCGGCCAGGTCAACCGTGACGTAGTCGGCCAGGCGCGGTACCGCGTAGTCGGCCAACTCCTGGGCGGTGACCATGACATCCAGGGTGGTGCCTATACGGGTGCTGGCCCCGCTCAACATGGCACGACGGCTGTCGTCGGCGAGGGGGAAGGTGGCGACGGCCAGCCATCTGGCTGCATTCCGTTGTCCCGACAACCGCAAGAACTGCACGTTCACATGCAGAGGGTGGCCGTCGCGGTGACGCACGCTCATCGCTTCGCGTTCGTCTCCCCGAACGCGACAAGGTTGCGTGGCGCCCCGTTCTGCCGAGTCAACGTGCCGAGACATCAGGAGATCCGCAGCGGGCCGCCCCAGCACTTCTTCTGAGGTGTACCCGAGCAGCTGCTGTGCGCTGTCCGTCCAACCCCTGACGATGCCGTCTGCATCGATGATTGCCGCGGCTGTGCTCTGCGCCTGCGGTGCACCTTCGGCGTCCGCTTCAAGAATGTCGTTCATGGCTGTCCCTTGAGCACTTGGAGGGGCCACAGACGTCACCTTCGCCGGGCTCCTGCATGCAGCTCAGCGGCGTTGGGAGCAGAGCGAAGCAAGAGCCCGTCATTCACCTCTGGCGCGTCGGTTCTCAGCCTTCAATGGGGAACACGATCGATCTCTGCGGGATTGCCTCGACCGCTTTCCCCGAAAGGGCGTAGAGGCGGCGTCGCTGGGACCGCATCCGGCTCCATCGGGCGGCGCTGTTGCATCGCCTGCGCACGGCGGTTTCGCAGCCGCGTCGGAAGTCGTCGGGGGTTGTACGCGGCGCCGAAGCAGTGCATGCCGACCGCCTCAGCGGCGCCGACATCGGTCATGTCACCTTCTTCTGCCGTGTGCAGCTGTGGCGCTGTCTCCAGATTGCACGGCCGGTGAGCTCCCCGCATCCCGGGGCGACCACCAGCGGTCACCGCGGGCCGGTCGTGCGCACCGTGCGGTCCACGCCCAGAGGCCGGCGGGGCGGGCGGGCCAGCCCCGCGACAGGTGACTACGCCGTGAGGCGGTCCGCTTCGGCCAGCAGCAGATCGCCGAAGGGCTGAAAGCCGATACTGCAGGCGTAGACGCCGCTGACGACCCGGTGGACAGTTCCCCATTCCCAGATGGCAGTGGCATCGACGCCCGTGCGAGAAGCCAGTTGCTCGGTCCGCGCCCAGAGGTCGTCGCCGAGGTCCGGGTTGCAACGCACGATGGTGCCGAGATCGCACGCCGGTTCGGCGCGCAGCCCGGCTGGATCAATGAGCTTGTAGCTGCCGTCACTTGCCTGCAGGGCGTTCATCTCGTGGATGTCACCGTGGACCAGAACCGCGGACCGATCGTCGTGGGCGAGGCGACGGCGATTCATGCAATTCAGCGCGTCCGCCACAGTGGCCGGCGAACACGGTCGCCCCGCCTGCTCCCATAGTTCTGGCAGCCGGTCGGCGTACTGCTCAGCCAACTTCGCACCGGTTGGAAGGTCAGTGCCGGGACCGATCGGACGCCACAGGCGAACCGCCACTTCGCACAGCAAGTCGTGGCGGCTTGCAGGGTCGGCGACGATGTCGTGCATCGGAGCCCCGAGGCGCTCCAGCAGAAGGGCTTGCCGACCCACGTCCTCGCCCAACAGCTCCGCGCATCCCCCTCCGTTCGCCAGGCGCAACACCATGGCCTCCTGCCCGACGTCCCGACCTGGCACACCGATCTTGAGGACCGCGGGAGTTCCGTCAACGAGCGTCACCTCGACGACCAGGGCGGCGTGACCGCCCGCGAAACTGGATCCGATCGTCAGAGACCACTCCTGGGCCAGCGAGTCGACCACGCCTGGCAGTTCGTCCAGCCAGGATTCGTTCCCGTCGGCCATGACCGTCTTGCGCACCTGGTCGGGAATGTCGAGGCTCACACCGCCAACCTAGTGCCGCGACCGCATCGGTTCGCCGGTTTGGTTCAGGCTGCCGTCTTGAGGGGGCGCCCGCCCCGGCGAATTCCGCTCTCGCTGCGGATGCGGTCCCATTTCTTGCGTTCGGCGGCCAGGACGTCGCGGTGGCGGGCGTGCCGAGCAGCTCGACGCCCGCGTCGGAGGTCGCTCGGCGGTGGTGGCGTAACCCATCATGACGGTGCCAACGACTCGGCGGGAGGGCCTGAGTTGACCTCGACGGGAACGAATCCCAGCACCCACACGGTCGAGGTGGGCCCGCACACCGTGACCAAACGCTTCCGCGAGGGAGACCACGGAGGGTGCGAACGGGAGTGGCGGGCCCTGCGGTTGCTCGCCGCACCCGCGCCCGGCCTCGCGCCCGCTCCAGTGAGCGCGGAAACGGGCGGCGTCGAACCCGTCATCAGGATGTCGCGGCTGCCGGGTCTACCGCTGCGCGGCCGGGCACAGGACGAGGGGGCCGTCGACGCCCTTGCGGAGGCGGTGAGAGCACTCCACTCGGCTCTCCCGCCCGCCGTCCTCGCCGGGCTCCCCCAAAGGCCGGGGCTCGACCAGGAGTTGATCAGGCACATCCGCTCGTGGACCCGTCGCACCCGGGTTCCGGCCGGGAGCGAAGTGGCCGTCGCCATGGCCCTCGGCCTGCGGTGGCTCGCCCGCTCGGGCATGGATGAGCGCGCGGACCGGCCGTACGTCCCTGAGGTCTTCGGCGCCGGAGACGGCAACCTCGCCAACTACCTGTGGGACGCGTCCCGCGTACGAATCGTCGACTTCGAGGACTCGGGTACGGAGCGACCGCGCCTTCGAACTGGCGGAGATCACCGAGCATGTGGGCTCCTGGGTGGACGGCCCCTTGGACGTCGACGCGTTCCTCGACCGGTTCGTACTCACAGCGGTGGAGGCCGCCCGGCTGCGGGACTGCCGCCGTCTTCTCGCCCTGGTGTGGCTGTTCCTGCTCTCCTTCGACGAGGAACGGGACCATCCCCGGAACCCTCCGGGCACGACGACGCGGCAGGCACGGCGCCTGACGGCTCTCCTCACGGCGCCCGATCCCCGGCAGGGCTCAGCGAGGGCGACTGTCAGTGCCGCCGAATACGATGGGTGACCACTGGATCACCCAGAAGGAAAGGCGCATCATGACGGTAATGCTTGAGCGACCGACGTCACCGACGCCCATAGAGACCCCTGACGGCCCGCCCGGATTCGAGGCGCTGTGCCGGACTCTGCTGAGCATGGACGTGCCCGACGGCTACCGGGCGGAGATCATCAGGGGGAACATCGTCGTGTCACCGTGGTCGCGGGCCTACTACTACGTGGTCATGGAGTCGATCAGGGAGCAACTGAGGCAACGGCTGCCCACGGGCGATACCTGCGGCGACGCCCCGTTCCTCTTCACCTTCCCCGGCCAGGAGAGGGCGTACGGCCCTGATCTCTACGTGGCCGCGCAGGGCGCGTTCAACTCCACGAGGCGGTACGTCGACGGTGAGGCGCTCACCCTCGTCGCGGAGCTCACCTCGCCCTCGACGCGCGATGACGACCGGGGCGACAAGGTGACCGTCTACGGCCTTGCCGGTGTCCCCGTATATCTGCTGCTGGACATGGAGGAGGAGTCGGCCACCGTCTACTGGGCGCCGTCCGAGAAGGGTTACACCTCGCACACCACGGTGCCGTTCGGGAAGGCGCTGCACCTTCCGGCGCCCTTCGACTGCGAGTTGGACACCGCCGGGTTCGGCGCCCCGGACGAGGACGGCGCGCCTCAGCACGAGGGCGCAGAGCCCGAGCAGGACTGACACACGACGAGCCGAAACCACCCGTACCAGCCAAGAGCGCGAAAAGGGGGCCGCCTCCGCTCCGCGGCGGAAGCAGCCCCCTCCAACTGAGGCTCGGCGGCGGCGAGTCAGCAGCCCAGCAGGCGGCCCGCCAGGTAGCTCTCCATCTGGTCCAGCGAGACGCGGTCCTGCTTCATCGTGTCGCGCTCGCGCACCGTGACGGCGTTGTCGTCGAGGGTGTCGAAGTCGACGGTGACGCAGAAGGGGGTGCCGATCTCGTCCTGGCGGCGGTAGCGGCGGCCGATGGCACCCGCGTCGTCGAACTCGATGTTCCAGTGCTTGCGCAGCGTCTCGGCCAGGCCGCGGGCCTTCGGGGACAGCTTCTCGTTCCGCGACAGCGGAAGCACCGCCACCTTGACCGGCGCGAGCCGCGGGTCGAGCCGCATGACGTTGCGCTTCTCCAGCTTGCCCTTGGCGTTGGGCGCCTCGTCCTCGATGTAGGCGTCGAGCATGAACGCGAGCATCGCGCGGTTCACACCGGCCGCCGGCTCGATGACGTACGGGACCCAGCGCTCCCCGGCCTCCTGGTCGAAGTAGGAGAGGTCCTGCCCGGAGGCCTTGGAGTGGGCGGTGAGGTCGAAGTCCGTGCGGTTGGCGACGCCTTCGAGCTCGGAGAACTCGCTGCCGCCGAAGTGGAAGCGGTACTCGATGTCGGCGGTGCGCTTGGAGTAGTGGGAGAGCTTCTCCTGCGGGTGCTCGTACCAGCGCATGTTCTCTTCGCTCAGGCCGAGGTCCGTGTACCAGTCCCAGCGCTGCTGCATCCAGTACTCGTGCCACTTCTCGTCCTCGCCCGGCTTGACGAAGAACTCCATCTCCATCTGCTCGAACTCGCGGGTGCGGAAGATGAAGTTGCCCGGCGTGATCTCGTTGCGGAAGGACTTGCCCGTCTGCGCGATGCCGAAGGGCGGCTTCTTGCGCGAAGTCTGCTGCACCGCCGCGAAGTTGGTGAAGATGCCCTGTGCGGTCTCGGGCCGCAGATAGGCGATGGAGCCGGCGTCCTGCGTCGGGCCGAGGTGCGTGGAGAGCAGGCCGGAGAACTGCTTGGGCTCGGTGAAGCCGCCCTTGTTGCCGCAGTGCGGGCAGTTGACGTCGGCGAGGCCCTGCGCCGGGAGCCGTCCGTGCTTCGCCTCGTAAGCCTCTTCGAGGTGGTCCGCACGGAAGCGCTTGTGGCAGGAGGTGCACTCGGTCAGGGGGTCGGTGAAGGTGGCGACGTGGCCCGACGCCTCCCACACCTGCGGTGCCAGGATGACGGACGAGTCGATGCCGACGATGTCGTCGCGAGAGGTGACCATGGCACGCCACCACTGACGCTTGATGTTCTCCTTCAGCTCCACACCGAGCGGCCCGTAGTCCCAGGCGGCACGCTGACCGCCGTAGATCTCACTGCACGGGTACACGAAGCCACGGCGCTTGCTCAGGCTGACGATGGTGTCGATCTTGTCGGCGGCCACAGTGCTCTCTTCATCAACGGCGGACGGAATACTTCAGGTTACCGAGCCATGAGGGGGGCGGATCAAATCGGTACGGCCATCGGTACGGCGACCGGTCCACGGCCATACGTGACCTCCTCCACAGCCCTATCCATTTGACAATCGTTTCCAAGTAGTCTGAAAATGACTGTCATGAACGCTTCCGGACGGCTCATACGTTCCCTCGCCGCCACCACCGCTCTCGGGGTCGGTGCGCTCACCCTCACCGCGTGCACGGGCGACTCGGGCGACGCGAAGAAGGCGGACGGGAAGGTGGACGTCATCGCGTCCTTCTATCCTCTCCAGTTCCTCGCGCGGCAGATAGGCGGTGAGCACGTGGAGACGGAATCCCTCACCAAGCCCGGCACCGAGCCGCACGATCTGGAGCTCAGCCCCCAGCAGACCGGGCGGCTGTCCGAGGCCGATCTCGTCGTCTACCTCAAGGGCCTCCAGCCCGCCGTGGACGAGGGCGTCGAGCAGGCCGGCCCGGAGCACGTCGCGGACGCGTCGACGTTCGCGCGGATGGAGAAGCACAGCGTGGACGTGCACGGAGACGAGCACGGCGGCGGCCACGGAGACGAGCACGGCGGCGAGCACGCGGACGACCACGGGGGCGAGCAGGGCGGCGATCCGCATCTGTGGCTCGACCCCGTACGCTTCGCGCAGATCGCCGAGGGCGTGGGCAAGAAGCTCGCCGAAGCCGATCCGGCACACAAGAAGGACTACGAGAAGAACACCCGGTCCCTCACCCAGCGCCTGCACTCTCTCGACGAGGAGTTCAAGAAGGGCCTGGCACGCAAGAAGACCCGCACCTTCATCACCACGCATGCGGCGTTCGGCTATCTCGCCGAGCGGTACGGGCTGGACCAGGCCGCCGTCTCCGGCGTCGACCCGGAGTCCGAGCCGAGCGGCGCCCGCATGAGGCAGCTGCACAAGATCGCCAAGACCCGCCACGTCGACACCGTGTTCTTCGAGTCGAGCGCCAGCGACAAGACGGCCAGGACCCTCGCGACAGATCTGAACCTCAAGACGGGGGTACTCAGCCCCCTGGAGAGCGTGAAGAAGAACGAGGACTACTTCTCGGTCATGCACCAGAACCTGATCTCCCTGCGGACGGCTCTCGGCGCCGACTGAGCCGCGGCCCGTCCGCAGACTTCCGATCCCCGATCCCCGATCCCGAGGAAGGGCCTTTCCATGGCCGCAGCTCAGCCCGTGATGTCCCTCCGGGCCGCCACCGCCTCCCTGGGGGCGCGCACCGTGCTGCGCGGCATCGACCTGACCGTGGACCGCGGCGAGGTCGTCGCCGTGCTCGGCTCCAACGGGTCGGGGAAGTCGACGGCGATCCGTGCCGTCATCGGCCAGGTGCCGCTCTCCGGGGGCGAACTGGAGCTGTTCGGCACTCCCTTCGCCCGCTTCCGCGACTGGCGGCGCATCGGCTACGTGCCGCAGCGCACCACCGCCGCGGCGGGCGTGCCCGCCACCGTGCGGGAGGTCGTCTCCTCGGGCCGCCTCGCGCATACGAAGCTGCGCCCTCTCCGCCGCGGTGACAAGGCCGCCGTTGCCCGCGCGCTCGACGTCGTCGGGCTCACGCACCGCGCCAAGGACTCCGTCAACGCGCTCTCCGGCGGCCAGCACCAGCGCGTACTGATCGCACGGGCGCTGGCCGCCGAGCCCGATCTGCTGATCATGGACGAGCCGCTCGCGGGCGTGGACCTGGCGGCACAGGACGTACTGGCCGACGCGCTGCGCGAGCAGGTCGCACGCGGCGCGTCCGTGCTCCTCGTCCTGCACGAACTGGGCCCCCTCGCCTCGCTGATCGACCATGCCGTGCTGCTGCGGGACGGCCTGGTCGAGCGCGTGGCCGACCCCGGTCGCCTCCACGACCTGGCCTGCCATCCGCACGACAGCCCCTTCGCGGAGAGAGAGGCCGCGGCCATCCAGTCCGGACTCTCCGTGAGCGAAGCCGACCCCGGGACGCACGTATGACCGAGCTGCTCCAGTACCCGTTCATGCAGCGCGCCCTGCTCGCCGCGCTGCTGGTCGGCATCGCGGCGCCGGCCGTGGGCATCTACCTCGTACAGCGCCGGCAGGCGATCATGGGCGACGGCATCGGGCACGTGGCGCTCACGGGCGTCGCGCTCGGCTTTCTGCTCGGCACCAACCCGGTGTGGATGGCGGTCGCCGTCGCCTCGCTGGGCGCCGTCGCGATGGAGCTGATCCGCTGGTACGGCAAGGCGCGCGGGGACCTGGCCCTCGCGATGCTCTTCTACGGCGGCATGGCCGGCGGCGTCATGATCATCAACTTGGCGCCGAACGGCTCCAACGCGAACCTCACTACGTATCTCTTCGGGTCGATCACGACGGTCTCCGACTCCGATGTGATCGCGATCGTCTGCCTGTCGGCGTTCGTACTGGCCGGGTCGCTGGGTCTGCGGCGGCAGCTGTTCGCCGTCTGCCAGGACGAGGAGTTCGCGCGCGTCACCGGGCTGCCGGTGCGGCTGCTGAATCTGCTGCTCGCCGTGACCGCGGCGGTGACGGTCACCGTCGCGATGCGGGTCGTCGGCCTGCTGCTGGTCAGCGCGCTGATGGTGATCCCGGTGGCCGCGGCGCAGCAGGTCGCCCGCGGCTTCGCGGGGACCCTCGGGCTGTCGGTGCTCTTCGGGGTGGCCGTGACCCTGTCCGGGACCAGCACCTCCTACTACGCGGACGTGCCGCCCGGCGCCAGCATCGTCGTCCTGGCGATCGCGCTGTTCGCCCTGGTGATGGGACTGGCGGCACCGCTCGCGAGGCGCAGGACGCCGCACGGCGCCACGGACGGCGACCCGGGCGGCGGCAACGTGGGCGGCGGGGACCCGGGCGGCGGTGCGAACGGTCCGGGCGCCGCGGTCGGTGCCGGCGACCCGAGCGCTGTTCCCGCCGGAGCGGACGGTGGCCCGGCCTCCACGCGGAACGGCACGAGTGCCGAAGGCACGGCGTAGGGCGTATCTCTGCGGAGGGCCGCGCAGGACCGCCGTGGACGGCGTCGGCGCCGTACTGCCGGGCTTCCGGGCGCGGGCCCTGGGGCCTCCGGTGCCTGGCACAATGACGGCAGGTCCAGTGAGCGAGCGAGACGAATGAAGGAGACGGCGTGACCACCGCAGGTCCCCCAGTCCGCGGCCGGTCGACGCGGCAGCGTGCCGCGGTCTCGGCCGCGCTGGCCGAGGTCGAGGAGTTCCGCAGCGCGCAGGAGCTCCACGACATGCTCAAGCATCGCGGGGACTCGGTCGGACTGACCACGGTCTACCGCACCTTGCAGTCCCTCGCCGACGCCGGCGAGGTCGACGTGCTCCGTACCGACGAGGGCGAGTCCGTCTACCGCCGCTGCAACAGCGACGACCACCATCACCACCTGGTGTGCCGCCACTGCGGCAAGGCCGTCGAGGTCGAGGGCCCGGCCGTGGAGAAGTGGGCCGACGCCATCGCCGAGGAGCACGGATTCGTGGACGTCGGCCACACCGTCGAGATCTTCGGTACGTGCGGGGAGTGCGCCGCCGAGAGGTGACGTGCCCCGCGGCCCCGTCCGGGGCCGCCCGAGCCCCCGTCCGGGGCCGCCCGTAGTACGCCGCCCGGAGCGCGCGGTCTCAGCGCTTGCGCTTCTTCCCGTCGCCGTCGAGCGCGCCCCCGAACCTGCGGTCGCGCTTGGCGTATTCGAGGCAGGCCCGCCACAGGTCGCGGCGGTCGAAGTCCGGCCACAGCACGTCCTGGTAGACCATCTCGGCGTAAGCGCTCTGCCAGATCAGGTAGTTGGACGTGCGCTGCTCGCCGGAGGGCCGCAGGAACAGGTCCACGTCGGGCATGTCCGGGTAGTAGAGGTACCTGGCGAGGGTCTTCTCGTTCACCTTCGCGGGGTCGAGCTTGCCGGCCCGTACGTCCTCGGCGAGAGCCTTGGCCGCGTCCGCGATCTCCGCTCGTCCGCCGTAGTTGACGCAGAAGTAGAGCGTCATGGCGTCGTTGTCCACGGTCTGCTCCTGCGCGACCTGCAATTCGCGCACCACGGACTTCCACAGCTTCGGCATCCGGCCAACCCACCGGATGCGGATGCCCAGTTCGTCCATCTCGTCGCGGCGGCGGCGGATGACGTCGCGGTTGAAGTTCATCAGGAAGCGCACCTCTTCGGGCGAGCGCTTCCAGTTCTCGGTGGAGAAGGCGTACAGCGAGAGGTTCTTCACGCCGATCTCCAGGCAGCCCTTGAGGACGTCGAGCACCACGCCCTCACCGACCTTGTGCCCCTCGGTGCGCGGCAGCCCTCGCCGCTTCGCCCACCGGCCGTTGCCGTCCATGACGCACGCCACATGGTTGGGGACGAGCTCCGGGGGGATCTCGGGCGGGCGCTCGCCGGAAGGATGCGGCTCGGGCGTGACGTACTCGCGACGCTGACCTTGCAGCATTGCGCGGCGTGCCATGGTCGTTCAGCTCCAGGGATGGACGTGTCCGGTCGGGGTTCGGGTTCGGGTCGGGGTCGGGGCAGATGCGGTACGGGGTCGGGTCGGTTCCGGGGTCGGCCGCCGTCGCGGGTGCGGGGAAGCGCGGGGCCACGGCGAGCGTAGCCGACGCCCGTGCGTTGCCGCCGGTCAGGCCGCCGGCCAGGGCTGCCGTCAGGACCGTCCGGGCTCCGGCTGTGTCTGCTGCCGCGGGGCCGCGGGGCCCGTCGTGCGGTCGACGTAACGCAGCGAGCGCAGCCCCCGTTCCATGTGCCAGTGCAGATAGGCCGATACGAGCCCCGTGCCCTCCCTGGCATGCCTCGCCTCGCTCGCGTCGGCGGTGTCCCAGTCCCCGGTGAGCAGTGCGCCGAGCAGCCGCAGCGTCTCCGGCGACGGTACGACGCTGCCGGGAACGCGGCAGTCGCCGCACACCACGCCGCCGGAGGCGACGGAGAAGAAGCGATTGGGGCCGTGCAGGCCGCACTTGGCGCAGTCGTCGAAGCTCGGCGCGTAGCCGCCCATGGCCAGCGAGCGCAGCAGGAAGGCGTCCAGCACGAGCCCCGGCGCGTGGTCGCCGTCCGCCAGCGTGCGCAGCCCGCCCACCAGCAGCAGATACTGCTGCACGTTGGGCTCGCCCTCGTGGTCGGTGAAGCGCTCGGCGGTCTCCAGCATCGCCGTACCGGCGGTGTAGCGCGCGTAGTCGGCGACGATGCCCTGCCCGTACGGGGCGATGGTCTCGGTCTGGGTGCACAACGGCAGCCCGCGGCCGACCAGTTCACCACCGCGTGCGAAGAACTGCACGTCGACGTGGCTGAACGGCTCCAGCCGCGCCCCGAACTTCGACTTCGTACGCCGCACGCCGCGCGCCACCGCCCGTACCCGGCCGTGACCGCGCGTGAGCAGGGTGATGATCCGGTCCGCTTCGCCCAGCTTCTGGGTGCGCAGCACGACGCCGTCGTCGCGGAACAGACTCATGGCGTCATTGTCGCCTACGGCCGTCCGGGGCGGGGACGGTGTGCACCGCCGGTCCCGGAGGCGCTCGCCGCCGCGGCCAGGACAGGGGCTCTCATGTGAGTACGAGGGGCCGTCGTCATAATCTTCAGCGGTGGGTCAGGTGACACAGTCGCGAACGTGAACATCACTTACCGGTACGGGTGCGACGCCTGAGTCGCGAGCGGAGCGAATGATGAAAGCAGTGCGTTTCAGCCAGTTCGGGGGCCCGGAGGTCCTTGAGATCGTGGATCTGCCCGATCCACATCCGGGTCCCGGCCAGGTCCGGATCGCGGTGCACGCCGCCGGCGTCAACCCGGGCGACTGGAAGAAACGCAAGGGCCTGATGGATGACGAACTCCCGCAGACCCTGGGCCACGAGGCGGCGGGCGTCGTCGACGAGCTCGGGGAAGGCGTTACGGACGTAGCCGTCGGCGATCGTGCGTTCGGCTTCTCCGCCGAGGAGGGGGCCCAGGCCGAGCTGGCGGTGCTGTCCTACTACACGCCGATCCCGCCGTCGCTCGACTTCGCCGGCGCTGCCGCGCTGCCGGCCGCCATCGAGACGGCCACGCGTGCGCTGGACCAGCTCGGCGTCGAGAGCGGCAGCACGCTGCTCGTCAACGGCGCTTCCGGGAGCGTCGGCAGCGCCGCGGTTCAGCTCGCCGTGGTGCGCAATGCGCGCGTGATCGGAATCGCCGGTCCGGCGAACCACGAGTACCTGCGCTCGCTGGGGGCCGAACCCGTCGCCTACGGCGTGAGGCTCCTGGAGCGGGTTCGCGCGCTCGCTCCCGGCGGAGTCGACCTGGCGCTCGACGTCGCCGGGAGTGGGGTGCTTCTCGAGCTCATCGAACTCGCCGGCGGCACCCAGCGCGTCATCACGGTCGCCGATTTCGCCGGAGCCCAGGAGCATGGGGTGAGGTTCAGCCGCGGGGACACAGGCCGCGCCGTCCACGCTCTCGGCGAGATCGGTGAGCTGGTCGAGTCCGGACGCTTCTCGCTCCCGGTCGCTCAGACCTTCCCACTCGCCGGTGTCGCCGACGCGCACCGGGCGAGCGAGCAGGGCCAAGTGCGCGGGAAGCTCGTACTGCTGATCCGCTGAGATGGCGCCCGCGAGGTCGATGGGCGCACGAAGTCCCGCTCCACATCGGCCAGTTCATCGCGACGTACCACCCGACCGTGATCCACCAGCCGAGATCATTTGAAGACACAGCCCAGCGGTGGAAGCAGTCGCTGTGGTTCCGGCGCACAAGGCAGGCGCGAACCGCTCTCACACTGTGGGTGCCCCGCCCCGGCACGGCCACCATCGGCGTCGAACGGCCTGTCCTCCCCGGGGGGCGTGGAAGGGCCGCCGCTTTCGGTCCGCGCCCGCCGCACCGGAATCTGGCTCAACGAGCGGGACTTCTGCGGGTCGCAGCCTGTATGGTCCCGAGGATTTGCGTTCCACGGGGGGATCGATGGGTTCCGAAGCCGCTTACCAGAGTGTTCCGTCATGTATCGGGCCGTATACGGTCATTGCACGCCTCGACGCCGACGTACCCGGCGTCCCGCTGCCCGAGCAGCGGTTCATAGCCCGCAGTCAGGACGGTGCCCGCACCGTCCTGGTGTGCGTTCCGCTTCCGGGAGCCGACCCCGGGCGGTTCCTCGCGGAGGCCGAGGGGTCGCGCTATCTGCTCGGCCAGTGGGTGTCACCGGCGACGGAGGTGTCGGCACCGGGCGAACTCCCGTGGCACGCCCGTCCGTTCCTGCCCGCACTGCCGCTCCCCACCGCCCTCGCCCTGTACGGCGGGCCCCTGCCGGAGCACACCGTCCGCGCGATCGGCGCATGCCTCGCGGAGACCCTCGCGATCGCGCACGGGCAGGGGTCGTCCCATGCGGGCATCTCCCCCGGCGCCGTACTGCTCGCCCATGACGGGCCCCGTCTCGGCTGTTTCGGCGCGGTACGGGCCGCGGCGCCGGACGGCGAGCCCCGTTCCGGGCTGCCGGGCCTGGAGTCGGGCAGCCTGCCGCCCGAGCAGGCCTCGGGGGGCCGTCCGCAGCCGCTGGGCGACATCTACGCGCTCGGCGCGACCCTCGCCTACGCCGCCACCGGGCACACCGTGCCGGAGCGGCAGGAGCTGCCCGCGTCGGTGCGCGGCATCGTCACGGGCTGCCTGGCGCGTGACCCCGCGGCGCGTCCGCGTGCGGGCGAGCTGATACGGGCGTTCACCGAACCCGCCGGGCCGTCTGCCGCCTCCCGTACGGCGCCCGTCGCCGAGGTGGACTCGACGCCCGGGAACGGCGCGGGCGTCACGCCGGCGCCCGGCTGGCTTCCGGCGCGGCTGACCGCGGCCGTCGCCCGTCAGTCCGCCGAGGTGCTGGCCGCGGAGATCGCGGCCACGCAGACCGCCCCTCCGGTGCCGACGAGCACGCCGCCTCAGGTCGTCCACGACGTACCGGCGTATCCCGGCCAGGCGCCCGGCCGGCCACCCGGCGCGGAGACCGGCGGCCCTCAACTCCCGGGCGCCGCCGAGGGGTCCGCGTCCGGCGGGTCCGCGTCCGCGCCACCGGTCCCGCCTGTGCCCCCCGCTCCCCCGCCGTCCCCGTCCCCCAATTCCGTTCACCCCTCCCACTCCCCGGTCCCGCACCTCCCGAAGTGACGACCTGATGCTCTCTCCTCTCACCCACGACGACCCGGCCGGCTTCGGCTCGTACCAGCTCCTCGCCCGGCTCGGCAGCGGCGGCATGGGGACGGTCTATCTGGCACGGTCCACCGGCGGGCGCACCGTCGCGCTGAAGACGATGCACGCCCGCATCGCCGCGGACACCGAATTCCGCACCCGGTTCCGGCTGGAGACCGACGCCGCGCGCGTCATCGGCGGGCAGCACGGCGCCGAGGTCGTCGACGCCGACCCGGGCGCGGAGACCCCGTGGCTCGCCACCGAGTACGTGCTCGGCCCGCCGCTCGACGACGCCGTGGAGCTGTCGGGGCCGCTCCCGGAGACCACCGTCCGGGCCCTGGGGGCCGCGCTGTGCGGAGCCCTCGGGCAGCTGCACCGCTCGGACGTGGTGCACCGGGACCTCAAGCCGTCCAACATCATGCTCACCTCGTACGGGCCGAAGCTCATCGACTTCGGCATCGCCCGCGCCATCGGCGACGCCCGCCTCACCCGTACGGGTAACGCGGCCGGCACCCCCGCGTTCATGTCGCCCGAGCAGGCCTCAGGGCAGGAACACGCCCCGGCGGGCGATGTGTTCGCGCTCGCAGGCGTGCTCGTCTTCGCGGCCACGGGACAGGCGGCGTTCGGCTGGGGGCAGCCCGCGGACCTGCTCTACCGCGTGCAGTACACCGAGCCGGACCTGTCGGACGTACCGGCCGGGCTCGCTCCGATCCTGGCGCAGGCGCTCGACAAGGACCCCGCGCGGCGGCCCACGACCGGCGAGCTGGCCGCCCGGCTCCACGACGGCAGCGGGGACTTCGCCGACCACCTCACGGTGCCGCTGCTGACGGCGATCGGCGAACGGGCCGCCGGCGTCTGGCAGTTCACCCCCGAACGCCTCCCGGCCCCGGTGGGCGCAGCGCCGCCGGAACCCGTGACGGCGCCGCAGGCGGACGGCCCCTCCCGGCGCAAGTTGCTGATGATGGGCGGCAGTTCGGCAGTGGCCGCCGCGGCAGGTGTGGGCGCGTGGGTGTGGTTCGGCACGGACGAGACGCCCTACAAGAAGCCCGGGGCGGGCCCAAGCGTCAGCGCGCGGCCGGTGAACAAGGGTGACTCCGAGTGGCAGATCCAGGTCGACGGAGTCGCGGACGACCTGACCGCCCCGGCGGCTCCGCTCGCCGTCGGGGACCTGGTCGCGGTGCTGGGCGGGAAGGGCCTCAACGGTATCCGTGCCGAGAACGGCACGGTCGAGTGGCGGTCGGACTGGGAGGAGAACATGTGGGAGGTCGCCACCGACGGCACGAAGCTCTACCGGATCGGGGAGCCGGCGGAGGCCGACCGGAACAGCGGCAAGCCCGGCGGCTTCCCGCTCCTCCTCGCCACCATCGATCTCAGCAGTGGCGAGCCGAAGGTGTTCGGCCAGATCACGGACGTCAACGGGCCCATCTACATGAACCAGTTGCTGTGTGCGGCCGGCGGGATGCTCTATCTGGCGGGAGGAGCGGGCGAGTACGGGGAGGGAACCAAGTTCAACGACGGCCAGTCCTGGAAGCTGCTCGCCGCCGACGCCGGGACCGGCAAGAAGCGGTGGTCCACGCCCATCGACGGCCGCGCCGAGGGCAGGCAGCGGCTGCTGTTCCTCTCCGGCACGGCCGTCGGCGACCGTCTCGTGCTGCTGCGCGAGCAGGACGACGGCAAGGTGCGCATCGTCGCCCACGACGCCGGGTCCGGGGACCCGGTCTGGGACGAACCGCTCGACGTCGCCAGGAAGGACCTGGACCGCGATCCGCTGACCGCCGACGGCGACCACCTGTACGTCGGCGGCAGCCGGCTGCGCGCGCTGCGGCTGAGCGACGGGCGGGAGGCGTGGTCCGCGCGGCCCCGCGGTTCGGGCGGCCGTTTCGGGCTGCCGTCCGTCAAGAGCGGGGTGGTGTACGCGGTGGAGAAGGGCCGCGGACTGGTCGCTCTCGACGCCGCCGACGGCAAGCGGAAGTGGACCGAGAAGGGCGGCGACGGCGCGAAGGCCGCCACCGGCGACAGACCCGTCGTCGGCTCCCGCTACGTGTACAGCGCGAGCCGCGGCGTGCTGCGGGCGATCGACATGTCGTCGCACACGACGGCCGCCGAGTACGAGACGCGGGGAACCCGCTTCATCGCCCACCGGCGAGCCAAGATGATCATTGCCCAGGACGGAAGCTTCGTCCAGGGCTACCCCCTCAAGTGAACGCCGTGACAGCCGAGTTCCGCACCGTCCGTGCGCACCGGACGCCCTCCGCGGGCCCGGTGCCCTACCGCGTCACCCTCCGTGCCCCCGAGCAGACAGCAAGGCGACCATGAGACCCCTCAGTACCGGAGATCCGCTCCGCCTCGGCCCGTACCGCCTGCTCGGCGTCCTCGGGGAGGGCGGCATGGGCAAGGTCTACGTCGGACAGGACGCCGCCGGAACCGTCTCGGCGGTGAAGGTCCTGCACCCCGAACTCGCCCACGAGCAGAACCTCGCGCAGCGCTTCGTCCGCGAGGCGCAGGCAGCGCAGGCCGTGACGAGCCGCGGTGTCGCGCGGGTCCTCGGGGCGCAGACGGAGGGCGGACGGCCGTGGATCGCCACCGAGTTCCTGGCCGGGCCGACGCTCGACCAGGCCGTCGAGGCGCACGGCCCGTTCGAGGGCGCGGCGCTCCGCGCCCTGTCGGCGTCGCTCGCGGCCACCCTCGCGGACGTACACGCCACGGGCCTGATCCACCGCGACCTCAAGCCGCAGAACATCGTCCTCACCTCCGGCGGGCCGCGCGTCATCGACTTCGGCATCGCCCGCCCCGAGCACGGCCTCACCCTCACCACCACCGGCCAGATCCCGGTCACGCCCGGATACGGCGCGCCCGAGCAGGTGCTGGGCAAGCGGGTGGCGGCACCAGCCGACGTGTTCTCGCTGGGGGCCGTCCTCGTGTACGCGGCGAGCGGCGAGCGGGCGTTCAACGCCGGGCACGTGGCGGCATTGCAGTACGAGGTGGTGCACGGCGAGCCCCAACTGGACGGCATACCCGAGGCGTTGCGCGCCCTCATCGCGCCGTGCCTCGCCAAGGACCCGGCGGCCCGGCCGACTCCGGCGCAGATCGCGACCGCCTTCGCCCCGCCGCGCGGCGCCGAACGCGTGTGGAGGCGAGGGGCGCTCGCCGCCGACATCAAGGAGCGCGAGCACAAGGTCAGGGAGCTGACCACCGTCACCTCCGGCGTGGGGGCGGCGCGTCCGATGGCGCGGCGGCGGCTGCTGATCGGGCTGACGGCGGGCGGCGCCGTCCTCGCCGGGAGCGGCGGCGCCGGCGCGTGGTGGCTGACCTCCAAGAGGGCGGAGGAGAACCTCTTCGCCTTCCCGCGAGCCGTCGACACCCCGAAGGCCCGCGTCCTGTCCGCGGACAACGGCGACTACGTCACCGGCGAGTCGCCGCCCGAGGCGCTGTGGAAGCGCGAGGGGGTGCTGCATCTGGAGAGCCCGGCGGTCCTGCCCGTACGGGACGTCGTGGTCTTCGGCAGCGTGGACGACGGTCTCGTGGCCCACAACGTCGTGGACGGCAAGCAGCGCTGGAAGGCCCCGGAAGTGCGGTCGGAGGCCCGCTATCTGTCGCTCTCCGACCGGCTGATCGCCGCCGCCGACGAAGAGGGCACTCTGCGCACGTACGTCGCGTCCACGGGCGAGCCGAAGTGGACGGTGCGCGCGAAGGCCGAGTCTCTGCTGGCCGCCGACGCCGAGGCGGTGTATCTGGCCACGGAGGACGGCGAGTTGCGCAGCGTGCGCCGCTCCGATGCGAAGGTCCGCTGGACGAGGCGCGTTCCGCGGGGATTCGGCAAGGTGCTCGCGCCGGGCATCGCGGGCCGCGGCCGTCTCATCGTGTCCACCGAGGACGGCGACGTACTGGCCGTCGACACGAACGACGGCGGCAAGGCGTGGGAGGTACGCGAGCAGTCGGACGGCCTGATCCGTCCCGCTCTGCACCACAACACCGTCTACCTGGGCGGCGACTCGCTGACCGCCCGTGCCGTCACCGACGGATCGGAGCTGTGGACGAAGACGTCGAGGGACATCACCTCCGGAAAGCTCGAGAAGTGGGGCCCGCCGATCGCCTCCGGGGACAGCGTGTACGCCACTCACGGCTTGTCGCCGCGCCGCCTGAAGACGAGCGACGGCAGCAAGGTCTGGGAGGGGAACGGGCCGACCATGATCGGCAGTCCGCTGGCCGTCCAGGCCGACTCGCTGTGGTCGGTCGGCGACGAGGCGGCGAACGAGGTGTCCGCCGCCAAGGTGGAGGACGGCGGCGCGCTCTGGGACTACCCGCTGCCCTGGGCCGCCCCGGAGGACGAGGTGAACAACTGGCTCGTGGGCGACGGCAATCGCGTGTTCGTCATGAACGACACCACCCTGCACGCGCTGCCGGTCGCCTGAGTCCCGGTACGGCCCCTCCAGAGTGCCGAGCGCCAGGCCCGGTCGTGGCCTTCGCTCAGGAGGGCGTACGGGTCAAGAGGGCGTACGGGTCAGGAGGGCGTACGGGCCTGCGCCAGGAGCCGGTCGACGTCGTCCTCGTCGATCCGCAGCGACCTGCCCACCGCTGCGAGCGCCTCGCGCTCGGCCGCGCAGTACGGGCCGTCCACGAGCGCGATGCGCGCACCGTGCAGCAGCAGCGACTCGCGCCCTGCCGCGGCCAGATGGGGCGCGAGCGGTGCCAGCGCCTCGTGCAGCTCGATCTCCGCGGAGACGCTGTCCGCCGCCGAGTCGCGCTCGGCGGAGAGCGCGGCCAGCAGCGTCAGCAACTGGTCCTCGGTGCAGCCGGTGTAGCCGGCGCTGTGCACGGTGCGGACGGCGGCCTCACGGGCGGCGCGGCTTTCGCTGCCGCCGGCGGTGAGGACGGTGAGCGCGATGGCGTGAACGGCGTCGCGCAGCAGCAGCGACAGGCGCTGGGTGGTGGGGTGGTCGAGGGCTTCCGTGCCGAAGTGCCCGTGGCACGCGGCGCATTCGAGGACGGGGGCCACCTCGCCCCGGGAGATCAGCGGCACTCCCAGCAGCACGAAGCGGCGCCTGCCCCTGCGACGGCGGTAGCTGCGGTCGCCGCCGCAGCCGGGACAGAAGAAGTCCCCGTCGTCCACGGTGTGCCAGCTGGTGCGAACACCTGCCAGGCGCCCGCCGGGACGCTGTCCTCGCTGGTCACGGGAGTGTCTCGCGCCACCCACGCCGTACCTCCGTCACGATTCGGCCACGCTGCCGGTGAGCGTGATGTTAACCACGGCGGAAGTGCGCCGTCAGCACCTCGTTCCGGACGATTCCCGTTGACGGTTCCCGGGACGCCGGGGCGCCGGGGACACAGCCGGGACGGGAAACGCCCGCGGGCCTCACCCGGACGTGGGTGAGGCCCGCGGAACCGCGAGATGACGCCGTCGCCGTGCGGCCCGGAGACGGCCGGCAGCTCCTGTACGCCCTGCGCGAACTCCCTCAGCGCGCGGCGCGGTTGACCGCCGAGACCACCGCCTTGATCGACGCTCGGACGATGTTGGCGTCGATGCCGACGCCCCACAGCACCTTCCCGTCGATCGCGCACTCGATGTACGCGGCGGCCTGCGCGGCTGCGCCCTCGCTCATGGTGTGCTCGACGTAGTCCAGCAGCCGCACGTCGACGTCGACGGCCTGGAGGGCGTCGAAGAACGCGGCCAGCGGCCCGTTGCCGCTGCCCGCCAGCACCGTGTCCTCGCCGTCGACCGTGGCCTCGACGGTGACCGCGTCCTGCCCGTCGACCGTGGTCGTGGTCTGCCCCGTGCGCAGCGCGATGCGCCCCCAGGCGTCCTCGGGAGTGGGCAGGTACTCGTGCTGGAAGATCTCCCAGATGTCGGCGGGAGTGACCTCGCCGCCCTCGCTGTCCGTCCGCTCCTGGATGATCTTGGAGAACTCGACCTGCATCCGGCGCGGCAGGTCCAGGCTGTGCCCGTCCTTCAGCACGTAGGCGATTCCGCCCTTGCCGGACTGGGAGTTGACGCGGATGACGGCCTCGTACGAACGCCCCACGTCCTTGGGGTCGATGGGCAGGTACGGCACCGCCCACTCCAGCTCGTCGACGCTCTTGCCCGCACGCTCGGCGCGCACCTCCATCGCCTCGAAGCCCTTCTTGATGGCGTCCTGGTGGGAGCCGGAGAAGGAGGTGTAGACGAGGTCGCCGACGTAGGGGTGCCGGGCGTGCACGTCCATCTGGTTGCAGTACTCGGCGGTGCGCTTGACCTCGTCGATCTGCGAGAAGTCGATCTGCGGGTCGACGCCCTGGCTGAAGAGGTTCATGCCCAGGGTGACCAGGTCGACGTTGCCCGTGCGCTCGCCCTGCCCGAACAGGCAGCCCTCGATGCGGTCCGCGCCCGCCATGATGGCCAGTTCGGCGGCGGCGACGGCGGTGCCGCGGTCGTTGTGCGGGTGCACGGACAGACATACGTGCTCGCGCCGCGAGAGGTTGCGGGACATCCACTCGAACCGGTCGGCGTGCGTGGAGGGCGTCGAACGCTCCACCGTGGCGGGCAGGTTGAGGATGATCTCGCGGCCGGGGCCGGGCTGCCACACGTCCATGACGCTCTCGCAGACCTCCAGGGCGAAGTCCAGCTCGGTGTCGGTGAAGATCTCCGGGCTGTACTGGTATCCGAAGGTCGTGCGCTCGTCGAGCAGCTTCTCGGCGTACTCCGTCACCAGCCGGGTGCCGTCGACGGCGATCTGCCGCACCTGGTCGCGGGTGCCGCGGAAGACGACCTCGCGGAAGACGGGGGCGGTGGCGTTGTAGAGGTGGACGGTCGCGTGGCGGGCGCCCTTCAGCGACTCCACGGTGCGCTCGATCAACTCCTCGCGGGCCTGGGTGAGGACGGAGATCGTCACGTCGTCCGGGATCGCGTCCTCTTCGATGATGGAGCGCACGAAGTCGAAGTCGGTCTGGCCCGAGGCGGGGAAGCCGACCTCGATCTCCTTGTAGCCCATCGACACCAGCAGGTCGAACATCGTGCGCTTGCGCGCGGGCGACATGGGATCGATCAGCGCCTGGTTGCCGTCGCGCAGGTCGGTGGAGAGCCAGCGGGGCGCCTTGGTGATGCGGTTGCCGGGCCAGGTGCGGTCGGGGATGTCGACGGCCTCGTACGGGCCGTACTTGTGGATCGGCATTCCGGACGGCTTCTGCCGTACCGTCGCGGCCGTGATGGGCGTGGGTGCGCCGAAGGAAGCTGAGGAAGTCATGATGCGTGGGCTCCTGATCGCGGAGAGGGCTCCGCGCGAGTGGGCTTCGAGGGCCGACGGTGGCAGCACCGGTCTCCGCGGGGAGGGGGTCGGCCGTACGACTACAGACCCTCGCCGCGGCAGCTAAGAAGCAGCAGCCCGTAACGCATGATTCGCGAGTCTAACGGAGAAGGCCCGGATACCCGAGCCCGTATCACCATGCGGGACTGTGCATTCGTTCACGCCTCGCGACGAGCTGACGGCGACAGCGAGTCACGGGCCCCGAGTCACGGAACGTACACGCGAGTTGGGCGCCTCTGCGCATTTTCACGCCCTTTTCGAAGCCGTTCGTGCAGCAGGGAGTGACATGAGGATGACTCTGTGCCACGTTCCTTGTATGAGCGAACACTCAGCGCACACGCCGCACCCACACTCCGTGAACTCCGTGACCCCCGCCTTCTGCGCCATCGTCCCGCCGCATCTCCTCGACCATCTCTCGCGTTCCACCGATCCCGCGCTCTACGAGCGGGCCCGCCGCACCCTGGAGCACGACGCGCTCCAGCGCACGCGCCGCCGCATCACCACCGTCCGCATGCCGGCCGGTACGCGCGCGGAACCGGCCGCGGACGAGCCCGCGGAGAAGAAGCCGCAGCGCACGATCAGCGACGCCGGGCACACCGAGCAACTGCCGGGCGAGACAGTGCGATCCGAGGGCGAGGAGCCCGTCGAGGACGCCAGCGTCAACCGCGCGTACGCCGGCCTCGGCGCCACGTTCGAGCTCTATCTCGCCGTCTACTCGCGCTATTCGATCGACGGCGCGGGCATGCCGCTCGACGCGACCGTCCACTACGGACGCGACTACGGCAACGCCTTCTGGGACGGCGAGCGCATGGTCTTCGGTGACGGCGACGGCGAGGTCTTCCGCGACTTCACCCTGCCCGTCGACGTCATCGGCCACGAGTTGACGCACGGCGTCACCCAGCACACCGCGAATCTCGCCTACTTCGGGCAGTCCGGAGCCCTCAACGAGTCCGTCTCCGACGTCTTCGGCTCCCTCATCAAGCAGTACGGCCTCGGCCAGACCGCGGACGCGGCCGACTGGCTGATCGGCGACGGCATCTTCACCGACCAGGTCGAGGGCACGGCGCTGCGCTCGATGAAGGCCCCCGGCACGGCGTACGACGACGACGTGCTCGGCAAGGACCCGCAGCCGGCGACCATGGAGGACTACGTGCACACCGGCTCCGACAACGGCGGCGTGCACATCAACTCCGGCATCCCCAACCACGCCTTCTACCGCCTCGCGACGGAGCTCGGCGGCCACGCGTGGGAGCGCGCGGGGCAGATCTGGTACGACACCCTCACCTCCGGCAGCCTCTCGCCGGACGCGGACTTCGCGGCCTTCGCGGGGGCCACGGCCCGTGCGGCGACGACCCGTTACGGGGAGGGCAGCGCGGAGCGGGAGGCGGTGCAGAAGGCGTGGTCGCTCGTCGGCGTCACGCCTGACGAGTCGGACGACGCGTAGCCGGACGCACGACCGCAGGGACAACCGCACGCATGACCGCGGGCACAGCCGGACGCACGACCGGACGCATGACCGGCCCGTGGCCGCCGGAGCCGAGCGAGGATGGAGACATGCGTATCACCGTCACCCGCACCGGAGGCTTCGGCGGCCTCACCCGCCGGGCCACACTCCGCACGGACGGCAGGCCCGACGCCGACCGTCTCGACGCCCTCGCGCGCAGCGCGCTCGCCGAGGGGGGCACCGAGCGGCCCCTCGGGGTGCCGGACGGCTTCCACTACGAGATCGAGACGGACGACGGCACCTCGTACTGCGCCGACCCCCGCCTCACCGAGGCCCAGTCGGCGCTCGTCCGCACGGTGCTCCGGGAAGGCGGCTGAACGGCGCGCTCCCGGGCGGCTGTTGGGATCTGGCAGCGGCTAGAAGCCCAGCCTGCGCAGCTGCTTGGGGTCGCGCTGCCAGTCCTTGGCGACCTTCACATGGAGATCCAGGTAGACGGGCGTTCCCAGCAGCGCCTCGATGTGCCGCCGCGAGGTCGTGCCGACGTCCTTGAGCCGCTTGCCCTTCGGGCCGATGACGATGCCCTTCTGACTCGGGCGCTCGATGAAGATGTTGGCGTGGATGTCGAGCAGCGGCCGGTCGGCCGGGCGGTCCTCGCGCGGCAGCATCTCCTCGACCACGACCGCGATGGAGTGCGGCAGTTCGTCCCGCACGCCCTCCAGGGCCGCCTCGCGGATGAGTTCGGCGACCATGACCTGCTCCGGCTCGTCCGTCAGATCGCCGTCCGGGTAGAGCGGCGGGCCCTCGGGGAGCATCGGGGCGAGCAGGTCGGCCAGCAGGGACACCTGCCGGTCCTCCACTGCCGAGACCGGCACGACCTCGGCCCACTCCATGCCGCACTCCTTGCCGAGCCGGTCGACGGCGAGCAACTGCTCGGCGAGCGCCCTGGAGTCGGCGAGATCCGACTTGGTGACCACGGCCACCTTCGGCGTGCGCTTAAGCCCGGCCAGCTCGGCCGCGATGAAGCGGTCGCCGGGGCCGATCCTCTGGTCCGCGGGCAGGCAGAAGCCGATGACGTCGACCTCCGCCCACGTCGTACGGACGACGTCGTTGAGCCGCTCCCCCAGCAGCGTGCGCGGCTTGTGCAGGCCGGGGGTGTCGACGAGGACGAGCTGCGCCTCGGGGCGGTGCACGATGCCGCGGACCGTGTGCCGCGTCGTCTGCGGACGGTTGGAGGTGATCGCCACCTTCGTGCCCACCAGCGCGTTGGTGAGGGTCGACTTGCCCGCGTTGGGACGGCCGACGAAGCACGCGAACCCGGAACGGTGCGGCGCCTCGGCGGAATCGGCGGTGGGGGAAGGTGCATCCATGGCGACCATTGTCCCCGATCGGGTGAGTGTCCCTGACCGGCCGGACGGGCCGGTCCCAGCGGCGGGGACGGGACAGGAGCAGGAGCAGGAGCGGGTCAGCGGGCGGAGACCGTCGCCCGCAGATTCCCGTCCGGTCCCGCGAGCAAGACCGTGACCGCCTGCCCTGACAGATCCTGCACGGCCGAGAGATCCGCCGCCGGGATCAGCTCCGCCTCCGTGACGACCGCCGCGGCCTCCAGCGACTGCGCCCCGGAGGCGACGGCCATCGCCACGGCCGTCCGCAGGGCGCTGAGCTTCAGAGAGGCCAGCTCCACCGACCCGGCCACATACGTGCGGCCCGTCTCGTCCCGTACGGCCGCGCCCTCCGGGACGCCGTTGCGGGCGCGGGTGCTGCGGGCCAGCGTGAGGAGCTTGCGGTCCTCGGGGTCCAGTGCCTGATCACTCTGGTCGCTCATGTGCCCGAGCATATGACGCGGCTCGCGGGGCGCCGCCGGGGGTCACCGAGGGGATGCCGGGCCGCCGCCGGACGCCGCAGAAGGGCGTTCAGGGGCGGTCGAGCAGCAGCCGCTCGCGGCGGGGCAGCCCGGCGACCACGAGGTCGTACGAGTCCTCGATGAGGTCGCGCACCATCCGCTCCGGAAGGGAGCCGTCGTCGGTCACGACGGTGTTCCAGTGGCGCTTGTTGAGGTGGTAGCCGGGCGTGATCGCCGCATGGGCCTGCCGCAGCTGCACGGCCAGTTCCGGCTCGCACTTCAGGCTGATCCGCAGCGGGCGCTCGTCGAGAGGGCAGAAGGCGAAGATCTTCCCGCCGACCTTGAAGACCGACAGCCCCGGGTTACGCGGGAAGGGGCGCTCCTCGGAGGTGCCGTTCAGCGCGAGGCAGTGCCCGCGCAGCTCGTCGGGGGTCATGCGTCCAAGGATCGCATCCGGCGTGGACGGGCGCCGTGCCTCCGGGCCCGGCGGCCGACGCCGCGCCCGCCTCGTCCCGTACGGCCGCACCCTCCGGAACGCCGGTGCGGGCGCGCGCCGCGCCCCGGTGCTGCGAGCCGCAGGAATCCCCACCCAAGCGCGGGCGGCAGCCCGTTCCGGCCGCGGATTCCCGGCCGCAGGCCGGTCACGCGTTGGCCGGCTCGTCGGTGGAGGACTCGTCGGCGTCCTCCGCGGAGCGCACCGGCTCGACCAGCACCGTGACGATCCTGTTCCGCCGCCCCGCCGGCGCCTCCGCAGTCAGCCGCAGCGCCGTCAGCGTCGGATCGGAGCGGTCCTCGGTGACGTCGACCGTGGCCGTCGCGCCCGCGATGGGCACGCGGCCGAGCGACTTCGCGAGCAGGCCGCCGACCGTCTCCACGTCCTCGTCGTCGAGGCCCACCAGGTCGTACAGCTCGCCCAGATCGCCGATGTCGAGCCGGGCGGTGACGCGGTAGCGGCCCTCGCCCAGATCCTCCACGGGCGGCAGCTCACGGTCGTACTCGTCGGTGATCTCGCCGACGATCTCCTCCAGGATGTCCTCGATGGTCACGATCCCGGCCGTGCCGCCGTACTCGTCGATGACGACGGCGACGTGGATGCGGTCCTGCTGCATCTCGCGCAGCAGATCACCCGCGTTCTTCGTGTCCGGCACGAACGTCGCCGGACGCATCGCCGTCGAGACCAGCTCGGTCTCCGCCTCGCGGCTGATGTGCACCCTGCGCGCCAGGTCCTTGAGATAGACGATGCCGACGACGTCGTCCTCGCTCTCGCCCACCACGGGGACGCGCGAGAAGCCGGAGCGCAGCGCGAGAGTCAGCGCCTGTCTTATCGTCTTGAACCGCTCGATGGTGATCAAGTCGGTGCGCGGCACCATCACTTCGCGCACGATCGTGTCGCCGAGCTGGAAGACGGAGTGCACCATCTTCCGCTCGTCGGCCTCGATCAGGGACTCCTGCTCGGCCAGGTCGACCATGGCGCGCAGCTCCGCCTCGCTCGCGAACGGGCCCTTGCGGAACCCCTTTCCGGGCGTGAGCGCGTTGCCCAGGAGGATCAGCAGCTGCGGCACGGGGCCGAGGATGCGCACCAGCGGAACCAGCACGTACGAGGCGGCCGTCGCCGTGTTCAGCGGGTGCTGCCGTCCGATGGTCCGCGGCGAGACCCCGATGGCGACATAGCTCACCAGCACCATCACGCCCATCGCGACCGCCAGCGCCTCCCACGTCTCCGCGAAGACCCGCAGGGACGTGTACGTCACCAGCACGCCGGACGCGACCTCGCACGCCACCCGCACCAGCAGCGCCAGATTGAGGTAGCGCGTCGGGTCGGCCGCCACGACCGCGAGCCGTTCCGCGCCCCGGCGGCCCTGCCGGACCGCCTCCTCCGCGCGGTAGCTCGTCGTACGAGCCAGGCCCGCCTCGGCGCAGGCCGCCAGCCAGGCGACGACGACCAACAGGACCGCCGCCGCGATCAGTTGCGCGGTCACGACGTCGTGGTGGGGGCGGGAGAAGGCCCCGTCAGACCGCGCTCAGCGCGCCAGCCGTCCAGGATCGCCGACTGAAGGCCGAACATCTCGGCCTTGTCAGCGGCCTCCTCGTGGTCGTAACCCAGCAGATGCAGCAGGCCGTGGACGGTCAGCAGCTGAAGCTCCTCGTCCATCGAGTGCTGCGTCGGGGCGTCGGCTCCCTGCCGCTCGGCGACCTCGGGACACAGGACGATGTCGCCGAGCAGGCCCGGCGGCGGCTCCTCCTCGTCGCGCACGGGCGGGCGCAGCTCGTCCATCGGGAACGACATCACGTCCGTGGGGCCGGGCAGATCCATCCACTGGATGTGGAGCTGCTCCATCGCGTCGGCGTCGACGACGATCACCGAGAGCTCCGAGAGCGGATGGATGCGCATGCGGGTCAGGGAATAGCGGGCGATGTCGAGGAGCGCCTGCTCGTCGACCGTGCGCCCGGACTCGTTGTTGACGTCGATCGTCATGGGGCGCGGATCAGTGCTTTCCGTGTCCATGGCCGTGGCCCTGACGGTCGCCGCCCTGTCTGCCGCCGCCGCTGCCGCCCGTGCCGGGGCCGCCCGAGGGGCCGCGGGCGGCCCCGTCCGCGGCGGCGTCGCCGTTCCGTACGTCGTAGCGCTCGTACGCGTCGACGATGCGGCTGACCAGCTTGTGCCGCACCACGTCGGAGCTGTCGAGCATGCTGAAGTGCACGTCGTCCACGCCGTCCAGGATCTCCCGCACCTGCCGCAGTCCGCTCTTCGTGCCGCCCGGCAGGTCGACCTGGGTGACGTCCCCGGTGATCACGATCTTCGAGTCGAAGCCGAGGCGGGTCAGGAACATCTTCATCTGCTCGGGGTTGGTGTTCTGCGCCTCGTCGAGAATGATGAACGCGTCATTGAGGGTGTTGTGCGTCAGCAGGTAGTCCTCGGTGACGTAGAGCGAGTCCTCCGCGGCCACCTGGATGCAGACCGCCTCTTCGCGGCCGGCCGGCTCGATATTGTCGATGAACCGCATCGGACGTCCGCCACCCCCTGCCGCGAGGTACTTGTCCCGCTTGCGGGCGAGACGGAAGGGCTCGATCCCCTCGGGGAGCCGGATGTCCACGACGTGAGCGTCGTGCCGGTAGCCGACATCCCGACCCCTGACGCGCCCGGGAGCGCGGCCTTCGGCCGCCCTGCGCCGGGTGTAAGCCACTCCGCCGAGGGACTGGACGAGCGAGACGACATCGTCGCGCAGCAGGATCGACGTGGTCGTGTACTGGATCCGGCAGGTCCGGTCGGCCTGGACCACCGGGCCCCCGTCGGAGTCGAGCAGCCCCTGGAGCAACGCAAGCCGGACATCAGCGGAGTTCTGCAGGTAGGCATCCGGCACGAGCTTTGTGTTCGAGCGGCTGCCCAGCAGATCCAGCTTCCGCATCACACCTGTGACCGGGTTCTCCAGGGTCACCACATCCCCTGGCTCCTTGATCCGGTTCAGGACGTAGTTCGGCCCGGTCCTGTGCCGGACTGCGACACCCGGCAGCGAGGTCTCCAGAGCCTGGGCGAGTTCAGGGTCGGCAGTGGAGAACGACGGGGTGGTGGAGCCGGTGAGGCATCCGTCGCCGAGCAGAAGCCCCATGGCATAGGGATCCATCGGCACTTCCTGCGCGGGGAACTCGGCAGGGGCGGTGAGCAGCGGCAGTTCGTACCGACGGGCATGCGCGGCACGGAGCTTGCCGATCATCTCCTTGGTCTTAAGAACCCTCCACGGCCGGTCGCGACGCCGGTCGGAAGCCGTGCGGACCGTCCACAGGTGCTCACCGCAGCACAACGTCCAGGAACCGTCCTGTGCGGTGACGCGGTAGATGTCCTTCTCCCCCTGCGGATACACCCCGAGCACCGGCGTCGGTGCACCGTCCGACCCGGTGACCATGTCGCCCACCTGGAGCTCCCCGATGGGACGCCAGCCGTCGGGCGTCATGACCTTGGTGAAGACGGGCTGGGCCCTGCCCCGCATATAGGCCAGCGGCGCGACCTCGATCGTCCCGGCGGCCATCAGGCGCGGGATGGAGTCGGGGTCGAGCATGTCGTGCAGCGCGTCGTAGAGCGGGCGCAGGTAGGGGTCGATCTTCTCGTAGAGCGTGCCGGGCAGGAAGCCGAGCCGCTCCCCCGCCTCGACGGCGGGCCTGGTCAGGATGATCCTGTTGACCTGCTTGGACTGGAGGGCCTGAACGGCCTTGGCCATCGCGAGGTAGGTCTTGCCGGTGCCGGCGGGGCCGATGCCGAAGACGACGGTGTGCTTGTCGATCGCGTCCACATACCGCTTCTGGTTCAGCGTCTTGGGACGGATGGTGCGGCCGCGGTTGGAGAGGATGTTCTGCGTGAGCACCTCGGCCGGGGTCTCGCTCGCGCCGCCCGTGCCCTCCTGCTGGTCGCGGAGCATCGAGATGGAGCGCTCGACAGCGTCTTCCGTCATGGGCTGGCCCGTGCGCAGGACCAGCATCATCTCGTCGAAGAGGCGCTGGATGAGATCGACTTCCGTGGCCTCGCCGGACGCGCTGATCTCGTTGCCGCGCACGTGGATGTCGGCGGCGGGGAACGCCTGCTCGATCACGCGCAACAGGGAGTCACCGGAGCCCAGCACGGTCACCATCGGGTGCTTGGCCGGAACGGTGAAGCGGGCCGTGGCCTGAGGTGCCTTCGAGGAGCCCGCCTGATTCGTCGTTGTCTGCGTCATGGGTGACCCGGTCGGGCCTTCCTCATCCCTCTCTGTCTCTCCTGGCGATTGGCTTTCAAGAATACGACGCGGCACTGACAAGCCAGAACGTGATTTCGGTACCGGGAAGATCGGTTCGCGGGAGATCGGTACCGAGGGAGAACGGAGGGCCGCAGCGCGCGGGCGGCAGGCGGCCCGTGCCGCCGCCGGGGGCCGCGCTCCTACGCTTCCGGGGCGGTGCGTCCGAAGCCGATCGTGGGGAGCGCGCGGCGCCGGGGGGCCGGGCCGTGGCAGCCGGTGAGGACCGCGTCCAGGAAGGCGTACCTGCTGCGGCTCCCGCCGTCGCCGCCGTTGTGCGCGCGGTCGTGGCCGCCGTCGTACGGGCTCTCGTACGCGCTCTCGTCGTACGGGCTCTCGTCGTACGGGCTCTCGCCGCTCGGGACGGTTCCGGCCCGCGGGCAGGGGCGGCGCTCCGACGCCCGCGCGTGCTCCCGCCACGCCGCGATCTCGGACCAGCCCGGCGCGGACAGCGACCCCCCGAACTCCTGGACGGAGAGCGCGGCCGTGAGCCCCGCGAAGGCCAGCCGGTCCGCGAGGGGCCAGCCGGCGAGGGAGCCCATGACGAAGCCCGCGACGAAGACGTCACCGGCGCCCGTGGTGTCGAGGGCGTCGACGGGGATGCCGGGGACCTCCACGGCCTCGCCGGTACGGCCGTCCACGGCGCAGCAGCCCCGGGCCCCGAGCGTGACGACGGCCAGCGGAACGCGCTCGCTGAGCGCACGGGCGGCGGCGCGCGGACAGTCGGTGCCCGTGTAGCGCATGGCCTCCTCGGCGTTGGGCAGGAACGCCTCGCAGTGCTCCAGGTCGGGCAGGGCGCCGAGGTCCCAGCGACCCGTCTCGTCCCAGGCCACGCAGGCGAAGACGCGGCTGCCGCGGCGGGCGGCGGTGGCGATCCACTCCTGGCGCTCCCCTGGCACAAGGGACGCCACGCAGGCGCGGGCCGCGGGCGGGCAGCCGGGGGCCTCGGGGTCGATCGGCGGGGTCCCTCTCGCTCCGCCTCCGGGCTTCTCGCCGCGGCGCGGGGAGGGAGCGGGCCCTGTGAGCGGAGCCGAGGGGGCGGTCTCGCGGGGCGGCGCCTCGTGTCCGTGGGAGACCATCGTGCGCTCGCCCTCGTACGCCATGGAGACGGTCACCGGCGAGTGCCAGCCGGGGACGGTGTGGGACAGCGTGAGGTCGATGCCTTCGCCCATGCCGAGGGCCTCGCGGCAGTAGTCGCCGTACATGTCGTCGCCGAAGGCCGCGGCGAGGGACGTGCGCAGTCCGAGCCGCGCCAGGGCGGTCGCCATGTTGGCCACGCCACCGGGGCTGGAGCCCATGCCGCGGGCCCACGACTCGGTGCCGCGCACGGGTGCGGAGTCGAGGCCCGTGAAGATGATGTCGAGGAACACCGTTCCGGCCAGATAGACGTCGCAGGCCGGGTCGCCGGGGGCGCGGAGCGCGGCCAGCGGGTCGAAGGGGTGCGGTTGCGGCGGCAGGGTGCCGTGGGGCGGCACGGAACGCCCGGATTCCGGGCCCGAGTCCGGCTCCGATTCCGGAACCGGGCCCTGCGCCTGCCCGGGTTCCGGCTCCCGGCCGCGCCCTGGCTCGGCCCCGGGGACCGGCCCGCGCTCGGGCCCGGGTCGGCCCCGCATCGGTCCCGGCTCTGGGTTCGGTCCCGGCTCCGCGGCGGGGACCGGCCCCGGTTCCGGAACCGGACCCTGCGCCGGCCCGGGTTCCTGGTTCGGCCCTGGTTCCGCGGCGGGTGCGGAACCGGGCCCCGGTGCCGCACCCTGGCGGCCGGGCTCTGGGCCCTGCCGCGGACCTTGTTCCGGCTCTGGTTCCCACTCCCGCCCGCGCACCGGTCCTGGTTCCGGATTCGTCCCCGGCTCCGCCTCAGCCGTCCCGGGGACCGGCCCGCGCTCGGGCCCGGGTCGGCCCTGCTTCTTGCCCGCGCCCGCGCTCACCCTGGACTCCTTCTGCACCTGTACGGCTTCGAGTGGTGTCTCCGGTGTACCGCGCGGCTCGGGCATCGGGCCAACCAGGTCGCCCGCTCGTGGGCGCGGACGGGGTGGACACCGGTGCGGGCCCTCCGGCCTCCGCCGGGCAGGCCGGGGCCCACCGGCGCGGCCTCGGCCCGGGCCGCGGACGGCCCGTCCGGTCCCGTCCGGACCCGTCCGGACCTACGCCCGGCGATACGGGCGCGCGCGACCCGGCAGCCAGGCGGGGTGGGCCACCCCCGCCGGACGTACCCCTCAGAGAGCCGGCCGCAGGACGAACGCGCCCCAGCCCAGCAGATCGCGTCCGTAAGCGAGATGGCACGTCCGCGCGTGACGGACGAAGTCCCGCATGTCCGGGGCGTCCGGGTGTCCGGGATGTGCGCGCAGCCAGTCGCTGACCGTGCGCCACTGGGAGGCGGCGTACCGGTCCCAGCTGTCGGGGTCCGCGAGGACCATCTCGACCAGTTCGAGACCGGCCTCCTCGAAGCGCTCGTTCGTACCGGCGAGGCTCGCGAAGTCGTCGGGCTCCAAGTCCAGCGCGCCGCACGCCTCTTCGGACGGTTCCGAGCGCCTGTAGACCTCGCCGACGACGAGCGTGCCGTCCGGGCGCAGCGCGCGCCGCATCAGCTCCAGCGTGCCCGCGAGACCGCCGCCGATCCAGGTGGCGCCGAGGCAGGAGACCAGGTCGTAGCCGCCGGGTTCGGCCTCGTACGCCGCGGCGTCGGCCCGCTCGAAGCGCAGCCGGTCCGCCACTCCCAGCTCGTCCGCCCGCTTACGGGCCGCGTCGAGGAAGACCTCGCTGATGTCGACGCCGACGCCCGTGGTGCCGTGATCGCGGGCCCACGTCGAGAGCAACTCGCCCTTGCCGCACGCGAGATCGAGTTGGCCGGCGCCGGGCCGCGGGCGCGTCACCTCCCCGAGCAGCCGCAGCTTCTCGTCCGTGAGGGGATTGAGGATGCGGTTGCCTGCTTCGGCGATCTCGTGGTGGCGCAGTGACATGGGCTTCCCTTCGGTGCGTACGGGCGGAACCCTGCCCGTACGCACCCGGGCCGCGCAACGCGGATTCCTCCGCGCCACCGCACACGGCCCCTTCGCGTCAGAACTCCACCACGGAGCGCAGGACGTCCCCCGCGTGCATGCGGTCGAAGGCCTGCTCGACCTCGTCGAGGGCGATCCGCTCCGTCACGAACTTCTCCAGGGGCAGGCGCCCTTGCTTGTGCAGGTCGATGAGCATCGGGAAGTCGCGGGACGGCAGACAGTCGCCGTACCAGGAGGACTTGAGCGCGCCGCCGCGTCCGAAGACGTCCAGCAGGGGCAGTTCGAGGCGCATCTCGGGCGTCGGCACTCCGACCAGCACGACGGTGCCGGCCAGATCCCGGGCGTAGAAGGCCTGTTCGTACGTTTCGGGGCGGCCGACCGCCTCGATGACGACGTCCGCGCCGAATCCGCCGGTCAGCTCCCTGATCGCCTCGACCGGGTCGGTCGCGCTGGAGTCGACGGTGTGGGTCGCCCCCATGGACTCGGCCTGCCTGAGCTTGCGTTCGTCGATGTCGACGGCGATCACGCGGGCCGCTCCGGCCAGCCGCGCGCCGACGACGGCCGCGTCACCGACACCACCGCATCCGATGACCGCGACGGTGTCGCCGCGCCCCACCTGGCCGGTGTTGACGGCGGCCCCGATGCCGGCCATGACGCCGCAGCCGAGCAGCCCCGCGACCGCGGGTGAGACCTCCGGGTCGACCTTGGTGCACTGGCCCGCGGCCACCAGCGTCTTCTCGGCGAAGGCGCCGATGCCGAGGGCCGGGGAGAGTTCGGTGCCCCCGGCGAGGGTCATCGGCTGACCCGCGTTGTGCGTGTCGAAGCAGTACCAGGGGCGCCCGCGGGAGCAGGCGCGGCACTGGCCGCACACCGCACGCCAGTTGAGGATCACGAAGTCGCCGGGCTCGACCTCGGTCGTGCCCGCGCCGACGGACTCGACGACGCCCGCGGCCTCGTGGCCGAGGAGGAAGGGGAAGTCGTCGCTGATTCCGCCCTGTTTGTAGTGCAGATCGGTGTGGCAGACGCCGCACGCCTGGACCCGTACCACGGCCTCGCCGGGACCGGGGTCCGGCACCACGACGGTCTCCACGCGCACCGGTTCGTCCTTGCCCGGCGCGATGACGCCGCGCACCTCCTGTGACATCCGGACCCTCCGTACTCGGCCCGCGCTCACCCCGTCGTGACCGCGGATTGTCGGTTGCGCCCAACTGTGCCCGCCCGGGAGGCGAACCGTCGACCATGCGTGGGCCCGGTGTTGCGGGCTGTCGCCGTTCGGCAAAGTGCGTGTCCCTGGCAAGGCAGCGGATTGCGATAGGGGCTGGTGATCGGCCGGGGGCTGTCACTGCCGGCCGCGGCCTGGCCCTGCATTTCATCAAGCCGCTACTGGTGCGGACTCTCGTCTCCAGTGGGAGGCCGAGCGGTACGCATCGTCAGCACGGTCACCGACGAGGCGCTCAAGGAAACGAAGCGACCGGCTCCTGCTGGACGTTGACGACGGCCTCTCATCCGAGGTGAGGGGTCCGGCACTTGGGGCCAGATGACTAGGTCCTGTCCGGTGAGTCGCGTTTCCGGCGTGCCCGGTGCTGGGCGACGTTGTGGCGGTTGCCGCAGATCTGGGGGCTGCAGTAGCGGCGGCGTCCGGCGCGGCTGGTGTCCACGAACACCCCCGCGCACTCGGGTGCCGCGCAGTCCCGGAATCGGTGGTGGCCCAGGGCGTGGAGCGAGCCGAGCAGCCCGGCGCCCGTAAGGACCGCCAGTTCGTCTGCGACGCCCGCCTCGGGCGCGGTGCCGACCACCCAGCGCCAACCGTCCGCCGCCGGCACCAAGAGGGGCCCCCGGCCGGCACGTTCGACCAGCGTGTTGGCCCGCTCGACCGCCTCCTGCTCGGTGGGTGCCGCCAGCGCTGCGCGCACCTCCTCGCGCAGCGCGTGCACCTGGGCGAGATCGCGTCGGGTGATCCGGCGGGTACCGGCGGGCTCGACAGCGTGCTCGGCGAGGAAGCGCGCCAGCGCGGCAGGGTCCCCCATCGCCTCACTTGTCCGTAGACGGATCGCCGGTGAGCTGTTCGCCAGAGCCGTGGCCACACCCGCACCAACCGCGTAATCGGAAAAATAGATCTGCACGCCTTACCTCCCGCTGCCGCAACGGCTACGGTAACCGATGTAAGTAGAGAAAGAAGACTTTACCTCTTAGCTCGGAGGCGAGGCCGCATGTCCGCGCACGCTCAGCACGACAGTCCACACACGCCCGACGACAACGTCCGGAGCGATCGGTACGACGAGTGGCAACTTCCCGACCGGATACGAGTCGAGGGCGGAGAGGTCGCCACGGGCGTCTTCGGCCACGGCCCGCCCGTCGTCCTTGTCCACGGCACGCCCGCGTGGTCCTACCTGTGGCGCAAGGTCGTTCCACTGCTCGCCGAACACTGCACGGTGCACGTCTGGGACCTGCTCGGCTTCGGCGACTCACGCCCCGACTCCGGCGTCCGCCCCTCCATCGCCCGACAGGCGGCGACCCTCACCCAACTCGTCGCCCACTGGGGGCTGACGGACCCCGCACTGGTCGGCCACGACATCGGCGGCGGCATCGTGCTCCGCGCCCACCTGCTGCACCGGACCCCTGCACGCCGCCTCGCGCTGCTGGACGCCGCCGTACTGGGGCCGTGGAACACCCCGTTCACGGAGCACCAGCAGCGCCACGCGGAGGCGTACCGCACCATGCCGCACGACGCCTTCACCGACCTGATCACCACACGCTTCCAGTCCGCCACCCACCACCCCATGCCACCCGAAGTCGTCGCCGCGTATCTGCGGCCCTGGGCGGGAACGGCCGGGCAGCACCGCTGGCTCGATCAAGTGGAGAGCGTGAGCTTCGAGGACACCAGAGAGGTCGTCGCCCAGCTGGCCGAGATCTCCGTCCCCACGCTGGTCCTGTGGGGGGAGCGCGACGAGTGGCTCAGTACCGCGACCGCCCGGCGCCTCGCCCGTGCCATCCCGGGGGCCCGACTGGAAACCCTGTCCTCGACGGGGCACTTCCCTGCCGAAGACGCTCCTGAAGAGACCGCCCACGCCCTGCTGCGCCTGCTCAGGTGAAGCGGACCAGGTCGAATCCGGCAGCCCCGTCCCCCCCCCCCGGCGGTCGACCGCCGGAACCACCGTCCCCCGATCACCGGCAGGCACCCAGGGTGGGCCGAGCGACGGAAGGCGAGCCTGTTCACCCGCCGTCGCACGGCGAACCAGGCCAGTCCCGGCAGGCCCAAGGGCGACCAACGACCCTGACGGATCCGAGATTTCGACGGCAACGGACTCCGAGCTCCGCGCCCGTGAACGCCTCTCGTCGGGTCGCATTCCGGCGAACGCCGTCGCCCGCCCGCACCCTCTCCCGTCTGCCTCTCCCGTTCCCCTCCGCTGCTCCAGCCGGGCTCGGTTCCGCGGCGGCCCTTGCGGGTACCCCGGATTGCCCGTCTACGAGCAAGGGAACTCTCATGCCTCTCGATGCTTCATCGGAACGTGCCGGCGACGGTCTGCGGATCGTCGTCGTGGGCGCCACTGGCAATCTGGGAACCAGCGTCGTGCGGGCCCTGGCCGACGACCCACGGATCACCTCGATCCTCGGCATCGCTCGTCGCGTCCCGGTGTGGGAACCGCCCAAGACCACCTGGGCCGCAGCCGACGTGGGACAGGAGGACGCTCAGCACGACCTGACGGAGCTCTTCCGCGGCGCGGATGCCGTCATCCACCTCGCCTGGCTCTTTCAACCCACGCACCGCCCCGTGATCACCTGGCACACCAATGTGCTGGGCAGCCTGCGGGTCTTCCGTGCCGCGGCTGAAGCCGACGTGCCCGCCTTGATCTACTCCTCCTCTGTCGGCGCGTATTCACCCGGTCCCAAGGACCGCACCGTGGCTGAGAGTTGGCCGACCCACGGCTGGCCGGAGGCCGCGTACTGCCGCGAGAAGTCCTATCTCGAACGCTTCCTGGACGGCTACGAGCGCGAGCATCCGGGGATGCGCGTAGTACGCATGCGCCCCGGTTTCCTCTTCAAGACGGAGTCCGCCGCCGAGCAACGCCGTCTGTTCGCCGGCCCCCTGCTGCCGCACCGTTTGGTGCGTCCCGGCGTGGTGCCGTTCGTGCCGGATCTTCCCGGGCTGCGCTTCCAGGCGCTGCACACCGACGACGCCGCTGAAGCCTTCCGGCTCGCCGCCACGGGCTCCGCACGCGGCGCCTTCAATCTCGCCGCCGACCCCGTCGTCGACGCCGGGGTGCTCGCCGGGCTCCTGAACGCCCGTGTCGTACGGATGCCGCTGCGGCCCCTGCGCACCGCACTGGCCACCTCCTGGTACTCCCATCTACTGCCCGCCTCCCCGCAGCTCTTCGACGCGGTACTGCGGCTGCCGCTGATGGACGCGGCGCGCTCACGACAGGAGCTGGGCTGGTCACCGCGGTGGAGGGCGGATGAGGCACTCGGCGCCTTCCTCACAGGACTGCGCAGGGGTGCCGGTATGAACACCCCGCCCCTCGCGCCACGGCTGCCGGGCGGCGGCCGGATGCGGGAGCTGCTGACCGGGGTCGGCCAGCGCCCGTAAACCGGTGGCGGTCGCACGCACGGTGAGCGCCACCGGGAGCTGGGCGCGCTCTGCGGTGGTCTCAACGTCCCTCGGGCCGGCGCTTGTTCATCTTCGAGCGCCCCTCGATCCCGCGCTGCCGTGCCTCGTTGTACAGCTGATCACGGATCGGGCCGCCACCTTGTTGGCAGCGGCATGATGCCCTCCCGTATTCGGAGGTCCATCGGGCAAGCCGCCGTCGGCCTGCGGCAAACGGTGCCGCTTGGTGGGTCGTTCGGCTGTCAGGCGGCGATCGACGCGGTCGTACGGCCTCCCGACCGAGTCGCGGGACTGGTGCTGGTGGGCCCGACCGTCGACGACACCGCCAACCGCCAAGAGGCCGACCGCTCTTGAACCGCCCTCACGAGAAGTAGCAGCGAGATGTTGAGAGTTCTGCGTATGCGTTACGCCCGTGAATCATCCGTCACATTCCCTGCTACGTCGTTGTGGGGCCGTTTCACTCGTTCATTCATTCGTGTGACCGGCGGTAGCAGACGGGAAAGGTAGAGTTCCTGTCACTCAATCCGCTTGATGTCGGTCTGACTCCCTTGAGCGGACGAGTACAGCGGATTGGGCAATTGTCGGCCGATTCTGAGCGGCCTCGGCCGGCACTTCTCGTGTTGACCGAGCGATCTGCTCCGGGATCGGCGGGATGCCGAGCAGGAAGCTCCCCGCTGAGCCTCATACAGCGGGGAGCTTCTTGGCGACGGACCAGCCAGGGAACGATGTTCTCAATTGCCGACGAGTCCCGTCGCCGCTTCGGCCAATGTGTGCCCGGCCTGATTGAGCTGCCGCTTGGCCGTACGAGCCGCTCGTCCGCCCCCTGGCACAACGAGATTAGCGAGCGGGATCAGCGGTCGGCCAGAGCCTGTCCGATGGGACGGTGCCGCTGATCACCATGCGGTCTTGCCGCCGCGCTCTGCTCGACGATGAACAAGGGACCATTGGCGTATGGATCAGGGGAGCGCCGCGGTATGGGCGGCAGGGTTCGGGGTTCTCGGTACGCTCGCTGGCTCGTTGGGCGGGGCGTACTTGCAACGGAAAGCTGCTTTACAGCAGGTTCGCGAGCAGGCCGCCGCGGAGGCACGGGGCCAGCTTCGCGACGAGCGTCGCACCGCCTTCGCCACGGTGCTGGACCGTCTGGACGCAGTGGGCGTCGCCTTGAACCAGATCGTCGAGGCGCGCGCCCAGCCCGACTGGCGCGATGCCGAAGCGGGAGACGAACTGTCCGCCAGGCAACGGGAGGTGTGGGAGCCCGCCGACGCGGCCCTGCGAGCGCTTCGCCGGGCGGCGTGGACGCTCGCGGTCACCGGGCCGGACTCCATGGCCGATCTGGCGACCGAGATACACAAGGCGTCCGCGGCCCGGGTACTTCTCGCGCTCCGGTCCACTGGTGAGTGGGAAGCGGTCCACGCCGAGCTCACTGCAGCCAGAGCGCAGCTCGATGATCTACGCTCGCGATTCATTCAAGGGGCGCAGGCCGTCTTGGTGTCCCCGGAGACCTGAGCGGTTTGATCGCGTTGATCACAGTGCGATGGTCCTTCCACCGGCCGCCCCTACCAACGGCCCTACAGCAGCAACGCCGAACGCACCGCCGCACTCGACAACTTCCTGCACGCCTACAACCATCACCGCTGCCACACAGCGCTCGCAGGCAAGCCACCGATCAGCCGTGTGAACAACGCCCAAGGCCAATACGTCTAGGGCCGACTTCGCGTCGCCGTAAATCAGGTCGCTCAGCTTGACACCACCGACGGATCACGCAGTGCGCGAGCGCTTGTGACGCTCGGGGTCGGCCGTTCGACGAGTTGAAGTTCGCGCTCCGCACCGTGCGTTGGAGCTGTGATGTGGCGGCTGCGTTCCGTCGAGCAGCAGCAATGCAGGCCACCTCGGTCCAGGCTGTTTGTCGCCGTTCGGCAAAGTTCCCGGCAAAGTTCCATCTCCGCGCGTAGAACAGCGGGGCCGGTCTCTGTTAGCTTCCCCCTGCACCACGCCGATGCCCTACGCCCGTGCGCCACCCGGACACCACACCCGGACACCGCGCCGAGGCAGCCCAGCCCGGCCGCACGTGCCGCACCTTCCTTGGAGCCCCCCATGCCGTCTGCCGAAGACACCAGCACACCCCGCCCGTTCACCCTTCTCCGGGGGCGCCGCGCGCTGATCGCGGCCCTCGCCGTCACGGCCGCCCTCACGGGCACCGCGCTCTTCGGCGCGGGCCAGGCGACCGCCGAACGCTCCGCGCCGGGAACGGATCGCGAGATCCCCAACATCGACAAGGTCAAGGAGCAGATCGCCGACTACTACGGCGACATCGAGACCCCCGACGGCGAGCACTACGCCTCCCCGAAGAGCGACTACGCCAAGCAGGTGCGCGGCATCGCGGCCGACATCCAGCGGGATCTGAAGCGCTCGATGGCCAAGGAGGACGAGAAGAAGGGCGACGCGAAGCCGGGCGATCGGCACAAGCCCGCCGTCGTCCTGGACGTCGACGACACCACGCTGCTCACCTACAACTTCGAGCGGCAGATCGGCTACAACTTCGACCCCAAGCTCCAGGACGAGTACCTGCGCACCACCGACATGGACGCGGTGTTCGGCATGAAGAAGCTGGTCAACTGGGCGGACAAGAGCGGCATCACGGTCTTCTTCCTCACCGGCCGCGAGGAGCACCAGCGCGACTGGAGCGTGCGCAACCTGAAGAACGTCGGCTACAAGGCCCCCGTCGACACCAAGCACTTCTACCTCAAGGACAAGGAGCACCCGCCGCCGTACCTGGAGTGCGGTGCGGACTGCACGACGATCGAGTACAAGTCCGGGACGCGCAAGCACATCGAGAAGCAGGGCTTCAGGATCCTCGCCAACGTCGGCGACCAGTTCAGCGACCTCAAGGGCGGCCACGCCGAGCGCACGTACAAGATGCCGAACCCGATGTACTTCCTGCCGTAGAAACCCGTTCGGTTCCGCGGGCGGGCGCAGGCGAGGATGTAGCTCCGAGAAGGCGCGCGGACGGGCCGCGGGGTCACGGTCGGGCCCGAGGGTCCGGCACGGCCGCCGCGGACCGTCCTGGGAGGAGCGAGGCATCCATGAGCAGCAGCCCGAGTACGGAAGGCCCGGACGCGCCGGGCACCGGGCCCGTCACACTGGAGGACATCCGTGCCGCGGCCGGCCGCCTGAAGGGAGCGGCGCACCGCACTCCGGTGCTCAGCTCCCGGACGCTGGACCGGCTGGTGGGCGCGGAGGTCCACCTCAAGTGCGAGAACTTCCAGCGGATGGGGGCGTTCAAGTTCCGCGGGGCGTACAACGCCCTCTCGCAACTGCCGCCCGCGCAGCTGGCGAACGGCGTCGCGGCCTACTCGTCCGGCAACCACGCGCAGGCCGTCGCGCTCGCCGCGCGTGAGCTGGGCAGCAAGGCCGTCATCGTGATGCCCGAGGACACCCCGCGCTCCAAGCTGGAGGCCACGGCGGACTACGGCGCCGAGATCGTCACCTACGACCGCTACACACAGGACCGCGAGGCCATCGGCGCGCGTCTGGCCGCGGAGCGGGGGCTGGCGCTGGTGCCTCCGTACGAGCATCCGCACATCATCGCGGGCCAGGGCACGGCCGCGCTGGAACTGCTGGAGGAGACGGGCGAGTTGGACGCCCTCGTCGTCCCGGTCGGCGGCGGCGGTCTCGCCGCGGGCTCGGCGACGGCGGCCAGGGCGCTGTACCCGGACATCCGCGTCGTCGGCGTCGAGCCGGAGGCGGGGGACGACACGCGCCGCTCGCTGGCCGAGGGCCGCCGCGTCTCGCTCGGCGCGGTGCCGCGCACCATCGCGGACGGCCAAGCCGCCGTGACACCGGGCGAGTTGACCTTCTCCGTGAACCGACGGCTGCTGGCGGGCGTGGAGTTGGTGAGCGACGAGGAGATCCGGGCGGCCATGCGCCTCGCGTTCGAGCGGCTGAAGCTCGTGATCGAGCCGAGCGGCGCGACGGGCCTGGCGGCGCTGCTCGCCGGGAGGATCGACCCGGTTCCGGCGCGCGTCGGCGTCATCATCTCCGGCGGCAACGTGGGCGTGCGGCGCTTCCTGGAGCTGATGCGGGAGGACGACGGGGGTTCCTGACCCCCACCGGCGCCTGGCTCGCGCGCCGTCGCGGCACAAGGCGAACGGCCGACACCTGGGCAGGAGGTGCCGGCCGTTCCTACTCGGCGAGCCGCCCTGAGCCGCCGAGGTTCATGGGTGTGCGCTCGGGCGTTCGGGGAAGGAGGCAGTGCCGCCCGGCGCTCGGCCTCTCAGCGGTTCGGATGCTCGGCGGCCCGGCCGTTCACTGGCAGCCCGCCGCCTGCCTGCGTTGCTGGATCAGGTCGACGACCGCCTGGCGGTTGGCGATGCGCGCCTCCGACTGGGCGTCCGGATTGGCCTTCTGCTGGGCGATGAAGTTCTGGTTGTTCTGAAGGGCCTGGTCGAGTCCCGCGCAGGCCTCTCCCGCCTGACTCGTACCGACGGACACCGCTGTGATCCCCGCCGCGAGAACAGCGGCGCCGACACCAGCGAGAGCCTTCACCCTCAGACTGCTCTTCCGTTTCCGGGACATTGCTGCTCCTGTTTCTCAGAGGAACGGACGGTCCCCCACACGCGACTGAAGGTACGTACAAATCTCGGCCGTTGCAGAGTTGTTATCAGGGATCGGCAAGGAACTTGACGCGGGAGCGCGCCGTGTATGTCCGGAGTCGCGGGAGTTCAGGGCCGGTTCAGAACCGGTTCATGGCCGTTCAGGACCGCCTCTTCGGAACGGGGACGCGCGACAGGTCCTCCGCCACCGTCAACTCCCCCTCGAATCCCGCCTGCCGGGCCTGCCGGGCGAAGACGGAGGCGTCCCGGTAGCGCTGCGAGAAGTGTGTGAGGACGAGGCTGCGCACGCCCGCCTCGGCCGCCGCAGCGCCCGCCTGGCCGGCGGTGAGGTGCCCGTACTCCTCGGCGAGCGCCGCGTCCTCGTCCAGGAACGTGGCCTCGATGACGAGCAGATCGCAGTCCTGCGCGAGAGCGAGGACGCCGTCGCACATGCGGGTGTCCATGACGAACGCGAACCTCTGCCCCGGCCGCGGCTCACTGACCTCTTCGAGCCGTACGCCGCGCAGTTCGCCGGAGGCCTTCAGCCGGGAGACGTCGGGGCCGCGGATGCCGCGGGCCTCCAGCCGCTCCGGGAGCATGCGGCGCGAGTCGGGCTCGGTGAGCCGGTAGCCGTACGCCTCGACGGGGTGGGACAGCCGGTGCGCGAAGAGCGTGAAGGGCGGGGGCTCCGCGGACTCCGCGGACTCCCCGGGCCCGGCAGCACCGACGGGTACGGCGGGTACGGCGGGTACGGCGGGTCCGGCCGGACCGGGGGAGGCCAACTCCCCCGTACCGGCGACGGGTTCGGGACGCAGCCGCACCGTCTCGCGATACGCCGTCGCATAGCGCAGCCGCTCGAAGAAGCGCTCCCCGCTCGCCGGATAGTGCGCCGTGACGGCGTGCGGCACCCGGTCGAGATTGATGCGCTGGATGACACCGGCCAGCCCCAGCGCATGGTCGCCGTGGAAGTGCGTGACGCAGATACGGGTCAGATCGTGGGCCGAGACTCCCGCGCGCAGCATCTGGCGCTGGGTGCCCTCGCCGGGGTCGAAGAGGATGCCGTGCCCGTCCCAGAGGAGCACATAGCCGTTGTGATTGCGGTGCCGGGTCGGCACCTGGCTGGCGGTGCCCAGCACGACAAGTTCACGTGAGGACATCTGTGTGCGGAGGCTCTCTGCGGCGGACGGTCACCCGGGCGGCCAGTTGAATCCGCGCCCGCCCAGGACGTGTGCGTGCGCGTGGAAGACCGTCTGGCCCGCGCCGGAGCCGGTGTTGAAGACGACGCGGTAGCCGGTGCCGGGGCCCCTGTCGCTGGCCGCGATGTTCTCCGCCTCGGCGACCTCGCCCGCTTCGAGCAGCACGTCCACGGCGAGCTGCGGCTCGGCGGCGGCGAGAGTGGTGGCGTCCGGGTAGTGCGCCTTGGGGATCACGAGCACATGCGTGGGCGCCTGCGGGTTGATGTCGCGGAACGCGATGATCGTCTGCGACTCCCGTACCACCGTCGCCGGGACCTCACCGGCGACGATCTTGCAGAACAGGCAGTCGGCCTGCGGTTCTCCAGCCATGCCGGGGATGCTACCTGTGCTCGCCGCCGCGGGACCCACCCGAACCACCGCTGCCGGCAGCGCCCGCGCGAGGGGCGCGCTACCTGCCCGAGGGGCCGGTACGGGGGCGCGAGCGCCGGTCGTCAGCCGTGAGCGGCCGGTCGCCGGCCGTCCGTTCCCGGCGGCCAGCCCGTGGGCGGACCCGCGTCGCTAGTCCCAGCGTCCGGTACGGCCCAGCAGCAGCGCCGTCGCCGCCGTACCGGCCGTCGAGGTGCGCAGCACGCTCCGTCCGAGACGGCAGGTCCGCGCGCCGGCGTCGGCGAACGCCGTCAACTCCTGCGGGGCGACGCCGCCTTCGGGGCCCACGACCAGCACGATGCCGCCGTCCGGCGGCAGTTCGGCGGCGGCCAGCGGCAGATCGCCCTCCTCGTGCAGGACGACGCCCAGCTCCGCGCCCGCCAGCAGCCCGGCGACCTCCGCGGTCGTGGCGAGCTCCGCGACCTCGGGGAAGCGCAGCCGCCGCGACTGCTTGCCCGCCTCGCGCGCCGTGGAGCGCCACTTGGCGAGGGACTTGCGCCCCCGCTCTCCCCTCCACTGGGTCACGCAACGCGACGCGGCCCACGGCACGATCGCGTCGGCCCCGGTCTCCGTCATCGTCTCTACGGCGAGTTCGCCGCGGTCGCCCTTCGGCAGTGCCTGTACGACGGTGATGCGTGGCCGCGGCTCGGCCTCCGTGCGTACGGACGTGACGGCGACCTCCAGGCGGTCCTTGCCCGAGACGGCCCGCACCGTGCCGTGCGCGCCGGTGCCCGCGCCGTCCGTGAGGACGATCTCCTCGCCGGTGCGCAACCGCCGCACCGATACCGCGTGCCGTCCCTCGGGACCCTCGATCACGACCGTGCCGCCGTTCTGCCGTGCCGCGTCCGCGAGTTGGGCGGTGTCCGCCAGGAAGACGGGAGCGGTCACAGCGAGCCGCCACCGCCGGCGCCGCTGCCGCCGCCCACCCCGCCCTGCTTGGCGATCCGGTCGCGCGCCATCGCCAACTCCGTGACCAGGACGTCCATCAGCTGCGCCGCGGGCAGATCGCGCGCCAGCCGGTGCCCCTGCCCGGCCCACAGCGCCATGCCCTGCGGGTCCTTCGCCCTGGCGGCAGCCTTGCGCACGCTCGCGGTGAGATGGTGCACGTGCGGATAGGCCGCCGGGGCGTACGGGCCGTGCTCGCGCAGGAAGCGGTTGACGAGCGCACGGCCGGGCCGACCGGAGAAGGCCCGGGTGAACTCCGTACGTGCGAAGAGGGAGTTGGTCATGGCCTGCTTGTGCAGCAGGTCGGCCCCGGACTCGGGGCACACGAGGAACGCCGTGCCCAGCTGGGCCGCGCTCGCGCCCGCCGCCAGCACCGCCGCGATCTGCTTGCCGCGCATCAGCCCGCCCGCGGCGACGACCGGCAGCCGTACGGCCTCCCTCACCTGCGTCACCAGCGTGAGCAGCCCGAGGCCGCTGCCGGTGCCGTCGGCCTGCGGATCGTCCCGGTGGGTGCCCTGGTGGCCGCCGGCCTCGATGCCCTGCACGCACACGGCGTCCGCACCGGAGAACTCCGCGGTCTGCGCCTCGCCGACGGAGGTGACGGTGACGACGGTGTACGTCCCGCGCTTCGTGAACCGCTCCAGCACATGCCGGGTCGGGCAGCCGAAGGTGAAGGAGACGACGGGGACGGGATCGTCGAAGAGGATGGCCAGCTTGGCCTCGTACGCGTCGTCGGTGGTGTGGTCGGTCTCGCCGAGCTCGGTCTCGAACCACGCCGCCTCGCCGGCGAGCTGCGCCCGGTAGCGCGCCAGCGCACCCGAGTCGGCGTTGTCGGGCTGCGGCATGAACAGGTTGACGCCGAAGGGGCGTTGGGTCTGGCCCCGCAGCTGCTTGATCTCCTCGTACATGGCCTCCGGCGTCTTGTAGCCGGCGGCGAGGAAACCCATGCCGCCCGCCTCGCTGACGGCCCCCGCCAGCTCCGGGCACGAAGGCCCGCCCGCCATGGGGGCCTGCACAATCGGATGCTCCGTGAGGTCGGAGAACGAGATCGGCGCGGAGGGCATGGGCACATCCTGTCACGCGGTGCGGAGCCGCCCGGGCCCGGACCTGCTCTTCAGTGCAGGGCACCGGGACGGACGGGATCAGGAGAGCGGATGAGAGACATGACGGATGTCACGGACGCGACGGTTCCGCCGGACTCGAGGACCCGAAGACCCGGAGCCCTCGTCTCCGCGGGGGCGGAGGCCGAGGGCCGCGAGGCCCAACAGCCCGGAGCCACCGGACTGTTCACACCCTTCCTTGAGCTCAGCGGCCGTTGAACGCGTCCTTCAACCGGGAGAACAGCCCCTGCTGACCGGGCTGGAACTGGCCCGTCGGCCGTTCCTCGCCGCGCATCTCCGCGAGCCGCCGCAGCAACTCCTCCTGCTCGGGCTCCAGATTGGACGGCGTCGTCACCTCGACGTGGACGATCAACTGCCCCCGTCCGCCGCCCCGCAGATGCGTGACGCCGCGCTCGTGCAACGGGATCGACTGCCCGGACTGCGTGCCGGGCCGGATGTCGACCTCCTCCATGCCGTCCAGCGTCTCCAGCGGGACCTTCGTGCCGAGGGCCGCCGCCGTCATCGGGATGGTGACCGTGCAGTGCAGGTCGTCGCCCCTGCGCTGGAAGACCGGGTGCGCGGTCTCGTGGATCTCCACGTACAGATCGCCCGCGGGGCCGCCGCCCGGACCCACCTCGCCCTCGCCGGCGAGCTGGATGCGCGTGCCGTTGTCGACGCCCGCCGGGATCTTCACCGTCAGGCTGCGCCGCGAGCGGATGCGCCCGTCGCCCGCGCACTCCGGGCAGGGCGTGGGCACGACCGTGCCGAACCCCTGGCACTGCGGGCAGGGCCGCGAGGTCATGACCTGCCCGAGGAACGAGCGCGTGACCTGGGAGACCTCTCCCCTGCCGCGGCACATGTCGCAGGTCTGCGCGGAGGTGCCGGGCGCCGCGCCCTCGCCGTTGCAGGTGTTGCAGACGATGGCCGTGTCGACCTGGATGTCCTTCGTCGTACCGAACGCGGACTCGTCGAGCTCGATGTCGAGCCGGATCATGGCGTCCTGGCCGCGGCGCGTACGGGATCTGGGCCCGCGCTGCGAAGCGGTGCCGAAGAAGGCGTCCATGATGTCGGAGAAGTTGCCGAAGCCGCCCGCTCCGCCGAAGCCGCCGCCTGCTCCTCCGGCGGCGCCCGCCGCCGGGTCACCGCCGAGGTCGTACACCTGCTTCTTCTGCGGGTCGGAGAGGATCTCGTAAGCGGTGTTGATCTCCTTGAACCGCTCCTGCGTCTTCGGATCCGGATTGACGTCAGGGTGCAGCTCGCGCGCAAGCCTGCGGAAGGCCTTCTTGATGTCGTCCTGCGAGGCGTCGCGCTGCACGCCGAGGACCGCGTAGTAGTCCGTCGCCACTTACGACTCCGCGAGGATCTGTCCGACGTACCGTGCCACTGCGCGTACAGCTCCCATCGTTCCGGGGTAGTCCATGCGGGTCGGTCCGACCACGCCCAGCTTGGCGACTGCTTCGTCGCCCGAACCGTAGCCGACCGAAACCACCGATGTGGAACTCAGCCCTTCGTGGGCATTCTCATGCCCGATTCTTACGGTCATTCCCGGGTCCTTCGCTTCCCCGAGCAGCTTCAGCAGCACGACCTGCTCCTCCAGCGCCTCCAGCACGGGCCGGATGGTCAGCGGGAAGTCGTGCCCGAAGCGGGTGAGGTTGGAGGTGCCGCCGATGATCAGCCGCTCCTCGGTCTCCTCGACGAGACTCTCCAGCAGAGTCGCCAGCACCGTGGAGACGGTGCCGCGGTCGGCGCCCTCGAACGCGTCCGGCAGGTCCTGCACGAGGGAGGGCACCTCGGTGAACCGCTCGCCCACGACACGGCTGTTGAGCCGGGCCCGCAGATCGGCCAGGGCCGAATCCCCGATGGGCTCCTGGCAGTCGATGAGGCGCTGCTCCACCCGGCCGGTGTCCGTGATCAGTACCAGCATCAGCCGCGCGGGCGCGAGGGAGAGCAGCTCCACGTGCCGCACCGTCGACCGCGTCAGCGACGGATACTGCACGACGGCGACCTGGCGGGTCAGCTGTGCGAGCAGCCGCACCGTGCGGCCCACCACGTCGTCCAGGTCGACGGCGCCCTCCAGGAAGTTCTGGATGGCCCGGCGCTCGGGCGGCGAGAGCGGCTTGACGCCCGCGAGCTTGTCCACGAAGAGCCGGTAGCCCTTGTCGGTCGGGATGCGCCCGGCGCTCGTGTGCGGCTGTGCGATGTAGCCCTCGTCCTCCAGCACCGCCATGTCGTTGCGGACCGTGGCCGGTGAGACCTGGAGGTTGTGCCGCTCGGTGAGCGCCTTGGAGCCGACCGGCTCCTCCGTCCCGACATAGTCCTGGACGATGGCGCGCAGCACTTCGAGCCTTCGTTCGCTCAGCATTGCGCACCTCCCGTCGGCTTCGTGTGTCCTCGCCTGCGACCTGCACCGCGGGGCGCCGGCGCCACTGCCGTCCCCTGGCGTCTCCGGCGTCCCTGGCACTCTCGCCGATGGAGTGCCAGATCCCCTGGGTCAGTGTACGGCCGGTTGAGGCGGCGTGGGCAAGAGCCATCCGTATCGACGGTATCGCGGGGGCGCGCTACTGGGTACTTCCCAGTAGCGTCAACCCATGGCCGCGAACTGGCACGGGCACGGCACGACGGCACCCGGCGAGGCCGGGTGGGAAGAGCTGGTGCCCGGCGTCGTACGGCGCAGGCTGCCGCACTGGGACGCGACGGTGGGCGCGGTCCGCGGGACCGCGGGCGTGCTCGTCGTCGACACCGGATCGGGTGCCGAGGAGGGCGCGGGCATCCGCGAGGGCCTGCGCGGCCTGTACGGGCTGCCCGTGACGCACGCCGTGCTCACCCACTCCCACTTCGACCACGTCTTCGGCACGGCCGCGTTCGACGGCGCCCACGTGTACGGGGCGCAGGGGCTCGGCGCGCATCTCGCGGGCGCGCGCGAGGAGTTGAGGGAGGACGCGGTGCGCCACGGCATGGCGCCGGACGCGGCCGGGGAGTCGGCCGCCCGGCTCGTACCGCCGCGGCACGGCGTCTCCGTGCAGCTCACGCTGACGCTGGGCGAGCGGTCCGTGCGGCTGGTGAACATGGGCGCCGCACACAGCGGGTTCGACCTCGCGGTGCTCGTGAACGGCAGCGGCAGGGGGACCGGCCGGGCCGTCGTCTTCTGCGGCGACCTCGTCGAGGAGTCCGGCGATCCGCAGGCGGGCCCGGACGCGGACCCGTCGCGGTGGCCGCAGGCCCTGGACCGGCTGCTGGCGCTCGGCGGCGAGGACACGCTGTACGTGCCGGGGCACGGCGCGGTCGTGACCGCCGACTTCGTACGCGCTCAACGGGACGTCCTGGCACGCCGATTCGCCGGGTCGTGAAGAATGCCGCCATGCGCAGCCGCTCTTACGATCCCGACCTGACGCCGCCGTGGAAGAAGCAGCAGCCGGTGCCCGAGGTGCCGGCCGACCCCGATCTCGTCGTCGAGGAGATCACCACGGGCTTCTGCGGCGCCGTGATCCGTACGGAGAAGACCGCGCAGGGACCGACGGTCACGCTGGAGGACCGCTTCGGCAAGCACCGCGTCTTCCCGATGGAGCCGCGGGGATTCCTGCTGGAGGGCAGGACGGTCACGCTCGTACGTCCGGCCGCCGCCGCTCCCCGAGGCGCCTCCGCCGGGGAGGGCGCGGCGACGTCTGCGGCCCGGCCGTGGACGGCCTCCGGCTCGCTGGCCGTCCCGGGCGCGCGGGCGCGGGTGGCGCGGGCAGGGCGGATCTATGTGGAGGGACGGCACGACGCGGAGCTCGTCGAGAAGGTGTGGGGAGACGACCTGCGCATCGAGGGCGTGGTCGTCGAGTACCTGGAGGGCGTCGACGATCTCCCCGCGGTCGTACGGGACTTCGCCCCCGGCCCGGACGCCCGTCTCGGCGTCCTGGTCGACCACCTGGTCCCGGGCTCGAAGGAGTCCCGCATCGCGTCGGAGGTCACGGACGCCCACGTCCTCGTGGTCGGCCACCCGTACATCGACATCTGGGAGGCGGTGAAGCCGTCCTCTGTCGGCATCGAGGCGTGGCCACGGGTACCGCACGGCCAGGACTGGAAGACGGGTGTCTGTCACGCCCTGGGCTGGGACACCAACACGGGCGCGGCATGGCAGCGCATCCTGGCCTGCGTCCACGACTACCGCGACCTGGAACCGGCCCTGCTGGGCCGCGTGGAACAGCTCATCGACCACGTGACGGTGGGGTTCTCCTGAGGGACGGGGCAGGGGGACCTGATTCGGGGCGCGGGCGCAGGCGGCTATGCCGCGGAGGGCACGCGCCCGAGGGGCGCGAGGCCCGGAAGGCACGCGAACGCCCGCGCCGGGGACGGCCGGGACGGTGACGAAGACCGCGAGGCGCAACCACCCAAACCGGGTCGATGGCCGAAACCGGCGGCCGCGGTGACGCGCACGCGCCGCGGCCCAGGAGGCGGAGCGCTACAGGACACCCGAGCCGGGCGGGACGCGGCTACGCCGCGGAACGCACGGCAAGCCACGGACACGCGCCCGGCGCGCACGCGCGCACAGAACAGCCGGAGCCACGGCCGGAAACCTGAGACGTGACGCTCACGGTCGTGGCCAGCACAGGGCCCGCCCGGGGCGCTCGCCCGGAGCCGACAACAACGCCGCGTCCGACCAGGCCCCGCATCGCGGACAATGGAACGCATGCCCTCCGCACCGCCCGACGGCGATCCCGTGCCCGAGAGCGGCTCGCTGCCGCCCGAGGCCCTCGCGGGCCGCGCCTCACGCCCGCTCGGCTTCTATCTGCACGTGCCGTACTGCGCGACCCGCTGCGGCTACTGCGACTTCAACACCTACACCGCCGCCGAGCTGCGCGGCCCGGGCGGCGTGCTCGCGTCCCAGGAGCGCTACGCGGCGACGCTCTGCGACGAGATCCGCCTCGCCCGCAAGGTCCTCGGCGACGACCCGCGCCGCGTCGCCACCGTCTTCGTCGGCGGCGGCACCCCGACGCTGCTGCCGCCCGAGGACCTCGGCTCGATGCTCGCCGCCGTACGCGACGAGTTCGGGCTGACGGCGGACGCGGAAGTGACCACCGAGGCGAACCCCGAATCCGTGAGTCCGCAGTACCTGGAGCGGCTGCGCGAGGCGGGCTTCAACCGGATCTCCTTCGGGATGCAGAGCGCTCGCCGCCATGTGCTCGGGGTCCTGGACCGCACCCACACGCCGGGCCGCCCGGAGGCGTGCGTGGCGGAGGCCCGCGCGGCGGGCTTCCGGCACGTCAATCTCGACCTGATCTACGGCACGCCCGGGGAGAGCGACGACGACTGGCGGGCCTCGCTGGAGGCGGCCCTGGCGGCGGAGCCCGACCACGTCTCCGCGTACGCGCTGATCGTCGAGGAGGGCACGCGGCTCGCCCGCCGGATCCGCCGCGGAGAGGTGCCGCCGACGGACGACGACGTGCACGCCGACCGCTATCTCATCGCCGAGGAGACGCTCTCCGCGGCGGGCATGAGCTGGTACGAGGTGTCCAACTGGGCCTCGGCGTCGGACCCTTCGGCGCGCTGCCGCCACAACGAGCTGTACTGGACGGGCGCGGACTGGTGGGGCGCGGGCCCGGGCGCGCACTCCCATGTGGGCGGTGTGCGCTGGTGGAACGTGAAGCATCCGGCCGCGTACGCGCAGGCCCTGGCCGAGGGCCGCTCCCCCGGCGCGGGCCGGGAGGTGCTCACCACGGAGGACAGGCGTGTCGAGCGCATCCTTCTGGAGCTGCGGCTCTCAGCGGGCTGCCCGCTCCAACTGCTCGCGCCCGCCGGTGCGGACGCCGCGCGCCGGGCCGTCGACGAGGGGCTGCTGGAGCCCGGCCCGTACGGGGAAGGGCGCGCGGTGCTGACGCTGCGCGGACGGCTGCTGGCGGACGCGGTCGTACGCGACCTCGTCGACTAGCCGTCCGATGCCTCCGGCCGGAGCCGTGTGCCGATGCGGTGCCGGAGCCGGTGCCGGTGCCGTCGCAACCACCGGTGCGCGCGTAGGCGGCGACCAGCAGGCCACGGACGCACACGCATGTGCACGCCTCGAAGTGCGTGTCCAGCAGCGGCACTTGCCGACGGGGGCCCGTTCCGGCCGGGTTGTCCGGGAGCCTCCGCGCGCGGCATGCGCGGGATGGCCGCAGCCTCCGGGACTTCACACAACGAAGGCAGCCATCGAGCGGAAACTCTCACCTGACGGAGGCTCATCATCGGAGTTGACACACCACCTCGCCGGTGAGTCGGACCGCGGCGTGGATTCGACAAGTGAACTCATCGCGGCCTCTTGACGGTTCGGTGACGCTGCATGACAGTGACTTGTGAATGAGAGCGCTCTCAGCAGACCGCTCCGATCGGCCGTGCCGAGCGTGTCCATCCACCTTGTACGTGCTTCTCCCGCTTCTGTCGGGCTCGCGTGTCCGTACGTCACCAACCGACGTTCCTCCGAGTGAAAGCAGCCCCCCATGTACAGGCTCACTCCCCCACGCAGGACGGCGAACAGCCAACTCCGGCCCCGGCGACGCTTCTTGGTCCTTGTGGCCGCCGTGTCACTCCCCCTGAACGCGTTCCTGGGTCTCACCGCGTCCTCCAGTACTGCCGCCGCCGGCGAACCCCCCGGACCCGCCGCTGCGAGCAAGGCGGCGGCGGCCGACGTGGCGGCAGGCGACACCGCCTCCGCAGCGGACTGGACCACCGTCTTCAAGGACGACTTCGACGGCGCGGCCGGCACCGGCCTCAACCGCGACAACTGGCTCTACGACATCGGCACCAGCTACCCGGGCGGAGCCGCGAACTGGGGCACCGGCGAGATCGAGACGTCCACGGACTCGACCGAGAACGTCTACCAGGACGGCGAAGGCCACATGGTGATCAAGCCGATCCGCGACGACTCCGGGAAGTGGACCTCGGGCCGCGTGGAGACCCAGCGCACCGACTTCGGCGCCCCGGCCGGCGGCCAGATGGAGATGAGTGCCTCCATCAAGCAGCCCAACCCGGAGAAGGCGCTTGGCTACTGGCCCGCGTTCTGGGCCATGGGCGCCGACGCCCGCCCCGTCGGAGCCACCAACTGGCCGAGCATCGGAGAGATCGACATCATGGAGGCCGTCAACGGTCTCAGTCAGCACTCGACCACGTTCCACTGCGGCGAATGGGCCGGAGAGTGTCACGACCCGGACGGCATCAGCAGCGACCTGCAGCCCTGCGAAGGCTGCCAGACCAGCTACCACACCTACTCCGTCATCGTGGACCGTACCGACACCTCCGCCGAGCAACTGCGCTTCTACCTCGACGGCAACCAGACCTTCACCGTGAACCAGAACCAGGTGTCCGCAGCAACCTGGCAGAAGGCGGTGGACCACGGGTTCTTCGCCATCTTCGATGTCGCGATCGGCGGTTCCTACCCCAACAAGGTCTGCGGCTGCACCTCGCCGTCGGCGGACATCACTTCGGGCGCAGGGATGAGCGTCGACTGGTTCGCGGTGAACGTGAGCGAGTAACAGCGGAGCCCATGGTTCGGGGTAGCGCCTGACCACGCTGTCTTGGCAGACCACCAAGAGACCCCGTCGCACCACGTGGGACGGGGTCTCTTCGCCGCTGCAAGTTGCCTTCCGGCGCCATGGTCGGGTGGCCAGCCGACGTTCCCCAGCCGTAGCTTCACGCTTCCTGGATCAAGCAGCGGCCTGGGACGTCAGGGGTTGATGCCGTGAGCGCGTGAAGTGTGCTGGGACCAGTTGGCTGCGCGCAGTGCCGTCGGCGACAGACCGGTGGCCTCCTTGACCTTGCGCGCAAAGTGGAAACTCGTCTTGAAGCCCGAGCACGCCGCGATCGAGCCGACGGGCAGCCCCGAGCTGGTCAGCAGCTCGATGCCGCGGGTGACGCGCCGGTCCCAGAGGTAGCGCATCGGCGTGGTGTCCATGTGCTGGCGGAACAGGCGGACCAGGTGTTCGGGGCTGACCTTCGCGGCCGCGGAGATGGCGGTCAGGTCGATGTCTCGCTCGACGTTGCGGTGGATGAACAGCCGGGCGTCCTCGATGTATGCCGGCAGCGCAGCGGGCAGGTTGCGGTCCACCCGCCGGGCAGCCGCCGGGCAGCCGCCGGACTTGCCCGGAAAGAAGATGACCCTGGCTATTGCGTCAAACGTTTGACGTTTTTACTGTCGGGGTCGCTTGATCAGCCGACCAGCGGGAGGTGGCCCATGGTGACGATGCGGGACATCGCCACTCGCTGTGGCGTCTCCATATCGGCCGTCTCCCTGGTGCTCAACGATCAGCACGAAGGACGCGTCAGCATCGACACCGCCGAGTGCATCCGGTCGGCGACCGAAGAACTCGGATACCTGCCCAACCTTGCTGCGAGGGGACTGCGGACGCGGCAGACCCGCACCCTGGGCCTGCTGTCCGATGGAGTCGCGAGCGTCCCCTTCTCGGGGCAAATGCTCGCCGGTGCCCAGTCCACGGCCTGGCGGGAGGGGTATGTCCTCCTCCTCGTCGACATGGCCGGCAACCCGGACCTGGAGGAGCCCGCGGTACGGTCCCTGCTGCAGCGCAGCGTCGAGGGACTGATCGTGGCCGTCGACTATCACCGTGAGGTCGATCTCCCGGTCCTCTCCCGTCCGGTACCGCAGGTGATCCTGGGCGGCCGGCCGCGGAGGGGGAACGCCGACTGGGTCGTGCCCGACGAGTCGGCCGGCGCGAGGACGGCGACACGTCATCTCATCGACGCCGGTCATCGGCGGATCGCCTTCTGCAACGTCTCGGCACCGGCTTTCGCGATCGCTGAGTCGCTGCGCCGCGAGGGCTACGAGAGAGCGCTCGCGGAGGCTGGACTTGGCCTCGACGAGTCGCTCGTCGTGGAAGCGCCCGAGCCGAACTCACCTGCCGCGCGGGATCCCGCTCGCAGGCTGCTGCGCCGCAGTGACCGGCCCACCGCGGTCTTCTGTTTCTCGGACCGCCTCGCGCTCGGCTTCTACCAAGTGGCGGCCGAACTCGGACTCGAGATCCCGAGGGATCTGTCCGTCGTGGGCTTCGACAACCAGCAGAATTTCGCCGAGAACCTGTTCCCGGGTCTGACGACCGTCCAACTCCCCCACTACCAGATGGGCGTCCGCGCGGCGGAAACGGCGATCGCCCGGCTGCGGGGAGACGAGAGCGAGGGCCCGACCGGCAACTCCGTCACCTGCCCCTTGGTCGTCCGGGACTCGGTCGCCGCCCCCTTCGGCCGGACGCCCAGGCAGTTATCCGCAGGCCGACGAACTCCCGCGGTCTGACCTCGCGCGGCTCCTGAAGGCGCCCCACTACGTTCCCCCGCCGGTCCCCGGCCGGCATCAGCCTGCCCTGATCGGGACAGGCCGGCATCCATCAGCACCCCCGTTCAATGACGAGTCGAGAGGGAGCTTCCTCATGAGAGCTCGACCCATAGCACGGCGCTGCCTCAGCGCCTGCCTCTGCACCGTGCTCGCCCTGGCCGTCACCGCCTGTGGAGGCGCCACAGCTGAGAAGTCCGACGGGACGTTCACGATCCTGCAGTACGAGGACCAGACCTCGGCGCAGGCCCAGGGCTGGAAGAAAGCGGTGGCGATCTTCAAGAAGCGGCATCCCGACGTCAAGGTGAAGTTCCAGACGACGAGTTTCGACGCGATGCGCCAGAACGCGAAGATCACGCTGTCCGGAAACGACGTCCCTGACGTGATCGAGTTCAACAAGGGCAATGCGGACGCGGGCCAGCTCGCCAGCCAGGGCCTGCTGCAGCCGTTGACCGAGGAGGCGAAGGCACGGGGCTGGGACAAGAAAGTCACGGGTCCGATGGCCGCGTTCGCCAAGTACGACCAGAACGGGCTGGCCGGGTCCGGCGACTGGTACGGCGTCCCCGACATCGGCGAATACGTGACCTTCTACTACAACAAGAAGACGTTCGCGGACGTCGGCATCACGAAGCCGCCGAAGACCCTGGCCCAACTCGAGGCCGGCATGGACAAGTTGAAGGCCGCGGGCCACGTCCCGATCTCCAGCTCCGCCAACACCAGCCAGGGCTTCAACCAGATGTGGCTGTGGTACTCGCTGGTCTCCGCCTCGGCGTCCCGCCGGCAGATCGACGACTTCATGTTCCTCAAGGGCAACGTGAACTTCCAGTCCGGCCCCTGGAAGGAAGGGACACGGAAATTCCAGGACTGGATCGACAAGGGCTACGTCGGCGACAAGCTCGGCGGCCTCTCCTACGAGCAGGCCATCGTCAACTTCCTCCGCGGCGACGGCGCGATGCTCATGTGGAACCAGAGCCAGTTCTCCCGTATCCGCAAGGACGCGGACTTCTCGTGGGGGTACTTCACGCTGCCGGGCGCCAAGCAGGTCATGGGTTCCTCAGGCCATCTGTGGGGCGTCCCGGCCAAGTCGAATGACAAGGACCTCGCGTACGACTGGATCGACATCACGCTCGGCGACGAGGTCCAGAACCACACCGGAGACGAAGGCGGACTGCCACTGGCGGGTGACGCCTCGGCCATCAAGGACCCGGTGACCCGCCAGTACACGGAGCGGTTCGACGACTTGGTCGAGCAGAACGCCATGTCGTTCTACCCCGACTATCCGGTGCCCGGCTTCCTCGACTTCATCCAGAACCACATGCAGGCCATGTCCAACAAGAGCGAGACGGCCGACGAGTACCTGAAGGCACTGCAGAAGTTCTACGACGACGGCAAGAAGACGGCCACCCAGCAGTAGACGCCGGACCTGCCGAGACCGCGCAGCACGACCTCGGAACGTCCACCCGCAGAAGAGAGACCTCTATGTCCGCACTGGTCCCCGACGGGCCTCTGCCCGGGAGAAGGCGGGGCAGATCCAGCTCGTACTGGCGCTACCTGATTCCCATCGCCGTCGGCTTCACCGTCGTCGTCGCCGCACCGTTCGTGATGAACGTCGTGCTCAGCTTCTACCAGTGGAAGGGAGGCTTGGCGCCGAAGCATTGGTACGGCCTCGGCAACTATCTGGACTTGATGGGCGACACGAATTTCTGGCACTCGTTCCTGAACTCGCTGTTCATGATCGTCGCTGTCGTCGTGATCCCGACGCTGATCGGCATCGTCCTGGCGGCATTGCTCTTCGACTACATCGGCAAGACCTTCGGCACCCGGGCCGCGAGCTTCCTGCGCGCCACGTACTACCTGCCGCAGATCCTGCCGATCGCGGTCGCCGGCTTCATCTGGAGCACGGTCCTCGACCCGCGCCAGGGCTCGATCAACACCTATCTCCGCTCGATCGGCATCACGTCCGGACCCGACTGGCTCGGCGATCCCGACCTCGCGCTGTACTCCGTCATGCTCATGCTCGTCTGGCTCCAGATCGGCTACCCCGTGGTGATCTTCATGGCTGCACTGCAGCGGGTGGACCCCGAGCTCTACGAAGCGGCCGAGCTGGACGGGGCCGGCTGGCTCCGGCGGTTCCGCGCGATCACGGTGCCTCAGATCCGTCCCGAGGTCTTCTTCGTGGTCCTCACCGCCACGGTGAGCGCGCTGAAGGTGTTCGCCCCGATCCTCATCCTCACCGGCGGCGGCCCCGAGAACTCGACTGTCGTGCCGTCCTACTACGCCTACCGCAACTTCTTCGAACTGTCCCGCGTCGGATACGGCGCCGCGATCGCTACCTTCACATCCCTGGTGATCTTCGCCATCGCCGCCCTGCTCATCGTGTGGCAGCGCCGCTCCGAACGGCAGGAGGGCTGAAATGAAGGTCCAGACACCACCGGCGCCCTCGGTCGCGACGGCTCTCCCCCGCACCGATCCCCAACCCGTCAACCGGGGCCGGTACAAGCGCCCCCCGCTGCGGTGGCTCATACTCCTTATCGCCATCGCGGTTGCCGCGGTCATGCTCGCACCGTTTCTGCTTCTGGTCCTCAATGCCTTCAAGACCAGCGCGGACTACTCGACGCACGGCCCGCTCTCCTGGCCGACCGCGTTCACGGTGGACACGTTCTCCCGCTACCTGTCGCTCGTCGACTTCCCCCAAGCCCTGGCGAACTCGGTGCTCGTCTCCGGGGCCGTCGCCTTCCTGGGGGCCGCGCTGGCCCTCATCAGCGCCTACGCCATCGGCATCGGCAAGGTGCGGTGCAGTGGTGCGATCCTCGCCGTGCTTCTCCTCGCCACGATGGTGCCGCAGGAAGCGCTCATCTACCCGCTGTACTACGGCGCGGAGAAGGCGGGACTGCTCAACAGCGTCTGGTCCGTGGTGATCGTCTTCACCGTGATCCAGGCTGCGTTCGGCACATACCTGCTCGCCAGTGTCATGACCACCATCCCCAAGGAACTGCTCGAAGCGGCCGTGATCGACGGCGCGTCCCGGTGGCAGATTCTCCGGCGGGTCGTCTTCCCCGTCCTGCGACCGACGCTCGCCGTCCTCGTCGTGTTCTTCTTCGTCTGGACGTGGAACGAGTTCTACCTCCCCCTCATCCTGCTCAACGACCCCTCGGCACAGACCGTACCGATCGCCCTGGCCACGCTCCGTGGCCAGCATTCGATCGACATCACCGTCCTCAACGCCGGGTCCTTGCTCTCCCTTCTGCCCACGCTCGTCTTCTTCCTGGTGTTCCAGCGGACCCTCAGCCGGGGTGTCACCGCAGGAGCCGTCAAGTGAGCCCGCATACCCGGCCCTTCGCGTCGCGGCCGCGCACAGTCCGAGGAGCATAAGAAAACGTGTTCAGCAACTGGAGTGCCCTGAGCCCGAACAGAGGCGTTCGCAGCCGGTCCATCAACGCCGAGAACCCAACCGGCGCAGCGGGCGCGGCAGGTCGGGCGGCGTCGGCGCTCGGCCCCGGCCGCAAGGGGTCGGCCTACCTGCCCCTGCCCGCAGGTGAATCCATCACCCTCGCGGAGATCGACGGACCAGGCGTCATCCGGCACATCTGGATCACCGTCGCCGACCGGACACCCGACGGTGGACCGTTCGTCCTCCGCGACCTCGTGCTACGCGCCTACTGGGACGGCGCCGAGACGCCGGCCGTCGAAGTACCGCTGGGCGACTTCTTCTGCAACGGGTTCGCCACCCGCGCTCTGGTGACGTCCGTCCCGATCGTCGTCGCGCCGACGGGCGCCATGAACTCGTACTTCCCCATGCCCTTCCGCACCCACGCCCGGCTCACGCTGGAGAGCGAGCACGGCGCTGAACTGCCGCACGTCTTCTACCAGGTCGACTTCACCACGGGCGACGAGATCGGCGCGGACACCGGCTACTTCCACGCGCAGTGGCGCCGCTCGAACGGGTCCACGCCGCTGGGCACGGACCACGTCGTGATCGACGGAGTGCGGGGCCGCGGAACCTACGTCGGCACATACATCGCTCTGGCCTCGCTGCAGCGGTACTGGTGGGGCGAAGGAGAGGTCAAGTTCTTCGTGGACGACGACGAGGAACTGCCGACGCTGTGCAGCACCGGCCTGGAGGACTACGCCGGCGGCGCGTGGGCGTTCCAGGACGAACTGCGCAGCGACCCGGAACCCAACGTGCTCACGTTCAGCGCCCCGTACTCCGGCTACCCCTACCACTCGGCGCGCGACATCACGAAGGCATCGCCCTTCGCGACACACATGCCGCCCATGCACGGCCTCTACCGCTGGCACCTGCCGGACCCGATCTACTTCGAGGAGCGGCTGAGGGTGACGCTGCAACAGATCGGCGCATGGGACCACGGTCTGTTCGAGCGCCAGGACGATCTGAGCACCACGGCGTACTGGTATCAGGACTCACCGAACTGCCCTCACGCCCCGCTGCCGCCCGCTTCCGAGCGCCGGCCTCGCTGAACACCGGCATCCACACACGTCTCTGCCGGGTCCCGGTGTCCCAACCCTGTCCTGTCGTCAAGCCGCGGCAAAGCCGGAACGGCGAGCGTCGCGTTCCCTGTCAGGTCCGGCGCCTGGCGGCCTGCCAGGTGAACGAGACGTAGCACGAGGTCTTCGACGACGAAGGGCGATCTGGCCTGACCTTGGAGTTTCGGTCCCCTCCGAAGAGCGTGGTCCAGGGAGTTGAGGCCGCTCTATCGTCCTATGGAACGGGAAATGCCAGGACACAGGAAGGCCCTGTCCATTTCCACGGTCCGAATTGACATGCCGGACAGTCGGGTTGGGCCGGAAGAACTGTGAAGACCACATGGGGGAGAGAACATGCGTATGCGGACACTCGCAGCCACGGCTGCTTGCGGAATCGCTCTCGCGGGTGGGGGGTTGACGGCCGCCCATGCTGAGGTCGGCTCCGGGTCACCCGGAGGCGGGCTCGCCTCGGTCGAGGAGGCGGACGGCTCGCCGAGCGACGGCCTGACTCCGGTCAAGGGCGCGTCGAGCGTGAAGAAGAAGTGGAAGCACTGCCCCAAGGGCGCCTTGTGCCTCTATACGAAGCAGGGCGGGCAGGGGACGGTCTACCGGGTTTGGGGGGCGACGAACAAGAACTTCAAACACATCAGCTCCGCCTGGAACAACGGCAAGTCACAGGGCCCGGAGAACGCCCTCACCAAGATCCAGTACAACGGCCACACTCAGTGGACGTGCTGGCCGCAGGGCTATCGGGCGAGCGGCGTGGACCGCACTGTTGATGCGGTGCGATGGAAGGAATCCGGCTGCGGCTGACCGGTCGGCAGGCCCTCAGTGGCACGGCCTGCCATCGAAGCCACCGAGGTCGCCGGCCTGCTCGGCGACGCGATCCACGCGATGAGCCCGGCAGCAGGTGCCGATCGAACATGGCGCTGCGTGACGCGGCCGCGCTCTCGACCTCGCTGGCCCGGGCCGCTCACAGGACTCCGCTCGTGAACATCGTGCGCGACTACGAGCGGCGCATGGTCGCGGAGGGCTTCGCCGCGGTGAGGCGTTCGTCGGCGAACGGCGTCCGCATGCTGGGTGAGAACCCGCTCCCCGGCTGACGCGCTCCCCGGCTCCTCGCCGCGGTGGTCCCCCCTCATCGCTGCGGGGAGCAAGGGGGCCGGTTCCGGCGGGAGTTGACAGTGGCTCCGGTTAGCGTGGCGCCGTTCGGCATTCGGCTGTCAAGGAGGAGCAGAAGGAGGAGCGATGCTGCGCGCGGTGTTCGTCCGTACCCTGAAGGCGGGCGTGACGTATGAGCAGTTCAGGGATGCCTGGCTTCCGGAGGTCATGGACGGATATCCCGCGAAGGTCAGCGTCGCCCGCAATGTCGCCGACGAGCGACAGGTGATCACGACACTCGAGCTGGACATGCCTCTCGCGGAATTCCAGGAGATCCGCGCGGAGTTGACCCGCCCGGACTCGCTGGAGCGTCTCGCCCAGATCGTGGAGACCACCGAGTTGGAAGGCCTGTACGAGGGCGTGTTCGAGGATCACGATCTGCGTGGTTCCAGCTCCAGGTGAGTACCCGTTCGCGGCGCGGCCACGCCGGCCGCTCACCATCCCAGGTGTGTGAAGCCCGCCCAGGCCGCGAGATCGTCCGGATCGGCCGTACGAGCTTGGTCGGCCAGTCGCGGAGGCATTCCGTCCGGGACGGTGCGCGCCGGGTCCAGCATCCACAACTGGGCCCGGCGCAGCGCCCGTCCGGGAGGCTCCTTCTCCCGGCGCAGGAACCAGTGGGTCATGAACATCAGCACGGACGCCGCGTCGTCCGGCACCTGCCAGAGAGAGCCCACCACCGACCGGGCTCCGGCGGCGAGGAACGCGGTGGAGAGGCTGTACGCGTCGTTCTGGCCACCTCCGGAGACACCGCTGCGGCAGGCGGCCAGCACGACCAGGCCGGGTCCGGCGCCGTCACCGGCTGAGCCTTGGCCCCGTGCCCAGGTGAGCTGTTCGGCCGTCAACTCGCCGCCGTCCAGGGAGAGGCAGGCGGAGTGCCGCGCGCGTCCGGTGCGTTCGGAGTCTCCGGCGAGTCCGGCGGCCGTCCCGTGGCAGGCGAGATGGAGCACCGCGCCCTCGCTCTCCTCTCCGCTCAGCCAGTCCAGCACCTCCTGCGGTGTGCCCCTGCCGTCCGCGGGGCCCGACTCCCGCAGGCCGAGGAAGCGGGCGCCGGGATACAGCAGCCGTTGCAACGCGTCGGCTTCCTCGCCCGCGTGACGCAGCTCGCCCGTCGGGTCGCCGACGACGAGCGCGCTGTCCGCGAGCGCGGGCGCCTCGCGTGCGGCGACCTCGCACAGCAGCCGTGCGGAAGCGGCGTACGAGATCTCCGCGGCCTCGATCGCGTACCGCTTCCCGCCGCCCTCCACGCTGTCGTCCACGGGGCCGGGGCCCTGCACACCGCCCTCCAGCGGGCCCCGCACCGGACTCCACGCCGCGTGCCAGGGAACGGCGCCGAGCCTGCCCATCGGTACCAGCACCACTCTGGGCGGGCCGTCGCCGTCCGGCAGAAGGGACTCGAGCGCCGAGATCAGCGGTCCCATGGCCGCGTACCACGCCCACGAGCACAGCCGGTTCAACTGCCCCCGCAGGGGCGCCGGTTGAGGTGCGGCATCGCCTCCGGGTACGGGGCCCGTCGTACGGACGCCGTGACCGGCCGGGCGGTATGCCCTCAACGGAGCCGCGTCCTCGCTCAGCATGGGCAGCGGTATCGAGCCGAGGCGTCCGTCCGCGGTGACGAGCACGGCCGCGCCGCCTCCCCCGTCCGAGGCGGGCACGAGGTATGCGAGCGCGTCGGTCTCCGTCGTACGCAGCGCGCGGCAGATCTCTTCCCGAGAGGGAGGTTGCAGGAGCCTGCTCCGTGACTGCGGGCTGCCGCCGGGGCTCGTGAGCGCCTCGACGACCCGCCCGCGCAGAGTGCTGTCCCGCCCGGCGGCCTTGCGGAATGCGCTGCCGCTCGCGCTCCCGTCGCCCGCCGCGCGCCACTCCCGCGCCAGGTCCTCGAACCCCGCCGCCAGCAGCAGTTCGGGGACGGACGCCGAGTTGAGTGCCGAGTGCAGCGCCAGTCCCCGGCAGGCTTCCAGCGCCAGGACCGCCTCATCGGGCGCGCCGTCCGTCACGCACCACGCCGCCACGCGGAGCGCGCCGGCGGTCGCGGCGGCTGCGGCTTCTGCGGCGTGCGGCGTACCCGCCCGCAACAGCGTCGACCAGGCGTGTCCGCGCAGGGCGTCCGTGCCCGTACGGCGGCTGCGCTGCCAGTCGTCGCCCTCTCCGCGGGTGCGGTAGGCGCGGGCGAGGGCGAAGTTGGTGCTGGTCCAGTACCGGTGCGACGGCCCGTCCATGAGGCGGACGCACTTCTCCAGCAGGCCGGTCCCCTGGGCCATCCGCTGGTGACGGTGGGAGAGACGGGTCTCGCCCGCGCCCAGGGAGCAGTAGTCGACGCCCAGGGCGCTCGCGTACCGCAGCCAGTCGTCCCCGTTCTCCGGCAGGAGCTCCAGCGCCTCCTCCAGCAGCTCGGTGGCGTCGGCCAGCCCCTTGAAGTCCTGCTTCGCCGCCGCACGGCCACCGCGTACGAGTCCCGCCGAGCCGAGCACCCAGGCACGCTGACCGCGCGGAAGCCGGGCCGCGTCCCGCCGCAGTTCCGCGGTGGACGGACGGCCGCGGGGCCGCCGGAGCCGCGGCACTCCCAACTGCCCGGCCAGCCGGTCGCGTTCGAGGATCAGGTTCTCCAGCACCGTCCACAGCTCGACGCGCGAGGGGTCCTCGCTCTGCAACCCGGCGTAGACGTCGGCGAGCCGGGCGACCGCGTCGTCGGCCAGTGCGATGTCTCCCGTCCGCAGAGCGCGCACTCCGTCCGTGATCGCCTTCTCGGTCTCGGCCAGCAGGCTCCCGTACGTGCCGGGACGGGCCTCCGGTCCCGGCCTGCCGGGAGCCCCGGGTCCGGACCCGGCCAGGTCACCGTCGATGTGGCCGTAAATCTGCTCCAGCCGTACGGGAGCACCGGTCATCTGCTCCCCGGCAGTCTGCGACGGAGCCGCGGAGATGTCCTCGTGAGCGCTCCAACTGTCCTCATGCCCGGGTGTGTTGACTGCATGTCCGGGTGTGTTGACGGCCGAGTCGATGAGCGCCCGCTTCTGCTGCCCGGCGAGGTACGTGCCGTGCTCTTCGAGCCACGGGAGCAAGCCCAGGATGGACCAGGCGAATTCGGCGCGGTTGTCGCTGCCCGGCTCCTGCTCCTCCCACCGCGCGTACATCTCGTCGAGGACGCGGCGCAGCCTCTCCTCGTCGGCGGGGGGCCCGCCGGCCGTGGCACTCGCCCCGGCCCGACGGCCGAAGCCGAAGTAGCTGCGCCCGTCGACGTAGCGCTCCAGCAGGGTGCGCAGGGACTCGCGGGAGAGCGTCAACTGCCCGCCCAGGCCGCCGTGATCGCCGCTCCCGCCGCCGTCGCCGCCGTCGCCGGCGTCGCCGACGGCCCCGGACAGCCCGCGGCCGATCCGCTCCTTGCGCGCCCACGCCCGCACCATCCGGCACACGTGGCGGACGTATTCGTCGCCGTAAGGGCTCTCCAGGACGACGCGCGCACCGAGGTCGACGTCCGTGAGCCGGGCGGGATCGGCGTCGTCCCCGTAGCGGTTCTGCTGGAGCGCGATCAGTACCAGCGCGGCGTGCCACGTACCGTCGTCGTGTACGGGGTCCCTGGTTTCGGTGACATGTCTGAGCAGCCCGAGCGCACGTTCGCGGCCCGCTTCGTCCGCGCGGCTCGAAGCCAGCTCGTAGAGCAGCCGGGCGAAGAGATCCAGAAAGCCCGCGGGAGCGGTGTCCGTGAAGTCCGGCTCGGCCAGGACCTCTTCGACCCCGTGCTCGGCGAGCGCCATCTCCTGGGTGTCGCCGCGCTCCAGCCCCAGTCCTGCCGTGATGAAGGCGCGCCGTGCCCGTGCCTCCAGGCCCCACTCCGGCTCGTCCGCTGCATCGCCCCAACCGCCCGCCTCGTCCAGCGCCATGGCGAATTCCGAGCCGGCTTGCTTCAGCAACTCCCGGTCCGCGCCCGTCAGTCCACCGAGCATCAGGGCCTTCGCGAGCCCGAAACGCAGCTGCGCGACGTCCGCGTCCGGCGGCTGGACGGCGAGCGCCGCCCGTGAGTGGCCGGCGGAGAGGTGGAAGTCCTCCGGGTCGCCGGTCCTGGCTCCGCGTTCGCGGTACAGATCGGCGAGTTGGAGACGCAGCTCGACGTCTCTGCCGCTGCCGTCCCCGCCACGGCCGAAGGCGGCCTGCAGCCGCGGCAGCACCTCCTCATGAAGCCGTACGCACTCCTCGGGGTCCTCGAACCGCTCGCAGCGCATCCGCATCACATACGCGAGCTGGAGCCGCCCCACATGCAGCAACTCCTCGTAGCCCGCGTGTTCTTCGCCCTCCTCCAGCTCGCTCACGCCCAGGAGCAGCGTGTCGTACGCCTGCCGCGCCCGCGCGGGACCGGGTTGCAGATCGAATCCGAGTGCCTGGACATGCCCGAGCAGTACGCGCCAGACGGCACGCTCGGAGGAGTCGGCCGTCCCGTCCACCGCACGCTCCAGCGCACCGGCGGCCTGCGCCAGGTCCCCGGCCTCGCCCTCGCGCATATGGAGCGCCAGACTCCACTCACCGGCGACGCCCCACGCGGTCGCGGTGTCGAGTCCTCCGACGGGGCCGCTCGGACCCGGGCCCGGGCCGCCGAGGACGGACACCAACCGGTCGCGCTCCGCGCGGAGTTCGGCGTCCGTGAGGTTGCCGGCGTCGGGCAGACCTTCCGGGTAGGAGGCGTCGGGCATCGGGCGTACTCCTGATCGGGCCTACGGACCTACGGGCCTGCGAGCTGTCTGCGTCGGCGGTGAACTGAGGGGCGGGCAACCGGAGTTCACCGTCGGAGCCACGCAGCCGTACGAGCCCTGACGCCCGCAGCTCCCACCTCGCCACCGCAGCATGCCCGTTCTCGACGGCAGTGCTGCCGGCGGGCGCCGGTGAATCGGACCGGACGCGGCACCGACCATCTCATGGCCGCCGGGACGGGGACGATCAGGTCGCCGGCTCCCGCGTCGTCGGCCCGTGGGCCCAGAACACATCAAGGTCATCCATCCGTGACCAGCAGTCACGGGACACCCCTTAGCTCGACTTGTCGCAGATTCCTGTCCATTGATTACGTGCAGCGGCGAGCCGGTTGTTGGAGGAGACCGAGTAGGTGTCGTTCCGCGCGTACTCGTCAGCCATGTCTTCGGCCGCATCCGCGTCGTCGAGCATGAGGCTCTTCAGCTTCTGATCTCCGGCTTTCCCTGCCGCTGAACGGATCTTCGGGGCGTAGTCGCCGAACGCTTCGCTACCGTCGAAGTCGTTCGATCCCTCCTTGTCACGGAGCTCTTGGGTTGCCTTCGCTGCCTGTTCGCAGGCATCCGACGAGGCGCCCGCCGGATCGATCGCGTTCCGGAGCTCGTCGAAGCTGGTGATGCCGAAGAACGCGAGCACGGCTACGGCTGATGCCGCGACGCCGATCCACGCCATCGCCTTCTGCCCTTCCGCCATGGTCTCCCCCGATTGGTAAGCGGCTGTGCGGTTGCTCGTGTGGTCGCTCGTGTGGTCGTGTCGACTCCCAGAATCGGGCAGCGGTTGGCCCGTTGGCTAGCCTCGATCTCTCGTGCGGCGGTCGGGACGTCGCGGGTGTTGCAGGTGATCCGGCGGCCTTCGGCGTCGGTGATGTGCAACTGGGCACAGGGGTGGGGCCGTTCCTTGCGGGCGTCTGCTTACGTGATCACCTGTTGGACACCGAGCCACGCGAAGGCGCGAGGTTGGCCGCTGTCGCGAACCGCCAGGACGCCGATCCGTTGGTCATTTGTGGTTCGTTGCCTACCAGGGCGTAGGGAGGGGTCTCAGGTGGCGCCCCGTAGCGTCGCCGGGCCCAAAGGAAGCCTGGAGCTTGTCCTGCCATGTTCAGCGGTGAACGGGCTGGGGCGGTGCGCCCGGTCGTGAAGAGGTGCCACGTATGAATCTACGGAAAGTCCCGGGTCCAACTGGCCGTCATCGTCAGGTGAAGACGCCTTCCGGATCGCCGGGAGAGGGCGTGAGTCAGGCCTGCCTGGTGCTGGTCAGGGACTATCAACTGGCCCATGCGGTGGCTGCGGGGCTGAAGTCGCGGTTGGCCGAGGCCGGCGGGGACGTGAAGGTACTCGTACCGCCCATGTACGGCGACGAGTTCGCCGCCCCGGGGGCGGCGCAGCGGCTGTGGGCCTGGTGGGACACGCAGCGCACCGGTGCTGAGCTGTCCGCTGCCATATCGCTGATCGTCGATGTGGAGGAAATGGCCGGCCTGGGGCGGGTCTCCTACGTGGCGGTGCCGCCCGGAGAGACGACGGAGCGTTCGTATCCGCGCGGCGGTGAGGTGATCGAGGTGCCGTCCGGCACGATACGCGAGCTGGTGGACGCCGTCCTGCCGGGCATGCTCCGTGACTGCCGACGCGGCGAGCCGTCGCAGGCCGGACGGTCGGTGTTCGCGTTGCCGCGGCCGGAATGGCAGGGGAAGTCGCTGTGGGACCGGCAGTTGGTTCGTACGGCGGTGCTGTCGGGAGCGCTGGGCTTCGGTGCCTGGCTGCTGTCGGCGGCCGTGCAGCCCGGCGAGGCACAGGCCGCCACCGTGCACCAGCAGCAGCCTCAGCAGTATCAGCAGCAACAGGAACTGCCGCAGCAGCAGTACCAGCAGCAAGTCAGTGACGCTGCGTCGGCGCAGCACACGGGGGCGGACTTCTCCCGCTCCGGGCAGACGTTGCTGAACCGGGAGGTACGGGAGCGCGTCACAGAGCGGTTGCGGGCCGCCGGGGTGGAAGAGGCGGCGTTGCGTCAGATCCAGCGGGGGCTGCGGGCGCCGGACCTGTCCGATCGGGGACAGTCGGAATCCGCTCCAGCGCGCGAGGCCATGCCCGCCTCAGGTGCCGCAGGCCAGGCGGAGACTGACGCAGACCAGGCGGAGACTGCCGCAGACCAGGCGCCGCATGCGGACCGTCATTACTCGATGCCGGGGACGCAGCATCCCTCGGCCGATCCGGCCGCCGGCCGCGCCGAGGACCCGCGCACCCTGCCGGCCCCCGAATCTCAGACCTCCGGCGACTCAGACCACGCCTCCGACGAGGCCGGCGTGGACTCCGCGGTACCGACTGAGGATCTGACGGGCCTCGCGGAACGATCCGTACAGGACTCCGATGACGGAGACGAGGACGGCGAGGACTGGGAATACACCGGCGGCGACGCCGGGGACGCTGACGACGAGACCGAGCCGGACGCTGATGATCCTCTGTCCGACGCCCCTTCCGTAGAGGGGACCGACAGCGACGCCGAGGCACAGAGCGACCGGCCGTACGGCGGAACGGGCACTGTACAGACGCCCGCTGACGGTCCGTCTGAAACGCCGGCCGCGGCTCCCGGCGCACCCTCACCGGGTACACCCCCAGCTACAGGTGCCCCGGAACCCGGGACCGGCCAGGACTCTCCCTCGGACGAGGCCGCGCCACCACCTGAGGGCGGTCCGGCTCCGGCTCCGGCGGATGGCGCTCAGTCCGGTGAGCCGGTCGTCAACCCCGCGAACGAGCCCGCTCCGGGGCCGAAATGGGACTGGGGTGAATGGGGTGGGCGCACCTTCGACGGTGCCTGGACCGGCTTCACCACGCCTGATGCGCTCGTCGGTGCTGTGAACGATCTCAGGGACCCAGAGAACGCACATCGGCATCCCGACCTGGCGGACACGGATGACGCCAAGAAGGCGTCCAAAGCGGCTCTCAAGCGGGCTCCGTATGTCACCGCTCTCGTAGGTGCCCTGTGGAACTCGAGTGCCTACGTCGCCGAGCGCCCGCAGTCATCGGAGGCTCAGGCTTGGAGCGAAGTCGACGGCGGGGGTCCGGATCCTGTGGAGGACCAGTCCGTGGCGTTCCAGCCCACTCGGGGCGAGGTCTCCGCAGGGGTCGCCAAACCACCCGGTCAAGAGCGATACCCGTACATCCCCGGACCGGTTAACAACGGCTTCCTGCCTATGCCGGCCGGAATGGCTTCGCCTTGGGCTCCTGGGAATGCCGCGGGTCAGGCTCTCGAAGAGCAGCGGGCCGAGCGGCAGGCGTCACAGCCGACACCGGAGGAGATTTCCGCTGGTGTCGCACCGGCCCCGGTGCCAGGAGCGCCGGTCGGTCCGGCTCCGGGACCGACTCCTGAGGGTGCTCCAGCTCCTACTCCTGCGGTGGCTCCACCTCCGGCTCCTGGTCCTGGTCCGACTCCTGAGCCAGCTCCAGCTGGTCCGGTTCCTGAGCCAGCTCCGCCTGGTCCGGTTCCTGAGCCGCCTCCGGCTCCGGCTCCCGAGACACCCCCTGCTCCTGAGCCGCCTCCGGCTCCCGAGCCAGCTCCTGCACCGGCTCCCGAGGGTGGTCCGCCTCCGGCTCCCGAGCCTGCACCGGAGGCACCTGCTCCTGCGCCGCCTCCGACTCCCGAGACACCTCCTGCACCGGAGGCACCTGCTCCGCCCCCTGCCCCGTAGGCCGACGCCCATCCGGCCCGCTGCCGCCCCGAGTGTCCAGGCGGCAGCGGGCTTCCTGTGCGAGTTCCGAGGCTGGCGTCCGGTCTTCCCCTTACCTGTTGCCCTCGGGTGGAGCGGGGGACCAAGGACCTCAGCAGTCCTCATACTCGCTGGCCAGTGGCACTTTCTGCTTAGTACTCCGGCCGTAGTTCGTGATCTCGATCGTGAGGGGTGCCGAGGAGGCAGCTGGCAGCGTCGATCATCTGGACGAGACCGACCACGCCCTCGCGGGCGTTCGTTTTCTTCTCCGCCTACCCGAGTCCACCGAGACGGAGGGCGTTCTCAATCTCGCTGAGTTTCGCGGAGGACAGGGCGCCCGCTCGCTCGATCAGGTCGTCCCGGGACACGATGGTCAGCCACGTGCAAGGGGTAAAGCCCGGACGCGGGAAGGCGAACCGGAGCACGCCTTCAAAGGGCAGTCCTTCCACGTCGCCTACTGTCACTTCGACGCCCAGGCCGGTGATGTCGACACCCGCTGGAGCGACGACCTGCATTACCCGGATCCCGGACGCGTCGTCTCCCGACAGCAGCACGACCGGCCGCCGCTCGTCGAACTCCACCCACCAGACTTCGCCACGTTGCACATGTCCTCCTGAGACAGGACGACGGGCGGACGCTGCGCGACCCCGACGCGCTGTGGAGACGGGTGCGGTCACCCGTTGATCATCGGTGTGTGAAGACAAACGATCACGCGGTGGCCGCAGGTCACAGCGTAGACCCTGCCCGCCGGCAGGAGGCGTTCGAGGGCTTGATGAGCCGGATAGCGGGACGGTTCACACGGGGAGAGAGCACGAGGACGTCGGCGGGGGGTGGCGATCCTCTCGGCGGCTCGCCGGCACATGAGGTGATACGAGTTCACGGACCATCGGCCGCCGACGCTGCGCAGACGTACGAGCGGCTCGGCGACCGGCTCAGTTGGGGGCAAGCACGGAGCAAAACTCCTCCGTAGTGGTCAGCAGGGCGTCGCCCGCGAATCGAAGCGCAGCCAGTGAACGCTCGGCGGCCTCTATGTCACCGCCTCCACAGGCATCCGTGACGACAACCGGGATGTAGCCCAGGTCCGCCGCATGACGGACGGTGGGCTCGATACCGATCTCCATGGCGACGCCGATGACGGCAACGGTGGTGATCCCGCAGTCGCGCAGCACGATGTCGAGCCATGTGCTCTCGAACGCGGACATGGTGATCTTGTCGATCACGGCCTCGCGGTCAGTGGGCAGCAGCTCGGGGATGAGCTGCGTCTGTGCCACATCCGGCGGGAAGGGGGAGATCACGTCGGCCGCTCGCTCGACCCGCTGCCAGCCACGCCACATGCGCAGTTGAGACATGCCCATCAGCTCTGGGGGAAGCGTCACGTGACGCAGGAAGATCGTGCGTACCCCCGCGGCCCTGGCTGCCTCGACCACCTCGACAGCCCGGCGGATGACACGATCACGCTCGCTGATCTGATCCAGGATTCCGACCTGCATGTCGTAGACCAGCAGCGCCGTGCGCCGCGGCTCGCACGCTTCCTCCAGCGAACGCGGAACCACAAGCCCATTTCGCTCATCCACGGGCATAACGCTACCCCGGCTCTCCCCGCCATGGGTGCACCCCCAGCAGTCCCCGGCTACGACGCGCTGCGAGGACACTCCATGAGCCGGATTCACCGTGCAACTTGCCCGCCCTGCGTCGACGTCGACCGCAGCGGGAACGGATCGGTGGTACGCCCTGGACCAGAGGTATCAGCGCCTGACCGTCGTGGGTGTTGGCCCTGAGATGCCGATGGACAGGGGCAGGCCGGCGCGGTCGGTAATCAAGTGGATCTTCGACCCGTTCTTGCCCCGATCGACAGGATTCGGCCCCGTCAGATCCCCCCTTTGAGGGCCCGCATGTTCACCGAATCGATCGCGCAGCGCGTCCAGTCCAGCTCATCCGGCACCATGCGTTCGACGATCCCCACAGCCGCAGGCTATCGACGCGCAAGCCAAATGAGACGAGCTCTTACGCAGCCACCCATCGGACACCGCGTTTGGTGAAAGCGCGAGGCCGGTGCCCCGGCGTCGGCCTCCTGCGCATGCGGAACGGCCATTCCTCGCCCCCAACTCCGCGGCAGATCCCTGCGCCGCCACGACGGCCTCCCTGTGGCGACCCTCCTGCCGCTCCACGACGTACTGCGCCCGCGCGGTCATCTTGGCCTCTCGGCCTGATGCCGGCGCCCTAGAAGCGGTCGGGACGGCAGCCCGCCAGCGCCGGCTCGACGGCACCGTCGGCCAACTCCCGTGCGACCAGGCGGCCCACGACCGGGCCGAGCGTGACCGCGGAGTGCAGCACCGCCACGTAGAGGCCGGGCACCTCGGCGACCGGGCCGACGATCGGCTCGCCGTCGGCCGGCATGGGGCGTACGCCGACCCGGGTGCTGAGCAGCTCGACGTTCTCGGCGCCGCGGAACGTGGACCGGACGGCGGCGAGAGTCCGTTCGGGAGAGTCCGCGGCGGCGATCAGACGGTCCGCGGCGACCTGCCGGAGATCGAAGTCCCGGTTGTTGACCACGGTGTGGACCAGACCGGCCGGAGCGCTGAACTGGAAGAGCGTCGCCGGCGACGGGTCGACCGGGACGCGTATGCCGAGCGGCGCGCTCAGCGCGGCCGTGGCCACGCCTGCCGCGAGCACCACCGTCGCACCGGAGAGGGGACCCGCGGCCGTCTCGACCCCGACGACCCGGCCCGCGGCGTCCCGGCTGAGCGCGGTGACCGGGGTGTCCGGACGGACCCGGGCGCCGTGGTCGCGGGCACCCGCGACCAGCCGCTCGGTCACGCCCACCGGGTCGACGGCGCCGTCACCGGGTGACCAGACGGCCCACTCCGGGGGCTGCCGCAGGTTGGGCTCGAGCGTCGCCACCGTGGCGGCGTTCACGATCTGCTGCCCGGGCCCCGCCGTTGGCGCCCGGTCCGCAGTGCCCCAGGACAGGGAGCCGGACCAGGTCACCGGGAGTCCCGGCAGCTCGGCCTCGAGCCGGCGGTACTCCTCCGTCGCGGTCGCCCGCAGCGCGGCAGCTGGACCGGTACGTACACCGGACGCTCCGATCCAGGCGAACGAGTTCGCCGTCACACCGGCGCCCGGCCGCGCGGCGTCGAGGAGAGTCACGACGGCACCGGCGCGGGCGGCGTGATAGGCCACCGAGGCACCGACGATGCCGGCGCCGACGACCACCAGGTCGCTGCTCACCACCGGTTCAGCACCTTCAGGGCCGTAAGCACGGAGCCGGACTCGTCGTGACTTTTTATCGGGCTGAACTCCCCCGGGGCAGGCGGGCGCACGGCTGGCCCGGTCCGCAATGTGCGTCGCACGATCACCCGCAGCACGGTACCGATGGGCCGCGACATCCCCCACAGATTTTTTCGAGCGCGAGAGACGTGGCCTCGCAGCAGCGGGGGTAGCTCAGCTGCCCAGCCCCCGGCGGACTCGCCGGTCGCGTCAGGGAGTTGGGCCTGCGGCGCGGAGAGCCGCGCGGGCCATGGCCGGGCGGAGAGCCGGGCGTCGCCCGAGCGAGAGGTCGCCGGACGGTGTGGGCGCGAAGCGAGCCCACACCGCCGTAGGGCCCGTTACCTCAGCGACGACGGCGGCCTGGGGCTGCTCCGGCACCCGCGTCGTCAGTGGTCGCTGCCAGCATGACGACCTGTCTCCGGTCACCCGGACCGGGGCGGCCGAGGGCACGCTGCACGGCACGGGCCGGTGAGGTGATCGGGGATGCGAATCGAGGACAAGGTCGCTGTCGTGACCGGCGCTGCCGTGGGCAGTGGCCGGGCCATCGCGGAACGGCTCGCGGTCGAGGGCGCAGCCGTGCTGCTCGCCGATGTCGAGGCGCGGGAGGGCGAGGAGACACTGCGCCGCATCCGGGACAGGGGCGGGCGAGCGGCGTTCCGCGAGGTGGACGTGACCGACGCCGCCGAGGTGCGGGCCATGGTGGATTCCGCCGTGCACACCTTCGGCGGTGTGGACATCCTGGTCAACAACGCGGGTGGCGGCGGCCACATCCCGCCGCACTTCCCCGACGCCGCTCCGGCGCAGTGGGGTGCCCTTCTCGACCTGAACCTGCGCGCGCCGCTCCTCGCCACCCAGCTCGTCCTCGCCACCATGAGCAGTCGCGGCGGCGGCGCCGTCGTCAACATCGGCTCCACGGCGGGTCTGGGCACCCGCCACCACCCGTCGGCGGAGTACGCCGCGGCCAAGGCGGGCCTGATCCGGGCCAGCACGTCGCTCGTACACCTGGAGCGCACCCACTCCGTACGCGTCAGCTGCGTCGTGCCCGACTGGATCGAAACGGACCGTGCGCGCCGGGAGTTGGCCGCGATGAGCCCGCAGGAGCGGGCGGCTCAGCCGCCGCTCGTACCGTTGAAGGAACTGTGCGACCACGTCGTCGCACTGATCACGGACGAGACCGCGGCGGGCAGGGCGGTCGTGCTCGACCGGGGCGTACCACCGCGGGTGCTTGCGGACGATCCCGGTCAGGGTCGAGGCGGCCAGGAACCGAACCCCGAACCGTCCCGATGAGGCCGGGTCATGCGTCCGCGTCCGCAGCCACCTCCGCGGTCTTCGCGGCCGCCGGCATCGAGTTGAGACCGGCCCGGTCATGCCGTGCATGACCGGGCCGGCTGTTCTCAGCAGTGCAGTGCGTTCACCACGGCCTGTACTGGCCGTTGAACCACTGCCCGTTGCCGTTGTCGGCGTAGTCGTCGGCGTTGAACGAGTAGTTGCCGTGATCGCCGTTGATGTACCCGCCCCAGCCAGACGGCGCACTGCTGTCACAGATCACGTCGCCGGTGCAGACCGATGTGGTGGGGACGTTGCCGAAGTTCTGGTCCACGCCGGAGGTGGGCGGGCCCGCAACTTGCCCGAGCGGCTGGCCGGACAGGCCGTCCGTGCCGGTGCCGGGGCCACCCTGACGCTTCGGATCGGCGATGAGCACGGAGTTGACGTTGTCGATCGTCCCGGCGTTCTCCGACGTCCAGGTGTGTACGACGGCCGCGCCCTGCGAGTAGCCGATGACCTTGATGTGCTGGTCCGGGTTTGCCGCCCGGTGCTCCCGGACCAGCCGGTTCAGCTCGTCCACGCCCTGCCGGGTGCTCGGTCCGAAGAGGGCCGCCGAGTAGCCGACGGGCTGGTCCACGGCTGCGGCGTTGGCGTCCGTGAAGACCCTTGCCTGCTGGTCGCCGGCACCGCCCACGGCGATCGTCCACGTGTCGTCGCTGCGCACCGGGGGCTCCGCCGGCGGGGGTGCGGGTGCCCCAGGCGGCGGGGGAACAGGTGCCCCCGGCGGGGGCGGGGCCGGTGCCCCGGGCGGTGGGGGAACAGGTGCTCCCGGCGGGGGCGGAACAGGTGCCCCCGGCGGGAGCGGGGCCGGCGGACCACCAGCAGGCGGCGGAGCGGCGGGCCCGGGAGCGGGAGGACCAACAGGCGCCGGAGCCGGAGCCTGTCCCGGCGGCGGAGCATCGGGCCCAGGAGCGGGAGGCCCAGCAGGCCCCGGCGGCGGCGCCGGAGCATCGTTCGCGGGCCCCGGAGCTGGAGGACCCGGAGGCGGAGCCGGAGCATCATTGGCGGGCCCCGGAGGCGGACCAGCGGGTCCCGGAGCCGGAGGACCATCGTTGGCAGGCCCCGGCGGCGGCGCCGGAGCATCGTTCGCGGGCCCCGGAGCCGGAGGACCCGGAGGCGGAGCCGGAGCATCATTGGCGGGCCCCGGAGGCGGACCACCGGGACCCGGAGCCGGAGGACCATCGTTCGCAGGCCCTGGCGGCGGACCGGGAGCCTCAGCGGGCGCCGGACCATCATCCCCAGGCCCCGGAGCCGGAGCACCATTCACGGGCCCCGGAGCCGGAGGACCCGGAGGCGGAGCATCATTGGCGGGACCCGGAGGCGGACCAGCGGGTCCCGGAGCCGAAGGACCATCGTTCGCGGGCCCCGGCGGAGGACCGGGAGCCTCAGCGGGCGCCGGACCATCGCCCCCAGGCCCCGGAGCCGGAGGACCATCGTTCGCAGGCCCCGGCGGAGGACCGGGAGCCTCAGCGGGCGCCGGACCATCATCCCCAGGCCCCGGAGCCCGAGGACCCGGAGGCGGACCATCATTCGCAGGACCCGCAGGCGGACCACCAGGCCCCGGAGCCGGACCATCATTCGCAGGACCCGCAGGCGGACCCCCAGGACCCGGAGCCGGACCATCATTCGCAGGACCCGCAGGCGGACCCCCAGGACCCGGGTCCGGAGCATCATTCGCAGGACCCGGAGCCGGACCACCAGGACCCGGGTCCGGAGCATCATTCGCAGGCCCGGGTGCACTCGCGCTTGAGTTGGGTCCCGGCCCGGTGTCGTCTGCGGATGCCGTTCCGGCGGCCACGACACTCGCGACAACGGCACCCGCCACAACGAATCCAGTGCGCAGAGCGGTGGATGCCGGCAACTTACGGTTCAACGCCGCTCTTGGGCGACCACGATGTCGTCCTGCCATTCGTCTTCCTTTCCTCTGTCGACGCGCATTTGGCGCCGGTTTATGGGCTTGCTGCGGTATGGAGTTGAGGAGCCGTGTTTTGCGGTTGTCTACGGGCTGGCCTGTCCGTTCCGTTGCCGGCCAGCCCACTGGCACGACGCGCCTCTACGACGAAGCGGATTCGTGCCGGATGCCGGGGTCCACAGGACCTACAACCGCGATTCCTCGGACTGACGCATCGACGCGCGCGACGAACCCGGCCCGGCCTGACCCGCCGCGGTGATCGCGATCTGCCGGGCCAGAGTCATGAACTTGAACTTGTCGACGCTGTTCAGCGTCCTGCCGAATTCTGTGAACATGTGCAGCACCTTCGTGAGCTCCGGCGTGCGCAGTTCCTTCGGAAGGGCGCTGAATGCCTTCGCGCCGTTCTTGGTGGTCGGGTCCGGCAGGCCGAGCATGTCGGCCGCCTGAGGCGCGTTCGGGCTCGCCTCGTACATCGGCAACCCCGTTGTCAGCAGGGAGAGTTCGGCGGCCCCACCATTCCGCCGCCCTTCACCGTGCCCACGATGCTGTCCACGCTGGGCGGCCGGTTGGCGGCGCTGATCGCGGCGATCTGCACGATGGACGTCGCCAGGACCCTGCCGTACGCGCCGAGTTGAGCGAGCTGCTGCGGGTCGGGCTTCGCCGCGATGTCGGCGACATCGCCGATGGCCGCAGCGGTCTTGTGAACCAACTCGGGCGAAAGAGAGGGGTCTTCGCCGGCGATCTGCTCGGCAAGCAGCTTGGTCCGCTTCGGTGCCGGGCGAACCGGCACCGAACAGGGCCCATACAAGCGCGGTTCCTGCCCATCGGCTCAGCTGCGTCACGCCTGACCTCCCCCGCCTCAGTCAACTGCTGGTCAGCACCCCACTGTCATCAATATAATGACGGGGCGTCATTATTGCGAAGTACGGCGGGCACGCTACGAACCCCGGTGAGCACGGGTCAAGACAGCGCCCGCAACTGTTACCCCGAGTTGACTCACGGCAGCGGCCCGTACGGACAGGAAAGCCGTGACCTGACCTGTTCCCTGCCCGTATGGGACGTGGACGGACGCTTCGGCATCGAGACCCGATGCGACTGTGAGGACGTGGCGGCCGCTGCGGTTGTGGTCTGAGCCGCGATACGGCTGGGCTGTTGTTGCCCTGTGTCTTGATCTGTCGACCGCTGTCCGGGGCGGTACTGGCTGCCACCACACCGGCGAGCGTGTCCCGATACTGGCTTCGCCACAGCCACCCACCGCCGCGAGCGGCCGCCCTGCATCACCGTCAGCGACGACGGCAAGAGCCTCGATCCCCTTGTGTACGCGGGCGGTTGAGGGGCTCAAGAGCTTGGCCGTGGCCTCCGGTCTCCGTGGCTTCGATCATGGGCCGTCACACGCTCAGCGCCTGCCGGCTTCCGACAGGCCCGCCTGGAGGGCATCCAGAAGTTGGTCCAGGTCCGTCAACTGGTCGTATTCCATTGCCCCGAAGACCAGCCGCAGCACGTGTTCCCCCGCCGCCGTCCCCGCGGCGAGCGCCTTGCTCCCCTGCGGCGTGAGGCGGACCAGTTTAGAGCGTGCGTCATCGGGATCTGCCGCCCGCTCGACCAATCCCTCACGTTCCAGCGCCTCGACGAACTGGGTGACTGAGCGGGGGGCCTGGCTGAGTTCCCGTGCCAGCGTCGACTGCCTGACCGGGCCTCGGCGTTCGAGAACCTGCAAGACCTTCGTGCGGGCAAGAGAGAGTCCCCCGGCCGTCATCTCGTCGTCGACCACTTTGCGCAGATGGTGCGCGAGCGACAGGTACCGCAGCCCGATCTCTACGGGCGTCACTTCGCGACCGCTCTCGGCCATCTCTCCTCCGGTTCTGGTCGGGGCTCTTCCGGCTCAGTTGTTGAGGTACCTCATAGAGTGTTATTAATGAGGTACCTCAACAATAACGGGGAGGGAGAAGACCTTCATGGATGTGCGGCCCGTCACCGTCATGACCGGTGCCACGAACGGCATGGGCCGGCTCGCTACTCTCGACCTGGCCCGCCGCGGCGCCCACCTCGCCGTCGTCGCCCGTAGCCGGTCGAAGGCCGATGTGCTGCGACAGGAGGTCGAGCAGGTCGCGCCGGGCACCCCGGTCGACGTCTTCCTCGCTGATCTGTCCCTGCTCGCCGAGGTGCGCCGGGCAGGTGAGGAGATTGCAGCGCACTATCCGCGGATCGACGTACTGATCAACAACGCGGGTTTGCACGCCTTCTCCCAGCGGGTCACCGCCGAGGGGTACGCCGAGATGACCGCCGTGAACTACCTCGCGCCCTGGTTGCTCACCGACGTCCTGCGCAACAGGCTCACAGCGTCGGCGCCCGCCCGGATCGTCACGGTCGCCTCCCGGGCTTCGCTCCGGGCCGGCAGTATCGACCCGCTCAAGGACCTCACCGACACGGCACCCTTCACGCGTCGCGAGTCGAGCACGCTGTATGGCCGATCCAAACTGATGGACATCATGTTCACCGAGGAGCTCGGCCGTCAGCTCCAGAGCGCGGGTGTCGCGGTCACCTGTTGCTGCCCGGGGTTCAACGCCACCGGCCTGGGGCGCGAACTCCCCCTCTCCGGCGCGCTGGAGAAGGTGCTGACCACGCTGAACATCGGCAACCCTCAGCAAGGGGCTGACATCATCGTGAAGCTCGCTAGCGACCCTGAGTTCGCCGACAGCGCCGGTGGCTACTTCGCCGCCAAGACCGCCAAGGCGTTGCCATGCCCTGAGATCGGGCGCACTGAAGCTGTTCAGCGTTCGCTGTGGGAGGCCACGGCCAAGCTCACCCAGGGCATCCGGAGGCCGTACAACGCCTGAACGGCGTGGGGTACAGCTCCTGTCGATGTGCAGTCTGAACTGGGCCTTTGCTGTAGAAGGCTCAGCCTGCGAGCAGAGGTTCCACCCGGGACAGCGTGTCCTGGATGTTGGCCTCGGTGATCGCCATCCGTGCCTCCTCCAGTGACAGCCACCGCAGTGGTGCGTCCGGGTTCTCTGGCCGCGCCACCTCGGGAACTTGGGTGGCCAGCACGAACCGCAGGTCCGCATGTTCGTGCGGCTCCTCCTGGCTGTTCGCCGGGACCGGCACGATCGCCAGATGCCGTACTTCCGGATCCGGCCACGGCGAAAGGTCGGGCAGCCCCGTCTCCTCATGTGCTTCCCGGAGAGCGATGGCGAGCGGAGCGTACTCACCCGGATCGGCGTGCCCGCCGACCAGCAGCCACGACTGGTGGCGCGGGTGCCAGCGCAGCAGCACCCGGCCGCTGCCCGGGTGCACGATCAGCGCCGATGCCGTGACGTGCAGGGGGTTCGTCCACAGCCAAGGGTCATCCACCTCGACGAGGGCATTTACCCGGTTCACATCGGCGAGTTCCGCCGCGGTTTTCGGCCGATAGCCGGCAAGGACGTCGATGACTGCGTGGTGGGTTGTGGCCATGCGCCGGATCGTAGTGATGCGACGTGACCACGGCCCGCGGTTATCGGTTCGGGCCTTTCCAGGCCTGGGAACAGCGGCCGCTGGGAGGCACGATCGCTCGCCTTCCCCACCGAACAGTGCTTGGTTGCGGCGCGGTCGACGCGGGGTTACCCATGAAGCAGAGCCAACGGTGGAGGAGTGGTCGGATGACGGCAGTGGCGGTCATCGGCATCGGTGACATGGGCGCCGAAATCGTGCCCCATCTGGTGTCGGCCGGTCATGAGGTGACGGCGTTCGACCCCGTCCCCGAACGGCTGGACAGAGCGCGCGACGCCGGCGCGGAAGCGGCCTCGTCACCGGCCGCCGCGGCACGCGGTGCCGATGTCGTGCTGGGTCTGGTGATGGCGGAGGACATCCCGGCGGCGTATCTCGCGGCCGACGGCATCTTGGCGGGTACCAGCAGCGGCTCTGTCGTCCTGATCGGCTCGACGACCACGCCCACCGCCGTCGAGGGGATCAATGCCCAGGCACCGGACGGTGTCGCTGTCCTCGACGCTCCGATGGTCGGCGGCGTGCGGTACGCACGGGAGAAGTCGCTGACTTTTCTCGTGGGCGGCCCCGAGAGAACCGTCGCCGTTGTCGAGCCAGTGCTCACTTCCCTCGGCAAGGTCCGGCACGTCGGCGACTTCGGGGCAGGCGTGGCATACAAGCTCATCACCAATGTGGCGATCATGGCCGCAGAGGCCGGAATCCGCGAAGCCCTGGATCTGGCCGATGTCCTCGGCGCGGACTACGGGACGGCTCTGGACCTCATGTCGGCGGGACCGCTGGGGGCGGTCGTGTCCCGTGCCCTGGACACGAGCAATCCCCGCCCGTTGCGGCGCTCAGCAGAGGACGACGACGCGTTGCTGTCCGCTGTCCACGATTCCGGCAAGCTGCTCCCCATCTCGACCGCGGGGCGCAAGCGGCTGTGGGAAGCGGTCAACACCACTCCCGGGTTCGAGCCGGATTTCGTCGACCTCACACGTAAGACCACGTCCCGCCCCGGGCACCGGCCTTAGCGCACCGGGGCCGATCCATCGAGGCCGTTGAGGATGTGCGTGAGACCGCGTTCGAAGCGGACGTCGTTGTCGAGGTCGGTGGCCTCGTGGATGACGCGGCTGAGATGCGGATATGCACCGGTGCGCAGGACGTCCTGGAGGTAAGGCCCGACAGTGGTTCGCCATTGCTCCTCGGTCAGGCCGGAGCGGCGCTGGATGTTCGCCTCGGCGAGTTCCCGCGCCACGGCGCCGAGCACGTAGGCCAGTACCGTCTCGACTGCGCTGCCGGCCGCCGTCGGGTCCTCCGTCAAGCCGGCCACGGCGGCGAGTGCCCCTTCGTGGTGCGCCAGCGCGTGGGGGCCAAGTGCAGGGCGTCCGGCAAGCTCCGAGCCCAGCCAGGGATGGCGGAGCAGGAGCGCGCGGCGGGCCTGGGCGAGCCGCCTGAGGTCTGCTCGCCAGTCGCCGGAGCGCTCTGCGGGCAGGGACTCCCCGAGTGCCGTGTCAACCATGTGGTCGAGCAGCTCCTCGCGGCTGTCGAAGATCCGGTACAGCGACGCCGTGCCTGACTTCAAGGCGGTGGCGACGCGGCGCATGGACACCGCGGTGAGGTCCTCGGCGTCGGCAAGGTCGATGGCGACTTGGACGATCTGTGCGAGGTCCGGCGCGCCACGGCGCCGGGGTGTGCGCTGCTTGCTCCACGTCAGCATGGGTGCCCTTCCCGCTCGATTCTGGCTACAGTGTATCCAGAATCGGCTACGGTGTATCCAGGAGTAATTGATGAACGTTGACGACGCACTGGCCACTCTGCTGAGCAGGTACTTCGCGGCGGTGGACGACAAGGGGCTGGACGCCGAGGTGGTGGCGGCGACGTTCACGCCCGACGGCAGGATCGTCCGCCCCAACGGCGAGACGCTGACCGGCCGGGACGAGATCCTCGCCCGGCAGTCCGCGAGCTTCGCCCGGTTCCGGTTCACGCATCACATGCTCACGAACCACCTCGTCGAGCGGGACGGCGACACCGCGCGGATCCGCGCCAACATGCAGGCCATGCACCTGTGGGGCGACGGGCATCGCGACCCGCACGAACTGGTGACGCACTTCGTGGCCGGCGGCGTGATACGAGCGGTCGCCGCGCTGACGCCCGACGGCTGGCGCCTGACCGAGCTGGCCCTGCGGCCTATGTGGCGGACCGGCGCCAGTCTCGGAATGATGGCGAGCGCCTAGCGCCTGCCCTGTGAGTCATCACAGCCAGAGCACGGTCGCGGCGATGATCAAAAGCCACAGCTCAAACCACTTACAGGACACGGCAGTAGGCGGTTTCGTCTGGATCATCGTGAGGGCCAGAGGAAGATGCCCGCGACGTGGAGTCCGGCCGGGTGACGCCGCTCAGGCGTTCCCGGGTACCGCCGCCAGGATTCGCCGGGCGCTGCGGATCACCGCTTCGTCGATCATGCGGCCCGAGTCGTCCAGGGCCACGCCCGAAGCGGAGTTCTCGAACCGCTCGACCAGTGTGCGTGCCCTGGCCAGTTCAGCGGCGCTGGGGGTGAACACCTCGTTGACGACGGGGAGTTGCGCGGGGTGGATGCAGGCACGGCCGCCGAAGCCGAGGCGTTTGAGCGCCAGCGTGGACCGGCGCAGGGCATCGAGGTCACGGAAGTCCGTGCTGACCGGGGCGAGCGGGGGCGCGAGGCGGGCGGCCGCGCAAGCGACTACGAGTTGGGACCGGGGCCACAGCAACTCCCTCTCGTCCAGGCCCGGTTCGATGCCCGTGTCGGCACGCAGGTCGGCCTCGCCCAGCTGCATCCTGGTCACCCGCGGCCCGCGGGCGATGAGCGGTGCGGACAGCAGTGCGGCCGCGCTCTCCAGCAGGGGGCACAGCGCGATCCACGGAGCGGAGACGAGTGCGCCGGACACGGCGACCAGGTCGCCGACCGTCTCGGTCTTCGCGACCATCACGCCTGTCAGGGCAGGCAGCGCCACGGCGTCGAGGTCGGCGAGTCCCTGGCGGCCGGGGTTGATCCGGGCCCATATCTCGGGTCCCGTACGGGAATTGGCAGACGGCAAGCTCGCCAGCCAGTCCGCCACGGTGACCCGGGCGTCCTCCTTCGCCCCGGGTGCGACGCCGTCCTCCAGGTCCACGATCACCGCGTCGGCGCCCCGGCCGAGCGCCTTCGCCAGCCTGTCCGGCCGGTCGCCGGGTACGTACAGGGCAGATCTCACGAGAGCTCTCCTTCCCTTCCTGCTCGTCCTGGCCTGCTTACCGACGTGCGATGCGGTGGCCGGGCGATGCCGTCCCGGACACCCCGGCCGTCTCCGATCGAGGGGTGTGCGTGCGGCTCAACTGCCGGTCGGACGGTGAAGGTAGGAACCGCCGGGCTCACCGGTGATCTTGCCCTCGGTCAGGACGCGGGAGCCCCGCAGGAAGGTGTCGGTGACCCGGGCGGTCAACTCGAAGCCCTCGAAGGGGGTGTACTCCTGGGCGGACTCCGAGTCCTCCGCGCGGACGGTCCAGGTCTCGTCCGGGTCGACCAGCGCGATGTCGGCGTCGAAGCCGGCGACGAGCCGGCCCTTGGTGGGCAGGCCGAAGCGCTGAGCGGGGTTCCAGGAGGTGAGGGCGGCGATCCGTCCGAGGGGCAGCCCGCGCCGTACGCCCTCGGTGACCATGCCGGGCAGCAGGTACTCGGCTCCGCCGAAGCCGGACTTGGCGAGGAAGACGTCGTCCTCGGGCTTGCCGAATTTCAGTTCCTCTCGGCAGCAGGCGTGGTCGGAGACGATCCAGTCGACGGTGCCGTCCAGCACGTACTCCCACAGGGCCTCGACGTCTTCGCGGGGCCGCAGCGGCGGGTTGACCTTGCCGCCGAGACCGTGAGCGGTGTCGATATCGGCGAGCAGGTGGCCGACGGTGACCTCGCGGCGGAAGTCGATGTGCGGGAACGCCCTGCTCATACGGACCGCCGCGTCGACCGCCTTGCGGGAGGAGAGGTGAAGCAGGTTGACGGTGGGCAGGCCGGTCTCGTGGGCGAGGTAGGAGGCGATGGAGACGGCCAGGCCCTCGGAGTGCTGCGGGCGGGAGGCACTGTAGGCGGCGAGACCGGTCAGTTCGCCGGCTTCCTCCACCAGCTGCGTGTACGCCGTCATGATCTCGGCTGTCTCGCAGTGCAGGGACAGCGAGATCTGGTCGGCGATCTCGGGGAACTCCTCGCGCGCGGCCTGGATGCCGCGCATCACGAACTCGAAGTGGGCGTAGTCGTAACGCTCCCCCTCGGGGGTCATCAAGAAGGAACTCTGGTCGGAGGAGCGGCCGTGCAGACCGTGGCTGCCGTAGAACATGAACACCTTGAACGAGGTGACACCGTGTTCCCGGACCAGGCTCGGGATCTCGGCGATGTGGCCCTTCGACATCGGTGCGAGATGGAAGGCGTAGTCGACGTGAGCGCGGCCTCCGGCTCGCTCCAGCACCTCGGGGAAGAACTCGGCGTACGGGCCGCCCTTGTTGAGGTAGTACTGCCCGGTGCGCATGTAGGTCAGGGCCGACGTGACGCCGCCCTGGGCGCAGGCGCGGCTCTCGGCTGCGGCGTCCTGCTCCAGCGGGTTGTAGATGCCCCAGTGCTGGTGGGCGTCCACGACCCCGGGGAAGGCCAACTTGCCTCCGCCGTCGACGACTTCGCGGGCGCCGGCGGCGTCGATGCCGGGCGCGACCGCCGCTATCCGCCCGCCGGCGACGGCGATGTCCGCGTCGGCCGGTTCGTCGTGTTCGTCCGTGACGACACGCACGTTCTTCACCACGAGGTCGTACTCAGTCACGATGGCCTCCTGCCAGGGTCTTCAGCTCGGCCAGGGGCCGGAGCAGGTCTTGGACGCGGTCGAGTTCGCCGAGGCGCAGGCCACGCTCCATCACGGTGTCGATGTGGGCTTCGGACAGCCGCCCGGAGGCGTTGTCGCGGAATTTCAGCGCGAGTTCGGCGTCCGACAGGGGGCGGTCGGGGCCGCCCCGGTTGCTGAACGTCTCCTGCCGCCATTCGCGGCCGTCGGCGTCGTACGCGGTGAGTACCGCCGGGAACTGCGCCGGGAAGATCCGGGTGGCGGTCTCGTCGGCGATCACCTCGACCTTGGCCATGAGTTCACGGCGGGCCGGGTCACGGGCGAGTGCGTCGGTGAAGTCGCCGAGACCGAGACCGAGGCCGGCGCCGCCGCCGAGGAGTCCCGCAGCGACCATGTACGGGCCGGAGAACTGGGCCTCGTAGCCGGTCTCGGGGGCCCGCTTGCGCTCGATCGGCTGACCGATGGTGCGGATCACCGGGGCAGGCACGCCCAGCACCAGTCGCTCCACCCGGGCCGGGTCCAGGCCCCGTTCACGAAGGGCCATGGCGGCGTCGGCCGCAGTGTGGGTGAAGTGGTTGGCCGGGTAGGGCTTGAAGAAGATGTCCGGCACTGCCCATCCGGTGCCGAGGTCCGTGGTGACGGCCGACGGGTCATAGGTGCCGTGCAGGAACGCCTCGAAGAAGCCGAAGCGCCCCTCCAGCACGGTGGGCGGTCCGGTGAAACCGCGGCACACCAGTTGGGCGGCGGTGACGGCCGACTGCGCCGCCAGGCCGCAGTGCAGCCGCTTGACGGTGCCACCGGTGCGGTTGGCCTCGATGATGCCGGCGGCCATGGAGGCGGCGACGCCCATCACGTCCACGAGACCGTCGGCCGGGAGGCCGAACAGCAGCCCCGCGGCGACGGCCCCACCGAGCGCACCGCATATCGAGGTGGCGTGCTGACCGTGTTCGAAGAAGGTGGAGTTACCGGACTCGCGGTCGTAGCCGGCCATACCGAGACGTACGCACACCTCCAGGCCCACGGCCATGGCCCGGATGGTGCGGGGGCCGTCCGCGCCGGCTGACTCGGCCGCCGCGAGCGCGGCGGGGACGACGGAGGCGCTGGGGTGCAGCACGGAGGGCAGGTGGGTGTCGTCGTAGTCGAGGGAGTGGGCGAGAACCCCGTTCGCAAGCGCCGCGAGCGGGGCGGGAACCAGGGTCCGGCCGCCTCCTACGACGGTCGCCTGTGGCCGCCCGCCTTGCTCCTGCACGTGCTGGACGATCGCAGTGGAGGTGGGCAGCCGGTGGGCTGCGACGCACAGGCCGAGCACGTCGACGACGCGCTTGCGGACACTGCCGGCGACCTCGTCCGGGAGGCTGCCGTACGACGTGGCGGCGGCGAACTCGGCGAGTTGCCGGGCGAGGGTGTGCTCAGCCACGGCCGTCCCCCGGTGCCGTTCCGTCCCCCGCCCCCGGGGCGCAGACCAGGGCCAGCGGACGTACGGGGGACCCGGTGGCGCCGAACAGCGGCAACGGGGCGAGCACGAAGGTGAATTCGTGCACCTGCTCTGCCGCGATCTGTTCCAGGTCCAGGGTCTCGATGATGTACACGCCGGCTTCGACGAGCAGCACCCGGTGGGCGGGCAGGCTGCTGTGGCCGGCTCCCGGGGCCAGCCGCTCGAAGGCGATGGAGTCGGCGCCGGCGGCGTGCACTCCGCGGCCGGCCAGCCACCGCGCGCCCGCCTCGCCCACACCGGGGACACCGGAGTCGTGGCCCACGAAGGTCCCGTGGCCGGGGGCATCGAAGTGGCGCCCCCAGCCGCTGCGTACGAGAACGACGTCGCCGGGCTCCACGGGGGTGCGCTGACGGCGCTCGGTGGCTTCCAGATCGGCCACGGTGATCTCGTAACCGGGTTCGCAGACCTCGGCGCCGAGTGCCGTCGGCACGTCGAGCAGGACGCCCCGGCGCACCATCGGCGCGATGCTGTGCACTCCGTGCTCGGGATAGAGGCCGCCCTCGCCGGCGGCGCGGGCGTCGGCGCCGCCGTGCAGCTTGCCGTCGTGGGAGACGTGCGCGAGGGCATCGATGTGCGTGCCGACGTGGGTGCCCATGACGAGCATGTCGTTCGCCGCGGAGCCGCCGTCCGGACGTACCCGGTCCCCGTGGCGGCGCGGCAGGGTGTGCCAGTAGGCGGGGTGGTTCGGCGACTGGGGCATGCCGACGTAGAGCCGGCGGCCGAGGTCGAGAACGCGTACTCCCTCCCGCACCACGGCCAGCAGCGGGTCCCGCGGGCTCGTCTGCGCGGATTCGGAGATCGATGCTGTGCTGCTCACTTGCGTCCCGTCCTTCTCTCGCTGGTGCCTTGCGCGACTGCCCGCCCGATGCGGCCCGCTCAGGAGACGACCTTCCGTTCCCGAAGAGCCGCCAACTCCTCGGATGGAACGCCCAGTTCCTCGACGAGCACCTCTTCGGTGTCGGCTCCGAGCGCGCGTCCGGTGAAGCGGATACGCCCCGGAGTCCGCGACATCCGCCACATGACGTTGTGCATGAGCAGCGGGCCGAGGTCCTCGTCCTCGACGGCGGTGAGCATGCCGGTGGCGCGGATGTGGGGATCTTCGACCAGGTCGCGTGCGTCGTAGACGGACGCCACCGCGGCCCCGGCCTCGGTGAACTCGGCGACGACCTTCTCGCGGAGCCGTTCGGCGATCCAGCCGCCGACGAAGCCGTCGAGCAGGTCGGCGTGGGCGGCCCGGCCGGCGCCGGTGGCGAACCAGGGCTCGTCTATGACCTCGGGGTGCCCCACCAGGTGCATGACGCGTTCGGCGATCCGCTGGGCGCTGGTGGACACGGCGACCCAGTGACCGTCACAGGTGCGGTAGGTGTTGCGCGGAGCGTTGTTGGTGGAGCGGTTGCCATGCCGCTGCTGGAGGATGCCGAGCTGGTCGTAGACCGTCGGCGCGGGGCCGACGGCGGTCATGAGGGGTTCGATCAGGCTCATGTCGATGACCTGGCCCCGGTGCTGCGGATCGCGCTCGCGGTCGTACAGCGCCATCGTGGCGGCCGACGAAGCCGCGATCCCGCAGATGGTGTCGGCGAGGCCGAACGCCGGGAGCGTGGGCGGCCCGTCGGGTTCGCCTGTCAAATGGGCGAAGCCGCTCATCGCCTCGGCAAGGGTGCCGAAGCCGGCCCGGGAGGCGTAGGGACCGGTCTGTCCGAAGCCGGTGACGCGCACCACCACCAGGCCCGGGTTGCTCTCGTGCAGGACTTCGGGGCCGAGACCCCAGCGCTCCATGGTTCCGGGGCGGAAGTTCTCCACCAGGACGTCGGCGCCCTCGACCAGGCGGCGGAACAGGGCGGCGCCGTCCGGGTCGGAGAGGCTGAGGCCGACGGTGCGCTTGTTACGGGATATCTCCTTCCACCACAGCGGTACGCCGTCCTTGAGCTCGCCGTGGCCCCGCATCCCGTCCCCGGCCACGGGGTGCTCGATCTTGACCACGTCGGCACCGAAGTCGCCCATCAGCTGGGCACACAGCGGACCGGCCAGGATGGTGGAGGCGTCGATGACGCGGATGCCCCCGAGAGGGCCCGGGCCGGTGGCCGGTGCCTCCTCCCCGGGGCCGGCCTGCGCCGGTGTCGTCATGGTGGTCCTGCCTTTCAAGTCGTCGGTCCGCTCTGGTCGTTCGCGAGATCGGACGGCCCAGGGGCCGTGACGTTCTTCTGTTCGCCTGCGGCGTCCTGTACGGCGCCGAGGTCGGCGGAGATGTCGACGGCCGCCTTCGCGACCCACTCGCCGAGCCGGCGGCTGCTGATCTCGTCGAACATGGACTTCGTCCCGCACACCGACACCGAGCCGACGACCTGTCCCATCGGCCCGTGCAGCGCGGCGGCCACACTGGCGGCCTCCACTTGCCGCTCCCCGATGCTCACCGCGTAGCCGACGGCGCGAATTGCGGAGATCTCGTCGCGCAGGGTCTCCGCAGAGGTGATGGTGGCGTCGGTGACGCTGTCGAGGCGGTGATGGGCGATGTAGTCCTCCACCTCGGAGTCGGGGAGGCCGGCCAGGATGGCCTTGGAGGAGGAACCGGCGTGCAGCGGATGGCTGGTGCCGAGCGCGACGGACATCCGGATCTCCTGGCGGGAGAGGACCTGGTCGACGTACACGCGTGACCAGCCCTGCCGTACGGAGAGAGTCGCGGTCTGTCCGGTGCGCTCGGACAGAGCCACCACGTGGCGGTGTGCGATGGAGGCGATGTCGAGTTCGCGCATCGCGGCAAGGCCGATGTTGAGGGCCCCGGGACCCATCCGGTAGACCTTGGTCGCCTCGTCGAAGGCGAGGAACTTCCCGGCCACCAGCTCGCGCAGGATGCGGTGGGTCACCGCCTTCGGCAGCCCCGTCTCCCGGGCGATCACGGAGACACCCTGTGCGTGGGGGGCACGTCCTATGGCGTCGATCACCGCGAGCGCGCGGGCGATCCCGGAACGGCTGCGGTTCGACTGCTCTTCGGTGTCATCGCGGGTCATTGAAGTCCTCGGTCGGTCGGCCGGCCCGCGTGCGCGTTCCGGCGTGAATGGCTCACGGCGCTATTGAGGTGCCGGTGACGTCAAGTGCCGCCGCTCACCTCGGTGGTGACCTCGATGTTGCCGCGAACGGCTCTGGAGTACGGACAGATGGTGTGGGTGAGCGCCACCAGTTCCTCCAGCGTCTGCTGCGGGCACTCGGGTGCGGCGACCCCGAGGCGGACCGCTATGCCGTACGTGCCGCCCGGCAGCGCGCCGAGAGTGACGGACGCGCTGACGGTCACCGGACCGGCGGTGACGCTCCTGCGCCGCTCGGCGACGCCGAGCGCGCCGCCGAAACAGGCCGCGTAGCCCGCAGCGAACAGTTCCTCCGGGTCGGTTCCGGTGTCGCCCTCACCGCGCTCGGCCGGCCGGGTCAGGTCCACGTTCAGCGATCCGGTGCGGGAACGCACCCGTCCCGCGCGGCCGCCCAGCACATCCACCGTGGCGGTGTAGACCGGCTTGAAGGAGGCGGGCCCGAACGAGGAGCCGGGCGAGGGATCGGGCGAAGCGGCCGCCTCCGTGTGGGACAGCACGTGCGCGGCGACGGCGTCCGCGAACTCCTGCGGTTTCTCCTCGGCGACGAAGTCGGTGCCGCCCTCGATGCGGATCAGCGGGGCGGCCGGGAAGGCCGCCGTGACGACGTCGTTCATGCGGTCGAGGACGTCTTCGCTGCCGTGCAGCAGCAGGGTCGGCACCTCTTTGAGGGTTTCTCCGAGGGCTTCCGTGTCGGCCCGGTGGGCGAAGACGGCGCGGTAGGCGACTCCGTAGTCCGGGCCGACGCTGAGGTACTCGGCGACCTGGCGGCTGCACGACTCGGCGGAGATCGTCGGGTAGAGCCGACGGATCCGGTCCCAGACGACCTTCAGATGGTCACCGTCGAGGCCGGGGGTGTAACCAGGGGCGTAGTCGGCGGCCTTCTCGGCTCGCTCTTCGTCGCTGTAGAGCGGAATGCCCTGGAGGATCAGGCTCAGCACCCGGTCGCGCTGCTGGAGCGCGGCCTCGGCGCAGACGATCGCGCCGGTGTGCTGGCCGAGGAAGTGCAGCCTGTCGAAGCCGAGTTCGTCGGCGATCTGCCACAGCGCTCCCGCGTACTCGGGTATGGACCACTGCCCGGGGGTGGCGTCCGACATGCCGAAGCCGGGGATGTCGACGGCGACGGTGTCCAGTCCATGGGCGGCGAGCGCGGCCATCGCCGGTTCGTAGGTGGCGGAGGACAGCGGCGACTGGTGGACGACGACGAGCGCGGGGCCGTCTCCCTCGCCGGAGCGGCGGAAGTGGACCTGTCCCCAAGGCAGTTGGAGGTACCCGCGGCGTGCGGCTCCCTTCATGTGGGTGACCCGGGTGCTCATGCCCGTACCGCCAGCGCCGCCATGATCTCGATGACGTGTTTGATGCCCATGCGGTAGTCCTCCAGGCGTATGTGCTCGTTCGGGCCGTCGATGCCGGCGTCGGCGCGCGAGACGCCCACGCCCACGATGGGCAGGCCCGCCAGCACGCCCTGGTTGCCGATCCACTGGGTGTACGGCTCGATGAGCGGCTCGGCGTGATAGGCGGCGCGGGCCGCCTCGGCGACGAGGTGCACGAACGGGTGGGTGTGATCGGTGATGTGCGGGCGGCTGCGGGCCATCACGGCGACGGCGACGTCCTCGAAGCCGCCCTCCGCGAGGTGACCGCGGACTGCCGCCAGCACCCGCTCGGGGTCCTGGCCGGGAACGAGGCGGATCTCGACCTTTGCGGCGGCGGTGGCGGGGATGCCGAGGGTGACGTCGTCCGCGTCGTCGCCCCCGGCGATGCTGGTGACGGTGATGGTCGGAACGGTGCGGATGGCGACGGCGGCCTCGGTGTCGCTCAGGTCCCCCCTGAAGGTGTCGACACCTGCTCGGCCCTTCAGGAACGCACCGTCGAACGGCAGCTTTTCGAGCAGGGCGCGCTCGGCGTCCGTGGGGACGCGGGCGTCGTCCGCGAAACCCTTGACCGCCGGGGTGCCGTCGGGGTGTACGAGAGTGGCGAGCGCGCCGATGAGCCGGGCGGTGGCCGACGGCAGCAACGCGGTGTTCTGACTGGTGAGTTCGCGAGTGAGCGAGGTCGCGGTCAGACGCAGGTAGAGGATGCCCTTCTCACCGAGTTTCAGCAGCGGGCGGCCCTCACCGTCGCACCATGAGTTCTCCCACAGGGCGGCGTCGGCCGCGAGCCGGTCCGCGTGGGCCTCCACGAAACTGCCGAGTCCCGGGCTGTGCAGCATCTGCTTGCCCTCCATGATGTAGCGGCTCGTGACCGGAGGTTCCTGCCCGGAGAGCCGCCAGGCCGCCGCGGCGTGCAGCCGTGACATCAGGGCGCCCTTGTCGTCCGCCACACCCCGCGCGTACAGCCGGCCGTCGTGGATCGCGGCGGCATACGGGGGGCTGATCCACTGGGAGTCGTCGCCGGTGGGCTCCACCTCGACGTCGTAGTGGTTGAAGTGGAGGAGGCGCCGCTCACCGCCGTGGATCTCGGCGAGGACGTACGGGTGGGAGTGCTCCCACTCGACGATGTCGGCCGTGCCGCCCCAGCGTTCCACGGATCGCTTGAGGAACTCCGCTGTGGCGGCCATCTGTTCGGGCTCCTGGCGCCTGCTGCGGATGCGGCACAGCTCCTGGAGCTCGGTGACGAAGGTGTCGAAGTGCTCGTCGACCGCTGCGAGGGCGGTGTCGAGATCCAACTCGGGCATGCGGGGTGCTCCCGTTCCTGGTGGCGTCCTGGTGACGCCGGCTAGTGGATGACGGCTCCGCCGTCGACGAAGATCGTCTGACCGGTCGTCATGGCCGCTGCCGGGCTGAGGAGATGGGCGGCGGTCAGGGCTACGTCGAAGGGGCTGGCCATCCGTCCGAGCGGGATGCCGGCCATCTTGTGCGCCATGTACTCCTCGTCGGCGCGCACGTCCTCGGTCATGCCGGTCGGCACGATGGTCGGGCCGACCGCGTTGACGCGGATGTTGTCGGGGGCCCACTCCAGGGCCAGGACGCGGGCCATATGCATCACGCCCGCCTTGCTGACGCAGTATCCGAGAGTGTCGAGGACCGCGATGTGGCCGTTGGTGGAGCCGATGTTGACGATGCTGGCCTCGCCGGCGTCCCGCAACGCGGAGTAAGAGGCCCGCGACATCCGGAAAGTGCCGGTGAGGTTGACGTCGATGACGCGGGTGAAGTCCTCCTCGCTCATGGTGGCGGCCGGTCCCCTGCTGACGATTCCGGCGTTGTTGACGAGGTGGTCCAGCCGGCCGTGCGCGGCGAGGACCTCCTCGACCGTGCGGCGGCAGGACTGCGCGGAGCGGACGTCCAGGTGGTGCCGGGTGTGCACGCCGCCGAGGGGGACGGCGTCGTCCCACCGCTCTTCCGGGACGATGTCGGCGGCGGCGACAGCGGCACCCAGTCCGGCGAGGCGGCCCGCGATGGCGGCGCCGATGCCGCGGGCGGCGCCGGTCACGAGGGCCACCCTTCCGTCGAAGCGGAGCGGGTCGGGCTTCGCGCCGCTCACGCGCCGATCACCGTGTTGTCCTCGGCCCAGAAGGCGAAGCGCTTCTGGGCGGTACGGATGATGAAGTGCGCGATCAGGCCGAGGACCGACAGGACCACGAGGACCGCGAACATCCCTGCGATGTCGAAGTTGTAGTTGGCCTGGAGCAGCAGGTAACCCAGGCCTTCCTTGGCGCCGATGAACTCGCCGACGACCGCGCCGAGAATGGCGAAGACGATGCCGATGTCGAGGCCGGCGAAGATGAACGGCAGGGCACTGGGCAGCCGCACCCGCCGGAAGACATCGAACTTGCTGGCCCCGAAGACGGTCAGCATCTGCACGCGGTCGGCGTCCGCCGACCGCAGTCCCTCGACCACGTTGACCAGCATCGGGAAGAAGGAGATGACCGCGGCCATCACGAACTTGCTGGTCATGCCGAAGCCGAACCAGACCACGAACAACGGCGCGAGGGCCACTTTCGGCACGGTCTGGAAGGCCACGATGTAGGGCATCAGGGTCTTCTCGACGAGCCTCACCTGAGAGATCGCGGTGCCGAGCACCAGCGCGGCGCCGACGCCCAGCAAGAATCCGTAGAGGGATTCCAGCAGAGTGACCTTCATGTGCGTCCAGAAAAGAGCGTCGGACAGCTGTCGCCCGAGCGCCTCGACGATCTGGCTGGGACGCGGCAGCACGTACTCGTCGACGCCGAGAGCCGGGATCAGGTACTCCCACAGCACTACGACGACCACGAAGACGCCCGGAACCAGGACCCATTCGGGGTGGTCCCGCAGATCTCGCCAGCGGCGGGCCAGGAGGGACGCCTTGGCGGCGGCCGTCCCGTCCCCCGGTTCGGTGGGGCGCGATGTGGCGCCGTCGCCCTGCTCGGCTTCCTCGGTCATCGTCATGAGCGGCCTCATCAGTCGATCACGGCTTGGGCGTTGAAGTACGTACGGATCCGCTCGACGTAGACGCCGGCCCGGTCCGAGGCCATGACGCTGAGTTCACGCGGACGTTCGAGGTTGATGTCGATGACCTCCGCGATCCGGCCGGGGCGCGGGCTGAGCACGACCACCCGGTCGGAGAGGAACACCGCTTCGGGGATGGAGTGGGTGACGAGCACGACGGTCTTGCCGCTCTCCCGCCAGATCCGCAGGAGTTCGAGGTTCATGTACTCGCGCGTCATGGCGTCGAGCGCGCCGAACGGCTCGTCCATGAGCAGGACCTCCGGGTCGTGGACCAAGGCCCGGCAGATGCCGGCTCGCTGCTGCATGCCGCCGCTCAGCTCGTCCGGGTACTTGTCCTCGAACCCTTTGAGTCCGACCAACTCCAGCAGCCGGCCCGCCCGTTCGCGGTAGACGGCCTTGTCGAGGCGCTGGATCTCCGCGGGCACCATCACGTTCTGCAGGATGGTGCGCCAGGGCAGCAGCGTGGCCGCCTGGAAGACCATTCCGACCTGCGGCAGCGGACCGTCCACGTCGCGCCCTGCGACCCGCACCGTGCCCTCGGTCTTGGGTATGAGCCCGGCGAGGATCTTCAGCAGGGTCGTCTTGCCGCAGCCCGAGGGGCCGACGACCGAGATGAACTCACCGCGTGCGACGGTGAGGTCGATGTCGGACAGCGCGTGTGTGGGTTCGGACTTGCGGGGCCGGTAGACCTTGTGCAGTCCGCCGAGTTCGATCCAGCGGTTCTCGTCGGCCTCCGGGGCGGCTGCCACGCTCTGGCGACGCCCGAGAGTCTTCAGGGCCATATCGGCCTCCTTCGCCTTCCTTTGTGGCGTCGCCGCCTATTCGGCGGCGCTCTTCGCCTTGCTGATCACGGCGGCCGCGTCGAAGTCGTTGGCGTCTTTCAGGAGGCTGTCGTCCCAAAGGCTCTTGAAGTCGGGGGACTTCTTGATGGTCCCGGACGCCTTCATGTAGTCGGCCGTCTTGTTCCACGCCCCGCCGCTGATGGCGCCCCAGTCCTTGAAGGACTCCGGTTCGCCTTCGGCGGGCACGGCCGTCTTCACCCAGGTATCGAGGATCTTGCTGTCGTCCTTGACCCGTTCCTTGGCGCTCTTGCCCGAGAGGATCGCCGGGAATACGCCGTACCCGTCGCGCATGGCGGCCTCGGGGTTGACGGCACTGAACAGCAGTCCCTTGTACGAGGCCCGCAGGAACCGGGTGATCACGTCCCGCTTTTCGCGGAGGGTGTCCTCGCGTACCGCGTAGGTCAGCGACTGAATTCCCTTGAAGCGCTCGCCGTTCGGCAGGTAGTGGAACTTCTTGCCGCTCAGCTCCAGGGTGGTGTACGCCTGCGTGTACAGGGCCAGCGCGTCCACCTTTCCGCTGTCCAGCGCTGAAAGGGCCTGGCTGCCGACGCCGACGGGTATCAGGTCGACGTCCTTCTCCGGGTCCAGCCCCGCGTCTTCGGCGAAGGCGCGCGCGTACGGGGCCGAACCGGATGCGAGGCTGATGACGCCGATCTTCTTGCCCTTGAGGTCCTCGGGGCTCTGGACCTTGCCGTCCGGCTTCGTCGCGATACGCCAGGGCCAGTTCTGCACCAGGCCGCCGACCGCGACGACGGGGACGCCCTTCTCCCGGGCGGCCAGAACGGCGCTCGCGTCGGCCGGGGTGATGTCGGCGCTGCCCGAGGCGACCGCCTGGACGGAGGCGACCGAGCCGTCGGCGTTGGACGTCTTGACGTTCAGTTTCTCCTCGCCGAGGAAGCCTTCCTTCTTGGCCACCGCATAGGTGGCGACCTCTTCCTTCGGGCCGATGACGGCGGAGGCGATGGCCAGGTCGACGGTCGCCTTCTTCCCCGGGGCGGACGAGGATCCGGAGGAGCCGCCGCCGCAGGCGGCGAGGGCGCTCATGGCGAGAAGTGCCACGGCGCCGGCGCCGATTCGCAGTGCATGGTTCATGATCGGTACCTCTGCTGTTCAGTGGAGTCGCGGAGTGTGCCGCCGCCCGGGGAGCCGCTCCCGGTCTCGGCGAGGTCGTTGTAGACGTGCTGTTCGGCGATGAGCCCGTCGCGCAGAACGAAGACGTCGGCGTAGCGGACGTCTTCGAAGAGCTCTCCGTCCGTGCCCTGGCCGTAGAGCGTGCCGAGCGAGGTGACGGTCACCAGACCGTCCGGGGTGCTGCCCTCGAAGTACCGGTCGCGCCGCTTGCGCACCCACTGGTACCGGCCGCGCTGCCGGACGGCCATTTCGGGCAGGGAGCCGTAGACGGCACCCCCCGGGAACACGATGCGGGCTCCCGGGACGAGCATCTTCCCCGCCTCTTCCAGGTCGCGGTCCTCGCAGAGCTGGAGGTACCGGTCGACCGCCGCACTGGGGGCGCGCCCTGTAGCCATCAGCCGGCCCTCTTCTTCAGCGTCGACTCCCACTGGTCGCGCAGCGGGTGCTCGGCGGGGCCCGACTCGGTGATGATCCGCATGAGCCGGGCGACGACGGCCTCGCGTCGGTTGTCCAGCACGCGCTGCTCGTCCTCGGTGGGTTCCAGGGCGTCCAGTTCGCCGTCGGCGAGCACTCCGTGCCTCACCAGCAGCGCCTCCATCGCGTGCAGGCGCTGGCTGGTGACGTGGAGTTCGGTGCTGACCTGGAGCAGCAGGTCGAACAGCTTGCCGGTGTTCCGGTCGCGGAAGTAGTCGAATTCCTCGGTCATGGCCGCCTCAGCTCTCCGGCTTGGTCGCTGTCAGAACGGCCCATGGGAAGTGCCACTCCGTGCGGTCGCCCCAGCCCTCGGGGCGCTTGCCGTCACGGCGTTCGTCGAAAGGCGTCCAGCCGGCGTCGGTCAGGCCTGCCTCGGCGCAGACGCCGAGCAGGTCGGTCGCGAACAGATGGCGGAAGAAGGGCTCGTTGTTCCGCTCGGCGTGCTCGTAGATCGTGGCGTCGCGGAAGGGATCGCCGGTGGTCTGGAACTCCAGGAAGCTCATGGTGCCGCCGGGCTTGAGCAGCCTGGCCGCTTCGCGGACGGTCTCGCGGACCGCGTCGGAGGGCATCTCGTGCAGCACCATGGTGCCGGTGACGACGTCGCAGGAGGCGTCGTCCAGGCCGGTGGCACGGCCGTCGGCCTGGAGGTAGGTGATGGCGCCTCCCTCGGCGTGCGCGAGGCGGAGGCCGGGTGCGGCGAGGTCGATTCCGATGACCTCGGCACCGGGGTACTTGGCCACCAGGGGGCGGGTGCTCTTGCCGAATCCGCAGCCGATGTCCAGGACTTGGGTGGCGCCCGGCACGTCGGGCAGGGCTGTCTCGGTGAACAGCCGGTGGAACTTGTAGCCGTCGTTGTCGCGCAGCATCACGATCCGCGCGCCCAGTTCGTAGACGTAACCGCTCAGGTCGTCGGAGTAGAAGCTGCCGGGCTGGATGTGGATGTCGTAGTCCGTGTACCAGGCGGGCAGTTCCAGGTGGGGGTCGAGCACGAGCCGGCCCTCGGGCGTTTCGGAAGTCTGTTCCAGCAGCTGCCGCAGCTCCTCGCCGCGGCCGAGGACGGCTTCGCCGACGGTCTTCCACAGCATCTTCTGCTGCACCCGCTCCAGGTGGCTGTACCAGGGGTACAGGCTCAGTTCCCGCATACGGTCCGAGGCGCCGTCCACCGTGCCTTCCGCCGGACCTTCCGCTTCGTACTCGCTGACGAGGGCCGGGTAGACGGTGTCGGACCAGCGCTTGCGCAGCGTCAGGATGAAGTCCACGGACGAGCGTTCGTCGAGGGTGAGTTGGTCCTCGATGTCGATCATGTGTCTCTCCTGTTCGGGTGGGGCGGCGGGGCGTGCGGAAGCCGGGGACCGGCGATGAAGGGCACAACGCGGCCCGGGAGCGTGATGGCGATAGGTGCGACCGGAGCGGGCCCGGCCGAGGACCCGGACGGATGTCCTCGGGTGCGGGCGAGCCGGCCGGAGCGGCCCCGAACGGGTTGCGTCGGGGATCGCCCGGGCGAGAGCGCGGCCTGTGGATCGGCCGCCGTCCGGCGGTTCCGTGCGTCGGTCGAACGGTGAGTGGTTGGGAGTACGGGTTGCGAGTACGGGTCAGTGGGCCTGGGCAAGGAGTCCGGCGGCGGTGACCGCGTCGGTCAGGAAGGTTCCGGCGAGCCGGCCTTCGTACACGGCCTCCAGCGCGGTGCGGGGGGCGTTGGCATCACCGACCACGTGGACGCGCGGGGCGTCGTCCCGGGTGTCGAGGGCCCGGTACAGTCCGTCGTCGGCCACCGGCAGTCCCACGTCCAAGACGGCCGTGACGCCGGTGAGTTCTTCGGTGTGGCCGCAGAGCGTGTCACGCAGGACGACGCTGTCGCCCCGTGCCGCTGCCACGTCCCGCATGGGATGCGACCTGACCCCCAGCTCACCCAGCCGGCTGGTCAGCGCCAGCTTGGAGTACGTGGTGATCTTCGAGGCGAAGGAGGCAGTGGGCGACAGCATGTGCACCTGAGCGCCGCCCCGGGCGAGGCTCTCGGCGACGGAGGCCGCCGCCCAGCCGCCTTGATCGTCCCGGACGAGCACCGTGCCGAGCAGCGGGGCGACAGGAGCCCTCAACGCGGCAATCGCCTCCAGGATGTCGAATACGGGCGGTCCGTCCGGCAGTTCACGCTTCCCGGGACGGGCACCGGTCGCGACGACGACGTCGTCGAAGCCGTCGAGACGTCCTCCGGGCAGCAGATCCGCCGCTGCCACCGGCTCGCCGAGCCGCACGGTCACGGCAGAACGGCCGAGTTCGCGGACGAGGTCGGCGACCATCAGGCCCAGCCGTTCCCGGCCCGGCACCGTGGCCGCGTCGGAAATCCGGCCGCCCAGCGCCCGGCCGGCCTCGACGAGGGTGACCTCGAACCCGGCCCGCTCAGCGGCCAGGGCGGCCTCCATCCCCGCGGGACCCCCGCCGACGACCAGGACACGCCTGATCGTGACCGGGTCGGCGGCCGCGGTAAGACCCGACCGCACCGCCGCCCACTCCGCTTCGGAACCGACCTCCGGGTTGACCACACACGAGATCGGCAGGTTCGCCTCCAGCCGTCCGACACAGCCCTGGTTGCAGGCGATGCAGGAGCGGACGTCGTGCGGACGGCCCTCGTGGGCGCGGCGGACCAGGTACGGATCGGCGATGTGCGGCCGGGCCAGTCCGACGAGGTCCGCCTCTCCGGCCGTGACGAGTGCGGCCGCCTCGGGCACGCTGTCCAGACGGCAGACCGCCAGCACCGGGAGATCCGGGAACTCCTTCTTGAACAGGGCCGCGTGGTGCCGGAACTGGGCGTGCTCGAAGCTCATGTCCGCCATCTGTGTACCCAGCGAGTAGCTGCCGTGGTAGGCGGCGTGACTGGCGTGCACGTAGAGCAGCGGGAACTCCTGCCGCAGCAGGCCGACGATCTCGACCATGTCGGAAGGCGTGAGCCCACCGGGCAGAAACTCGTCGACGCTGATGCGAATGCCCATGGGGAGTCCCGGCGCCTGCGCCAGGACTTCGGTCAGCACCTCGCGCGCGAACCGCAGCCGCCCGTCGGGGCTTCCGCCGTAGGCGTCGGTACGGGTGTTGGTGAACGGCGACAGGAACTGCTCGATCAAATGGCCGTGGCCGAGATGGATCTCGACACCGTCGTAGCCGGCCCGCTGCATGCGACGGGCCGCCGCGCCGAAGGCCCGCACCACGATGGAGATGTCCCCGCGGCCCATGGCGTGCGGGATGTGCATCCCGGCCGCCCACGGGGCGGTGCCCGGAGACCATGCGGCGGTACGGGTGGCGTCCCCGCCGGCCTGGCGGCCGGTGTGCAGTAGTTGGGCGAACAGCCGCGTGCCGTGCGTCTGCACCGCCTCGGCGACGGCCGCGTACTGCGGAATGGAGGAGTCGTCGAAGCTGCCGAGGCTGATGTGGCGGCCGGAGCTGGTCGGATGGACCCGGATGCCCTCGGTGATGATCAGTCCGACTCCGCCGCGGGCGCGCTCGCGGTGGTAGGCCGTGTGGCGCTCGGTGGGCCGGTTGTCGTGACCGAAATTCGTCGTATGCCCGGGGACGAAGACACGGTTGCGCAAGCGGACTCGGTCAAGGCTGACCGGGGACAGGAGGGTCTCGATGTCAGGAGTTGTCACTTATGCTCCCTCCAACCCGAGGCCCAGCGCCGGAACTTGTTCCGATGACATGAACGCTGTTCGTTTGACCGGAACAGTAGAGCGGGGCATACATCGCGTCAATCGAGACCCGTGAGTAACTTCTGTCGTTAACGCCCGGGGAGATATGGCTACATCGGCGAAACATCCGGACGGGAGAAGCACGGCAACCGGCGGGGCGTCCGCAACCGGCTGCGGAATCGGCCGCTGACGGCACACGGGAGCGGGTGTCCACCGCGTCCAGGGTCGAGGCGGCCGGGCCGCCGAGGGCGGCGAGCAGACCATGTCGGCCCGACCGCCGGGCGCACGCCGCTCCCACGGCCCCGCACATGCGCCCCGAAGAACCGCCGCACAGGCCGGAGTCCGGAGGCGTCGGGAGGGGAACAGGAGACAGCCGCGGCAGCGGCAACCACGGCGGCGAGTCCGGCAGCGTCGGCGACCGCGCACGGTACGCGTGTCTTGCCCGCGTGGGCGACCTCGCGCAGCGCCCGCAGGCGCAGCGCGCGCAGGCGACGGCCGCCGCATCCACAGCCGCCGGCGCGCCCGCGGCCACGGCTGCCCTTCGGTCAAATCCGGCGCGCTCGCGCCGGTCAGGCGCCCCCGTGTGCCCGGAGCACCAGCAGCGCCAGGTCGTCCGCCGCAGCACCGTCGCCGAAGGCGTGGACCGCACGACGGACCCTCTCCGCCGTCGCCGCCGCGTCGAGACCGCCGCACCCCGCGAGCACCGCCGCGAGCCCGTCGTCGTCATCGAACTGCCGCCGGCCGCAGCGCCGTTCGGTGACGCCGTCCGTGACGCACAGCAGCGTCTCGCCGGGTTCCAGGACGACGCTCTGGCTCTCGTACGAGACGTTCTCCTCGACGCCGAGCAGGAGTTGGGGCTCCGCCGCCGGACGCACCTTCCCCGAGGCCTCGCGCACCAGCGGCAGCGGATGGCCCGCGCAGACGAGGGTGCAGCGGGTGCCGCCGCCCTCGGAGGCGGGGCGCGGGGTCAGTTCGCCGTAGATCATGGACAGGAAGCGGGTCTGCTCGCCGACTTCGCGGTTGAGCCGGTCCATCACCTCGGGCACGCCGTGGCCCTCGCGGGCGAGCAGCCGCAGCACGGGGCGGGCGAGGCCGGTGACGACGGCGGCCTCGGGGCCGTTGCCGCACACGTCACCGAGGGCGAACCGCCAGCGCCCGTCCGTCCCTTCGAAGAAGTCGTAGAAGTCGCCGCCCGCCCAGGAGCCCTCGCCGGCGGGCTCGTAGACGACGGCCGTCTCGACGCCCGGCACGGCGACGTCTCCCGACGGCAGCAGCCCCCGCTGGAGCACCCGGCTGATGGTGGCTTGACGCGTGTAGCGGCGGGCGGAGAGCACCGCCTGGGCGACGCGGCGCGCGAAGTCCTCGACGATGCCGACGACTTCGCCAGGGATGCGGATGAGTCCGGCGCGCCCGATGACGAGCGCGCCCACGGTCCGTCCGCCGACGACGAGGCGGCAGCCGACCGCCGCGCCGCCCGGCCCGTAGGCGGACGCCTGGCCCGGCCAGTCCCACGGGACGGCCCGGCCGGGCGGCGTGCGGCCCGTGAGGTGCGGCGGCGACGCCTTGAGTTCGCCGCGCAGCTCGTCCATGCGCTCCTCCTGCGTGTGCCATACGCGCGAGAGGCGGAGCGGGGCGCCCGCGTCGGGGTCGGCGAGCCAGACGGCGCACCAGTCGGCGAAGCGCGGGACGAGCAACTGGCAGGCCAGGGAGGCGACTCGGTCCTCGTCGGTCTGGCCGGCGAGGAGGTCGGAGGCCTCGGCGAGGAAGGAGAGGATGCCGTGGTCGATCCAGTCGGGGTCATGGCGGCGTACGGCTCCCGCGGGGCGCTGCGGCGTCGGGGCGAGGCTCCCCGTCAGGCTGACCGGGCCGCGCTGCCCGGCGCGCTCGTCCGCGGCGGCGCCCGGAGCGGGCACCGACGCGGCCGTACGGTACGCCTCGGCGTCCTCCCCGGCGGCCAGGCCCTCATCAGCCAGGCCCTCATCGGTCAGCCTCTCACCGGCCGTGCCCTCACCGGCCTCGCTCGGCAGCCGGAACCAGACCGTCTTGCCGTCCCGCCGGTAGGTGACGCCCCACTCCTCGGCGAGGGCCGCCACCAGGCGCAGCCCGTGACCCTGATGGCCGTCGCGGGTGCCGTCCGGGTCCTCGCCGGCAGCGCGGGTCTCCACGGCGCGGGTGGGGTGCCGGTCGGCGACCTCGACGGCCAGGGTGCGGCCCTCGTGACGGCACTCCAGGCGCACCGAGGTCCCGGCGTGCACGACCGCGTTCGTCACCAACTCGCTGGCCAGCAGGGTGACATCCTCGACCGTCCGGACGGGGACCTCCCAGCCGCGCAGCGCCGTACGCACGAACTCCCGCGCGGCGGAAGGCGCTCGCGCGTTGCCCGCCAGCGCCTCCCGTACAACGGCGGATCCGGCAGTGCGGACGGGTGCGCCCGCGTCATGGCGCGTGCGCTCCTCCACCTCGTCCGCTTCCCCCCAGCGCGTCGACGACATCCCCACAGTGCCTGCCCCCACCACTTCTCCGGTTACTCCTCACGGGATTATCGCAAGGGTGACAGACTGAGCCGATCCAGATGCGCCGGGTGACCAAACCGATGAGGCGGCATTGCCATGAGTGGTCAAGTGTCCGGACTTCCGGACAACGCCCTGAACGCGGGTGCGGGTCCGCATGATCCGCAAGGTCTGCATCCCGTGCTCTGCGCTCTGCGCGCCCTGCGCGACGGCGACTTCACCGCCCGGGTCGAGGTGGCCCGGGACGTGGCTCCCGGCGTGCACACCGACCTCGCCGACACCGTCAACCAACTCGCGGCGCGCACGGAGCACCTGGCGACGGAGCTGATGCGGGTACGCGCGGACGTCGTGCGCCGTGGCCGTGTGGACGAACGGCTGACCGCCAGTCCCGGCCAGGGCATGTGGACGGACTCCGTACACGCCGTCAACACCCTTCTGGAGACGCTCCTCGGGTCACGGGCCGAGGCCACCCGGGTGCTCGCCGCCGTCGCCGACGGCGATCTGTCACGCCGTGTCGATCTGCACGAGAACGGCAGGGCGCTGCGGGGCGAACTGCGCCGTCTGGGGCGCACGGTGAACCGCATGACCGATCAACTCGCCCTCTTCACCGGTGAGGTGACGCGCGCCGCGCTCGACGAGGAGGGGGACGGCGGCGGGCGCGGCCCGGACGGCAAGCACAGCGGGCCGGTCACCACGCACACCACCGCCGGGGGCCTGTCCGGCAGTTGGCGGGACGCCGCCGAGGCGGTCAACAGGATGGTCTCCGATCTGCGGGAGACCACGCGGGCCAAGGAGTGGCTGGAGTCCAACCTCACCCGCCTCGCCGCGCTGATGCAGGGCCGCCGCGACATACGCGAGATCGCCGAGCCGATCATGCGGGAGCTTCCGCCGCTGGTGGGCGCGCAGTTCGGCGCGTTCTTCCTCGCCGAGGGCCCCGAGGACGAGGCCGCCACGGGCGACGGGGAGCTGAGCTATGTCGCGGGCTACGGCACCGCCGCGTACGAGCCGGGCGCCCGGCCGCACGGTGCGCGCGGGCACGGTGCGCGCGGGCACAGCCTGGTCGCGCAGGTCGTGGCGGAGAAGCGGCGGCTGCTGCTGACGGACGTGCCGCCCGACTATCTGCCCATCGGCTCCGGGCTGGGCGAGGCACGGCCGGCGTGCGTCGTGATCCTGCCGGTGCTGTACGAGGACACGCTCCTCGGCGTCCTCGAACTCGCCTCCTTCAGCACCTTCAGCGACATCCACCTGGCCTTCTTCGACCAGTTCGTGCACACCATGGGCGTCGCCCTGCACACGATCAGGGCCAACACCGAACTCTCCGAGAAGGCCGCCCTGCTGGCCGCCTCCTCCCAGTACAAGACGCAGTTCCTCGCGAACATGTCGCACGAGCTGCGCACCCCGCTCAACTCGCTGCTCGTCCTCTCCCGGCTGCTCGCGGACAACGAGTCGGGGCGCCTGTCCGACGAGGAGGTGCGCTTCGCGCAGACCATCCACCGCTCGGGCACCGACCTGCTCTCCCTGATCAACGACGTGCTCGACCTGGCCAAGATCGAGTCCGGCCGGATGGAGGCCAGGCCGCGCCACCTGACGCTGCGCAAGCTGCTCGCGTACGTGGAGGACACCTTCCGCCCGATCGCGCACGACCGCGGGCTCGGGTTCTCCGTCACGTCCGCGCACGACGCGCCCGACGAACTCCACGTCGACGAGCGGCGGTTGCAGCAGGTGCTGCGCAACCTCCTGTCCAACGCGGTGAAGTTCACCGCAGAGGGCGGCATCGAACTGCACGCGGAGCGCGCCCGTGAGCGCGGCGAGAACGGCGAGGCACTGATCGCCTTCCGCGTCACCGACAGCGGCATCGGCATCGAGCCGGGCCAACTGCCGCGCATCTTCGAGGCGTTCCAGCAGGGGGACGGCTCCTCGCACCGCACCTACGGCGGTACGGGGCTCGGCCTGGCCATCAGCCGGGAGCTGGCCGGGCTGCTGGGCGGGAGCATCACGGTGGAGAGCACGCCGGGCTCCGGCAGCACCTTCACCCTGTACGTGCCCGCTGCGGTGCCCGCGGCGCCGGTGCCCGCCCCCGCCGCGGGCGCTCCGCAGGCCCACGAGGCGCCGGCCGCCGTACTGCCGGCACAGCTGCCGCCGTCCCGGGGCAACGGCCACGGCGGGGACCGCGCGGGTGGCGCCGACGCCAACGGGAACGCCCAGGTTCCGGGGGCGAGTTCGGCACAAACTTCCGCCACAACGCCCGCACCGGCCCCGCCGTCCGGCCTCGCCGCCTGGCAGACGGGCCGCGCCGCGCTCGTACTGCGCGACAAGCGGGCGCTGATCGTGGACGACGACATCCGCAACGTCTACGCACTGACCCATCTCCTGGGCCGGGTCGGCATGTCCGTGCGCTACGCGGAGAACGGAGCCGAGGCGCTGGCCGCTCTGCGCGACGGACCGGCCGTCGACTTGGTCCTGATGGACATCATGATGCCGAAGCTGGACGGCTACGAGGCGATCCGCGCCCTCCGCGCCGACCCCCGCTTCGAGGAGCTGCCCGTCGTCGCCCTCACCGCCCAGGCCATGCCGGGCGACGGCGAGCAGTCGCTCTCCGCGGGAGCCTCCGCCTACGTGCCCAAGCCGGTTGCCGTCGAAGCGCTGCTCGGCACGGTGCTCTCCCTGCTCGACCCGCACTCCTCACCGAGGCCGCAATGACATCCGAAGTCCACACCCGCATACCGCACACCTCGTACACCGGCCCGGCCGAGGAGGCGGGCATCCTCCTCGTCGACGACCGCGAGGACAACCTCGTCGCGCTCGAAGCGGTGCTCGGCGCGCTGGAGGTGCCGCTCGTACGGGCCACCTCCGGAGAGGAGGCCATGAAGGCGCTGCTGCGGCAGGAGTTCGCCGTCATCCTGCTGGACGTGCTGATGCCCGGCATGGACGGCTTCGAGACGGCGGGCCACATCAAGCGCCTGGACCAGACCCGCGACGTGCCGATCATCTTCCTGACCGGAGCCGAGTCCGCCTCCGAGGCCGGCTACACCTTCCGCGGCTACGCGACGGGCGCCGCGGACTATCTCACCAAGCCGTTCGACCCGTGGATGCTGCGCTCCAAGGTCTCCGTCTTCCTCGAACTGGACCGGAAGAACCGGCAGTTGCAGCGAGTGCTGGCCGGTGAGCGGGACAGGCTGGGCGAGTTCGAGCGGAGGCTGGAGCGCCTGGAGCGGCAGCTGAACCCCGCGGGGGCCGCGTCCACCGCAGGTGTGCACGCCCCGGCATCCGGCCCGCCCGCCGCGCCCGATGTGCCCGAACTCGCGCGGCGCATCGCCGAGTTGGCCGAGGCCCTGCACGAGCTCCGCACCGAGCTCCCCTGAGAGGCCGCGCACCGGCGGGCTGCCCGCCGCGCCGCCCGAACCGCACACCGTCAGCCCGCCCGTAGAGCGACGGCGTGAGCCGGGCGGCCGCCGTACGTGCCGCCCGGCTCACGCCGTCACTTCAGGTTTCTCAGGGGTTCCTGCTGCACACTCCCCTGGCGCGCGCCGCCGCCTCAGGCCTCGCGCGTCCCGGCGTACATCTCCTCGATGAGGTGCCCGAACTCCCGCTCCACCACGGGCCGCTTGAGCTTGAGGCTGGGCGTCAGCTCACCGTGCTCGATGTCCAGGTCGCGGGGCAGCACACGGAACTTCTTGATGGTCTGCCAGCGCTGGAGCGTGCCGTTGAGCTCCTCGACGTAGCCGTCGACCATCTGCCGCACCTCGTCGCTGGTGATGACCTCCGAGTACGGCTTGCCCTTCAGCTGCTCCTGCTCCTCCGCCCACGCGGTGAGGCTGACCTCGTCCAGCGCGATCAGAGCGGTGCAGAAGTTGCGGTCGGCGCCGTGCACCAGGATGTTGGAGACGTACGGGCACAGGGCCTTGAACTGGCCCTCCACCTCGGCTGGCGCGATGTACTTGCCGCCGGAGGTCTTGATCAGGTCCTTCTTGCGGTCCGTGATCCGCAGATAGCCGTCGTCCGACAGCTCGCCGATGTCGCCGGTGTGGAACCAGCCGTCGGCCTCCAGGACTTCGGCCGTCTTCTCCGGCAGCCCGTGGTAGCCCTCCATGATTCCGGGCCCGCGCAGCAGGATCTCGCCGTCCTCCGCGATGCGGACCTCGGTGCCGGCGAGCGGCTTGCCGACGGTGCCGGTGCGGTAGGCCTCGCCGGGGTTGACGAAGCTCGCCGCGGAGGACTCGGTCAGCCCGTACCCCTCCAGGATGTGGATGCCGGCGCCCGAGAAGAAGTAGCCGATGTCGGGCGCGAGGGCCGCCGATCCGGAGACGCACGCGCGCAGGCGCCCGCCGAAGGCCTCGCGGAGCTTGGCGTAGACGAGCCGGTCGGCGACGGCGTGCTTGGCCTTCAGACCGGCGGGCGCGGTGGCGTTGCCCGTACGGCGGAAGTTCTCCTGCGTGACCTTGGCGTACTCGCGGGCGACGCCCGCCGCCCACTGGAAGATCTTGTACTTGGCGGCACCTCCGGCCTTCGCCTTCGACGCGACGCCGTTGTAGACCTTCTCGAAGATCCTGGGCACGGCGGCCATGTACGTCGGCTGCACGACCGGAAGATTCTCGATGATCTTGTCTATGCGCCCGTCGACGGCCGTCACATGGCCGACCTCGATCTGCCCGGCCGTGAGCACCTTGCCGAAGACGTGGGCCAGCGGCAGCCACAGGTACTGCACGTCCTCGTCGGTCACCAGGCCGGACTGGGCGATGGCCTTCGCCATGTAGGCCCAGCAGTCGTGCGGCAGCCGGACGCCCTTGGGCTTGCCCGTGGTGCCCGAGGTGTAGATGAGCGTCGCGAGCTGGTCCGAACGGAGCGCCGCCACCGTGTTCTTGACGCACTCGGAGTCGTTCAGCAGGTGGTCGGTGCCGCGCCGGGTCAGCTCGGCGAGGCTGATCACCCAGCCCTCGGGGTCGCCGTGCTCGGGGCCGGTGCCGGCGGGGACGCCGCCCTCGGACTCGTCACCGGAGTCGATCAGGACGACGTGCTTGAGGCCGGGCAGGTCGGCGCGGTGCTGCCGCACCTTCTCCAGCTGCTCGACGTCCTCCGCGATCAGCACGCGGCTGTCGGAGTCGGCGAGGATGTACGCGGTCTCCTCGACGTTGGTGCTCGGGTAGACCGTGGTGGTCGCGGCGCCCGCGCACAGGATTCCGAGGTCGGCGAGGATCCAGTCGACCCGGGTGTTGGACGCGATGGCCACGCGCTCCTCGGGGGCCACACCGAGGGACATCAGCCCCGCGGCGATGCCGAAGACGCGATGCGCCGCCTGTCCCCAGGTGTAGCTGCGCCAGTCGTCCGGCCCCTCGCCCGCGGCGGAGGGCACCGGATAGCGGTAGGCCTCGGCGTCCGGGGTGGCCTCGACCCTTTCCAGGAAGAGTGTCGCCACGGAGGGCGGCCGGTTCTCGATCAGGGGTTGTGTGTCGGTCACGACATCCTCCGCTGGCACCTTTACTCGGTGTGATTTGCGTGGGGGTGAGTACTTGTTGACTCACGAGTAACTAGAAGCAGCGGCCAGCCTAGAGGCCGTCGGCGCCCAACGTAAGGGGGACGTCGCTCGGAATACCCCGATCACCTCGCGATCGTCACAGGCTCCCCAGGAAACACAGAGAGACGGGCCGAGAACGGCCCGTCTCACCCTGTTTCTGAACCTTTTCCGGGCCGCTCAAGTAGCCCTTTCGTTATTTTTCATTTCTTGGCTTTGGCGCCTTCCGCCCCGGTGCCTCCGCCGTCGGTCGAGAGCGCGGCGATGAATGCCTCCTGCGGCACCTCGACGCGGCCCACGACCTTCATGCGCTTCTTGCCTTCCTTCTGCTTCTCCAGCAGCTTCCGCTTCCGCGAGATGTCGCCGCCGTAGCACTTGGCGAGCACGTCCTTGCGGATGGCCCGGACCGTCTCGCGGGCGATGACGCGCGCTCCGATCGCGGCCTGGATCGGGACCTCGAACTGCTGCCGCGGAATGAGCTCGCGGAGCTTGTTCGCCATGCGCGACCCGTACGAGTACGCCTTGTCCTTGTGGACGATCGCCGAGAACGCGTCGACCTGGTCGCCCTGGAGCAGGATGTCGACCTTGACCAGGTCGGCGGTCTGCTCGCCGGTCGGCTCGTAGTCGAGCGAAGCGTAGCCGCGCGTACGGGACTTCAGCGCGTCGAAGAAGTCGAAGACGATCTCGGCGAGGGGCAGCGTGTAGCGCAGCTCGACGCGGTCCTCGGAGAGATAGTCCATGCCCAGCAGGCTGCCGCGGCGCGACTGGCACAACTCCATGATCGCGCCGACGAATTCGCTGGGCGCGATGAGCGTCGCCCGTACGACTGGCTCGTGCACCTTGTCGATCTTGCCGCTGGGGAACTCGCTGGGGTTGGTGACGACGTGCTCGCCGCCGTCCTCCATCTCCACGCGGTAGACGACGTTCGGTGCCGTGGCGATGAGGTCGAGGCCGAACTCCCGCTCCAGGCGCGCCCGGATCACCTCCAGGTGCAGCAGTCCGAGGAAGCCCACGCGGAAGCCGAAGCCGAGGGCGACGGAGTTCTCCGGCTCGTACGACAGCGCCGCGTCGTTGAGCTGGAGCTTGTCGAGGGCGTCGCGCAGCTCGGGGTAGTCGGAGCCGTCCAGCGGATACAGGCCGGAGAAGACCATCGGCTTCGGGTCCTTGTAACCGGGCAGCGCCTGCTCGGCGCCCTTGGCGAGGCTCGTGACGGTGTCGCCGACCTTGGACTGGCGCACGTCCTTCACACCGGTGATCAGATAGCCGACCTCGCCGACGCCGAGGCCGTCGGCGGCCGTCATCTCCGGTGAGTTGGTGCCGATCTCCAGCAGCTCGTGGGTGGCGCCAGTCGACATCATCCTGATGCGCTCGCGCCTGCCGAGCTGCCCGTCCACGACCTTGATGTACGTGACGACTCCGCGGTACGCGTCGTAGACCGAGTCGAAGATCATCGCGCGGGCGGGGGCGTCCGCGACGCCGACGGGCCGCGGCACCTGCCGCACCACCTCGTCCAGCAGCTCCGCGACGCCCTCGCCGGTCTTGGCGGAGACCTTCAGCACGTCCTCCACCTCGCAGCCGATGAGGTGGGCGAGCTCCGCCGCGAACTTCTCGGGCTGGGCCGCCGGAAGGTCGATCTTGTTCAGCACCGGGATGATCGTGAGGTCGTGCTCCATCGCCAGATAGAGGTTGGCGAGAGTCTGCGCCTCGATCCCCTGCGCGGCGTCGACCAGCAGGATGCACCCCTCGCAGGCGGCCAGCGAGCGGGAGACCTCGTAGGTGAAGTCGACGTGCCCCGGGGTGTCGATCATGTTCAGGATGTACGGACCCTCCTCGGCGCCGGAGGGGCCCCAGGGCATGCGTACGGCCTGGGACTTGATCGTGATGCCGCGCTCACGCTCGATGTCCATGCGGTCGAGGTACTGGGCACGCATCAGCCGGTCCTCGACGATGCCGGTCAGCTGAAGCATCCGGTCGGCGAGCGTCGACTTGCCGTGGTCGATGTGCGCGATGATGCAGAAGTTACGGATCAGCGCCGGGTCGGTGCGGCTCGGCTCCGGCACGTTCGAAGGGGTCGCGGGCACTCAGTGTCCTGTCGGGTCTGTCGGTTCGGCGGGGAGGGCCTCGGTCAAGGCCCGTGGGGGAGCTCTCGTACGAAGTCGCAGCCTCCATGGTCCCATGAGCGCGCGGTACGGACCGGATTGGGAGGCCACGTGGGCTGCTGGTAGCCTGACCGACTGTGCCTCGTGCGCTCAGCGACAGGACCGGCTGATCGGTTTCACCGATCACGTTCGCCGACGACATCCGTCCGGCCCGGAGCCGGCGCTCGCACCGGAAGCTCACGGTGGCACGAAAGGCATCATCACACCGAACCCGTAAAGGCAATTCTTCGTGGCGAACATCAAGTCCCAGATCAAGCGGATCAAGACCAACGAGAAGGCACGCCAGCGCAACAAGGCGGTCAAGTCGGAGATCAAGACGGCGATCCGCCGCACTCACGAGGCCGTCGCCACCGGCGACGAGGCGAAGGCCGTCGAGGCCCAGCGCGCCGCCGGCCGCAAGCTCGACAAGGCCGTCAGCAAGGGCGTGCTGCACAAGAACAACGCGGCGAACAAGAAGTCCGCGCTCGCCAAGCGCGTCGCCGGCCTCAAGGGCTGACCGGCCCCTCTCGCCGGTGCGGGTTCCGCGGGCCCTCTCATTCCGCGCCGTACCGGCCGCTTCACAGCGTGACGCTCGGTTCGTGCTCGTGACGTACGACGTCCACGGGTTCCGGGGTCGTTCCGGGGTCCTCGTCCTCGACGAGTCGGTCCTCGACGAGTCCTCATGATCCTCACGGTGTGAACCACGCGCCGCACGCGGCCTGCGTTCGCCACGCGGGTGCGGCGCGGGAGATCGCTCCGCGATCGCTCACTGAACCGACGAAGGCCCCGCAGCGCTTTCCCCAGCGACTGCGGGGCCTTCGCTGTGTCCAGGGGGTCTTCGCTGTGTCCCGGGTGCCTTCGCTGTGTCCGGTCGGGTCCGGGGCAGGCGGGTGGAGGCACGTCAGCCGGAGCAGAGGTTGTTCTCCCAGGCCCAGGCCGCGATCTCGACCCGGTTGCGGGCGGAGAGCTTGCGCTGCGCGTTGGCCAGATGGGTCTTCACGGTCGCGAGGGTGACGTAGAGCTCGTCCGCGAGCTCCTCGTTCGTACGGCCGCGGGCGACGAGCCGGACGACCTCCAGCTCGCGCGGCGTGAGCAGCTCCGCGGGCGCACGCCGCCCGCCCGGCCCCGGGGACTCCGTCGCCTTGTTCCGCCGCTTCGTCCCGGTGCCCGGACTGTCCGTGCCGGGCGGGGCGTTCGTGCCGGACGGGCCGTCGCCCGTCGTACCGGCCGTCGTACCGGCCGTCATACGGGCGAGGAGCCGGACCGTGACGGACGGCGCGATCATGGCGTCCCCCGACGCCGCGGCCCGCACGGCCTCGGTCAGCAGCGCCGGCGACCCGTCCTTGAGGAGGAAGCCGCAGGCCCCGTTCCGCAGAGCGCGGTAGACGTACTCGTCGAGGTCGAAGGTCGTGGCGATGAGGACGTTCAACGGGTCGGCGACGCCGGGACCGGCCAGCCGGCGCGTGGCCTCCAGCCCGTCCAGGCCGGGCATCCGGATGTCCAGCAGACAGACGTCCGGGCGCAGCCGCTGCGCCTGTTCGACGGCCACGACGCCGTCGGCCGCCTCGGCCACGACCTCCATGTCCGGCTGCGAGCCCAGGATCATGCGGAACGCCGAGCGGACCATCTCCTGGTCGTCGGCGATGAGCAGCCGGATCGTCATTCCGCCCATGGTGTCAGAAGCGCCGCGCACGGCGGCCGGGTTCAGGTCGCGGGGGGCAGCGGGAAGCGGGCCTCGACGCGCCAGCCCCCGCCCTCGCGCGGGCCCGCGGTGAAGCGGCCGCCCGCTCCCTGGACCCGCTCCGCGAGTCCCGTGAGGCCGAACCCGCCGCCGAGACACGGGACTTCGGCACGGTGGCTGTCGTCACCGGAGTCGTCTCCGGAGGTGTCGTGGCCCGAGGTGTCGTGGCCGGGTGCGGAGGTCCTGGTTGCGGCGATGCCGGGTGCGGTGGTGGCGGATATGCCGGGGCCGGTTCCGTCGTCGGTGACGGAGAGATGCAGCGTCTCCGGGGGCCCGGGCCGCGGTGAGGCGGTGACGACGACGGAGGTGGCGCCCGGCGCGTAACGGCGGGCGTTGGTGAGCGCCTCCCGTACGACGCCGTGGGCCACGTCGACGAGCCCGGGCGGCAGCCGCCTGCCCGAGAGCCGCGGGTCCACGTCGACGGTGACCGGCGGCGGCCCGCACACGGAGAAGTCCTCGACCGCGCCCTTGAGTACGTGCGCCAGCTCCTGTCCGGCGGGCGCCCGCGGCGGGGCGCTGCTGCGCAGGACCGAGACCATGCCGCGCATCGAACTCAGCGACTGCGAGGCGGCGTTCTCGATGCCCTCCAGCATCCGGTCGAGCTCCGCGGGGTCCTGCTCGCGCCCCTGCGCGGCGGTGAACCGGGCGGCCCGGGTCTGCGCGACGATCGCGGTCACGTGGTGCGCCACGAAGTCGTGCAGGTCGCGGGCGTATTCGAGCCGCTGGGCCTGGCGGATGCCCTCCCGCTCGCGTGCCCGCAGCCGGTCGCGCAGCCGCAGGCACAGCCCCGCCAGTACGGCGGCCACCACACAGACCGACAGGGCGGTCTCCAGCAGGTTCAGATGCTCGTGGTCGGCGTCGGACAGCCGCAGCGGTACCAGCGCCACGGCCACGGAGGCCCCGGCCACAAAGGCCGTGGCCTTCAGCAGCCTCAAGTGCCGGACGGTGCGGGCGGCAAGAGCCAGCAGAGCGCACAACTCGACCATGCCCGGGGTGTGTTCGGGTCGGTGGTCGAGGTTGGCGGAGACGACGGAGAGCACGGCGGACGCGGTCATGGCGAGCGCGGCTGCGCGCGGCAGCAGCTCCACGGGCACCACGAGTGCGGCCAGGCAGAGCGCACCGCTGACGACGGTGCCCACGGCCGTCGGTACGAATCGCGTGTCCCAGCTCTCGGCGACCACGAGCGCGAGCAGCACAGCGGCCGTGAGCACGAGGAGCGCCTGCCCGACGGACGGGCGGGCGAGCGGCAAGCGGGAGAGCGACAGACGAGTCAGGGACAGAGGGGTCAGGGACGGGCGCAAGAAGGAGAGGGGCAAGAGGGACGGGCGGGAGCGGCGGGCACTGGGCATGCCCGGCACGCTACGGCGCCGCGTCCCGCGGCACCTCGGCAATTCGGTTGATCCGGGGGCGATGTGGGGGCGTCCGGATCGGCTTTCCGGTTGATGCAGGGCGCGGGCGCGGGCCCGCAGGATCGGCCCGGAGCGCTGCGGTTCCGGGTTTCCCCGGTGCTGCTCCGGTGCTCGCGGCCCCCGCCGGTCACTGCTCGCGTTCCGGCTCGGGTCCGGGCTCGGATTCGGGCTCGGGTCCGAGCCCGGGTTCCAACTCCGGTTCGGGGCCCGGGTCTTGGCCCTGGCCGCCCGCGGGCCGTGCCCGTACCGCGTACCGGCTGCTGCTCGCGCTCCGTCTGCTGCTGTCCGCACCCCCACAGAAGGCTCTTCGATGCTTCGCACCGCCATACGCAACCTCCGCGCCCACCGGCTGCGATTCGCGCTGTCCGCCGTCGCCGTACTCCTCGGCGTCGCCTTCGTGACTGGCTCGCTGATGTACACGGAGTCCGTCCGCGCGGGGCAGACCCTGGCGCAGCGCGAGTCCCAGCCCGACGTATCGGTGGCGGTGCGTGCGCGGCAGCAGGCAGGGTCCGGCGGCGCCGGTGCCGGTCCCGTACGGCTGGACGACCGCCTCGTCCGCCGCCTCCGCGCGCTGCCCGGAGCCTCCGCCGCCCGGGGAACGGCCGAGGGCCGCGCGTTCCTCGTGGGCCGCGACGGCAGGCTCGTCGGTGATCTGTACCGGGCCGCGGGCGTCAACTGGGTTGCCGGCGAGGACGGAAGGGACCCCCGCTACCGGCTCCGCACCGGCCGCGGTCCGCGTACGTCCACCGAGGTGGCCGTCGACGAGAAGGCGGCGGCAGACGCCGGATACCGGGCCGGTGACCGAGTACGCGTCGTCGTGCGGGGAACCGCGCGCGACGCGCGCCTCGTCGGTACGTTCAACGCCCACGACAGCAGGCTCGCCCTCGGTGGCACCCTCACGGCCTTCCGTACGGCCACGGCCGCACGCGACTTCGCGGCGCCCGGCGCCTATTCGCAGATCACGCTGACCGCCGCGCCCGGCACATCACCGTCCCGGCTCGCCCGGCAGGCGGAAGGGGTGCTGCCGCGAGGGGCGGAGGCCGTCACCAGGGCCCGGCTGGACGCGGAGACCGTCCCTGAGGACCCCAAACTCGCGTACATCCTGCTGAGTTTCGCCGCCGTCGCGCTGGGCGCCTCCGTCTTCCTCGTGGCGAACACCTTCGCCATGCTCAGCGCGGCCCGCGCACGCGAGCACGCACTCCTGCGTGCGGTCGGCGCGACCCGGCGTCAGGTGCTGCGCCTCATGATGACCGAGGCGGCCCTGGTGGGGACGGTGGCCTCGGCAGCCGGCCATGTGCTCGGCATCGGCGTCGCGGCGGCGCTGAACGCCCTGTTCGCCTCGGCGGACGCCCCGGCAGCTCCGCTGCACGTGTTCGGTGCCGTACCGCTGCTGGCGGCCTTCGGTGTCGGCGCCGGAGTCACCACGGTCTCGGCCTGGATACCGGCACGCCGGGCCGCCGCCGTACCGCCGGTGGCCGCACTGGGGACGGGTACGCCGCCCACGGCCGCTTCCCTGCGCCTCCGCAACATCGCGGGCTTCGCGGCCACGGGGCTCGGCGCGCTGCTGCTGAGCGTCGCGGCCACCGGTGACGAGGATCTGCTGTACGTCGCGGTTCCGGTCCTGCTGACGGGGCTGATCGTCCTCACCCCGCTGATCTCTTCGGGCTTCACGCGGCTGCTCCGCCGGCCGCTGGCGCGGCTCGCCGGCGTGCGCGGCCGGCTCGCCGTGGAGAACGCCCGCCGCAATCCACGGCGTACGGCCGCCACCGCCACCGCGCTCATGATCGGGCTGTCGCTCGTCACGGCGGTCACGGTCGGTGCGTTCTCGTTGCGGGGAAAGATCGAGCAGGAGGCGCGGGACGGGATGCCCTCCGAACTGCGCGTCACCGCCGTCGACTTCGCGGACGTCGGCCACGACACTTCACGGCGCATCGCGGAGCTGCCGGACGCGGAGGCAGTCACCTCCCTCGTACCGGTCGCGCTGGGCCTCGCCGACGGAGACGTGCTGGACGCCACCGCCGTCGACCCCCGCGCGGCCGCCCGGCTGGACCGACTGCACGTACGGGACGGTTCGTTGAAGCGCCTCGACCGCGGAATCGCCGTCACCGCCCGCGAGGCCGCCGAACACGACTGGCATGTGGGATCACGCGTGCGCGCCCGGCTCGACGGCGGCCGGCAGCGGATCACGCTTCCCGTCGTCGCCGTCTACGAGGGACCGGAGGCCCTCTCCCCCGTCCTGATCTCCGACGACACGCTGACAGCCCTTCGCCCGGCACGGCAGGCCACGCACGAGAACAGCCCGCCCATCGACTCGGTCATCGCCTCGGTCGTCGTCCAGGCCGCACCGGGCCGTACGGCCGCGCTGCGCGAGGAGATCCGCCGGACGCTGAACAATCCGGCGCTGCTCGTGCAGGACCGCAAGGCGGCGGAGGCCGAAGCCGTGCGTCCCGTAAGGCCGTTCCTCGACATCATGTACGCGCTGCTGAGCGTGACCGTACTGATCGGCGTGCTGGGCGTCGTCAACACCATGGGCATGGCGGTGTCCGAACGCGTGCGGGAGACCGGCCTGTTGCGCGCCGTCGGCCTGGACCGCAAGGGCGTCAGATCCGTCGTCCGGCTGGAGTCGGCGGTGATCGCGCTGCTGGGTTCGGCACTCGGACTGGCGTCGGGCTGCGTGATCGGGGCCGCCGCGGTCGCGGCCCAGGGCAGCGAACCGCTGCTGCCCTGGGGAAGGCTGACCGTCTTCTTCGCGGCGAGCACCGCGACGGGCCTGCTCGCGGCGGTCCTTCCGGCCCGCAGGGCCGCCGCCGTCCCGACGATCGAGGCGCTCGGATCGGACTCGGAATGAGGGTCCCGGCCTCTGGGGCAGCCGGGTTCGGGCCCGTTGCGGGCTGGGGAGTCGCGCCGGGGGCACGGGCCACGTCCTGCTGGGATCGCGTTGACGGAGGTCTGACACGGCTGTCGGGCGGGGCCCAGGCACCGCTGAGTAGCTCAGGCCATCTTGATCGTTTCGGTGGGGCGCCTGCGAAGGGCCATGTTTACGGGCAGCCCGATCGACACCAGCGTGAGCGCCAGTGTCGCGCCGACGATGCCGGCGACCGCGGTGATGGGCAGGTACGGCACGCTGGTATGCAGGGTGTTGCTCAGGATCGGGATGGTCGTCAGCGCGGCGACGACACCGCCGAGGATCAGTGAGGTCAGCCCGAGCAGGACGGCCTCCCAGGCGGCCATCCGCCGGATGTCGCCGGGGGTGGCGGAGACGACCCGGAGCAGCGCGAGTTCGCGGCGGCGCTCGTGGCTGATCACCGCCAGAAGGTTGGCGGCCGCGATCGCGGCGAAGCCCGCGTAGAGACCCGTTCCGGCGTAGTCCAGCCACGCCCAGGACGGATCCTGGGCGACACCCCTGACGTGTTCGGTGGTCGTATGTACTGCGATCTTCATCGTGGCGAATGCGACACCCAGCACCACCGGGATCACGGCGGCGGAATATCTGCGGGTCTGGGAGCGGACATTGAGCATCGCGGCCTGGGCGGCCGGTCCGAACGGCCGCAGCAGCACCGAGGCAAGCACCGCGGCGGGCCCGATGATGCGTGGACCGAGCAGACCGATACCCGCGCAGAAGAGAATCAGCACGAGCATGGCGCTTTGTGTGGCCTGATCGGGCGTCTGCTCTGCGGTCGCCCTCAAGGCCGCAATTCCACCAGCCACGGCGAGCACCCCGAATGCGGTACGCACCAGCCCGAGTTCGCGGCGCGGACTGGCGGACTCTGCCACCGCCCTGGCCGGGCGCAGCGCCGCCATCCGGACCGAGGCGATGATCCCCGCCACCGCCGAGGTCAGCACCGCGACCCCGAGCGCGGCCGGTAGGGCGGCCCAGGTGAAGCTGAAGGTCGAGCTGGGCGGGACCACACCGTTGTCGATCATTCCGCGAAAGCCCCACCATCCGAGGGCTCCGCCGAGACCGAAGCCGAGCACGGCGGCGGGTAGAGCGGCGGTCACCGCCTGGAGGGCGACCGCCCGGCGGATCTGCCAGGGCCGCGCCCCCACCGCCCGCAGCATCGCGAACTCACGCTGCTGCTGGACCACTGCTGTGCTCATGGTGGAGGCCACCACGAAGATCGCCAGGTAGATCGAGATGATCAGCATGACAACGGCTATTGCCACGAGGTCATCGTTGGTCGCACTGCTCAGCAGCATGGTGGAGGCGCTCACCACAGTGGAGGCGAACAGCAACGCGACGAAGGTTCCCGCGAAGGCAGCGGGCCGTGACCTCAACGAGGCGCGAGCGATACCCGCGGTCATGCCCAGCTCCCCTGGTGCGTCTTCGACGGCGGAACCGGCACGGGCACCGTGCGTCTGCTCGCCTCGAATATCCGCTCGCGGATCCGCTGTGGGTCGGTGTCGGAGGTGTCGTGGGCGATCTCGCCGCTCGCGAGGATGACGACCCGGTCCGCCCATGCTGCGGCACCGGGCTCGTGCGTGACCATGACGACGGTCACGGAACGCTCGTCGACCAGAGAGCGCAGCAACGCCAGCACGTCGGCTGCGGCAGCGGGATCCAGCGCTCCGGTCGGTTCGTCGGCGAAGACCACCTCCGGGTTGTTGACCAGCGACCGGGCGATCGCCACCCGCTGCTGCTCGCCTCCGGACAGCTGACCGGCCCGGGCTTTGATGTGCCGCTCCATACCGACGAGAGTCAGCACTTCCACAGCCCGTTCCCGGTCGAGCTCAGCCCCGGCGAGCCGCAGCGGCATCAGGACGTTCTGCTCGACGGTCAGAGCGGTCAGGATGTTGTACGCCTGGAACACGAAGCCGATGCGTTCCCGCCGTATCGTGGTGAGCCGCCTCTCCATCATGCGGCTCAGCTCGAGGTCACCCAGTCTCACCGAGCCCGAGGACGGCCGGTCGAGCCCGGCGGCGCACTGCAGGAGCGAGCTCTTGCCCGATCCGGAGGGCCCCATCACCGCGGTGAAGGACCCTTTCGCGATCGCCGCGTTCACACCTCGAAGGGCATGCGTGGCGTTCTTGCCCCGTCCGAACCTCTTGTGCACTCCCGTCAGGGTGACTGCCGACGTGACTGCCGGCTCAATTCCGTCCATGTGCACCAGCGTCGTGGTCGGAGCCCACCCGCCACCACGGGGGAGGCCACCCTTCCGGCTTCCGGATAACCGGAAGGCAGTCGGCGGACACCACGGCCCTGCGCGTTCAGACGCCGAGGTAGCGCAGGACGGCGAGGACGCGGCGGTGGTCGTCCGCGGAGGGCGGGAGGCCGAGCTTGGTGAAGATGCTGGAGACGTGCTTTTCGATCGAACTCTCGCCGAGGAAAAGGGACTTGGCGATCACCGAGTTGGTGCGGCCCTCGGCCATGAGTTCCAGGACCTTGCGCTCGCGCTCCGTGAGACTGTCCAGCGTGTCCAGCCCTCGGCGTTCGGCGGCCAGGAGTTGGGTGACGACCTCCGGATCGAGAACGGTCTCGCCGGAGGCGATCCGGGTGAGAGCGTCGATGAACTCGCCGAAGTCGGCGATCCGGTCCTTGAGCAGATAGCCGACTCCGCCCGCGCCTTCGGCGAGCATCCGCGAGGCGTACCTCGTCTCGATGTACTGCGAGAAGACCAGGACCCCGAGCCCCGGATGGTCCCGGCGCAGTGCGATGGCGGCCTTGAGGCCCTCGTCGGTGAAGGTGGGCGGCATGCGGATGTCGGCCACGGCGATGTCGGGCCGATGCTCGTCCACGGCCGCGCGCAACGCGTCACCGTCACCCACCGTCGCGACAACGTCGTGGCCGTACGCGTCGAGCAGCTGGGCGAGACCGTCACGCAGGATGACGGCGTCTTCGGCGATGACGATACGCATGATTCGCGGCTCACACGTGTAGAGGGAGTTCGGCGGTCACAACCGTAGGTCCTCCGTGAGGGCTGTCGATCACCAGCCGCCCGTCGACGGTGCCCAGGCGTTCTGCCAGGCCGGCCAGGCCGCCGCCCGCCCCGATGCGGGCGCCCCCGGCGCCGTCGTCGCGGACCACGATCCGGAGCAGCCCGCGATCCTCGGTCACCGTCACGTCGGCCTGCCGTGCCTGGCTGTGTTTCGCCACGTTGGCCAGCAGCTCGGCCGTACAGAAGTAGGCAATGGTCTCGATCGCGGGCGAGCACCGCTCCGGGAGCGCCACCCGCAGGCGTACGGGCACGGAGCCGGACGCGGCGAGCGTGGCCAGCGCCGCGTCGAGGCCTTTGTCCAGGATCGGGGGGTGGATGCCGCGCACGAGGCTGCGAAGCTCGACGAGCGCGTCCTTGGCGTTCTGATGGGCCCCGCTGATGAACCCACTCAGCGCCGGATCGGCCGTGGGCAGTACGGCGAGTCTGTCCTTGGCCGCGCCCAGGTGCATGGCCAGCGTGACGAGACGGACCTGGGCGCCGTCGTGCAGGTCCTGCTCGATCCTGCGGAGCCGTTGGGCCGAATCCTCCACGGCGTGCGCCCGGGTCTCCTCCAGATGCTGGATGCGCCGCGCGGAGGCGGTCGGGCCGAGGAGATACCGCAGCAGGGCCGTGTCCACGAGGAGCACGCCACGGAGCACCCACGGCGCTGCCAGCAGGAGCACCGCCCCCATCGCGGAGGCGAGGAACGCGCGAGGCCAAGTGTCGAAGTAGAGCTCTCCGTTCAGCGTCGGAATGGACAAGCCGACGTCGGTGGTCGACGGCCATACGGCCCGCCACCACAGCGGATAGCACAGATGGGCGATGCCGCTTCCCCACGTCAGCAGCACAACCGCGGCCTCGGCCACGCCGAGAGGGCCTTTCAGGAACAGGTACGCCAGCGTCCGCCAGCCGACGGCGTCACTCAGCCCCGACCGGATCCACCCGAGGACTCCTGGCGCCCGCCGTACGCGCTCGGGGGTCGTTACCGCGACGCCGAGCAGGCGGACCAGTCCCCGGTGAAGGCTTCCCAGCCCCCGGGCCCCTCTCAATACGGTGACGAGCCACGGCAGTCCGATGGTGATGAGGCTCAGGGGGACGCCTGCAAGGGTTGTGACGCAGGCGTACGCGAAGCCCAGCACGGCGATCGGAAGCGCCAACAGCACATAGCCGAGCTCCATCAGAGCCCGCTTGTTGAGCGGTGACCAGCGGGCGATGTGCACGGCTGTCGGCCTCCTTCTTCCGCCGACACCGACCAAGTGTGCGGCACGCTCGCGCAGACAGAGCCAGTCCGAACCCCGAACCGTCCCCGTGAACGGCGGTCAGTTTCCGTCGGCCTTCTTGTGGGGGGGGAGGGCTTGTCCTTGGTGCAGGTGACGTCCTTGGCGGGCAGGTCGCCGTCGAGGAGGTAGCGGTCGACGGTGGTGTCGACGCAGGGGACCCGTCGCCCCGGCCAAAACCCGCTTTCGCGCTCGCATCAATGCTCCCCATACGGTCACGCCGACCAGGCGGTTTCCCGGTTGGCACCCCGGAACCGTACGGATCACATCGGCGTCGCCACGACGGGGCTGTCCACCCGACTGAATACGGCTAACCGGAATCGCCGGGTGGGGCCAGCCCCCGCATTCCCGGGTCAGGACGGCGGTGGTCGGAGACGCTACGGGTTGGCCGGATCCTCGGTGATCACCACCTGCTGAGGTGCAGCGGTGACGGCCCGGTCGCTGGGAGGTCTCGATACCTTTCCGGGCGATGCGGTGGGGTGATGCGGTGGGCGATGCCGCGGCCGCGTAACCAACGCCGCGGGAGCCGTAGCCGTACCCCTTGTCGCCGCGCGGCTTGAGAAGGCACCACGCGCTGGAACGGTTCCCATAACCCATCCGGCACCATGCGCTCCACGAGCCCCACGGAGGCAGACCGTCGGCAACCGCCGGCCAAATGAGAGGGGCTCTAAGGGAGTTGAGCGGGGAATCGCGCTCCGGCCGGCGAGGCCCTGCGGATCCGGCGGGGCCGGTCGAGTACGCGGCGAGCAGCTCCGCCGCGGCCACGTAGGCCCGCGCGTCGCGCAGGGGTTGCGAGGCTCGCGGTTCATGATGTGCGCTGCGGGCTCGCGAGGCAGAAGGCTCAGGCCGGGCCTGCGGGGTTCGCGGTTCCTGGCTGGTGCCCGGTGCCCGCGGGCCAGTGGGCCCGCGTCGCCGCGCCGAGGCCCGCGAGGCTCGCGACGCTCGCGGCCCCCGGGCTGCGGGGTTGGACGCGGCCCGGCGCGGACCCGCGGCGGCTCGCCGCTCGTACCCCGCGCCGCAGGCCCGAAGGCACCCCGCGGAGATACGAAGCGCCTCAGCGGGAGCGGGCCGCCCTGGCGACCGCGATCACCGCCTGCTCCAGCGCGTACTCCGGGTCGTCGCCGGCGCCCTTCACCGCGTCGTCGGCCGCCGCCACCGCACGCAGTGCCGTCGAGACGCCGTCCGCCGACCAGCCACGCATCTGCTGCCGGATCCTGTCGATCTTCCATGGCGGCATGCCGAGTTCGCGGGCGAGGTCTCCGGGACGCATGCCGCGGGGCGCGGAGGCGAGCTTGCCGATGCCCCGTACGCCCTGCGCCAGCGCGCTGGTGATCAGCACGGGAGCGACGCCCGTCGCCATGGCCCAGCGCAGCGTCTCCAACGCCTCGGCCGCGCGGCCCTCCACCGCGCGGTCGGCGACGGTGAAGCCCGAGGCCTCGGCCCGGCCCGTGTAGTAGCGCGCCACCACGGCCTCGTCGATCGTGCCCTCGATATCCGCGACGAGCTGGTTGCAGGCGGAGGACAGCTCGCGCAGATCGCTGCCGACCGCGTCGACGAGGGCCTGTGCCGCCTCGGGCGTGGCCGACCGGCCGAGCCCGCGGAACTCGCCCCGTACGAACGCGAGCCGGTCGGCGGGCTTGGTCAGCTTCGCGCAGGCCACCTCGCGCGCGCCTGCCTTGCGCGCGGCGTCCAGCAGGCCCTTGCCCTTGGCGCCGCCCGCGTGCAGCAGGACGAGCGTGATCTCTTCGGCGGGAGCCCCGAGATAGGCCTTCACGTCCTTGACCGACTCTGCCGAAAGATCATGGGAGTTGTGCACGGCGACGACCTTGCGCTCGGCGAAGAGCGAGGGGCTGGTCAGCTCCGCCAGCGTCCCCGGCTGGAGATCCGCGGCGGCGAGCTCGCGCACGTCGGTGTCCGCGTCGGACTCGCGCGCGGCGGCGACGACCTCCCGCACCGCCCGCTCCAGCAGCAGCTCCTCCTGCCCCACCGCGAGGGTGACGGGAGCCAGCGGGTCGTCCGTCGTCTTCTTCCGTGTACCAGCCATCGCCGACCAGCATCCCACGCGCCACCGACACCCCTGCCTGCCCCGTCTCTCCTGCCGGTGCGCAGAATGCCGGTGTGACGGACGTACGACACATCCTGGTGCTGCCCGACCGCGACGCCGCCGAAGAGGTCGCCGAGGAGCTGACGCGGCGCTTCGCTGGCCCGCACGAGGAGCCGCAGCTGGTACGGGAAACGCTCGCCGGTGAGGACGACGCCGAGGACGCCCAGTGGCTGGTCGTCGTCGAGGACCCGGACGCGCGCTACGAGCGGCGTCAGCTGGACACGCTGGCCGGGGAGCACGACGGCTGGCTCGAGTGGGACTGAGGGACGGGCCAGCCCGCTCTCCGAGCAGCCTGCCCGTGGGCGGCCGGCCGCCCACGGGGCCGCCGGACGTATGGACCGCTGGACGCCCTCACGGAGGCTCGCCCCGCTCGGGCCCGGTCGCCGGCCCCGGCGCCTCGGGTTCCTCCCGTTCCTCCCGTTCCTCCCGTTCGCTGACGACGGACGGAGCCCCTCCCGCCGTTCCGGGGCCCGCCCTTCCGTCGTGTGTCCTCGAACCCGTCACCGCCAGCGAGCCGTTGCGGTCGGTGCGGCGGACCAGGGCGCCCGCCGCCCGGAGCGCACTGACCGTACGCGGCGACGGATGCCCGTAGGGATTGCCCGCCCCACAGCTGATCAGGGCGATGCGCGGACGGAGCCGGGCCAGCAGCCCCGCGTCCTGGAACGCCGAACCATGGTGCGCGACCTTGAGCACGTCGACGGAGGACAGCGCCGGATAGGCGGTCGACAGGGCGCTCTGGGCGGCCGGTTCGAGGTCTCCGGGCAGCAGCAGGGTCATGCCGCCGCTGCGGAAGAGAAGCGTGATGCTCGCGTCGTTGGCACCGTCCGGCTGCCGCCCGCTCGGAGCCGCCCCGGGCGGCTCCGGCCACAGCGCCTGCCAGGACAGCTCTCCCACGTGCCGCCGCTCGCCCGCCGTCGAGCCGATGACGGGGACCCCTGCCCGGCGAGCCGTCCGCCGGACGAACTCCGCCTGCCCCGGCGGCTGTTCGAGCCCCGTGGTCTGGATCGCACCGACGCTCCGGCCCTTCAGCACGCCCGGCAGACCGTCGACATGGTCGGCGTGGAAGTGCGTCAGTACGAGCAGCGGCACGGAGGAGACGCCGAGCTCACGCAGGCACCGGTCGACCGCCGCCGGGTCCGGACCCGTGTCGACGACGACGGCCGTGTGCGCCCTGCCCGTGGCGAGCGCCAGCGCATCGCCCTGCCCGACGTCGCAGGCCACGAGTCGCCACCCGGGCGGCGGCCAGCCGGTGAGCGGACGGACGAGCGGCACCGGCCGGACCACCGCGAGCAGCAGAAGCAGCACGCACGCCGCGCACAGCCAGGGATGCGCCAGCAGGGCGGGCACCCGTGTGCTTCTCCCCAGCAGCAGCGCGACAGCGGACAGCGCCGCGAGCAGCAGCGCGCCGCTCCACCCGCCGGGCCAGCCGATCTCCGCTCCGGGCAGCCCGGCTCCGGTGCGCGCGAGGGCCGCGATGCCCTCGGCCGGCCAACCGGCCAGCCATGCCGCGGACTTGGCGACCGGCATCGCGAACGGCGCGGTGGCCAGAGCCGCGAAGCCCAGCACCGTGGCGGGAGCGACCGCGAACTCCGCCAGCAGATTGCACGGAACGGCGACGAGGCTGACGTGCGACGCCAGCACGGCCACCACCGGCGCACACGCGAACTGCGCGGCGGCGGCCACGGCCAGCGCCTCCGCCAGACGGCCGTTGACACCTCTGCGGCGCAAGGCCGCGCTCCAGCGCGGCGCCAGGGTGAGCAGCGCACCCGTCGCCAGCACCGACAGCAGAAAGCCGAAGTCGACGGCCAGCCACGGGTCGTGGAGCACGAGCAGCAGCACGGCGGCGGCGAGCGCGGGCAGCAGCGAGCGCCGCCGCCCGGTGAGAAGGGCCAGCAGCGTGATCAACCCGCAGGCCGCCGCCCGTATGACGCTCGGCTCGGGACGGCACACGACGACGAACGCGAGCGTCATCAGCGCCCCGAGGCAGGCCGTGCCGCGCAACGGGATGCCCAGACGCCGGGCGAGACCGCGCCGTTCGGCGAGATGGGCGGTGCCCGGCGGCCCGATGAGCACCGCCAGGATGATCGTGAGGTTCGCACCACTGACCGCCAGCAGATGCGTCATGTCCGTGGCGCGGAAGGCCTGTTCGAGATCGGGCCGCAGCCGCGAGGTGTCCCCCACGACCAGCCCCGGCAGCAGACCGCGCGCGTCTCCGTCGAGACCCTCGGCCGCCTCTCGCAGCCCCGCGCGCAGGTCCCCCGCGGTGCGCTGCAAGGCCGTCGGGCCCCGGACCACGGGTGGCGGACCGTCCGCCCGCAGCCGGACGACCGCTGCGACGTCCTGCACGCGGCCCGTATCGAGGGGAGTCGCGAGCCGTGCCGGGGCTCTCAGGCCGGTCGAGGGCAGCAGCCGGTGCCATCGGGCGGGCGGCGGCCCGTCCCGCGACTGAACGATCACCAGCACCGGCGTGCGTACGGCGGCGTCGACCGGGCCGGACGATCCGGCGCCTGGCGACGCGGAACCCCGCGTCGTGACGTGGGTGGCCTCGGCACGGAACAGCAGCGCCCCAGGCGTCCGCTGTGCGCCACGCACCCGTGGCCGGATGCGGTGCGGATCGCTCGTGACGGTCAAGTCCACGATGGCAGTGGTGTGTTGACCGGCGAGTCGCGGCAGCGGTCCGCGGCGCAGATCGGCCGCGTGCAGGGCCGCGGCACCGCCCGCCGCGGCCGCACACAGCAGCGCCGCGGCAGCAGGGAGCAGCATCGAACGGCGCCGGCCCGAACGCCCCGCATCCCGCGCGGAGTTGCCTGCCAAGGCTCGCCCCCGCTCGTCCCCGCGTAACCCGAAGCCGAGACCGCCGGCGTGCCGATGTGCACGGTCCCGACGTGCACGGTCCCGATGCGCCCGGAGCGGATGAGCACGGAACGGATGTGCGCCGGTTGCCGCAGCCGCCGCATCCCCTCGCAGTCGGCCGCCACCCGCACGTGCGAGCAGCAGCACAGCGCCCAGCACGCATGCCGCGACCCCCATCGAGGCCGCCCGCCCCGAGACGCCCAGCGCCAGCGCCGCGGCTGCCCATGCGGCGAGCGCGGGCGGAACCAGCCGCAGGTCCGCGGCCTCGTCTCGCCGCGCATCCGCCACCCACCTGCCGCCGGACCGAATCGCTCGCATCCGGACCGCGGCGTCACCCGCCCCGGAGGCAGCACCCCGCACGGACGCGCCCTCGGCGGGCGCGCCGACCGCGGACCGGCCGCCGCTCACGGCGTCACCTTCGGTTCGATATCGGCGAAGCGGCGGTCACCGATGCCGTCGACCTCCTGCAGCTGGCCGACGGAGGTGAAGCCGCCGTGCTCCTCCCGGTACTCCACGATGTGCCGCGCGAGGACCGGGCCGACACCCGGGAGCGTCTCCAGCTGTTCCGCGGGCGCCGAACTCAGGCTCACCAGCCCTCCCGAAGCCGCGCCGCCCGGATCCGCGCCCGGACCGCCGCCGCCCGCTCCCGGCGCGGCGGCGCTTCCGGCGGACGGTGCGCCGCCCGCGACGATCTGCTCGCCGTCGACGATGCGACGTGCCCGGTTGAGCCCACTGAGGTCCGTGCCCGGACGGACACCACCGGCCGCCTTCAGCGCGTCGGCGACCCGTGCCCCGCTCGGCAGCCTGTAGATGCCGGGCCTGTGCACCTTGCCGCCGACGTCCACCACCAGCCGCCTGCCCGGCAGTTGAACGGAGCCCCTCCCATCAGCTGCCGCACGCCCGGCGCCCGCGTCCTCGGCCCTGGCGGCTCCGGGAGCGGGCTGGGCCGCCGGTGCCCGTACCGCCTCGGGACGTCCGGCCCAGAAGTGATGGACGGCGAATCCGAGAGCGACGACGAGCACCACGGCGAGCGCGAGCAAGGTTCTCGGCTCGATCCCGCAGCGCAACTGCACCCACAGGGGGAGCCGTTCACGCAGAGCCAGCCGCGTCCGCTCCCCTCGCCCCGGCGATGGCCCGTCCGCATCCGCCGCGCGTGTGTGCCCCTGAGCGGCCCCGTCGGGAGGCCCGGCACCCCGCGCGGCCACGGCAGTCGGAGCCGGAGCGCCCTGAGTCCGCATCGCCGCACGCCGCGCACGGCCGCGACGCACGGCCTCCCGCGCGCTGGCCATGGCCGCGGCACGCGGCAGCACGCCCGCACCGGAGCCGCCACCACCGGACACCGGAGGATCGAGGCCCGTGCCGCCGCCCGGCCCCCGTACCACAGATGTCGTCCGCGACCCGTCGCCGCCGTCCTCACCGAGCAGCACCGCCGCGCGCTCCCCCAGCGGACACGGCGGCCCCTCCGCGTGAGCGTCGGAGCGGAGCCTGGAGCGAGATGGAGACCGCGACCGTGAACGGGAACGGAAGCGCTCCCGGGAATCGGACGGAGAGGACGGAGAAGACGGGGAGGAAGACCGAGACGAGGCAGACGAGGGGGAACGGGACCCACCGCCGGAGCCCCCACCGGGGCGCCGCAGGTCACCTGGGCGCCGCCGGTCAGCGCGGCGCAGACGGTGCCCGGCATCCCCGCGGGCAGCGCCCCCGCGGTGCTGTCCTCCGGCACGTTGACGGGAGACGAGACGAGATCGGGTGCTCATGCCGACCGACGGTACGAACGATCGGCCACCCCATCTGATCTTGCTTAATTCCCGTGGACAACCAGGCAGTTGTGGATACCGCCGTCACTCACTTCAGCGACACGACCGTGCCCAGCAGCCCCGGCCCGGTGTGCGCCCCGATCACCGCGCCCACCTCGCTCACATGCAACTCCCCCAGCCGCGGCACCCGTTCGCGCAGATGCCCGGCGAGCTGGTCGGCGCGCTCCTGCGCCGCGAGATGGTGCACCGCGATGTCGACGTTCGCGTCGCCCGCCCGCTCCACCACGATCTCTTCGAGCCGTGCGATCGCCTTGGACGCCGTACGCACCTTCTCCAGCATCGCGATCCGCCCGTCCACCAGCTCCAGCAGCGGCTTCACCGCCAGCGCCGAGCCGAAGAGCTTCTGCGCGGCACCGATCCGGCCGCCGCGCCGCAGATAGTCGAGGGTGTCGACGTAGAAGTAGGCGGAGATCCCTTCGGCGCGCTTCTCCGCGGCCGCCACCACCTCTTCCAGTGAGGCGCCCCCGGCGGCTGTGCGGGCCGCCTCCAGGGCACAGAAGCCCAGGGCCATGGCCACCAGACCGCTGTCCACGACCCGTACCGGTACGGGAGCGTCGCGCGCTGCGAGCACCGCCGCGTCGTACGTCCCGGAGATCTCGCTGGACAGGTGCAGCGACACGACGCCCTCCGCGCCGGCCTCCGCCGCCGCGCGGTACCGCTCGGCGAAGACGGCCGGGCTCGGCCGGGAGGTGGTCACCGGGCGCCGCTCGCGCAACGCGTCGGCGAGCGAGCGCGCCGAGATCCCGGAGCCCTCCTCCAGTGCCCTGTCTCCGAGCACCACTGTCAGCGGGACGACGTCGATCCGGTGCTGTGCCAGAGCCGACGACGGAAGGTAGGCCGTGGAGTCCGTGACGATCGCGACCTGGCGGGAGGTGGTGCGGGACATGAAGGGAGGCTACCGCCGTCTCACGAAGCGTTCTGCGGACGGCCCTTCTCGATGCCGGGAGGCACGTCGCCGGACACCTCGCCGGACACCCGGCCGCGGTCCCGGTGCACGGCTCCCTCGACCTGCTCGCCGGCGCCCGGCGGCTCACTGTGCCAGTGGCGCAGCGCGCCCGACTCGATCTCGATCTGTTCGCGGAGCGCACCCAGACTCTCCGCGTCGTGCCGGCTGGCGCGGTCCTGCGCCGCGAAGCGCAGCGAGTCCGCCGACTCCTTGATCCGTGCGACGCGCTCGCGCACCTCGGGCATGCGGGCCGCGGTGCGCGCCTTGTCCGGCTCGCGCTCCATCAGGTGCCGCATCTCGACGTCGAGCTGGCGGGCGTGGTCGTGGAGACGGTCGAGCAGCCCGAGCGCCTCCTGAAGGGAGGGGTCGCGGGTGACGTCGGACTCCAGGGCGCGGCGCGTGCCTTCGATGGACGAGCGCAGTTCCAGCCGCTTGCGGGCCAGCTCACCGGCCTGGCCGGGCTGTGCGCTCTTGGCCCGCAGCGCCGTCTCCTCGACCGTGCGGCGCACCTGCGTGCCCGTACGTTCGACACCGCGCTGCACGGCCCGCACCACACGCACCGTGACGATGACGCCGAAGGCCACGAACAGTACGAAGAGCAGCGCCAGCACGCCGATGACGAATTCCACGAGCAAGCTCCTCCGTCCGCCGCCACAGACCGTCTGTCTCCAGCCTAAACGGACCTGCGGCGCCAGGCGTTCCGCGGAGCCCGGACCCTCCCCTCACCCGCCCCGTAGGGGAACGGGTCAGGGAGGACCGTGTGCGCGGTCCGCGGCGAGGGCCGCACGCGGGCCCCCACCGCAGCCGAACGGCCTCAGCCCCGAAAGGCCTCAGCGCCGAACTGCCTCAGCCCGGTACGACGTTCACCAGCTTCGGCGCCCGCACGATCACCTTCCGGATGCCCGCGCCGCCCAGCGCGCCCACGATCGCCGGCTCGGCCAGGGCCCGCGCCTCCAGGTCGGCCTCGGAGATCGACGGGGAGACCTCCAGCCGCGCCCTGACCTTGCCCTTCACCTGGACCACGCACGTCACGGTCTCGTCGACCAGATACGCGGGGTCGGCGACGGGGAACTCCTCGTACACGATGCTCTCTTCGTGGCCCAGCTTCCGCCACAGCTCCTCCGCGACGTGCGGTGCCAGCGGAGCGATCAGCAGCAGCAGCGTCTCGGCCACCGAGCGCGGCACCTCACGCGCCTTGGTGACGTGGTTGTTCAGCTCGGTGATCTTGGCGATTGCGGTGTTGAAGCGCAGCGCCTCCATGTCCTGCGTGACTCCGTCGACCGCCTTGTGCAGCGCGCGCAGCGTCTCCTCGTCCGGCTCCGTGCCGGTGACGGTGACCTCGCCGGTCGTCTCGTCGACCACGTTGCGCCACACGCGTTGCAGCAGCCGGTACTGGCCGACGACCGCACGCGTGTCCCACGGCCGCGAGACGTCCAGCGGGCCCATCGCCATCTCGTACAGGCGCAGCGTGTCCGCGCCGTACTCCGCGCAGATCTCGTCCGGAGTGACGGCGTTCTTCAGGGACTTGCCCATCTTCCCCAGCAGCCGGCTGACCTGCTCGCCGTTGTGGAAGTACGCGCTGCCGGACTCCTCGACCTCCGCCGCCGGTACGGCGATGCCCCGGCTGTCGCGGTAGACGTACGCCTGGATCATGCCCTGGTTGTACAGCTTGTGGAACGGCTCGGCCGAGGAGACGTGCCCCAGGTCGTACAGCACCTTCGACCAGAACCGCGCGTACAGCAGGTGCAGGACGGCGTGTTCGGCGCCGCCGACGTACAGGTCCACGCCGCCGTGCGGCATGCCCTCGCGGGGGCCCATCCAGTAGCGCTCGACCTCGGGGTCGACCAGGCGCTCGCTGTTGTGCGGGTCCAGATACCGCAGCTCGTACCAGCACGAACCGGCCCAGTTGGGCATGGTGTTGGTCTCGCGGCGGAAGCGCCGCGGGCCCTTGCCGTCGCCCAGGTCCAGGGTGACGTGGACCCACTCCTCGTTGCGCGACAGCGGCGTCTCGGGGACGGTGTCGGCGTCGTCCGGCTCGAAGATCCGCGGCGAGTAGTCGTCGACCTCGGGCAGTTGCAGCGGCAGCATCGACTCGGGCAGCGAGTGCGCGACGCCCTCCTCGTCGTACAGGATCGGGAAGGGCTCGCCCCAGTAGCGCTGACGGCTGAACAGCCAGTCGCGCAGACGGTAGTTGACCGTTCCGGCGCCGATGCCCTCGCGCTCCAGCCATTCGGTCATCCGCGCCTTGGCGGGGGCGACCTCCAGGCCGTCCAGACTGACGCCGTCCGACGCGGAGTTGACGATCGTCGCGTCGTACGAGACGAACGCCTCGTCCCACCGGCCGGTGTCCGTGCCGCGGCCGTCGGTGGGCTCCACGACGCAGCGCATCGGCAGCTCGAAGGCGCGCGCGAAGGCGAAGTCGCGGTGGTCGTGCGCCGGGACGGCCATGATCGCGCCGGTGCCGTAGCCCATCAGCACGTAGTCGGCGATGAAGACCGGGATCCGCTCGCCGTTGACCGGATTCGTCGCGAACGCGCCGGTGAAGACGCCGGTCTTGTCCTTGGCCTCGGCCTGCCGCTCGACGTCCGACTTGGCGGCGGCCTGCGCGCGGTAGGCGGCGACGGCGGCCGCCGGGTCGGCGTGACCGCCCGTCCACACCTCGTGGGTGCCTTCGGGCCACTCCACCGGGACGACGCTGTCGACCAGCGGGTGCTCGGGCGCCAGCACCATGTACGTCGCCCCGAACAGGGTGTCCTGGCGCGTGGTGAAGACCTCGATCTTGCTGTCGCCCAGCGGGAAGTCGATGCGGGCGCCCTCGCTCCGGCCGATCCAGTTGCGCTGCTGCAACTTGATCGCCTCGGGCCAGTCCAGGCCGTCCAGGTCGGTCAGCAGGCGGTCCGCGTATGCGGTGATGCGCATGTTCCACTGGCGCAACTGCGCCTTGAACACGGGGTAGTTGCCGCGCTCCGAGCGGCCCTCCGCCGTGACCTCCTCGTTCGCCAGCACGGTGCCCAGCCCGGGGCACCAGTTGACGGGGGCGTCGGACGCGTACGCCAGCCGGTACTCGCCCAGGACCTCGGCCCGCTGCACATCGTTCAGCTCGTCCCAGCGCCCGAATCCGCCGGGCGTCTCACGCTTCCCGGACGCGAACTCCTCGACCAGTTCGTCGATCGGACGGGCCCTGTCGGCCTCCGTGTCGTACCAGGAGTTGAAGATCTGGAGGAAGATCCACTGGGTCCACTTGTAGTACTCGGGGTCGATCGTCGCGAAGGCGCGGCGCTGGTCGTGGCCCAGGCCCAGGCGGCGCAGCTGCGCCTTCATCTGGACGATGTTGGCCTCGGTCGAGGTCCGCGGGTGCGTGCCGGTCTGCACCGCGTACTGCTCCGCGGGCAGGCCGAAGGCGTCGAAGCCCAGCGTGTGCAGGACGTTGTGCCCCGTCATCCGCTGGAAGCGGGCGAAGGCGTCGGTGGCGATGTATCCCAGCGGGTGCCCCACGTGCAGGCCCGCGCCCGAGGGGTAGGGAAACATGTCCATGATGAACTTCTTGGGCTTCGCGGCCGTCTCGGGGTCGCCCGCCAGGTCGCCGTCCCCGGGGTTCGGCGCCTCGTACGTGCCCTGCTTCTCCCAGAAGTCCTGCCAGCGCGCCTCGATGTCGGCGGCCAGAGCCGCCGTGTAGCGATGGGGCGCGGTGCTCTCCGCGCCGGTCGTCGTCTCGGTCATCGTCTCAAAGCTCCATCGGTCGTCCCTGCCGAGCACAAATGAAAAATCCCCTCGCACAGGAGGGGACGCCGCGCCGATTCCGGTCCCCTCGGTCGTCTGACGCGGGGGCCGGGACTGATCAGCGCGGCCGGCTAAGCAGAAGGCGTACGGCACGCATGCGGTCAGGGTACCGCAAGGGCGACGCGGCTTCGCACGGGATTCCCACCGCCCCGGGGGCCTGCGGGCCGCCGCCGGGGCCGCCCGCGGCCCACGACCCGAAGTCCCGGCTCCCTCCAGCGAGTTGACGCTCGCGCCGGCACGGTCCGGGGCAGGCCCGGGGCGGCGCCCTGGACCCCGGGGGCCCGGGGCTTGGCCCGCGCTCGGGGTGCCGGAGCGCCGGGGGGGGCGGCAGCGGGGTCGGGTCTGGTGCGCGGGGCGCTGGATGCGCGGCCGGGTGTGGGTGGACCCCCGTCACCGCGGCGGCGGGAGGGGCGGGCAGCTGTTGGCGACCGGCACCAGCCCCGCACGGGCTCGCGGCCGGGGGCCTGTCCGGCGGATCATGGCCGGGGTGGGGTCTGCCGTACCCCGAGCGGGTGGCAGACCCCAGTGACCGGCGGGCCCCGGTACGAAATGGTCGTCGGCATGTCAGCAACGTCACGGGCCACCAGCACGCGCGGACGATCTCGATCCGCGGGTACCTCCGGTCGCGCACTCGCTCTGCTCGTCGCTCTCGCCGTGGCCCTCGTCGCTGCCTTCAACTTCGTGCCCCGCCCTCTGGCGGCGAGCATGTCGGGCACCGGCTACGACGATCAGCGCACCTTCATCGACAGCCTCTCCGAGGCGTTCGTCGACTACTGGAGTTCCGGCGACCGGAACCTCTCCCCGGGCTGGAAGAAGCTCATCGAGTACTGGGTCTACTACCACGCAGCAAAGGCCGTGATCGCTGCGATCTTGCTGATCGTGCTCATCGCGCTCGGCGTTCTTCTCTGGAAGGCGTTTCTGCGGGCCGACGGCCTCCGAGCCGGAAGCAGGGTCGCTCTCGCCTCGGCCGGGGCCGTCGTCGCGGCGCTCGCGCTGTGCGCGTTGGTGACGACAGAGGGCAACTTCCAGGATGCGACGGTGCCCTTCTCCTCACTGATGGGATGGCTGCCGGTCCACGCGTCCCACGGGGAGCTCGCCGATACGCTCGATCAAGTACGGCAGCACCTGGCCCACTACCCGGACACCGGCGACCGAACTCCGCCTGCCCTCAAGGTGATGGTCAGCGACTTCTCCCGATTCCACGTGGTGAGGGTCGTGACCGCCACGATCGTGGCGATCGTCCTTGCCGGAGCAAGTGCGGTGTCCTGGAAGAGATTTGCGAGAACAGGGGCGTCCGACAGGCGAACGAGGCGCGTGTTCAGGTCGTTCGGTCTCGTCTCGGCCTTGTTGTCGCTGGCCGTCATCGTTGTCGCCGCGGCCAACGTCGCCGTCACAGCCGACCCCGCACCGGCGCTCCTGGACCTGTTCAGGGGCGGATGGTGACGGGCAGCCGCCAGAGGTCGAGGTAGGCGAGGACGGCGAGTCTGGCGGTGCCGGGCGTCGGGCCCACGTAGGAAACGGTCTCAGCCGGGACGCGACTGGAGGATTCCCTCCACGCCTTGCAGGAAGGTCTCGGAGACCAGTTTGGAGTCGAAGAGGCAGCCGGCTGCCATCGCGCCGTCTCTGAGCATGACGAGGTGCCGGGCGGCCGGATCGGCGGGTGCGTAGCCTGCCTGTGCCAGCAGATCCGTGACCGTGTTCAGGAACCACTGCCTGTGAGCGAGGACGGCCTGGTGAACGGGGCTGGCAGGATCGGGGTATTCGGCTGCCGCGTTGAGAAAGGCACAGCCGCGGAAACCGGTGGACTGGATGCCCTCGGTGATGGATCTTCCGACGGCCCGGACCTTGTCGACCGCCGGCCGGCTGCCCGCCACGGCGTCGGCGACCTGCCCCCGGATTGCCTGGTCGGCCTGACCGAGGTACGCGAGGACGAGTTCTTCCTTGCCGCTGAAGTGCCGGTACAGCGTGGCCCGGGTCACCTTCGCCTCCGCGATGATCCGGTCGACGCCGACGGAGTGGATCCCCTCCGCGTAGAAGATCTTGGTTGCTGTATTGAGCAGGCGAGCTCGCGCTGCGGACGGGCTGCCGCCTTCTGAACTCCGGCTCATACCGTCACGCTACCAAAGCACGAGGGAGAACGTTCGGTCTTGACAAGGGCCGCACAGAGCGCTTTCAATCTTGCGAGACCGAACGTTCTCCCTCATTCGAGATGGATCAGGGCATCACCACGCCACCGCTGAAAAGGAACCCCATGGACACTCTCGTGAGCACCTCTACCTCCAGCGTTCCCGTGACTCTGCGCAAGCTGTACTTCCTGCGCTTCGGGTTCGCCGCCGTGTGGGCCGTCCTGCTGTTCGCCACCGCCCGCACGCTGGGGCCGCTCAGCATGACGCTCCTGGTGATCTACCCCCTGTTCGACGTGGCGTCCGCGGTCGTCGACGTCCGCTCCGCCAAGGCGAACGCCACCACGGCTCCTGCCTTGTACGTGAACATCGCGATCAGCTCACTGGCCGCCGTCGCCTTGGTCGCGGCGACCACATCCGGCATCCCGGCCGTGCTGCGCGTGTGGGGAACCTGGGCCGTCGTCGCCGGAATCGTCCAGCTCGTCGCGGGTGCCGCCCGCAGGGAACTGGGCGGCCAGTGGCCGATGATCGCCAGCGGTGCCATCTCCACCGTGGCCGGCGCCTCGTTCTTCGCCATGGCCGGCAGCGATCACCCCACGCTGGTCAACCTCGCCGGCTACGCCTTCCTCGGCGGCCTCTTCTTCCTCGTCTCCGCCTTCCGGCTGAACCGCGTCCGGCTCGGTGCCAAGCCGGACCAACTCACCATGTAGGCAACGGTCTTGTGCGTAGGAACCTCTACGAGAGCCTCGGCACCTCAAGCGGGCCTTAAGTAGTCCTTAGAGGATGCTGAGGGCAATGGAGTTGGGCGGTTCTTCCCGCTTTCCCGGGTGGTCTGGACCTGGTTGGGCGCGCTAGCGTTCAGCCGTCTCACACCCCCCACCTTTGGAATACACGTGTCTTCTCGTATTTCAGCCCGCAAGCGGCTCGCCATAGGACTGGCTGTCGGAGCCGTCGCAGCCGGCGGACTCGCCGTGACCGCGCAGGCGAACCCCGACACGGCACACAAGGCCGAGCAGAGCGCCGCCGGAAAGGCCAAGGCGGGAGATCCCCCGCCGGACGACTTCTGGGGCGACACCGGCAGCATCCCGCCGGCGAAGAACGTGCTGACGCTGAAGGTCCTCAACAAGACCAACGGCAAGTACCCCGACGACAAGGTCTTCTGGACCTTCAACGACGAGACGCACTCCATCGCCGAGCAGTCCACCGTGGACATGAAGGCCAACAGCGCGGGCCGGATGACCTTCCATCTCGGCTCGCCCGACAGCAAGTTGACCGACTTCATCGAATTCACCGTCGGCGACGACGTGTTCAACGGCAACACCACGCGCGTCGACGGCTTCGGCCTGAAGCTGGCCATGCGGCTGCACTCGCACGACGGCGACGACGTGCAGGTCGGCGAGGACTACGCGACGTTCCAGCAGAGCAGGGAAGAGACCTTCGCGCAGTACAAGGACGAGGTGCCGGACGAGTTCGACGGGCTTGCCGACGCCGACCAGAAGAGCATCCTCGCGCCCCGCAGCTCCCCCGACTTCAAGGAGGGCGGCAAGCACGCGGACTACTTCGACTCCTACGCCAAGTCGGCCGGTGTCGACGCGTCCACCGCCGAGATCATGGGCTGCTCCGGAAAGCTTGCCGAGGAGGCCGGCAAGTGCTCCGCGGTCAACCGGCACGTGGCGCATCTCCCGGAGTCGGACTGGTCCGACCCCGGCAAGTACTACAAGGAGAAGCCGGCCAACTACTTCGCCAAGTTCTGGCACGACCACGGCATCAACAACTTGGCGTACGGCTTCCCCTACGACGACTTCGCGGGCCAGTCCTCGTTCGTCTCGCACAACGACCCGGAGTGGCTGGCAGTCGCCGTCGGCTACTGACGGCGCGCGGCAGCAGGCCCGTACAGGCCGCACCGCGTCAGCGGGCCCGGCACCCCCGGCACGGCGGGAGGGGCCGGGCCCGCGGCATGCCTGGACGGGACGTCCACCGACGCTGCTCGCTGGGGGCGAAGCCCCCGCCTCAGGGTGCCGGGGCGCGCAGCCCCGGCACAGGGCAACAACGAACCAGACGGCGCCCCGGAAGGGGGTGCAGGGGCGCAGCCCCGCAGAAGGGGGTGCAGGGGCGCAGCCCCGCAGAAGGGGGTGCAGGGGCGCAGCCCCGCAGAAGGGGGTGCAGGGGCACAGCCCCGCAGAAGGGGGTGCCGGGGGGC